>NZ_CP150219.1:4800000-6913689 GCF_037969885.1 Paenibacillus sp. FSL R7-0313
CGGGCTGACTCCAGAATGCCTTCAGGAAGACCTTCAATAAATGAACGGATGACAATCATATTGAACACACCGATTACACCCGGAATGATATACACCCAGAAGGAACCGATCAATCCAAGGTCTCGAATCAGCAGATAACCGGGGATCAAGCCCCCGCTGAAGTACATGGTGAACACAAAAAACATCGTAACAAACTTGCGAAGCACAAATTCCTGACGACTAACCGTATACGCCAGCATGGCTGTACAGAAGACGGACACCACGGTTCCAATGACCGTACGCAGGGCCGAGATCAGCGTTGCGTGATAGATATCGGATTCGCCAAAAATGTATTTGTAATTGTCCAGTGTCCATACACGGGGCCATAGATATATTCCACCCCGAATGGCATCATTTGCATTGTTGAAGGATACGGCAATCATATTAACAAAGGGATAGATCGTCACAATCATCAGACATACCATGAAGATCATGTTAATGGTGTCAAATGCTCGATCCCCGGTACTGCTATTCCGCAAGCGGGATGTGTTTCCTTTTCGCATGGCATAGGCCTCCTTTTAGAATAGTCTGCTCTCTCCCATTTTTTTTGCTATATAGTTCGCGGAGAAAAGGAAGATGAAGCTGACCACAGTTTTGAAAATGCCTGCTGCTGTACCCAAGGAAAAGTTCCCCATCCCTAATCCATATTTCAGCACAAAGATGTCCAGATTCTCCGAATAGTCCATATTCATCCCGTTACCCAGCAGATATTGTGGTTCAAATCCGGATTCCAGAATACTTCCCATGTTCATGATCAACAAGATCACAATAACCGGTTTTAAGCCAGGCAGCGTGATATATAACATCCGTTTGAAGCGACTGGCTCCATCAATCTCGGCAGCCTCATATTGCGCCGGATCAATCGCCGTAATTGCTGCCAGATAGATAATAGTGTTCCAACCGACATCCTTCCACACCTCGGTTGCCCCCAGAATACCCCAGAAGTATTCACCTTTCCCCATCCATAGTACCGGACTGTCAATCAGGTGAAGCTTCATCAGCAGCAGATTGATAATTCCGTCTGGTGACAGGACGGTTAATACAATGCTGGAAGCAACAACCCACGAGATAAAGTGAGGCAGATAACTGACGGTTTGCACAAAGCGTTTAAATATGACATTTTTCAGCTCATTTAATAAAAGGGCCAGTGTAATCGCTGTCACAAATCCCAAGACCAGTTTGATGGAACTCATGACAAGCGTATTGCGCAGCACCCGGTAGAAGGTATTGTCTTCAAATAACGTACTAAAATGCTGCCAGCCTACCCACTGCTGATCCGAGAAGGACCTCGCCGGTTTGAAATTCTGAAAAGCCATGGTCCATCCCCACAACGGCAGGTACTTGAAGATAAAAGCCCAGATGACAAAAGGTATACACATCCAGGCAAGTGTTCGTTGCTGCACAAGTCGCTTGAAGAACGAGTGTGCTCTGGTTCCCTTCGGACTCGAGGCTGGAGGCATCGAGTTAAGGGACACATTAGGTTTCTCCACGGTGAACCTGCTCCTTTCCTGTGCTGTTAATCATGTGCAGGGAAGACCGATTTCTTGTCTTTCGTCTTCTCCTGCGCATGTAACAGTTTGTTTTAAAGTGTTCGTATTACCATTTTCCTGCTACACGATCCTTCACAACTTTGGTAATGGTCGCTTCATAACCAGCTTTGTCCAATTTGTTCAATTCAGCCATGTAGGCATCCCACAGCTTATCAAAATTCGATGGTGCTCCCAAGATCATTTCCGGTAAGTATTTACGTTGCAGATCATCCGATTTGGTAGTGAAGATCTGTTCAGGTGATCCTTGCTCCAATGCGATGGACCAAGCCGGGAACCAAGGCCGCTCATCCGGTTTGTTAAATAATTCACTAAAGGTTTGGATACCGTAGGCTTCAAGGAATTTCTTGTCTCCCTCGGTGTAAGATGCAGCGGCCACTTCCGGCTGGTTGCCAGGGCTATAAGCGTTACCATCGGTTAGTGTAGATTCACCGCCATATTTCGGCCAGTCTGTCCCAAAGTAGGTGAACCCGAATTTACGGCTGAGCTCCAGATCATCATGAGCCTTGCGTTGATCTTCATTTGCATAATAGAATCGGCCCTTTTCATCCACACTGTACGTTTCGTCCTTGATTCCCCATTGCACCAAAACCTGATTCTCTTCCTTCAGCAAATTATCAAAATATTTGATGATACGAACAGGGTCTTTGGCATTCACCGAGATACCTGTTGCATAGTTGTTGACAAAGCCGGGAGGATCCACATACTGATCCTTGATCCCTTCATCAAACACAATCGGAAGTGGAGCGTAGCGCTTCTCATCAATGCCTGCCGAGAGCAGGTTTTTCGACGCGTCTCCAATTTGCCAGCCATAATTGAAGTATCCCAGCACACGTCCCGAAGTCAGCTTGGCCAAATACTGATCTTTGTTCATCGTGAAGGATTCCGGATCAAGCATGCCTTGAGCATTGATCTCATTTAACTTCTGAATCCATTTTTTCTGAGCATCTGTTCCGGCGACGACTTTCGCTTCATGGGTAGTCATGTCCACCATGACACTGCCATCGTTCGGATAACCGGCGAGATGCATCGCTGGATTTTGCAAAGTGAAGAAGTTATTGGCCACGCCCGCAAGTGATACAAATCCGATCGTCTCTGCACCATCAACTGTTGGATATTTTTCCTTGTAATCCTGAATCAGGTCAAAATATTCATCCAGCGTAGTGATCTTGGGATAGTTGAACTCTTTGAGCACAGAGCGCTGAATCCAGAAGGCTCCCCCGCCCACATTGGGACTACCTGAATACTCACCCTGATTAGCCGTATAAGGCAGCGCATAGATTTTTCCGTCTTCGGCATTTTTCATTTTATCGAAGTATGGTCCATATACCCTTTTGATATTAGGGCCGTATTCCTCAATCAGATCATCCAGCGGAATGTACGCACCGGCATCCAGTAACTTGGACATCTCACCACTGGAGCTAATGACATCAGGATAGTCTCCACTGGCAATCATGACACCGGCTTTTGTAGCACTATCACCTACCAGATATTCCATCTTCCAGTCCACACCCGTCTGCTCTTGCAACGCTTTACCGATGGTCGTTTCGCTTGCCAGAACATCCTTCTTGCCTGGAGAGAACATGTAATACGAGAACGTGACTGGACTGTTCTCATCATCACCTGTGGTTGAAGGCGCTGATGACGAACTGTTCTGACTGCACCCAGCCAGCAAAGCTGTTAGTAATACAGCTAAACCCGCTGTTCTAAATTTTGGTTTTAACATGTGAATATTCCCCCGTTCCGTGTTTTCTCTTATGGATTACACTCACCATTTGCCAGCTACACGATCCTTAACTGCCTGCGTTATCGTAGCTTCGTATGTTTTCTTGTCGAGTTGATTCAATTGACTCATATATTCATTCCATGTGTTCTCGAAAGTGGAAGGCGAATCCATAATCATTTTGGGTAAATACTTCTTCTGGAGATCTTCTGCTTTGGTGATGAAAATCTGTTCCGGAGAGCCCTGCTCCAATGCAATGGACCAAGCAGGAGACCAAGGACGCTCATCCGGTGTGCTGAATAGTTGTGTAAATGTCTCCACACCGTATTTCTCTAACAACAGCTTGTCACCATCCGTATAACTAAAGGTAGCCACCTCTGGTTGATTGCCTGGTCCATAGGCGTTGCCATCCTCCAGTACGGAGTTATTCCCGTAACGCGGCCAGCTGTAATTAAAATAGTCAAAGCCAAACTTGCGACTTAATTCCGGATCTTCATGTGCTTTGCGTTGGTCATCATTTTTGAAATAAAAGCGGCCCTCATCATTCACACTATACGTCTCGTTCTCAACACCCCATTGAACCAGAATCTGGTTTTCTTCCTTGAGCAAATTATCAAAATATTTAATAATTCGCACGGGATCTTTGGCATTTACGGTAATTCCCACACCGTAGTTATTTACAAAACCTGGCGGGTCCACATACTGGTCTTTGACACTGTCATCAAATACGATCGGTAGAGATACGTATCGTTTATCGTCAATACCAGCCTTCTTGAGATTGTTCGTTGCGTCTCCAACCTGCCAGGAGTAACTGAAATATCCCAGCACCCGACCGGACGTCAACTTGGCGAGATACTGATCCTGATTCATTGTGAAGGATTCGGGATCAAACATCCCCTGTGCGTTAACCTCGCTCAGCTTCTGAATCCATTGTTTCTGATAATCAGATCCGGCTACCAGTTTGGCTTCATGGCTCTGCATATCCACCATTACACTGCCATCGTTTGGATAACCTGCCAGATGCATGGCCGGATTTAGCAGGGTGAAGAAGCTGCCCGATTCACCTGCAAGTGTGGCGAAGCCGATGGTTTCTTTTCCATCGATCTGCGGATGCTTTTGCTTGTATTGCTCAATCAAGTCAAAATATTCGTCCAGCGTTTTGATCTTGGGGTAGTTAAACTCTTTTAGCACAGCCCGCTGAATATAAAAGCCGGTCTGGAAGTTTGGCTCAGACACGTAACCAATGTTGGCAGTGTATGGCAAGAAATATATCTTTCCATCTTCCTGTCTGAATTTGTCCATATAAGGCCCGTATACTCGTTTGATGTTAGGCCCGTATTGATCGATTAGTTCATCCAGCGGGATAAAAGATCCTGCATCCATCAACTTGGCCATTTCACCACTGGAGTCGATGATGTCGGGGTAATCCCCACTCGCAATCATTACACCTGCCTTGGTTGCACCGTCGCCGACCAGATATTCCATCTTCCAGTCAACGCCCGTTTGTTCCTGTAGCTTCTTGCCAATGGTCGTGCTGCTTGCCAGAATGTCCTTCTTGCCACCGCCAAACGTAAAATATTTAAAGGTGACCGGGGTGTTGTCATTACTGTCAGGATAAGAGGCTTCCGGGCTGGCTTTATTGCAACCTGCCAGCGTTACAGCCAATAAAATGGCCAGACCTGTTATCATGTTTTTTTTTCTAAACATGTAGCAAATGCCCCCTTAAAGTATTGTTTGTGTCTTTAAGCCTTCTCAATATATCAAGATAGCGCTTTCAAAGTTACCCATGAAAGTGTACCTCCTACTTTGAAAAGTATATCCCTCGTAATTAGTCATCTGGCATGGCTGATGGATCAAGTGGAAGCTTAATTTGGATACGCGTACCTTCTCCTTCCCATGTCTGGATGTCGAATGAAAAGTGATTCTTATAACAAAGTTTTAAACGACTATATGCATTTTTCATGCCAACGTGCTCTCCCATATCGGTGTTCTGATCCAGGTAACTTAACAACTCTTCCAATTTTGCTTGTGACATCCCTATACCGTTATCCGTTAGTCTGATATGGAGCTGGTCATTTTCCATTGAAACGAAGAGTTGAATGATGCCTACACCCGGAGATGACTCAATTCCATGAATACTTGCATTCTCAACAAAGGGGAGGATAACCATCTTGGGGATTCGGTACATCAGTACCGCAGGATCTGCCTCAATGGTATATTGGAGTTTTTCGCCAAAGCGGTATTTCTGAATTTGCAAAAAACTCTCGATGAGTTCCAATTCTTCCTTCACTGTCACATCATTCTGATTCCAACTAATCGACTTGCGAAACATCTTGGCCATGTTATGCACGATTTTGGCAGTCTCTTTCTCGCCTTTGATGAGGCTCCTCATACGCACCGACTCAAGGGTATTAAACAAAAAATGAGGGTTGATCTGACTATGAAGTGCATGAAGTTGTGCTTGCTGCTGCTTTAACTCCAGGTCTTTCTTTTGGATGTCAGCGAGATATACCTCATGAATCAGGTTATGGATCGTCTCGGTCATTCGATTAAATTCCATCGTGAGTTGACCTATTTCATCTCTTGCATCTTCAGGCGGAATCGTCTGGAAATTTTGTGTTTTTACTTTTTTCATATGTTTCAGAATACGCACCAGCCTGACATGGATGGATCTGGACATAGCCGCGATGATAATAGAAGGCAGGACAAAATTAATACAAGCCAGCCATACGACGAAGGAACGGGACTTTCGCACCTCCTTCAACACAATTTCTTCATCCATTACTCCATGTAGGGACCACCCTTCCAGATAGTTAATGCCTGTATACGTAAGTTCAAAGGGAATCATTTTGTTCGGAAACTGGATCTCGCTGTAACGTTTCCCTATCTGAGCTTCTGCTGTAGGATCATTTGAAAATTGGATGTGTCCCCCCGGATCAAGAAGATACACTTTTCCATCAAATCCGCTGTTGTGAAAATACTGCTTGATCATATCCATATTCAGGTCAATTTTAAGTAACTGCTCTCTCCCCCCTGTGTCCAGATTGTCGAGCCGTTGAACCAGACTTAACATCTGATCCGATGAGATCAGTGCTGGATAAGGGGCGGTGTATGCCTGAAATTGAACGTACCAGTTAGAGCTTCGGACCACGTCAGTTAAACGATCAATATAACCGGAAGATAAAATGGTAGAATTATCGGTATACACTTGATACCAGCGAATTCCCTGATTCAATTGACCGGAGAATTGCCCTTTTAGATAGGAATTATAAGCGTCAATGTACTCAAAATGACTTTGAAATGAACGGGAGATGGTGTCATTGAATACAGGGTCAGTATATAACGAATAAGAGAGGCCGACGCCCTGATCAATGGTTACCCGCAGGTCGTTCTTCAGATTGTTCAAGGCCATGCCGGCATCACGAGTTTTCTGACTGCGAATATTGGCGGATGTGACATTGTAGAACACCACATTGGTAACAACGATGGGAATAAACACAGATAAGACATACATGAGCAGTAACTTATCTCGAAGCTTCATGTAATTCAGGTTCCATCTTGGCATTGTGCACCTCGCTCCTCATTTGCCATAAGGAGATTGCGATACTCTGTAGGCGATAACTTAACCAATTTCTCAAACTGGGTTACAAAATAATCCGCATTCTGAAATCCTACGCGTGCAGCGACCTCGTACATTCTCAGATCCGTCTGGCGCAATAACTTCTTCGCCTCATGAATCCGCAGGTTCAGCAGATAGTCATTGAAGTATTGATTGTAGCTTTTGCGGAATAACCGCCCAAGATAAACGGGATTCATGTAGAAGAGCGCAGCAATGCTTTTGAGATTGATGTTCTCGGTATAATTGGCATCAATATATCGTTTGATCTTGCTGATATCCCCTTTGGATTGCTCCATCCGCAAATGAGAGACATATTCCTCGGCTTCCTCCAGCGCGATGAGAAAAGCATTCTTCAATAGTCGTAAATTCCAACCTTCATGACTTTGTTGTGCCAACTCCTTCAGCTGCTGCAACCCTTCATCATTACCACCCATTTCGTGGACTACAGCAAGAATACCCGTTATATAACGCAAAAGAGAACCCGATACAGCCTGAGGAGAAAATCGATTCATATGAAACAATTTGAATTTCTCTTCTACAATCTCGTGATAAGCTGACCTATTCCCCTCTTCCAGGCTCAAAATTAATTGATCCACCTCGTCTTGATATACATTGAAAACAAACAGCGGTTTGTCCTTGATCTCCGTATAACGTACGATACCTCCAGTTTCAGCATACTTATGCTTGGCTGCTTCTTCAGCCGCCATAAGGGATTTCGGGACATCGCCAATTTCTTTGACGAGCGTTCCTACGTAAAGGCCGATGTCCAGATTGAGCTTTTTGCTCAGTGTTATATGAATACTATGCAGCTTATCCTGTAACGCCGAGCCTCCTTGATCGTGTTGAGGCCACAACAGTAATAAAGCAAACATGCCGCGTTGTTGCTCACTGATGAACATTTTGCATATATTACTTTCCAGAGCATGTACTGCTTCACGTAGCTGTTCGATGGTGATTTTAATTTCGTCTAATCCTGTCTGAAGTTCAATCAACGTCATAAGCAGACTGGAGCTACGATTGATCCCGAGCATCTCGGCATATCGATGTTCATCCTCCTTCTGTACATGGCCTTTGATCATATCCTCCAGCATGATGTTACTGGCTTGTCCCTCACCCAAGAGGATATGTTTTCTTTTATTGCAAATGAGTTTAGCTGACTTCTGCAACGTCGCTGTCAGTTCTTCATCATCAATAGGCTTCAGGATATAGTCATGAACACCGTACCGGATTGCCTGCTGTGCATATTTGAAGTCATGATAACCACTAATGATAATGAACACAGGTTCCAGATGTGGCATTTTCTCTACGGCACGTATAAGTTCCAGTCCATCCAGGATTGGCATACGGATATCTGTTATAATCACGTCTGGTTGCAGGCGTTCAATCAGATTCAGTGCTTCTACACCATTCTCGGCCTCTCCGATGATCTCCATATCCAGTTCAATCCAGCTTATGAGTTCATACAGCCCTTTTCGTACATACATCTCGTCATCTACCAGTAGTACTGTTAACATCCGTTTGTCCCCTTTCCTCCAACAAAAATAAACCGCCGGTAGCATGTTCTCTCTATCGGCGGAATCTAACATGGTGACTGTTGTAGTTATTGCAACATAAATTCATTCATGGCGTGCATAATCCCAATAGTCGCCAACGAGGCCTTCGATGATCGAGCCACTGGCCCATGGCATCAGGCAAAACCAGGTGCTGGCTGGCGTACCATCCGCATATTTTTCAGTGACCAGTCCTTCCGAATGACAGAAGCGTTCAGACATCCACCCTTTTTTGCCATAGCCGAATTCTTGATCATAGCGATTATAGGTCTGACACCCCCACCCGATGGTATCCATCATACGTTGACGCACATAATTCTCTTCCCGGTGTCCAACGTAATACAACAACTCATCCACTAGATTGCTGGACATGGGATGAATATGGGGATTAGCTACTGAAGTGACACTTCCCCCGGAACTGGACCAGCCTAATGTACTGAGCGGCGGAATCTTAACAGGTGAGTTGTAACAAAATTTGAAGCTGAATTCATAACTGATCGCATCTCTCATGTGATCTAGATACAGCTCGTCACCAGTCAACGCGTGTAGAAACCGAACAGCTTTGATGTAAGCCAGAATACCTTCCGAATCAACAGCCTTGTCCGCATCCAGTGGAGCGCCGTAACATTCCATGTGTTGAACATAGGTGTTGTAATAGTGGGCTTCACTTCGTCTGAGCTCTTCCAGAGAAGATTCATCATGGGTTAACCAACAGTAATATGCCTTGGCAGCAAGACACCAGACCCCACTAAAGGCATCATATTCAAGACCTGCTCCTGTCCGCTCTGACAAAATGGTGGGATATTCTCCATCCGTATTCTTTGTGCACTCCAGACGATCAAGCACTTGCTTGACGTAACCCAGCCAATCATTGTGTCTCACATTTCGAATACGCTTCTCATAATCGTAGCTTTTCAGAATGTAGAACATCGCTTGAGCTACAAGATAAGAGGAATGTCCTGGGGTACGCATGCCGTCGAACCACCAGCCTTTAACACTCCATATCCCATCCTGATAGGCATCGTATGGAAGTCCGGATTCGGGATTCATGGCATTCTCGATAATATTGGTAATACAGGATAACGCCTGCTGTCGCATGGGCTCATTATTCAGGCGCAGTGCGGCCATAAGCATTGGTGCAGCTATGGTCATACCATTTGTCCAACTGATTGAGATAATTTTGTTGTATCGGTAGCCACCAGTTTCAGCAGCATCTTCATATACAAATGTGGAGTAATGACGATCCTCCGGAAGCCAGGCATATTCATAGATGGCATTGGACAAATCCGTTACCGTTGTCTGAATGTCACTTCCTTCTCTTGGTTTTTCGTGATACCTCCTATAGATTGTTTCCAGTGCAGGATTGATACCCAGTTCTGATTCAGACTCGTAGTTATATAGTTCAAGTGTGAGCCCAACCGATTCACCTGCCGCAAGTTCAAAACAGTTTTCTCCAAGGGCAGCTCGCTCATGGACAAGTCTGGATTTGATAAATAACAACGGAGCATTCTCATATCCCAGCGTATATCCGACCGTACCCTTTTCAATAGAACATGTGAATCCACCATATTGCAGGAACGTTCCTTCCATCCCTGGATACCATTGCTGCTTCTGGTTTCCTGTATTGATCCAGTAGGGACTTGCGCTTAGACCAACAATCCGACCTTCATCATAGATAAGTGCAGCTGGATGAGACAGACGATCACTTCTTACCATCCACCAGGGTGATGAAGGACGAGAAGGACTGCCCTCCCTTAGCCTGGGGAACTCATTTGGAACATTCTGAGGTGCTTCGCCCCGGTTGCGGCCATACATAAATGCAGGTAAAAAAAACCTCGGATTCTGTTTGTCCAACGGCATTTCCACATGAATAACCCCTGCCCAGGCATTCTGTCCCTCGTTGTAAATCTGAATGTCGGCTTGCCATGGAGCTTCTGCACTGCCGTTTCCGCTTATTACTTTTACGTCAGCTTTGAGAGCATGCTTGTCCAGTGCCGTGTACTCTACGTTATCCTGCCCTCTACTTCGTGCCGTGAAAATCAGATCCATCTTTTCCTCCAATCGCGTTGTACACACCTGAGTGGAAACGCTTGCAATTATGTATCCATCATGCTAGGATGGTTACATTTTATAGGTTCACGTCTGCAATTTCATTGCACAAACGGCTATATTTATTGCGCGAAACGACAAGGAGGTCATATATCTGATATGAATGAGACTTCAGAATACCTGTTTGATCCAATCCAGAATGAGCTGTTGTACCTTCATCGCACCACCACGTATAATATGGGAACGTTTTATCATCGACATAATGCATACGAACTCTACTTATTTCTTCGTGGCAATGTAAACTTCTATATTGAGAACCGTTGTTACCATTTGCAACGTGGAGATCTGCTCGTTCTTAACCCGGAGGAGATGCACCGTTCCTTTGCCTTGGACAAAAACGAATATGAGAGAATCACCATAAATCTGAAAAAGTCATATCTGAACCGCTTGTCTACTTCAAGCACCAACTTATCCGCATGTTTCGACTACCGTCCCAAGGGTAAGGGTAATATCGTACATCTTGAAGAGGACGAACTTCAACGAGTGCTGCAATTAGCTGGCGAGCTTGAACAGTGTCTTTCATCAAGTGACTATGGAGCGGATATTCTAGGGAATATTTTGATTACACAGTTACTCCTTCTAACGAATCTAACTTTTCAAAATACGGATTTTGTTGCAACGGATATTATGCCTGAACTAGTTCGAAACACGATGGATTACATTGAATGTAACCTGACGAGGCAACTGACGCTCGAACAATTGTCAGAGGCTATGTTCACGAATAGCAGCTATATTAGTCGACAATTCAAAAAGCATACAGGACTCACGATTCGAGCATACATTCTTAGTCGCCGTATAGAGCTGTCGAAATCTTATTTGATCGAAGGTTTAAGTATTACAGAGGCCTGTTATCAATCCGGTTTTGGAGATTATGCCAATTTTATTCGCAGCTTCACCAAGCAGGTCGGCACTTCACCTGGCAAATTTGTTAAATATGGAAGTCTTCTTTAAACATTTCATTGAGCAAAAAAAAGAGCGAATTCGCCCGGCAATTTTATCAGCCGGTATTCGCTCAGGTAATCGGTAACTTCTTATTAATTATTCCAGTCGTATCCTTTCAATTCAACCATAGCATTTGGGCAAGGAAAGGTTAATTCTATCTTTTGGTCCTGATAGGATACGGTTACTCTTGATTCTGCAATAGAGCGAATTCTGGTATTCAACAGACGTCCATTTTCCCATTCCAGATCTAATTCGAATCCGCCACGAGCCCGAATACCATAAATATACCCTTTTGGCCAGGCTGCAGGCAAAGCAGGTAACAATCTGATTACTTCGTTATGACTCTGGAGAAGCATCTCTGCTATCCCGGCAGTTCCTCCAAAGTTCCCATCAATTTGAAATGGAGGATGGTCGCAGAACAGATTGGGTAACGTGGAGGAACGTAGAAGTTCCACGATGTTATCGTGTGCAAGTTCCGACTCCTCTAATCGTGCCCACATGTTGAGAATCCACGCCCTGCTCCATCCTGTGTGTCCACCACCGTGTTCCAGTCTTCTGTCTAGTGTTACACGAGCTGCCTTGGCCAGATCAGGTGTGGATTGCAACGTAATTTGTGTTCCAGGATGCAAAGCAAATAAATGGGAAATATGTCTGTGGCCCGGTTCCAATTCATCATAATCGTTACTCCACTCTTGGATCTGGCCATGTTTGCCAATGGAGGTCTCCGGTATTTTGATTAAAGCACTACGGAGTACTTCTCCGAATTCCTGATCTTCTTGCAAGATCCGGGTACTTTCAATGCAACGCGTGAAGAGTTCTCTAATGATCTGATTATCCATTGAAGCACCAAAACATAAAGCCCCTGACTCTCCATTATCTAATATATAACGATTTTCCGGTGAAGACGAAGGACATATCACCCAGTTGCCGATAGGATCCTCTATTAGATAATCCAGAATAAATATAGCCGCATCTTTCATCGTGGCGTAAACTTTTTTGAGAAACTGAACGTCCTTATTGTATTCGTAGTGGTCCCACAGATGTAATGAAAGCCATGCTGCTCCCATAGTCCAAAACGTCGATGTCATGCATACATCCTGCGGAGCAGCGTCTGCCCAGATATCCGAGTTGTGATGAGCAACGAACCCATTGCATCCGTACATGGTTCTAGCGGTTTCCTTTCCCCGGACTTGCAGTCGATCTATAAAATCAAACAATGGAACGTGACATTCAGACAGATTGCAGCTTTCTGCAGGCCAGTAGTTCATCTGTGTATTAATATTAATCGTATATTTGCTATCCCATACAGGAAGCATGTCTTTATTCCAAATCCCTTGAAGGTTTGCCGGTAAAGAACCTGGACGGCTGCTTGAGATAAGCAGATAGCGACCAAATTGAAAGTATAGACTCATCAGTTCCGGATCATGCTTACCAGCTCTAAGCCGTTCAAGGCGCTGATCGATTGGAAGTTCGGAACATATCACATCTTTATTTTCATCTTCGAGATGTAAATCCATCTTTTCGAATAAGGATTGATAGTCCGAGACATGATTGGCGAGCAGTTCGCTATATGGTTTTGTTGAAGCGGCCTCAATTCTGCGGAGGCACTCCACTTCGAGTTGTTCCTTGGGTACTCGGAAATCCGTGCAAGCCGTGATTAGAATAGTCGCTGAATTACCATCCTTCAGAGAAAGCTGACCGCTTGAATAATGAACCTGCCCTCCTTCAGATATTAGGCGAATCGCACAACAAAATCGGATTCCTTCTTCTCCCCCACTTCTTCCCCGGATGATCAAGTTATTCGTTCCACGCCTCTCAATCCGGTCCAGATAGGATTGGAAACCAACAGGATGCTTAAGAATATCTGAATAGGATGTTGATTTCAGAACGGTTCCCCTGCCAAAAACAGTGGAGAAAGATAACTTTCCAGGCACGCTAGATTTGAGATGAACAACGAGCACTTGATCCGGGTAGCTAGCAAAATAATCACGGCTGTAAATGGATTGATCTGCGGTATAATTCACGTTTACCTTGCCATGTTCCAGATCGAGATGTCTTTGATATTCATTTGGTTCATGTTCACTGTGATCCATAGCGATATAGAAGTCCCCTAATGGCTCATAATGTCTTTGCCCATCAGGAACACCCACCAGAGTATCTGCTGCGAGTTCTTCTGCTTCCCTAATCTTACCGTCAAAAATCAGGCTTCTGATCTGAGATAAAGATTCAAGTGCTTGAGGATTATTCCGCTGCATCGGACCTCCATACCACAGACTATCTTCATTAAGCTGGATTCTCTCGATCTGTGTTTTCCCAAAAATCATGCCTCCAAGAGCTCCATTTCCGATAGGCAATGCCTCTTCCCATGTTCCAGCAGGTTGATTAAACCAGATATTTTTGGTCTTCACGTTAAAACCTCCAACGAATTATAATTCCTCACATTTTTCATGTCTAGTGTGTTCCGTTTGTATGTTATTTCAGTGTACTGTAATCTCTTAAGCATCTAAATGAACAAAATTAACTTGAATTATCACAATCTTATCCCAGCATTAGAGGTGTAATCGTAAATTCCGAAACTGACAGAACAAATTCTTGTTCTGGGTAAGCAAGCATATCTATTGGCAATAAAAAAAGCCGCTATAATAGCGGCTCTGCTTCGTTCATTTCATTTAGCTTACGTGAAGCTTGGCATAAGTTATAAAATATTTCGCTCCATTTGTTGCATGAATTGTCTCAATATCAGCCGATCTTCCGAAGAAATGGATTGAAGTAGTTTCTCTTGCTGCTCTCTCCATTTATACTCAACCGGTTTTTCTAATTCTTTGCCCTTATCGGTTAGAAAGATACGCATGATCCTTGCATCCTGTACATCACGTTTGCGATATATAAATCCGTTCTGTTCCAGTGATTTTACCATGTTTGTAACCGTTGGTGGTTCGCATTTCATATGTTCACTTAGTTGCATCTGTGTTACCCCATCACCCAACCACAGCCGATACAACAAATTATCTTGTCCTACATAGAGATTAAGTTCCCGAAGAGATTCACTATAATTTCGTCGCATTTGGGAGGAAATTCGGTCTAAAGACTGTCGAATATCACAATCTACTGTATCTGTCATGAACGATCCCTCCCTAACATCCGAATTATATTTAGCAGACTAAATGTATCATGTGGTTATATAGGTGTCAATTCGCCTTAGTATCGTTATAAGGGCCTTTCCTAACCAAGTTCCACAACAAAGATTGGATTTATTGTAAAGCTTATTTTTTGGCAAAACCTTGCTTGTTCAAGTAGGCCATCATTTGCGGCTGAATACTTCTCTCAAGGTGATCCTGGATATGGTCACTCCATCCTTTTACTTTTTTTACGGTGAAAGGAGCTCTCGTCGGACGATTTTCATAATACTTCAGCATGGTCTCATCATAGATTGCTAATTTCTCTTGATCCATTGGTTGGTATTGATTATCAAGCAATACCATGGATTGAGGGAGCCGAGGTTTCAATTCCGGCTTATCTCCAGCTGGATTCCCGATACATAATCCCACCAGAGGGATAACATATTTAGGTAAATTCAATACGTCGGATAGTTCGCTAATATTGGCTCTGACCCCACCAATGAACACTCCGCCAAGTCCCATCGATTCAGCCGCGGTTAACGCATTTTGTGCCATCAGGCCCGCATCGAATGAACCAATCAACAGAAATTCAATATATTCAATATCCACATCCGGAGCGATTTCATGATTTCGGTTGAAATCTGCACAGAAGACCCAGAATTCTGCCGCTTCTTCAATATAGGGTTGATCGACACAGAGATGTCTGACTTTTTTTCGAAGAACTGGATCTGTGATGCGAATAATGGATACCGCCTGCAGAAGACTGAACGATGAAGTTTGATTTGCTGCCTGAAATATTGCATCTGTTTGTTCCTCAGTTAGGGGTTGAGATGTGTAAGAACGAAACGATGTATGGTTATGAAGCAATTCGAGTGTGTTATTCATTAAAAAGCTCTCCTTTATTCGTTGATTCCATGTTCCTGCAATCCGTATTCGTAAGGAACGCCCATATTCTCGCGTAGTGTTTTTCCTTCATATTCCTTATGGAACAAACCGCGTTCCTGCAAGATAGGTACTACCTGATTCACAAAATCTGCAACGCCATCAAAAGATACATCGGGCACGACTGAGAATCCGTCACATGCTTCAGCCAACAACCATTCTTCCAAGAAGTCAGCAACCTGTGTCGGGGTGCCTGCAACGACCGGATGATAGTTAATGACCCCGTGAGCGAGAACATCCCTTACAGAGAGTCCTTCTTTTAATAACTTTAAGGCTCTCGGAGAACGTGGGTCCATGGGGTTGGCATATGCATTTTTCAATAAGTCTGCCGCTAAAGGTTGATCTATATCTACGGAGTTTACCGATAAGGGTAAACCAACCATGGAGCCGAGGTAACTTACCCTGCTGGGGATTTCCTGAGGATTGAAGCTCATAAGCTGTTTCCGACGATCCAGAGCTTCTTCCTCCGTTGAAGCCAGAGAAAACATAAAACCTGCAAACATTTTGATATCATCGGGGTTTCGACCGAAACGTGCAGCACTTTGCCTTATGGCTTGTCTTTGTTCGCGGGCAGACGTAATATCATAAGGATTGGCATACACTCCCGAAGCATATTTCCCAGCTAATTCTAATCCTTCACCTCCTCCTCCTGCCTGGAAAATAACTGGCTGCCCTTGCTCAGAGGGCGGAATGGGCAAAGGACCACGAGATGCATAATATTGACCCTGAAGGTTTATAGGCTGGATTTTGTCCATATTAGCAAATTCCCCTCCTTCTACATCTAACGTCCAAGCGTCTGCTTCCCAACTCCCCCACAAGGCCTGAACAATTTGTATGCTTTCATGTGCCTTGTCATAGCGTTCTTGGCGATTTTCAACCCGGGCACCGAAATTAGCCGCCGCTAGGGGGTCGGATGTGGTAACCGCATTCCATCCCACACGTCCATGACTGATAACATCCAGTGCTTTGAACTGGCGTGCAATGTTGTAAGGATAATTAAATGTTGTAGAGAGGGTAGCAACAAGCCCGATGTGTTGTGTCTCTCTTGCTACTGCCATCAGTGCCAACATGGGGTCCATAGGGGACATAGGCGTCTGTGGACCTAAATTGTTGGATAATCCTGGAGTGTCAGCGATGAAAATCATTTGAAATTTTCCTTGTTCAGCTAATTTAGCCCGTTCTACATAACTATCCATATTGGTGTAAGCTGCAGGATCCGTGCCAGGCATTCTCCATGCGCTAAATTCGGCTCCATAACCCGACACCATCTGTAAAGCCAGTTGCATTTCACTTCTTTTTTTCATAACGATTTTCTCCTTCGTTCTGGACAGGCACAGATATGTGTGACCTTTCTATAGTGTGAAAAAATTTAGCTTGCTAAATATATTTATGGATCAATTTTATTCCGTTTAGTGAGGGTTATAGATATTGACGTTCACCTGTCTGAGCTGATTTCTCGACGGCATCCAGTAACTGATGAAGTTTCACCGCATCCGCGAAAGTAGGTGCTAAGGTAGTGCCTTCTTGAATATCGCTGGCAAACTTACGATAAGCCTGCGCCATGTTCAGAACAAATCCGGAGTCGTTATATAGAGAATGTGGAGCCGAGTAATAGGCAGCGGGAATGGTTAGTTCACGAAGCTCGTTGTCCGTAGATCCTGCACCGCGTAATTGATGTGATCCGAATTGAATGGATGCAGGGGCGCTCAGCACAATCGTGCCGTTGTCTCCGAAAATTTCAAGTGTGAGTCCTGTCTGATGTTTGACTCCACCTTGAATATGAACACTGGCTGCTGCCCCATTGGTCAATTTTCCTGTAATCATGATCTGATCATCCGTTGTTTTCTTGATGACTTTCTGAATATCTACCAATTCTACTTCTGGAAACTGTTGAGCTGTGGTGGCAGACAATTCTGTAAAGTCCCCAAGCATGTAGGTAAATGCATCCAGATTATGGCCCCCTACAATGGTCAGCAGGTTCCCTCCAACTTTCCGGTCATACAAGTACGCACTCGACTTGTCACTAACGCCACCCATGCCATCAATGGAGATCTTCAGGTTGGCAGATAACACTTTACCCACATAACCTTCTGCCAATAAATCTTTTACATATTGAACGGCCGGGGCTTGTCTAGCCTGTAATCCAATCGCATTTGGCAGTTGTGCGGATGCTATCCATTCCTGCATTTCAAGCGCTTCCTCTGTATTCGACCCCAGTGGCCATTCACAATAGATTGGTTTGCCAGCAGGCACGACGGCTTTAACGGCGTTATAATGTTCCTTGACATTAATACTGACAACGACCATATCCACATCAGGATGCTGAGCCAACTCCTCCATATTATCAAAGCCGTGATCTGCATAGAAAGCTTCTGCGCTTTTCTTTGCACTTGGCATATTACTTGTTCCCACTGCGGTAAGCTCGAACTCATCCAGGTGCTCAATAGCTGGAATATGTGTGCCACTCGCCCATCCGTTATTAATTGAAGCTCCTATGATACCTGTCCGAATTTTTTTATTCATTGTTAAACATCTCCCTTGTTAAAATTTACAGTATGATCGAATATCGGTTTGTTTCCAGCCCTTATCAGTCACTCATTTCTATGATATATTTATTTAGCTTGCTAACTATTCAATCGAGATAACAATAATTATTCTTTCACACTTTAGGTAAACTAAAATTGTTTTGGTGTTGACACCATCATAGATGTATTTGTTTTGTTAGCAAAGAGGGCAATTTAAATGAACATAGTACATCTTTTTGTACCTTTGGATCGGAGTGATATGAATGAGAGTTTGCAATGAAGGATTTGAACAAGAATTTATAGATGGAAAAAGTGACATGTACGCCATAGCTTTTACTCAGAATGTCCTTTCTGGGCGTTGGAAATATTTTATCTTATGGTACCTAAAAGATGAAACACGTCGATATACGGATATCAAAAAATTCCTTGGAGATCTGTCTCAAGGCTCCCTTACAAAGCAGCTTAAAGAGTTAGAGAATGATGGTGTTATACAACGCGATGTATATCCGGAAGTTCCTCCGCGAGTTGAGTATTCGTTAACAGACAAGGGAATGAAGTTACTACCGATCCTTGAAAAGATGGAGGACTTTGGCAAAGAATACGGCTAAGCAACTTAAACTAGGCTTCCATATTACTTATCTTTGTTAAAGGGGGGATGATATGTTTTTCTTCTTTTTCTTTCTGTTGCTTGGAATGATTGGTTTATTCTTTGGCGTTAGAGCACTGAGACGACCTAACTCGTGGCCTTTTAATCGTACGAAGGATGAACTTCATGAATACGATATGATGGGTATCAAGTTTAGAGGCGTTTTTCTCCTTGCTTTTGGTATTGTTCTGACTATCGCCTCTTTCAGACTTCTACTTGTTTAAAATCCAAAAAAGCCGCTAATACAGCGGCTCTCAATCGAATATGAAATTCCCCACGATTAAGATAATCGACATCCCGTACAGTAATAGAGGAAAAACGTATTTTTTCTTATGTTAATCGTATGGACAAATAAAGTTGCTATTGTAGCAACTTTATTAAAAGGCATTTTTAGATTTCTTAAACATTTTCAGGTTCATAAATTCCGTAACCATTCTTGCCATTCTTTTTAATCTTGTACATGGCTCCATCCGCATGTCTCAGAAGTTCGGAAGGCTCCTGTCCATGCTTGGGAAATAGGCTGATACCAATACTCATCGAAAGGTTGATATAGTTTCCGGCAATTTTGAAATGGGTACTGAATGCAGCTTCCAATCTTTTAGCGATAATTTCAGCATCGTGATCATCTTTCAGGTGGCTTAAAATGATGAATTCGTCCCCGCCAAGCCGTGCTACTGTGTCCGTACTTGGAATCGTTTCGCTTAATCGCTTTGCCATCTCCAGCAACACTTGATCGCCAACATGGTGTCCATATGTATCATTCACTTGTTTAAACCCATCAGCATCTACAAACATAATGGCAAGTTTATTATGGTTTCTTTGAGCATGACTGATAGCCCAGGCAAGACGGTCATTATAAGCAAGACGATTAGGCAGACCTGTAAGTGGATCATGCAAAGACAAATGTTTGCTGATTTTCTCGGAGATTTTGATTTTGGCGTACTCCGTCTCCAGTTCTTTAATCAGATTTTTAAGTTTATATACCCGGGTGTTTGTGTTTGTCATGTCAGTAATCTGAATAAGGGCATAACTGCGATCTTCATGATAGAGCGGTTCAACATGCATATTTTGTCTGAATAGTTGCCCATCCTCTCCGTCATTAGGAAGAATGAATGCCTTATGTAAAGCGCTTGAGCAAAATCTGCTCTGTCCATGATACAGCGCATTTTGCAAAATATTGAGATACATGTTCGACTTAAACCGCGGGCAGACCTCAAGCAGATTCAAGCCTATTACCTCTTCTGCATTTTTGCCAGTAAAGCGTTCCAACCAGGCATTCCACACAACAATTTTCAAATGTCTGTCCACGATCATTATTCCCATATGGGCTTTGTTCAAAGCTTGCGAAATGAGATTATCCATTGTCCGCCTCCAACAAAGCGTCCATTTTGGCCAGCAGGCTCGATATGGAGTTCATACTTAATGCTATGACAATGATACCTGTCACATCCGTATCGGCAAGTAAAAACGAGGTATGTAAAACCAGGACATAAACTTCATTCTGAAGCAATATTTGCTGATCGGAATTGGTGACATAGATCAGTTCAATATCAGGCAGGACGTATTCCAGTTTCATCTCCAGGAAATTACCGAATTCTCCAATAATGGCGTTAAGCAGAACATTGCTAACTTCCTTCAAAACGTCCAAATCCGTGTCCATCAGGTTCGGATCGTTTGGTATAACACTCTCACCCAGTTCTCCAAGACAGATGTTTGCCAATACTTTAGCCTGCTCAACAGGAAACATCAGAAATGCTTTTCCCTGAAATTCGTATCCAAACTGTAAGGATGACCTAAACAGGTGACCTTCACTGAAGAAAATGTTGTATCTTCGATCTCCAGGATCAACATCGGATATGGAGATTAGTTCCACTTCCGGAATATTCAAAACGATACGCTTGTCTACAATCTCTGACAACATGTTAGCCGCTTGTCCCACGTAAACGTTCACAAGTTCAGTCAGCAAATCCTTCTGTAAATCATTCAGCATGATAGGCCGCCTGAATCAGTTGAATCATGGTAGTTGCCTTCTCTGCGGTTAACGGTTTGTTCAGGAAGCCAGAAATGCCCAGCATTTCAACTTCGTCCCTAGTTGTCTTCTGAATATCTGCAGATAAGATAATAATTTTGACTTTGCTATCCGTTTCTCGAATCATTCGAAGCATTTCTTGTCCGTTCAAACCAGGCATCAGCAGGTCGGTGGTTATAAAATCAGGTTGAAATTCCTTGAATAGGTTGTATCCTTGCTCTCCATTGTTAGCAATCTGAATCTCGCATTCTGGAATATGATCAACAATCAGCTTTGTAAGTAATTTCTGTACGAAAATGGAGTCTTCCACAATTAATACTTTCATTTTCTCTTCAGTCTCCTTGATAAAATGGTAAGAGCTCGGGATGGTCAGGCGCTGTGGACAGTTCTTGATATAGGGCTTTCGCGCGCAGTGGCACCCTGAAAAAAGACTGACTGGTGAATCAAGTAAATATAAATTATAGTAACTTTAATTTAATTGTCAACAACATTATTGAATAAGTTAGATTCGTGTGCAATTGACATACTACGGTCCGCCGTTTAAAAAAACATAAAAAAACGGTCACCTAGTGACCGTTTTTGATCGGTTATCTGGAACTGCATTAAGTTTACTCTTTTACCCCTCCAAGCTGCAAGCCATGAACGAAATACTTCTGCAAAAATGGATATACGACTAAGATGGGTAATGCCGCAACAATCGTAATCGCTGCCCGAATAGATACAGGTGTGACCATGTTACGCGCAGCACCAAGATCTGCACCATTGGCAACGGCTGCACTGCTGTTGGAATTCATAGAAGATGATAATAGTTTCATCAACTCATATTGCAGCGTGCTTAGGTTTTGTTTGGAAGATGCATACAGAAACGTATCAAACCAAGAATTCCATTGACCGACTGCAATGAACAGTGCAACAGTAGCAAGAACCGGTTGGCACAGCGGTAGAATAATGGAAATGAATGTTCTGAAATCTCCAGCACCATCGATTTTGGCGGATTCGATCAATCCCTCGGGTAGTGTCTGGATATAAGTTCTAATAACAATCATATTAAAGGCACTGATCAGCCCAGGAATAATGTACACCAGGAAGTTGTTTAACAAATGCAAATCTTTCATTAGGAAGTAAGTTGGAATAAGACCTGCACTAAAATACATCGTAAGAACAACTGTAATGGTAATGGGCTTTCGTAATATATAATCTTTTCGGCTTAGTGTGTAAGCCAGCATGGAGGTTAAGAATAGACTTAAAACTGTCCCCAAAACCGTTCTCGCCACAGATATACCAAAGGCGCTGAAGATGGTCCCTCCTGCAAATACTGCTCTGTAGTTTTGATCTGTCCATACCCGAGGCCACAGATAAATCCCACCCCGGATGGTGTCATTACCGGCATTGAATGATACGGCGAGTGTATTCACAAACGGATACAGGGTAACAATCGCGATTGCGATCATCAGTATACCATTTAACGTATGGAAGACAATCGGTTCAAGCCGAGATTTATTGATTCCCATCTCTAGTCCCCCTTATATTAATCGGTCTTCCCCGAGCCGTTTGGAAATTGAATTCGCCGCAAAGATCAGCGTGATACTAACTACTGTTTTGAAGATACCTGCCGCAGTAGCCAAAGAATAATTCCCGATCTGTAGTCCGTACTTCAGGACAAATATATCTATCGTCTGTGACCAGTCGACAACCACACCATTACCTAACAGATACTGAACCTCGAATCCAGCTTCCAAAATCCAGCCCATATTCATGATCAGCAAAATGATAACAATGGATTTGATTCCGGGTAAGGTCACATACAGCATTTTCTTATATCGGTTCGCACCATCAATCTCTGCCGCTTCATAGAGGGAAGGATCGATAGACGTGATGGCCGCCAAATAAATAATGGCATTCCAGCCAACTTCTTTCCATACATGGGATGCGCCTACAATGCCCCAGAAGTATTCCGGAACGCTAAGCCACATGATAGGTTCTTGAATGATATGCAGCTTCATGAGTACCACATTCACAATCCCACCATCTACAGATAGTGAACTTGCTACGATACCTGTCACAATAATCCATGAGAGAAAGTGAGGTAAATACGATATTGTTTGAATGGTTCGTTTATATAACTTATGTTTGATCTCATTAAGTAAAATGGCAAATATAATGGCTGTCGCAAATCCGAGCACCATATTGATGACGCTCATCGCAATGGTATTACGAAGCACGTTAAGAAATGCATCGTCTGTTAGCAAAAACTTAAAGTGTTTGAGCCCGACCCATTCCTGCTGCGTGAAACTTTTCGCAGGACTGTAATTCTGAAAGGCCATAACCCAGCCCCAAATGGGATAATACGAGAATACGAGAATGTACGCAACGATGGGCAATGACATGAACATGAGTTGTCTTTGTCCGCGCAATCGTTTTAACAGTGGTGCTTTGGTAACGACTGTACGGGTAGTTTGCTCTGGTATGGCTCCAGGCGTGTTCGCCATCTTTCACTCCTCCTATTGGCTTGCAGCGACTTTAAGCATGATGTCCTCGGAAGGCACTCGCCTGAGTAATCCTTTGGTTGGTACCTTCCGAGAGAATCATTGCCGCATTTTTTATTTAACAGACCAGTTCTCGATTCTCCATTTCAGTTGTTCATTAATCCGATCTTCATACGATTTGACATCGATCTTCTTGTAAGCGTCTACATATTCAGTCCAAATGTTATCGAACTCATTCGGTTTTGACATGATTGCTTTAGGCAAGAATTTCAATGAAGTGTCTGTCATTTGTTTGTTCGCTACCGCAGCATCAGAGCCTTCTTTCAGATCGACCTGCCATGCTGGATAGTACACTGGATTTTCTGGTGCAGGAGAGAAGAAGTCACTCCACGTTTTGAAGCCGTATGCATCCAGAAGTTCTTTATCTTCCGGTTTGAGGTTGTCATAGAATTCCTCAGGTTGGTTGATCGCTCCAATTGCATTGCCATCTTCAAATGTTCCTTCGAGCTTCGGTGCAGCAGCGTAGAAACCTTCAGCTTTGTTAACCAATCTCCATGCCGGGTCATCCTGCTCTGTCCGTTGCTCTGGTGTACGATAGAATCTTCCCTCTTCATTCACTTGATAGTCTACACCCTCTTCACCCCATGACAAGAGCTTCTGGTACTTCTCGTCCATAAGCTTATCGAGGAATTTGATGAGTGCGACAGGGTCTTCGGCATCTTTACTGATACCAAAACCATTGTTCAAGTTAATGACCGGACGATCCAGATAATGATCTGTGATACTTGTATCATAGACAAGCGGGAAGCCTACGTATGTCTGGCCAATTTTCCCCTGTGCTACGAGTGGGTCTTCGCCGGCTTGGAAATTCCAGTGCTGGTCGAACATACTAAGCACACGTCCCGAAGAAATTTTGGCCAAATATTGATCATAGTTCTGAACAAAGGCTTCTTTATCCAGCAATCCCTCATTATACAGATTGTTTAATTCTTTATAATACCGTTTGGAGATATCTTTGTCGGCAAAAACGGTTGCGACTCCACTATCATCTACGACTACGCCCCCGTCATTGGGGTGACCCGTAAGATGTTCAGGTGGGTTAAGCAAAGGGAACGTCCGCCAGTCTGAAGCCAATGTAGTGAAACCAATCGTCGGTTGACCATCAATCGTTGGATTCTTGGCTGCATAATCACGGATCAACTTTGTGAAATCATCCAACGTTTTAGGAGTCGGGTACCCGGCATCCTTCAGTATGGACTTTTGAATCCAGAATGCAGGACCAGAATAATAGTTACTAATGAACTCCCCTGTATACACACCATAGTTAGGCAACCAGTAAATATGTCCATCACTGGAGTCTTTCATCCGGTTCCAGTCTTTACCGAAATGTTTCTTTAGATTAGGTGCATGCTCTTCAATGAGATCTTCGAGCGGAATAACCGCACCGGCTGATACCAATTTGGTATCTGCTGTGATCAAGTCAGGGAAATCGCCACCGGCAATCATAACGCCGAGCTTCTGTTGAAGATCACCCACAAGAAACTCCATCTCAAGATTGACGCCGAGTTCATCCTGGATCTTCTTGTAGATTCGGTTATCTTTAGCTGGTGCCTGATTTGGCGTTCCGATAAAGGCCGTGATGTTCAGTACCTCTTTCCCATCCTTTGTAGTCGTTTTCTCATTGTCACCGCTGCATCCTGCAAGTGCCAAACTCAAAGCCAGAACGAGTGATACGGAACCCCAAAGCTTCTTTTTCTTAAGTCCCCCCATGTACTTGCCCTCCTTGGAAGTGGTATGTCTTACTGTTTTTAGTATGAAGAAATGTATGCGGTTACAAAATATATACATTTAAGGTCTACCCCCCTGTAATTGTAGGTCTTATTCAGGAGGGGTTCTTCTTTTTCATGGATCAATTCGCATACTTTTGCCTGTATTCTAAAGGTTTCATGGCTGTTCGTTTTTCGAAGTGTCTGAGAAAATGCTGGTAACTGCGGTACCCTACCTGCTCTGCAATCGCACTTGATGTTTGATTCGTCTGCTGGAGGAGACGCTTCGCTTCTTCCATTCTTAGATCATGTACTACCTCGATGACACCCTTGCCATACTTTCGCAAAAAGGATTGCCCTAAATGGACAGGGTTCACGTAGAATCGTTCTGCAAGCTCCTGAATCGTAAATGTCTCTCTGTAATGCATCTGCACATATTCAGCAACCGTCGCCTGGATGCCACCAAGTTGCCTCTCCCGGAAAATAGCCAGTTCTGCCTTGCATTGCAAACAGAAATGTTCCAGATTGTTAGCAACCTCTTCTATGTTTCGATGGCCCTTCTCCAGAATTCCGCTTGCCAATTCATTCATTAGAGCATTAGGTTCTCCTCCTAGTTCTCTACACAGGGACAGTCCGCGGAATATAATGTGAGTAGAGAAAATATGTACAATCTCTGGGGCAGCCTTCATCTGTATAAACAGTTCAAAGGCACCACGAATGGAACTCGAGAGTTCCTCTACAGAACCGTTTTCAAGCAATTCGCTAATATGCTCCACCTCTGACAGTGTTTCCGGATCAAACTGCCAATTCTCCAGCTGAATTTCTTCGGCAATCAAAAGACGCTCTTGATTAAAAAACAAATAACGCCCAACTTCCTGAGCGGAGCGGAAGGATTCAGATAAATGCTCCAGTTTGTTGACCGTTAAACCAACCGCGATATGAATATCTTCGCAGCCGTTATTTTGCATGTTGCTCATCAAACGTTGGGCAAAGGCTTTAATTACTTCAGTCTTCTCATTTCTATCATTCAATTGTTCCCCCCATATAAGCCCCAATGAGTCTCTTGTTTTGTCTATCACATAACAACAAGTTTTTACATCAGCCGTTTGCTCGGCTACTGAACAGGCTTCCTGAATATCTCCCTGAAAAGCTATCCGCAGGTATGCCCAATGGGACTTGTTTAAATGAGGAAGGATTTCTGACATCTCCTGCTCCGATATATTCTGCTTATCCTTAATCAGTACGGACAAAAATGCTTTGATCCTTTGCTCGTTTGCATGTTCCCGAATGCGCTCCTGGTTCTCACGCTCCTGCAATTGCACACGGAGACGGACCAACATATCCTCTGCTTCTGTACTGTCAACGGGTTTGGTTAGATAGTTGGAGACACCTAATCGAATAGCTTGTCTGGCATAATTAAAGTCACTGTATCCACTCGTGATGACAAACAGCACAGATTCATGCTCCAATCGTCGTGCTTCTTCTACGAGTTCCAGCCCATTCATGACAGGCATACGAATGTCTGTCACCACGAGATCAGGTCGATCTTGTTCCATCATCCGAATGGCTTCCTCACCGTTGGCGCACACGCCTCTGATTTCGAAACCATACTTTTCCCAATTGATCAGAAGCTGTAACCCTTCAATGGCATACGGTTCATCATCGACTAACAGTACTTTATACATGAGAGTTTACCTCCTATTTCCTCTGTTCCAGCTTGGAGATCGGTATACGGTACCCTGCAATGGTTTCCTTTCCGGGTACACTGCTTAGATCAAATATCGCATTTCCCTCATAAAAGAGTTCCAACCTGCGGTAGACATTACGGAGTCCTACGTGCTCGCCGTTCCTGGGTCTTTCAGAACGAATATCTCGCAGGAGTTCGGTTAGTCTCCCTGCATCCATACCGATTCCATTATCGATCACCTGAATAACCAGTTCAGAAGCATTTCGTCTCGCAGTTATCTTGATCTCTCTTCCATTTTTTCGCGCCTGCAAGCCGTGTTTGCATGCATTTTCGACGAGCGGTTGAATACTCATACGGGGAATAAGCAACGAAGCTGCATCAGGATCAACCTCAAAGGTGTAATCAAACAGCTCTCCAAAGCGAAACTTCTCAATCTGGAGATAAAGATTCGTAAATTCCAGCTCTTCTTGCAAAGGAATCAGATTGTCAGAATGACTGAGCAACTGTCGCATCAGTTTGGACAGACTTTTAATAATCTCAATGACTTCCGTATATCCATTCTTCGTACTAACGACCAGCAAAGCATTCAATGTGTTAAATAAAAAATGGGGATTCATCTGACTCTGGAGCATCGACAATTCAGTCCTCACTTGATCCAGCTCCAGATCTTTTTGACGGATTTCCAGTTTATATACATCATTAATCAGCGTATGAATTTTACCAATCATGATGTTAAATGTACGAATAAGCCCGCCAATTTCGTCGCGGCCTTCGTGAATTTCAATGAGATCGAATCGTTCGTTACGAACCTTCTCCATATGCCTGGATAACTTGCGAATCCGATAGTGGTAGGAACGCAAAATAATGTAGATCAATACAGAGGGGACCACGATACTTAATGCAAGCAACCCCAGAATTGATTTAAAGGCTTCTTGCAAAAGATGGTCAAGGTGACGCGTATCGGCAACTCCAATCAATTTCCAACCCTTTAGGTAGGCTAGATTCCCCAACGATTTTTCGAGCGTGTAAGCAGAATCTCCAGATTCCTTGAGCATTGATTCATTATCAAGGGGGGATAAGTCGGTTTCGCTGAACTCCCCACTTGAAACGACAGTTCGATTGTTGCTGTCCACCAGACGCAGCTGAAGACTGTCTGATTCACGATTTAAAATGCTGTACACCCGGCTAAGTTCCAGATCAATCTTGGAATACTTGTTGTAATTGGCATAGGAAGTATAGGTATCCATTTTGCCAATCACACTGATCCGTCTTCCCGCGTTAAATCCGGAAGGCTCAATATAATCAACGACAAGAATGCCTCCACTGGTGGATTTCAGCTGTTTCAATCCAGGGAGTACATTCTTGTCTTTCATCACGATATAATGACTGCCCGTCTGAATGGTATCGTTATCCGTATAGATACGCACCTCCAGAATATTCGCTGACATATACCGTGTTAATTTATCTCGCAGGAATGCATGGTAGACGTTGTAATAATCCACGGGGGAGTGATAGGTCCGATCCAGTGCCTCATAGAGCGAATCATCTGCTGCAATAATTCGGCTCAGGGCAACGCTCTCATCAATCATGCCTAGCAGTTCCCCCGCAGCCCTGTCGATGGATTTACGCAGATTTTCCTGTTCTCTAATCTTGATATCCGCAGAGGTTCGTTCATAAAAGAAGATATTAATCGTTATTACAGGAAGGAGAATACTAAGTACATAAATAAGCAGAAATTTGGATCGGAGAGGAATATCATTAACCTTACTGAACATCCAGAATTTATGACGCATATAATCACCCTTGGTTTTTGTTTTTATAGACTGACGGAAGCTCCCCTGTATGCGCTCTGAACTTTTGGGTGAAATATTCAGCATCATGATATCCTAGCCTGAATGCAATGTCAGTGATCTTCATATTGGTACGTCGCAGGAGTTTACGTGCCTCCTCAACACGAAGCTGGTGCACATAGTCGCTGAAACTGACCCCCATCTCCCGCTTGAACTGTTGACCCAGGTAGGCAGAATTAACGTGAATACGATTAGCCACATCTTGTAATTTAATTTTACTTCGATAGTGTTGCTTCAATTCATTCACTGCTTCTGCAACAAGCCCTCCTGTACCCGTCTTTTGCTTCAATTCAGACTGGGAAAGTTGCTCGGACAGTCGAACACACAGATCTTGCAATGTGCCGGAAGACCAACTCACAGCCTCATGCCATTCTTTTGCACATAGTATTTCTCTGCAATCCTCTCTTTTTCCATATTTTCGTAGCAACTCCCCATGGATATATCGAATGACATGATGTATCCATTCCAACGAAACCTCTGCTTTTTCACTTTTCTCTAGCAGTGCACTCACTGCAATATCGATAGAATACGTATTTTCTGCCTCAATAAACGCCAAGATCTCTTTGGAGATGTTCATCATTTGCTCTAAATCATATTCTTCGCTTATTCGATATTCATGAAGATGATTTTCATAGGCTTCATCTGTAACCATGACTCCATTTTGCTGTTTTTGCTCATTTCTGCGTTTGTCCAGAGGTTCGATCATTTCCATAAGGATTTGATGAATCTCCTCGGGAACAAGAGGTTTAAGCACATACTGATCGACCTGATACCGTATGGCTTGCTTCGCGTAATTAAAATCCGAGTATCCTGTAACGATAACAATTTTAGAGGTGTAGGCGAGATCTTCTCGCAAGGTGTGAATCAAACCAAGACCATCCATAACAGGCATTTGAATATCCGTGACGACAAGATCCGGTTCAACCGAGTTAAATAAAGCAAGTGCTTCCTCCCCATCCGTTGCCGTTCCACAGAGTTCATATCCACAAGCTCGCCAGTCAATCATCGTTCTCCATCCTTCTAGCATAAATGGCTCATCATCCGCGACAATGACCTTGTACATTAGCTCACCTCTCTTTTATCCTTGATCAGCTGCATGTATTTTATCTATATCTATGGGTAGATTCCAGTTGCTGTGAAAACGCTAAACAGCAGAACAACAGCAGGATTGTTGTCTGCTCGCACAACTTGGAGAACAAATTTTCCACCAGTCTCATCGTCAATAATCAAGAACATAGGAAATGGTTTCATCAGACCGTACGATTAGAACGCTCCGATTGTAGCGAAGCGCCGGATAACAATTCAAGTGTAACGCTTACATTTTGGTACAACAACCTGATAAACTATAGGTTTTCACCCGACAAAGTATAGGTTTAGCTCAGAAGTAATCTACTGTCAGGAAAAAGATTTTTCATTCTCCACGTACAATACGGAATCCTTGATCGGGACCAAAACCATTTGCATCAAATTTGCCTCGAAATGATATTTCATTGTTATTAACACCGCCGATCCAGCCTCCGCCTTTCACAACTCGCCAAGTTTGATTTGGACTCTCCGAATCACTGTACCAGTCCCAGCACCATTCTCTCACATTCCCAGACATATCATAGATTCCTAACTCATTCGCCTTCTGAGTTCCGACTTTTTTGGTTTGATTACGGTTGCTCTCAATAGCGGGCCAGCTCCAGTCACCCGTCAGAATGTTGTCGCCGGCATTTATCCAGTACCAAGCAACTTCATCAGGATTATTACTTCCACTGTATGTGTAATTTAAGCTCTTTTGCCCTCCGCTTGCAGCGTATTCCCATTCTGCCTCTGTGGGTAAACGGTAACCGTTGGCATCCTCGTTGATCGTTACATTCCATTTTATATTGTCGTTTTCATTCTGATTATTCGTGTCCTGGTTGTCCTTGTCTATATTGTAATAAGGTTTCAGGTTTTCTTTTATACTTTTTTGATTACAGTATTCCACTGCGTCATACCAGCTGACCATTTCAACAGGCAGGTCATCTCCCTTGAAGCCAGAAGGGTTTTCCCCCATAACCTCCATCCATTCTTTTTGAGTTACTTCGTATTTGCCAATATAGAAGGAATCCAGCGTTTCATTCCTATCAATCTGACTCGGCTTACTGCTCTTGAAGGCTCCCCCTTCGACAAATACCAGGTCATCGTTTAATTTGGTATTACTTGCTGAACAAGCACTTAGACTAACAACTATAGCGATTAAAGTTAACCATACCAGCTTCCTCATTCAATTATTCTCCTTTGCTAAGCTTAAATCCGGCAACGTCGAGGTCCGTTAGATCTGGTGAATAACGTTCCTCAACGCGTCCGGAAAATTGAATTCAAATGCAGGTGCAGACGTTGAACGGCATTACATCATTTTTACCAAACCGTCACATTTGCGTTACCGCTGCTTTGATAACCCTCTGTTGCCATCACCTGATAGGACCAACTATTTCCAAGGTACATCCCTTTGCTCGCCCATGCATTCACATGATTGCTGAACGTAATGGTAGAATTGACACCAGTCGGTCTCTTGGACTGTCTAACACTCCAATACTGAGGGAAAGTCTGCGTACCATCAATGGAAGGTGCATTGTATCTCATCGTTGTATAGATATCATATGTGCCACCATCACTAGTCATCGTGCCCTTATACGTTCCGGTCGGACGATACGTTCCCCAGCTATCCACCACGTAATATTCAATTAAAGCGTTTCGAGTCCAACCATAGAAGGTGAGATAGCCGTTACCTGAAGGAGCGAACACACCGGCGTTGTAATTGACTACCCGATTAGGTGTGCCATATGTCCACCCTTTCCCGACAACAAAGTTCCCGGTATTTTGCCAACTCACGCTGTAATTCCCTCCTGATCCGTTAACGGCGTTGACTGTTCCTCCACCATCTGTCCAATTCTGCCAATAATCTGTTGCAGCGCTGGATGTTGCTGCAAAGACACCAAAACTCATGGAAGCTGCAAGAACAACAGTCATTAATTTTTTGCCGAATTTGAACATAGAATAATACCTCCTGATATTTTAATAGATTTGGTTGATGCTAGAATCCGATATGAATGTTCTTCAGCAAATTCACTTGAAAAGACGTTGCGAAAACAGATACAGATCGTTCTTCCATACGGGCCAATCATGTCCTCCACTTTCCTCATGCCAGATATGGGGTACTCCGTGTTGAGCCAAATATCGGTGAACCCCAAGACTAATCTCTATAAGATTGTCCTGTACACCGCAAGAGATCCACAACAGCGAGAGTAATGAAGGCGCTTTCGAAAGATCGGGCACAAGTAACTCCGGACTTCTGGTGTTTGGAGCTGCGGAGAAAGCACCGATCCATGCAAAATGGTCTAAATTACTTAATCCGATATTTAAGGATTGACCTCCACCCATGGATAAACCAGCAATCGCCCTTTTATCCCGGCTTTTATGCAAAGGGTAATTCGACTCCATGTAAGGTATCAAATCGTTGAGCAGATCGGATTCAAACCGTTTAAATGCTTTGATTTTCTCAGGTTCAAACAGGTCTCCTTCGGCTCGGTCATTCGACATTGCGCGACCGTTGGGGAAAACAATAACCATCGGCTCAAGCAAGTTATCGTTGTACAGATTATCGAGAATAATTTGCGGAGAACCGTGAGTATGCCATTCGGTTTCGTCTCCACCAATACCATGTAAAAGAAAAAGTACAGGATACATCGTTGTCGAAGAAAATTCTGGTGGGGTGTACACCATCGCTTTACGGGAATTGCCAACCGTGGTGGAAGGATATTCTACCGTCTCCATAACTCCACGTGGTATATTCTCCCGATACTGGTCATATCCCGTTACTGCTGGTGATATCAATTCCATTCTCTTTTCCTCCGAACATATGAGTGACTATCAGTCTTCAGTTAATCCACATAGCCAAAACCCAGAATGGTGAAGCATTTATGTTCGTGACCTTCCGCCATTTCGATCTCGATGGAGTGCTCCCCCACATGCTCTTCGTTAACCAGAAGTGTGGCATGGCAATGGGTCCAGTTCACTTGACGCGGATCGACCTTTTGGACGAATACCCCATCTACCTTGATATGTGCGGTTCCGAATTCGTCGTTACCAGAATCCTTGAAGATCAGAATGAGGCGTTTGCACTGCAAACTTATTCGAAAGCTGCTCTGATCCTCTTCTCCCTCTCCTGTACGCATCCAGTTGTTGGGGAACTGAGGAGTACCATAGTCATGAGCATCCATCTCAGCCATCTGCAGATCCGTGTCCGTTTTACAAAAAGAGCCTGCATGGATTCGAGCAATATTATTGCCGTTTTTCCGATCCAACAGCTTCACATTAACAAATTCATTTCCAATTAGCGGAGCTTTTTCAATATCATGATCTTTCTCATCCCACTCAGAACGATTCGTCACGTCGAACAAATATTCCAAACAATCGGCCATAATTCGATGCCCTATGTTAGTTGGATGATATATATCATGGAAAAATTGCTTTTTGGAAATAACGTTGCCTTCACCTTTTGTCTTGTTGAACTGATCTACGACAGCATCTTTCACACTTACCATTGGCAGATCATAATGCCAGCCTACCGGAGCGAGACGATCCTGTAGATTCCAGTCATTTTCGAATACACTGAATAACAAGATGACCGCTGGCTTGTTATCGGCAGTAAGTGCTTTGAGTACCAGACTCTCATAACATTTACCTTGGGTTTCATCATCTGCGTCATTGACTGCGAATTCGATTATGACAACATCCGGCTGAACGGCACCTCCCCTCAGCACATCACGATCATAACGTACAATCCCCAGTTCTGAAGGAGTTCCACCCACACCTGCTTTAATCAGATGAATCGGACTATCTTTTGAAAGCGCAAACATAAACTTGAACGACTCATACGACCGATAAGCGTAACTTTGGAGATGAATAGGTACTGCACCAGCACCATGGGTAATGGAGCCTCCAATATAAGCGATAACGACAGGTTCGCCGTTTTTTGCCTTCTCAATGGCTCGTTTTAATCTGACATTATTTCCTTTGTTCAGAAGAGATCGGCCAATCATGTCGCGATATCCATGTGATTCAAAGTCAATTGCGGGCTTGACTGCCGACGCTGTCACTCCAACTGGATCGCGCGGTGCAGTGAATTCCGTGTTTTCACCTGCATCTCCTGAATCCTGGAGCATAAATCATCATCACATCCTTCCGGTTAGATTCTGACCATCCTCAAACAACATTTAAAGGATCACAGCTTGTATTATTATTAGATCGGATGTGATCCTTCTCCCAAAGTGTATCCCTTACATAATTTTACAACAACCTGACAAAGTATAGGATTTTAACCAATATATCATTTTAAGTTGAGTACAATGACATGCAGATCAGAACACCTATAATTTTTCATGTAAACGCTTTAATTTGTATACTATTTCCATGTTATAATTTTAAAAACCGCATGGATGAAGGAGGATACTAATGAATATCACGGGTCAAGGCGCGCGGGATACGGGTACATATACAAATCTGTTTCTGAAGCTAGGCTACGATGAGAATGAGATCATGAATAGATTGGAAGAAACATGGAACGAGCTATTTTATGGCGATGAAAATACTCGAATATATTACCCCATGGATGAGGATAAGGGATATTTGCTGGACACCGGTAATCTCGATGTTCGATCCGAGGGCATGTCCTATGGCATGATGATGGCTGTTCAGATGGACAAAAAAGAAGAATTTGATCGACTCTGGAATTTCTCACACACGTTTATGCAACATAAAGCGGGACGTTATAAAGATTATTTTGCCTGGCATTGCAAGCCTGACGGAACCCGACTCTCACAAGGTCCTGCTCCTGATGGTGAGGAGTTTTTTGCCCTAGCACTTTTTTTTGCTTCCAACCGCTGGGGCGATGGCGCTGAACCTTATGATTACAAGGCACAAGCCCGCAAGATCCTTCGTGCCTGTATTCATCAGGGCGAAGACGGCGAAGGTGACCCCATGTGGGACCCGGAAACAAAACTGATCAAATTCATTCCAGAAACACCGTTTAGCGATCCGTCCTACCATCTGCCTCATTTTTATGAACTATTCGCGAAATATGCGGATGAAGAAGATCAGTCTTTTTGGAAAGAAGCGGCGTCTGCTAGTCGGGCTTATCTGCATACAACCTGCCATCCCGTAACCGGACTTTCACCTGAATATGCGAACTATGACGGCTCTCCGGCTCCAATACAGCCGCATGGTGATTTCAGACATTTTTACAGTGATGCCTACCGTGTTGCTGCGAATATAGCGCTGGACTGGGAATGGTTCCGCAAGGATCAATGGCAGATCGATCAATCCAATCGGATTCAGTCCTTCTTCAGTGATATCGAAGTTTCCGATTATCGTCGTTATACTATTGAGGGTGAACCTTTTGACGAACCTTCACTGCATCCTGTAGGTTTACTGGCTACCAATGCCATGGCTTCACTGGCTGCGGACGGTCCACATGCTGACTCGTTCGTTCGCAAGTTCTGGAACACACCTCTGCGTCTGGGAGAACGACGTTATTACGACAATTGTCTGTATTTTTTCAGTATGCTGGCTCTAAGCGGAAGATATCGCATGTACTAAACCAAGGGAATGCGCGAACCGTTGAAGCTGTCCTGTGAATATTTGGCTTGCAGGACAGCTTCAATCATAGAATTTTAAGAAGGACGCATTGAAATTTACGATTTAATCTATATCAATAAAAAACGTTCCCGGCTCGCATATGTTGATTGCGAACCGGGAACGTTTGGGTGTGCAAATACAGGCAGTAACTTTTCGCTCTGTATGATTCAGATACTTTAATTATTTGGAAACAGAAGAAGTATCATAGGAAGATTGCATAATCTCCAGATATCGATTAATGTTCAGTCCCTCTAGGCCTTTCACATATTCATCCCAATCCTTATCCAGACTTTTGGCGCCTGTAATAAATTGCAGGGCGTTCTGATCGATGTAATCCTTGAGATTGGTCTGCATCATGCTGGCTTCATCAGCAAGGGACGGATCTACCCACAATGCCCAATGAGGGAAAACCTCTTTCGGTTCCTTGCCCTCCATTAACAATGTCGCCTCATAGAGCCGTCGCTCATAACCATCATTGGCATAGATGTCTGTTCCCTGCACTTCTGCGTCCCGATATGCACGATGATGATTGTACTGACTCAATGCAGCCCAGCTATCGTTACGAGGTTCTTCTCCGGAAGGAAGAGGAATGGCTTTATAGAGCGGTTCTACCTGATCATTGAGCGCCACTTCGCCTTCCTGTGGTTTACGCCAGCTTGTGCCCTCCTCTCCCAGATAAGAAGCCATGGTTCCTTCCTGGGTGTAGAAATAATCCAGCAGCTTTATAGCCGCGATCTGCGTTTCCTCACTGGCTTTGTTTGTCAGTACAAAGGACGCTCCGGGATCAATCGGATAGTTGTACGTAGCATAAGCAGCATGGGGTCCCTTCAATGGAGGGATGGGATTGTAATCATTCCCGTAAGGTGAACCTTCGGCAGTCGTTACGAATAACGATGGATGCATGGCTGCCCCGGCACCCAGAAGCTGTGCGTCGGCGTTATCGCCAATTTTTTTGAAGGCCCCGACATTTTGAGTAAAAGCCCCTGGATCAATCAACCCTTCATCGTACAGGGATTTAATATAGGCAAGTCCTTCTTTCCACTCCGGTTTGTTCACTACGGTCTCCACTTTCCCCTGATTGACAATCAGATAATTCCGATCGTCGTCATAGATAAAACCGTTCATCAAGTACGGAATAATGTGCACACCGAAATTTTCAGTCGAACCGCTTAGAGGTACTTCGTCGGCTTTGCCGTTCCCGTTCGGGTCTTTCGTTTTAAATGCCCGAAGCATTTCCTTAAATTCTTCTGTCGTCGTGGGTTCGGTCAGGCCCAGTTGTTCCATCCATTTGGTGTTGACCCACATCTTGTTCGGGTATGAACAGTGAAAACATTCATTCAGCCCCGTCAGACCGTAGATATTTCCGTCTGGAGCGGTGTTCATGGCCCGATAATAGTCATTGCTTTCAAGCACTTTTTTTATATTGGGAGCATGCTCCTCAATCAGATCATTCAGCGGCAAAATAACCCCCTGTTGACCAAACTTCAACAAGTCTGTCTGGGAGAAACGATCTACCCAAGGGATAAGCAGATACAGGTCCGGATAATCACCGGAAGCCAGTGAAATCTGTCTTTTCTCCGCTGCACCGTCGAATGGAACCGTGGTCCAGTTGAACTGAATATCAAACTTCTCTTCCATTTTCTTCGTGAATTTGTTTGTGGACAGGTTGGTATCCGAACCCTGGTGAGCAAATACATTAATGGCTGTCTTGCCTGACGGATCACTGCCTTCCCCGTTCCCTTTATTAGAACTCGAGCATCCGGCAAGTACCAACGAGGTAAACAGCATACAGGCAAGAATGATGAATCCCGCTTTTCTCAATACAATCCTCTCCCTCATGAATAGTAGAAAAAAATGAACTTATCCTTTGACTGAGCCAATTAGCATACCTTGCACGAAATACCGTTGAACAAAAGGATAAATGATTAGCACTGGCAAGCTGGCCATCACAATTAACGAGTACTTCATGAGTTCAGCCATTTGCTGCTGTTTGATCATTTCCGATGCATCCATGTTCCCCGTACTGCTGTTCAGAATAAGAATACTGCGCAATATCAGCTGTAGCGGATAGAGCGACTGTGATTTCAAGTAGATGAGGGCGTCAAAGTATGCATTCCACTGACCAACAGCGTACATAAGTGACAATACGGCGATAATCGGTTTGGCGAGTGGCAGGATAATACTGTAGATGAATCGGATGTCACTGCAGCCATCGATGTCTGCTGCTTCGGACAACTCTTCCGGTATCGAATTCTGAAAAAAGGTACGGGCAATAATGACTTGCCATACCCAGACGGCATTGGGAATCAGCAACGCCCAGCGGGTATCAATCAGTCCCATGGTTTTGACCACCAGATAAGTAGGGATCAAACCGCCTGAAAACAACATGGTGAAGGTAATAAACATCATTAACGAGCTGCGGCCAACAAACGTTTTTTTGGATAATGGATAAGCAATCATAATGGTCAGTGCCACGCTGATGAAGGTGCCGCAGGCTGTATAGAAAAGGGAATTGGCATAACCGGTAAGGACTTGATCATTGCGTAATACAGACTTGTAACCGTCAAACGTCAGGTCAATGGGCCACAACCAGACTTTTCCCGAGGAGACGGCAGCTGGGCTACTGAGCGAAGAACTCACAATATAGATCAAGGGATACAGCACGGCAATCAGCACTACAGTCAGCATGAAGTAAACAACCGTTATAAATACGCGGTCTCCCCAGGATTCACGAATCGTACTACTGCTCTTGATCCGCGAACGACCTGCATTTGTCTGTGTGTTAGGCATGGGTTGGTTCTCCTCCTTTCGCTCCCGTTACCATAAGCTTGTATTGGACAGTCGCTTGGCGACCGCGTTTACGATTAATAGCAGAGTCAGGTTAATCACCGAGTTGAACAGGCCAACTGCAGTAGCGAAGCTGTAATTGGCATTCAGCAATCCTATTTTATAGACATACGTGGAGATGATCTCCGAAGCAGACAGGTTGAGCGGATTTTGCAGCAAATATATTTTTTCGAACCCAACAGCCATGATATTCCCTACACTCAGGATCAGAATGATGACGGCTGCCGGAAGTAGTCCAGGCAGATCAACATTAATGATTTTCTGTATTCGGTTGGCTCCGTCCACTTTGGCGGCTTCATACAGGGATGGATCAACACCTGCCAGAGCAGCCAGATATATCACAGCGGAGTACCCCATTCCCTGCCACACATCGGAGAATACGTAGATGGATCGAAACAGTCCAGGCTCACCGAGAAAATTCACCGCTTCGAAACCAAGGGCACCTGCAATCGTGTTGACAATACCCAGCCTAGGAGACAGAAAGAGCATAATGATGGAGACCATAACAACGGTAGAGATGAAATATGGAGCATACGTCACCATTTGTACTGTTTTTTTGAATCGTATGTTTTTAATCTCGTTCAGCGCCAGCGCCAGTAATATAGGAATCGGGAAACCAACAATCAGGCTGTAAAACGAAATGTAGAGCGTGTTCTTGATCAGCATAACAAACGCCGGATTTTTAAAAAGCAATTCGAAATACTTGGTTCCGGCCCATGGACTGCCCCAGATCCCCTTGATGACGTTGTAATCTTTAAATGCCAGGACCGCATTCACCATGGGTACATACTTGAAAATAATAAAGTAAGCAATCGGTGGCAAGATCAGCAGATATAGCTGCCAATGTCGCCTCCAGCTTCTGGATAATGCTTGCTTCAAGGCAAACGCTCTACTTGGTTTCTCCACGGACTTTGATTCACTGGTTATTGTGGTTCTCAGAATCATCCCCCCATTCTTGGCTCCCAATCGTGCTGAACTCCAGCTCAATTTGGTAGCGCTTACTTTTTGAGTAATCATAAGATTGCGCTGGGGATGCGTAAAGGTACAGTTACGCTGAGAAAGTACAAAAAGCGAATATAGTTCCCAAGAAACAGCCTACATTAACCGCTATGAACGTCCATTTTCCGAAATACACTCGGAGAAATGCCGCGTACCCGCTTGAAAGCTCGGCGGAATGAATGTGCACTGTTATACCCGGTGGCCTCCGCGATCTCGTCAATGGTCTGACCAGTGGAATGCAACAAGTTTGAGGCAGCATCAATGCGTACCCGTTCTACATAATCGGAAAGATTCTCTCCCGTGTGTTCTTTGAACAGTTGGGATATAAACTTCTCGGACTTGCTCATGTGCTCGGCAATCCGGTAAATCGTCAAGTTTGCATCCCCATAATTATGTTGGATAAAACAAATCATTTCGTTTACTGTATCCGCATGTGCTCCTGCTCTTCTTCTCTGGAAATCACCGCAGATGTCTTCTGTTAACCGTTTGAATTTTGCCCGCAGCGAACTAATCGTTTCTGTCATCTGAATGGATGTCAACCGAGATTTATAATCCTCCAGCAGGGAGGCATCCAGCTTGAATTTGGGTTCGTCCAGCTTCAGAAAAGTCCCCTTCAGCTCCATGATGAACTGCTGTGTCATCTCGTAGGACAGTTCCCGCTCCTCTAAATTACGAAGAAATAATTGGTCCAGAATACGTATCGCCTCTTCAGGCTCACCGACTTTGATCGTGTTCAGCAAGCGCTGTTCAGACTCAATCGGATAATAGAACATTTCATTTTCCTTCATCGTATCTTCAAATCTCACCAGATGATCTGTTCCCATATGAATGGCATAATCCAGAGCTTGTTTGGCTTCGTCAAAGGAACGTCCTGCATCATTCCAAACCTCGTAAGCTGCACCTGTGCCAATTGTTGTAGATATCCGATGCTCCCGGTAGATTACTTCCATCAAGCTGTTCAGCTCTTTTTCACATCTCCCTATAGCTTCATTCAGTTGGTTCTCATCCACTGGACAGGCAAAAGCGATCTGGTCTGTTCCCCAATCCGTGATTAGCAGCTGCGCATTCCACTCTGTAAGTACCTGTTTGATGAGCAGCCTCGCGACACCCAGTTCATGGATAGTTTCTTCACTGTCCGGATTGGCATATCCGTTTACCTTCACTAAGCCTGCCAAGCCCTTGCTGCTATGAAGAGAAATGTGCGCCTGGGATGATATAACCTCCAACTCAAGTGAGGTATAGACCTCTCCGGTTAACAAACGTTTGATAAAACCGTCTCTCAATAACGGAATCTGCTCATTCATGGCGTTTTTTAGTGAGTCATTATTAGCAATCAGATTGTTAATATGGCTTGCCAAAAAATCATATTCATTACCCCGTCTGCCTGGGGAATCGGTGATTTGTTCCCGAAAAGAGGCCAACAGTTTGTACACGGGTGCACTATTCCGATAGGCCAGAACCAGCCCGAATAAAAGTCCCAAGGCAATGGTTGCCAAAGTAAAGACCAGCGTGACTTGTTTGATTTGGTCCGCTTTTGTCATGAGTGCTTTCTCCGGAATCCCTGCCATGTAATTCCATCCATTTTGACTGGACTGTATCGATATCAGCAGCCGACCATCACTTCCAGGCTGTACATTCTGCACGTTCAGCTCCGTTTCCGAAGTGTTAGCTTCTCTCTGGCGACTCTGTGCCATTTGCTCGGCTTCGACTTGTTCAATGCCAAGGGAGAAAATGATCTGCCCTTCCGCATCGGTGACGAGAGTCCAGCCGCCATATTGATCCACAATATGTTGAGTAAGGCTGGCCATCTGATCCTGATCAATCATGACACCAATCGTTGCTTGCGGTTTGTTGAAGCTGTTCAAAGGCAGAGACTGCAGAAACGTAATGGCGGGAACGTCTGCAAGCACAGTGCCGAGTATTTCACGTTTATAGTTTCGAAGCGGTATGATTTCATTAAAGTGTGGTTGTTTGAGAATTTGGTCATGCCATTGTTCAAACGACATACCGTCCAGCTGATTAGCAGCATAATAATGCTCTGGACGATAATACACGGTTCTTGGTGTGATGATGGCATTGTAGTTGGGAATGTGAATGAAGAAATGGGACAAGTAATCATTGGTACTGCTGTACATGGAGAGGCTCCGCTGCATACGGTTCATACCGTAGACATTGTAAAGATCATGCGGCTTTGGCCCAGCAATTAAATTTTGCAAATCGGGATTGACGGCAAGCTGTCTGGTAAAGGCTTCAACTTGAAGAAGATTTCGCTCAATGATCTCTTTGCCAAGACTCAGCGACTTCAAACTGTTTTCAATGGAGCTGGAACGTGCTGCTTCAATGGAAGCTTGGTAAGAGGCATATCCCGCAATTTGAGGAATCATCAGGATGATGAGATACGAAATGAGGAATCGGCGGAACACGGGTGAAAATTTGGACCATAGGAGCTGCATATGTACCCTCCCTTTTTTATCAAGCGCTTACATTTCTCTGTGATAAGGTAGCTGTTCCATGATACACCGGGCATTTCTTCCTGGTGAAGGTACAACTTCTTCCTTATGGTACATTTACATACTGTAGCGTACAATGCTTGCTTGAAAATAATTGTCAGTCTGCGGGTTAGCGCACAAATATAGTTGTATCTTACCTTGGCACGGCTTCCATGCCAAAGTATCAAAAATAAACGCAAAAAACCTCCCCAAGACATGGAATGACTTGGGGAGGTTTTTGTTTAACGTTGTGTTATTAATTGCTAACGGCAACAAATTTCCATTGTTGGTTTGTTGCACCTGTGTAGGTGTTCTGCTGCAACTTGGCACCATCCGAAGTCGAAGCGTTCGCCACTTCAATCGCTTTATTGCTGTTCACGTTGATGATACTCCAGTATCCGTTTCCAAGGTCATTCACTTTAAAATGCTGAGCGGTTGTGTTCAGATTGCTCATGAGCTGGACCACTTCCCCATTGGTGTTGGTACCGTTACGAATGTCGATGACTTTGTCCGGTGAGTTCACACTTGTCAGTGTATAGTTACCGTTGCCGATCGAGGTCAGAACCCACTTCTGAGGGTTGCCGCCCAGATCACTCCATTGCTGGAGCTGAAGATTGTTTTCGTTTAGACCACCAGGGACATCAATAACCTTGTTGGAATGCCGGGCTACAATTTTATAGGTTGCACCGGATACAAGACCTGTTGTTGGTCCACCTGTTCCACTGCCCGGGTAAGTCTGAGCACGTTCATGGTACCAGTTAAACAGGAATCGTCCCATGGCACTCCGTGAAGCATCTCCATCCCATTTCAGTCCAGCCGTTGGGTCGGCAAAGGAGCTTCGTGGTCCTTCACTTAGAATGAATCCGTTCATATGAGCTGCAATGCTTACATTGCCTGCGGCGTTGAAGATTGTTTTGGTATTGGTACCAAAACCTTCATTGCTGCCATTAAACAAGTTCCAATAGGCCGAATCGCCAGGTTTGTTTTTGAACCAGGTTACCTCGGTAATGTTAATCGGATATTTGTCAGCGGCTGCCTTCACGTTGGTATTCCACTGGTCTTGCAGGATGGAGAAGTTGTCATATGCGCCATAACCAGGGTACCAGTGAACCGCATACCCATAGTTGTTGAGCGGATCAGTCAATGGATGGCTTGCCGTCAAGCTGTAAAATTGGTTGTATCCCAGACCTGCCGCCCAGATAACGTTGTCCGCACCTTTGCTGCGAATTGTTGAAATCATGGAATTTTGGAAATTACGCAGGTCATTCCAGTGATCCACAAAATCATTTTCCCCGTTGTATCCACCCCAATGTCCATTCGCATAGGATTTCACTGGTTCGTTGATCAGTTCGAAGTGAACGTTGTCTGCACTTTTGATCTCCGGACGTGAAGCGAGATAACCCCAGATTTCGTTGAATTTTTGCAGGTTGGCAGGTGTTGTTGCCTGATCATCCTTCAATGTGAAGTCCAGTCCCAAGACAACATAGACACCTTTTGTTTTGGCATATTGAATGTACGGAATAATTACATTTTGCGTAACGGTCTGCACACCGGCAAAGTTATATGTACCAGCAGCAACATCTCCCATGTCCTGACGATCGATGAACAGACGTACCTGATTCATATTCCAGCCATGATTGCTTCCGTACTTCGCGCTGGTGTCCGCAAATGTATCGGTAATGTCTTTCAGATAAGCCAGTGTAGCTGCATGACGGTTATTGCCGTGCAGATTGAGATAATAATTGCTGTCCTGATACGTCCAGTAGGCACCTGAGGGTTGATGCCAACCGTTCAGTAGCACAGGCTGGTTGTTGCTGTTCACCAGGTTTTTGCCGTTTACGTGCAGCTTGCCCATCGGCATGCCCACCCATGCTTCGGCACGGCTGCCTCCCCATGGAGCAATTGTAATCAATAAAGCCAGAATGAGTACAAGTTTACAAGATGTCATGAACTTCTTCACTTTAATTCCTCCTGATCTGATATATTGCCTTGCAATAACGCGAGTAAGCTCCGTCAGAGTATCTCTGATCAAACAGATCGCTCAGGTCGGCGCTCGCTCCCGCAGCCCGTTCCACACCAGCAGGGGGATCCTGCGCAGGGAAGGATCGTGGTTCTGCTGTGAGCAGACGTTCATGAGATCGTTACATGCCCCCTTTTCACAGATGGAATGTTGCATGAAGTTCCTCCTTCCTCTTCCAGTCTGATCCCACTCCAAACGTACAGGAGAACTTAACTTAACCGACGATTCCCGTACGCTCTACACTCTCTACGAAATATCGTTGCACAAACAAATAAATGACGATCAAAGGCAGAATGGCAAGAAGAATTCCTGTATCCTGGATCATGCTCAGATAGAACGGATCGGCCTGGGAAGCTGCACCGTCAGTAACCTGCTGGGCCAGATTATACGGAAGGGACGATAACTGGGTCGACATGACTTTACTTGAAGTCAGATAAGTTGTCGTATAAAAGCTATCGTTCCACTGCCATACGAAGGAAAACAGCATGACTGTTACCATGGACGGAATGGCATTGGGCAGCATGATTCTTGAAAATGTTCGCCCGATGCCCGCGCCGTCCACATAGGCCGCCTCCTCCACTTCCTTCGGAATACCCCTGAAGAATTGCCGGAAGATAAAGATGTACAAACCGGCCTTAAGTGAATTGGCCGTAATCGCCGTCAGAATAAACGGCCAATAGGTATTAAGCAAATTAACAGGTTTGCCGGCTATAAGCGTCATAAGCCCCATCAGATCAAAACTTTTCAGATTCAGGTATACCGGAATGAGAATAGTCGTTGGCGGTACAAGAATCGTCAGAATTACACCAGCAAACAGCCAGTTGCTTCCCCTGAATTTCAGTCTGGCGAATCCGTATCCTGCAAGTGCACAGGATGCTGTAGTCAGCAGTGTAGTTGTTGCAGACAGGGCAAACGTATTAAACAGCGTTGCCCAGTAATCCATGACGCGTATCGCCTCTTTGAAATTGTCGATGGAGAAGTTCTGTGGAATCCACACCACCACTGCCGAATATAGATCACCTTTAGCTTTGATGGATGTGGAAACCTTCTGAAATATGGGAAACAGGATCACGAAGGAAAGCCCGGTAATCAGAACGAATCGGATCATGGCCCACAGCCAGCCTTTCCAATGCTCCAGCGATAATAATCGTGATGTTGTCACGTGGGACACCCTCCTTTCTAATCTTGATAGAAGACTCGCTTCGAGAAAATGATGTTTACGATAACCAGAATGATGGCAATGGCCAGAAAGTAGACCCATGCCATGGCAGAACTTAATCCAAAGTCAAATTTGACGAAGCCGGTATCCCGGATCAGTTCCGTCATGGCGTTATTGGCAAACGAATCAATGATTGTATAGATCGCATTGACAAAAATAAGCGGGCTGACCATCGGGAACGTAATTTTCCAGAAGGCTTCATAACCCGTTGCCCCTTCCATCTTCGAAGCCTCATACAGTTGAGGGGAAATCGTCTGGATCCCTGCCAAAAAGATCAAAATCTGTACACCGGATTGACTGACGATCTGATAGATCCGATCTACGGCGCTGCTCAGATACGTGACGATCCAATCGCTCACTCCAGCGTTAACCATCAGATTTTCGAGTTCAAATGTCCCGAGTGAGCTTCCACCTGTGCTGCTCTGATTAACCGCTTCAATCAGGCTGGTGCTCTCCAGTGTCATAATCACTCCCGATGCCAGAATAACGGGCAGGAAAAAGATCGACCGCGCTACAGCCCGGCCCCTGAACTTCTGATTCAGGATGACGGCAAGGAACAGACTGAATATAACGATAAGCGGTACGTTGATGAGTACGTCTGTGATCGCCTCAATTAACGCACGGTTAAAGCTTGTATTGACGGTCAGCGCCTGAATGTAATTGGCAACACCGTTGAACTGAATCGCTATGCCTTCCGCGTTAGCCTGAATTGTACTCATGCTGTATCGCAGAGAGGCTAACAGCGGAATGAAGAAAAACAACACAAAACCAATGAGCCAGGGAAGCACGTAGATTACGCCCCACATGGCTTTCTGCTGAGCATACGTACGACTTCCCCATTTCCATTTCAGGAGCGTCTTCAGAGCTGCTCACCACCAGTCACATAGCTTTGGGCTTCCACTGTATCGTTGTTAACTTCTACAGGGAAGTCGTTATAATTGACGATTACGAACCCGCCACCTTCATATGTTGTCCGGAAGACGCCCTCCTCCAGGGATTCATGAGAAATCATGGAACGTCCGGCAAACGGTTGGTTCACCTGGTTCACCTCGTTGTAGATCTCGGCAGCCAGATCGATCCATTGTTCATAATTCGCCGCGTAGAGATCATCATAATCCGTTTCTTTCACAACATGGTTTGGCGCATTGAACCATGCAAAGTAAGGGCTGGCTCCATATTCAATCAGCTTCAGCACATATTGCCTTGCATTGGTATATGTGGAGAGATTGTATGGCGTCCCCGTATAACCGATACTGCCGTGTACAACGAGCTGATAGAACGGAATCTCTTCATCCTCCAGCTTGAAACGACTGCTAGTCATTGGCGCATCCGTCAGACCAGTTACATACGGCAGGGCATAAGCGTTCCCGCCTTCAGCAACAAGCGAGCCAGCCTGCTGCCGGATCTGTTCAAGTGCCTTCTTCACGGAGCCGAGCGCTTGTGTTCGGTCCACCAGCTTTTTCGGATTCATATCGCTGTTTAACTGAGCTGCCAGATCATTCAGGCTTAGTGACAGTCCATCCTTTTGAAGGGACCTCAGCTCATCTAACATGTCTGCCGTCACGTCCTCCAGCATGTTGGGCGAAAGCACATAGGATGGTGAACGATCCCGGTCCCGCCGCTGGATGGCCTGGTTCATCGGATACAAGACCGCCGGTTCCTGAGTTAATGTGCGTGAAGCTTCTTTGGACGGTTTAAACCCTTTTTTGGATTGCACATTCAGCAGAGCGATATCGGGATAGAAACCGATGCCCGCTTCTTGTGTAAATGCACTGAAATCCCGCAATCCCTTTTTCCCGCCTACCGCGCCATCTACCTGGATGGAATCCGGCAGTCGATGATGAAGTCCGCCGTTAAGCCATCCCGCATAGCGCACCTGAATATTGGATACCTTCTTCTCCGTCAAGGCGGAAAGAATATTTTTGGCTTCATCAAATGTGGTCAAAGCCTCCGTTGAATCATACGGTATGCCCAGCATATGCTGCCTTGTTGTCATGCCACCGAACAGTTGCAGATAAAAGGGAACGTTACTCTGCTCCTTGCTGGCGTTTAGCTCGGGAAGTCCGCCGTTTTGCACCAGATAATCCCGATAGAGAGATGCAAGCCCTGAGTACGAGGCCTTATCCGCCCCGACAAAAGCATATCGAACGACGAAGTCGGACGCGGTCGGTTTCTTCTGGAATTTCGGAAGTGTACGAACCATATCACTTGCCTGAAGCGTCACATCGCTCTTGTTAACCACATAGAAGCTTGGATATACGTTGTTGTAACTGCTCAGTTTGCCGCTGATATCGGCATTCACAACTGCAACGGCATCCCCTTGTTCAATAATGCCTAGGAAAGCTCCCTCTTTTCGAATCAGTCCAAATACCGGCAACCTGGCTCTGGCTTCATTCGAACTTGCTTCCCGTAGTTTCATGGTCATATCCGGTCCGTATATATCTTGTTGATAGGCAGGATACTGCAGCTTGCCATTGTTAAAATGGATCAGCGCTCCCGAACCGTCCGGCACCAGTATGGAGCCCTCTTCGTCTGAACCCCCGGCCCCGAAATAATCCATTACAGATATGCTGTTGATCGGATATTCCTCCGGAAAATGAATGCCTGAGGACGGAACACGTACAAGCAGATCCTCTCCATCCAGCTCATATTCCATCGTAAGCATAAACAGCCGTGGTCCACTTCGTTCCTCTTCGATGCCGAACTCAGCATGATCCTGAGCCAGATCCTCCGATGTGTAACCGGCTGTGTCAAAAGCCTTCAAGGCCCGGGACAATTGCAATCCTTGCATCGCCTTATCAATCCGGACGTAAGCCCCTTCATCCTTGTCTTCCGCATAGCCGACCTTCAAGGCCCGTTGCCCGGCCTTGTCTAGCTGTGCAAGCAGCTTTTGTTCAAATCGCTCCTTACTGATCTTCATCGGCAAGTCTTCTATGGATCGCTCAGTGCTTCCAAACTGGTAGTGGACCCGCACGCCGCCTGGCAGCACCTCGTAGCTTATCTGCTTGTGTGCAACACTATCCGTGAAGGAATTCACGGTGCTGCTCTGTCCGAGGCTGTTGAAGAAGCTGAGCTTTGTTTGTGATGACAAAAGGTCTTTGTTTATCCCGGCTGCAACCCCATCCTGCTCACGATCTGCAGGATTGCTGCGCCAGATCTGGCCGCTCTGCGTGTGAATCACTGCAATCTCGGCAGTCTCTTCGTTAATGAACAACTGCAGCGCAGCATTCTGCGCAATGCCTACCATGTCGGGAAGGCGGACATCGCTGAACGATGATTTCAGTTTCTCTCCGGGAGGCAGGGAGGGAAAGTCCGTCGAATCTGCGGCAGTCACTGTCTCGTGAGCAAGCGGTGTTGGCGAGAATTGACAACCGCCAAGAAGCAGACTGCCCGCGAGCAGCATTCCTGTTATTTTTTTGGCTACGGCATATTTCATAACAATTTCCTCCTCCCTTAGCCCCGAAGCACTAATTCCTGATAGATGGTTACAACAAACGATACAATCTGCTGTACAAGACTGAAGAATAACAGGCACAGAAATGCCATAAACGCCATCGCCACAAGTGTCAGCAGCATCGTGAGCACCGTTTTGGCTGGTGTGTACTGATGAACCGTCATATTCCCCACAAATAACAGATATACCGTCCACGCAACGGCAAGTGCATTGGAGAAATAATAAAAGGCAGTTTCCTGCGCAGAGATCACAAGACTTAGCCAGATCCATGGAAAATGAATGAGGAACAACGGTACCAGTGCAAAACACGTTGACATGAAAATTTCGGAGAACTTGCCTTCCCCGTCCATCAATGTGGTTAACGACCAGTTGGCCACACACCAAAACAGCACCGGTATAATGACATATACCATTTCGAGCAGACTGTTCAGGTACTTTGGATTACTGAGGTTAATGAGAAAACCGCTGTACTGGGCATGCAAAATTTTGGTGATGACCAGAAGCACCAGGATCATGAAAGCAATCAGCAGTGAGTTTCTCTGGTTCCGTTCATATTTCAATTCCCAGTATCCGTCAAACGGATGAAATATCAGGTGCAGCGGGTACTGGTATAGTTCCTTACTTGATGCCTGCATTCGTAGTCCTCCTTTTCTGCCTGCGAACGATGATGACGGTGACAATCGCAGCGACAGCCAGGAATATACCGGACATCATCCATGAAAAATGCTCACGCATCAGCTCTTTGCGGTACAAAAGAAAAGCTTTGGAATACCCTTTGGGCTCCATGCTGCGCTTGAAATATTTCGCAGACTCGGCATATTCCTTCTGACGAAGCAATGCTTTGCCAATTCCCGCATACGCGTATTCCAAGTTAGCGTTCATTTCAGCAGCTTGGGCAAACAGCACCGAAGATTGATCTTCATCACCGTTATAGTAGCTGCGCACCGCTTCGTGGAGCGTACGTCCGTATTCCGTTGTTTGAAAGACGGTGATTTCACCCAGCGCTTTATCCAGAACTAACATCCGGTCTCCCGCACGTTCCAGGGCAACAGGTGTATTAAACTGGCCCAGTCGGTTCCCGATGCCGCCATATATATGGAGCAGATATCCGTCTCCATTGTAGGTGAAGATTCGGCCCTTGCTGGAATCCAGTACGGAATACATGTCACTGTCACCCACATCGACATCAATCAGGCGGGATGGCCCTGCTTCCTGGGTATACAGTAAATCCCCCTGCGGAGTCTGATAGCCTTCTCTGCGCAAAATGTCTGTACCCTGGGCATTCAGCTTCTTGACCGGATCTTTGCCGCGATCCCCGCTAGTGGCGTAGATAAAGCCCTCTTCATCCATATCCAGATTGGTAAATTCCGTTGGAGTGAACATCACCATCTGACTGCGCTGCTCCCGTGTTGCAAACCGTTTCCATAGATACTCCACCGGGTCCACCTGAACTCTGTTCGCTCCAATGAAGGAAGAGAACGTACCATCGGCGCTGAACTCCATGAATCCATCAAATACGCCTTCGGCCATGACGTAGATACGCTCCCCTTTGTCCATAACAATCCGCATCGGTTTAAACTGGAAGTCTGCTTTTAACAGATCCGATTTTGGTTCAGACACGATCTTGACCAGCTTACCCTGTTCATCCAGATGCACGACCCGGTGATTATCCGAATCAGCGACCAGCAGATGGCCCTTTTCCGTGACGTACAATCCCTGTGGATTTTTAAAATGATCTTCCTTGCCTTTCTGCTCGAATGAATCAATCGTCCGTACCAGCTTGAAGTTGCGATCCATCTCAATGATGCGGCCATTGCCCGAGTCGAGCACAAAGACGTGCTGATTGGCGGTAACATGCATGTCACTTGGCTCTTTCATCGGAGTTGTGTTCAGCTTCTTGCCGGTGATAATGGTTGTTGCCTCATATGCCGCCGGTGCCGGAACTGCGTCACCCCAGAATGAATAATGATACGCATCCGTTTTACCGTCTGCACTCACATAGGGCGCCTCTTGAACGAACAACAGGAGGCAGATCATGCCCATGATGATCGATTTACGTTTTTTCCATGTGCTTCTCCGCACCTCGCTGCCTCCTTTCTACTCTTTCATGCCCGAAGTGGCCATCGTCTGCATAACACTGCTCTGAGAGATGATAAACAGAGTGATCGGTACGATCATCAGCAGCAAGGCAACAGCCGCACCTACACCGGCTCTTGCAATCCCTCCCTGCACAATCTGACTGAGCGCATAATGCAGCGTTTTGAGATTTTCACTGTAAATGAAACTCCCGCCATCCGTTCCCCATAAAGCTGGAAACTGCAGGATCATGAGTGTGAGCCATGCCGGTTTTACATTAGGCATCACGATGCTCCAGAATATCCGGTATTCATTGGCCCCGTCGATTTTGGCTGCCTCCAGCAAAGCATCAGGAATCTGCTCCATGAACTGTTTCATCAGGAAAAGTCCCAGCGAGAACGCAAGTGATGGCACAATAATGGACGCATGAGTGTTAATCCAGCCAAGCCAGGACATGACCATGTAGTTCGGAATCGCCGTAACATGCGGCGAGAACATCAGGGACAAAATGACAATGGTGAACAACACTTTGGAACCCGGAAAACGATACTTCGCCAGCGGATAAGCTGCTGCAGATGCAAGAAGGATATGCCCTGCTGTGCCAAGTATCGTAATGAGCAATGTGTTGGCAATATAGCGGGATAACGGCACCCACGAATTGCCCATGAGGTTGATCAGATCGGCAAAATTCTCCGTTGTCGGATTGTTCACCCAGAAGCGCGGCGGGAAAATAAACAGCTCATCCAGCGGCTTGAATGCATTGTTGACAGCATAGATGAGCGGAAGCACCATAAAGGAGCCGAACACGCCCAGCAATGCAAATAACATCAGGCTGACGGTAAATGACCGATTAAGCCTTTTTGGCATGCCAAACACGGCACGTACTTTGCTGGTCATCGTCATTCACCTATCTTTCTAAGCATTTTTTGCGTGAAAACGTTTGTACCCAGCATCAGGGCAAACAGGACCGTTGCGATGGCCGAGGCATACCCCATCTCGAAACGAATCGTTCCGAAGTCCATCAGATGTGTGACAACTGTGTGTGCCGCATAGTTTACGCTCGGGAAACCTGCCAGTGCGATGGAGATCTCAGCTACGGCGAAGGAAGCGGTAATCTGCATTACCGCACCAAACATCAGCTGCGGTCTCATCGAAGGCAAGGTGATGTACCAGAGCTCCTGCCAGCGGTTTTTGATCCCGTCTACGGTTCCTGCTTCAACCAGAGAACGATCAATGGTTTGCAGTCCTGCAATAAAGGCCAGGAAGCTGGTTCCAAGGCTCAGCCACAGCTGTACAATAATAACGATTGCCAGTACATATTTCTCGTCTGCGAGCCATTGGATCGGTTCCAGTACGACGCCAAGGCGCATCAGGAAGCCGTTCATATAACCGTAGCTGTCACCCGAGAAGATGATCAGCCAGATGAAAAAGACGTTGCCCGATATGGATGGGGCATAGAAAACCAGCGTCATGACCGCCCGAATTTTAGGAGACAGCTCATTAATGATCCACGCAAACAAAAAGCAGGCAATATAACTGACAGGGCCTGTAATCACGGCAAAAAGCAGCGTGTTTTTGAGCGCGATCAGAAATACGTCATCGTTCAGAAAAAGCCGGGAATAGTTCTGCCAGCCGACAAATCGCGGCAGCTCCAGCATATTGAAGTGAAAAAAGCTGAGCCCGAGTGAAATGCCGACCGGAATGACCGTAAACATGAAAAAAATCAGCATAAACGGTGCCATCAATACATAATAATGCCTGCTGAGATACAGATCCCGCTTCAATAGGGACCACCAGCCGACCTGGCGGGTATGGACGGCAGGAGCGGCGGCTGTCTTGGTAGTTTTAGCTTGCAACCGTTACCCTCCCTTTCCTCTATTTCAGATTAAATTCCTTGCGTTTCAATTCAATTTCATCATCAATGTACAACACATAGTCCGATAAGGCTTCACGTGGATTTTCATTAGCATTGACCACCTTTCGGAAGGCGTTATCCAGATGTCGTCCCGTGAAGTAACCTCCAGGAAGCTGCGGGATTCCCTGTACCCATTCCCATTGTTTCTCGAGATTTTGATAATCCTTCACAGGCCAAGGCAATTGCTTCAAGGCTTCGATATTGGCCGTAGGGTAACGGGCAGCCGCTCCCATAAGACCTTCCATTTCTCTCCCGTATTCAATCTGGGTCTGATCATCAGTCCACCACTTCATGAACTTCCACGCCGCTTCCTTGTTGTCGGCATTTTCGAGCATCATCACCGCACTCGTAGCGCTGGCCACTTCATGCCGTATGGACCCATCCGGAAGCTGTGTACCCGGAACAATCGTAAAGTCCCAGAGATTGCGGATTTCCGGAGCCATAACCGTCAGCATGTTATACGTGGTGTAATCAGCAATCCCGATCGGCATTTCCCCGGTACGGAAGCGGTTCGGAAAGTCGGCTTTGAGCGGAAACTTGTAATTGGTATAAAATTGCGTCCAGCGTTTGAACGCGTCCATTGAAATCTCCGAATCCAGTGCACTTTTCTTCTGGTCTTCGGTGTAGAACGTTCCGTCATTCTGATATAACAACATCGCAAAGGTTGAATTCGGAACCAGGTTGGCATTGTTCAGCGTATCCTCTATCGGCAGATAAAACTCCATGTTATGCTTCTGCAGCACGGCGATGGCGTTATATACGTCCTGCCACGTTTTCGGCGGTTCGAGGCCCAGTTCATTCAGAATATCTTTGCGGTAAAAAAGCATTGGAAAATGCTGCTGCTCCGGAAGGGCATATACCCCGTCGTTGTAGCGGTAAGGTGTCAATCCGCTTTCACGGAACCTGCCCGAAATTTCCTCGAAATCGGGAAACTGACTCAGATCCGCTGTTGCATTCCTCATCGCATAGTTCACCGGAATGTCTTCGCCCATCTGCATGGCTACATCCGGTCCTTCCCCAGAGAGTGTTGCGGGCAGCAAAATATTAGGCGGAACGAGACGTAACTGCACGGACACATCCGTATCCGGGGTAAACGAATCGTCGATCATACCTTTCAGTACTTGGGCCTGATCTCGTCCGGTTGTGATCCATACGGTGATGGCATCCTTCTTTTGTTCCACGTTCCCAATGCTGTCGTAATCTTCGGTATACGAGGCAACATATGCGCCCAGTTCGTGCTTCACTTGCTGGACGGTGCTCGCTTCCGCTTTTGGCAGCGATTCACCCGGCGGAGATACGACAAGGTAATCCAATGTAATCGGCTGTTCACGTACCGATAGAATCCATGTGCCGAGACCACCTACGTTAATTTTGAACGTATCCAGCCGTTTGGGAACCGTCTCTGGTCTGGCCGCCATATCTTCAAGCTGCAATACCATGGCGTGCAGGACGGCTACTTTGTCACTTTGCTCACCCGTGGCCTTTTCCAGGTAATCTGCAACGGAGCGCAAGGTGTCAGCTTGTCGTTCAAACACCTCCGTCATCTCCGGAATACGCCGTTCCAGCTGGTAATCCCGCAGTGGGTCTGGACTGTTGGAGGTGATCATTAATATTTTGCGATACATCTCATTCAGTTCCAGCACACTGGATTCCACGGTCCGCAGCAGCGGAGCGATGTCGCCAAGTGTAACCGTCATTCGGATGCGGTGTTTCCCTTTTTCCAGATGAAACTGATATGGTTGATCTTCTCCCGATCCCAACACCTGAGTTTGCCAGGCCGGGCTGTAGTTAAATCGAATTCGTTTCATTTCCTTAAACGGAACTTCGCCGTTAATCGTCAGGCTGCGGGTGGCATAGATGCCACGCAATTGATCCTGCTTCACCTTAAGCGCGATTTGATACAATCCGTCTTCAGGCACGTCAATTTCCCACTCAATCCATTCGCCAGGCAGCTTCCAGTTAATGCCCCCGATGGCGTTCATCCGAATTTTCGATACATTATAAGGCTCGAGTGAAGGGCTTGATCGGTCCGAGATGGGTGCCAGTGTAGGGGATGATTTACTGACAGCTTCCTCCCCCTGTACTTTCAGCATGACAGGAGCCGCTTGTTTCAAGCCGAGTGAGGCATAGGTCTTCTCCAGCTCTGTATAGGACGGGACTTCATTTTCCTGGTAAAGCTCGATATAATCGATCGCCATACTTTCTCTTAATGAAGTGAGCGAGAACTGTTGATTTCCTTTTTCAAAATAAAACTGAAACGGTTCCTCGAAGTACCCTGCACTGTCCTTGAAGGAAGTCAGTTGCCATTCGGGCTGTTCCACTTGTCTTGGTCTAAGCTCGTTGCCACGATCGTCCTGCCGGACGTTATCCTCGCGATTCCCCCATACCCTGTCAAACAGAAGAATATCGGCCCCTCTGAACGGAACCTTACCGTTAAGCTCAAGCCTGCGTTCGATCCCGGAGCTTTTGCCTTCTACGGGATAATAGTGAATGCGAATGTTGTACAAACCGCTCACTTGAACGGGAACATCCCAGCGAATGGTTCCAGTTTCCGGCGTAATTACGGCACTTCCGTCTAATCCGGCGTACCCTTGCACAATTTCAAATTCCCCATCCTCTGCCTGAACATAAGATTCGCCTTCGATGCGTACAATTTCATCCGGTTTGGCCGTATTGTCATGAGCAGTCAGATAATGCTCATAACTGAATGAATCCTCGGTTCCCGATACCGCCTCAAAGTCCTCAAGCGCATGTACGGTTCCCGGATTACGATCCCGCGATGGATATAGTGTCCATATGGAGAGCACCAAGGCCAGGACAAGCACCAGGATTAGTCCCTTTTTCTTACGTGACCGCATGTTTGAATGTATCCCCTTTCCTGTAAGCGTTGAGAGAACTGAACGATTGACTAACCCGGACAGACCGCACCTTCACTGGTGCGTTCTGCCCGTGTAACGTGATACTTATTTGTAAACCTCATCAATCGCAGCCTGGAAAGGAGCCTTGTATTTCTCGATCAGCGTAGATACGGACACCCCTTCTTTGAGTTCCCCATCAAAGTCCCAGAACGGCAAGGACGGGAATGTGTTATGGTCGAGAACCAACATACCTTCCGCTACCTCTCTGGCGTTGTTGATATCTGCTTCATCGGTCAGATGTGTCTCCAGTGTGGATTGTCCCGGATACTCATAGATCGAATCGATCTCGTTAATTTTCTCCCAGATGTACATCAGTTGTTCCGGATTCTCTACCGCTTTTGGAATTGTTATAGCTTGGTAACGTGACTCACCGGAGTGATACGCTGTTGCACTTGGACCTTTTGGAAACGGTACAAAACCAATATCGTAGTCCTGCATATCCGTCATAATACCTTCGACTTCGTACATGGCACCTGAATACATCAAGGTGTTGCCTTGACGGAAGAACGTGGATGGCTCTGTCCAATCGCCGCCCTCAGAAGCTCTGCCGACCTTCTCGGTAGCCAGTTTGGACAGGAAGTTCAACGCTTCTTTTGTTTTTGGATCTTCCAGGTTCTGCTTATCCTCTTTGGTCAGAGAAGCCTCGTTGGAATACAGAATCGGTTCCAGCAAGCCCGTTTGAGCGAGTCCCCAAGTGTCCAGCTTGCCATCATTGTTTCGATCCTTGTTCGCTTGCTTGGCAACACTGATGAACGTATCCCAGTTCCATTCATCGGCATCCACATACTCCTGAAGTGGCTTCAAGCCGAGCTCTTGCATGAGTGTGCGATTATAGAAAATCCCGTTGATAAACGAGGACTGGTCCTCAGTAAAGCCGTAACCTTTGCCTTCATACTGCATGTATTCCTTGGTTGTTTTCTGGTTGAATACCTTGTCGTTTTTAATATAATCATCCACCGGCCATAACAGATCCTGTTTGGTCAATGCCGGAATGGCATAGTTTTTGCCCAGTCTCACCAGATCGCCAAGCGGTTCACCGGCCATCAGGGAAGCAACTACTTTTTCCTGATATTCACCGAAATCGATGGAAACGTATTCAATATTAAAGTTGTGTTTTTTCTTCAGCGCTTCGAGATTCTCAAGGCGTTGAATGTTGTCCGGGTTGTTCCCCTGTATTTCCATGTCCCACCAAGCAACAACCTTGATGGTTCTGCCGCCCATGTCAAAGTCCATTTCTGGCGTGGAGTTTTCATTCTTGGGCTCGGTTTCCGCGGGTTTTTGTTCCTCCTGTGGTGTTGTCTTTTCCGGCTCGGGTTGAGCGGTAGGTGCAGAACTGCATGCAGCAATCACCAACAAGACCGCAAATACCAGGCTCAGTAGCATGAACTTGTTTTTTCTCATCGTCTTCCCCCCTGATTGTCGTTTGCTATCACAGTGTATCGTCACAATGAAAGCGCAAACAACCTGCCGGAATACAGATGTTTACCCGGGCTGAATATAGATTTGCGTAATTTTGCGCGAGCAAAGTGCATTAGAGGTTTTAATTGGTAAAGAAATGCACTGTCTACAAAAATATGCACATTGTATGCGCTTTCTTTTATTACCATAATGAAATTAAGTCAAATTTCAGTTAATCTAGCGCATTACAATTCAGCAGAAGGTGAGGTATTGCTTCATGTATGATATTTTACTTGTGGATTTCAGCCGTCGTTTGTGCGGAGAGTTGCAACAGATGTTGCTACGGAGCAAAGCTCAATATACTATCGCAAATTGTGTGTTCTCATCGGCCGAGGCTTTGACCGCATTGTCAGAACGAGACTTTTCCCTTGTTATGGTACATACAGAGAGGTTTGATACCGCGGGGCTCTGGTTATGCAACAACATTCGAAAGAAAAGTCAGATACCCATCCTCCTGATGGGTGGAAGAGATCACTTCAGGTTTGTACGCAAAGCCCTGACGTATCAGGTAAATGATTATCTCCCGTATCCTGTTAGTCCCTCTACTTTACTTAACAGTCTGCATGGACTTAGATCCCACCTTGAAACCGACCCGGCACACAAAACGTCGTCGTTCTTCAAAACACCCGTTCAAATGAATGGTAAACCCATGCACTCCAGTCATGTCATTCGTATCGTCAAGGCCTATGTACGGGATCATCTGAGTGATGAAATCACGCTGAAGAAGATCTCTGACATGCTTCATTTTAACTGTGCGTACCTTGGACAGAAGTTCAAGCTGGAAGAGAAGATGTCTTTCAATGATTATATGCTCCAGCAACGTATGGAAAAGGCCCAGCAGTTGTTGTCTTCCACAAATCTGCGAATATATGAGATTGCTATTGAGGTAGGATATAAGGATATTGATTGGTTCTATAAAAAGTTCAAAGCGTATGCCGGATCGAGTCCCAATGCTTATAGAAGACAAAAAATCAACACGGCCTAAGGTGAAACGCCGAATCGCTTTGTTTATCAAGTAGATAATAACCACAAAAAAGCAGGCTGAAAAATACATCCTGCTTTTTTTTGTGGTTGTTTGGGTTTGGTCGATTCCAAAGGATTCACCATTAACGTACCAAAAGGGATTCCCGGTATTCTTGGGGAGTCATTCCCGTTATTTTCTTAAAAAGTCGGGTAAACGAATGTGCAGCCTCGTACCCCACTTGAAGTGCGACCTCACGTACCATAAGATTTGTGTTCTGAAGCAATTCTTTGGCTTTCCGTATTCGGCAGTCGTCAATGAATTCTGACACGTTTATTCCCATTTCCTGCTTAAAGAATCGCGACAGATAGGATGGATTAAAATGATGAAGTTCTGCCAATCTTACCAGAGAGAGATCTTTCTCCAGGTTCTCCTTGACGTAACTGCATAAGGAATCAATGACAACGTTAGCGCGTTCCTGTTCATTTGACCTTTTGTAGCGTACTAATTCATCGGCAGCAAGATATAAAAATTGTACTGCATCCTTCATGCATGTATATTCCCCTAAGTGCAGCAAGCTTCGTTGATCCGGGATCTTCTGTTGAAGACCCCAGCGATTGATCGTTGAATGCAATAATAAGGCCAGATTGTAGTATGTCTCCATGGCACGTTCCATCGTAATATCCTGTTGCAGCAGTTCGCCTGCAAGCTCCTCAAATATATCGTAAAATGGCTGAATTCGTCCCGTTTCCAAATACCCTGACATAATCTCGATCCGGTTTGAGATCCGCATGGATTCTTTGGGTACATCAGATGAGAGATCATTGCGATGATCCGTGAGTACCATGGATACACCATCCCCAATTTTCATCCACTGGAGTAATCGCAGACGTTCATATTGTTTGGTTAACTCGGACCAATTGCAGCTTCGACTACTTAATGAAAAAGCAATGGATACGCCGAGTGATACCATGCACGCTTCCTGTACCAGTTCTAGTGTACCTTCTAGAAATCGCACAAGTTTATCATTGGTCATCTCTTCCTCCTGCTTCGGCTGAAGCAGCCAGATCGTATCCCCATAATGGTCCGTTACACTTGCGCACACTGTACGCTCATTCATCAGAGAAGAGCCGATAATGCGAACAGATTCCTGAACTTGTGTGAGGTCCGAACCCTTTTCTGGCGGATTATTGAACCGCCCCAGTATGAGATAAACAGGCGAGTTGATCTGTAATCTTATATCTCGTTTGGATAATTCGTCCTGCACGTCCGTAGTAAAATCTAGAACCGCTGTACAATCTTGAAGTAGTTTCCGCAAATACTCTTTTTGCTGAATCAGTGCAAGCTGCGAGTTGACTTTATGAGAGTGTTCCAACAACTCAACCATGCTGTGACTTCGCCGGATCTCTTCCATCACATCTTCTACAACCGACATCACCTTGTCATAGCCTTCCGTCTTGAGCAAGTAACGCACATTAGACATCTGAAAAGCTTGATAGGCATAATCAAAATCGCTATGTCCTGTCAGAAAAATGACGCGACAATTCGGCCAACTGGCTTGAATCCGCTCTGTCAGTTCCAAGCCACTCATGCCCGGCATGCGGATGTCCGTTAGAACAATGTCAATTCTCGAACGTTGCATCCAGGACAATGCTTCTGTTGCAGAGTAGGCCTTACATACATCAAGCTGGTCGGGTATATGTCTGGCGAACGTTTCATAGAGACTATCCGTAATAATCTCCTCGTCATCTACAATCAAAAGTCGATACATTCGTTTTCTCCCTCTTTCCACTGGATTCGAATTGTGACTTTTAACCCTTGCAGTTCACTTCTGGATAGGAAAAGGCCACTTCCTTCTCCATACGTCAGGATCAGACGTCGATGAATATTTATTAACGCGGTCATTTCGTCTGTACCTCCGTCCTTATGCAAGCGTTGTTGAAGAGTTTGAATGTGTTGCTCTTCCAACTCATTTCCATTATCCTCTACGGTGATCTCGGCATATGAACCTTCCATATTAAACCCAATAATGAGAAGACCGGAGTCCGTATTCTTTTCAAGGCTGTGTTCGTAGGCATTCTCAATAATAGGTTGAATAATGAGTCTGGGAACTTTAATATGTTCCATCTCAACAGGTAGTGACCCAAAATCAACTTTGATTCGTCTGGAGAATCGTAATTGTTGAATTTCTGTATAGATTCGTGAATGCTCAACTTCCACTTTCAACTTCACATGATCGGTTTCATTCCGGGTAATGAACCTGAAATACTCACCAAGCATATTCGTGAATTGCTCAATACGTTCGGTTTCTCCTGTCCTTGCCAGTGAATTCAGAATAAAGAAACTATTGTACAGAAAATGAGGATTAATCTGCGATTGAAGCTGTTTCAACTCGGCCCGCTGCATCATCAGTGTTTTCTTGAAATCTCGATCGATCAGGGATTGAAGATTTTCAATCATTAGATTGAAACGGGTGTAGAGGAAGCCAAATTCATCCTTTCGGTTGTGCGCAATGGGGACATCAAGCATGCCTCCCTCCATTTTTTTGAATCTTTTCACCAACAACAGTAACGGGATATGAATCAACTTGTAACTTGAATAGAGATACGCCGTGATGGCAACAAATGATGTAATTGCAAACAGCCAAGCCCAATGATAGAACTTGCTAAGTGGCTTGGTAACAATTGCCTCGGGTAGATATGTAGCTACGGATAAGCCCAGGGAGTCCATATGTAACTGACTAACATGGTACATGGTGTCCCCCACCTTCATCCGAAAGCCATCAAGTGTACCCTCTACACTGTGCTCACGGTAATTCGCGAGAATAACACTAGCTTGATGTTTATCTGTGATGGCATGCCCCGTTTTGTCCTCAATCAGAAAGGTTGAACTCTCCGGGTACAAATTAAGCCGTGTGAGTTCATTCTGAAAATGGTATGTATCCAGCTCCACTTGAATGACAAACAGCGGAGGTTCTCCTCTCGTGCCTGTCAGCCTGACGGCACTTAAGTTCAAAGCGTCCTCTTTCACAGTGAAACGTGTACCTTTTCCTTGCATGCCCGAACTGAAATATAGATATGAACTTTTATCGAAATCATCGATGCCTTGGATCGCGGATATACTCTTGCCAACAGAAGGGATATGTACATGAACGTTTTTGATATAAGCAGTGCTATTCTTGAATGAAGCGAGTCGTTCAGTCAGGTAATTTAATGTATCACGCCGCTCAACCTGATCCATCATGTCCCAGAGAATGGCCAGACGATTGAGTTTTCGATCCTCAACGATATCAAACTGCTGTAATTCCATCCATTCTATCTCTCTGTTCAATTCCACCACATATTGGTTCAACCGTCTTTCCGTTGACAACGATATTTCCTGGCTTGCATTGTCATAACTCCAATGATACAGATACACGCCAAGAAGAATAAGAGGGAGCACAAATACCAGATAGGTGATTATTAATCGCGCAAATATACTGTTAAACCATGATTTAGCAGGGATCTTGATCAATGCATTCACCTCCAATGCCAAGGGCTGAGTGGGTTCCTTGTAAGAATAAAGTGAACATTAGCGCTCCTTTGGCTTGCTGGTGCGAAACCACGCGTTAACCTCCGATGTGATCTGATCTCCCCCCAGCTTGCGCCAGTTTTCAACGAATTGATCAAACTCATCTATCGACCTGCCTAGAATAATGTTCATATAGGCTTCAAGCTGAAGATCTCGAAGAATAATTTGTCGATCAACCATCGTGTCCGTAATTCCGCCCGTGAATTGATCATAGAGAAGTTGGCCGTTCTTCTCGTATGAATCTGCAATGCTAAAAGCACCCGAAGGCCCATAGGTTTGTTTCCAGCCCCAGCCGCTCTCTACATCTTCCGTTTCATAGGCCACAATGCGTTTGTGAATGGCGAGAGCTTCATTCTGCAGAGCCGAGAAATCTCCTGTACTTCTGGCATCACGAATTTGTTTGTATGCATCTATATTTTTATTACCGGGAAAAGGAGTTACCGGTGAAAGCATCCACACAGCTCGGGAGTCGTCGTTGTAGTATGTTTCATACTGCGCCTGATCCCCCCAGTTGATGTCGAGATGCAGATTCATAAGCTTTACAACGACCTCCGGATTAGAAAAGCCCTTTTTTACGGCAAAGTATTGCCCTGTGTTGGAACGTAGCGGTACAAACAGATTTCGGTCCGAGTTTGCAACAATAGGATATGCCTGCCACTCTGCATCTACATCTGTATCACGGGTGGTCTGGAGCATAAAGGATGTCCACTGTTCACCGTAGAGCATCCCTATTTTCCCATCCTGAACCAGACGAAACGCCTTGCTTCCGCTTTTATAGCCAAAATCCGGATCAAGTTGGCCTTCACGATACAACGTTTGCAGTGCTTTCAGTGCCTCCCGAACTTCAGGCTGTATGCCTCCATAACTGAGGTTTCCTTCTGCATCTTTAACCCATATATTAGGGTAGGCACCGTAGCCTGACATCAAGCCTGCAGCTCCCATAACTGGATCCCAAAGATGGTTCGTTAGCGCAAGTCCGTACGTATCCTGCTCTCCGTTCCCGTCGGGATCTTCTTCTGTAAACGCTTTCGAAACCTGGAGAAGTTCTTCCATCGTTTCAGGCGGCCTTAGCCCCAAATGCTCCAACCAATCGGTTCTAATCCACAGGTACTGCGCAGTCTCAATCGAGGAAGATGATTCGGGAATAGCCATGAGTTTGCCGTCAATGGTTGCCGCATCAAATGCTCCTCTTCCCTCTGCCTCTAATATACTCTTCGTAAGTGGTGAAGCATGTTCTTGGTACACATGGGTTAAATCTTCGATCATTCCAGCGTTGCTCAGTTGTCTAAGTTGATATGGGTTTACTTTTACCACATCTGGGAAACGTCCTGCGGCAAGGGATACACCCAGCTTCTGATTGTATACATCTCCATTAGCAATCCAGTCATAGTGAATTTGAATACCTAGCTCTTTCTCGTACAAACGAGTCCAGCGATTATCCAGCATCGTCTCACCAGGTAACTGACTAATCATGCGCTCAAGGTCATCTCCGGTTTCCCTGACAAAAGAGACTGCTATGGGAGGAGAATACCTCTCAAACGTAGCAGGAAGTTGAATCTGTTGCCCATCTTGCTGCGGATGATGTTGTTTGGTATTACCTTCGGTATGACCTGCTGGTATGGACACAGCAAGGAACAGAATGAAGGTCCATCTTGTTATGTCCAGACATCTCTTATACATGACGACATGCCCCCAGTTCGGTTTGAACAACTCTCTTCTCTCTGTCAACTTTGAATCCATATCATTGTACAACAACTTGTAATTATTGAATACGAAAAGCCGCCGTTGGGCGGCTTTTACATATTTCATTGTTTCTCATCAGGGTTAATCACACGATATTCAAAATTCGAAAAGTCAGCTGTTCCTCCAACCATCTGGGTTGAATATACAAACACCCCCGTTCGGCAACCCATAAAATGATCCAGCTTATATATCATTTTATGGACAATCCCTAGATTTCTCCATTCAATCCCATCGAAATAAGCAAAAGAGCACTCATCCAGATTGTTCTCAAAATTTCCGAATGCTTTTAGTTTAACTACTGGATCTGATACCGGGATACGTTCATGTTCAGTGGCTGGCTTCTGGTCGATCAGATTGCCAAATATGGTGGAATCCTCACTATCTCTGGCATGCATGACCAGGTAAAACTTGCTATCCTGCTTCGTAAGAGCGATCATACCGTATGAACCGATCAGAAAGCACAATCCGGCATAATCCCCATCATTTAGACAACTGCCATCAAGCGTAACTATGGCTTCGCAAGCGGGCCCCATTGAACGCTGGGTTAGTGTGTTTACCGCAAACGTCAGATTTGGGCTGATTTGTCCCGTTCGAACACGATACACCCCCGATTTCTCTGTGACGGACCAGAGTTCATTGTTAGGTGTATGATTCCATTGCCAAAAATCACGGAGGCGGACGCTTCCATCTTCTTCGGGTTCATAATTGAAACTGTCGCTACCTACTAACGGGTTATAACGGTGCTCTGGTCTCGTGCTAGGGATTTCAATCTGCTTAGGCGCTTTGCTTGCAAAAACCGGTATACCTTGATCAAAATGTAGCGGAACCAAAACAGGAACCCGGCCAACAGCCCCATGATCCTGAAACAGCATTGCATACCAGTCTCCATCCGGTGTATCCACGATACCGCCCTGAGCAACACCTGAATTGAAATAATCCATATCGTCATTGAATACTTCTCCACCAGTGAAGACATCTTCCAGAGAGTCGGCCATATAAAACGCCTGTGTTCTCCGTCCGGAAGCTTTCGTTATATGAATCAGGAATACAATATATTTCCCGTTGATCTTGTAGAAATGTGCTCCTTCATAACCAAGGTGATGAGGCTGCTCGTCTTTTACGATCATACGATGCACTCCACCATGTTTGGGCCCGGATAAATCAGAGCTTAATTCGGTCAGATAAATCTCGGTATTACCGTACACGAGATAGGCTCGTTCATCATCGTCGAAAAATAAGGAGCAGTCATGGTAAAACCCTTCGACTACTTGTTTCTTCCAAACTCCCGAGATGGTGGGGGACGTATACAAGTATGTCTTACGAGTATCATTTGCAACAAAGATCACATAGAACATCCCTTGATGATAGCGGAGTGATGCAGCCCACATGCCTTTGCTATAAATATGCTGACCATCCACCAGCCGTTGTGCAGGCGTATCGTCCAATGTGTCGTATACATATGTGGCTACTTCCCAATGGATCAGGTCATATGAACGCAGGATGACACATCCCGGCATCATATGCATGGTTGTACTAACCATATAATATGTGTCCTCTACACGAATAACGTCAAGATCCGGGTAATCGGCCCAAATAATCGGATTCGGATACATGCTTCAATTACACCTCATTTTTTCTGTTAAACTTCCATTCTCTTAAAAGGATGGCTGAGCTGTCTGTTGAACTTTTAAGCTTAATATACAAGTCTTGCACACCTTTTGCACCCGTAACATTAGTTGTTAGTTCCATCCATTGAAGGGAATCGGTCGCAGGCGGAACAATGATTTCTCCAATTAACAGTCCGTCTGCACGATCAAGACGAAGTTCCAACGTACCTTCTGTTCCTTGATTTCCAATAGTAGCTGAGAAGGTTGCCGGTCCTTCACTTTCAAAGTCGACCTTGGATATAGCTATCCAGCTGTCATCTTGCAGCTTAGCGGACATCGTATTCGAGTCTGACGCAGACAACTCACCAGAGTCAAGATATTGCTCTGTTGATACTCCGCTACTCCATCCAATCGTGGAACCGCTTACCCGCCCATAGGGATCGAAGCACTTGAGCTGATCTACGCCCTGATAATCTGCATGCACCTTCTTGATCTTACCAGTAGCCTCATCATGCTCGACTCGATTCAGATGTGTTGAACGGTAACCTTCGGGAATATTCATAGCTTGGCATAATGTCTGGGCATGATAGGCAATGTACCATTGATCCGCTAGTTGAAATATAGCATGGTGGTTGTTGCCGCCAATATCAAAAAAGTGTCCAGGATTCTGGAGTAGCGTTCCCTGATATGTCCATGGTCCCATTGGCTGAACACTGGTCATATATGCAATTTCACCGGGTGGTGGGCTGCCCTCTGGCCGGTCACCTTCGACAAAATTGGAACAATACGTATAGTAGTAACTATTATTATATTTATGTATCCCTGAACTTTCAAACATATAAGGCGCCTGAATAACCTTCGCGATGCCAACCACGCTGATCATATCGTCTCCCAGTCGCATCACTCTTGCCGTATCAGGTCTTTCTGCTTTCCCCTGCGGAATACCACCACCGAAGTATATGTAGGCCTGATGATCATCATCAACAATGACAGCCGGATCGAATAACCAGGTTACTTCCTCCACTCCCGGAGTTTCTCTTGTAATAAGTGCCTTTCCTATAGGATCTATCCATGGACCTACAGGTGTTGGTGCAGACAATACACCAATTCCACTGGCATTGTTGGCGAAATAAAGAAAGAAACAGTCCTTGCCATCCACGATTCGATGAGCAGCTGCGGGCGCCCAGGATTGTGAAGCCCATGTTGCTGCGCCTTGAGGTCCAGCAACTCTGATCTCCCCGTGATCGGTCCAGTTGATTAAGTCATCCGAAGAAATGACCGTAATTCGGTTGATTGAACTGTAACTGTTTTTCTGAGGAAGACCGTCCTGATCATATTCCAGCTTATCACTAGTCATATATAAGTAAACTCGATTGTTAAATACCAAAGCATAGGGGTCGGCTCCAAATTTGTGGGCCACCAGAGGATTACCGTTGGGACGAAGCTTTCCAATCTCCCCTGCAATACGCTCCAGATTGGCAGCTTGGTCTTGCTTTTGCTCACCAGCATGTGGTGTTGATTGATGATTCATCGAAAGAATCCCCCTAAAATCGTTTTAGTTGTGCCTTTTACAAGAAAGCGTTTGCAATACAAAAGGTATCATGATAGGATGATTACATTTTAAGGTAAGCTGAGTACAATTTCATTGCGTTAACCGCTCTATTTATTGCATGAAATGACGGGAGGTACTTCATGAGTGGATCCTCTGAGTGTTTTTATGATCCCATCCAGCCTGAGCTCTTATATCTACACAGCGTAACGACGTATAAGCTGGAAACGATCTATCATCGCCATAATGCGTACGAGATCTACCTGTTTCTTCGTGGCAACGTTCACTTTTATGTAGAAAATCGATGTTACCATGTACAGCCTGGCGATTTGCTTGTGATGTCACCCGAGGAGATGCACCGAGCCTTTATTCTGGATGAATCTGAGTATGAGCGAATTACAATCAATCTCAAAAAAACATATCTGTTTCAGCTTTCCACACCATCAACCAATCTATCGTCATGTTTTGATCATCGCCCCAAAGGAACAGGCAACATCGTACATTTAGACGACTATAACATGAAGCAGATGCTGCAATGTACGAACGAACTGGAAGGATTGCTTGCTTCCGATGCTTATGGCACCGATATCAAAATAAATGCAGCCGTAGCCCAATTGTTGGTCATGATTAACGTCTGGTTCCATAACAATTCCTTTGTTCCCAATGACATTATGCCTGAACTGGTTCGTGAAACCATGGATTATATTGAAACACATCTAAATCAAGACATTACGCTTCGCAAACTTGCCGAAGTGTTCTACATGAATAGTACTTATATCAGCCGCCAGTTCAAAAAGCATACTGGATTGACAATCCGTTCCTACATTTTGGGTCGACGTATTGAACGGGCCAAATTCCACCTGTCAGAAGGAATGAGTATTACGGATGCATGCTTTCAATCGGGCTTTAGTGACTATGCCAATTTTATTCGCAGTTTCACCAAAATGGTCGGCATCTCCCCCGGTAGATATATCAAACAAAGACGTGATGCGATGGAAGCTTTGCCACAATAATGACAAGCTCATTCAATGTAAACTAAAAAACATCAAGCCATCCTGCATGGCTCGATGTTTTTTTAGTTCTTGATATACTTCGGATCTGCAAACAATTCATTATTGTAATTATATCCGTAAGTTAATTGATCTCTTTTCCCGTCCACAATCGAACGCGATCTTTAATCCACTCCGTATACTGCTGTTCCATGCCTACTGCACCTGCATTATCAAGTTCGGTAATCATATTGTCGTATATGCCTTCAAAGGCACTTGGAGAGGATGTAATCGCTTCGGCGATCCGTTTCTGAATAATATCCTGCGTTTTCTGATACACAACGTTATAATCCCCGCTATCCGAAGGTATCGGCATATTGTAAGCCGCGCCCCATTCTTTCACCGGAAACTCTTCTTCGGAAGGGAACAAGTCCTTCCATGTAGTTATGCCATAACCTTTCAACGCTTCTTTCTCCTCATCAGAATAACTTTGCTGAATCTGTTCAGGATAATTCGTTGTATAGTAGTTATCCGTTGAATCTTTGACACCATCCCCGTAGTGAGCACCGAAAATGTAATACAAGCCTACTCCGGTTTCTTTGGTGAATGTGTTATTGTCTTTGTTTTTACGTTCCTGTACATCGGCCGGGATGGTGCGAACACCCTCTTCCACGTTATATTGCTCGCCTTCAACGCCCCAGTTTCTCAATACTTGCCCTTCTTCAGAAGACATCCAATCCAAAAATTTGATGGCACGGACAGGATCTTCACAATCGACTGTTATGCCAATACCATAACCATCAAAGCCGATATTCTGGAAATCTTTACGTTGAAAACTGTCATCTAACGTTACCGGATAGAATCCGTAGGTCATATCGTCTTTCCCTGCGCTTTTCAACGCATTTTCCGCATCACTGAATCCCCAGCTTGGATCAAGCAAGGATAACACGCGACCACTGGCGATTTTGGACTTATACTGGTCATCCTTCTGAACAAAACTGTCCTTGTCCAGCAAACCTTCATTGTACATCTTGTTCAACCACCGGAAATATTCCTTCTCCTCAGAACGTTTGTAATGTAGAACGGCTTCGTAGGTGTCAGGATTGATGAAATACTCACCATCTCCAGGTCCTCCAGTAGACATGACAGCGGGATCAGTAACAGTGATCATTCGCCGCCATCCATCTGCACTAAGCGTCAGCGGAATTGTGGGTTGGCCATCATCTGTGGTCGGATGTTTCTCGTAATATTCACGTAGCACATTTTCGAAATCGTTTAAGGTTTTGATCTCAGGATACCCGAGTTCCTTGACTACACGATGTTGAATGGCAGTACCATTCGTCGCATCGAAGCTGACCTGATCGATTGCACCATTCGTTGGAATCCAATAGATTGAAGGATCGTCATTGCTGTATTTCAACCGATTGAAGTGCTCACCGTAGATCTTTTTCAAATTGGGGGCGTGTTCTTCGATCAGATCCGTCAAATCAATCATTGCCCCGGCATCAACGAGTCTGGTCAAGTTACCTTTTGGGAAGATCAAATCCGGATAATCGCCGCTGGCAGCCATCAGGGAAATGCGGTCGTTTCCACCTCCGCTCGAAATATCGAATTCTGCATCAATGCTTACACCGGTTTCTTCCGTAATTTTCTTCCCTACAGCATCCTGCATTTTGTTCCAGTTCGGACTTGCATCTGCCCCGAAGAATGTAAATGTGATCGGGCTGTTGGGGTCACTCGTATTTGATTCGGAATTCTCTCCAGCGTTTCCGCAACCGGCGGAAACTAGCACAACACTTGTTACGAGACATGCTCCTAGCATTTTTGAAATGGCTCTCATTATTTTTCTGCCCCCTAAATGGTGTTAGTCGTAATAACCAATCTAGACCTTACGATGGTTCGCTTTGAAATAGTATACGCTTACATATTCAACCGTTAGTAAACGATTACAATCCTGCCTACCCTATTCCATGTTTAAAGTATAAGGAAGTCTAATCACCCCAACCTTGATTATTAAGCCATGAAAATAGCATGATCTAGACATGTGTCTCAGTAAAAATGTGAAGACCAAAAAAGCGATGGTTGCCCATCGCCTCATAAAATCAAACCTGCTTTTCAATAATATAATTCCAACGTAAATCCTAGGATCTCCCCTTCCACATCACGCAACAATTCCATGACCTGGTCAGCGTAATCTCCAAGAATCTCTTTGCTTTTCTCAAAACCAATCCATTGAACAGTAAGCGGCATGCTTACAGCCCCAGTCAAGACATCCCATAGTGCGTCCAAATTGCCTCCATAGCTCTCGTCTAACTCAAGCTGGTTCTGAAAAATTTGATGAAGCTCTTCCTTACTGTGAAAGTCGTTTCCGTTAATCTGAATGATGCTCATATCATTTCCTCCGTTTATTTTAACTGTTCAAATGACTTGTAATGATCTGTCGTCTGGTAGATTAAACCGTCATTTGAGTATAGAATTCGATCGCTTCCGCGCCGTCCTCCTGAGTAATTTATATCGGCTTCATACCATATGCGGCCTTTTTTCTTTGGAAGTAGTCCTTCCCGGTTTCCGAACACGTCGCCGCCAATGCTTTTGCCTGGAGCGACTTCATGTAAATTCCCTTCACTTGGTTCCCAGCCCAATTCTCTGGCCTCTTTCTTGGTAATGTAATTTGGTGGGAGTTCATTATGCTCCGAGATATAATTGGCAACCTCATCAAATCCCATATCCTCCGAAACTTGAGGCGATCCAATATCAAGTACAGACTCTGATGTACAACCCGAGAACAATAATGCAGCGAGGATGATCACTAACGTGTAAGCAAATTTTCTGAAAAACATAATCTTTTCTCCTTTTGATGTTCTTGCTCTTGTTGTCTTCAGTTTTACTGCTACTTCGATGACAATGCCTTTAATGTTAACGACTTGTGGTAATTAAATCAATTCCGTAGGCCCATCATTGAATTGAAATTCAATCAATATAAGCAGTCAACCCTACTATATTGAGGCATACTCGTATCCTTCAACAAAAAAAGCCGCTAAAATAGCGACTTTAATCGTACCACGGATCATTACCATTCAACACATTAATTTATTATATTATTTTAATTTATCCATCCAGTTCCCTAATGCTGCTACAACCTCTTCCAACTGCTCTTCTTCCGTAATAGCAGGCTGATTATCTCCTTTTTGCATGCCATATGAGCCAAATTGACCGTGATTTCCACCCTCAATATTCACATATGTCGTGTCTTCCGGAAGATTTGCTTTGGAGTTCTCCCAATCTTCCCTGTTAAGCACTCCGTCATCCGAGCCTGTAATCTGTAAGATAGACAAGTCCGTATTCTTCAAGCTACCTCCTTCATCTGCATAAGAAGCCAAGAAAAAGACGCCTTCCAACTTTTCATTGTGCTCTGCAGCATATCGTGATGCAAATGATCCTCCCAATGAATGGCCACCAATTACAAATGCTTCATTGGGATGTTCTTCGATAAAGGAATCAGCCTTGTTTTGACCGAAAATCGCCAAGTTTATTGGCATGTTTGCGATATATACGCGGTGACCCTGTTCTGCCATTTCTCTGGCAAGTGGAGAATAACTTTCAGGTTCAACCAGACCGCCTGGATAAAAAATAATATTCGGTTTGGTTATCTCTATACCCACGGGTTCAAATCGGTAACCGTCCTTAATATTGGTGACATTAACCTGAGCATCACTTGTCATCGCCGTTTCCGCTCGTTCAGAAGGACTATACGTAACCGAATTGAGATATACGAAAACGCCGGCCACGATGATAACGATGGACAGGATCGTCCACATGATTATCTTTTTCCATTTGTTTGTACGTTGTGCTGTTTTCAACCTTAAAACCACCTTGTTATGAGGATAATGTGTTTTCTTTTTTAACTCTTCAGTAATTATACTTACCGGTAAGTATAATTACAAGCTAGTTTTGCTAACTATCGTTATTTGTCATAAAATATTCATGGAGGGAAGTCTAATGACAGAAAAATCACACAAACGTTTGCCTGGAAGACCCAAACACGGAGACGACGATATCTCAATTCAACAAACGATTATTCATACAGCTTCAAAGCTATTCATGGAGTATGGCTACGAAACAGTCACACTTCAGCAAATTGGCAAAGCATGTAGCGTGTCAAAACCAACCATTTATTATCATTTCACCAGTAAACCAGAGCTTTTTAAGGTTGCCTTTACAACGATGCTACAGAATGTGAGTCGGTTAACCTCGCATATGCTTGATCAAGCCGAGAATCTGGAGTCGGGGCTTGTGCGATTGGCAGAGGCCAGACTGGGCAATCCACATGCGGAGATTGAAACCATGCTCAGAGAAGCTGAGCCTTTTCTTGAACCAGCTCAAATTCAGGATATACGCAACGCGGAGCATCAGATTCACGAAGTGTTAGCCTCCCATTTCCAACGGGCAATGGATGAAAACAAACTGCGGACGGACGATCCGTTTTTCTTGGCAGAGACCTTCTCGACTATGATGTTAATGGGTAATCGGGAAGATAACCTGCATAAATATGGTTCCAACTTTTCACTAGGCCAGAAGCTAGTAGATATTTTCATTCGCGGAGCGCAGTAAAAATTCAGGGCAACAAGGAGAGCTGACATGAATATCCCTAGAGGAACCTATGGGTTTCGATTCGCCGAAGACAAGGAGCTCCAACTGTGTGTACTCTATGCGGCTGGAAGTGATTCAATAACTGATCCTTCTTATCATTGGGATGGACTCGAACGTTCGGACGGGCCTCTCCTGTTATTCCAATATACACTCTCGGGTGAAGGTGTATTTGAGTCGAATAATCGCATTCATCATGTTACCGCAGGACAAGCTTTTTTGGCCGAAATTCCAGGACCACATCGCTATTACTACCATTCAGCATCAAAAGAACCTTGGGAGTTTCTGTTCCTGTTGTTCAGGCCCACTCTTATTATGCCCCACTGGCGAAAATTTCTTCGTGAAGCGGGAGAAGTTCCCTACCTTCCCGCTGATTGTACACCGATCCGACTGTTGCGGATGATCGTGACTGATGCGGCGGCAGGCAGAATCACTGATCCTCTGATCGCATCATCCAGCGTATATCAGTTCATGACAGAATTGACTCGATTACAGAAAACAACATTGCGCAACAGGGAGAATTGGTCTGAGAACATTCAAATAGCCGTTGAATACATAGAAAACAATTACTCCAAGATGATCAGTATCGATCACCTTGCGGAGCATGTTTCCCTTTCCAAATATCACTTTATACGTCGCTTTTCCGCAAGTACTGGCTTGACGCCAGGTACTTATCTGACCCGTGTACGTACCGAGAAAGCAATGGAACTGCTGCGCGGAACTACGCTTAGCATTGAAGTCATCGCCAAGCAAGTCGGGTATTCCAGCGGAAGTTATTTTATCAAAGCCTTTCGCAGCATAACCGGCGTTACGCCAGGTGAATTTCGTAGTGGCGGAGAAAGCCTTGTGTACCGTAAATTGTTCTTCGACTAACCGCAATATTTTGCTATCCCACACTCAACATTACTGTAGATATTAATAAAATCCTTTATTATGATGAATTGAGCGAGAGCAATAATTAATCCATAAAGGAGCATTCCCATGAATCATACGCTTGCAGCATCAACTCCACCGCTTGGCTGGAACAGCTGGGATTGTTACGGCGCGGCCGTTACGGAAGACGAAATTCGTGGCAACGCCGAGTACATGGCAGAACATCTTAAAGACTTCGGCTGGAGCTATATTACGGTCGATATTCAATGGTACGAGCCTTTGGCCAATTCTTCGCAATATCGTCCGTTCGTCCCACTCATCATGGATGAATATTCGCGGCTTATGCCTGCCGAGAATCGGTTTCCCTCCGCTGCAGGTGGACAGGGATTCAAGCCATTAGCAGACTACGTCCATAGTCTTGGGCTACAATTTGGCATTCACATCATGCGCGGTATTCCACGTCAAGCTGCACATGCGGCTACTCCGATTCTGGGTACAACCGCCACTGCGCGCGATATTGCTCATCCGAATTCCATCTGTCCGTGGAATACAGATATGTATGGTGTTGATAGCTCAAAAGAAGGCGCACAAGCCTACTACGATTCGCTTTTTGAACTGTATGCACAATGGGGCGTTGACTTGGTGAAGGTGGACGATATTGCTGCTTCCAGGCTCTATGACACCCATCAGCCTGAGATCGAAATGATTTCCAAAGCAATTGAGCGCTCTGGTCGGCCCATGGTACTGAGTCTCTCTCCTGGCCCTGCCCCGGTGGAATACTCAGAATTCTTAGCTGATCATGCCAACATGTGGCGTGTCACCGACGATTTCTGGGACCTTTGGCCGCTGTTATTGGATATGTTCGACCGCTGCCGGACGTGGCAGGGCGTTCCCCAAGCAGGCTGCTGGCCAGACTGTGATATGTTGCCTTTGGGTCATATCGGTATCCGTTCTGTAGACGGTGGTGGAGCAGATCGTTGGACTCGGTTCACGCCTGATGAGCAGTTGACGATGATGTCGCTGTGGAGTATCTTCCGTTCCCCACTCATTTTTGGTGGTGAACTGCGAGATAACGACGACTGGACACTATCTCTGCTAACTAATCGTGAGGTTCTGCGAATGCATCGCGAGAGTTACGGAGCCAAAGAAGCCTTACGCAAAGAAGAGCTTATTGTATGGACTGCCCAGCATGCGGATGGTTCCTCTTACGTAGCTGTATTCAACATAGGTGAGAATGCTCTACCTGTGGATCTATCCATTGATGAGGTCGGACTGTACGGCATTACCAAAGGTACTGAATTGTGGAGCCGAGAAGCAGCTGAATTTACAGAGAACTCCTTAGTTACTACTGTAGCTGCGCACGGTGTGCGTCTCTATCGGTTTTCGTAAGTTTGCAAAAGAAAAAGAGAGGTCTGTCGTTCATTAGACAGACCTCTCTCTCATTTCATCAGTATGTATCCATGACTTGAACGGCCAGATGAAATGCTTTAATCCTTCTTTCCAGAAGAGTCTTTTGCGAGCTACCTTCCTTGGACTTGGCATACATGCTTTCAAGGGATGGAAACAATCCAATCAAGACAAGACGGGCTTCTGTTATATCTTCCTTGGTGTATGAATGAGCTTTTTGATTCCAGACATTTTCCAATAACGCTGCGCCGATATGCAGAGCTTTGAGGCGTTTTTGTAATAAGGTAGTATTTGAACTTTTCTGAATCATGTTTTCTAGAGCATTTTCCGATTTGCGGATGGTTGATTGAAAGGCTTTGATAGATTCCAGTTGATCTTCTTGTGACACATTTTCCATGGAGTACAGACCTCGCTTTCTTCGCTTATTTGGTTGGTCTTTCAAGAAAAGAGCGATACCTATTAAATCACCTCATAAATATAACAAAAAAAGCCGCTTAAAATAGCGACTTTTAATGTGTTAATGCTTGATTCAGTGCTAGAGTACCTTTTCCAAAAAGCTGATCGTCCGTTCATTCTTCGGATTTCCAAATATCTCTTCAGGAGTGCCCTGCTCGACAATATAACCACCGTCCATGAAGATCACACGATCAGCTACTTCACGTGCAAAACCCATCTCATGGGTAACGATCATCATCGTCATACCTTCGCTCGCGAGGTCCTTCATAACACCAAGAACTTCTCCTACCATTTCAGGGTCAAGAGCTGAAGTCGGTTCATCAAATAACATAACATCCGGATTCATAGCAAGCGCACGAGCGATAGCTACACGTTGTTTTTGTCCACCTGACAGTTGTGTTGGGAAGCTATCTGCTTTATCAGACAGACCCACACGTTCAAGTAATTTGAGTGCTGTATCGCGCGCCTGCTGGGCATTTAATATCCCGAGTTCTCTGGGCGCAAACATGATGTTTTTAAGTACACTAAAATGAGGGAACAAGTTAAAATGTTGAAATACCATACCAATATTTTCGCGAGCTTTGTTCAGGTTGGTTTTAGGGTCATTCAGATCCTGATCATCCACGATAACCCGGCCTGCCGTAATCGCATCTAATTGGTTAATGCAGCGCAAGAAGGTACTTTTTCCCGAACCGGAAGGCCCGATGACACAGACAACTTCTCCTTCGTTGACCGCCACATCAATTCCCTTGAGGACCTGATTCGAGCCGAAACTTTTCTTCAAACCTTCAACTTTTATTTTAGCCACGACGAACCTTCACCTCCAGATAATCAGCAATTTTGGTCAATGTGATGATGACAATCAGGTACATAACCGCAACCGTTAACCAAATGTCAAAAGAGGAGAACGTTCTTGCAATAACAATTTTACCCGATTGCGTCAACTCTACGAGACCAATAACGGATAAGATTGACGTATCCTTCAACGTGATAACCATCTGGTTAATGAAGGACGGAATCATAACCCGCACTGCCTGCGGAATGACAATCTTTATCATCGCTTTGCGATAAGGAAGACCCAATGAACGGGCAGCTTCCATCTGACCACGATCAATCGATTGAATCCCGCCTCGGATAATCTCGGTTACGTACGCTCCTGCATTCAGACTAAGTGTCAGAATCGCTGCCAAGAACAATGGCATCGTGAAGCCCATCGCCTGTGGAATCCCGAAATAAATAAAGAATGCCAGGACAATCAGCGGAATGCCGCGGAAGATATCTACAAATACAGTGGCAACACCACGAAGGAATTTGTTCTGTCCCACCTTCATAAATCCGAAAATCAGACCGATGATAAACGCAAAGAATAGGGACACAATCGTGTATAAGAGTGTTTTTCCCAGACCTTTGAAAAGTGCTGGAAGGGATTTCTGAATTAGCTCCCAACGCCCCTGATTTGCGACTTGGGCATTCTCGCCAACATATTCTTCGATAATGCGCTCATATTCACCACTAGCTTTGATATTCACAAGACCAGCATTAAACATCTCCAGAAGTTCCTGATTTTTACCCTTACTTACCGCAAATCCGTAGGAAGCCCCGTCTTCTTTAGCGGTAACAATTTTTAAACCATTATTCTGTTTTACCCCATATCTTAAAACGGGTTCATCTTCAAAACAGGCTACCGAATTACCAGTCTTTACATCATCATACATTTGATATGATTCGTCGAATGGAACAATCGTAAACCCATACTTTGAGGCGATGGATTCAGCAAAGCTGTACCCTTCTGTTCCCGTTTTTACAGCGACCTTTTTACCACGAAGATCTTCGTAGCTTTTAATGGTGTCATTATTGGCGCTAATTCCCATAACAACGCCTGAATCATAATATGGCTCAGAAAAATCAAATTTTGCTTTTCTTTCATCTGTAATACTCATCCCTGCGATCACACCATCGACTTGATTCGCCTCAAGTGCCTGTACAGCTGCATTAAATCCCAGAGCTTTAATTTGATACTTAAAATTTTGATCTTTGGCGATGGCATCCAGCAAATCCATATCGATACCAACAAAATCACCATTCTCATCTTCATATTCGAATGGAGCAAATGTGACATCAGTTCCGATAACATAGGTTTTACCGGAATCGGACGCTGCAGCAGCGTTCCCTACCCACCCTGTTAGACCGCTCACCAGGAGCAGCATCAGTGAAAGTATAAAAAATGAGATCTTCGTTGTTTTCATGTGTCCTCCCCGTCTCGGTGTTGTCCGAATAATTCATTATTTTCTTGGAATAGGTATTACTGTTAACCTTTTTGTCGATCTTCTGCCCATTTGATTGTTATTATTTACTGTATATTAACAATCAATGCTTTGCCTTTCCACTTGCAACATTTTCCTCCGTCATTTTTTTCCAACCAGTAAAAGCCCTTTTAATACTTACCCTCCAGGTAAGCTTTGCGAAACCCAATACTACATCGTGAATCTGAAAAAAGGTACATTTACTTTAAAACGTATTATTTAAAATTTAAAACTCAAAAAAAGCCGCGATTTCCGCGACTTTTTGTTATACAGTTTTTTGTCATCTATTAATTTGCTCTGATTGTCAATACAATCTCGAACTTCGAACCAGCTTCACCCGCGAAGACAATGGTTCCGTTCTCAGGCAATACAATTTCGTTTTGACCACTGACCACTGTATGATTCATGCCTACACCCGCTTGGTTGTATACAGCAAATGCGCTGTTTGCAGACATCTTGACGGTCATTTCTTTACCTGCAGCTGATGTTGGAATCGAGTACCATGTGGCATGACCATTCGCCTGAATCGTAGTCTTCGATTGTTTTCCCGCATAGATCGGTTTGATGATGTCTTGAGCAGCATAAACGTTGCCTCCAGCTGTAACATATTCCACGCCATTTTCCTCATAGAAATTAAACTCCATCGTGTCACGGCCCGCTAATCCAGGAATTTGCAATTGGTTCACGGCTTGGTTAGCTCCAACAATTTTGTTGGTGTAGATATAACCAGACAGCTCATTAAAAGTATGAATGGGAATCATCGGCATCGCTGCGTTGTACAGTGTTGATGTGTATTTTTCATTGACCAACACGTAGGCTTTGCCTTCCCGTTTCTGCCATGCGGCCTTTACTTCTGCAGACAATTCATTGGTTTCAAGCTTTTCTGCTTTATATTCCGAGGAAGCAACTTGCCCAAGCCCAGGAACGGACTGATACGAGCGAGACCACAAGTATGTGTTCCCGTTGACTTCCTGAACGAACTTCAGCTTTTCCGTAGCCGCATCATTAACAAATGAGCCATCATTGGTGTACGTATAGGTCTGATCAAGACTGTTAGGAGAGGACAGATTAGATAGCGTTAATTGCCCATCATCTTTTACGTCCATCTTCATTAACATGTTTGCCCCACCCGCGTATATCCCAGTGTGCTGTGTAAGTTCCTTCGGCATGGTTGTTTTCACCGGTGCATCATAAGACTTCTCCGGCTTACGCTCTGGAATGATATTCTTCTCCTCAAGCGCGCCAAGCAACAGCTCAGTTGCCAGCAATTGATCCGTTGAGCTATGACCACCCGAAGAGGTTACCGCAGCAGCCATATTATACTCCGGAAGTACAATCAATGAGGAATGATAGGTTATTGTATTGCCGCCTTTGCTTACTGCCTGGATGCCGTAATCATTAAAAGGAAACAGGTTCACGCTGTCCCAGCCCAGGCCGTAACCAATAGAAGAATCGCCTTCTTCTGGCCACATGCCTCTCTTGTATTCTTCTTGCTCCATGGCCTCTACGGATTCCTCCGAAAGAACACCTTCAACCTCACTTGTAAAGATTTTCGAGAACTGAACCAGATCTTCAGCGGTGGAATAGATGCCTCCCGAGGCAATCATATTTGTAGTCTCTAATGGGAGTTGCTCCTCATGCGAAGGGGAATATGTTGCTGCCATCTGGCTAAAGTCCACAATATCCTGTGGTGTTTTGGTATTCTCCATACCAAGAGGTTCGGTTATGTACCGGTGCATGAAAGTTGTGAAGCTCATGCCGCTAACCCGCTCAACCAGAATTTCAGCTAATGTAAAACCGTCATTACTATACACCGAATATGCGCCAGGATCGGCCTTCAAATGTTGCGTCGCCAATTGTTCCAGTAACGTATCATGTGCATAGGTATCATTATCTCCAAACAGTATTGCACTGTTACTTGATGTTCCGAGAAGTCCGGATGAATGATTCAGTAACATGCGTGGTGTAATCTGTTGGTAACGCTTGTCTTTCATTTTAAAGTCTGGAATATACTTCACGACAGGCTCATCAAGATCGATCTTGTCCTCGTCAACGAGCTTCATTACGGCGGTTGTGAGCATCATTTTGCTGGTTGAACCAATGCCATACATGGTATCTGAAGAAAGCGGGATGTTGTTTTTCAGATCATTTTTGCCTGCCTGACCGGAGATCACAATCTCGCCCTCATCCATCAGTGCGTACTGCACACTTGTCGTAGCGTATGATTCAGTGAGTACCTTTGCCTTCGCGCTTACTGCCTTTTTAGTTAGATCATACGTAGGGTTACTATCGTTACTGGTAGCGGGTGTGGCCATGGCCGACATTGGGGACATCATTGCAAACACCAAAGTTATGGCGGCGATAGACGTTCGTTTCTTTCGTGTCAATCTCATCTTCTCCTGTCTAGTCTATGGATTAGGAATCTCTGTGTTAGTACTCCAGTAGTGTAACCGAAGAAGATGAACTGTCTGTGGCTTGAATATGAATCGAGTATGAACCAAGCAGGACCAACCCAAATAGGTTGGACACACGGTAAAAATCGCTTTAGTCCAGCTTTGTTTTGTTTGCAAATTAAACTTTTGTTATAATGGTATATCAATCAATGGAGTGCCAATAACATGGCTAAGTACATAAATAAATGCAATCCATAATTCAGTATGAGTAATGGAGTTGAAACAATGCTAAAAGTTAATCGGAATGACCAACGCCCGATCTGGCAGCAACTTTTGGATCAAGCGATTCATAATATCACAACCGGGAAATGGCAACCAGGCGAATTGCTGCTTCCATCACGTGAACTTGCTCAATTAATTGGTGTTTCACGGTCAACCATACAGATTGTGTACGAGGAATTATTCAGCCGAGGGTATACGGTAACCTCCCGACGAGCCGGGACAAGAGTTAGTGATTGGACATATGCACCTCGGTCAACAGAAGGCATCACGATGCAAGGGCCTATTCCGCCCGAACTGCCTACACTAAACGAATCGATTGGTCATCTCCATAGTTGGTTCGGCAATAGAGACAATCGCAAAATAGAAATTGATTTTAATCCCCACGAGCCTTATCTGGATGAAAGTTTCACAAAAGCCTGGAGGCAATCCTTTTTACAAGCTTCCACTGAACCTAATCTGGATCTTTGGGCTTATGGTGATGCCAGAGGGTTACTGGCGTTAAGAGAACAGATTCAGCGTTATTTGTCACTTGAACGAGGCATTCATATCGATGTTGATCAAATCTTGTTAACCTCAGGTGCACAACATAGTATTGATTTAATTGCCCAGGCACTCTTAAGTGAGGGAGAGAGAGTTTCCGTAGAAGATCCCGGCTTCCCAGCCGCTTGGATGGCGATGAAATACCGCCGGATGCAAGTCGATCCCGTTCCAGTCGATGAATATGGATTATGTGTAGATCATATTCACCCACAGACAAAACTCGTATTTGTCACACCTTCTCATCAATGCGCCGTTGGTGTTATTATGTCGGAGCCACGCAGGCAACAATTGATGCACTTGGCAGCTCATCATCGATATTGGATTGTTGAGGATGACTACGATAGCGAATTTAGGTACCGTGGAGATCCGCTTCCGACTATATTCAGTCAGCAACCTCAGAATACGCTTTATATGATGAGTTTTTCCAAAATGGTTGCACCAGGCATTCGACTATCCGCTATCATTGGCCCCAAAATAGCTATCGATCGCCTTACTCAAGTTCATGAATTAACCTATCGTCATCTGCCGATTATGGAACAATTAACGCTAACTCATTTTATTGAACGTGGTCATTTCATGCGCCATATGAGAAGAGTTCGGAACATATATCGACGCAGACACGAAGTCATGACCAAAGCCATTGTTGCTTCTGGGCTAGGCTCACGATTTACATTAAGTGGTGTGGAAACAGGATTACATATGCTTCTAGAATCTGAAACGTCATTTGACGAAGAAGCGCTGACGAATGCTGCCCTTGATCAAGGTGTGCGCGTGTATCCGCTTAGTAGATATTGCTTGGAGAGTCATCGAAAAGGATGGATATTAGGTTTTGCGAAAGTGGATGAGGAGCAGATTGAGGAAGGCATACATCGACTTGCAAAGATTGTACTATGATGGAGAACATGCTCTCCAATCGGATTCGAAAGGATGTTTTTTGTGATGAAAATTTTAGTATTAGGAGCCACCGGACGGGTTGGAAGTCATTTCGTCTCTAATGCCCTACGTTCCAATCATCATGTAACTGCACTGGTTAGAAGCCCGGAAAAGGTACAAATCAACGATGACAATCTCGTTCTGCATCAAGGGAATGCTTTAGTCAAAGAAGATATTTATCAAGCCATACAGGGTGTGGATCTCGTTGTTAGTTCCTTAAGTACCGATGGAACAACTACATTATCACAATCCATGGAATTGATTGTTAAGGCTATGGCTCAGGAGCGTATCAAAAGAATCATTACCATTGGTACAGCAGGAATATTGCAAAGTCGAACGGATCCTGGCTTGCTTCGTTTTCAATCGCCCGAGTCCAGACGCAAGTCCACGCGGGCAGCTGAAGAACATCTGGAGATGTACAACATTCTCAAAGCTTCTAAGTTAGAATGGACCATCGTGTGTCCTACCTACTTATATGATGGAGAATCTCTTGGTAAGTACCGGGTTGAGCGCGACTATTTGCCTGACGGCGGAACTTCTATATCAGTAATCGATACTGCGGAGTTTGCTTATCAGCAATTAATGTCTGATGAGTATGTACAGTCTCGTGTAGGTATAGCCTACTAGGGCGTGTCTTAAATCTCATTTACGGTATATCTCTTCTGTTCAAAAAAGTAAGTTTCAATATAAGCAAGTTTCAATATAAGCAAGCAAAATAAGAGCCTGCAATTGTTATCCAGTGGTAACAATTGCAGGCTCTATCTGTGTCTGTTGTTAAACTCTATTTTAGGTTTTTATATAGAGGGAATTGCGAAGTGATTTCACGCACACTACCTAATATTTGATTTTTTACATCCGAGTTCTTTGGATTTTTAAAAGCGAGCCCTATCAGCTGAGCAATTTCTTTCATTTCCCTTGCCCCAAGTCCTCTTGAAGTCATAGCCGGAGTTCCAAAACGAATACCGCTCGTAACTAAAGGACTTGCCGTATCGTGAGGGATTGCATTTTTATTCGCCGTAATCCCTACTTCATCCAGTAAAGCTTCGGCTTCTTTGCCTGTAAGCCCCATAGTTCGTAAGTCAACCAACACGATATGATTATCTGTTCCTCCCGATACAAGGGTGAGTCCTTCATTCATTAAAGTATCTGCCAATACGTTGGCGTTACTCAGAACACCTTCAATATATGTTGTGAAATCGGATTGCAATGCCTCACCTAATGCCACCGCTTTCCCCGCGATAACGTGCATGAATGGCCCACCCTGGGTTCCCGGGAATACAGCTTTGTCGATCACCTTTTCCCAGGAGTCCCGGCACAAAATGGCTCCCCCTCGTGGTCCTCGTAAGGTCTTGTGTGTGGTGGTTGAAACAAAATGGGCATGTGGTACCGGGTTAGGATGCAAACCTGCCGCAACAATTCCTGCTATATGCGCCATATCTACAAAGAAAAGAGCTCCCACTTCGGCGGCAATCTGGGCAAATAATTCAAACTCAATGGTCCGCGGGTATGCACTTCCACCTGCAACAATCATGCGTGGACGATACTTATAAGCAAGTTTACGTACTTCGTCAAAGTCAATGCGGCCCGTCTGTGCATCGACACCATATGAAACAAAATTGTAAAACCTACCTGAAAAATTAACAGTACTTCCGTGTGTTAGATGACCACCCTGGGATAGATTCATGCCAAGTATTGTGTCCCCAATCTCAACCGAGGCAAAATACACAGCCATGTTGGCCTGAGAACCGGAGTGAGGCTGCACATTTGCATGTTCAGCGCCAAAAAGTGCTTTAAGGCGGCTATTTGCTATCTCTTCGACTGTATCGACATGCTCACACCCGCCATAATATCTTCTGCCCGGATACCCCTCCGCATATTTATTGGTCAATACCGAACCTGTTGCTTCCATCACAGCTTGACTTACAAAATTCTCTGATGCAATCAGTTCTATCTTATCCTGCTGCCTTCCAAGCTCTTGCTGGACAGCCATTCCTATTACTTTATCTTGCTTCTCCAAATGTTTCATGAACATCTTCCTCTCAATATTACGGTTATTTATTCGTTCCAAACTGTTTTTTGGGAAATTTACTATTCATCAGTAGATGTGCCATCATTCCTGCAAACAGTCCCCAAAATGCACCACCCACACCAAGCAAAGTCACATTCGCTGCTGTCGCCAAAAACGTAATCAATGCAGTTTCACGTCCCTTAGGGTCCGTTAATGCATTGGCAAGACTGCCACCGATCGTTCCAAGTAAGGCTAATCCCGCTAATGTTGCAATAAAGGTAGCAGGAAGAATCAAAAACAGAGCAGCCAATGTTACGCCAAAAATGCCGACAAAAATATAAAAAACACCACAAGCAATACCTGCAATATAACGTTTGGTTGAATCCTCATGTGCATCCTTTCCCGTACAAATCGCTGCTGTAATAGCTGCCACATTAAAAGCATGTGATCCGAATGGGGCTGCAAGAAGCGAACCCAAACCTGTTACAGCTAAAATGGGATTGGCACTTGTCTTGAATCCATCATTACGCAGAACAAGCATTCCGGGCATATACTGCCCTGTCAAGGTAATAATGAACAGCGGTAGCGCAACGCCAAGTAAAGCATTTAACGAAAATGCTGGAACAACAAATACAGGCGATGCTACAGCCAATTGGATCGTACTGAAGTCTGTTTTTCCCATGCATATCAAATAAATCAAACCGATCGCCAATATGCCAACAATGGCGTAACGGGAAGTAAACCTTCTTAGCAAGATATAGCCTGTAAACAGTACAATCACAAGCAAAGGATCAGCCTTCGCCCCTCCAAAGGCCGAAATACCAAACTGTAGTAAAATACCTGCTAACAATCCTGAAGCGATGCCTGGGGGAATAAGTCGAACGAAACGTTCAAACATGCCTGACCAACCCAAAATAATAAATCCAACTGCTGAAATCATGTAAGCGCCAATAGCTTCTGGATAAGGGGTTACCGCTAATGCTGAAACGAGAAACGCCACACCCGGTGTAGACCAGGCTGTAATAATCGGCTCCTTATATCGATAACTGAGCCAAATCCCTGTTACGCCTACCCCAATCGAGATGGACCAAATCCAGGAAGCGGTCATTTCCGGGCTTAAACCAGCCACTTTTGCAGCTTGAAAAACAAGGATAAACGTACCCCCGTAATTAACAATTACGGATATCAAAGCGGCGATTACCGGCGATATCAAATCACGGCCACGTAACGAAGGGGATGCTGTCTTCATATTTAACACTACCTCTCACTTAATCATCGATGCGTGTGTTTTCATTCCAGTAATATTCGTCTGGTAAATACCGTGGTCCAAATACACTTGTTCCTACACGTATCATTGTAGCTCCTTCTTCAATAGCGACCTGGAAGTCACCAGACATACCCATCGATAAAATATCCATTTCTACGCGTGGAATATTTTTCTCTTTAATCTGTGTACGGATCTGGTTTAACAATCGAAAACAATGTCGTGTTTCTTCGTTTGTCGCATTCAGTTTTCCAATGGTCATTAAACCTTTCACATTTAATGTCTCGAATTGAGACAACTGTTCTACAAGCTCAACGGCTGTTTCTGGAGAGGCACCAAATTTACTTTCTTCGTAAGACGTATTAATTTGCGCAAGAATATCTAAGGTCTTATTCTCTTTGAGAAGCTGGTTATGTAACGCCTGACCCAGTTTCAGACGATCTACGGAATGGATGAGCGTAACATATTTAACAACGTCCTTTACTTTATTTGTTTGCAGATGCCCGATAAAATGCCATTCCACCTGCTTGCTTTGTTCCATGAGTGGGAATTTGTCTCGGAGTTCCTGAGCTTTGTTTTCTCCAAACAGGAGCTCACCTGCTTGAATAGCTATTTGTAATTTCTCAAGCGGTACCGTTTTGGTCGCGAGCAACAATTGGATGTCCTCTATGTTGCGACCTGAAGCCTGGCAGGCCAATGCCATTTGCTGTCTTACAGTTTGAAGATTTTCTCCTACTAGATGTTTCATGTCAGCCACCTTCTTTCTATTCCAAACAGGAATGAATCAATGAGATTAGCTCCTCCTTATGTATTGTGAAGACTGTGTGGAACGTCATGCTAGTATAGCAACGCATGGATTGGATATACATATCCAAAAATGCTCCTTTTGAGCAGTCCAAAACGACAAAGTGGACATTAATTCAATTGGGGCACCTTTAATATGCTTTTAAAAGTCAATAATCTGATTGATGTGATGCCCGCACGCTTCTTCTGAAATGAAAAAAAAGCCGCTAATTTAGCGGCTTGGTTTAGTCCTATGTTCATGTCCAATACGAAGATACATGTTTTATGATGATTTACTCATTCACATTTTCCTTGGTTACCAGCTTCAATTCAGCGGGAATGGATGACTCCACCTGCTTGCCACTGAGCACATCCAGAGCTGCTTGCAGCGCCAGTTGGCCAATCAGCACAGGCTGCTGAGCAACTGTTGCCGTCAATTTCCCATCCTTAATGGATTTGATTGCATCATCATTGCCGTCGAATCCGATGACCGGAATGTCTTTACCTGAGCTTTGAATCGCTTCAATCGCACCAAGTGCCATCTCATCATTATGGGCAAATACCGCCTGCACGTCAGGATTACCCTGAAGCAGATTCTCCATGACATTTAATCCTTTGGACCGATCGAAATCAGCAGATTGTTTAGAAACCACATCAAGTTGCTTGTCAGCCACTTCATGGAAACCTTTACCCCGTTCTCTTGTTGCGGAAGCGCCAGGTACACCCTCAAGTTCAATGACTTTTGCGCCCTCACCGAGATGTTCTACGAAGTATTCAGCTGCCATGCGTCCGCCTTTAACGTTATCCGATGCCACCAGTGCTGCCACTTCACCTTTATCTGCGGAGCGATCCAGCGTGATCACGGGAATGCCGACACTATTAGCGGATTGGACTGCTGTGGAGATCGCTGCAGAGTCAGCAGGGTTAATCAACAGTGCACTAACGCCTTGCTGAATAAGATCATCCACATCATTGGTTTGTTTGGCCGAATCGTTCTGCGCATCAACCACGATGACCTGTACTCCCTGTTTTTTGGCTTCAGCCATGACTCCATCCTTCAGTGATACAAAGAATGGATTGTTCAGTGTAGATATCGACAAACCTATTTTCTTCTGTCCGTTACTTTTGTTAGGGTCAGGTTTGGCCCATTCCGGTGGCTCCAGAGAGCACCCGGCCAGAACGATGATCATCAGCATACTTACGAGTGTTAACGTCCAATTTTTCATATATATTCTCTCCTTATGCTGTTTTCTTGCGGTCCAGCAGGACGGCAATGGCAATGACGATACCTTTCACAACCATTTGGTAAAATGAGTTTACTTCAAGCAAGTTCAATCCATTATTCAACACGCCGATAATCAAAACACCGATCAGTGTACCGACGATGCGTCCACGTCCTCCAGCAAGACTTGTACCACCCAGTACAACCGCTGCGATTGCATCCAGCTCATAGGATGTACCTGCTGTTGGTTGCGCTGAATTCAAGCGTGATGTCAAAATTGCACCTGCCAAAGCAGCGAGCATACCTGTCAGGGAGTAGATCATAATTTTCACGCGATTAACTTTGATACCTGAGATAATAGAAGCTTTCTCATTACCGCCGATGGCGTACGTTTTGCGGCCAAAAGCTGTTTTATGCAAAACAATCCACAGAATCATGAAGGTAATCAGCATCGTGATTGCAGGCACCGGAATGCCCAGCAGGTAACCACGGCCGAACAGTTGGAACAACAGATTATCCCCGAGTCCTGTAATTGGATTACCATTCGTGTACACCAACGTCAGTCCTCTAAATATCGTCATCGTTGCCAATGTAGCGATAAACGGAGCCATTCTGCCTTTGGTAATCATCAGTCCGTTCACCATACCCATGACACCACCGAGTGCTACACCGATAATGATGGACAAGATCGGGTCCAGGCCGGACAACATCATGTTTGCTACAAAAGTACTGGATAAAGCCAAGATTGAGCCGACCGACAGATCAATTCCACCCGTCAGGATAACAAATGTCATACCGAAAGCAATCAGTGCATTAATCGAGACTTGACGCAATAAATTCAAGATATTAAGCGGTTCCAAGAAACTTGGATTCAACACCGATACGATGAGAATAAGAATGATTAAGCCGAGCAGCGGTCCTAATTTTTGTATCACACTTGAGAAACGGAAGCCGCTTTTAGCCGTTTTGTTTTCCTGCATTGTTGTCATATCACTGTCCCCCTGTGGCCAATGTCATAATGTGTTCTTGTGTTGCTACTTCCCTTGCAACCTCGCCACTGATGTGTCCTTCATGCACAACCGCGATTCGGTCGCTCATGCCAAGCACTTCAGGTAGCTCCGACGATACCATGATGATTGCAACACCGCGGTCTGTCAGTTCATTCATCAATTCATAGATTTCGCGCTTCGCTCCGACATCCACTCCGCGTGTGGGTTCATCCAGGATAAGTACGCTTGGACCGATACCAACCCATTTCGCGATAACCACCTTCTGCTGGTTACCCCCGGATAGATTCCTTGCTGCCGTCTCGGAGGATTGTGTTTTGATCTGTAGACGTTTGATCAATGTATCTACGAAGTCTTGTTCTTTCGAAGCTGAGATGAAACCTTTGTTTGAGAAACTGAACAGATTCGTCAACGCCATATTTTCGCGAATAGAAAAGTCTAATACCAGCCCTTCATCTTTGCGGTCTTCTGTAATAAATCCGATTCCATGTTTCACTGCATCTGCCGGTTTACGAATGTTCGCTTTTTTGCCGCGGATGAAGATTTCACCGCTATCCAACGTATCCAAACCAAAGATGGTTCTCATGATCTCTGTTCGTCCAGAACCCATGAGTCCTGAGAAACCGAGTATTTCCCCCGCTCTCACGGTGAAGTTAATATTCTCGAATAGACCTTTGCTGCTTGCATTCCTTACTTCGAGGACAACTTCACCATATGAAGGATTCCGGACAGGATAACGCTCGGTAAGTTCACGACCTACCATTTTCCGCACCACTTCATCAAAGCTTGTCTGCGGAATAGCTTGCGTGTCTACCGTTCTTCCGTCACGCATGATGGTAATCCGGTCACAGATCGTGAATATCTCCTCCATTCGGTGAGAAATATACACGATGGACACGCCTTCCTTCTTCAGCGAGCTGATTACACCAAACAATTTCTGAATCTCGCGCTCCGTAAGTGCTGCTGTTGGCTCGTCCATAATGATGACCTTGGCATCTGTCATTAACGCTTTGGCAATCTCGATCATCTGTTGCTGCCCGACAGAGCACTCTCCCGCAGGACGTTCCAGTGGTATGTCTACGGAAAGCTTGGCGAACTGTTCTTTGGCAAGCGCTTTCATCTGTCTTGTATTGAGCAATCCGAACGATGATGTCAGTTCCTTACCGATGAAGAGATTATCCAGCACCGTCATTTCAGGCCATACGTTCAGCTCCTGATGTATGAATGTGATACCCAGTTTCTCGGCTTCCTTTGGACTTCCAAAATAGTTTTCTTCTCCGTCGATCATGATGGTCCCTTGGTCTCTCTGATGGAGACCAATCAGAATATTCATCAGTGTGGATTTGCCGGCTCCATTCTCCCCCATCAGGGCATGGACCTCACCGTCTTTTAGTTCAAAATCCACTCCGCTCAGCACCTGATTCGTTCCAAAGGCTTTATGAATATCTTGCATCTGAATGTGCATTACGCAACCTCCTTTTAACCGAAATGGACTCCCGATTGTAAAATGCAATTGGCATAGGGTGTGGCCTCACCTGTGCGGATGATCGCCTTCACCTGCCGGGTTAATACTTTGAATTGTTCGTGGCTGACGGAAGCATCGATTGCTTCTCCCCCGAATTTCTCTGTGATGAATTGCATGGCTACGGGATTACCTTCGCGAATCTCTTCAGCCACAATGACTTTCTCAATGACCATATCTTCAGCGATCGCTTCCACCACTTCGTGAAAACTTGGTGTTCCCAGTTTGAGGGCCAGATCGATTTTGAGTACCCCATCCGGTACCGGCAGACCTGCATCCGCAATTGCAATCATGTCCGTATGGCCCAGATCAGACAAAATCTTGGAAATGTGACTATTCAACATGCCATTTCTTTTCATTACAAACTCTCCTCTACTTCATCACGCGTTGGCATGCCGCCCTGCGCTCCGAACTTGGTGACGGACAACGATGCAGCCCGATTGGCGAAGCGTATACTCTCTTGCAACGCTTTTCCTTCAGCTAAAGCAACTGCAAATGCGGCGTTGAACGTATCCCCTGCCCCAGTAGTATCGATAGCCTCAACTTTATAAGTTGGGACTAGAATTTCCTCAGTGCCATCAAAGTAACGTACACCTTTACTGCCCTCCGTGATGAACAACTTGTTAGGATACTGACGTAATGCCTGTGCCGGACTCATACCCTGAAACAAAATCTCAGCTTCATGCTCGTTCGGCGTGATATATGCGGCATTGTCGATCACTTCTTGCGGTAATGTTCTCGCCGGTGCGGGATTAAGCAGTAGCGGTGTTCCGAATTCTGCACATAATGTACTTACATGAACAACCGTTTCCTCCGGAATTTCCTGCTGAATCAGCACGATATCTGCATCACGGATCACTTCAGCTGCTTCATCGACATATGCAGGAGTGACTGCCCGATTCGCCGCTTCAACCACTACGATACTATTATCACCTTCTGCCAGAATGATATGAGCCGTTCCACTTTCTAAATGTGTAACCGGTTTCACATTTTGCGTATTTACAGCATTTGCTCTAAAGTTCTCTAAAATATCTTTGCCAAAAGCATCGTCGCCTACCCGGCCGATCATCGCAACCTCGGCACCCAGTCTTGCAGCGGCAACAGCCTGATTGGCTCCCTTACCGCCAGGGACCGTTTTGAAGCTGTCGCCAAGAACGGTTTCACCCGCCCCCGGCCGTCTTGACGAAGTAACAACCAGATCCATTGAACTGCTTCCTATTACACATATTTTAGCCATCTGATTTCACCTTTCTCGTAGTGCCCCGTTCGATGAAACTTACGGGCAACTGTATGTTTTTGTTCTCTATTGCAGCTTGTTCGACAAGCTGGATAAGTAATCCCGCCGCTTCTCTTCCCATCTCGTATGCTGGCTGATGGATGGTGGACAATGCCGGCGATAACAGGCTGCTCATTGGAATATCATCGAAACCAATAACTTGTACGTCATCAGGAACTTTTTTTCCGATTCGTGATGCCTCATGCAGTACTGCCATGGCTGCGATGTCATTGCTGGCAATGACCCCGTCTGTGTCCGCGTACTTCCTAAATAATTCTTCAGCCCATACACCCGCCTCGTTAATTGAAAATGAGGTTGTCTTGATTACCCGGTAGTCTAACCCAGCATCACGGATGATTTCAATCGCTCCTTCAAAACGATCCTGAGCCGGTCTGATCTGTGACGGTCCCTGCATAACCGTGATCCGGCGACTGCCACGTTTGATAATCTCCCTTGCAGCTAGTCTTCCACCTTCCCTGCCATCCGCATACACGGATGGACGATCCAGTGATGTTCTGTCCAGAAACACAACGGGAATCTTCAGTTTTTCATATATTGAAGAATGAGGATAGTTCGTTGAAGAGATCACACCAACCACGTTGTTCTGGATAAACGTCTGGATGTAATCCTGCTCCTTCCGTTCATCCTCATCACTATTTCCAAATATCAGTCTGTAATCCTGTTCCTGCATCCTGTCCTCTACACCGCGGGCCAACTGCGGGAAGTAAGGGTTGGCAATATCCGGCAACAACAGGCCTATCAGTTTGGACTTGCGCTTATATAATGAGCGGGCCACTTCATTTGGCGAAAAGTTAAGCGCCTTCACAGCATCTTCCACTTTCTTGCGTGTGTCCGCATGAACATAACCTCTATCATTAATGACTCTGGATACGGTGGCAACAGATACGCCAGCCAGTTGAGCTACGTCTTTAATTGTTTTCATAAGTTGCTCTCCTCTATGTGTAACCGGTTACAGACATTAAATTATCATATTATTTTCAATTTGACAAGCGTTTTCATTCTGGAAATTTCTCCAAGTATACATAAATGTGCACTGGAATCCTTCTATATCATGCTTTTCACCTGTCAGGGAGATCGATACTTCATAGACGTAAAGAGGCCATCACTCGATTAAAACTCAGAGTGATGGCACCCAGATCAACATAAGAATCAGTAATCTCGCTGAACTTAAATAGCCTTTAATTTAACAAATTAGGAATAAATTTTCCTAATAAATCAATTCATAGCGTTTATATTATAACTCCCCGTATACTTCATCCGTAACAGGTTCCAACCATTCCGGTGTGCCTGCAGTGATCGCAATGTGTTCAAACCAACTATCTTTAGCGGCCCCATGCCAATGTTTCACACCATCATGAGTCACAATAACATCGCCGGCTTTTAGGAATTGAGCAGTTTTCCCTTCTTCCTGATACCAACCTTCCCCACCAGTTACTAACAACAGCTGAAATCCACCGCGATGGATATGCCAGTTATTTCTGCATCCCGGTTCAAACGTTACATTCCCAACACCCACATTCACTTTGGGATCAGCAACCAAGGATTGGAGATAACTTTGCCCTACAAAATATTGTGCAAATGCTTCGTTTTTTTCTCCTACCGGGAATATCACTCCATCTTTAACTTCTTCATGTTTAGCCATTTCATTTCCTCCAATGTGATCTTATTAATTAATGCGTCCTGCTCCTATGTTGACCTAAAAATGATTACACACGAATGTGCGATATCGCACATTCGTGTATAATGTAAAATAATTGCACTGCCTCTGCAAGGATCAAATGAACCCGATCTGTGCCTTATGGCGCAAGGAGACAACATTTGTGCAATTACTCTCTGGAAAGAATGGTGATTTCTATCGTTTCTATTACAGATCGAAGAATACTAAAGTCTCAGGAAGCGATCAAATCCGCTTTTATCAAACTCATGAACGACAAACCTTTTGATACCATTACGATGCAAGATATCTCTGATCATGCAAATGTCGGCCGCAGAACGATATACCATCACTATTCGGACAAATTTGACTTGCTGGATAAATTAATTGAAGAACATATTGATGAACTAAGAAGATTGTGCAAAGAAGCATCCGATCTGGATTTTATAAAAAGCAATGTACTTTGGTTCGATTATTTTGAAGTTCACTATTCATTCTTCTCGGCTATGTTACTGAGTAAAGGGGCCCCTTTTTTCCGCAATCGCTTCCTGGCTCTCGTCATTGAAGAACTGGAAGATGAGGTGAATGTAACTCAGGGCAAAAATAAAGGACTAACGAAAGAAGTTATTCTTACGTTCTTTGGTACAGCAATCGTTGGTATCGTGGAATCCTATTTCACGAATGGATTACCTCGGCAACCTCACATTGTCGCAGAACAAGTTGGGATTTTATTAGAAAGGAATCTATAACATAGACCCCACATGAACCGTTCCTTCTTTATAATCTTACCACCTGGGGAGCGGTTTATTAATTATCATTACAAACATTGGCGTTATGTGATATGGTCAGTGAAGATATTAGATTCGTACATACATATGTGCATGAAATGCGAGGAGAAGATCGAAAGTGATAGAGAGAAATACCCTTGAGAAACCAAGTAAGTTTAGTGATCCCATTTTTGTCATGCTCGTGGCAAGCCTGTGTTGCTTGTTATGGGGAAGTGCGTACCCGTCCATCAAACTTGGTTATATCGCATTTAACATTCTGCCGGAAGATATTGCTTCCAAGTATGTATTTGCCGGATACCGATTTACACTGGCTGGCTTGCTGCTCTTGCTCCTGTCTCGTATCGTTAGAAAAGAGAAGCTCCAATTGTCCAGGAAGCAGTGGACAAGCCTTATCATGTTAGGTATATTGCAAACCGGTTTGCAATATATGTTTTTCTACGTTGGCGTAGCCAATACGACGGGTGTCAAAGGCTCCATTATGAACGCAACGACAACCTTTTTCAGTGTTGTTCTGGCCCATTTCATCTATAAAAACGACAAATTAAGCAGAAATAAAATCGTTGGCTGCTTGCTCGGATTCATTGGTGTAATCATCGTAAACTTCCATACGGATCTGCTTGCTTTTTCCTTTTCATTCACAGGCGAAGGGTTTGTTATTATAGCAGCACTTGTTTTTTCCGTTACGGCCCTTTACGCAAAACGTCTCACCGCTACGATTGATGTTCTGATCATAACAGGGGTCAGCCTGTTTGTTGGGGGACTGGTACTTACGCTGTTAGGTCTATCACTCGGCGGTCGGGTTACTCATTTCACCTTGGAATCCACCAGTAACTTGATCTACCTGGCCTTGCTGTCATCCGTCGCATTTTGTTTGTGGAATATGCTTCTCAAGTATAACAAGGTCGGAAGAGTGTCTGTCTACAACTTCCTAATCCCTGTGTTTGGCGCATTGTTATCGGCGTTATTCCTGGGGGAAACGATCTTGGAACTGAAAAATCTGGCTGCATTACTGTTCGTGTCGGTTGGCATTTACTTAGTCAATCGTGTACGTTCTGTGCAAAGCTCTAATGATACCCCAATAAAATAGACTACCGTCCATCTCATGGAAATCAAAAAAGCCGCTATTTAGCGGCTTTTTTTTGTAATAAGAATACGATACACTTTTGTTTCTTACGATGGTATAGCTTAATATATACTCGTAAAGTCAATCAAGTCCTCTTCTTCCTCATAATTGAATACAATGGCGTGATTACCCAATTGGTATACCATCTCATAACCACCAACGACTTCATTGTAATACTCTGAGGAAGGTTTCCCCATCCATATTTTCACATTCCATGGTGACAGATTCTGCTTTTCATTGTACAAATCAAAAACGGCAATACGTGATTTATTGGTAAGCTCGTGCATGTATGAATCAAATCCGACGCCGAATTTAGAATAATAATAGACCGCTCCCCATTCCTCATTTGAACGAGAGGTTGGTTTCCCCAGCTTTTTTTGCGCATTTTGAAGCGTCATGCCAATCTTGATGTCCGTCCGGCCCGGTAATGCACCCTTTAAAGCAGCTTCCTTCAAGCTTTTCAGGTAAGCGCGATCGCCAACACCCGAGTTCGGCCAAGCTTTTGAACGGAGGTTGCGCGTATCTTCCAACCGCAACTCCGATTTGTTTACATTCAACTTAAACGTATTAACTCCATAGACGAATTGAAGGTTGTTGTAATTTTTGAACTGTACTCGGGCACCTGAAAGAGTACGGATTCCATCATCTCTGCTTGCAGAGTAGGAATCGTCGATTTTTTTACCCTTATTATCGACATATGTTACACGCCGCAATTCCCCGGAACGAACAATATAGGTTTTCACCTCATTAAAATTAGAAGTTCCCCAATCGGTAATCATCAGCATGTCTGGTGTACTAGCCTCTTTGCTTTTCACAACGAAGTTCCAGGTTTGCGGCAAAATAATCGTATTCAGATCCAGTTTTGCTGCTTGGACTGTTCCGTATGCTGCACCTTTTTTCAGCAAGGCTGCGCGATACGTGCCTGAATAACTCTTGTCGCCTTTTTTATTGTTTGTCCAACCATTTTCTTCGGTCAGCGTGCTCTTCTGTTCATCATAAGCGAAAATATAAACGGTGTAAGCCGTTTGTTTGGCATCACGAAGCGTAAATGAAAGCCGGCTCATACTTTCGAGCTGTTTGGCGGAGATTTGCTCTCCTTTGGCAGCAGCATTAGGTGGAAGCAGAAGCAATGCGCTCAGAACATAGCCGATTAAAGTTAGTAGGGCCAGAGAAGCCCATTTTGATTGGTGCTTAGGGTGTATCATTGTTGACTCTCCTTTGAGTAAAAAAATAAAAATCTAGTAGCGTTTTTCTAATTTTAAACCGTGCACAATCTCAACATTCAAACAAGTAATTGCTAGCGTGTAATCTTAATCAAACTATGTAATTAATATAGGTTCATGTTCAATAGGCATATCCTCCTACTAGTACTATTTTCCTAAGAATGATAACATACCCTATCTAATAAAGAAATATATAACAATCTAAATCAATAGTTTTCCTTCCATATAACATAAAAAAGCCGCTGATCAGCGGCTCTTCAAGTAACTTCGAATACGATATGATTTACAGGCAGGAGTACACGACATTTCGTAAGCGTCGTTGAACGTATGGCTCCTGACTATTCAGCAAATGCTGGGCATACATAACTGTAAGCTCTGAATCCGGATCAATAATAGCCATACAACCAGCAGCGCCGCTCCATCCAAATTCGCCAATTGGACTCAGTGAGCCGCTTCCTGCTTTGGAGATATGTGTGCGAACACCCAATCCATAGCCGTATCCATACATATGATCCCAGGAATAATCACCCCGAGTCATCTCGTTCAGGTGATCCGTTCGCATCAGTTCCACTGAAGCTTGTGACAAAATGCGGACGCCTTCGGGACTCGTACCACGCCCAGTAAGTGCATTCAAGAAAAGTGTATAGTCACTAACGGTTGACAACAATCCTGCACCGCCGCTTTCCAATTCTGTGCCTACCCGGAATCCGTTGCCGTCCAGACGGACAGCCTTCTCAAGCTCATCATTATAAGCATATTGCGGAATCAGGCGTGTCTGCTGCTCATCGTTCAGATTAAACGCTGTATCGTTCATACCAAGTGGTCCGGTGATTTCGTCCCGGAGATACGTACCAAAGCTTTTGCCACTTACCACTTCCACCAAGGCTCCCAGCACATCATGGCACATGCTGTAATTCCAATGTGTCCCTGGTTCAAACAACAACGGTTCTTTCGCAAGCGCTCTCGCGAAGTCGCGTGTAGGCAATGTTCCGTTGGTGCTTTTTACAGCTTCTTGAATGCTTGGACAACCAACGTCATACGAGAACCCGGCTGTCATGGTGAACAAATCTCGCACTGTAATGGTTCTTGTCGCCTTTTCCAGTCGGATCTCGCCATTCGCCATCGTTTTCTTAACTGTCATCTCAGCGTACTCTGGCAGATAATCGGACAGTGGGTCGCTTAACAGCATTTCACCTTTCTCCACCAGTTGCAGCCCTGCCACGCAGGTCATGATTTTGGTCATGGAGTATAGATTAAAGATCGCTCCATCACCGATGGGCGTTTTCTCTTCCAGATTGGCGTAACCGTTACGATAATGGAAAACGGTATCATTTCGATGCATGACCAGCACCTCTGCCCACGGAATGCGCCAGGATGTCATGCGGTCAATAAATGAAGCAAGCGGTTTAAAATCCATTTTTTCCCGTCCTTCTATGTAAAATCGTTTATCATATTGCGATGTGGTCCATATTCAATCCCACAATCGACATATTAATAATATACGACCTTTTACAACGATTGACCACCACCTATATACTCTACTATGTGCAATTACAATACATATTCTTTGTTCATCACACTGCTCCACACGAATAAACCGATCCATGAAAGGATCGGCTTATGTTGTAACGTTTTAGACTTCGCCGCGTCTGTTCTCAACCGATTTCATACGGTTTTGATCATCTGGTACCCGGTCAACACTGAACTCTTGACCAGCTTCAACCTCACCATGACCAGAAATATTCCGCGAAAAATTAGTGAACTGTCTTTTTTGTTCATCCAGCTCGTGTTTTTGCTTCAAAAGCTCTTGCGGGTCTTGTTTTGTCACTATGCTAACCTCCCATACATGAAATCATGCATTGTATTCGCACTATAGAAGTTTTCCATAAGAGAGCTGTACTTATGCATGAAATACCGATTCCTTTCATAATTTGAGTCCATACATTCACCAAACATTATATAGAAACTGTGTGACATAAAGGAGAGAACAACAGATGAAGCGGATCCTCTTGTCCTATCCTCTTAGTGTAAATACTCCCGTTTATAAAGATAACCCTCCTGTTGAGATTCAGCAGCAGTCCAGCATAGATCAAGGAGATCTGTATAACCAATTTATCATCACATCTCTCGACCATAATGGAACTCATATTGACGGGCCTTGGCATTTCAATCCGCAAGGTCTAAAAATAAGCGAGATTCCAATAGACTACTTTATCTTTACTCATCCAACAATCCTCGATATTCCCAAAGGTGATGATGAACTTATTACAAAAGCTGACCTGGAGCCGTATGAACACCAGATCGCCGGCTCTGATCTACTGCTTATACGTACAGGTTTTGGAAATTTTCGATCATCTGACCCTGTTCGTTATAGTGATCATAACCCAGGGTTTGCAGCAGATGCTGCAAGTTACCTGATGGTTTTTGATTCATTGAGAGCAGTTGGAATGGATATGATCTCTTCTGGCTCTGTGATTCATGTGGATGAAGCTATCACTTTTCATCAGATTATACTTGGGAAAGGTCGGGTTGATGGCAAGTTCATTCTACTTATAGAGGATATGAATTTAAACCATGATTTATCTGGAATTGAAAAGGTATATGCTGTTCCATTGTATATTGAAGGTGTTGACAGTAGCTTCAGTACAGTTTTTACGGAAGCTTGATTTTTTTTATATACATATGGTAAAACAAAAACGCGCTGGCAAGAGTATTCCTCCTGTCAGCGCGTTTTTGTATGTTAGTGAATATCTTTCTTTTTGAAATTTCCGCCTCTTACTTCAGCTACATCGTATACGACTACAAAAGCAGTTGGGTCAATTTCGTGAATGATATCTTTAATTTTACTCTCTTCCATCCGGTTAATGACACAAGTGATTTCCTTGAATTGTTCATTAGAGTAGCCACCGTAAGCCTCAGTATACGTTGCTCCACGGCCTAAGCGGTCCCGAATGGTTTCAACCATAATCTCAGGTTGATTCGTAATAATTTTAAACGTTTTGGAGCCGCTCAAGCCCTCTTCAACAATATGTATTACTTTAGAAGCAATAAAATACGCAAGTCCTGACAAGATCGCACCTTGCAGACCAAACACGGTAGAAACGACAATAAATACAAACATGTTGAGGAACAGAATGAGATCACTGGTTCCAAAAGGTACTTTTCGCGAAAGGAGTACAGCCAGCATATCTATGCCATCCAATGCGCCACCATTACGTAATGCAAGTCCCATACCAAAACCGATAATAATCCCGCCGACAACCGTAACAAGCAAGGTATCACCTTCAATGATAGTTGGTACATGGTGCATCAGACTCGTGCTGATTGCCAGTGAAGCAATACCGATGATCGAATATAACGCAAAGCTTTTTCCGATTTGCTTGTACCCGAGCCACACAAATGGAATGTTAATAATCCCGATGAGCATCCCCAGTGGTAATCCGAACAGCTGTGATCCTACGATACTCAGACCTGTGACACCACCATCTGAGACATTATTCGGGATCAATATGGCTTCGAGGCCATATGCCGTTATAAATCCCCCAATGATAATCAATAATACTTTGGAGAGAATCTTTAACTTGTTTGACTTTTGTTTTCTGTTTTGATGCATTGCATTTCCCCCTTGATGAACAACCGATAAAAAACAGTCTATAATAAAAATCACTGTTTTGGCAATAGATCGTCCTTTGTGTGTGTTAGTTCATTGTCCGATGAGCGTTCGATACGACGAAATTTTATGCTCAAGCATCTCATCAGCTGTGTTAAGTATGTGCATCTGTTTTTGAATCGACTCTTTATGCTCCTCCAGCAGCTTTAAACGATCCGCCGCCGTATGCTCACCTTCCTGAAACAAGGAGGCATATTTTTTAATAATAGCAATGGGCATTTGAGTCTCTTTTAATTTGATCACAAATTGTAGCCACTTCAGGTGTGACTCGTTGTATCGCCTGTCTCCACTGGCATCTCGGAAAGGAGTTATAATCTGTTCCTTCTCATAATAACGCAACGTATGTGCACTGATATGGAGTAATTCTGCCACTTCACCTATGGTATGCATGGTTAACCTCCCCTCCATTTTCCCGCTTGACTTAGAGTAAGCTCTAATCAGTATAATCAACTCGTGGTCACATCACAATAAAAAATGAAATCAGATCCAGGAGGAATTCCCATGAAATATACAGTGATTACCGGTGCCAGTTCAGGCATTGGATATGAAGCGGCTTTAGCTTTTGCAGCTCGTGGCAAAAATATGATCCTGGCTGCACGCAGAACCGATGAATTGGACAAATTAAAAGCAAAAGTAGCTGAAATCAATCCAGATCTGGATGTTGTCATTCGTACAGTGGATCTGTCTATTGCCGCTAATGTGCATGAATTCTATGAAAGTCTTCAGGCTTATTCCATTGAGACTTGGATCAACAACGCCGGATTCGGGAATTTCGCTTCCGTTGGCGAACAACACCTGCCAAAGATTGAGCAGATGCTTCATCTTAATATAGAAGCTCTTACGATTCTTTCTTCCCTGTATGTACGTGATTATGCAAATGTTGATGGCACACAGATCATTAATATCTCCTCTGGTGGTGGATATACGATTGTAGCCGATGCAGTAACCTACTGCGCAACCAAGTTCTATGTTAGTGCCTTTACGGAAGGACTTGCGCAAGAGTTAAAAGGTAAGAACGCAGCGATGCAGGCTAAAGTCCTCGCTCCGGCTGCAACCGAGACGGAATTTGCGAAACATTCCTTTAATGTAGATGAGTTTGAATATGAAGGCAGGGTTCCCAAGTTCCATACGGCGGAACAAATGGCTGGATTTTTGCTGGAGTTGTATGACAGTGAGAGTGTAGTGGGCATTGTGGATGGGTTAACATATGACTTTGAACTAAGAGAACCGATCTTTCCGTACGCTGCGAGAGCAGCCTCGAAACCACAAAATTAACCCGAAAACTGAAGTCGAAGCTAAGTCGGCTCAATACCAGTAAACATTCATCTAACCTCGATGATAAACATCATTAAATGTAATCGTTAAACATCAGTTAACGTTAAAAAGGGAACCTGTCTCCAGGTTCCCTTCTTTGTATTTATATTCAATGCTTTATATTCAATTCTTAATTGAATGTTTACTATATAATGAAGTAATTATGCCAGCCTCATTTTGAAATCCTGATATCCGAATTCACGGACAACTTCGCAATCGCCGTCTTTTCTTTTGACTGCAATCGCTGGAAGCGGCATGCCGTTGAACGTGTTGGTTTTCACCATGGAGTAAATCGCCATGTCTTCGAATACCAGACGGTCGCCTTCTTGCAAAGGCTGATCGAATGAATAATCCCCAATCACGTCACCAGACAGACAGGTTTGTCCACCTAAGCGATACAGATGAGCCTTCTCACCGACTTCTCCAGAACCGATCAGCGGGGGGCGATATGGCATTTCCAGCACATCCGGCATATGGCATGTAGCTGAAGTATCCAGAATGGCAATGTCCATACCGTTCTTATGGAAGTCCAGCACAGAAGTCACCAGATAACCCGCATTCAGCGCAACAGCTTCTCCCGGCTCCAGATATACTTCCAGACCATAGTCGTTCTGCATACGCTTGATGCATGCTTCCAGTCTTGGAATATCATAATCTTCACGTGTGATATGGTGCCCACCACCGAAGTTGATCCATTCCATCTGCGGCAACCATTGTCCGAACTTCTCGACAACTGCATTTAGCGTAGTCTCCAGATCGTCGGAGTTTTGCTGACACAGTGTGTGGAAGTGCAGTCCGGAGACGCCTTCCAACAGGTCTGCATCGAAATCCTCCAGTTTCGCGCCAAAACGCGAACCCGGAGAACACGGATCGTAGATCTCGTGTCCTTCTTGGGTAGAGCATTCAGGATTAACGCGCAAGCCGACCTTACGGCCAGCCTGAAGCGCTTTATCCTTGAACTTTGCTAGCTGTGAAAAAGAATTGAAAATAATGTGGTCGCAGATGGAGATAATCTCGTCGATCTCTTCTGCGCGGTATGCCGGAGCAAAGACATGATTCTCTTTGCCCATTTCCTCATGGCCCAGACGCGCTTCATACAAACCGCTCGCCGTTGCACCGCTCAGGTATTCTCCAATCAGCGGATACATCGCAGTCATGGAAAATGCTTTTTGAGCGAGCACGATTTTGGCACCTGTACGCTGCATAACACCGTTCAGGATTTGCAGGTTTTTCTCAATAAGCGCCTCGTCAACAACAAAACATGGTGTCGGTAATTGCTCGAACCGCATTTTAACGAACAAGCTCCGATTCTTTAACTTCTTCTGGCAGCTCATCAACGAGTACCGGATTGAAGTCTTCTACCCATGGGAGGCCCCATTTGTTCAACTCTTCCATGAATGGATCTGGGTTGAACTCTTCTACATTATATACGCCTGGTTTGTTCCACTTGCCTGTCATGACCATTGCTGCACCGATCATAGCTGGAACGCCTGTTGTGTACGAGATTGCTTGGGAACCCACTTCTTTGTAACACTCTTGGTGATCACAGATATTGTATACATAATATGTTTTGTCTTGACCATCTTTTTTGCCTTTGAAAATACAACCGATGTTTGTTTTACCCACAGTACGTGGTCCAAGGGATGCTGGATCCGGCAGAACTGCTTTCAGGAATTGCAGTGGAATAATTTGTTTACCTTCATATTCAATAGGCTCGATTGAAGTCATGCCTACATTTTCAAGAGCTTTCAAGTGAGTCAGGTAGCTTTGACCAAATGTCATGAAGAAACGGATACGTTTCAGACCTGGCATGTTTTTTGCCAAAGATTCCAATTCCTCATGGTACAACAGGTACATGTCTTTCTCTCCAACTTCTTTGAAGTCGTAGACACGTTTGATTTCCATCGGTTTTGTTTCAATCCATTCACCATTCTCCCAGTATCTTCCGTTCGCAGATACTTCGCGAATGTTGATCTCAGGGTTGAAGTTGGTTGCGAACGGATAGCCATGGTCGCCGCCATTGCAGTCCAGAATGTCGATGTACTCAATTTCGTCAAAGTAGTGCTTCAGGGCATAAGCGGAGAATACGCCAGTCACACCTGGGTCAAATCCACTACCGAGCAATGCAGTGATGCCTGCTTGTTCAAAACGCTCTTTGTAATCCCATTGCCAGCTGTATTCAAACTTCGCTGTATCATGTGGCTCATAGTTCGCTGTGTCCATGTAATTTGTTTTAGTTGCAAGACAAGCATCCATGATTGTCAGATCTTGATACGGCAAAGCAAGGTTCATAACGATATCCGGTTTAACTTCGTTGATCAGAGCGATCAGTTCGTCAACATTGTCAGCATCAACTTGTGCTGTTGTAATTTTTGTTTTTCCGCCGTCCAACTTGGCTTTGAGTTCATCACATTTGGATTTTGTACGACTCGCGATGCAGATTTCCTCAAAAACTTCGCTGTTTTGAACGCATTTGTGTACTGCCACGGAAGCAACGCCGCCGGCGCCGATGATTAGTGCTTTTCCCATTTTACATTCTCCTATCCCAATATGTATTTTTTTTAATTGGTTTAATACGATGACAACAAGACAACAAAAAAAGCAAGGTGAAAAATGCTCGCAATCGCGCATCATCACACTTGCTTATCGATATACATCATAAAAAAGACGTGAAGTCTCCATGACCAAAAAAGTTCACAAGAACTCCTTTGGCGGAAAGCTCCTTCATGTATATCAATATTGGATCAGAGTCTATATAGCAAATAATTCGCCTTTACCACTCTTATTGACCGTTTCACAAGTTGATGTGCAATTGCACTGGTTGTAAAGTAACCAACTTATAAAATTTGAGCTTTGAACTCAATCAATAAAGCAACGTAAGTTGCCAATCGGCGTTTGACCCGGCTGTCCGTATGGCCTTAACTTCCTGGTGAAGTGGTCAAAATTATCTGCTGGAAAGCTCTAATTCATATTGATAAATTAACTTCCCAAAATCACAGGTCTTACACTATCAGACGTTGAAAAAAAAATCAAGCAATTATCCAAAAATAATTTTTTGTCCGGATAACGACTAGGATTGAAATTGATATCCTTCGAATACTTTTAACCCTTCTGTGTTAAGTAATTCCCTTGTTACTTCAGGCTTTTGAGGACTTTTGTCGAATACTTCTTCACACGCGATCATGATGTTGCCACCAGCAATTTCAGCTAATTGATCATGGGATACACTATACACCAGCCTCCCCAGATTCGACCAAACCATCGCACCGGAACACATCACACACGGTTCACAACTCGTATACAGAGTGTATTCGCTCAGGTCAAACACGTGGTGTTCGGTACAATACTTTCGGATAAGCCCAATTTCTGCATGATGCGTAGGGTCACAAAAAGTGTTTATTTTATTTTCCCCAATCATGACGACCTCTCCGTTTTTCACCAGAATGGCTCCGAATGGTTCGTTTCCTTCTTTGCGAGCTTGCAGAGCAATTTCAATGGCTTTATGCATGAATTGTTCATCTTTATTCATAAGGTTTACCTCCACCACAAAAATTATGTATCCCACTTTATCTTTTACATTAAGCAGTGTTCAATCCATTAACATGTTTCTTGTTCATTCCATTCTATCATCTATACAAATAAAGAGTATGACGAAAATTCGTCATACTCCAATGGGTCGTACTAAGTTTATCTATTAAAATTTCACAGGCAATGCTGCCAATCCCTGTGATGACAAAGCAGAATGCCACTGAATCTTTTCCTGAGGAATACTGAGTTGAATATCCGGTAGCCGACGTAAAAGCGTAGTAAACGCCACGTCCCCTTCTACACGAGCAAGGGGAGCGCCAAGACACATATGGATGCCGTGTCCAAAGGCCAAATGCCGTTTTATTTTGCGTTCGATATCCAAATCTTCGGGGTCAGTGAACTGCTGCTCGTCCCGATTCGCTGATTTCAGAAGGGGAATCACAACATCTCCCTTTTGAATCAATTGTCCATCCAACTCCGTGTCCTGTGTTGCATAACGAGGACCTGAAGAAGTGGCGGGTCCGTTATATCGTAGCAACTCCTCCACCGCAGAAGGAACCAGATTCAGATCTTGTTTCAGTTGTTCCAGTTGTTCGGGATGGGTCAGAAGAATATAAGAGCCGGTTGCAATCAGATTGGAAGTAGTCTCATGTCCAGCAAATATCAATAACGTGATCATGGATATTAATTCATCTTCATTCAGTCGATCACCCTCCTCCTCAATCGCAATCAATTGACTGATGAGGTCATCTGAAGGTTCTAATCGTTTGTTCGCCACAAGCTGTGAGGTGTACTCTGCGAATGATCGCAAGTGCTGCGCTACGGCAGGGTCCTGTTTACCAAAACCAAGACCTTTGGCAATAGCTTCAGACCATACATGGATCTGAGGTCGGTCTTCCTGAGGTATACCCAACATCTCGGAAATAACGTTGATTGGGAAAGGATAGGCATAGTCTTTTACAAGATCCATCTCTCCTTTGCCTTCAAATTGGTCAATCAACTCATCCGCAATTTCCTGAACGCGTGGACGCAGGCTTTCCATATATCTTGGAGTGAACGCTTTGGAAACCAGGCTACGCAGTCTCCGGTGATCCGGTTCATCAACAAAGAGCATCGATTTTCCGGTAAAAAAAGTCTGGGGTTCCGATGAACCAAGCTCGCCTGATAGATTCTTTCGAATATCATTGCCACTATCAATAGAGTTCATATCTACCGTAAATCGAGAGTGATCTTTCAACACTTCCATGGCAACATCCATCCGAGTTACAATCCAGGTTTGCCCTGCTCCACCCATCGGATTAGGAATAGGGACAACGGAACCTTTGGCACGCATCTGTGCAAACGTGGCAAATGGATCTTTACTATTTTCTTCGCTAAACAAATTAAATTCTACTTTTTCTGATGTCTGGTTATTCGAGTTATTCATATAAATCTTCCTTTCGAAGTGAAGTTATTCGAATCTATGGAAATATATGTTCATTCCGATTATATACTACCCGTATATTTAATTTCAAATGTCATAGTTTAAACAACATAAAACAACTGTTATAACAACATTTCATCAATATACTAATAGTATATTGATGAAAACTAGGGGCATAAAAAAGCAAAAAAAGAGGTTGGCTTTGAGCCAACCCCCATATTAATTCCGTTGCTTCACCAGTTCCAAGTACCACCAACAGGCTTCAGTCATTCTATTGGCTTCAGATTGGAACGCACTGGATTTGTACTCTTTGTGAAACGCCTGAAGCACCACTTCGATTACAGGTATATTTAAATCCTCTTGATCCTGTAATAGCGCTAAAAGCCCCTTCGAAAGTTGCTTTAATGATGCAGATTCCTTGGATTTTTGAACACGGTTGTTGAACTCATCAAATTCGATCAATAAATTATCGATGTCCAGACCTATATCATCGTTACGCTCATCCGCATTCAGGAAATATAGAGACTGAAAGTCGAAAATATGTTCATTTCTCTGGTGCATGGTTCTTAGAATCACTTCAATGTACGTTAGTACTTTTGGAACTACTTCGCTCCATACCGGTTTTTGCGTATTTAGACTTCTTGATGTGTTGGCAATCTGATGTAATATGCCGTAACACAAAATTGCCCCTTCGTTGGCATATAAGCTAATGTCGTTCCCGTACACCTGAATCAAGCGTGTGGACAGCCATTTCAGGTGAACTGTAGCCAGCTTGGCTGAGTTGATCTCCCCGGAATAAAATCCCGTCCAATATAATTCCCATACTCGCTCTTTATTAGGTACAGACATAGGAATCGCAATCTGATCTACGAGCAGGTCATAATCCGATGTATAGTGATTTTGTTCAAGCTCTTTGCGAATGAAAACATCCTCTTGCATACGCTGATCAATAATCGAATATAAACAGTCTTCTTTTGAGCTGAAGAATTTGTAGAATGTGCCTTTGGATACACCTGATTGATCCAGGATCATCTGGATTGTTGTATTTGCATAGCTATGCTCTAAAAATAGCGCAAGTGCTGTTTCCAATAAACTTTGTTTACGACTACTCATGTCTCGTTATCGCCCCAAGTTTTTCTATTGATTTTAACATTCATTCCTCAGGAGTTGAAGCATTGATTCGCACTATAGCCGTCATATAAAATAATTGCACAATGAGTAAATTTGCACAATGAGCAACTTGTTTGTTATGATAAACCTCACAAAGTACATGTACAGTAAGTGTGCTCTTCTTAAAAAGAATTAAACCATAGTCATTGGTGTTGGAGGTGAACGCATAAGCGGAGAATAATGATTAAAAGAAACTTGCGACATTTGAAGAAAGAAGCAACTGAAAAAGCACTTGCTAGTGCTGCATTTGAACTTACCCTTGAACATGGGCTTGATGGCTTTACGGTTGAAGATATCGTGCATCAGGTGGGTTGTTCACGTAGAACATTTGCAAACTACTTCACATGTAAAGAGGAAGCCGTAGCAAGAGGTGCGATATCCGTTCAGAATACAACGGAACTCGAAGAGTTACTTACCGAAATGCCCGACAACGTCTCCTTGCTTGACGTACTGTATAACCTGATCAAGATGCAACTTACAACAGAACTAATTGGAAGGCTTCATCAGCTGCTCTCACTATCCCAGACTTATCCTGTGTTAGAACCGCATTATCTTGGAGCCATGCACCGGATGCAGACACAGGCACAAGATACCTTATTAGACTTATCCAACGGGAAGTATGACGAGATCTATACTTATCTTCTGATTAACGCACTATATGGATCGATACTGCCATTAATTGATGGAAGACTCAATGTGTTGCTGCCCGGACAAGTCATGACTGAAGATACCAAGCCCGGCGCTTTAACCTTCGATCAATTTTTGGAAACCACGTTTAATCATTTACGGGCAGGATTCGAACATGCCAACCATCCACATTCATCATAGAGGGAGTGTAAAATAGAGAAATGTCTACATTATTATACAGAGTGGGGAAAACCGCTTTTAGCAAACCTGCCTACTTCATCATTGGCTGGGTTTTAATTCTGGGAATTGTCATCTCCATGATCAGCATCAATGGTATTCACATCAGTTCTGAAATGAAGATTGAAGGCACAGAGTCACAGAAGGTACTGGATCAATTGGCAAAAGAACTGCCAGCCGCCTCCGGCGGTCAAGGAAGTGTTGTCTTCAAGGCACCCGACAACGAGCGTTTGGATACGCCTGAACGTTTGGCTGCCATGATGAAAGGTGTTAATGAAGTTTACGGATTAGACAAAGTCATTAATCCTGCGGACTATGCAGCTGAAGCGGGTAATTCGGGTGCTTCGGCGGAAATGGCTCAGAACGCTCAGGCTACCGATACGGCACAATCCGGAACAACCACGCCTCCTCCCTATGGACCTTTGATGGTCGATGGTGTTCCTGTACCTGGTATGCTGATCTCTTCGGACGGTAGTATTGCACTGTTCCAGTTCCAATTTACAATCGAGCAGTCTGCCATAACACAGGATGTATTTGATTCCGTTATTCAATCTGTTATGACAGTAGAGCAAGGAACCAACATTACGGTCTTGCCGGGCGAAACGCTCAAAACGGTATCGATTGGGGTTGGCTCGGCTGAGATTGTCGGATTGGTGATTGCTGTCATTGTATTGCTGATCACCCTTGGCTCCGTTGTTGCAGCAGGTCTGCCTCTGATCACTGCACTCCTCGGAGTTGCCATTGGAGTTGGTGGTGCGTTCTCCATCTCCAAATTCATCGAAATGCCTAGTGTTACTTCCGTCCTGGCTCTCATGGTTGGATTGGCTGTTGGAATCGATTATGCTCTCTTCATTGTTAATCGCCAGCGTCGAATGATCATTGATCAAGGCTTGAGCGCAAAAGAAGCCACTGCCAGAGCTATTGGTACATCGGGCAGCGCGGTATTTTTTGCCGGATTAACCGTCATTATTGCACTGTGCGGTATGCTTGTCATCGGTCTCACATTCTTGTCTACGATGGCTTTGGTCGCAGCAGCCACCGTACTCATCAACGTATTTGTTGCTTTAACCCTGTTGCCTGCTTTACTCGGATTGGTAGGAGAACGCATCTGTTCCGCCAAAGCTCGTGAGAAAAGCGCGAAACATCCTAAAGCCACTAGCCGCGGAGTCGCGGACAGATGGGTGAAATTCGTTATCAAAAATCGTTGGGCTACCATTATCGCCATCATCGTCATTCTTGGTTTTGCCGCGACGCCGATTACCAAAATGGAAATGGGTATCCCTGGCGCTTCCTCAGCGAATCTGGATACAACACCAAGACAAAGCTATGATGCCATCTCCGAAGGCTTCGGGGAAGGGTTTAACGGACCACTTATTCTGGTCGCAGAGCCTAATCAGTCTTCCTCAAAAGTTACACCGGAACTCATGGGTGGTCTGGTGATGGAACTCCAAGGTCAGAATAACGTTGCACAAGTCACACCGCTTGGTATGACAGAAGATTTAGCTATTTTCAGTCTCATTCCAAAAACGGGTCCTAACGATAATCTCACTAAAACACTGGTCACTGATCTACGCGCGGCTGATTCCAGCATCGCACAGACCTATGATGTGAAACTCGGAGTTACTGGACTCACAGCTGTTAACATCGATATGTCAGCCAAACTGGCGCAGGTGTTCCCTATTTATGTAGGCATCATAATCCTGCTGTCGCTGATCATCCTGTTACTTGTATTCCGTTCGATCATCGTTCCCATCAAAGCAACGATTGGTTTCCTGCTTAGTATCCTGGCTACATTCGGGATCACAACTGCTGTATTCCAATGGGGCTGGCTGCATTCGCTCTTTGGTTTCGATACCGGCGGCCCGCTGCTGAGCTTCATGCCGATCATCGTGACAGGTATCCTGTATGGCCTGGCGATGGACTATCAAGTCTTCCTGGTTAGTTCCATGCGGGAATCCTATGTGCATGGTCATCGCGGAACTGAATCCGTCGTGCATGGGTACAATCAGGTAAGTCGCGTAGTTGTTGCCGCAGCAGTAATTATGGTCTCTGTATTTGCAGGATTTATATTCACTGATGATGTTATGATCAAACAGATTGGTTTCACTTTGGCGGTAGGCATTCTGATTGATGCTTTCATTATCCGAATGGGCTTGGTCCCAGCCATCATGGCTATTTTTGGAGACAAAGCTTGGGCACTTCCAAAATGGCTGGATCGCATTCTGCCAAACTTGGATGTTGAAGGCGAGAAGCTGATTGCTTCCCTGAATGCTGAAGAGCACGCCAACACGAAGTCTGGGTTAAAATAATCATTCCACAACAATGGTAATATCACGATTACTATTACGACTACATTCACCAATACAAAGACCTCCTCTGTTTTTATAAACAGGAGGTCTTTTTTTCTACTCCAAATTTATGCGGTGATGTCTTCAATATGGATATTATATCGTGCGGATTGAGAAGCATTAACAAACGCTGCAAATAACTTTTAACTATAGTCATCTACTTTATAGCTGTACTCTGGATGCCATTGCACAGCCAAAACAAATGAACGGTTCGGCATGACCACGGATTCGATGAGTCCATCTTCAGCGACAGCCACGGCAGTTAACTTATCCGACAACACCTTGATTCCCTGATGGTGATAACTGTTCACTTTTATCGTATCTGTTAGCAAAATATCGTATAGGATATTATTTTTCTCAATATGTACATTATGTACAAGATTCGTATACGGCGGACTTTGCTTATGATTAACGAACTTGTTCCCATGAAGTTGAAGACTAGTTGGAATGTCTTGATACAACGTTCCACCCAAAATAACGTTAAATAACTGTAGTCCACGGCATATGCCAAACGCAGGCTTATCAAGTTCAATTACCTTTTGTAATAATATCGACTCCATCATATCGCGTTCAATACATAACTCTCCACAGGTAACCTCTGCATGCTCATGATACAGCTCAGGATTGAGATCATGTCCCCCGGTGAACAGGAACCCATCGAACTGATCAGCCAGCGTTGCTATGATCTCGGTATCCGTTGTCAAAGGTAGCATAATTGGAATCCCACCTGCTCCTTCTATGGCGTTCATATAATCTGGAAGCATCCAGTAACTTTTTTTGTCTGTATCATATAAAGGCAGTACACCAATCATCGGCTTTTTCATGGCTTTACCTCCCAGCTTTTCATTCATTTTATCAGATCTCTTCCTATACAAATTCACTGAATTATTGCATTATCCTACCTCTATCATCTACGAACCCGTTTCATCCGGAATGCTGGAAAACTAAAAAAACAAACAAAGCCGCATAACAGCAACTTTGTTTGTAGTTCCAATCCCATATATATGCATTCATCCGTTTGGTTTAAACATCATCTCATCTAGGCTGCTTTTACAGTGGTTGTTTCGTCTGAATTTACTTGGATGGAACGCTGGCATATCAGGGTAACGACAAAAGCCAGCAAGGCAAGCATCACAGCAACTGGAGGCACCCACTGGACACCACCCAAATTGACGGCAATTCCCCCGACGCCGGAGCCTAACGCTATACCCACATTGGCTGCCACAGGCAGGAGTGTAGATGCAAATGCTTTGGACCCCGGCGCGATCGATCCTGACACATCAAACAAATATAGCTGGGATGCCGCGCTCATGGAGGATGACAGACATCCAATCAGGAACAGGAATGCCAAGCCCATCCACACATTAGAAACGGTAAAACTCATTCCTAGGAAGAGGATGGCTTGAATTACAAAAAGCCGCTTGAGCTTGGGCAGGAAGTCACCCTTCGCTATATTGGCACCAATCCAGTTACTCAGGATGCTGCAGGCACCATAGATCAGAAGTATGGCACTTATCCATTGTACAGGCACACCCATTGTCTCACTTAGGAGTGGTGTAATGTATGTAAAAACGACGAAAATACAGCTGTTTCCCAGTACAGGGATCAGACATGCCAGCAATATCCGTGGCTTCACAAAGAGAGACATCTGATCACTGAACGAACCGACAATCGTAGTTGTTTGCCGTGGCAGAATACGGAACATGAACAGCAACGGTACAACACCTATACACGCCGTAACAACAAACGTCATGGACCAGCTCAGATGTTGTCCGATAAATGTACCGAGCGGAACACCTAACACATTAGCGATTGAAAATCCGCCCAAAATCCAGGCGATAGCTTCCCCTCTCCGCTCCCGGTTCACTGCGTCACTTACGATTGAGATCGAAAGTGATATCGTAAGTCCACAAGCAACGGCCGAAACGATGCGAATGGCCATCAGAGAAGAGAACGTTGTTGAGAACACGGTCAATAGATTTAATGCTAACACGATTGCAAATCCAATCAATATGGAACTTCTTCTGGATATTTTGGCCAAGAAGGCCACGGCAAATGGTGTACCCACTGCGTATGCAATCGCAAAACCGGAGACAAGCATACCCGCGGCAGCAAGTGATACTTTCATGTAACTTTCAATTTCCTTCAACACACCCACGATGACATACTCGGTTGTTCCCAGTACAAAACTAACGAGCGTAAGCGTTAAAATAAGTAGGTTCTCTCTATTTCTAGTCATAAATCAATACTCACTAATCCTTTCTATTGTTGCAAGCGCTTTAATTCTGTCTACGATCATTAGTTCATGTATTTTCTACTTTCCCATCCTTTCACTTTCGATATATAGTACATTTTGGATAGTGAAATTGTACTGTCAGATATACCATGGCGACAATCAAGGTTGTTGTGGTTTTATTGCAAAACATTATATATGTTGTCATTTCAACACAGACTTTCAATACAGATTCTGAAGGGAAGACATAGATGAATACACACCACGAATCCGGCCAACTGCATGCAAACCGAGATTGCACCATTATTTATGTAGGAAAACTGGCCGACAACCCCCATTGGAGTTTTCCGACGCATAAACATGACGATCTGCATGAGATTATCTACGTAACTGAAGGCAAAGGATTGTTCACCATTGACGGTACCAAACACTGGGCTCAAAAAGGTGACTTGCTCATTTATAATAAGGGGACTCTTCATGAGGAGAAGTCCAATCCTGAATTCCCGTTATCCACCTTTTATTGCGGCTTTCGTTTTGCAGAAGGCACCCAGACCCGCAAGGATTGGGTCATTCCTCCCTCTAACAATCCGATCATTCGAGCCAACCGATATTCCGATGAGCTCCATTCGTTAATGCAGACTCTCTTCAATGAATTTTCAATCCGGGAACATGGTTATGAATCTATCTCTGGGCATGTCCTGAAAGCCATACTTCTGATCATTGATCGTCAGTCCCGTCAACAGCTTCCTAGTGGGGAGACTATTGGGAGTAACAACCTTGCTGAGAGCATTAAAGACTATTTGGATACCCACTATCGGCAAAACATTAAACTCAAAGAATTGGCAGATCAATTTCATATCGATTTTTATTACTTAATTCATATGTATAAAAATCACTATGGCACTTCTCCCTATCATTATCTGATTCAACGAAGAATGGGGGAAGCTACCCGATTATTAGTCTCAACCAACAAAAAAATATGGGAAATCGCCAAACTGGTCGGTTACGATAACCCCAATTACTTTACAATTTTATTTACCAAAACGGTTGGTGAATCACCACGAAGTTTCCGAAAAAAGAATCAAAAGGATATGTTCGGGGATGAGGCATCACATTCTTACTAATCTCACTAATCTCTCTAAGCGCAGAAAGGCGCTCCATTTGGGGAGCGCCTCTAGGCCTTGCACATCTCTTACATATCTCTTTACACTTTTCCTTACTTCTACTCTAGAGCTTAAATCGGCGAACCAACTCTTGCATGTTCTCAGCTGTTTTGGATAGCTGTGCAGAGGATGCAGATATCTCCTCCATTGCCGCCATTTGCTGTTGGGCTGCTGCTGAAGTTGTCTGAGCACTGTCAGCCGATACTTTAGAGATATGACTCATCGCGGCAACTGTAGCCGAAACTTCTTCCGTACTGGCTGACAACTGTTCGGAGACAGCAGAAATATCCTGAATTTGATCCACGATATGCGTTGTATATTGTTCAATGTTCGATATGGTTGCAGAAGCTTCTTGGCTGATCCGCATTCCTTCACCGACTTGATTGCGAACTTTATCATTCATAAGAGATGTGGATTTGGCAATCAAGTCGAGCATTTTGCCAATGGTAGCGCCAATGTCGTCCGCACTCTGTTTGGATTGCATCGATAACGTGCGCACCTCACCAGCAACGACAGCAAAACCTTTTCCGTGTTCTCCTGCTCTTGATGCTTCAATAGAGGCATTCAGTGATAGTAGGTTGGTTTGCCGAGAGATATCCGCAATCGCTTCATTCATTCGATTGGCTTCGGCAGACAGACTGGACAGCTCATTAATCAATGCCGAGGTTTCTTCAACAGCTCCCAGAATATGTTCCATTTGTTCTCCCACCTGGTTTATGGTTTTCCCACCATTAGCAACAGCACGCTCCGTCTCTTCAGCCGAATCAACGATGGCACTCGCAGATTCTGCAATTGTACTGATGCCTCTCGCCATCTCTTCTACGGCGTTTGCGGTTTGTTCCGAATTTTCTGCCCCAACGATAGCTGATTCCGCAGTCTGCTGCATGGTTTCAGCCACATGTTGAACCGATTGGGTGGTTTGTTCTGTACTTTCCTGAATCATTTGGGAAGAGTGGCTTAACAACGATGACGTCTGATGAAGTTCAGCAACCACCGATTGAAGGGAACTGGTCATTTGATCAAAATCATTTGCCAATATACCGAATTCGTTCTCGGTTTTAAGATTAACACGTTCGGACAGATTCCCTTCGCTTACGCTGCGGGTTGCCTTTCTCAGTTTTTGCATAGGTACAATAAAAGATCTCAGAATGAAGAAAATAATAACTCCAGCAATTAATACAGATACAGCAATGACGGTTAGACTCGATACCATGATGGGTTTCGCTGCGGCGATAAAGTCTTCATGGCCCATCAAAGCAATGACATTCCACCCCGTCAAAGCATTAACACCGTTATATACCTCTAGATCATACGCCAGATCCGTTCTGACAAATTGAGAAAATGCCATCGGCTCATCGGAACTTGAAGCCGTATTTGGATGAACTGGAATTCCCTCGATGAGCGCCCCGCCGAGTTCTCCTCCCCCACCTTTTACAATGGCGCCAGACCAAGCTGCGATGGTTCGATTGGAGTCAACCACAATCAGGCTCCCATTACCTCCGACATCCACATAAGATATTTCTTTTGCTAATCGCTCCAGATCAAGTTTAATACTTGCTACACCTTGTTGATTTGAAAGAGCCTTTGAAATTTCTACATAAATCTTCCCGGATACCGGATCTGTCATAATACTCGAAAAAAAGAGTGATCCATTGTTACTCATACCATTGGTGTACCATGTTGTGCTGCGTGGATCATATGTTACATCTTCTATTGCTGGAGATGATATAACACCACCTTGGTCGCTGCCCACAGTGATGGCAAGAAGATCAGGATATGTATCAGCTAATTGGTCGATTCCTACTTGTACTGTTTCGTTGTTCGCCTGACTGGGAGTGGAGCCATACATACTGTCTATATAACTCAATAATGCTGCCTTTTCCCCTATCAGATTGTTAATATGCTGTCCTGTCATCGTTAATATGGTATTGATGGGCTCTGTCATTTTTTGTTGCACCTGATCTTTGGCACTATGATACGAGAAATAACCGATAAGTGCAGTGGGAATAATAAGCACCGCAAGGAAAGCTGCAATGAGTCTAGTACTCATTAATCGTAAACTGGCTCCTCCTTTCCTATAAAATGACCTTTTTTTCTTTTTCTTTTCCAAAGTGAATCTTCCTTTCTTTATCCATTTTTGGTAGAATCAATCGGCAAGTAAACGCAAAAAAACCCATATATATGCACACCCAAAGAGACTTTGAGCGTAAATATACATAGGTATTGCCTGAATGAATTCAGTAACAAGCCGTATTTGTTTAGTATTATAACATAAATAAAAAGGGTTTGTTAACTATGATTGGGTCTTTATACCAGACATCTGTTGTTTATAATCGGTAGGACTTAGTCCCGTATACTCTTTGAACACCTTCGAGAAATAGTGCTGATCGCTAAACGACAGCAAATCGGAAACTTCCTTAAACTTCATGTCCGGTTGACTTTCCATCAGTCTGCAGGCTTCCTGAATGCGAAGCTGGGTATAATACTGAACAAACGTAATTTGCGTTGCATTTTTGATCACTCTGCTGACATACGACGGGCTAACGTGAAACTTCATGGCAATGTCGTTGATAGACAATGGAGAGTATTTATTTAGTTTTACGTAATCGTCAATCTGTTCGAACAGGATCGCTTTACTTTTTCGAACGTGGGATTGCAGCATATCAAAGCACTGTCCCGTCCATTCCGTCAGTTCCCGACAAAAATCGGAATAGGACTGTGCATGGGCGAATTGTCTTGACCGAAGCTCCAGACCCAATCTCATGCCCGACCCCTGTTCCTCGTACAGATGAGCAAACGTGTCTACAATCAATCCGATAAACCGCTCCACCTCGGTCATATGTACATTTTCCTCTGCCCATCGATTCAGCAATTCAGATAACTTAAGAGCAAACCGTTCTTTCTGCCGAGCCTGTATCATCTGTACAAAAGCAGATTCCTGCACGGGATCCAGACAGCCTGTCTCAGATCTGGCCACCGACACCGGATTCCCGGTATCCAGCGCTAATCCTTGTTTCAACCGTTGCTGCTCAGACAAAATGGACGACATGCGGTGATAGAGCTCCGGCAGATTACCAGACTCAGCGAATAGAAGTTGTCCTCCAATGATCGCATCGATGTCATGCCCAACCAAATGCCGTCGCAACGATTCAAGACATTCATGTACGGAAGAGTACACCTCAAGTGCACTCTTGTTAACAAAAGCAACAAATTGATATGGGGTTTGACTGGTGTACACACGACAAGCATGGAATGTAAAAAAATCCTGCACTATACCCTCAAGATCCACCTGTACCCATCGTTCATGCCCTGTGGTAAAAGGCTGTTTGCTCATAATGATCAACATCTGGCTGAATAAAGGCGGAAACTCCTCCCCCTGTTTCGGCGTAGTCTCACATTGAGGATGAATGATTTCCTGCAAATCCAGCAGTTCCTTGGACATCTGTTGATCAAGTTGGTCAATTACCCGACCCATGACTTCTTCAAGCGCCTCTCGCTCGACAGGTTTTAACAAATAGTCAAACACTTGCAGGTTCAATGCTTTTCTTGTGTATTCAAAATCGCTGTACCCACTAATTAGAATGACCTTCAGATCCGGGTTGGCAATTTTGGCTTGCTCAATCAGGGACAGTCCGTCCATTTTCGGCATTCGTATATCGGTCAACAGCAGATCAATCGGTTCCTGCTTTAACGCTGCCAAGGCTTCCTCTCCATTCGTTGCCGTAGCCGATACACGAATCGGGAAGTTGAGCGTTTCCAAGAGCATTTTAATATTACGTAATATCGGTTTGCTATCCTCAACGATCATAACGTTATACATCGCCTATGCCTCCTAGTTAGTAAAAATCCTTTGTCAGTGAGCCGATGATTTGAATCGTTGCTCCATGTTGCTCTTCCGCATGATTGTTAAATATATTAATGAAGAGCCGGTTGTTATACATTAGTTTGAGTCGATTGACGCTATTGATAATCCCCATGTTACCAAGGGCTGTTCCACCAACGGAAGTCTGGTTCATTCCAGAACCCGATGCCTGAATATTGGCTAAAATCTCCTGGATCTTATCCGGTGGAAAGCCCTCTCCATTATCTTTGATCTCCAAAGCCCATAATCCGTTATATTGCTTCACGGTAATCTGGATACGCCAAGGCGGCGCGGTGTTGGCAAAGGCATGTTCGATACAATTTTCCACAAACGGCTGAATAACCAACCGTGGCAACCGGATTTCGTTCGCCAGCTCGTCAGCATGGATGTCCCATTCCAGATCCTCTTCGTACTTTTGTTGTACAAGGGACAAATAATGTCTTGTATGTTGAAGCTCCTCAGCCAAAGTCACATGCGCGTATGGTGAAGAGACAATATAACGCAGACTGTCCGAGAGATGTTTGCACATATCCGATACAACTTTGGTCTTCCCCTCTTGGGCAGCAATACTGATCAGATATAGAACGTTATGAATAAAATGAGGAGCAATCTGGGCTTGCAGCGCCGAATTACGAGCCTTTACTTCCTCATGAAGCGCCGATTTTTCCCGGTCAATGGATTGCTGCAGTCTTTCCATCAGGTCCTGAAAAGCTTCATTCAGCAATAACAGATCATTATTCTTCGGCGTTTCATCCACTTTCAGATTCATATTGCTGTAGTTCATGCGCCAGATCTGACCACGCAGCTTGCGGATGGGTAACAGCAGGTTACGTGTGGATAGGAAGATATACACAAACGAAACCAGCATCAGTGCTGTAATCAACAGAATGGACATCGTCTGAACCGAATGGATCGAACCCAGGACAGATTTTTTGGGCGTTATGATATACGTGATCCAACCTGTACTTGGTGAAGTGGAATGCGTGATATAATTGTCGTTTTTGTCCACATCCAGTCCCTCGTCTGATGAAGGCTTTGTCCAATTGGCAAATGTCACACCCGCTTCCGAGCCCGTCATCTGCTCCCCTTGTTCATTCAGAATATAGACATCGCCAGCGGTAATGCCCTCCGTTAAGTTCTGTATATAGGCCTGTTCCATCTGGATGCTAAGATAACCGTACACCTTGCCGTTCTGATCATTGATCGTGCGCACAAAGGAGATCGTATCGTCTTGACGCAGCAGAACAAAACCACTTTCCGTCCAATCTCGTCCAACCTGACTACTCTCCATCATGGTGTTCAGGATTGCGGGAGGATTGCCCGAACCCAGATATGATGTCAGGAGAACCCCGTGATTGTCGTAGATGGACATGTCCTTGATATTCATACTCGGCCCGATGGCCTGAAACATAATGTCTTTGATGATTCGAATCTGTTTCAGCCTTTCATAATTACTATGCGCTGAGGAGCTCTTGTCCATGGCTGCAAATATATTTTTGCTGGATAATATTCGCTGCGACATCTGGTTCTGTTGTTCTACGTAGAGATCAACTTGCTCTCTTACCTTTATAGCGGTCACGAGTGTATCCTGCTCCGTTTTCAGTTTGAGCGGGCGAACAACGATCACATTCACATACACGATAAAACAGCCCAGCACGAACAAAAGCAGAGCCAGAAACGTCAAAAACACCTTCGTCTGCAAACTGAATTGAGTTGCTTTATGTATGAACTTTGCCATTCTCAGAGATGCCCTCCTGTTCTGACATGATGTGAAATCCCCTTACATTCATGTCTACTCTATCACGGTATTTCATGAAATGATAGCGATTTCAAGTTCAGAATTTTACACATCAACGTTCAAGCACAGACATGTACCGGCGAGGAAAAAGAATCTATAATCGGACTTGTAAACGGATTCACCAAACGTTTTAGAGGGGGATTTGCATTGAAAACAATAAAAAGAAAAAAGGCGATTTCCATTATTCTGGCCAGTTTATTATCGGTCTCGTTAACGGCTTGTGGATCAGGAGGTACGGATTCCGGCACAGCTGCTGGCGGGGACAGCAAGAGTGGCAAAGTCACTTTGGAGCTGGCAATCTCTAAAAGTTCTCAGGACTCTGCTTTCATCCAGCAGGACATTCTCGATGCATTCGAAAAACAAACGAACATTCGTGTCAATTTGCAGCTGATTCCAGCGGAACAAACAACAACGGTACTGCAAACCAAACTGGCTGTAGATGAAACGCCTGACATTATTCAGTACAATCTGGCGAGCGCAGTCACAGACCTAAACCTTGAACGTAACTTCGAGATTCTGGATAACGAGCCTTGGGCGAGCAGAATTGTGAACAAAGAGGTCCTCTCTTCTGGTGGTCATCTCTACAGCTTCCATGTCAGCCAAGATACGGGGATGCAAGGGGTCGTTTATAACAAACAAATCTTTGAAGAACTCGGGTTATCGATTCCAACCAACTACGAAGAATTCCTGGCAATCTGTGAAAAAATCAAAGCAAGTGGCATTACACCTGTATTCATGCCTTATAAAGATGCCTGGGCTGCCAACATCTGGCCTGCTGCAGCTTTTGCCGATTTTGTAGCCAAAAATGAACCGACTTTTTTTGATGAGTTGAACAGCAATAAGAAAAAATGGTCTGATATCCCGGAATTCAAAACATTCCTGGAACAACAATACGAGATTTACACCAAAGGGTACACCAACACGGATGTGCTTAGTGACAGCTATGACATGGCCGTGGGTAAATTCCTGAACAAGGAAGTTGCCATGATGTTTATGGGCGATTGGTTAATTGAAGGCGTTGCCGAGCAAGATCCAAATATGGAACTGGGCGTATTCCCGATTCCATCGTCGGATAATGCCAGTCTGGGTGCAAGTCCACTGGGCGGACAACTGTTCATTCCGAAGAAATCCAAACATCTGGATGAAGCCAAACAGTTCCTGGACTATATTGCTTCCAAGGATGTCGCACAACAGATCGTTGATTCCAAAGGATACGTATCCAATTTCAGTGACGTCACCACACCAGAATTGCCGGCTTACAAGCAGGATATTGTAGACAACTATATTACGCCGAAGAAAACCGTGCTGACAACGGATGCTTTCATGCTGGTTGATCGCAGCGAACTGTACCGATTGTTGCAGGATCAATTCGCGGGTGGATTGTCACCTGAAGAAGTACTGAAATCCTGGGATGAGAAGTTCAGTCAGCTAATGCAGGATAAAGGTGTAGAAGGTTTCTAAAGAGTGAAATATAAGGCAGCATAACAGATCGACCGTTATGCTGCCTGGTTATAACGGAGTGTGAGACATGAAAAGGACTAAAAATCTGTACTCGTATTATATGATATTTCCCGCAATGATTATCTACTCCATCTTTTTTGTTGTGCCTGCTCTCGCCGCTTTCTATTATTCATTCACGGATTGGCGGCTGGATCGGCTGGAGCTGAAGTTCATCGGATGGGATAATTTCCAGAAAATTTTCTCGGACAAAACGCTTATTCTGGCGCTGAAAAACACGGCGATATTTGCAATCGTCACCGTTGTTGGCAAAAATGTCATCGGCCTATTGCTGGCCGTAGGACTTAACATGCGATTAAGAACAAAGAACCTGCTGCGCGCGATCTTCTACTCCCCTTCCATTCTCAGCATCCTTGTGATCAGCATTCTGTTCACTCCCATGTTGCGTACCGAAGGTACAATCAACAATTTGTTGGAATCTGTAGGATTACATTCGTTAAGCCAAGCTTGGCTGACCAATCCCTCGATTGTGATCTGGACGATTGCCATCGTCTCAATCTGGCAGAGTGCCGGGTTCCAGATGGCCATCTATCTGGCGGGCCTGCAGTCCATTTCTCAAGAATATTACGAAGCAGCCAAGATTGATGGCGCAAGTTCGTGGAGAAGTTTTTTCAAAATCACACTACCACTCTTGCTGCCCGCGATTAACATTAACCTGATGTTGACATTGATCGGTGGACTCAAAGTATTCTCCGAAGTATATGTCATGACCGGTGGTGGCCCGGGTAACGCTTCCCAGGTCGTAGGTACGATCATTCTGCGATCTTTCGGCGAAGGTAACTGGGGACTTGGTACGGCAGTCAACACCCTTCTGTTCGTGGTCGTTACCATTATCGCTATACCGCTATTGATCTTCATGCGGCGTAAGGAGGTTACGGAATAACATGGGCTACACACGCAAACTCGCCATCCGCAACTATATCGTGGAAGGTTTCCTGATTCTGGCCTCTCTTATCGTTCTGTTGCCGCTTGTCATTCTGATCTTTGGTTCTTTCAAAACCAGCGCCGAAGTGCTTAGCTTCTCCCTGAGTTTTCCGGAAACATGGCAGTTCTCGAACTATGTTCGTGTCTTCCAGGAAGGCGGTCTGTCGCGAGCGTTTTTCAACAGCATTTTGATTACTGGCGTATCTTCCATCATTAATATCGTTGCTTCTTCGGCAGCAGCATTCATTCTGGCACGTCGGGAAACCAAATTATCCGACACGATCTACATGTATTTCTTCATGGGACTGATTGCGCCAATGTCGATTATTACAACCATACGGGTTGTACAGGGATTGGGGTTCTACGGCAGCATCACTAGTGTCATCTTGATCTACGCCGCGTTAAATACAGCCTTCAGTGTATTCTTGTATAGTGGATTCATCAAAACCATTCCAAGAGCGCTGGACGAAGTGGCATTTCTGGAAGGAGCAAGTGTGTTCGGCGTGTTCTTCCGCATCGTCACACCGCTCATCCTGCCCGTTAACGCAACGGTAGCGATCATGGTGTTCATGTCCGTATGGAATGACATCACGATTCCCGTGTACTTCCTGACAGACAGTTCCACATGGACGATGCCACTGTCGATCTACAATTTCTACGGCAAATATAGCCGGGACTGGAATCTGATCTTCGCCAATCTCGTGCTTACTTCACTGCCTGTATTCATCCTGTATCTATTCGGGCAAAAATATATTGTCAGCGGCCTTACTGCCGGTGCAGTTAAAGGTTAAACCTCATATCCTCACCGTTCTTGAAGGAATGGAATTACAGACTTCATGACGTACTTAACCCCCACCATATCTGGTGGGGGTTGTTTTATTTATAACGAGAAAATGCATCTACACTTCTCTATTTTTGAAACAATTGCGGGTAAAGGGCAGCCACACCACCAGCAAGACCCTGTTGTACATTCCGACTGGTATCATCAGCAATAATCTCGTAGAGATCCGCTTCGATGGAATCTATTGCAATTTTGGCAATATCCGTTGGGCTCGTTTTTGGTGCGTCGATACCTGCCGTCATATCCGTATCCATGAACGCTACGTGCAATCCGGCAACACTAACGTTCTTAGGGGCTAATTCCAGACGTAATGCATTCGTAATTCCCCACTGAGCGGATTTTGCAGCTGAATATGCACCTGAGTTACCAAGGCTGAGCCAAGATAGAGCGGACAGGATATTCAATATCGAACCGCCCCCATTCTTCTCTATCACCGGTGCAAACGCACGAATCATTGAGAGCGTACCGAATACATGTGTATTGAATTCCAAGTGAATATCGTTCAGCTCACCCGTGAGCAGAGAAGCACCCGTAGCGGAACCAGCATTATTGATTAGAAGGGTTACATCACTGGCTACCTCAGCTGCAGCCATGACAGATTGTGAATCCGTAATATCGAGTTCCAGTGGAATTGCCCCCGGCAGATCAATTGATTCAGGGTTTCGTGCGCCAGCATACACTTTGGTTCCCCTCGCCAACAGTTCAAGAGCAAGTTCCTTGCCCAACCCTCGATTAGCCCCACTTACAATAGCAACTTGTTTGGAAATATTCATTTATTATTACTTCCTCTCATTGAGAATGTATTTATTTTTGAGCTGTTATGGGAATGATCATTCTCATAACTCCCAATAACAATCTATCACATCAGGAACGATCAGTAAAGAATAACTTTTATGATTCATGTCTTTATAAAAAGAAGATGCCCGATAACCTTTGAAATAAGGCTCCGAGCATCTTTCTTTGGTCCTTCATTGAGAACGGATTTACATATGGATTATGATTTTATGTCATACAGATTCGCAGGTAACGCCTGCACAAATGGTGACCAGTCACTCACTGTATATAGATGAAGTCGGTGCATGGCCCGTGTGCATGCCGTATACAGAAGCTTGCGATCATATTCCTGGCTGTAAGCGACGGGTGAAGCATCATAGATCAGGACAGCATCGAACTCAACGCCTTTGGCGAGATACACAGGAATAACCATGATCCCTTTTTCGAAAATCTGTGTATCCTTTGTTATGAGCTGTAACCCTTCGCCGCCTTGACTTTGCAACCTTTCATAGGCATCACGACTTTCAGCTGCGGTTTTCGTAATCACAGCGATGGAATCAAACCCCTCCGCCTTAAGCGCGGCGATGTCTGTGAGAATCTGTGCACCACGCAGATTTTCGTCCTTCAATTTTGTTAAAAGAGGCTTCTGATCTCCCCTTTCAAACGGTCTTATCTCTTCTCCCCCTGGTAACATCTGTCTCGTGAATTCAACAATCTCTTTGGTTGAACGATAACTGCGTACAAGGCGTATCAATGTAGTTTCGCCTTTTCCGTAAAGGTGAACCAGTGGCGAGTTGGATGCTGCCAAATCCGTAGCCTGCATAAAGATCGCTTGCCCGAAATCCCCCAGCACCGTCATGCGGGCACGAGGAAACAGCTTTTTAAGATATTCATATTGAAACGCCGAATAATCCTGACCTTCATCCACGAAGACATAACGAATCTCCGTGTTTGTTCGGACGCCTTCGATCATCTCTTTTACATATAAATACGGAGTAGCATCCTCATGGAACAGCTTGTTCTGAAAAATCATTTCTTTGGTCTGTTTACAGATCTCAGGCCAGTGCTGCGGGGGGATTGCCCCATTCGTTTGTTCTCGATAAGCGGCTTCATCTACAAATAGTTGTTCGTATATGCCTTTCACATCCACGAACTGGAATTTCCGCACACTCTTCCTTAAAGGTTTAAACATGTCTTTCACCAGTTTCTGACGAAGCAACTCCTCTTCCTGCACTGCAAAGTTAAAGGCACCCTCATCTTGCACTGCACTGTTATTCCCGTTATCTCGTGCTGCGTATTTTTCCGCCACATCAAACACAGGCTTTTCTTTGTGCAACATGCGGAAAGCTTCCACGTACTCTTCTGTGTCCAGATAATTCAACTCCTCCAGAACCCAGTCTGCTTCCCGTTCCAGACGTTCCAGCGAAACAAGTTCTCTCAGCAGCCATTCCTGTAAAAGAAGTATGCGGTTGGACAAGGTAAGATTTTGATCCAAACTGTAAAATTGGGTCTTGATTCGATCTGAAGTGATGAATTCACGTCCCCGAAATTGAATGCCGTTGAACCGTATGCCCTCCCGCCCCAGCCACTTACCGTAGTTTTGGAGCACTTGCAGGAATGTCTCGGAAGCTTTGTACTTAATCGCCTCCAGACGAGCTTCATATCCCGGATCTTCTTGGGCTGTCAGCACATATTCAATCTGATCAAAGGCATCCTCTGGTCGTAAGGAGGAATCCAGCCAATAATTCAGATATTCCTGGAAAGTCGTCTGCTGCATATTTTCTTCGCCAAGTTCCGGGAGCACGGTGGAAGTATAACTGGTAAACATCGGATTCGGGGAGAAAAGTACAATCTGATCTGCTTTGACGGTCTGGCGGTGTTTGTATAGTAAGTAGGCCACTCGCTGTAACGCAGCGGACGTCTTGCCACTGCCAGCTGCCCCTTGAACGATAAGCATTCGGCTTCGATCATCACGAATAATGGCGTTTTGTTCCTTCTGGATCGTTGCTACAATGCTCTTCATTTGTGAGTCTGCACCCTTGGCGAGCACTTGCTGCAACAATTCGTCACCAATCGTCTCAGTTGAATCAAACATGCTATGAATCTGCCCATGTTGAATCTGAAATTGACGCTTGAGCTCCATCTTTCCTTCAATTCGTCCTGAAGGTGTGTCATAACTTGCTGGCCCGGGAGAGTGATCATAGTACAAACTCGCAATTGGCGTACGCCAGTCATAGATTAGAAAGTTCAATCCATCTTCATCCATGAAGGATGATACGCCGATGTAGATCTGTTCAGTCAATGTCATGCCTTTTTCCTTATAGTCGAAACGGCCAAAATACGGCGTTGGAAGCAGTCTCTTTGTATTTTTCCATTGTTGTGTTGACAGCTTGTGCCCGCGCTCCCTCTCGGCCAACACTCTGGACTGCTGATTAATGGTATAGAATGCATCTTCAAAATCACTGTACGAACTCGTATTGATCGTCACTTCTTCCCAGAACCGTTTACGAATTTCGGCAGCCTGTTCATGCAGTCCGGCAACCTTCGGTTCCAGCTCGTCGAGTCGTGCCTGAAGTTTATTCCTCACCTGCACTAATCTGTCCTCTTCCAACTTCCATTCGTTTGTTTTATCCATGAATGAGTCCACTCCCTTTTCCATTTATTAGGACCAAAAAAAGAGCATTGACAAATCGGAATGTCGGATGTAAAATTAAATTAGGAGAAATAATGATTCATCCTTTATATTCAATAGAAATGTCAATTGCGCTATAGATTATATCATGGCTTTTTTTCACGTTCAATGCTTTTTTTCGTTCTGTCTGAGTTGAACAATAATTTATATAAGGTGTCCCTCGAGCTACACTGGGGGCATCTTTTTTTGTGTCCTGGGCATGGTTCATACCCTGAATGCGCTGTAAGCTATACACCCCTTTATAAATTCGATAAAATGAACGAAACATGAAACATGAGTTGATGCTTTTGGGAGGGATACATAAATATGAATATAGAACCTGTGGAGGACCGTTGTCCTGTTGAGTTTGCAGTCAATATGATTGGTGGGAAATGGAAGCTATTAATTATAAATCGGCTCATCCGCCATTCAACAATTCGATTCAATGAATTACAGAAAATGCTTGACCCCATTACGCATCGCACGTTAACCAGGCAATTACGAGAACTTGAAGAAGCTGGTTTGATAAACCGTGTTACCCACCCTGTAGTTCCGCCTAAAGTCGAATATTCCCTTACAGAAAAAGGACAAAGCCTGACTTCGATCTTGTTTCAGCTAGGTGATTGGGGATCGAAACATATGTAAAACGCCTTCCCATAGTATCCTAAGGGATACTCTATATCATTAATGTGCGTACTTACGCTCCTATTCTAAATTCGTTATGCTGAGGTCATTGCTGAGTGTTAACTCATTCATTCCAATCACATATTGAAAGGAAGTTATTGACCACTATGACACAGAATGATCGATTTTTAGTATATGGGGCATCGGGCTCCCAAGGCGGCGCTGTCGCTCAATTACTCGTTCAACACGGTTGTGAGGTTCGCACGATTACTCGAAATGAGGCAACAGCCAAAACACTAAAGGAACAAAACATTGAAGCTTTCATCGGGGATCTATCTGATGTGGAACAGCTTCATACGGCGCATGAAGGTGTAAATAAAGTATTCCTAAACCTGCCGGTTGAGTTCAATCCGGATAAGATCAGACAATATACCAGAAATACAATTGATGCTGCTATACAGGCAAACGTTAAATTGATTGTTGTTAACACGGGTACCTATGTTCCTGACCCTATCACCCATTCCAAAGGAATTGAATTGAAACGTGAAGTTATCCATGAATTGCAGCAAAGCGGTCTTCCATATATCATTGTGGAACCCATTGTATACTTGGAAAACTTCCTGATTCCCGGAATACTGAACAATGGCGTTTTGGCCTACCCGGTACCAGCAGACAAGCCGATCTCCTGGATTAGCTTAAACGATGCAGCTCAATTCCACTATTATGCCTTGACTCATTCGGAATTGGCAGGAAGCATTATCCCAGCACCCGGATTAGAAGCCCTGACAGGTGCACAATTAGCGGAACAATTCAGTGCTGTATTAGGTGAAAAGATCAGCTTCATGTCTCTACCTTTTGATCATTTTGAAGCAGCGATTCAGCCTTTGTTGGGAAGTGAGACAGCAGCAGGTCTTAAAGGATTGTACCAATGGATTGATGGGCATACAGATCTTCTTCCACGGTATCAAGAGTTGGATGATAACATTAAAGCCAATCTTAAATTAACCAAAATAAGCGATTGGATTCATCAAACAATGATTAAATAATATTTTATGAACAAGCCCTTTGAATCTCCAACGGAGAAACGAGTGGCTTGTTCTTTTTATATGAGAACTTTAATAGCCTCAACTGATTCAGATTCAGAGATTATGATAGGAATAGGCAAAAGTTTGATAGAAATGTGGTACAGGTTGTCACATTTGTTATGACATAATAATGTGTAAATAGATCACCATACAGGTGGCAATAATAAACATTAGAAAGGATTTGAACATAACATGGAATATACGAAACTTGGTAATACAGGCTTGGACGTATCTCGATTTTGCCTGGGATGTATGGGATTTGGGGACGCCAGTAAATGGGTTCATGAATGGGTACTGAATGAAGAAAATTCTCGCCCCGTGATCAAAAAAGCACTGGATCTAGGCATTAATTTCTTCGATACAGCTAATGTATACTCTCTAGGTACGAGCGAGGAATACCTTGGTCGGGCATTAAAGGATTATGCCAATCGGGATGAGGTTGTCATTGCTACCAAAGTACACGGACAAATGCATAAAGGACCCAACGGTTCTGGCCTTTCCAGAAAAGCCATCCTGAGTGAGATTGATAAAAGCCTGAAACGATTGGAAACGGATTATGTAGATCTGTATATCATTCATCGTTGGGACTACAATACGCCTATTGAAGAAACCATGGAAGCCTTACATGATGTGGTGAAGTCCGGTAAAGTGAGATATATTGGCGCTTCAGCCATGTTCGCATGGCAGTTCCAAAAAGCATTACATGTAGCAGAAAAAAATGGTTGGACCAAGTTTGTCTCCATGCAAAACCACTTGAACCTCATCTACCGTGAAGAAGAACGTGAAATGTTGCCTTTATGCAAGGAAGAAAAGATTGGTGTGACTCCCTACAGTCCTCTTGCTTCAGGCAGGTTAACCCGTGACTGGTCCGTATCGACACTCCGATCCGAGACAGACAAAATTCAGAAATCCAAGTACAATGCGACTAGCGATGCAGATCAGCTTGTTGTTGAACGAGTTGCATCCATTGCAGAAAAATACGGTGTCCCTCGCACACACATTGCACTTGCGTGGTTACTACAAAAAGACACTGTAGCGGCTCCAATTATTGGTGCCACCAAAATATCGCATCTGGAAGATGCGGTAGGTGCTCTTTCCGTTAAGTTGACCTCAGAAGACGTCTCATTCCTTGAAGAGCCCTATGTGCCTCACCCTGTTGTAGGTGCTCAATAATCGCTTTTGCTTACAATGTAGAAGACCCCCCTTTCCGTACTCGGAAGTTGGGGGTCTTCTTTTTTATCATGATTTATTTACGCCAGAAAGTTGAACATTCTGCCTTATCCGCTATATTGAACTCAATCATTCGCTCAAGTAATGAATAATCAATCTCCTGTTTCCACTTCATCCGTATCAATTCTTTGGTATGATCGTAACCCGCCTGCGTGATTTCTTCCGAAAAACGATTAATTCCTGCCTTCTCGGGAGCAACAGCCAAGTGTTGCTTGGATACACTAAAACCAATGATAAAGGTATCATGGTCGGTAAACATCGGTTGGTTCCAGGCTATTTTTTGTTTTAATTTCGGGAATTTTTCAGTGACCCAGTTCAAGACTTCTTCCGTCCGTGCCTGGTGTTCCGGATTATCGATGCGTGCTATAAATTCTGCAAAGGTCTCCATTGGTTCCCCCTATATCATGAAATATACTATTTAATTTGCCCCATTCAAACTCATTCTATCATGAATATCAAATTCAAAAACCCTTATCTGCCCGATAACTCAACAAAAAATGAGCAGCCTGCTAGACTTTAAATGTTTTCCTTTATCCAAGAACGCAACTTATTCGCATAGAAAGCGCGTTCATCTGGATCGGACTGAGAACCATTTGACAGATACAGTTGATCATTCACGTATCTAGGGTAAACATGCTGATGGTAATGCCACACGTCTTGATTGCCAGCAGGTTCATTATGTTGCCGTGTCGAAATCCCATCACATCCATATGTACTTTTCATTGCAAATGCTGTAAGCTGAGCCGCACGGTGTATTTCAACAGCGTAATCCGCAGGGAGTTCAAAGATGTTCTCGAAATGTTGATTCGGAATAATAAGAACATGTCCTTTATTGTTTGGCCACCATTTGCCTGCTATAAATGCCGTTACCTTTTCATTCTGATAGATGATATCCCTTTGCTTTGTTCCCTGATCAGGTCGCTCGATACCCCAAATATGACAAAATGGACATTCATACCCTTCGGGCTGATGTGAAAATGATGCTGCCATCTCTCTCATTCCACTCCTTCATATTTTTCTAACTAGTTATTAGACGCAGGTATCTTCTGTTCGTTGCGACAAGAGCGCGGGTAGTAGAACGAATCAGCAATTAACAAACTGATAAGCAAAAAGCAGCTGACCTTGGCGGTAGCTGCTTTCTTCTATCTTTAACTATTAATATTACACACTTCACACTTAGATTGTGCTGTTATCAATAACAAAGCGATATTTCACGTCGGAAGCCAATACACGTTTGTATGCTTCGTCAATCTGATCGGCGGAGATGACCTCAATATTAGGTACAATATCATGTTCTGCACAAAAATCGAGCATTTCCTGCGTCTCACGAATGCCACCAATCATGGAACCTGCGAATGAACGGCGATGACCGATAAGAGAAAATACATTAACAGCTAAAGGCTCTGCAGGAGCACCTACGTTCACAAGTGTACCATCCAGCGTGAGCAGTGAGAAATAAGCGTTAATATCAATATTAGCACTTACTGTGTTAATCATCAGATCGAAGGTGCCTGCAAGTTTCTCGAATGTTTTCGGTTCGCTTGTGGCAAAGTAGTGATCTGCACCAAATTGCAGTCCATCTTCTTTTTTGCTCAAGGATTGGGAGAGAACCGTTACTTCGGCACCCATCGCATGTGCAATTTTGACAGCCATATGACCAAGACCACCCATACCTACAACGGCAACCTTCTTACCTGGGCCAGCTCCCCAGTGATGAAGTGGTGAATACGTCGTAATACCGGCACACAGCAAAGGTGCAGCAGCATCAAGTGCAATGTTATCAGGGATGCGAACGACGAAATCCTCTACAACAACAATATGAGTTGAATATCCACCTTGCGTAGGCTCACCGTATTTGTCTACTCCAGCGTAAGTTTGAATATTTCCTTTGAGACAGTATTGCTCTTCACCTTTGCGACAGTTAACACATTCACCACAAGAGTCCACCATACATCCGACCCCTACTCGGTCACCGACCTTGTATTTGGATACTCCGGTTCCTACATCCGTTACAATCCCGGCAATTTCGTGTCCAGGAACGAGTGGATAATTCACAGGTCCCCATTCACCGTGGGCAGTATGGATGTCAGAATGGCAAATACCTGCATATTTAATCTCGATTAATACATCATTGGTATCCAGATCACGTCGTTTAATTTCAGCACTTCTGAATTGTTGGTCTGGTCCGTCAACGGCTCTGGCTTTAGCTATAATCAATGGTATAACCTCCTCGTAATTTAAAGTTCAAAATAATCTTACCCCCTCGAGTTAACTCTAGGTCAAATGTTTATCTTATTTTTTTATCTCCAACGTACTTTGACATCCAGTAATCCAACATGTTAGAATTCACTCGGATCAATCCTAGAGTTAACTCGAAGTCTACCCCTAGTAGAAAGGAATTCATTCTAAATGACCTATTCAATCGGTGAAGTTGCCAAAAAATTAGACCTTACGGTATATACATTGCGTTACTACGACAAGGAAGGACTCATGCCTTTTGTGGAACGTACCACGAGCGGAACACGCTTGTTCAAAGACTCCGACATTGACTTTCTAAAGATCATCCAATGTCTGAAGCTGACCGGGATGCCTATTAAAGACATTAAGGACTTCATTGAATGGTGCTCTGAAGGGGACTCCTCGCTGAAGCAAAGATATGACATGTTTACGGAGCGAAAAGCTATTGTGGAAGCACAAATGGAGGAACTAAGAAGAACCATGGAAGTCATCGAGCACAAACGCTCCTACTACGAAACAGCTTTGAAGGCTGGGACCGAAGAGATTCACAAAATTAAACCGATGGAAAATGCCATCACCAATTGATGGTTCATGCTTTCTATTCTGAAAATTTTGCGAACACAAAAAGTAGCTTGAAGTCCTCTAACGGATTTCAAGCTACTTTTTGTGGTACGTCTCTGCTCATCTTTTTTCCAAAAGTTTCATCGTTACATTGATAATACGGTTTAGTTTTTCTTTTTCCGTCGAGGTTCTTGCCATGGCTCTAATGCCGACAGAAATATTGTGCAGGTACTCTGCCATTTCCTTCGCATCATGATCAGAAGAGAATTCTCCCTCCCGCTGCCCCCATTGAATAATCTGCTCGAACATTCGCTCAGCTTCGTTAAACGATTCAAGAGATCGGTTGTCCACTTCCTGATCACGTGTGCCTAGCTCCACAGCCGAGTTCACGATCAAACAACCCGATGGTGTCTCTTCTGCTTCACTGATCATAACATCGAAAATTTTATGCAGTGCTTCCACTGCCGTCTTGGATGCCTTGATTTCTGCAAGTAATGTGGTGCTGACCTTACCTCTGTAACGATCCATTGCCTGCAAAAACAGCGAATGTTTGTCGTCAAATGTATCATATATACTTCTGCGATGAATTCCCATATGCTCAACCAGGTCACTCATCGACGTTTTCTCGTAACCTTGTTCCCAGAAGATCTTCATTGCTTTATCCAATACTTCATTCACTTCAAACTCTTTACTTCTAGCCATTCGACTTCCCTCCCAAAATCAATCTAACACATCGGGAACGATCAGTAAATAAAAGATGCAGATACCCTTTTCATTCTCATCTTATCATGTATTAGCTGAACCGTAAGTGTATATCTTCTGTACTTGTTGTATATCATGACCTGTGTACTTGTGATTATGTAACCAGCAATCAGAATGTCTTATCCATTCACATCAAATGTTTGCCTATTCCTATCCGTTTTCTACCGCCTCCGGTCAATATACGATAGAATGTGATTATTATGTTGTGAGGAAAAAAGGAGAACTTTGCATGTCTGATCAAATACACGAACAACAAAACGAATTAGCCACACTCATTGACCGTTATTCCAACAAGGATGGGGTGCACCCGACGGCAATCCCTTCATTATCTCTAATCCGTGAATCGGTCGTTACTGAACCTATATTTAGAGTGAATGAACCATCCTTCTGCATTATCGTTCAGGGTGAGAAAGAGGTCCTGCTGGGACAGGATCGTTTCCGGTATGGTCCAGGAAGTTATATCGTGGCAACCGTTGACTTGCCGGTTAGTGGACAAGTGATTCAAGCCTCGTCTGAGGCTCCCTATCTGGCCCTCAAACTTGAATTCACATCCAGTGAGATTCTGGAGGTATTGAACCATTCCGATTTCCCAGCAAGACCGCGGAAAACAACGAGACGTGCGATGTTTGTCAGCCAAGCAGAGCCATCTCTGCTGGATGCAGTCATCAGGTTAGCCCGTTTGTTGGAAGATCAATCGGAAGATATCCCACTACTCGCTCCTTTGTTCAAAAAGGAAATTCTCTATAAAGTTCTGAAAGGCCCACATGGGATTGCCCTGGAACAAGCTACCATGGAGGGCAGCCATACCTATCGAATCAGAGACGTTATTGAATATATTATGAATCACTCTGAGCAAAATTTTCGGGTCGAGGATCTGGCGGATTTGGCGAATATGAGTACTGCCTCGCTGCACAGACACTTTAAAGAAGTGACTGCCATGAGTCCGATTCAGTTTCAAAAACAACTAAGGCTGCAAGAAGCTCGCCGCTTGTTATTATCCAAATCCACCGATGCAGCAGATGTAGCATTTCAGGTAGGTTACGAGAGCCCTTCCCAATTCAGCCGTGAATATTCTCGCATGTTCGGATTTCCGCCCAGAGAAGATATTAAACGCTTGAGAGGCAGAAGCGATGAAACGACTTCACTCTATTGATGATGACTGGCTATTATGTTTCTTTACCTTGTCTAGTTTAACCCAAAAAAGGACTCCTTCTGTTTTGTCAGAGGAGTCCTTTCTTATTCATGTATTAATGAAGATCATTAGATGATTAACATTAAATCATTAGTACATTAAAAGCCAGTTGTATATTGTTTTGGAACTTCCGTTGTCTTGCGCAAAGCAGACGCAGCTTCCAAGGCCCAGTAAGGATTTCTTAACAGACCTCTGCCAACTGCAACGAGATCAGCTTCTTCATTGCCGATGACTGCATTCGCCAACTTAGGATCATCGAGTCTTCCAACAGCAATCACGGGCACATCAAGAGCCTCTTTGATTGCTTTAGCGAGAGGTACTTGATAAGCCGCGTGAGTTCCTGGTCTGCCCCATGCAGCGATAGGTCCCTCGCCACCAGATGAGATGTCAAATACGTCAACACCTGCCTCTTGATATGCTTTGGCAAACTCGGAACTTTCGTTAATGCCATAGCCACCTTCTACATATTCTTTGGCTGAAATACGCATCATCAAGGGCATATCCTCGGGCATCTCTGCCTTAGCAGCCTGAATAATCTCCCGGCCAAATAACGTTAAATCTTGACCGTATTCATCTTCACGCTTGTTTGTTAGTGGAGAATGGAATTGATGAATTAAGTAACCATGTGCACCATGAATCTCAATTGTATCAAAGCCCGCTTTTACAGCACGAGCTACAGCACTCCGGAATTTTTCAACCATTCCTTTAACTTCATCCGTTGTGAGCGCTCTAGGTTGCTTGGAATTCTCATCAAAGGCGATCGCGGATGGAGCAACTGGAACTTCGGCATCTTCTGCTTTGCGGCCCGCATGAGCAATCTGAATACCGACCTTGGCACCATAACTGTGACACGCATCGACGATCCGCTTCAGAGCTGGGATCTGTTCATCCGACCACAGTCCAAGATCATAATCTGAGATCCGGCCATCCGGTTCCACATCTGTCATTTCAATAATAATGAGACCTGTTCCTCCCACGGCACGACTGACGTAGTGCATATAATGCCAATCTGTTGCAATACCATCTTTTTGATCAACTGAATATTGGCACATTGGAGCCATTACGACACGGTTTTTAAGCTCTAGGCTTTTAAAAGAATATGGACTAAACAAATCTGTCATCAAAATAAAACTCCCCTTTTCATGAATCACGTATAATAAAATGCATGCGCAAGCATCGAATAAATGCCTACAATTAATAACTCTGTATGATTTAGAACTCACATTTAACTTTTACTTCATCACATAAAGACATTCAAATCCATGCTTTCGCAAAATACGGACAGCCTTTTTGGATTGAAGCATACCAGGTGACATTATAATTACGTTATCTTCTCGAAGAAGGTATTTTTCCCATGTGAAAGCAAGCCGTCCCAATGAGATGTTAATCGTATCCGGAGTAGGATTAGCCATATAATCCGTCGCATCTCGAATATCAATCACTTTATACTGCCGAAAATCACGCTCTTGTCTGAGAAATGCTTGATAATCTATATATTCAAGATTGCGTACTGGCCAAAATTGACGTACAACGATGAAGATACCTAATATGAAGGTCAAAAGCATCAACATAATCATTGTATAGCCCTCTCTTAACTCATCAGATATCGTCGAAAATTTTGTTTTGGATCAGAGCCCACTCAATGCCTCAAATATTGTATCCTCACCAGCGATTAGATCAAATGAACGCTTGTAGGTATTCTTCTCACTCAAACTGGCCAAAATCACATGAGCTACATCTTCACGAGCAATGTTACCGGTTGTGATATTCTCGGCAGCAGAAACTTTACCTGTTCCTGGTTCATTCATTAGAATCCCTGGACGTATAATGGTATATGTTAATCCACTGATTTCTAACAATTTATCAGCATAGTGCTTCGCTGCATAATATGGAAGGGTGTTATCATGCCAGTTATCACGATTATTGGCTTGGATCGCACTCACCATGATAAATCGATCAATACCCGCTTTTTGAGCCGCTTCAATAGTTTTCCCGGCACCATCCAGATCAATGAGGAGTGTTTTATCATATCCCGTTGTACCACCAGAGCCAGCTGCAAATACAATTGCGTCACAACCCGTTGCAGCAGCTACAAGTGAGTCAACCGTACCTTCCAAGTTGGCAAGCACCGTTTCCACACCCTGTGCTGCAAATGAATCTACCTGTTCTTGTTTTCGTACCATGGCAAGAACGGTGTGCTCTTCACTATTCTTCAAAAGATGAATGAGCTGTTGACCAATCTGTCCATTTGATCCAACGACGAATACCTTCATGTTCAATACCTCCTTTATACATGAATCACCGCATCCATATTAAATTCATGCGCATGCATTTAATTTAAAGGATATTCTAATGAGTGTCAAGTCTTCTTATAGGGTAAATGATTAATTACCCTATATTCACCCTAGCCTTAGAACAATTCTTTAGTGAGGTTCTCTAATCGAGTCTCAAATCCATCCTGTTCCAATTCAGTTTGCAAGACCTGATTAAACGTTTGAAGTGCTTTCTTGTATTTATTCTCTCCAAGCTCGGTAATACGAGTGTAAATGCCACGCCGGTCATCTTCACATGCATGTCTTTCCAGAGCCCCACAGTCTTTGGCTTCCATCCTAACGACGAGCCTGGAAGTAGCACTTTGGCTCAACCCCACTAGTTCTTGAAGTTGCTGTAGGCGTAATTCCTTACCCTCCGCATTATATATGAAGTTTAACACATAAAATTCCTTCAAAGATAAGTCATATTGTTGAAGCAGAGCTTGTTCCAGCTTCTCGTTCAGATGGGTATGAATGTTAGAGAAAGCCAACCAAACATTCAAACGTTCACTCTTTTGCTGCAATCTAGATCACCCCACTTGATATTTAATGTTCATCAGCTGTTATCCTATTGTATCAAGCTTAATTACATTGGTCAAAACCCATCCAAGTTCGACGTATATAACATCCTAAGCTCATAAGAAGAGCATTTCCCCGTCTTGTACCGACGTTTAGAAATGCTCCAGTATTACCATTTATGCAGTCTAATCTTACTTCGCGGTAAGCAGGCTATCGGAAATAAATTGCAGCTGACCTTCCAACGTTAACGGATCGTTGTACGAGTCTGAAGTCGGATCAAGCTGGAACACATGATTTGCCTTCACCGCAGGCAAGTTCTTCCATAATGTATTGTCATATACGATCTTGGGATCGGTTTTATCTCCCGACCACGGGCTGGTAAAGATGATATCACCTGCATACTCCGGTAATAGTTCCATGGAGATTGAAGCCCATCCAGTTCCGCTGTCAATCGCTTCAGCTTGGGCCTTGGCTGGTGCCTTGAGATCAAACTCCCCGTAAATAATTTCACCGCCTCGACCATAGTTATGACCAAATACAAATAATCCTTTGGCGTATGGATTCAGTATGGAAACGGTACGATCGCCTACAGCTTCCTGAACCTTGGGCTTCAGTTCGTTGATCTTCGCTTCCCATTTAGCATTCCAAGCTTTCGCTGCGTCTTCTCTATTAGTGAGCTTACCCATTTCAAGCATTAGATCCTTGAAATTGCGCTTACCATATGCAATCTGTACAACAGGCGCAATCTGCTCCAGCTTGTCGATGCCCTCTGTTCCAGTGTACACGATAAATAAGTCCGGTTTTAAACTGATTAGTTTCTCTGGTGTAGGCTCTTGACCCAGATCACTGGTGCCCGCTGCTGCAAGTTGATCCTTGATATATTTGTTGTTCATCGCTCCTGATAAAGCGCCGACTACCGGTGCATCCAAGGCAACAAAGTAGCCTGTCGAAAATGATGTCAAATCAATAATACGCTTAGGATTCTTCGGTACCTGTACTTCGCCTGCATCCGATTGATATGTAACAAGTTCCTCTTCGGCAGTTGCCGCTTTATCAGCTGAAGAAGCTGAATCCGAGTTCGTCTTGGTTTCTGTCTCCGCAGCTGTATTCGTGCTATCACCGGTTGTACTATCGGTCGTCGCAGACTGACCACATGCACTAAGTACAATCAGCAAGATAAGTGCCATCATGATCCATATTGATTTTATCTGTTTACGCAAAATAAACCCACCTTTTCGTTGATATTGATAATCGTTATCAACGATATCATGCTCTGCAGGATTTGACAAGCTATGTTTATTTCCCTCTCTCTATGAACTCTAACTTGCAAGTCACCAAGTTAAACAGCTATCATCAATAGAGTAGACAAGTCACTTTTATTAAAAAGAGAGATCATTGGAAAGCCAATGAAACGTATTCAAGGAGGACAACATGGAAGAGATTATATTGTGGTTAAAGTATTTATTTTTAGGTATTGTTCAAGGTGCAACGGAGCCGATTCCCGTCTCCTCGAGCGGTCATCTGATCATCGCCCAGAAACTAATGGGCATCAAGCAGAATGGATTGTCATTTGAGATTTTAACAAACACAGCATCACTTATCGCTATTATTTTTATTTTCAGGGAAGATATCAAAAAGTTGATTATTGGTGCATTGGGTTACCTGCGTACTCGTAAAGAAGAATATAGAGCTGACTTCATGTTTTGCTTATACATAATTATTGGTACGATCCCTGCTGCTGTCGTCGCAGTCCTGTTCAAAGACCGGATTGAAGAAATTTTCTCGTCCGTATATACCGTTTCCATCGCGTTATTAATCACCGGTGTTGCCTTGTGGCTTATTCGTAATCTTCGTGGGCGCAAGCAAGACGGTGATCTGTCTACGAAAGATGCACTGTTGGTAGGTCTGGCTCAGGCGGTCGCTCTTATTCCGGGCATTAGCCGCTCAGGGGCAACTGTAATTGCGTCCATCGCTGTTGGCATGAAACAGGAAACCGCTTTGAAGTTCTCCTTTATGCTGTACATTCCCATAAGTATCGGTGGACTCATTATGGGTGTATCCGACATTGCCAATGATCCGAATCGATCACAACTGGCTATTCCTTATCTGATCGCATTCATCACGACACTTTTTGTCACGTATTTCTCCATGAGATGGTTTATGGGCATTATGGCCAAAGGCAACCTGAAATACTTTTCGTATTACTGTTTTGCCGCAGGAACATTGTTGCTGATTTTCTTATAAAAAAAGTCCACACACCAAAAGGAACAACCAGCGATGGTTGTTCCTTTTGGTATATAGTGGCAGAGCCTTAATGACCTGTAGCAAGAGCTACACCGTCAGGCGCGTAGCCTTGGTACTTCTGTTAACCAGCTCCGTAGCCGCGAACATGACACTGAACAGAATCAGCAGAATCAGGGGTACCATTGACATTCCCCATTCGCTTGCAATGAGCCCCATACCTAACGGGATGAGTGTTGAACCTGTGTAGGCACTGGCCATTTCAAGTCCAATTACACTTGGGGATGCCTTCTCACCGAAGCGTTCCGGTGTCGCATGAACAATACTCGGATAGATCGGTGCTCCACCCAATCCCACGATAAATAAAGCACCTGCGGCAACCCAGTACGGTACCGGCATAACCAGGATAACCAATCCGAAGCATCCAATGATTCCACCATATCTGATGAGATTTTTGCTGGATACATGAGTCGAAAGAAAACCTGAGATTACACGGCCCAAGATAATGCCAATGAAAAATAGAGAGGAAAGTGCTGCGGCAGTACCTGGAGAAACTCCTTTGCTAACAATGAAAAAAGAAGCCATCCACAGACCGGCAGCAGTTTCGGAACCATTGTAACAGAGCATCGCAAGCATCGACATTTTCACGCCGGGGATACGTATGGCCTCACGGTTGCTTACGCGTTTCTTCTCATCGCCTGACCCCTCTACTCTTACCTTCTCAAAAATCTTCCATAGAGACAACGTTGATAATAAGATCACCACGATCCCAAACAAAATCAACCCCACAGTAACGTATCCTGCACGCCAGTTGTTTGCTTGATTCAGCCAATATGCCATAACGAGTGGGCCTGTCACTGCACCAATCCCCCAGAAACAATGCAACCAGTTCATATGCTTGGCTTTGAAATGTAATGCTACATAATTACTTAGTGCCGCATCCACCGAACCTGCACCCAGACCGAGAGGGATCGCCAGAACCAGTAAAAACACAAAATTCTCAGAGAATGAGAATCCCAACAGCGCGATCGTTGTTGAGAGAATACTGAATAATGTGACTTTACCCGTTCCGAACCGGTGCAACAATCGACTCGCGGACAGACTGGACACTACTGTACTAAATGAAATGATTAGCGATATGTAACCAGCCATTTCTGTTGTCGCATGTATATCGTTTTTCATAACGGACCAGGCACTGCCAAGTAAAGCATCAGGTAATCCCAGCCCTATAAATGCGAGATAAATAATGATTAACAATAACGTGACCATCTGGGTGTCTCTCCTCAGTTTATTTAATTAATTTCTGATTCTCGTCGAACCACCCATATAATAATATTGATATCTCTATCTGTAATCTTCCTATATTTTGACTCCTTATATCAGTATTCTGATATATTCTGGCGACTTATAACCTATATCACTGGTTCAGGATAGGTATTTCTCCAAGCAAATTCTTCAAGTTAATGGCATCCCACGGTATATGCTCAGTTATCCCTAATCCAACTACATCTGTTTCTTCAGACAGTTCTCTGATCAGATGAAGCAAGTGAGGTAATTGCATGGTTCCCGCTGGTGAAAACACATAAGGTTCCCCTGGTTTGGCGAATAACAATGAACGGAACATGTTGGGATCAAGCACATCCAGATCAAGGTGAATTGCCAGATGTTTGAACCCAGTCTCTTTAATCCACTTCTTAATCGAATCCATGCCATGGGTTAATTCTTCAGTTCCAGCCGTTCGGATACCCAATCTTTGAATCACTTCGGTTTCCTGTTCCGTGGGGGCTGTCAACCCGGCCATGAAGACATGTTCAGGCTTCAAGGGGACACTCACATGTTTGGTAAACTCCGGATCACCTTCCCCAAGAAGGTTCCCAAGCGGTAAAGTATGACCGTTGTCATAACCCTCGTATCTAACCAGATCACCATGTGCATCAATCCATATCAAACCAAGTTCTCCGCCATATCGTTCATTTAAATAAGCAAACGGGGCTTGTTCAACCAAACAGTCACCGCCAAACATGACAATGCGATCGGGCTGGTGAGCTTGAATAATATGCTGGGCAGCCTGCAATTGCTGAAGTAGCTGTGCTCTGCCTTTTATCCCGTTCTCGCTTACCAGAGATGTTCCATCATAAGCCTCAACAGGAACATGAATGAGAGGTTGATCATTGTCAGGTGCGAGCCATGCAAGCAGCTCCGCTCCAAAAGAGTAGTTAGGATTATCTCCACCTTGCCATTGTGGCATAAGTAAACGTATTGTTTTTTGAGTCATCGTAAATCCCCTTTACTTCAAAGTAAGGTTAGTATAAACTGAGCCCAAACAAATAAATAGTACGGTCTTTTAGGATAGGTACTACCCGGAAGGATAGTGTGAATGATGAGTATGGCTGAATACCACGGTAAAGTTAAAAATATTCAAGATACCCCTTTTGGATACACGTTGTCCGTTATTGGTGGCAAATGGAAAATGGTGATTATGTATCTTCTGGCTGATAACCAGCCTGTCCGCTTCAATGAACTTAAAAGACAGATCGGCGCCATCACGTATAAAACGCTGAGTTCACAGCTCAAAGAATTGGAAGCAGATGGTATGGTGGAGCGGAAAGAATATCCCCAAGTCCCTCCTAAAGTCGAGTACCGTCTGACAGCCAAAGCTGAAACGTTATTGCCCGTTTTGGAAGGACTATGCGAATGGGGTGTCCAACATCAGGAACCTTCGATCAATAATAGCGCAACGGATTGAACGCTTTTGTCTGTATTTTAGATGAGATAATTGGAGTATATGGAGTATGTTAAAAGTAAAAAAGTCGCCAATCGGCGACTTTTTTACTTTTATCTTGTGTTCCTCTGTCCGTTCAGCAAATAAAAGCTGTAATTCGTAGAATTATACTTTTTCGTGTACCAGATCTTTCTGGTAGGCCAACACTCTGTCCCAATTGCCACTGAAAACAGGAATTCGATAATACCCTACACGCTCATACAGGGCTGCAGCTTCTGGTTGCAAGGGACCTGTTTGCAGTTTCAGATTGGTATAACCAAGTTCGTTTGCAAGACGCTCTGCCTCGGCCAATATAGCCTGGGCAATCCCTTTACGGCGGTAACCACTGCGTGTATACATGCGTTTAACTTCTACAGATGTTTCATCAAGGGGTCTAAGTGCTCCGCAACCAACCGGATACCCGTCGATCCTGGCAACGATAAAGGCCGCACGTGGCACCTCAACGTCTGACAGTTGAAATCCCGCCGTTCCATCACCGCCATATAACAAACCGAGTTCTTCACTCAGTTCCTTGATCAATAACAGCGAATCTTCGCTCCGAATATCTTCAGCTGCTGCATGCACGATATGTGTCATCCCACATACCCCCTTTATCTTATTGGACTTATTGGTTTTAATGATATATCTAAATTATCATTCCCAACAGCAAGCGTCAATTCCCCAATTCATTGAATATTTCTATAAGTACACCCTATAAATACCCGAACGTATCTTATTGCCGTCTTTATTCGTTTACATAAGAAATATAACAAGCAACGATGTATATGAATTTCAACTCTCGGAGGTCTGATATTATGGAAATTTCAAAGGGAATAACGATGCTTCAGCTTAATTTCGAGGGGAATATAACTCACCCTGTTCTGATATGGGATGAAGAAATGGTTGTGTTAATTGATACCGGATTCCCTGGACAATATGACGATTTGCGTATCGCACTCGAAAAGATTGGTGTGCCGATCAGCCGACTTAAAGCAGTGATTTTGACGCATCAGGATGTGGACCATATCGGGTGTCTTCCCGAGATTTTGCAGGAGTGTGGCTCACAAGTCAAGATATATGCGCATGCGCTGGATAAGCCATATATTGAGGGACAGCTCCCTCTTCTCAAAGACGGTCACCTTGAGCATCCTCCAATGGGCAAAGTAGATGAAACGGTAACTGATGGTCAGGTACTGCCGTTTTGCGGCGGAATTCGTGTTATTCATACACCTGGTCATACACCTGGTCATACGCCAGGTCATATCAGTCTATATTTGATGGGCAGCAAAACGCTCATCGCCGGAGATTCAATGTATAGTGTAGACGGCAGGCTTGGAGGCATTCATGAACCTACTACGCTGGATATCGAAATGGCTCGTTGCTCCTTGAAAAAGTATATGGAACTCGACATTTCATCTGTGATTTGTTACCACGGTGGACGAAGTGATATGAATGTAAATGAACAGATCTCAGGGCTATATAAAATGAACTAACGAATAGTATGCTTCCGATGTAGCTTTCCTGCAGAAAGCTTGTAGCTCCGCTTCTTCAGGTTCTTTCTGTCCTCTCCGTTTTGTGTAAATGTTTAGTTCAATTTATATAGTTATGGGTTTATTTATTGTTTGGCATACTGCAAAATGGCTGTAGCCGCACGAATTCGCAGCTCTTCTTCTTCACTGTGTAACGCTTCTCTCAGCACCTGGAGAGCTGTCTGAACCGTGGCTTCATCTACCCCTGTTGAGAGAGAGTTCGTTGCTTCGGCTGTTATGCTGACTGCAAGACCTCGATCCAGCTGTGCTTGTGATATGGGATACTCAAATTTCGCAAGGATGGATGCGTCTTTCTGCAGTGCCTGCACTTTGTCATTCAGCTCAGTGAGAGGAATGCGCCCCAACCAGGTAACTCCGCGTCGGTGACAGATCAAGTCCTCTTCAGAACCAGCGGAATCGTCGTAATAATAATCCCCGATATCCCCCACATACGTCCATTCATCATCGCTAATTAAGACATAATCTCCATCCTGCATGAGGTTAGCAAACATATGTAGTGTCGCAAGTGTGTTCGCCATTTCAGCTTCATCCAAGCTATAGTGTAGCACCAACTGTTCCTTCCATAGCTCCGGGGGCGTATTCTCCAGATCCCCTGTAACTGACCAAGCGATACCAATATAATTTTCTTCCAAAAAGGACTTTACTCTGTTGATCCCATGCACAGTCGACTGGATATGATACAGGTTCATGCGTACCGCCTTCCTTTCAATCATTCGTATGAACGTAGTTCACCATTGTAACATTAGTGGGGTCTATTTCAAACGTAATGATCTCTTTCCCATATGGCGGGTTATGTGGACCGTAGAAAGTTCTGACTTCCAGAACGGTTCGAAAGTTATAACCACCTTGTGTGCGCCTTTTAAGTTCCAATACATGAATATCATATAGACCGTAGCTAGGGACAGGTTTATGATTTGCCTGATAATAGTTGGTAATCTCACGAGCAATGTAAGAGTTGAGCATCGTAAGTGCTAATGGCTTATAGTTTTCTTGTTGTACGCTCTCAGGATCTGCATATGTAACATCTGTGTATAGGGAAACACTATTTATCATTAATGTTATAGCTGAAAGTATTAAGAGAACAAATCGTTTTTGAATTACCATACTCATCCACCTTTTTTTACTTTCTATTATCCCGAGCGAATGCAAAAGCATACAAAATATGATTACGATCTATTATTTATCCTTAGCTGAGTTGGAAGGTTATTCTGTCATCGGAGTGGCAAGTGTAAATACTCGTTAATTCAACTTATGAAGCATACACCTTTGGATATAGCCTCAGGCTATAACTAGGTATAATTTAATGGAATTACATTATAACTCCGGATCTGTGATAAATTTTGTGTAACATAAAAGCAGAGGGGTTTTAAACGATGACAAAAAGCAGTGTATTGGGATATCCGCGTATTGGTGCTGATCGGGAATGGAAGAAAGCGTTGGAAGCGTTCTGGGCAGGTAAGCTGGAGGAAACAGAATTTCACGCACGTTTGCAGGAGATCCGTATCGATCATTTGCGCAAGCAACAAGCAAAAGGCATCGACATCATTCCGGTGAATGACTTTAGCTATTATGATCATATCCTGGATACGGCTGTGATGTTTGGCATTATCCCTAAACGATTTGCTTATGATGGTGGTTCCGTTCCGTTGTCCGTATATTATGGCATTGCACGAGGAACGAAAGATGCCGCAGCAAGTGAAATGACAAAATGGTTCAACACGAACTATCACTACATTGTACCTGAACTGGACGGGGCTTCCCCGAATCTGACGGAGAACAAACCACTTCTCGCTTATCGTGAAGCAAAAGAAAAACTCGGCATTGAAGGAAAACCGGTTATTGTTGGACCTTTGACCTTCCTGAAGCTCTCCAAGGGCTATGATAAATCCGAGACGGACGCTTGGTTGGACCGTTTGCTGCCACTGTACACTCAATTGCTTCAAGAACTTGCAAGCGAAGGCGTTCAGTGGGTGCAGATCGACGAACCTATTCTGGTAACCAAATTAAGCGATGAAGACGTACAGCGTCTGAATAAAATATATGAAACATTTGCAGCAGCTGTTCCAGGCTTGAATATCATGCTGCAAACGTACTTTGAATCTGTCGAAAACTACAGCGACATTGTGGCATTGCCAGTTCAAGGTGTAGGACTTGATTTTGTACACGGACTCTCTGGTAACACACAATCCATTCGGACATCCGGTTTCCCGGCAGACAAAGTGCTTGGTGCAGGTATTATTGATGGACGTGGGATCTGGAAAGCTTCCCTTCAAGCAAAACTGAACTTGCTGAATGAATTGACTGAGTTCGTGACACCTGAACGTATCATCGTGCAATCATCTTGCAGCCTGCTGCATGTGCCAGTTACAACAGAACGTGAGACAAAACTTACATCTGAACTGAAAAATGCTCTTGCATTTGCAGATGAAAAGCTGGATGAGATCGTTCTTTTGACTACAGCCTTATCTTCACCGAGTGCAGAGATTACCGCCAAAATAGACGAAGCTGAGCTTACCCTTCAGGCGCTTCAGCAATCCGAAGATCGGAACCGTACCGCTGTACAGAAAGCCGTTGCGTCCATCAGTGTTCAACAGCCAGAGCGATCCCGTCCTTTTGCAGAGCGTCATGAAGCCCAACAGGCCAAATGGCAATTGCCACTCTTCCCGACAACAACGATTGGTAGTTTCCCACAATCTGCTGAAGTCAGAAAAGCACGTCAGTTGTGGCGCAAGGGTGAGTTGAACAACGAACAGTATGCTGCCTTCATCCGGGATCAGATTGATATCTGGATCAAGATTCAAGAAGAGATCGGAATTGACGTACTGGTGCATGGTGAGTTTGAGCGTACCGACATGGTTGAATTCTTTGGCGAGAAACTTGCTGGTTTTGCCTTTACACAGTTCGGCTGGGTACAATCATATGGTTCCCGTTGCGTGAAGCCACCTATCATCTTCGGAGATGTTGCGTTTACTGGTGAAATGACGGTTGAAGAAACGAAATATGCCCAATCGCAGACTGAGCGTCCTGTCAAAGGCATGTTGACTGGCCCGATTACCATCATGAACTGGTCATTCGTACGCGAAGACATTGCTCGTGAGCAGATTGCCTATCAATTGGCGTATGCGTTGAGACAGGAAGTCGAAGCACTTGAACAGGCAGGCATTGGCATGATACAGGTTGACGAGCCGGCTGTTCGTGAAGGGCTTCCGTTGAAAGAAAATGAACAAGCTGATTACCTGGCTTGGGCAGTCAAAGCGTTCCGTATCTCCACGTGCACGGTGCATGAAACGACTCAAATTCATACGCATATGTGCTATTGCGAATTCCATGACATGATTGATTCCATTGAAGCTATGGATGCGGATGTTATCTCCATTGAGACATCCCGTAGTCACGGTGAACTGATTCATAGTTTTGAAGAAAATACGTATGAGCTCGGTATCGGTCTTGGCGTATATGACATCCATAGTCCACGTGTTCCGAGTGTAGATGAAATGAGCAGCATGATTGAACGTGCCCTGCGTGTTCTTGATCCGAAGCTGTTCTGGATTAACCCGGACTGCGGATTGAAAACCCGTGGACAAGAAGAAACGGTTGCTTCTCTGCGCAACATGGTTGATGCAACCAGAATCGCTCGTACCAATCACGCTTCAGCTGCTGTATTGTAATCGGCTGCGAAGCAGCATATCTTCAAAAGCAAAAGTAGCAAAGGCGGACACCCCTTCGTTAGATGGGTGTCCGCCTTTTTATGTTATATTTTTGTAGTTACTTTTAACATACATTCATCTACTCCAAATTTGGGCGATCTCGAGCGTTCCTGCCCCTTTTATCACCATCCAACGCTTACGACTAGATACTCTCTTCCAGCCATTGCTGCAATGGTGTATCTTCGGTCAGTTCACCGAGCAGTATGTGACGGAACTCCCCATCCCTATCAATGACCATTGTTGCGGGCAAACCTGTAATACGGTACATACCTGATATATTGCCCGTCACATCAATGATCACCGGAAAATCAAACGCCTGCTTATCCATAAACTCACGGATCGTGCCCTTCGATTCCCCCACGTTAACAAACAGGGTTTCCACGTCGTTCTGATAGTCCTGAGCGATCTGGTGAACGAGTGGCATCTCCCTTACACAGGGTGTGCACCATGAAGCCCAAAAGTTAATCATGACGGCTTTGCCACGATAATTCGACAGCCTGACTTGTTCGCCTGCTGAATTAACCGCTGTAAACTCAGGAGCCACGGCACCAGCTTCAATGGCGTTACCTCGCCGAGATTCGGGTGTCGATACATTTTCAAAAATGGCCCATGTACCTGCTAACAATGCGATCACACCAATCAAAATTGTAAGTGTACGTCTACTTTTAAAACTCTTTTTCTGCATTAAACTCACCTTCACTTTAAACCAAGACTTTGATGAAATGCTGCATGGAGCGAACCGAATTGATCACAAAAGTCGTGAGTGGAGCCCTCTCCAACATTACGTCCATGGTTCATGAATATCACCTGATCCGCAATATCTTCTGCGATCTCAAGCTGATGGGTAGAGAACACGACCATGTGACCATCCTGTTTGATTCCCTTGAGCAGCTGAGTTAATTCCTGCATCCAGAATGGGTCCAATCCATTTGTTGGCTCATCCATGATGAGCAGTGGAGGTTTCGACAGCACAGCCTGGGCGAATAACACACGTTGGCGCATGCCTTTGGAGAAGGTCGTAACCCGGTTTTTCTTTTGATCCTCCAAACCTACCATGGTCAGTACTTCCTGTACTCTCTCCTTGGGAACTTTCCTCAGAGAAGCCCAGAACAGAAGCATTTCCTCCGCACTCAGTCCTTGATTAAATTGATAATCGTCCGGCATATATCCAATCTGCTCTGAATAACGCTTGCGCTCCTTCAACCATCGCACATTGTTCACCGCAACCTCACCGGAGGTAGGCCGAAGAATTCCTGCGATCATTCGCAGAACCGTGCTTTTCCCTGCGCCATTCCCTCCACAGAGGGCAAGCACTTGGCCAGAATTCATGTGAAAGGAGATATCCTCAACAATCGGTTGCTTTTTAATGGATTTGCACAATCCTATCACTTCGAGCCCCGCTTTATCCATGAGAACGCCCCCTCTCCCAGATCGCGTATACCGCCAGGACAGAGCAGGTGATCCAGAACAGGCATATCCCGATGAAGATCCAACTGCCACTTGGTTGCTGCACCCACTCCACCCATCGATAATATTCTGGTCCCAGAATGGAGCCGCCTCCCAGTTTGATCACGACATACAAACGTACCAGCTCGGCCGGATTGATAAGTGTTAGTATAATCAGTAGCGGTTTGACCCACAGATAAGGCATCAGTCCCAGCACAGAAAGCAATAATGTTGGCCACCCAATGACAGCGAAGAACCATACGGTCACGGATATGGTTAACGCCTGCCACCGATTGCGCGACAATGAACCGATGAATAGAGCCAGCGTCAGAAATAACAACACCAGTCCACACGAGAATGCCAGAAAGAGAAGATATGTCATGGCATCCAGTGGATTTCCGATTACTCCGCTAATGACCCCCATCAGGCCGTATCCAAATGCAACAATGGTGATCAAAACAATCGACAGCCCAAGATACTTGCCCACAATAAAAGACATCGTGCCAATGGGATACGTGGATAGCAGCTGCCAGCTACCGTCTTCCTTTTCCGATGTTAATGAAAAGGAACCGAGGAATAGCGTCATTAATGGCAAAAGGTAGAGAATGAGATTTAACATCGAACCTGTGGTGCCCGAATATCCTTCAACCAGATTCTGTGAATTTAGAAGTAACAAACTTAAGCTAAATGTGCAAAAAAGAATCAGAAACGAATATGCCCAAGGATTGCGAAATCCCATTTTCACTTCTTTTCTTGCAATCTGTATCATATCTGACATCATTGATCACCATTTTCTATTGTCATTCCTAGTGGCCTGACTCTTCTTTCATCTCACCTTCCTGATGCATCTCATTACCGTCTCCTTCTTCACCATGTCCGTGCTCATCATGCCCATGTTCACCCATCATGTCCATATTCTCTGTGTTCTGTTTCCAGTCATGGGAGGCAAGATCCTCAGCGGTCATAATGGTTCCGACACCTTGCTCTGCAATGAAAGCTTCAGCCGAAGGCTTGTCCTTAAAGTTAAGAATTCCATAAGCCATAGGCGTACGCAATGAAGCGTCGTACACATACGTGGCTTTACTGTATTCAATCCATTCCTTGTCATTATAATCACGTACATAGTCCATACCGATGTTATCTGTGCCATTTTCTGTTTTCCACTGGTTCATGCAGCCGATGTCATCGAACTTGTAATTTTGGCCGTCTTTCGTAGTGAGCTGTGTTGCATATGCATCGTCCTTCACCTGCATTTTACAGATCGCACAGATATCCACGTCTTCATTGATCGGCAATGCCGCGTATTTTGTTCCGCAAGCGGTTAACAATACCATGCCAAACATAAGTACCATAACCATGGACCATCTTCTGTTCAAGCTTTTGTTCATTTTCGTAATACCCCCATATAGATGATTATAAAAGTTGCCATACCCAACAGAACTAACCCGAGCATCCACACCACATTGGAACCTGCCACCCTTTCCACTGACATGTTCAGATCAGATCCCGTATCCATGCTCATTCGTGGCGAATCGTCGGTAGTCCATTGTTCTCTGCCCTCTGTAAACAACTCACTCAGAAAGACCATACCCGGTGATTGAAAAAAGAGCTGATATGCTGAATTTCGACTGACCAGTTGCTCATAAAAAGGATTGATGGCATAGGATATTTCACTGATCCCATCCTGATTCAGATCGAGTCCCTGAAAGGAGTCCCAGTAATTCTCCATCATGGTATTATTCGGGCTATCCAGCGCTGAAGCTTCAATAACATTGGATACCAATTGGTTACCTGTAAGCTCATTAGCTTCTGCCAGAACAAGCTGGATGCCAACAAAATTCCGAAGCACCGCATTGCCACGGATTTCATTGCCCGATGACTCTGCAATATTCATGCCGACACGATTACCCTCCACCACATTGTTATGAATTGAGGATTGATGCACGTCATACAACAGAATGCCTTGGGAATGAACATTAGTACTCTGTTTGCGAAAAGAATTGCCCGAGATTACCGTATTCTTGACGCCCATAATCATGGCACCTGTCATGTTCTCTTCTCCGGTATTATCCATGACAGAAGAGCCGTCAATGTACATACAGTGGATGCCATACCTTGTATGTAACAGCCTGTTATTTTGCACGATAGACTTGCGACTGTTCTCCAGATAGATTCCATCCCTCATGCCGGTGATCTCATTGGCTTCAATGTAGCTATCATGGGAGTTGTACAGATCAATGCCATTGCCCTTCTGGCTACTGGAAGCAGAATCAGCCCCCATCCAAGTAATGTTGTTCCGCTGAATCGTTGCATGACTCGAATTTCGGATGATCATCCCGTACCCCTGGGTCTGAATATGCAGATCCGTGATCTCACTGTTTTTCCCTTCAATCTGAATGGCTGCAGTCTGTTCATTGGTATCATGTTCAATTGTAAAACCGCTCAATTTCACCCCATCCGAGCGAATCATTATCGTAGAGGTGGCTTCCGCATTAACAACTATGACCGTAGGATCACCCTGAATGGTGATGTTCTTGTCAATCGTCACCGGTCCAGAATAACGACCTGACGCAAGTTCAATGACTTCTCCAGGTGCAGATCGGTCAATCATAGGCTGAAGGGGAATGAGATCACGATGTCCGGAAGAGCCCATGACTGCACCGTGCGGAAGAGATAGTAGGAGCATCATCATTCCGATTAGAAAAAGTAAACCCGTAACCCGACTCTTCTTACAACTGTTGAATGCACCCAATCCTGCCTGAGGATTACTCATGATTCAAACCGCGCAATTCCGGCTTCTGGTTACAGTTGCTTATTGCTGTGGCAATGTATTCAACGGGTCTTACGTTAATCCAAAATATACGTTGGTTGTACACACCATCCCTCCATTCCACTTAAAATCAACTCTCCATGTCCCTCATCCATTGAAGCAACGTAATAATTGAAGCGTTATCACAATCCTGATCACAGTGTACTTAAAATGATATTTATTCCATATAGCTCAATTAGGCTATAGACGCTACATTTTTGTGTCGATATTGTGATGTAAAACAAAAAAAGCCGCCATTTAGGCGACTTCTAAGTAACATATTATTCAAATGGATAGGTCCAAAATGTTTCTCTGCCAAAACGTTTCTTGATTTCTTCATTATTCAGCTCACGATTTCCTACAAGCTCTGCTGCCTGGAATTGTGAACGATGGGCACGAATGGAAGCCATTTTCCGATCCAAAAATTCGGATACGTCAACGAATACATCCGGTTTGCCAATATACTGTTCCTGATTATTTGCGAACGCAACGCAGTGAACAATCGGACGTTCATCCACAGGAAGTTTAGCGATTGTACGTATAACAGCGGCTCCCGTTGCATCATGATCGGGATGAACACTGTACCCCGGATAGAACGTAATGACCAGCGTGGGGTTTAATTCTTTAAGTAGCGACATGACGGTGTCTTCCAGTAACTGTGGGTCTTCGAACTCCAGCATTTTATCGTGGAAACCCAGCATTCTCAGGTCCTGAATACCAATCGCTTCAGAAGCTTCGATGAGTTCCTGTTTACGGATGGCAGGCAACGTCACTCGGTTGGCAAATGGAGGAATCCCCATGTTGCGCCCCATCTCGCCAAGTGTTAGACAAGCATAGGTTACATGGGCACCGCCATCTATGTATTTGGCTAACGTTCCCGATACAGAGAAAGCTTCATCATCTGGATGTGGATACACCACCAAGATGCGCTCATGCTCTTGCTCGTTGTGTGTAGTATTCATGGTTATTCAACCCTCCGCTTTCATCAGAACATCTCTCGGCTTAATTGTAACGCCACAACTAGTTTACCTTGGCTGTCGTGACCGGCAAGAATCAGTCTTTCTTTTTCCTGCTCATCAATATGTGTAAGACCTTCGGCGTAAAGCCATCCCTGCGTCGTTTTCAGACCAACACGGTATGGACCTGTACCTGAAATGGATCCCTGCGTATATCGTATGGCCGCATTAGTAATGAATGCCGATGCTGGATGTTTAGTACTGTCCATGTGTTGTGCGTAAGCACCTGACGTAAGCTCTAGATGTACGTATAAGTCCTGATCAGCAAGATTATTGATCCGGAGCTGAATATCTTGAGGTTTAATTGGTTGCATAGCGGCCTCCTTGTCTAATGTAATTGTACGAATTTCATTTTAACATAACCTGAAGAGAATATACATGGAGTGACCCTGTCGCCTCTTATAGAGCATTTTCATGATGATTCAGGTTTGAAAACAAGAACAGATTTGCCCGTTTTTTTCTCTTTTTATTCATGGACCATATCTATATTATGAAGTGTAGGCAAAAACGCCCGTGATGAAGAACCTAAATCTTAAGTGAATCTTGCTCCAACATGTTTGGGAAGGAGTTAAACTCAACTTGAAATCTCTAATACAACTACTTCATTTTGGCTATCATCAAGCAATGAGTTGCATATTTCCCGTAGCGATCTTTGGAACACTGGCCCTGTCCAGCGTAATTCCTATTCCTTTCCTTCATCGGTATGATGCCATACTGCTCGTATTACTTGCTGTGCAGTACCTGATGTATCGAAGCGGCTTGGAAACCCGAGATGAAATCAAGGTCATCTGTGTATTTCACATTATTGGCCTGGTGCTGGAGATTTATAAAGTATGGATGGGATCCTGGTCTTACCCTGAGCCAGCTTACACCAAAATCCTGGGTGTGCCTCTTTATAGTGGATTCATGTATGCAAGTGTAGCCAGTTTTATGTGTCAAGTATGGCGAAGATTGCGAATGGACATGACCGGATGGCCTGGCTTTGCACCTTCCATGCTGCTCGGAGCAGCCATCTATATCAACTTTTTCACTCATCATTTTATTCCCGATTTTCGCTGGTGGCTGACGGCGCTTGTATTTATTGTCTTCTGGAAAACCTGGATTATCTACCGGGTACGAGCAACGACCTATCGAATGCCGTTATCGCTGGCTTTTATCATTGTTGGTTTCTTCATCTGGACTGCCGAGAATATCGCTACATTCTTCAATGCCTGGAAATATCCAGATCAGCATGATGCATGGCAACTGGTTAGCTTTAGTAAGATCAGTTCGTGGTTCCTGCTGGTCATCATCAGTGTCATCATCGTTGCGCAGCTCAAATATGTGAAGGCCAATCGAACCGCAGATGATCCAAAATCCAGTTAACTATTTATTCTCTAACCGTAAAACAGCAGCAATCTTAGACTCGTACATAAAGTCTTCGAATGCCGCTGTTTTTTTACTGTGCCGATGCAACTGGAGATATACTTATGTCCCCCACCTGATCGGTAACACTTTCATTTGACAAAAGCGACATTGGTGTCATAAAATGATCCAAAAGCGACATTAGTGTCACTTTTCGGTTTTACAACATTGGGAGGAAGCTATGACTCAGAAATCGTTGTCCAAAAAAATGATGATCCTTGCAGGTGCACATCAGGTATTTGTTCGAAAAGGATTCCATGCTGTCACGATGACAGATATTGTGGAGCAATGCGGAATTAGCCGCGGCGGTCTTTACCGATATTTCAACTCAACAGAGGAGATTTTCAGGTCCTTATTGATGGAAAGTAGCAAACAGACGCAAGAAACATTTACAGCCCAGATGGAAGCAGCTATACCATTTCAGCAGATCATGGATGCATTCTGGACAAGTCAACGGATCGATCTAACTGAGATCAATGACAGTATTATGACTGCGGCGTATGAGTATTATTTGTCACACCGCAATGCAGAGGATCGTGAGTTGCTTCACCGCCAACAGGAACATAGCATCACGGAGCTCAGTCGACTGATCGACTATGGGGTCCAACGTGGTGAAATACAGGTTGAGGCAAGCCGCACGGCTGCTGCTCATATTGTTATTTTCCTGGAGGGACTACGAGTGCTTGCCCTGTCTACCGATCTAACTGAAGATTTTATTCGCGAACAGCTTGATTTCATCCAAATTCATCTTTATGAAAGAAGTGTGTAAGATGAACATCGCCATCTCCGTTCAGAACGTAACGAAACATTTTAAGAAAAATGAAATGATACTAGGCAATATCAGTCTGGATCTCGCTGAAGGTGAGTTTACAGCCATCATTGGCCCAAGTGGCTCCGGAAAATCCACACTGCTCAACCTGATGTCAGGACTGCTCAGACCCTCGAATGGTCACGTCTTCATCAATAACCAGGACATTGCTGAACTGAACGAGGATGCACTTGCCGACTTTCGCAGACTGCATCTGGGGTACATTTTCCAACAGTACCATCTGCTCTCTCATCTTACGGTTCGTGAAAATATATACATTGGGCTCTCTGGAACAAGTGAACGCCACACGGTTGAGGAGCTAGCTGCCCTTCTGGGGATTGAGGACATACTGAATCAGTTTCCCGGTCAACTGTCTGGTGGGCAACAGCAGCGGGTAGCCATTGCACGTGCATTAATTAAGAGCCCTCGTATCTTGTTCTGCGACGAAGCCACGGGTGCGTTGGATGAGATGAACAGCAAAAATGTGATCGCGCTTCTTCATCTTGCCCGGCAGCAATACGGAGTGACCATTGTGTTCATCACCCATAATCCTGAAATTGCCAAAACTGCTCAGCGCGTAATTACAATCAAGAACGGCTCCATCTATCAGGATCGATTGAACGAGCACCCAATTACTGCTGCACAGATGCATTGGGCATAGATTTACTCACAATGGGAAGGCGGAAGACTAATGCGCTATCTTAACAAGCATGTGTACCGTTTATTGAAGCAAAACCGTGGATACACCATCCTCTTGTTTCTCATGGTTGTGCTGACTTCGTTTATGTATTTTTTTGTGGAATTCTCGGTGGATCGTAATCAGGTTCATATTCAAGAATACGTTGAGACACAACATTTGGAGGATTTCCGCTTCCAATTGCAAGAAGATGCAGATCGTTTACATGCGTTAGAGGAGATACATACAGAAGCTATTATCGAGGAAAAAAGATTCAAAAAAGTTACACAAGACAGTACAAATTATTATCTGCTCGCTCCACCCCAGATGCTAAATGTACCTTACCTATTGGAAGGTCGACTGCCGGCAGCTTCTACGGAAGTTGCCCTAATGCCGCACTATATGGATAAGCATGCCCTGACTGTAGGAGACTCAATTACCATAGGAAATCAGAATCTCACCATCGTTGGCTCCATGTTTTTGCCAGACTACCAATCATTTATTCCTTTCAATGACCTGAAGCAAGATTACAATCAAGCGACTTTCGGTGTCGTTACCCCTGATGTGTACCATAAGATAAACGGACAGGAAGAGCGCTATTATGCAGCAAAGTTCAAACCAGATGTGGACTCCGGCTCAGCTGAAGTGCGCATAAGTAGTGATCCCGCCTTCTCATATTTGGCTTTCAATTCTGGACTTGAGAGCAGCACCGAACCACTGACCGCAATCGATTCCAATCAAAGTCTGGCCCAGAGCTTCCTCTTCTTGTTCACACTCATTACTTTGTTTATCTTCTACATGTTCTACACCCGTTTCGTCCGTCTTCACCGTCAAGATTTCGGTTGCTTCAAGGCAATGGGATATACGGCAAGACAGATCAGCCACGCACCACTCGTTTATTCACTGATCCTATCGACAGCAGGAGGACTCGTAGGGATGGTTTTGGGTTTCTTCGGTTCCTCTGTCCTAATCCATATGTATGCTCAAATGTACTCCTTCCCCTTCTGGGAACGAGGCCTTCAACTCCGTTCTATCTTGTTTGGGCTTTTGATTCCTATCATCGGAACGGTGCTGGTTACCTGGATGTCTATCGTTCCTTTTTTGCGCCAAGAGACATTTCATGTCATGCATAACACGATTAAGCCTCTTCCGAATGGAAGATTAACCACAGCTCTCCAATCCGTAATTAGCCTTTTGCCGGAACGATTAAGGCTTCCTCTGCGCGTCGTGCTTCGCAAATGGAACGCCATTTTCTTAAGTGCAGCAGCAATTTTTCTGATGACCTTGTTATTTATCATAAGTTCTTCGTTGTATCAATCAAGTGGTGCCGCCCTGGAATCGCAGACGACAGGCATGCACTACATGTACGATATCCGTTATCCGGATCTGAGGGAAGATGAAGTAACCTCGCATAGCTCCAGCATGTACTACCTCAGGCAGCCCGTCCAGCTTATGGGAGTTGAGGGGCAAAAATTCTTAGTAGAGTTGGTCGGCATGGACGACCAGGGAACACAGGTGCAACTCATGGATCATGACAACACCCCCATTCTGCCTGCTGAGCTAGATGGTATTGTGGTGAGCGAGGCGACCAGTTCGTTGTATGACATCCAATCCGGAGATACCGTTCAACTGATCATTAATCATCAACCGCATAACGTCTCTGTTCGGGAGATTAGCCGAAATGGTGAAGCAGATACGATCTATACATCCAAAACACAATTAGCGAGGTGGTTGAACGTTAGCCCCTTCATGCATAACGGGGAATACAGTAACGATAGTTCTCAGGATTTAAATGCACGAGTGGTTACTGCCGAGAACAAGTTAGCTGCTCTGCGTAGCGATGCAGTATCGAGCCAATCCAGTGCTGTCATTAATCAAGTGGCAGGGATTCTTGTTGGTTTCCTGCTGATATATCTAGTCATTCTGCTTAACGTTCAGGATAGCCATAAGGATATGCATATCCTTCGATTGCTTGGATATAGCCATCGAGACATTAACCGTACGCTCGTCGATGTATACAAACCGCTATTTGTCCTGCTGTATCTGATTGCTGTACCTTTTGCGATCCTGGCAGCACGTGCAATCTTACGCATGATCTCATTACAAACCGGGGATTATATCCCGTTCCAGATCCATTGGTGGATTCTAATCCTGATCCTCATACTGATTTTGCTTCAATATCAGTTGGTCGTCTCCTTATTTAAGCGAAAAGTGTTTAAGCAGACACGAAGCATGGGGCTTGAAAGTATTCCAAGTCATGAATAAGTTGTGACTATAGAATGCATAGTTGTTCTGTTTGAGATTATTTAACAAATAATGAGCCAAAGCCATCTGCCTCTTCAATGTCTTTGTTGATTAAGAGGTTCTCCTTTTCATCGTATGCTTTGATGGTATAAGGAAGAGTAGCTGATGAAGGCAGGAATACGTACCAGATTCGTTGGTTCTCACCTGCCTCAACCAGCTTCACATCGAATGTGTCGGGTTTACCCGTTTCTTTGATTTCAACAGTTACACGTTTGATAGTGGAGTCTATGATGTCACCAAACAGCATGGGCAACGGGGCCGAGACTTTTTCCAGTTTCGGTATGCTCATATAATGCAACGCAGACTTGGATTCAACTGATTCATTAATGGAATATCCTCCACCCCATACCCATTTCCATCCGAAAATGTTCTTGCGGGTATACTCCATCTGAAGATTACTGTTGTTTTCCCGATCCTTTTTTTGTGTGAACAAAATCATGCCACCGTCTAAAGCCTCCTGATGAATGAATTGGGAGGTATAAAACTCACCTCTAAATTCTTGAACGGCCCCTTGAGGACTGTTCGCTATAGGAATACGTATAGGTTCATTCAATCCCCAAACTTTGGATATCCGTTGATCGGCTAGCCCACCAGCTCGTTCATTCATATACATATATGCCAAGATTGACAGGGACGATAGTAAAATTACTATTGCAGTGATTAGCAAAATTCTCCTGTTACGCTTGATTATCTCCATTGTACACTCCTTATGATGACGATGAAATATTAAATACAATCACTCTGATATTACCATAATTAGCATATTAGTTCTTGTTTGAGTATAATTAGTACAATCAAAAAAGGCCGCCAAGGGCGACCTTTCAAGTCATTCATCGAAGCTATTCTCCCAGAAAGATTACTTCGGTTTCCAATTCAACTTGGAACGTATCATAGACTTTCTTCTGAATAAATTGGATCAGATCCATATAATCCTGGGCAGTAGCGTGATCCACATTTACGATAAAACCTGCATGCTTCATGGAGATTTCAGCACCTCCGATGCGAGTACCCTGCAAGTTACAATCCTGAATCAGTTTACCGGCAAAATGTCCTTCGGGTCGTTTAAATACACTTCCACAAGAAGGGTACTCCAGCGGCTGCTTGGATTCTCTCAGGAACGTTAATTCCTTCATTTTGCTTGCAATTTCATCCTTGTTTCCTTTTTTGAGCCAGAATTCGGCCTCCAGTATGATATAGTGATCCATTTTGAAGAGACTATTTCGATAACCAAACTTCATCTCTTCTCGCGGGATCTCCAACACTGCGCCGTCTTTGGTGATCACAGTCGCACGTTCAACAACATCTGCGATCTGACCGCCATAAGCACCCGCATTCATGTAAAGTGCGCCCCCCGTGCTGCCGGGAATACCGCAAGCAAACTCCAAACCGGTCAAGCTATGCTCCAAAGCAAGTCTGGATACATCAATGATATCAACGCCGCTTTGCGCAATCATGCTGTCCTCACTCACTTTAATTTGATCGAAGTGGCTAAGAGAAATCGTTACTCCCCGGATGCCCCCGTCTTTAATGATGACGTTTGAGCCTTTTCCAATGACCGTCAGAGGTAACTGATGTAAGTTGGCAATTTCTACGATTTTTGTGATTTCGTCTATCGTTGTTGGATGGATGAGAATATCTGCGTTACCACCAATTTTTATAAACGTGTGATTTTTTAAAGGTTCATTGAATTTCACTTTTTCCAAAGGTATCTGATGCTCAAAAATATTCATGATTTTCTCTCCCTGAATTCATAAAGAAATGATTGCATCATCGCGAAAATAAGATGCTCCTTCTTTATTATATGCTAAATAGGAGATTTTGTTTGAAATTATGTTGTTTTCACAATAATTAATCGCATTCTCTTTAGATTTTGAACCTTTCCGTGAGTTCCTGAAGACGTGATGCCATGCGAGCCAGATAAGATGAAGATGAACTAATCTCTTGCATTGAAGCAAGTTGTTGCTCTGTTGCCGCAGATACCGTTTGCGCTCCTTCCGCCGTTTCCCGCGAGACATGAGAAATGTCCTCGATTTTCGCCACCACATGGGAGGTTTCTTGAACGATATCATCAGCCATGGTGGATACTTCGCTGGCTTTGCTGTTCACCATATCCACGGACAAGGTAATTTCTTCAAAGAGCTGGCCCGCCGTATTCATCACGGTCATCCCTTTGGAAACTTCACCAATCGCCTCAATCATGGATTGATCCGCATGCTGGATTCCTTCGTTAATGCTCCCAATTAGTGTGGTGACTTGCTTCGCTGAATCAGCAGCTTGCTCCGCGAGTGCACCTACTTCTCTGGCTACAACAGCAAAACCTTTGCCGTGTTCACCTGCCCGTGCAGCTTCAATGGAAGCATTCAAAGCCAGTAAATTGGTCTGACGGGAGATATCTGAGATCACCTTGATGATTTGCCCGATCTCCAACGAAGTCTGAACCAAATGGTTAATGCCATTCGACACACGATTGACGGAATAGTGTATGGTTCCCATTTGTATCACTGCGCCATTGATGGCCTGCCCACCCTCTTTTGATTTCTCCGCTACATGTTCTGTAGCTAAAGCTGTCGCTGAGGCATTATTGGCGATATGACCGATTTGTTCCGCCACATGATGAATAGTACGCAGACTCGCTTCAACCAGCGCCACCTGTCTGTCAGTGCCTTCCGCCATCTGTTCAATCGTTTCAGCGATATGTCCTGTTGCTGTAGCACTTTGACCCGCATTAGCGGATAACTGTTCCGAAGCAGTGACCAGTTGATTAGATGAATTCTTCACCTCGGATACAATGGAATTCAGGGAACCGACCATAAGGTTGAAGGCATCCCCCAACTGACCGAGTTCATCATTTGAATGAATGGCTGCGCTTTGGGTCAAATCTCCCCGACTGACTTCCTCAGATACATCATTTAATGTTTTGAGCGGTTTGGTGATCGAACGCACGATCAGGATTGTCATCCCTATCCCTAGCAGGGCAAACACGGAGATGACCATTAATGTATTGTTCCAAATGGGTTTGGCTGCTTGCACGATCTCGATCGGTGAGCGATCTCCTGCGATTTTCCAGCCCGTAAGCTGATTGGTAATATAGACGAGCTGACGTGTCTCTCCTTCAGGAGAGCTTTGCTCAATTTGGCCGGAGTCGCCCTCAAACATCGTTGTCCCGGGTCCTCCATCACCTTGAGCGGTGTCTTGTTCTGCATCAGAAGAAGAGTTGAGCGGTGTTGCACTACCATTTGCCGCATCCTCACCCTGAGAACTTTCAGTTCCCCATGGCGGAGTTACGATCATAGAGCCATTCGCGCCAAAAATGACGACAAAGCCGTTATCTCCAATTTTGATCTGGCCTACAATCTCTTGCAGAGTGCTTAAATCAAGGGTTACAGCGACGACTGACTTGCTGTCACTAGACACTTTCGCTAAGGTCAATACCGTGTTACCCGACTCTTCCGAAGTGAACGGCTCCGTCAGAACAACCTGTCCTGGATCAGCCATCGCCTTTGTATAGAATTCGCTCTCCAGAGGTTTATCGTTGCCCGGCTTGCTTTGACTGGAAGAAGCGTACACATGCTGTCCGTCGCTGTTTACAAAAATAGCTGATTCGACCTCCGAATGGTTATTAGTATAGGCTTTTAATGCGGCTTCAGGAGTTGTAGATGTAATGGATTCGGCTAAGAGACCCACATCTGATTGTTTAGCTTGTATGTATTGGTTGACCATGCTGCTAACGAGCGATATGTCGGTGTTGGCCATGTTGGCTAGTTGTGTATCTACTTGCTGTTTAGCGGTAAAATAGGCGAATCCTCCGATAACCAGACTGGGAAGCAACAATACGATTAAAAATGATGCTACCAGACGGTTCCTGACCGTACCGATTTTTTTCTTGAATTTCATAGGCGTTTCTCCTTATGTATGATGTAATGTATCGTAGCTTATTCTCTATTAAGCATGAAATAGATGAGGGTACGATTAATTTCAACTTAAAGATATATGAAAGTTTTTCATGAAACTAAATATTCTCTTTCAAAAAAATAAATAAAAAATACACCTTGCGGAACCAGCATCTAGGCCGGATGAATACCGCAAGGCGTTTCTCATGCAACTACCGTTATCTCGTGGACAAGAAAACTACATGATTATGAGAGTACTATGTCTGTTTGAGTCAGCTTGGCCGATAGCTCCCATAAACGAATAGCTTGCTCGGGGTCGATAGCATACTTCTTGACCCCATAGAAACCTCCATCCTCTGGAGCCAATTCACTGATGTCACAATCCTCGCAGTAGACACCACCTTTTCCCTCAAGCTGAGGTGAAGTTGCTGCCCAGACTTGCGTCGCTGCCCCCTGCTCAGGTGTTTTGAACGCAGGGTTGGCCACTTGTCCAGATTCATCAATCCAGCCCAGCGCAATCATTTCCTCTTTTGGCATATGACGCTGTAGTGGTGTCATAATTCCGCCTGGATGAACTGAGAAAGCCCGTACTCCGTGCTCTGCACCTCGACGATCCAGCTCAACGCTGAATAAAATCGTTGCTGTTTTGGACTGTCCATAGGCAGGGAATTTCTCATAGCCATGTTCAAATTGGATGTCATCCCAACGAATAGGTGAGAAATGATGTCCCGCTGATGCCAAGGAAACAACACGTGCTCCCCCCTGACTAGCGAGTGCTGGCCATAACAGATTAGTCAGGGCAAAGTGGCCCAGATGATTTGTTGCAAATTGAGCTTCCCAGCCAGGACCAACCCGCGTCTCCGGGCAAGCCATGATGCCCGCATTAAGAATCAGCATGTCAATGTTCCGATCACTCGCCAGAAACCGCTCGGCAAAAGCACGAACGCTGGATAAATCAGCAAGGTCCAATGCATCTATTTCAACACCTTCCAGACCAGAAAGTGCTTCCTTCGCAACCGCTGGACGACGTGCAGTCACCACTACACGGGCTCCCGCATTAACAAGCGCACGTGTCGTCTCCAACCCGAGACCCGAATATCCACCCGTTACAATAGCAAGCTGTCCTGATAAGTCCAGATCTCTCAATACATCCTCCGCTGTACTGTTATGATTGAATCCAGAGTCCATTTTATGTTGTAAAGTTCTAATATTATTTTCCTGTGTCATTCTGTTCATCTCCTTGGCAATATTTCTTTTTCTTCTTCAAAGTCTACACCCTAGAGCGTACTCTAAGTCAAATGGAAGTGAATACATCGTCTCGCAACTTTTCCGTGCAATCTGCATAAGTAAAAAAGCCGCCAATTGGCGACTTTCGTTGAAAAATTTATAGTCATCTAAGTTACGAATCACCCTGAACGGTGGATAACGAAACAAGGACCGGGCTGGCGAAATCAGAAGCCTCTTCTCCTTTTGGATTATGAAGACGGAATAGAAATGCATCCCCTTCTTCTGATTTCCAGACCATATAATCGCTAATGCCTTTTTCACCAGAGGCCTGAAGATAGAGCTCGGCATAACCAAGCGGGTGTTCTACCAGTTCTCCACTATAATCGGATACCTTACCGGCTTTTTCTAATTCTTCTTTACCCGCTGTCTCCAGTTCTGCCAGATTATACTCCGAAGGCAGTGGTTCAATATCCACATAATAGTCAGCGTTACTAGTCAGTGACAGACGGCCTTTAACAGCATCAAATGTGAATTTCTCAAATACGTACAAGGAAAATCCTTCTCCTTGTTGCAAGGTCGCTTCTAGTGATTGATTGCCATCTGCGGTCAACATTTCAAAACTTTCGGTCTCTGGACGCTCTGTTTCAATCGCGACTTCTGTTTCACCTACTGGCATTGATGGTTGAGGGCTAGGCAAAGGTTGATTACTACCAGAGCAAGCTGCAAGTGTTAGAACTATAACGATTAACGAGATACTCATCATAATAGAACGTGGTTGAAACATCAGGTTCATTCCTCCCTGTCTATATTCTGCGCTTACATGTTATTACCCATGGCAGAAACTCGAAACCTATAGGCCCAACCTATGAGTTTATCCATAATCAGTATTTCCCTTGATCCCTTCCAGTTTGTAAAATATGGAGAAAACATCAAGGAGTGATAAGCACATGGAATTCTCAGTAAAACAGCTGTTTGATAAGGTAGCCCAAGATTATGATGTGCAGCGAAAGCAGCTTATCCCTTGTTTTGATGATTTTTATGGAATAGCTCTGGATCTAATGGAAAGCCCGCTCGATTCTCCACGTATTCTTGATCTGGGTGCAGGAACGGGACTGCTCTCCGGATTGGTCCTGCAAAAGTATCCCAACGCACGATTAACCCTGATCGATATTAGTGATCAAATGCTCGAAGCAGCACGTCGAAGATTTGCTGATGCAAACCAAGTACAGTATGTGATCGGGGATTACTCCAAGTACGATTTCACCAGTTCCTACGATATGATTATCTCCTCCCTGTCTATTCACCATCTGCCCCACGCTGACAAGAAAAAGGTGTTTGACTCTGTACACAAGTTGTTAGAACCAGGTGGATGTTTCATCAACGCAGATCAAGTTCAGGGAAGAACCCCCGATACGGACACCTATTACCGCCAGCGCTGGTTAGAAACGATACATCAAAGTGGTTTGTCTGAGGAAGCCATCTCGGCTTCGATCGAAAGACGCAAGGTGGATATCAATGCCACGCTGGAGGATCAATTGATGTGGTTGGAGGAAGCTGGGTTTGGCGTGGCAGATTGCATGTACAAATACTTGGACTTTGCAGTGTTTTACGCACAAAAATAAAAAAGACCGGATTAGAAGCGAGTTATGCCCTGATCCGGTCTTCTCCCATGATTTTATTCTGAATCGATTATTTCAGCGATGCTGGCAGCTTGACGCCGAGAAGTTTGCCTTCGGCTTGGATGATGATCATTCCATTTGTCTTCAATGTCTTATTATACAGGTCTCCCCCGGTAGAGACTCGAAAAGCTGGCTGACCCGTCATCATGTTGAGGGCAAGCAGGGTGCCGTTACGTTGCGCTCGATACATTCCTTTACCGTAAACATCAATCTGAGAAACCGGGGCATCACCATGCCACTGCACCTCCTGACCGTTAGCCAGCTTAATGCCTTTAAGTTCACCTGTCTCGAGGTTCTTGTACACCAGCCGTTCCTGTACAATGCCAAGTAACTCCATTTTGTCCCCGTAAGGTTGGTGAAGCGTTCGAATTGGCGTAGTTTCCAACTTGGTCGTATTCAACGAATACTCCGCTATGTTGTCCCCCTGCGAAATGTACAGTTTGTCTTTATAGACAAGTATACCTCCTCTACCATTCGTATACGGTGGGTCACCAGGCATGGTCCACCTATACTCCTGACTTTCTTTCAACACACCGGTCTTCAGGTTGTACGCATTGACTTTCCATTTGCGTTCAGGTGAAGACTCGTCATCTTCCAACATTGGAGAATAAAAATCCACCGAATACACAAGACCGTCTTTGATCTGAATAGCTTCCCCCTGACCAAAATGCCCCCAAAGCTTCTTGCCCGTTTTCTTGTCATATGCATTAAGTTGAACGGATGTAAGTGCCCCTTGGACAAAAAAGGTTCTCAGTACAATACCATTAGACTCTTCAAGATATTCAGTACCATGACCTTCGCCTAATGGCTCATCTGCCTTCCAGCGCAGTTTGCCTGACTGGATATCCAGTGCAAACGTTGTACTTCCTTTAATAACATAGAGGGTATCCGCTGTTGGAATCAGAGCTTCCGCACGTTGAACCGTATCAATCCATGTGGATGTTCCTGACTGCCATTTTGCTTTGCCTGTTTTTGCATTCAAGGCATATGGCTTGTGATCACTGGTCAGTCCGTAGAGGACGCCACCTTGATAGGTAATATAAGGTGTCAGTTCTTTGCCGTAAGTCCACAGCCGTTTACCTGTTGTCGCATCAAGTGCAATCAACTTTGATCCAGCAAACGTAAATACTTTGCCTTCTTCTGCAATGGCATTAGCTCCGATGTACGTCTCGTTCATACTCAAATAGTTATCTACTTTTGCTGTCCAAGAAGGTTTCAGTTCAGGTACAGTGATTCGCTGATACGAATACCAGTTACGAATAGATACATCCGATGCTTCAGCATGTGCCTGAGATGGCAACACGCCGATGACTCCGTGAACCATTAATATTCCGGCAGTAAGGCCTGCAACGATGGGCCTGCCTGCTCTTATTTTCCATTGCTTAGTCGTTTGACGTTTATGTCTATTGATCATAGATAGTAATTCCTCCTGTTAAAAATGAGCCTGATATATAACTACATAAATATAACGAGCAGTGAGGTCGAATTGTTACCAGATTGTTAAATTATTCTAATAAGTAAATCAAAAAAAGCCGCCATAAGGCGACTTTCTGAATACGACATTATTTATGTGACAAGTTGAGAATGTGACTTTGTAACGCAGTCCCTGCTTTACTTTAATTCAATCTGGAATACATCACCGGCATCCCCACCAAAAACGATAAAACCACTTTTCGGAAGCTTCGTCGATTCCTGATTGGTTGCTACAGAGAAGTCAACCATTTCCCCTTTATCATTATACACTGCGTAACCTCCGGTCTTCGGAGAATCCACCGTGATGGATTTGTTACTCGATCTGGCGTCGATCGCATACCACCGGGCTTGACCGTTTGCCGGAATAGTTGTAATTCCTTTTTTCCCACCAAAGATTGGAGTAATCGCATCCTCGGCAATGTATTCTTGCCCATCCTGGATCAAAATCTCGGCGCCATTCTTTGTGTAAAATTGCAGATCAAACGCGTCTCTTCCGTTCATTACAGGAATCTCGGCGATATTCTCTGCGTTGTTTGCATCCATGATTTGCGTGCCATTAGCATAGCCATTTTGGGCATCAACAGACAGGTTCTTGATCAGCATCGATGGAAGCAGATAGAAGATCGACGTTATTTTTTCATCCAACGCGTAATATTTCGAGCCGTCACGAGCTGTCCATTTCTCTTTGGTTGTTGCGTCAAGCGCATTATGATCCAGTTTTTGATAATCATACGTGTTCATCACCGTTTGACCTATGCCGGGTAACGTTATAATCGCCTGAACTTTAACATACACCTTGTCATTACGTTCCTTCACAAAGCTAGCTTTTACACTGCCATCCGTACTTGTAAAATGTTCGTCGCCTGTGTAGACATAGTTCTGCTCAGGAATAATTCCTCCCAGCAAGGCAGGCAGTTGCATCTCACCATCATTGATCTTTATATCCAATGTCTCTCCTACCGTACCATAGAGACCGGAGTACGCGCTTAATTCTGTTGGCATCTTCACTTTGACAGGTGGTGAGAATGTCTGATCAGGCTGAACATCGTTGATGATGCCCTGATCCTCCAGAACGTCCAGCAGCACTTTGCTGGCAAACATCTGATTGTAGACGGAAGATCCGCCAGAGGATAGGACCGCCATTGAAATATCATGTTCAGGTATAGTGATTAACACGGCATGGTACAACATGGTATCCCCGCCTTTGGCAAGCGCGGTAACCCCATAATCGCTGAAAGGTGCAAGCTCAACCGAATCCCACCCCAAGCCATAATTGATCGTATTTTGCTCATCAGATACCCATATGCCCTTCCGATATTCATGAGATTGCATGGCCTTCACAGCAGATTCGGACAGAATATCGGGTCGGTTCCCCATTAAAACCTCTCCGAATTGACTCAATTCTTCTGCGGTAGAGTACACCCCGCCTGTGCCGATAATGTTTGCATTTTCGGTAGGCATCGTCATCTCAAGAGTAGGCCAATAGGTTTCGGATAATTGCGCTCTGTCAAAGGAATCTAGTGGTGTCTTCGTTGATTCCAACTTCAACGGCTCGCTGATGTACTTGGCGATATATTCGCTGTAGCTTAACCCACTCACCCGTTCAACCAGGATTTCAAGCAATTGAAAACCGTCATTGGCGTAGACGGAGTATTCGCCAGGTTTGGATTTCAGTTTTTCGGACTGAAGTTTGAGCAATAGTTCATCATGATTGCGGCTGTCATTATCGTCAAACAACATGCTGTTTCCATAATGTGTTCCGTAAAGACCAGATGAATGATTCATCAACATGCGCGGTGTGATTTGCGTATATCGCGCATCTGCCATCTTAAAGTCCTTAATATACGAAGTAAGCGGCTCATCCAGATCTATTTTTCCGGAATCAACCAGCTTCATGGCGGCTGCCGTAACAACCATTTTACTAACCGAGCCTATGCCATACATGCTATCCTTGTCTATTGGCTTCTGTGATGCCTTGTCGTGCAGTCCTACACTATCTGATAAAATGAATTCTCCTTCATCCATGATCGCATATTGCACACTGGTGACACCGTAGTTTTGCACCATCTGCGTGGCGATCTGCTCCGCCCGTGCCTCAATCGTACTGCTGTTATTCGCCTCTGCGCTGACATCTGCCAGCGGTGTAATGACAAGCACCGCTGTACATAAAAGACTAATTAATTTTTTCATCCCATGTCCTCCCTCAAATGTTCTTATGAATGAATTCATCATATCCGGGAAGAGACTGTTCGAACGCAAACGGACCCTGAATGGAAAAAAACAATCCCTGAACGGTAGGTTCAGGGATTGTCGGTGTGGAACGGAAGCACGACCATGTTGTTAAACTTCCGATGCTGATGCTCAATGCTCATATGTCCACCATATTTCTCGCACATTCGCGATATATTGGTTAGACCGATGCCATGGTACTCCGGATTAGGCTTTTCACTTTTCAAGTCAACTATCGGTTGCTCAACATGATTCATAATTTGGATGACGAGTGCAGATGACGTCGAGTGAATGGCAATGAGGACATATCGATCCTCCGCTTGTCTAACCTTCTTGGAGGCTTCAATCGCGTTATCGAGCATGTTACCAAGCACCACACACAAATCATAGCGATCGATCTGGATATGTTGCGAGTGGAGCTGGATTTTGGTGTCGATTTTGATTCCGTTTGCCTGTCCCATAGCTAGGGTATTCGTAACAAGAGCATCAATGACCAGATTGCCGGAATTCACCCGCTGATACGCACCTTCAATGGTATTTAATGTAGACTTGATATGATCCCCTGCCGCCGTCAGTTCGTTACGTTGGATACATTCATCAATATACAGAAATTGCTGATTGATATCATGGATGATGGATTTAATGTTCTTGAAACTGTGAACGGTCTTCTCATAGTTGGCATCCTGGTAGTCCATCTGACGCTGTAACTGGTTATTTTCATGCGTGAGCTGTACCTTTTCCACCATATTATCGAATACATAAACAATGAACACGTTGAGAAAAAGAGAGCCCAGTACAGAAAAGACGTAAAATATGTTTTTTTCACTATAGATGGAGGCCACATTGATCTGATAGATCGTAATGATCGGCACGATGAGAAACAGCAAATAATAACGATAATGCACGGCAAAACTTCTACGTTTGGCGACTAGACGGACAACTTGAATAACAATGAACATGATGCTACAACCCAGTAACATCACCTTGGAGAGAATCCAGTGGTTATCTCCGTTGAACTGTTCCCATGAAATGAAATCTGTCGATTCCACAACTCCGAGAATATATACCGCTATCGTATTCGCCATAGTAATCAAGACCCCATACAGGATGGTGAAAACAAGCTTGATTTTGAACTCCACTTCATAGGACTGTGCCAGACTGAAGATTAATAGCAGAGCAACTCCAGTGGAAACGAGATCGGAGAAGGAAGATGCCAAATAAAAATAACCCAGCATCAAAAATACGATGAAATAGAAAACTCTCTGTGGCTTCCGCTTGGACTTACCCAGCACAGAATCAAAATAAAAATTCGCCTGAAATGCCATAAGTAAGGTGACAAAGATGATGGAAAGGATCATATATACATCCATATCATTGAATCCTCATAATCATGTATTTGGTGTAGGCATCCTTGACTTCTTTAACCTTGGATCGGCCTATAGGCAATTCGGTTCCATTTAACATAACAACTTGGGTACCGGAAAACTTCTGAACATGCATCAGGTTGATGATAATCGAGCGATGAATCTGCAAGAAACCGTGATCTTTCAAACCACTAGCGTAGCTGGATAAAATGCCTTTGGTTTCATGTACATTTTCCTGTGTCACAAAATTTAACTTGTTCTTGATCGTTAAACTTTTGACGACCTCAATCCAGAGAATATCATCATATTTCAGCAGCAGTTCATCATAGTCTGATTTGATTAGTACATACTTTTTGTCCAATGCCTGAAAATATTGACACAGCTTAATCATCTTTTCCTCGAAAACTTGCGGCTGGATTGGCTTGATCAGATATTGAAAGGTGATGACATCAAAGCTCTCCACCATATATTCCGGGTAACTGGTCAGAAACATAATCTGTACATCCAGAAGCTTCATGTTTCTGATCTCTTTAGCGGTCTGAATCCCGTTCATTCCGCCCATCTCCACATCCAAGATGAGGATATTGAATGTATCCCCAACCTCTCTGTAGTGTGAGAGCAGTTGTTCACCAGATGTGAATAGGCTAATTTGAAAATCAAAATTGGTTTTTAGAGATAAGGAGACCAGCATGGATTTCACACGTTCTCGTTGCTGCTCCTCATCATCACAGATTGCAATATTGAACATGGGGAACATCCGCCTTTCATCGACATCGACTCTGAATTTCACTCTCGAATATACTATTTTAGCATAGGTTTCGGAGTCGAATTGGGATGAAATGCAATATTCCGACCCTAAAACGCAGATCAACAAAAAAAGTCGCCACATTGGCGACTCTTGAGCTTGAAACCTTTCCAGCCATTCCTATGAAAAGTCCGGTCTGTTATTCTGTTTTTTTGGGCATAGCATGGCGGTAATATCGTATTACCTTGCGATACATCGTCTTGTCCTTTAATTGATTGAATATATATGGGTCAGGTTTGACATTCACTTCAATAATCCAGGGTTTCAGACTGTGGTCAAGGCCGATATCTACACCGATTTGCTTTAGATACGGGTACTTTTTTTTCATATGACGAGCTATGCGCAGGCTAAGCTCATTCATCTCCTGAACTAGTTCATTCCTGCGTTTTGTGGATGCATGCGATTGTAGCAGCTTGTGAATATCCATCGGTGTACCACCACTATGATAATTGGTTACGATTTTTTTAGGATGACCCAGTCTGCCGATGATTCCGGTAGCTTCCCAATGTTTGGTCGGGCTTAGCTGTATCATGACTCGGATGTCAAAACGTCTGTTATTGTGCTTAAGCAGATGGATTCCTCTCTGAATCAGATAACTTCTTTTATTCACAAGACGAGTCAGACTGCTATAAAACGATTCAAAGCTGTCAAACGTCAGGCGTTTTTGCTCTATCTGATAGACAAAATGTTGATGACTGTCCATCTCGGCCTTAATAACACCCATCCCGAAAGTACCTCTCTCGGGTTTGACATAGACCATTCCATATTTGCTGATCATGGATTTCAGATTCGTTTTGTTATATTTCTGTGTGTCGGGGATAAACGGTTTAATTAATTCATTATTAATGATCAATTTTGTTTTTAACCACTTGCTTCTTAACGGCTGCAATTTATCAACTCCCATGTCGTAAACTCTCCCTTCAGCAACCGCATCATAGCCCGCTGTTTGATCAAGATCCTGCAAGCATTATATGTAATACCGATAAATGAACCCTCAACAAAAGCCCCTATTCGTAAAAATGTATATTTGCACATGCCCTGACCAAAACACTTTTGTACACATACCATATAATGAGTCATCACGATTTGTGCAAGGAGTTGAGAAGATGTCCGTCCAGCCTGGAATCCGGTTGAATAATGCACCTAAGATTGATGTTCTTATACCAGCGATCGAGAAAGATTTGGCTACCCTTCCCCTCGTCATCGATAACATTCGCCGTTATGTAAAACATCCCATTGGAAGCATATATATTGTTTCTCCGGTCAGCACCAAAATCAGAAAACTTTGTTCCCTTAAAAACTGCATTTTTGTTAATGAGCGATCCGTCCTGCCTATAACCAAAAACGACATACACTACCAGTCCTCCCGATGGAATCGGTCAGGCTGGTTATATCAACAGCTGCTCAAAATGAACGGAGATTCCATTGTGAAGGCAAAGTACTTTCTAGTCATGGATGCAGATACCGTACTGATTAAACCTCATTCATTTCTTGTAGAAGGCAAAACAGTATTTTACTGCCGTGACTGGAGCCAGCCGGAATATTTTAATACCTATCGCAAGTTGTTAGACATGAAAGCTCCACGTCCCCGCTCTTTTGTCACTCATTATATGCTGTTCGACAAATCGAAACTCGCTGCCTTAAAACATAAAATTGAAGCCGTTCATAAACTGCCATGGTACAAAGCGATCATCTCCAATATCAATAAGAAAAAGCAGTTTGGTTTCTCCGAGTATGAAACGTATGCCAATTTTATGTATACGAAGAACCCAGACAGCGTGGTCCTTAGAAGTTCCAAGAATAAAGGTCTGAATGTGAACGCTTCTTCGTTAAAAGAGCAACAAATCCGCAATCTGGCTCTTAAATATCGTTCTCTTTCCTTTCATAAACGGAAAATCTATAGTAAAGCTCCCTGAGCTTAAGGAGGAAGCCCATGCATATCGTAATGCTGTGCGGCGGCTCTGGCAAAAGGCTCTGGCCGTTATCCAATGAGCTTCGCTCCAAGCTGTTCATAGATATACTTCCATCACCCGCTGGAGGTAGGGAATCCATGATCAGCAGAGTATGCCGCCAGCTTGACAGTTCATCCCTAACGGATTCAACGCTCATTATTTCACATCAGGATCAGGCCAATATTACGGCACGACATACTCAAGGCAAAATACCAGTCATTGGGGAACCTTATAAACGAGGCACTTTTACTGCGGCGGCCTTAGCGACGTTATATCTGCAATCCTTCCGAATGGCCAAAGATGACGATGTGATCTGTATCGCGCCAGCTGATGTGTTCGCAGGTGAAGATTTTTTCAGCAAATTCCAATTACTGCCGGACATATTGAAACATTCTCAAGCCGATATCGCTTTAATTGGGACAAGGCCTACACATGCTTCAGAACAGTATGGATACATCCTGCCGGGTGGGGAAGAACGTAATGCTTATGCGCCCATAACACAATTTATAGAAAAACCCGAAGCCTCCATTGCTGAAACGCTGCTACAACGTGGGGCACTATGGAACTGCGGTGTGTACGCATTCACCGTCGCGTTTATGATATCCCATATTAAAAAAATGGGGCTGCCGGTTCATTATGATCAATTGTCGTCCCTGTATGAAGCGTTGCCTGAACGCAGTTTTGACAAGCATGTTGCAGAAAAGGCACAGCGGGCCGTAGTCCTGCCTTATAAGGGAGTATGGCAGGATATCGGAAGCTGGGATACGCTGTGCGCACAGTTAGATACCCATGTAATCGGACACGGTGGAATCTCGGGTTCTTCCTCCGATTCCTATATTATTAACGAGCTTCCCTACCCCATCCAAGTCATTGGCGTGCCAGGTATTATCGCTGCCGCAAGTCCGGATGGCATTCTCATTGCCAACAAAAATAATTCAAATGAAATTAAAGCGCAATTGGGTAGCTTGCCACTAAAACCGATGTATGGTGAATCAACCTGGGGCAGTTATCGTGTCATTGAAGGTTCGTTAGAAGATGAGAATACAACTGTAACCACATTAAACATAACGGTTCTACCGGGCAAACATATCGGGTTGAACTGGCATAGAACTGGGTGTAGAGCATGGACCGTGCTTGCAGGCAGTGGGCAAGTGCTTGTCAACGGAAAGGTCATGCAAGTGAGTATGGGCAATCAGTTCGCAATTACCAAGGAGAGTCTCTTTTCTATTCTGGCTGAAACCAGGATGGTGATCCTTGAGGTCCGGATCGGAGTAACAGAGGATAAAGACAACATACTTTTTGAAGAAGAAGATTGGAATGTTATCCTAAAAAGTGCAGGTTTATCTAACGCTTAATGGGCGAATGAACCGATTCAATCTGCATGTCTTATAGCCCCTTCCATTCGCGGAAGGGGCTCATTGGCATAATTAAGGGAAACCTGACACTTCTTCCCCTATATCTTAGTTAAACAACTTGCGAAGTTCCTCTACTTCCAGACGTGCAACTGGCTGGTAAGCGGAACTCTGTACATAACGCCGGAAGCTGTATAACAACTGTCTGCCCTCCAATGTAGTCATCAGACGCTCCAGATTCAGCGCTCCCATCAGCACTCTCCCCTTCCGGACCCGACACTCCATCAACAGGCCGAGCTTGTGGTTTCGCTCAAAATTGTCAATGGTCTGCACGATCGGATTCAAGTCTTTATCCAACTCATCCAAGATGATCGATGACGACTCGGACACGATGCTCCACCACGGATAAGTTGAGTGCTCCTCTGTGACAAAATGTTCGAAGGCCGGATGATCCTGTTGAATTAACAAGCCCATTGTGCCCACAGGAACTTCTCTTTTCATATTCTCCGAGATGGATCGGAACATAGGGTAAGACCAGAAATCGGTGCTATAGAAACCTTGAATCGCATGTTGAATCTGGTCGGGATTTGGGAAAAGCATGATATCCTCTCCCTGCTCTAGCAACACCAGCGCCGCTTCGGAGAGTTCGGTAAAGAGATTTAATCCGGTCAATTCCACGTCCAGTTGACTCGGGTAGATCCACAGGTCGTAAGACTTACGGATATCCGTGCCTGGAATGGACAGTCTAAGCTCCACTTTGGTCATATTAGAGACTTCAGGAATGCGAATGCTGAGATCCGCGATATTCACATAATGTTCTCCATGGGTCGCTGGCAGGTCTGCTTTCCCTTCCAATAGGACGCTTCCTTCGATCTGCTCGCTTTGAATTTCCCACTTCAATTGAAGTCCATCCAATGCTTGTCTCCGGAAGTAACTTAGTTCAATGCGTGCTTCGAACAATTCACCCGCTTGATAATTATATTTGGGGAATCTCGCCAACAACACAGCGTCGGAACAAAACGTTCTCCACTCCTCAGGTGTAATCATGCCTTTGGAATCCATGAATGCGTCCAGTACACCCACCAGCGCTGTTCCCTGACCGCTGAAATCCTGAAGATCCAGCAGCTGGAACCCGGCTAGTTGCTGCGAACGAAAAGCAGCTTCCAGTTCTTCCTTGTAACATGCGACCGCGAGTTTACCAGAAGCTCTGAAGTATGCTTCCGCCAGATGTCCCAGTCCTTTAGCATTCAGACGCTCTCGAAACACTTCGAAATTCTTGGCTTTGAGAGAACCCGTATACTTGTTGATCTCCTCGAAATTAGGAAACGTGGCGTACTGTCCAATTTCATGCGAGATGATTGGTACGTGTGAGACAAGTTGGTCACTTCCAGCTTCGGCCTGCACTGTTTTGGAACCTGTCCCATACTGAATCTGAATCTCTTTGTCCCCAGTCTGACCGGAAGGGTCAGCATCGCTGCCTTGCTCAGGTACAATGTTTGAATCGTAATCTTTCAATGTATTTGGCAGGTCGGTCTGCACGTGACCGAGCGGAGCATCACACATCGCATATGAACCTCTGAACAGGCGCTCTTTGGAGAAACGAACCCCGCAGAAGAATTCACTTTCCTCCAGAATGTCCGGCACAAACTGAAAGTTATTCGAACCTTCGGTGTATAAATGACGATGATCATATGCTTTGTATGCCTTCAGGATCGAATTCAATCTGTCCTTGCTTCCCCATAGTTCATTCCCCATGGACATCATGACAAACGAAGGATGATTACCAAAAGCACGCAGCATCGCAAATCCTTCGCTAATCAAGTAATCCTGCTCTGCTTGATTATGCCCATCCGATGATTCATCCGTAATGGTTCCCCAGAACGGAAGTTCAGGCTCCATGTAGATGCCGAGCAGATCCGCTGCAATAAAAGCAGCCTCCGGAGGACAACAGGTATGGAAACGGTAGTGATTGATACCGTAGGACTTGGAGATAGCGAGAATACGAACCCATTCATCCACGTCTGTTGGCGCGTATCCCGTGAGCGGAAAGATCAGCCCGTCATGTTTGCCTCGAAGAAACGTTTTGCGACCATTAATAGTGAATTTGTCTCCAGCAGCCCGGAATTCCCGTAATCCCGTCCATACTTCGGTGGAATCCAGCACTTCGCCGTCCTGATCTTGCAGTTGAATGTGAAGTTGGTACAGGTTAGGTTCATCATCACTCCATAACATCGCATCTTCGCCAATCTTATACGTCAGCTGTATCTCTTGCGAATCCGGGGTGAATATCTGTTCCTCCGTCGTATGAACTGGATCTGCACTGACAGCAACAGCCGAAACCACGATTCGTACTTCTTGCAGGTCACCAACAAGTGCTGCCTTGATCTCGAAAGATCGAGTCGCAAGATCGGGATAGACCTGAACATTATCCAGGAAAACACGCTCGAAAAATTGAAGTTCCAACTTCCCGGTGATGCCGTTCCAATTGGTCTGTGTGTCTTCGGATGTAAGGTGACCACCTTTGGTTGGATAATTGGTATTGTCCACTCGAATGGTAATTGTATGAGTCCCAGCGGTTAGCCCTGCCTTAATCTCGTAACGGTGAGGTGTGTTCAGACTGTTTTGCTTTCCCCATTCCACCCCATCAATCCAGACTGTGGTAACTCTTGTTCGTTCCAGATGCAAGAAACAACGTTTGCCAGCCAAGTGTTCGGGAATTTCAATCTTTCGTGAAAACCAGGCATAACCCTCAAATAAGTACTCATCCGTCAGCGCACCGATTAACACATTCTCGTTTTTCTTGCCCTTGGCCGCATGCGATGTGGTATTGGGCAATGTAATGACGTCTGAGAAATTCAGACCACTTTCCACCTTATTTTCATCGAGTTGGAGTTTCCAGAACCCTTCCAGATTTATTGCAGCTATCATGATAATGTCCCCTTTTAGATTCAAATAATCGATATAAGTAATCGCTTCCAAGATAGAGAAACCGTTTTCGAAAATCATACCTGTATTATAAACTCGATTGATGCTCCTCGCATAGATCATTTACAAATAAAAAAGTCGCCAATACTGGCGACTTCTTATCGTTACATATGCTATATCCTGAACAAATTTAAAATATGGTGGGAACCATGCCCCCGTCCATACGAATGGGAGAGCCTCTAAAAGCTGAAGCATACGGACTGCATACAAAAGCTGCGAGTCTGCCGATTTCACTTGGCTTGATGAATCGCTGCAATTCAGACTGAGGCAGATTGCTCTTCATGAAATCTTTCTCTTTTTCCTCGAAAGTCAGCGCCTCATCAGGGTATATGCTTTCAATAATATCACGCACATTCTCAGACAGTGTTGGCCCTGGCATGATCGTATTGATCGTAACTTCAGTTCCTGCTGTCAGTTTGGACAGACTTTTGGATAATGACAGCAACATTGACTTGGTCATGCAATATTGGGGCATCTGGCCTGAGGGCATAAGAGCTTCCTCACTCGCGATAAAAATAATACGTCCGTCATTGTTCTTCACCATTTTAGGTAAATAAAATTGAGACAAGCCATTGGCAGCCAATACATTCGTACGGAAATATTTCTCCCACACTTCATCGTTCACGTCTTCATAACTCATGATCTCATATATGCCCATGCTATTCACTAAAATATCAACCTCAGGAAACTTTTCGAATAAAGCTTGTCTTTGCTCCAGATCCACAAGATCAGCGGTAGCCTTTTGCGGAGAGGTCTCCGGAAAAGTGGACTTGATTTCACGAACGGTTCGTTCCACCTCTTCATCATTGCGTCCATTAATTAGAACATGAACACCTTCTCGGGCGAGCTCTAAAGCAATTGCTTTACCGATTCCTTTTGTTGATCCTGTAACTAATGCTATTTTCTCTTTTAGTCCCATATCCATCCTGCATTTCTCCTTCTTGATTACAACTATCCGGCAGGTGCTTCTTGAACATTGCCAACAGCTTCATGCACCGGATAGGTATAATATTACGCAGTCTGAAGGGACTAGTAACTAGCACTTTGCGCCAGTATTAATGCCTGACACGCCAATTTGAAGGTGTATCCCCTTCCCAATTTCGGAACGCACGATAGAACGAATTCTGGTCTTCATATCCAACCAGGAAAGCCACTTCTTTGATATCGAGCGAAGGATCTGCAAGGTACTCTCGGGCCTGCTCACGTCTGGCCTCGGTTAATAATTGCTTGAAGTTTGTGTTCTCCCCCGTCAGTCGCCGCTGCAAGGTACGATCGCTCATGCGAAGCTCTTTGGCGACCGTCTGGATGTCAGGGCGCTTTCCTGTGAGGCTGCGTTTCATAATCCATTTGACTACTTCAGTAACGGAACGATTGCTCTCTTGTTCGTCCAGCGACCGATCCAGAGCCGGGGTCAGAATCTCAAGTAACTCCTCGTTATACGATAGAAATGGAAGACTCAGATCTTTCCGTTCCAGCGTCAGCCGATTATAGTTGGAATTCGTATCGACTGGGCAACCGAAGTAAGCTCCAAGGGTGTCTGAGTTACCCATTGGCTGCGAAAATTCAACCCTTTTTGCAGTCAAAGGCTGTCCTGTGCCCCTCCGTCCAAGTTCGATCAGAAATGCCAGCGTAATACCGACCAGTAATAGCGGCCCTGGTAGCTCCTTATTTAACCATTCGAGTTCAATGATACATTCCTCCCCTGCTTCGGTAATCTGCAAACTCTCTGGAGGACACATTTGCTTGTAACGGACCATTCGATTCAACGCATCACGATAATCACGAGCATGGTACATTGCCAGTACAGGCGGAGGATACTTCGATATCTCATATCCGGTTGCAAGTTTGATGATGCCCTCGGCAGTGTCCCCATTGAGATCAGAGTAGGCCTGCCAGATTGCAAAATACTGAGATTGGGTCACTACAGGTTGATTGATCACCTCAAGAGATAGTTGTGCAGTGTGAGCAACGTCGTCAGCACTAATCCCTAATTGATGTAATCCAGCCCAAAAGCCTGGATGAACTTTAACTCGATCATTCGGTTGAGATTGCATACATACAGACTCCTTTAACTTTGTTCCATTTTTCATTCTGATTTCTAATTATAGAACGGATGTATCTATTTTTGAATCTTACCTCAGCGAGCCATTTTCCATTACAATAAAAATAAATTGAAGAGGCCCTTGCTGTTCAGCATGGACCTCTTCTACTCTTGCTCTTCTAGAAATCTTTAACCGTCTCAATCGCATATTGCGGCAGAGGATTGCCAGGTAAGGTTATTTTGGTGATTGCAATCAGTTGTTTATCTGACATGAACAGCTTTAGGATGGTTCCTTTGGTCGTTAGTGTACCCGTCACTTTAAGTGTTTCCGTATCATACTGTTTAATCATGCGATCTTTTCCTGTGAAAAAGATTTCCTTATGCGCTGAATGTACAGCTACATAGTCAAACAGATCGATTGCAGTCGCATATTGCATATTACTTGCAGAGTTATTGGTAGCGGACAAAACTGTTCCGGCTCCGTTTAATACATACTTACCATCAGGTGTCATGCCAATAACCGTTGAGAACTTGTATTCACCGTGATAAGGAGAATCTTGGTTGCTACTAAACTTGCCATCCATTAACCGAAACATCTCAATATCTCTTGGCGAAGTGTCGGAGTCAACAGCATAGATCCGATCTTCCGATGGATGCAGGACCATATGACTTCCTTGTCGTATGGTTGCACTGGAGATTTCCTTCTTTGTCGCCCGGTCATAACTAATGATAGAGGTCCATTGCCCGGAGCCCGAATTAACGTAGACATGACCGGAATGATCTACCTCAATTTCATATGGATCGATACGGGTATCCCACTGATCTTTGATTTTAAGCGTGTCAGCTTCAAGTACAACGATCTGTCCTCCCTGCTGCTCTTCAAAGCGGTATGAACTGTAATCAGCATTGCTGAAGATGACATAGATCTCACCATTTGCATACAGAAGCTTTCTTGGAGGAGTACTGAACGCAGTGGACTCTCCCAGAACCTTGTTGTCGGCGTAACGATAAGCAAAAATAGTCGATTGATTTTCATCAATTGCAAAGATGACGGATTGAGCCGGATCTAAAGTGGCTTCACGAACCGTTCGCCCCATAAGATGAACATTCTGGCTAACAGTTGATGGCTGTTCTACAGTTGGATCTTGTTCCGTCACTGCTGTTTCCCTGAATTGATCTTGGTTAAGCACAGGAATAGACGAAAAGGACAATGCCGTGTATTTCTTGATCCAACGGGATGCATAATCAATTGGAATAGCAAAGTTCAAATCCCCTTTTTCTATACCCATTGTATTTACCCCAATGACTTCACCTTTCATATTAAGCAATGGTCCCCCGGAACTGCCATTGGTGATGGGAGCCGTAGTCTGTATTAGCCTCTCACCTCCGTAGTTTCGGATACCACTAATGATCCCTGTCGAAATCGTGTTTTGAAGTCCTTCAGGATTACCTATCGCTACTACAGGCTGCCCTGTAGTAATTTTAGTCGTTAGTCCTACATGAAGTGGAGGAATATTTGTACGCATGGATGTTTTCACTATGGCCAAATCGAGATTCTCATCCGCTGCAACGACTCCTTGTACTTCATAATATTGGTCCTGACTTGTCTGGATCATATAACTGCTGGAATCAGCAATGACGTGATAATTGGTTAAAAATAATCCGTATCCGATCGATATGGCACTACCGAATCCGAGATAATTATCATCCTTGTCATACGACTCCAGCATGACTACACTCTGTTCCAGACGGGCAACTTGTTCTGTGGACAATGTTTTACCTGTGTATGGATCTTTCGAATAAGGAGCAAGTACAAACTTTAAGTAATCAACGATTTCCCTATCCCGTTTTGCATTAAGAATAGTGGTATTACTTACGACGATAATGCCGCGGTCAAAAAACACCTTTTTACCAAACGCTTCGCTTACGGCCCTTAACGGGATGAACACTCTGCCTTCTTTGTATTGTGCCGGAGCGTCCAATGCAAAAGATTTGCCGTTAATGAACATCTTGCTGCTGCCTAATGTCACTTTGATGGATTTACCTGTGGCTTTAATGGTAGCTGTGGACGTTTTCGAGTCCCATGCCACTTGTGCTCCCAGACTCTCGCTTATGAAACGCAGAGGCAGCAGTGTCCGGTTATTTTTAACCAGAGGAACGATATTAAAATTGGTTTGGTCAATCAACGTGTCCGTATTATCAACGACTGCGTTTGGGCTGCCAAGCGAGAGAATGATAGCCCCTTGGAATGTGGCGTTAAAATCAAATGAATCTTCTTCAGCGTACCCTGTAACAGGTGTACATGATAAACCCAAAATAATAGTTAACATTAAAACAAGTGTGCGTTTCATCATATTCTTGCTGTCTCCTCATGATGTCAGATGATAGGCTGTTGCCTTTGACAGTTTACAGTAATTCTTCCTATACTTCCTCTGGTATTATATTGTTTTTATTTACATATATCGGATGATCATGGGGTTCGAGTGGAACGCTGGGAACAAGACTTCATTAAAGTTGTTCCGGGTAATACGAAAACACGACTGCCCTAAGTGGTCAGTCGTGTTCAAGTCAATCATTAATATAGTATGAAAGAATGCACATTTTGTATGTTCAGCTACTCGTTCAACGCAGTTTTGATCAGGGCGTTCACCCGTGAGTTAAACAGCAGGCCGATATGGGATACAAGGGAAACGGAAATGTTGTTTGCCCCGTTTAAGCGGGAAAGTGCCGGGGACACAATCGTGTCACTGGTGGAATAGATCGAAGTCACCTTTATTCCACTCGGAGCTGTTGTTGTGGTCAATCGATTAGCCCCACCAAGGGTAATCAATTTATCCACTTTGGAAGCGCCTCCACGGTTAAGTATGTAATAGAGACTATTAGCTCCACCCATGCTATGAGCTATAATATTCACTTTCGTGTGACCCGTTTGGTTTAGAACATCATCTACGAATCGACTAATTGCTGCGGAGTTCAACAGCTGGTTTCCTTGTTTACTAGGGAGGTCAATCGCAAATAGTTCATCTCTTGTCCACCCTTGGCTACGCAAATAACTCTCAATCGCTGTAAAATTGCTATCTGAACCGGTCAATCCATGTACCAATACAATGGGTGTACGTGCCGTTGCTGCAGAAGCCTTTGAACTCGATCCTATTCCAGTTAATGATAAGGCAAGGATCATACTCATGAATACAAGTATTAATTTGGTCTTTTTCACTTCATTCACTCTCCTGTAAAATGTTTTATATTCCATATATTACAATCTAACATATGGAATATAAATGAACCTTTAGTCTCATTTTTACAGGATTATCCAAAGTGTAGCACAACTAACATGATTACATGTTATCAAACTCTAGTTCTCTACTTCGTTTATCCTTCAACAATATCTGCATGTAGATCGGTTGCAATTTCAATCATTTTGGGGACAATAGCTTCATTAGAAATAGCTACATACAGATCCCCCATGTACAAACGAAAAGCAATCTGTGTTCCCTCAAGGGCCCACATAAAAAAGTCCCCATCGATGGTCATGGTGCTCTCCGCTCCGACTATGTTAAGCACCGGTGAGTAAGTAAAATCGGGTTGGGATTCGAAGTAGAGTTTGCACTCTTCCAGCGAAATGGATTGTTCCGCATTGCTTTCTTGCATGGATCGGGTAATTCGAAAACGCTGATTCATTGATTTGCCTCCAAAACTTGATTAATATATACATGTTCCACAGCATTATATTTTCTCATTTCCGTCTTCCACTGTCAAAACCATACATGCCCTATTCTTCGAATTCATATATACTGAATACAGTGCACAACGAATTTCTACAATCAGGAGGAGTCAAATCAATATGTTGAAAACAGAATTCATTGATGTACTATCCATAGTCTCACATAAATTATATGATTCGGCTGCTAATGTCATGGACACGGCAAGCAGGTTAATTCCTGCAAATACGTTTTGTATCGCTCAGTTGGATCATCTGTCCACCAAAGTTCTGAACGTATATAATCGCGACAAACTAATCCTTGGTGAGGGGCTGGTCGTTGAGAACGCCGAGTCATACTGTGCACTTGTGACAGAACATACCCAAGGCCCGTTGGTGATTAATAATAATCTGACTCATCCGTTAACCAAAAATATGGACGCTACTGAATTTGTAGGCGGGTGTTCATTTGTCGGTGTACCCATACATAATGAGAACGGAGAAATTTACGGCTCCCTCTGCTCGTTTGATCAGGATTTCTATTCCTATCAACAAAAGGACGTGGATCTGCTTCTCTCCTTATCTTCATTTTTCACAAGTCTGCTTGAGATGGAAACGACGCTGCAACAGTTAAAACGTGCGGAAGAGACCGCTACAAAAGTGCTTGAAGAAAAGAAAAATTTGCTGGCCGTCCTCAGCCACGAAATCCGGACCCCAATGAATGGTGTTCTTGCCATGGCCAATCTGTTGCAATCGACCAGGCTGAGTGAGGATCAATCGTTATATGTTAATGTCATTGAGTCAAGTGGCGCCAGCCTTCTGTCGATGATGGATCAAATTCTGGACTACTCCAAAGCAGAAGCTGGTGCGATCTCTCTGGAAATCAAGCCCTATAGTGTCACTGAAACAGTTGAACATGTATTACAATTATTCTCTTCTGAAGCACAGAAAAAAGGAATTAGGTTGTACGCAGAATATAATATTAATGATCATCTGATGCTTATGGGCGATCAGCACAAAGTTCGTCAGATTCTCATTAATCTTGTTGGGAATGCGCTTAAATTTACGGAGAAAGGTGAAGTATGTATCTCTACTCAGGTAACTGCTGATACCGAAGGTACTCTCCATGCATCCTACGAAATAAAGGATACGGGCATTGGCATCCCACAGGATCGTCAGGATCTGTTGTTCAAATCCTACTCCCAGATTCATGGTAATTCAGGAAAATATGGCGGAGCAGGGCTGGGCCTGTCCATCTGTAAACAACTCGCTGAATTAATGGGTGGCGTTGTATGGCTTAAAGATTCCAGTGATTTGGGCAGTCAGTTTGTCTTTAATATTTCCAGCACTGCACCCACCGTCCATGCAAATCTCTGAATGAGGAATATATTATTCTATCTGAAACAGATAGGAGGTATATATATTGACACAATTTCTGGATGCAAGATCATCGCAAAATGCTGCGTTGTTTAATTCCATTTCCATACCGATTCCAGTGATTAACACGCCTCAGTTATTCGCCCAGATTGGTCTGCAGACTGCCGGAGCGGGTGCCACCCCCAGAGTTTCCCTAAAAGGGACTATTACTGTGCAATTACCTCTCGCCCTTTTTCAAGTAAGAATTACTATTGTTAGAGGTACAGTGGCTACCGATCCGATCGTGTACTCCGCAAACTTCACTTACGGTCTGAGCGGTCTCCTTGTCCCCGAAGTTATCGTTTTCTCTGCCAATGACTATAATCCCCCGATAACTCCACAGATCACGTACAGTGCATTTATCAGTACTAACTTGTTAGGAACAGTTCGTGTCGGCCCTGAGAGTTTCGATGGATTTATCGTTTCGGATTAAGCATATTGCCTTCACCCCCATACCATTGGTCCTGTTGTTTGTTCATAGGATTAAAGTATGGGGGTGTTTTATTGAAGTCAATTAGTTCCCAAAATAAACATCCAGTTTACCCGTAGGCGGCGTTGTTGCCATCCAGACGGCTGCCAGATTATCTGGAGCAACCGTGGCCGCAGTAATATAGTCTCCAATCAGTACAGTGGGCATCGGAGAGTTACCATTTGGATTAAAGGATGTCGTTGTAATCCGGCGGTTGGTGAAGCTTGCCCCGCCATCGAATGATTCCGCAACAAAAACGTCCAGCAGGAACCCATCAATTCGATTGGTGTAATAAATAACTCTTATCGTCCCTGCAAAGGGTGATACGCTTATCGACGGGAAAAAATTCTGCGTACCCGGGGGTGCGCCTGTAATACTGATCGGGTCTGACCATAAAAGGCCATCCGGAGATTCGCAGAGTAAAACATCGGTATATCCGGCACGTGCATCATTCCAAACGGCATATAGAGTCCCACTGTTAGGACCACTTGATATATCCGCTCCCAAATTTAAGTTGGTCTGCACTCGAAAAGCATAATTCGGTACTGGTAAAGGTGAAGGTGCCGGTACAACGGATGAAATAAACGTTGCCTGTCTCTCAAGAGGAGGTTGATATGTAATTCCCCCATCATAGGATATTCGTAATAGCGCAGAGGGACTTGCAGGTCCCGTAATGATGTATCCTGCATAGACTTGACCGGAGAAACCAACCGCCAACGCGGCCCGATCATGTATGCCTCGGGGATTTGACTGGCGATCGGGAGGTTCCCATGTGATTCCTTGGGTGGTTGACCTTTGAGTAAATATAGCGGAAGAAGTGGTTGCAAGTGGTGTATACCCGACATATGCATGGCCTCGATATGGGCTACCTGGAGAACGATCTACGGCAATGTAAGGCTCATCATTATGAACAATGGTACCGAAACCTGCCTGTACGATAACCGGTGTCTGCCACGTTAGTCCATCGTCAAATGAGGTGTAACTTGCAATGGTCCCATCATTAATTCCGTTAAACAAGTGGACGGTAACGATAAAGGTATTGGGAAACGTATAGTCTATCGTTGGTGCCTCTGCTCCAGCATACCCTGCCGGTTGTGGAAGTACAGTAGTGGACCATGTATTTCCACCATCAATGGAACGATAGAATCCAGTCAATGTCGGTCCGGTACTGGTATCTACGGCGACCACGCACATAATATTGGGGTTTAGCGTGTTAACCGCAATGGAAGGTTCAAATTGGCTGCCTGCTAATGCTCCAGTAATATTCACAACTACCATCTGCTCACCTCTCTTCCTTTATGGGATATTTGTGAATCGGTCAATTAATGTCATCTCGGATTGGAGCACACGCTGAAGGATCTGACCTGTAGAGTCAGTACCATATACATGGATGATGGTGCTCGTAGCACTGAAATAATCACTTTGTACCTCGTAAAAAGCGGCGTTGATCAATGGATAGATTAGGGTTCTAGTCGCTTGAGGCAATAATTCAAACAGATCATGACCAATAGGCACACGTGCAGACTGGGTGGTGTCCCATCTGAAAACCTCAAGCTCAATATTAGCAGGAGCATTAAGTGAGTCATTAATGCATGTCACAATGAGCTGAGTAGACTGAGTTACACCCGTTGTTGGATTGTAAATAAATCCCGTTGAATTTGGCAAAAGGTACACTCCTTTCGCTATGTTTAATGGAGTATATTACGATTCCTGCCACCAGTATGACTAAAATACCCAACTCTTATATTGGAACGATATGAAAATTTTGTTATGCTACATATGCTAGATTACTAGATTTTGTTATATAACAATGATTCTATTATTATCTACGAAGTAGGAGGAAACAATCGATGCTTATTAAACGTGCAGGAAGAATCGCCGCGGGTACTGTAATCGCTCTCTCTGTCCTTGGAAGTACCCCGAATATCGGTGAATCCTATGCTGCCCCAGCTATCTCAGTTCAATTGGATGATGTTCCATTAACATTTGATGCAGCTCCACGAATCGAACATGGTGTCACTTATGTTCCATTTCGTACAGTTGGAGAGGCTCTTGGTATCGATATAACGTGGAACAGCAAAACGCAGACTGTCAAAGCGACGAACGCCGCAAAAGGTCAAACCACCGAGGTGGTTTTAACAGTGGGTAGCACCACAGCCACCGTAAATGGGAAGAAAGTTACACTCCCAGCTCCACCTGTTCAGCGAGAGGGACGCGTACTCATTCCACTAAGTTCATTCAGTAACCAATTCGGTGTACAAGTAAGCTGGAATCAGGCAACCAAGACGGTCTCCCTCGTCTCCCCGCAACGCGAGATGCACCTGAGAGCCTTCTATGCATTGCAATCCTTTCAAGAGAAGGATCTTATTACTTCCATGAATTCTGTCGCATTTGGCTGGAGCCGCATTGATCGCGAAGGTCAATTTACACTTCAGGGGGATGAGTACCGTCTTCCTGCTGCTGCGGGTGATATTACGCCGCAGTCCATCGTTGCAGACGCAGCAGATCAGCGAATCCAACCGCAACTCATGGTATATGCCTTGGATGGAAACGGTGAACTGACCAAAGTGTTGAGCGACAGCAGCCTGCGGCAGAAATCGATTGAAGGTATAACTGCTGCTGTAGCAGAGCATGGTTTTGGCGGAGTAGTTCTGGATTTTGAAGGACTTGGTTTTAAACTGGATGCGGTAGAACAACAGAAGTTACTCAATGCGTATGTAAAGCAACTAAAGAGTTCCTTGCCCCGGGACACAGCTTTATCTCTGGCCGTACCGCCGCTAAATAGTGCTTATAAAGGTTATGATTACAAGACACTTGCCTCTATTGCAGATGATCTTATTATTATGGCCTATCAGTATAATCCGGTTGGCACCAAATCTCAGGTACCTGAGCCCAATAGTCTTGTAGATCAGGCGATTCAATTAGCCCTACAGGCCGGTGTCCCGAAGAACAAGCTTCTGCTCGGTATCAGTCTAAGCAGTGAAACGCCCTCCTCTGTAGATGACAAGCTTGGTCTTGCCAAACGTTATGACCTCAAAGGAGCCGCATTCTGGCGTCTGGGTCTGTTCCGTTCCTACAATACCAAGATGGAAGATGCCGTGAACGCTTCTGTGATCAAAGAATAGACATCTTTGAGTGGATTCAACTCACTTAAAGTAAATGAAGGACCACACCTCTGGTACGCAGAGACGTGGTCCTTCTTTTTCCCATCATCTTACTTCATAATTTTATCCAAACTTCCAAATACAACCTTCATAACCTGGGTAGGACCCGGCAAACGGGGCTGAAAGAGAAGAATGATCCCAATTACTGCCGCGACAGCAGTAATTCCCGCACTCACTATTCTGGCTCGCTTCTCTTTGCTACTCTTCCATTCCCCATACATTGTCGCAGCCGCCAGCATCAAAATTCCAAGGATTGAGATTAATTTCATGCAATCACCTCATTTCTCAGGCTTGTATAACAGGAGCGGTCTCTGTTCAATTTTCGTCCTCATCCGGTATCCCCTGTGGACCTGTTGATTTTCCAGTACGTACTACATGCGCATCCACTTTGACTTCCACGTCCAATTCAGGATAGATGGTTTCCCAGTTTTTCTCCTGCGCCTTCCATTGATGCGGATAATATCTGCGGAATTCAACGGCAAATTTGAATAGATCGGTGCGCAACTCCTTCTGAGACATATCTAAAGCATCATGAGCTAGAGTTGTAAGCTTAGCCGACCATTCCTGTTCCAATTTAGTTAACATAGCAGGATCAGTCAGATCGGCCTCCGTCGTATTTAACACCACTTCTCCCCTGGTTTGGATGTCGACCTTCATACTCCACTGTTGGTTTACAATTCGAGGTTTCAAGACAGTTTGAATTTCAATGGGCTGGATCGAAAAAGAACCTTTTAACGGCTTAAATTCAACAGGCATGATAATGTTGTTCAGTTCTTTTGCAAGTAATAATACACCTACACTTAACGGTTCTTTGACCGTCTTGACGTAGCGATCCTCCTTATACAAGCTCAAACCTCTTACATATGGCGTGGTTGTCAGTTTATCCTGATCGGGCTCCGGGGGTAAAATTAACATGCGAGACAAGATGACAGAGCTACCTGGACCTTCAATTGATTTAGCTAGTTCTAGAGCGGTAATCCGTGTACCTAGCTTCATATTGGCCATTTCTCGCAACGACTCTGCAGAACTTCGTTCCAGAGGATCAAGTAAGGCAAGGATATCTTTCGCCGCCTTTTCGCTGGAAAAGACATAGGCATGCTCCCTGAACTGAGGGTAACGCAAGAAGAAATCAATATACTCGCGAATACCGCGTTTGCCGGCTTGCTCACTGATGATGATGACTTCGCAGTGGCCCCAGAACATATTCCTGGGAACTTTACGTTGCAACCGATTCAATGCCTCGGCAATGGTTCGTCCTTCAGCCGTTCGAATCATCGTAACCCCGCTTGGACTTCCCCCACTCCCACTGCTATCTCCTGCACTCGCCTTTCGCGGGATGAAAATCTGTGAAGTCAGTTGTACTTTGCCATCTTCGTAATCTATACCTGTGGCCAGCACAATAGCCAAATCGTTAATTTCGATACGATCCCAGCATCCACTCAAAAGCACACAACACAATATTGGCATTAGCAGTACTACTCTATATATTCGCAAGTGCTCCTCCCCCCATCAATCAGGTGTTCGCTCAATTCTTTCTGAAATGTGTCCACCCTTTTTTCAGCCATGCGACACCGTAGATCATAGCTGGAAGGATTAATAAAATGCTGATTGTATACAAGTTAGCTGAAGGGCCAACCAGACTGGAAGCACCCGATCCACCGGACACAACCCAGTAGGCATAAACCATACACAGAAACGAAAGGGGGACAACAATGGGTTTGTAATCCTTCAAACCGAACCATTCGGCTGTAGATGTTGCAAAAATATAAAGAAAAACTGAAATTTTGACGAAGATTCCAAAAATCCAAACGGCAATAATCAGGGATTCGATATGTTGCAGAAAATCTGCAATGGTTATGTATCTTGCGGCAATCATAACCGGATATACAAAGCTATCCGTCAGATCTCCAATTAAAAACAGACAAAACAGATTGATTACCGTCATTGCGGTTGTCGTGATTAAAAGGGAACCCAACATAACTCGTGTTGTGTGTTTTCTACGATTGACATAGGGGAGCAAAAAGGCGATTACGATGTATTCACTAAACCACGCAGCTGGTGCAAGGGCCCCTTTAATACTGGGTAGTGGTCCGTTCTCCATGAAAGGGAATAATTCTGCTGGATTCAGTTCCCCGATCAATAGAATGAAAATCAGGCTAAGCAACACGATAAGGAGGGTCACAAAGATTTGTGAGGTGCGTCCAACTACTTCGATTCCCAGTCTGACATTAAGCGCACACACCGCAACCATAGTCCCCATTACAACGAATAAGGGAGTTCGCGGAAGTGCATTGTTAACAATAAATTCTCCGTACGTCCGTATAATTAAGCCTGTCAAATGGGGCAAGAAAATGATATATACCAATCCAATTAATTTCCCAGGGATACGACCCGCAATTGATACACTCGATTGAATGAGCGTTTTTCCGGGGTACAGGCGATCCAGTCCAATAGAGACCCCCACCGCTGCCAAACCAACGATGGAGCCTATAATCGGAGAGAGCCACATGTCATGGCCCGCATAATGCATTGTAATACCCGGGACAGACAATATTGCGGTCGCTAGAATGGCAGGAAAGATCAAGAATGCCAATTGCGTCTCCGATATTTTCCCTTTGTCAGTTAACATGTGTAATCCCGCTCCCTTGATTGCTTGAGTATGGATTGTTCTAGTCCGGTTTGTTTCTTGGTGCTGGTCGCCACCATACATCCTTGAGTTCCTTGCTCATCGTAGGGGCTACAGGTGACAGATAAGGTGTTCCAAATGAACGAAGACTACTCAGATGAATAACAACCAGGATGACTCCCAGCATCACACCTGTGAGTCCCAGCGTTCCCGCCAGAAACATCATAGGAAAACGCAACAGTCGGGTTGCGATACTGGCAGCATAACGGGGAATCATGAAAGAAGCGATACCGGTAATCGCAACAATGATAATCATGGGTGCTGACACAATTCCAGCACTCGTCGCCGCTTGCCCAATAATTAAGGCTCCCACGATACTGACCGCCGATCCGACCTGCTTCGGCAATCGGACGCCAGCCTCACGCAGTGCTTCAAAGGCGATTTCCATAATGAGCGCTTCCACCAGTGCAGGAAAAGGGATCTCTTCTCTCGCCCGAGCAATACTGAGAAGCAGTACAGTAGGAATCATCTCCTGATGAAACGTAGTAATCGCTACATAAGCCGATGGAAGAAGCATGGATAAAACAAAAAAAATGTATCGCAGCCAGCGTACAAAAACACTCATGAACACATTTTGATAATAATCTTCGGGGGATTGTAACATGGAAAAAATGGTCACTGGTGCGATAAGGGTGAAAGGCGTTCCATCAACGAGAATAGCAAAGCGCCCTTCCAGCAAGTTGGAAGCTACCACATCCGGACGCTCTGTCGCAATCATCTGTGGAAATGGGGAGTATCGCTGGTCGACAATGCCTTCTTCAATGTACTGACTCTCCAGTACGTCTCGGAGCTTTAAATCAGCAAGTCGTGTCTGCACTTCCTTGACCAGTTTGGGGTCAATAACCCCTTCCATGTATACAAGTGAAATACTGGTGTTAGTGCGATCTCCCATGTTACGTGTATGGAGCTTCAACGCAGGTGTCTTGAGACGTTTGCGCAGAAGAGACATATTCATGGTCAATGATTCTGTGAATCCGTCCCGTGCACCGCGCACGGTTGATTCAGCTAAAGGTTCTTCGGTTGAACGATTTGCGGCCTTGTATAGAGGGTAGGTAGTTCCGATTATTAAACCTTCCAGCAGTAGCAAAGCTTCCCCCTCTAATATAGCCTGCACCGCCTGAGTGGTTGTTTCAACACTCTTCACAGAAGACAGGGGAACCTGTGCAGCTTCAATCCCAATTTCCTGAAGGGGCGTTAGCACCTGTCTTTCCAGCCGCTCTGTATCGCATAAACCAACACAATATACGCATACCGCTGAGGTATGACACGCCGTTTGGAACGTATGAAATACAACGTCCGAGCAACCTGTAAAAACGGAGCGTAACATTTCTTGATCAACTGTAAGATGTCCGGTTAATGGCAGGTCCTGCTGTGTTATCGCTGTTGTGTCCATGACGCTTCCCCTTTCCATAAACGCTCCGTCCAGATATTCTCAGTTAAAGGTATCCTTTACTTATAAGTTGGGATATATACGCAAAATATAGAATAGCAAAAAGAGCCGCTCTCTTGAGCGACCCTAATCATATAGAACACTATCCACTCCTATAAATCGGGAGATCTTGCCCTTTGCAATTCCCTATTTTCTATTGATCACTATCCTTTCACAGCACCCAAAGCAACACTTCCAATAATCTGTTTGGAAAATACAGAGAATACAACAATAATAGGCAGGATTGAGATCGCTACACCCAAATACAAGAGTCCATAATCCATCCCATAGTAACCCTGCACTAACGCAACCAATACCGGAAGAGGATATTTATCCAGGGAGAAAAACAGCACAAGCGGTGTTAGGAAATTATTCCATGAACCGATAAATGTGAATATGCCAAGGGCAGCAATCGCTGGCCCCAGAATAGGCAGTACAATCTGATTAAACGTCCGGAACTCACCGGCACTATCCACCCGTGCAGATTCGATAATCTCATCCGGTATGCTGCTCTCCATGAACTGTTTGATAAAGAATACATTAAACGCGTTAGCCGCAGCAGGCAAAATAATGGCGGCATAGCTATCCAGAAGGCCCATCATGCTGAATAGTCGATATACACCAATCAGAGCCAGTTGACCCGGCACCATCATGGTCGCTAACAGAAACAGGAACAACCAGTTCCGCCCTTTGAATTTAAATTTGGCAAAGCCATATGCAGTTAAAGCCCCAATATACAGAGATAACACGGTTGATGTTCCGGCGATGAATATACTGTTGGCAAACCCGCGCCATATGTTGATTTTGGATACCATGTTCATATAGTTATCAACCAAGAATGAGCCCGGGAGAAATGTAAACGTCGAAGCAATCGTTGCATTATTATGTGTTGAATAGATGAGCATCAGATAAAATGGAATAATACAGAGCACGGCTAGACCCACCAACAGCAGATAGATGATGATCTTGCCAACCGTCAGTCGCCTTGTGCTGGCATAATGCTGAATCGTTGCATTTGGTTGTTCCATTGATTTTGCAGTTTGCATGAAGAACTCCCCTCCCTATGAACGGCTCTTTCGCTTGGTCATGATGAAGGATGCAACAGACAACAATATGATAATGATGAACAGGCAAAATGCTATGGCAGCGCCGTAACCAAAACGCGTGCTCTGAAATGCGACATTATAGAGATACATAATACTGGTCATGGCTGCCCGGTCAGGACCGCCAGTTCCATTGGTCAGTGTAAATGGCTGATCGAAAATCTGAATGCCCCCAATAATGGATGTAATCATCTGAAACAGAATAATTGGACGGAGCATCGGCACGATAATATGAATGAAAATATGTTTCTTTTTTGCGCCATCCATCTGGGCAGCCTCCAGCAGAGAAGGATCAATGCCCTGAAGACCAGCTAGGTATATGACCATGGAATAACCGAAGTATTGGAAAAACAAAATGGATGATACAATCAGACGCATAAACCAGGGATCATTTTTCCAGTTAATTGGATCTTGTATTATGCCGGTCTGCACCAAAAAATGATTCAGCCCGCCAGACTGCCAGTCAAAAATCAAGCTGACAAGTAATCCAAGTGATGCAGCCGTAACGATATTGGGAAAAAAGTATACCGCTCTAAAAAAGTCCCGTCCTTTAAGTAGCTTGTCGTTCAGGATAAAAGCCAATACAAGTGAGATTGTGAGTTGAGGAACTACAGATACTCCCCAGATGAATAATGTATTAAACAAGGTTTTGTAAAACAACGGGTCTTGTAATACGGCAACGTAGTTACCGATCCCTACAAAGTCAGGCGTCGTGATGCCATCAAAGTTGGTGAAACTGATGTAAAGCGAATATAAAATGGGATACAGCCCAAAAGTGGTGAAAATAATAAAAAACGGAGCAATGAAGTAGTAGCCGTAATGGTCCTTGCGAATTGTTTTGGCAAACATGTTCTATCCCCCCAGTTATCATCGGATGTGTATAATCATTCGCTCGCTTATAAGCTAATCCACTTCCAGCTCCGGAAATCTCAAGGTAACATCACGTTTGATTCGCTTTACGACTTCTTCTTTGGTCTGAATGTCCTTATTGAGATATAACTGGAGTACAATCTTGTAGATATCATTGTTAATCGTGGCATCATATTTGGTGCGTTCGTATACAGGCACCCGTTTTGCCGCCTCCGAGAAGAACTCAAAATGCTTCTGTCCTCCCAAATAGGACGATGAGAGCGACGGGGCAAGTTTATCATTCACAACCATGTTGCTGGTGAAATAATCCTGTTCTTTGGCTAACTCCGACAGAAAGTTGTGGTCAAAGTTGTAGAACTCGATAAACTTCCAGGCGAGATCTTTTTTGTCACTTTTACTATACATCGCTATATACGTTCCACCTGAACTAAAGGCTGACGGTCCCTGGGCCAAGCCCCACATGCCTTCGGTATCCGGGGCGTTTGCCTTGAACGTATATTGCAGGGCCCAGGTTGCCCCGGGATAAAACATGACCTCTCCTTTTTGCATGGATGCAGCGTAACCGGCACTTCCATCTTCATACTCGGCAAGTACATTCCGCTCACGTGCTTCACGTACAAGATCGAGCACTTCCAAGTAGGTTGGATCGATGACGAGTTTACCGTCCTTCACCCAAGGAATACCATCATATGAATTCGATATAGCATTCCAATTTGCCAAAGCATGTACTTTATTCCCGCTAAGTTGCTGCACCTTCTCTCCAATCTCGAAGATCTTCTCCCATGTATCGATCTGTGAACCCACCTGCTCAGGATCATCGGTGCCCAGATATTTCTTCGCCAAATCCCGACGATAATAGATGCCCCCTGGTGTTCCCTGATAACCTATCGCTCTGACATTTCCTTCACTGTCCTTTTCATTAGCCTGCACAAAAGCATATTGTTCCTGGATAAGTTCATTGGCGTTATACGGAGAAGCGGATAGATTCTCCAGGTATGGAACGTCAATCAGCTCTCGAATATTCGCATTTTCAATCATAAATACATCTGGAGCCTTCGAGGTTGTCTGTAGCGCAGATTTCAGCTTGGTGATATAGAAATTACCGGGGATGTTGACAAAGTTCACTTTAATGTCTGGATATTTCTGTTCAAATTTCTCGATGGCATACTTTGCTTCATCGGTAAAACTCCACACGGTAATCTCCTGTTGCTTGGTTTGATTTGACGGACTGAACTGACAACCAGCTAACAACAGCGCTGCACATACAAATACAATAGTTGGCTTAAACCACTTCTTCATAGGCCCCCTCCTTCAAAAAGGAAACGCTTACAATTTATTAGAGTATATTGATTTTGGAGAGGGCTTTCTCCACAAATATTGTGCATTACCCTTCATATTTTGTGATATTCGTACGGTGTTTCTTACGAAATTCGGAAGGTGTGCAGTCATTATATTTTTTGAAAAGACGATTATAGGAGTTCACATTGTTGAACCCATGTCCGATCGCAATCTCCAGAATGGTATCCTGACGGAACAATAAGGCCCACTCTGATTTGATAATTCGAAAATGATTCAAGTATTCCATCAGTGTTACTCCCTTGATCTCTTTGAACAGCTTGCAGACATGAAACTTGCTGAACTTAATATGTTCCGCCACCTGTTCCAGCTTGATCGGTTCAGCATAATGCTCCTCCAGATATTCACAGACCGATTCAAGGAATTCAAATTTTTTGGAGGAAGTACAGGGCCATGCTGAAGATGTTGATTCATCGGTGGTAACGGGTACTTTTGTACGCAATAAAAGTATGATGAGATCGTACAATCTGGATACCATTAACCATCGATATCCCGGCTTCTGATTTTTCTTCTCGGTAATGATAACATCTATATATTGAGCCAGATTGCTCTGACTTCCTGTATTTGAGGGAATGACTGTTGTTTTGTTGAAAAGTTGTCCGAGATCCTGAATTTCGGCTTCGGTCGTGAAACTTCCCGTTAACAATTCAAGTCGGAACAAGATAATGGTCAGCTGCTCGGTCCCCGGCAAAAAGCAGTGCACATCCCCCGGTTTGATCAGCAGCACATCCCCTTTTTCCAACTCACACACATGGTCGTTCACGCCAATTCTGGCGCTCCTGCCATTGACAAAAATCAGTTCAACCTCATCATGCCAGTGTGCAGCATAATTAAACTGATTTCCTGTGTGAATTACCCGAATGGGAAAACCTTCTTGCATATGGCCTGTCTCCAAAAAAGTGGGTACGCCCATCGTATCAACCTCCATTTATTTCCAACGCAAAAAAACTCCTCGTCTTTATATTATGCATAAATGGCTACTCTCCTTTCTTTTTAAGTATTTAAAATTCTATAGAATGAAAAAACTCCTCAACTCAGGTTGAGGAGCCGAACAGAATCACGTTCCACACATTGGATGTCCAGTGAATATAACGTCTCTACGATCTCTCCATTCAGCATTTGGAAGAGAACATGACCTGCAAGCTGGCCTGCATCCCTCTTTGGCTGACGAAAAGTGGTTAGTGGTGGATTCATGTACTGAGATGCAGGTATATTGTCAAAGCCAATGACGGATAACTGTTCAGGAATTGATATATCATGTTCCCTGAAGGCTTCCAAGCCACCGATCGCCATTTCATCATTCGCGAAGAATACAGCGGATGGCAACTCTCCTTCAAGCAGTTTCTTGGCTGCAATGTAGCCATCTTGCTTCATGTATTGCCCGCCAATTTTCCATTCGGGGTTCTCTTCAATGCCTGCCTCCTTCAAGGCTTTCAAATAACCTTGATAACGCTGGAGATTACATTCCGATTGTGATGGACCACTAATATAAGCTATTGTCCGATGCCCTTTATCGATCAGATAACGGGTAGCCAAGTAACCGCCTTGCGTATCACTCATCAAAACCTTTACAATATGTTGAGCATCCAGATCCCGATCCATAACCACAATCGGAAACCCTGCTTCAGATGCTTCAACAAGCAACTGATCTTGAATATTCTGAGCGATAACAATAGCTCCATCAATTCTTCGTTCTCGAATGTAACGGTGGGCTGTTGATTTCTCTCCACCCAACGAACTACATACAATCATATCGTATCCATGACTCATGACGACGGTTTCTATTCCGTTCACCAAATCCGAGAAATACGGACTGGACATGTCATGCACAATCACACCAATGGTGTGTGTACTATTTCGTTTCATTTCAGATGCAGGGCCGTTCTTCACGTAATTAAGTTGGCTTGCTGCTGCGAGTACTCTCTGCCTTGTTGGCTCACTTACATTCCCTTTATCGTTGAGTACGCAAGATACAGTTGAACTGGCTACACCAGCCATCTTGGCTACATCTTTAATCGTTGTCATCATATATACTCCTCAAAGACAGTTTCATCTGTTTCGTCCGTTATAGCAGTAACACAGCAATACACACGGGATAGTTCACTAGCATTTTAACACGTCAGTCCAGTCATGTCTCTTAGCAAACCATCAACTACGAAAAAACATATTAAAGAAACCGAGGTGCCTTCATGAGATTTAGTGAATATGTAATAGGTCAGCGCTACGAAACCACATCCTTGGCATTATCCAAGAGCGATATTATTGAGTTTGCCACAATCTATGATCCACAGTACATGCATTTGGATGAGGAAAAGGCCAAGCAAGGCCGCTTTGGCAGTTTAATTGCTTCTGGCATGCAAACAATGAATATCTCCTTTAAATTATGGATTGAGGTCGGGGTCTATGGAGAGCATGTCGTTGCGGGCACCGGAATGAATAACATTCAATTCCTGAAGCCTGTCTTTCCGGATGATGAACTTCATGTCATTGCAGAAGTCATAGGACTGACTCCCAGACGAAAAGGAAATGGGATTGTTACCGTGTTGCTGAGTACATTCAATCAAAAGAATCAAAAGGTATTCCAGGCAGAATTAAGTGCATTAATCGATAATTAAGGGCTGTCAAAGGCCAAAAAGAAGCCGCCAACTGGCGACTTCTTCTGGATATATTTTTTATAATATTAAGCGTTATAGCCTTTCAATACCTGCCCCAAAATCTCTACACCCTTGACAATCTGTTCGTCTGACGGGGTTGAGAAATTAAGTCTGATGGCATTACAAGGGTCTTGCTCGTTCACCAGGAATGCATTTCCCGGTACAACCGCAACCCCTTGAGCTGCCGCTGTCTTGGCATAATCAAGCATTGGCACATGTGCTGGCAGGTCACACCAGAGGAACAGCCCACCATCCGGTTGAGTATACGTAATGGACTCCCCCATATGCTTTTGCAGGTTGTCCATCATCAATGTTGCTTTTCTCCGATATACCTCACGAATGCTGTTAATGTGACCCGCGTAGTCATACTCTGTCATGAACTTGTACGCCAGAATCTGTGGAAGCATGGCTGTATGTACGTCTTCTCCCTGTTTGGCAACAACCATCTTCTCCACAACTTCATGTGGTGCTTGTACAAAACCGACACGCAGTCCCGCTGACAGAATTTTGGAGAATGATCCAACATAGATGACCAGACCCTCATCATCCATAGACTTGATGGTTGACACATCTTCTCCATTGAATCGAAGTTCTCCGTACGGGTTATCTTCCAGAATCATAACACCATACTTCTTGGCCAGCTCGTATATGGCCTTACGTTTCGCAAGACTTGTCGTTACACCGGTCGGATTCTGAAAACTTGGGATCACGTAGATCAGTTTTACATTTTTCTCCGTTTGCAGCGCCTCTTCCAGCTTCTCGATATCCATACCGTCCATCTCCATCGGAACACCAGCAAGCTTTGCACCTGATGCCCGGAAGGAGTTCAGGGAACCGATAAAGCTCGGACTCTCACAGATGATTGTATCCCCTTCATTACAGAACACTTTACAGGCAAGTTCAATCCCCTGCTGCGCTCCAGATACGATGAACAATTGATCGGATGCTTTCCCCGTATCAAACCCTGTCTTCAAATGTTGAGTCAATGCTTCCCTGAGGGGAACATATCCTTCCGTAATTCCATATTGCAGAGCCGTGACCGGGTCATGCTCCAGAATGGTTTGGGTGAACGTGCGAATCGCCTCAATCGGAAAGGTTTCCGGAGCGGGATTACCCGCAGCGAATGGAATCACATTTTGCCCCGAAGAAGCCTTCAGAATCTCTCGAATAATGGATGGTTGCAGTGCTGCGATACGATTGGAAAATGAATAGTTCATCTTAAATAGTGCCTCCCGACATTTCATCTGACTTAGTTCTCTATCGTTACATTAGATTCTATTATACGAGCATTTCCCAAATTTCCAAACTGTCTCGACAAAATTAATGTTTATACACCAAAAAAGAGGCCGCCGACAGCAACCTCTTTTGCATAAGTATTGAGCAAAGTTTCAATGGATTAGCGCACTGCGTTCATCTCGGATAACCGTGTGGCCTTCACAACATAAGCGGCTAAACCGGGGATCATCCGCGCCAGACCAGGATAGAATTTATTGGTTTTGGCAAAAGCCAGCTTCTGAATTCTTCTTGCGCGTCTAAGCAATTGGGTGAATTCCCGGCTTGCTTCCAGCGTGTAGTTACTCTGCCAATCGGCATGTTCAATATCACCTTGCAGGTACTTGTCAGTCCACCTTGCGCACAGGAGTGAGGAGCGAAGGGCGATGGACATTCCGTCTCCGCATAAAGGCGGTATCATCAGCATGGCATCCCCAATATGCGGATATTGGGACCATGGTTCAGGAACATTGGACAGATGCAGCGGTGCAATCGACACTTGCGTTCCATCTACAGGCTCTCCTTCAGCTAAACGGGCTGCCAAACTCACGTTTGTCAGGGAAGCCGCCTGTAAAATATCGTTTACAGACTTGCCACTTCCCTGGACGGTATCCAGTGTCAACAATGCGGCGACATTCACATTGCCGTCCTCAATCGGGGAAATCCCTACATACCCTCCCTCGCAAAAATATAACTCTACCCTTGCGGGAATCTGGATACCCCTGAAGTGGGATTTAACACCAACATATACGGTTTGGTCCCGCAGATCAGGTGCGGAAGCCATCCCACGCGGCTTCTTGGTCCCATGTGCTCCGATGACGGCTTTGGCTCTGTAGCTGATCCGCTCATTTCCCTGTTTCACCTGAACCTCATAACTGGCATCCTCAAGCTGCTCAATGCTCGTTATGGTCGCTTTGGTAACAATCTGGGCTCCGGCCGCCAGAGCTTTCTGATGCAAAATCTGGTCCAGCTCATATCGGCTTATGCCATAAGCGAATCCTGGCAACGGTGCTTCAATCACTCCGCCTTGTGGCAAAACAATTTTGGCATGATCCATGGAGCTGGGTTTCTTCGTCTGCTCCAGAAGGTGAATGTCCAGAACTTCCAGCATCTCCTTGGTTTCAGGTGACATGAACTCACCGCAGGTTTTGTGCCGAGGGAACTCCTGGCGATCCAGCAAAAGGGTCCGATGACCTTTTCCTGCCAGTTGCATTGCACACGTACTGCCGGCAATCCCGGCTCCGATGACAATCACATCTATCGATTTCGACACGTAAGTTCACCTGCCTTTCGTGGGAATAACAACAGAGTAACGGAACAAAGGCTTCCATTCATAAGTCATCGTATCATGATTTAGCCGTTGTTTAAGTTCCTTCCAATCCCTGCCTGTAAAGCCTTTGGCTACAGAAAGAGGCCCATCATGACGGATATATCTATTGCGCGAGATCATTCGTGTTGTAATCCAGACCGCTTTATAGGATACGGGGTGGCGGTGAATATCATTAATGACGACACCGTATCTGGATGCTCGCAGCATATGAGAAACCATATCAACCAGCTGATCTCCGTCAAAATGATGCACGAACTGGGAACCTGTCACAATATCTGCTGAAGCATCCGGCAGTTGTGTAAGATCGGCACGTTGTACCCGGACTCGGGGTTCGTCACGGAATAGTTGTCTCGCTTCCTCACACGCCTCTTCCGTCAGATCAACCAGCGTAATTTCCAACTGAACACCCTGACGATCTGCCCATTGCAGTAGTTTCTGGTTCACATCTCCTGAACCTGCCCCCACATCCAGTAGAGTCAGCTTATCCGGCCTGCCGACAGAGTTCCACAACTTCTCTACACCAGCCAGAGTTGGGCCAGGTGCTGCAAATATTTTGTTAAGACGTCTCAGATGTCTAAGCGCTTCACGCAGCTCCTCCCCTCCCAGAGAGAAATCATCCATCAGTTCATCTTCCTTGGCTCGAATGGACAATGTTCTAAAAAAGGACATGATCGTGCTCCTCCATCACTGAAGATAATGAGGGTACATAAGTGAATTTCATCAACTCTGCGGTGAGTCCCGGTCCAAATGCCATGGCTACACCATCTGTAGAGGATTGAACCTGTGCCTTCATGTCCTCACGCATCGCGTTCAGTACAAACAGAATGGTATTGGAAGATAAGTTACCATACGTTCTGAGGACATCCCTGCTATACTTTGTTTGCTCGTCTCGCAGTTTCATTACATTCTGTACAGAGTCCACAATCCCACGTCCTCCCGGATGAATGGCCCACAGTTCAGGAAGCTGTTCACTTTGCAATAAGAGACGCAGTTCCTCTTCCAGGTGAACACCTAACAGCTTTGGAATACGAGGGGATAGATACAGGTCATACCCCAGATTCCCTACCTCCCAGGTCATATCTTCAGTCGAATCCGGAAGAAGCACAGAATAACCCGTGCCCAGACTCAGAACATTCTTGTGCTGAGGTTCTGGTGTACCCACTACACAGGAAGAAGCAGCGTCTCCGAAGAATGAAGCTGCAAACAGCGCTTCCCGATCTTGTACGGGCTGAAAATGAATGGTGCACAACTCTACACAGACCACAAGGACCTGTGATCCGGGAGCTCCCTGCACAACATCTCGTGCCATCTGAATGGCTTTCAACCCTGCCGCACACCCCTGAAAGATCAGCGGCAGTCGATTAACTCGGGCAGACAAACCCAAATGACGGATGAGCATAACATCAAGACCCGGCAGATATTGACCGGTGCAGCTGACCGTGATGATATGCGTGATACTCTTTGGAGATACGCCTGAATCCTCCAGGGCTTTCTCTGCCGCCTCAATCCCGAGTGGAAGCGCCTCTCGCTTGTATGTATTCATTCGTTCTTCGGTTGTCGGGATGTCTGATCGCTCACCAGAGGGCAGATAACGGCATTCTTCCAGTGAACCCAGATAGCTCGGTTCCACGGTATATCGTGTTTCAACACCACAGGACTTGAATATTCGTCTGGCAAAACGGGCCAAATCTGGCCGATCCTGAAGAGAAGAAGCGATTAGTTCTGCAATATCTGACTGCGCTACGGGGTGAGCAGGTAGAGCCGTTCCCATGCCAAGAATCGCGATATCGGATGGACTGTTATATTGGTTCATAATAAACCTCCTGGTATTGGTCATTATTTCCTCTAATTTAACAACTCTTACCCTTAACGATATCGTTATAATCTCAATAAGGCTCCTAATCCAGTTTATTAACACATCCTCAAGCTCAGAAGCTTGGTTTCATCAAGCCATTGAAGCAGTCACACCAATGAATGAAAAAAGCCGCCATTAGGCGACTTCAAGGTATCTTTTTAAATAACTTTCTCAAATAATTTCTAACCACTTCTCAACGTCGTTCTGATGTACGTTATTTGGAAAATGCTTCTCTGATCTTGTCACTCATCCGGTACCAGGCATCCTCAGCCATCTGGAGATCGCCAAAATGCGTAAATCCGTGAGCGGCTCCCTCGTACTCCTTAAGAGTCACCTTAACACCGCTTGCTTCCAGCCTTGCTGCATATGTTCTTGCTTCTTGGGCCAGTGAATCTTTCTCCGCGGTAATAATCAATGCTTCTGGAAGACCCTCTACTGATGTTGCAAGCACAGGTGAAGCCAACGGGTCTTGCGCATCTTCTGGCGTTTCAAGGTACATGGCATTAAACGTTCTGGCGATCTCGGCTGGAATGGCTTCTTCAAAACTCGGTTTCTCGGCCGGATCTGTAGCCACATCCAATACGGCATAATCCATAACTTGCAGAACAAGCGGCAGCTCGCCACCACTTTGCTGATTCAGTAAACACACTGCTGCAGCAAGATTACCACCAGCACTATGCCCCCCAATAGCGAATAGAGACGGGTTAACCGATAAGGATTGCGGATTGGCGTGGACCCACTGTACAACGTCGTAACATTCATGGACCGCCGTTGGGAACTTGTGCTCTGGTGCAAGACTGTAATCGATATTAACGACCACACAATCAGATCGATCAGCGATCAGACGACACCATGGATCATCCATCTCTGCTTGTCCCAAGATGAAACCACCCCCATGCATATTAAAGAAGACTGGCAGAGGAGCGGAATGGTCCCTATCCGGTGTATACACAAGTACACGTGTATCACCTTTCGTCGTAGGAATCATGACTTCTTTTACTGTGACAGCATACGTGGAACTGGGTTGAAGAGCTGCACCTGTACCGACGACATTTTGACGCATACGTTGTACCATTTCCAGTTGTTGTTGTTGATCCATAGATATCACTCCTTATTATGATTACCAATGAGTTCCTGCAACCGCAGACTTGAATGATTAATTCTGCTAATAAATTCGTAGATAACATCAATGTTATTTTCCTGCTCTTGCGTCGTTGCCAGTACACCTTCGATTGCGACTGCATGTTCTTGCGAAATATCGGAAATATGATCCACTTGCGTTCGTACTTGAGTAAAGATCAGGCTCATCTGATCCGTCATGCCCAATTCCTTAGCTATGTATTGATCAACATGTTCGAATGTGGACCTGATGTGGTCGAAACTCTCAAGTACCTGTTCAGTGATCGCTTCTCCTTCTTTTACGGCAGCATTGCCTATGGCGGCCTTCTCCACCACGAGCTGTGTCTTTCTTTTGATATTATGAATGATCTCATTAATTTGTTTGACCGTATCGGAGCTTTCCTGTGCAAGCTTCTTGACTTCATGAGCTACGACGGCAAAGCCAACTCCAGCTTCCCCTGCTCTTGATGCTTCGATGTTGGCATTCAATGCCAGGAGATGGGTCTGATCCGAGATCTGGTTAATGGCCGATAGGAAGGTATTCACATCATCCATACTTTGGTTCAATTCCTGGACTGTCGTCATCGAATCGGTTACTGCTCCGTTAATCATGTTCATCTGCTTGCCCATTTGCACAATTCGATCCGAACTTTGACGAACAACTTGTCCGTTATCGGACGAGATTTGGGCAAGGTGATGTGATATCTGATTGATCTCCACCATCTGTGCATCTGCCGTGTTCACCATCTCACTGATACGTGTAATGCTGCCTGATTGATCGCGAATGCCTCCAGTCACTTCCTGAATGTTCGATGTTACGCTGTCGCTCATCTGCTTCAGATTACGGATATCATCATTACAACTGGCAATATGGGTATTTAGAGTAGATGTGTTCTCTTGAATCACCTTCACCATATTATCGAGTGCCTTCACAAGATCTCTGGCTTCTGCTTCTTTGTCGAGGGCGACCTGAATCAAGTCCCTTCCTCGTTTACATACAAAATACAGAGCAACAATGGTCAGTTCAATGAACCCAATGGTCATGTAAAAGGTCGTATCGTATTGCTGATGGTCCGCGTAATAGATCACGATATAAGCAATATTATACATTGCACCGAATCCATACAAGAGAACACGGTTCAGATAAAGTGAGATAACGCATAGAACAACCACGATGAGCATGCCTGCTCCCGGAGATTGGATATATTGAGTGGTTGCAGTCAGAATCGCGATCATCAGCACAACCATGATCATGACCGTTTTTTTCTTACGATACATCAAAAATGATGCAATGGAAAGCTCAACAAACAGCGAGAATACAACTGCAAGTTCAACCTGCTTACTACGGATGAAAAAACAGAAAGCGAGCAGCGTTAGCCATAGAATCGTGGCGATAATTTTATTAATTTTGGAAGTGTTGTTTCTGAAAAAGCTGTTGTCCATGACTTGCATGGTAATTCCCCCTCAACGACTTGTGAACTGCTCTGCGATGATTTTGGTCATAATCAAAATGATATTAAGCAGGAGTACATAACACCATTCCATGCTAATTCCCCCCTCTTTCATCTTCACTGTTCGTGTGTTGCACTCCCCTGCTCCATATTGGACTCCTTTTTCTTGTGGAACATCATCCAGACTCCCATCAGACAAAATAAAGCGCTGCACCCCATGCCAAACAAGCTGCTGGTCTTTAATGCAAGCGGTGAGGATTGCATGGTAAGCAGTGTCGCTTGTGTCACAACGATGGACACCATAGCATCGGTGAAGTTAATCATTTTCAATGTAGATATGATCGGATTATGGAGATGACGGTTAGCCCAAGTACCGTACACAGCAAAAGCCAGCTTGGTAAAAGCGACTGTAGCTACGATATACACAATGATGCCGCTATAGATAAAGGCATCGCCGATCAGATACATTCGCAGGCAGACTATCAAATAGGATACACCCAGAAAGCAAAGGAAAAGACCTCCGCGCTTATAGACCGTAAGCTCCAATGCATATCTTTCTTGGGGAGACTCCATCCTTTTGGCAACTTTATATTGTTGAAGCACCTGCCCTTTGGCTACACACAGAATCAGATAATATACAGCATTCGTGACGAACCATCCGGAAAGGAGATATATCCCCAGGATTAACTTACCTATTCCGATCAAAGCATTGATAACAAGGGATGCAGCGTTAATCATGGCCGTCCGGTCTTGCTTATTTCCAAGATAACGGACCCACATGGACTTCAAGTATGTCTTCATTTTCATAAGATATTCATACTACTTGGCGAGCAGACCATTCGCCTTTTCACATACCTCGTATATTTCGTCATATTTCTTGTCAATGTACGGCGTGACCTTGTCGGACTTTTTCTTGCAAAGCCCGCTATAGCTGAAATACGGAATAATCCAGCCTGCGAAACCAGGGATCGCCAGAGTAATGGTAAGAGGCAGCATGTTAGCCTGATATGCAAACACCGAACCAGCCATACATGCTGTGCCGACAATTCCGATAATATAAGCAACGGCAGAAGCTCCCATGATCTTGGATCGTTCCAATGTTGCTATCTCGGTAACACAGGATTCGAACTGTCTTTGCAGGCGGGTCAACTCCGCTTTGTTGCGAATCTTGCGATCCCGCTTAAACTTCATCGTGACAGAACCCACGTTTTGAAATGGTGTTGAAGTAGCTTCCAGAATCCATCCGAAGTGCGCATATCCGTCCGTATACAATGATTCAACATCTTGCTTCACAATGACGTCTTTATATTCATAGCCAACGAAGCTATGTTCAGTTCTGATCATCTCATTCATGCTTGGCATCACTCCTCAATTGTTTTCCTGGTATCCCTCATTGGATGTTCCTATCGTACCGACCAAATGTTTATAAGTTGCTTATGAAATGTTTACGAAATATGAATAAAAGCCTGAATTCGATGGTTTCGAATTCAGGCTTAGCTATTTAAGCTCACGTAACTAGGCTATATGTTACTCTCCCACTTTAACTTAACGGTGAAGGTTGTGCCCTTCTGCGGTTTGCTCTCCACTGAAATAACACCCCCTACCAACTCAATGACACGCAAGGAAAGAGCGAGACCAAGGCCATTTCCCTCTCCGTGATGGGAGGGGTCCCCTTGAAAGAATTTATCGAAGATATGTTTCATCGTTTCTTCATTCATGCCACAGCCTGTGTCCGATACCATGACTGTAATGGTGTCTTCATCCGACGTCTGCTTGAGGGTGATCTTTCCTCCGGGAGATGTGAATTTGAGCGCATTGGAGAAGAGGTTATGCCATACGATCTCCAGCATGCTCTCTTCCGCATGAATGATCGCACGATCTTCGATATCCACCATGAATTCAATATCTTTTTCTTCCCAGGTCTGTTCAAAATATAGAGCACATTCGGCAAGCTGCCTGCACAGATCATAAGGCTCGGCAACAGGGATAATCTCCTGATTCTCCAATTTGTTCAGCTTCAGGATATTAACGACGAGGGTCGCGAGTTTGTTCGTGGAAGAAATGATGGTTTCTGTGTACTCTTTTCGGAGCTCTGGCCGTATATCATCCTGTTGCAACGCCATGGCATACCCGTGGATGACCGATAACGGGGTCTTAATCTCGTGAGATACATTGGAGATGAAATCATTTTTCAACGTTTCAATACTGTTCAGTTCTTCTACCATTTTATTAAAATCCTCAAACATCACATCCACGTAGTTCTGCTTATCTGCTCGGTGAATCGGTTCCAGATACACGGAAAAATCACCTTCCGCTACCTGCTTCGCAGCCTCACTGAGCTTGCGCATCGGCTTATCGAAGGCATTATACTTCTGCCTTGCTGTCACCAGGCAAAAAATAAGACTGACGATGACCCAGTATCCCGAGATACCGAAAATGTAGGGCCATGGGACATAACCCACGGGCAGATAGGCGTTATAGATGAGAGCTTGTCCTGCGGTCAATGTAGATAACAAGAGATACGTACCGAGAAACTCTTTCCATGATAGTAGTGGCTTTTTAATTCGCACGTCCGTGATCTGTGTCTTGCTCATTGCAATACGGCCTTGTAGCCAAGTCCATGAACCGTTACGATTTTAAAATCCTCACACACGGAGAACTTGTCCCGAAGTTTCACAATGTAGACGTCCACTGCACGCAGGCTGGTCTGACTGTCTATGCCCCAGAACTCGTCCATCAGCTGTGCACGGGAAAAGGTATGTTTGGGATAGGAAAGCAGTTTGTAAAGGATATTGAATTCTCGCACCGTTACGGAAATTTCTTCTCCATTCACCGTTGTTGTCATATCATTTGCATCCATCAACAGACTTCCTACACTCAGCTTCTTCTCATGGGCAATATTGGCCCGCCGCAACAGCGCACCTACACGCAGGACGAGCTCGTCCAGATCCACTGGTTTGACCATATAATCATCGATCCCAGCCTGATACCCTTTTTGTTTCGAGGAAATATCGTCACGTGCTGTAACAAAAAGAATGGGAATGGTTTTATTAATCTGTCTCACCGTCTCTGCAAACTCAAATCCGTCGATCTCTGGCATCATGACATCGGAAATCAGAAGATCGTACATGTCGTTATACATCAAATCATACGCCTCTCGCGGATTAAAACATCCGATAGCGTGATAACCGTTATTGGTTAGATATGTACAGATAATACGATTCAGTTTAATATCGTCCTCTACCACAAGTATTTTGATCATCTAATCATCCTCTCGTGCTGCATGTCCTCATTATAATGTCCAGATGTTAAAAAATTGTTTAAACCGTCTATCTATCATCTGTTAAATTAATATCTCATAAACAATATTCAAACAACACGGAAACATCGCTGCATCATGATAAACGTACTCAGTCGCTCAAGCAGTGAATGATAATCAGTCATAAGGAGTGAATCAAGATGAAAGCAGCTATTTATTATGGTAGAAATGATATTCGTGTGGAAGAAAAACCAATGCCGGTTGTCGGTCCAACCGATGTCCTGGTTCGAAATCTGCGCGGTGGAATCTGCGGAACCGATATTAATATTGTTAAAGTGGGTCAAGGGGATATGGGCATCAGCCTGGGCTCTGAATTTGGACATGAGATGGTTGGTGAAGTTGTTGAGATCGGCTCTGACGTTGCTTCGGAGATCCACATCGGAATGCGTGTAGGCATTAATCCCATTACCGCCAAAAAAGTCGGACGACGCAAATCGCTGGAATGCTCCGGATTCTCCCAGTACGTTCTGGTAGAAGAAGCCCAGCTTGATTATAACTTATATGTAATAGATCCAAGTGTTCCGGCAGAAGTAGCCTCATTGATTGAACCCATGAGTGTAGGACGACATGGGGCTTTCAGTGCAGATCCGAAGCCTGAAGATCGGATTGTCGTCATGGGTGCGGGTCCGATTGGCCTGCTGGCTGCTGCAAGTCTGATTGCTGAGGGTATGAAACAGGTATGTGTTGTCGATATCGACGAATGGCGTCTCGCCAAAGCTGCAGGACTCGGTGCTCTGACCGTGAATACCTCGGCTACTACCCTCGAAGAGGGACTCTCTGCACACTTCGGCAGCGTTAATGTATACGGCGTTGAGGTGCCTAATGTCGATGTATTTATCGATGCGGCTGGTGCTCCCGTGTTGTTCGAGAAGATCATGAAGATTGTCAAACCGCAGGCCAGAATCTCCATTATTGCCGTATATAAAACCGAGGTGCCCATCAGCCTGCAACAGGTGATGTCCAAAGAAGTGCAAGTGAAAGGTTCCAGTGGATACACGCACGAGGATTTCAGTAAGGTTGTGGAACATCTGACCCACTTCCATCATGAATTATCCACCCTTGTAACACAGGTATACAAACTGGATGATATCCAGGAAGCCTTTAATACAGCCATTCAGGCCAAAGGAACGGTTAAAGTGGTTGTGGATTTAACTTAATACCTCACAAGTCCAGATGCATTCCAAAACTCAAAATGAAATAAATTGAATGACAAAAGCCACCTGAAGGTGGCTTTTTGTCGCTCATCTTTACTTACCTTTTCTTTGAAACTGATCTATAATCGTAAGCTCAAATGCTTATTTGTTTACTTGCACGCTGCTATACCTTGTTCCAGAATCCCCATCGCGGTAATCGTTTCTTCATCTTTGATGACCTTATCCTTGCCATGTACAATGGCTTGATAGATATCGTCATACACTCGGGCGTAGTCGCCAATCTCCGAAACCACTTTTTCCTCATGATAGATTCCTTCATCATCCAGATAGGTCAAGACGCCATAGTGCTGTGGGAGATCCACGCCAAAATCAGCTTGTCCCTTTGGCAGATAAAACAATTTCAGATGTTCCTCCTGACGATCCTCCGTTTGTTTCACAAACATCCCCTTCTTGCCATATACCACAAAGCTTGGACGGGGCTTCAAGCGGAAAAAGCTTGATTTTACGGATACCTTGAGGGTGGAATAATAAAAGTCCAGGTCAAAGTAATCGTTCATTCTTCCCTCACCAAGCAGTTGACGCACATCGGAATGGATGGTATCCGGCTTGCCAAAGTAGGACAACACCTGGTCGATGGTATGCACCCCATGCCCGTATAGATAGCTGTTATATTTGGAAAAATGGGAGGTGTTGTTCGGAATTTCCGGGCGATAGTAATCGTAGTGCATCTCTACTTCCAACAGATCCCCCAACTTGCCTGATTCAATTACTTTCTTCGTTGTAAGGAAGTCCGAATCATAACGTCTGTTCTGATAACATTGGATCACCAGATTTTTCTCTTTGGCGTATTGGAAGATAGATATGGCCTCGGCCTGTGTTAACATGAACGGTTTCTCCACAAGCACATGTTTTCCGTGATCAAGTGCCATTTTCGCGTATGAATAATGGGACTCCGTGTGTGTGCAGACCACCACCAATTGAATGTCCTCATCATTCATCAATGTAGTGACATCATCCGTGTAGTTTACGTCAGGTATACGATCCCACTCGGTTTTATCCAGATTGCGTGCGTATATGATCTTTACGTTCAGATGATCCCGATTCAATGAAAACGGAAGATGGTATCGATTCGTGCTTTTGCCATTACCAATGTATCCGATGGTTAACATAATCATTCCCCCCAAAGCTCTTTTTCATTTATTATAAAAGAAGACAGCCCTGAATAAAGGCTTTGCCGCCATAACGGTACAATCGACCATATTTATGTATCCTTAACGGTCTGTCTGTAAACAAAATGTTTAATGAACGCCCGTTAATCGACGTTATTCAACTTATTTGGGGTGAATTTATTGAAAATATTAACTCAATTATCCGACATGTATAACTTTACACCGAATGAAAAAAGCATCGCTTCTTATATATTGACACATAAGGACCGTATTCTACACTTCAATGTGCAAGAACTCGCGAAAGTCACCTATACCTCACATTCGGCAATTAACCGACTCATTCACAAACTTGAACTCACTGGCTTCAAAGAATTCATGATTCGACTTGCCCGGGAATTTGAGCAGGACTCCGCCCAGAACATATCCAATGTGGACCCTAATTATCCGTTCAGTCTGGGTGAGTCTTCGCTTCAGGTGGCAAAAGAAATTGCCGAATTAATGAAGGAGACCATCGAGAAGAATGTGGCATATATGGACGATGACTTGCTGTCACATACAGCGCAATTGCTGGATCGGGCTGATCGGATATTCATCTACGCCTTGGGCGATTCACAGATCCGGGCGAAAAGTTTTCAAAATAAATTGTTCAAAATCAACAAATATGTAGTCATTGCCACCGAGCTGTCTGAATGGGCGCACCATACTGTCAATCTGACAACAAGAGATTGTGCCATTTTCCTCACCTATCATGGAAAATCTCAGAGTTATATTACAGCGGCCCATCATTTTAAGCGTGAGAGTATCCCTTTTATCACCATTACGGCAACCAGTCAGAGTGAACTGGCAAAGCTCAGCTCCATCTGTATACGAGTTCCCGATGATGAAGTGAAGCTTGCCAAGATTGGATCTTTTTCTTCCCAGATTGCTTTCGAATATGTGTTAAACGTCATCTACTCCTGTATCTATAAAATCGAATACGCGACGAATAGACAGACATTAGCCGAGACATATGAGAAACTCCAGGTCACTGACCTGATGAATGACGAGTAACATGAGTTAAATTGGTGTTAACTCAAATAGAAATGCTTCACTATTCGGCCAGAGATTCCCGAGCGCTTTTCGGAAGGGATTTGACAACCATATCATACGAGTGATCGATCATGACGTAGACATCCTCATCTGACAAGGAACCATCCAGTGTAATGGTATTCCAGTGTTTTTTGTTCATATGATATCCCGGTTGAACTGCTTCATGCTGCTCTCTCAGGTTCTCTGCAATAACGGGATCACATTTTAAGTTTAAGCGACAGTGCTTTTCTTTGTTTTCAAAAATAAGCGCGAACATCTTACCCGCAACCTTAATCGCGACTGGATCAGGACCAAATGGATAATCCTTGGTCGCGCCTTTCTTCTTCAAACTGTATTCAATCATCGTATCCTTCAAGTCAGTACCTCCCTTTCACCATTGGACGATATAATGATACCGAATGTAAGTTCGTATGTAAATAAGCTCGTTGCACATAAAAGCACATAATAAAACCTTCTCCATATGAGTGGAGAAGGTTTTATCTGGATTTATTTAGAGCTTAATTGGCTCTATCATTCCTAGTTTTGCTGCTGCGGCTGAATGAGCCAGGGTTTGATTTACTGCTACTGCTGTTTGATCTACTGCTATTGGATCTACCGTCGTTTGAACGACTACTGTTTGATTTACCACTCTTGGCAAACCATTCGGATTTGGGCTTGCGTGCCGGGTTAGCTTTGGACTTCGCCGGTTTGCCTGAAGCCGATTTGTTGAACGAAGGTTTACTTCCTGATGCTTTGCTGGTTTTATCAAACACAGGTACACCTGTCATTGGATACGGATGACCTTTCACTTCAGGAATCGTCTTTTTGATTACTTTTTCGATATCCTTCAGGAATGGAAGTTCATCCTTCTCACAGAACGAAATTGCCATTCCGCTTTTCCCAGCTCGACCTGTACGGCCAATACGGTGAACATACGTTTCCGGAATGTTAGGCAGGTTAAAGTTAATGACATGTGACAGTTCCTCCACGTCAATTCCTCTTGCCGCGATATCCGTCGCAACTAATACACGTGTTGCACCACTCTTGAAGTTGTTCAGTGCCCGTTGTCTCTCGTTCTGAGACTTGTTGCCGTGAATAGCCTGTGCCGTAACATTCACTTTGGCCAAATCACGTGTAACCCGGTCAGCGCCGCGCTTCGTGCGTGTGAACACCAATGCCGTGACGATGGATTTATCCTCCAAAATTTGGTTCAACATATGTTGCTTTTTACCGTTCTCCAGCAAATATATAGATTGCTCAATACGGTCTACCGTTGAAGATACCGGTGTGATTTCTACTTTGACTGGATCAACCAGCAGGGTTTTAACCATTTTGGTGATTTCAGGAGGCATTGTAGCTGAGAAGAACAGCGTCTGCTTTTTGTTCGGCATTTTGGCAATGATTCTTTTCACATCATGAATGAAGCCCATGTCCAACATCCGATCTGCTTCATCCAGAACGAGAATCTCAACCATCTTCAGATCAATACGTTTCTGATTAATCAGATCGTTCAATCTACCAGGTGTTGCGATAATAATATCTGCACCTTGATTCAACGCACGCTCTTGTACTTTTTGCGAAACGCCGCCAACAATTGCCGTACAACGAATGTCCGTATATCGGCTATATACCTTGATGTTATCCGCGATCTGAATAGCCAGTTCTCGTGTTGGTGTCAAAATTAATGAGCGAATATGTCGTGTGGACTTGGGTCCTTTGGATCTTTCGCTTAATAATTGAATGATCGGCACCGAAAATGCTGCCGTCTTGCCTGTTCCTGTCTGTGCACATCCCAGCAGATCTCTGCCAGCTAATACAGCTGGTATGGCCTGTTCCTGTATAGGGGTAGGATTAGTATAGTTTGCTTTGCTTAACCCTTCCATAATAGAGGGGATAATATTTAAGTCCTTAAATGTCATGTTGTCTCCTTCATTTACGCACATCTATCAATAAGACGCATCTTTTATTTCACACGTAACGTATAAGGATACCATTAAAAACGTAATCTGTACATTATCTTTTTAATATCACTTTGTTTAACTGACCAATTTAAGACCGACTGCCGATCCAAGCACCATAGCGATAAACAGAATTCTTAGGGCATTTCGAGGTTCTCCGTAAAAAACCATGCCAAGAATAGCACCGCCGGAAGCTCCGATTCCCGTCCATACCGCATATGCTGTCCCCATCGGAAGAGTTTCCATCGCAAGGGACAGGAACAGGAAGCTCAATCCAAACCCGGCTACCAATAGAACCAGTGAAATGAGATTACGGTCTTTGTGCAACTTGTTTATCATAAGCACTCCGATCATCTCAAATACACCTGCCAAGATAAGAAATACCCAGTTCATTATAGTTGCACCTCCTTATTCTTCTCTTTGCTCAGCATTTTAAGACCAATTACGCCGAGTAAAAGTAGACCAATGAGTACCATTTTTCCGGTTTGGACATGTGCATTAAACAGAACAATCTCTGCAAGTACCGTGCCAGCGGTACCCAGGCCAACAAATACTGCATACACGGTTCCCACAGGCAGTGTCCGCGAAGCTACAATCATTAAGCTGAAACTGATCATAATCGCAACCAGGGTGAGGCCCCATTCCAGCAGACCACTCGCATGTTTCAATCCAATGACCCAACCCACTTCAAAGAAAGCAGCAATCACAACCGACATCCACGTTTTATTCATTCCTGTAACACTCCTTCTCTAGTACATTTTTTGTACAGCCTGTAAAGATTCATTAGCGAAAAAACAAAAAAAGCCCGGGAAACAAACTGCATGTAGCAGTTCATCTCCCAGGCTTTTATCCCTCCGTGGCACAACCAACAGGTTGCGGGTTTTCTCTCGGACCAGACCGACACATCCGCCGCGGAACCCTAGAAAACCTGTTTTTATTCTAATGTGTCTCCAATTATACACACTTCTACTATCTTGGCAACCCTGATATTATGATCATGTTATTTATTTGATAACCAAACCCATTAATCCTACAAATGTGGCGGCTTGATGTGGTGAAATCACACAACCGTTGAGATCTTCCATGGTCAGAACCAAGGAGTCAAATTCGCAATCGCTAAGATCCAAATCCTTCAATTTGGTTCCCGTTAAGGAAGCTTGGTCGATGTTACATATATTGAACTCCATTTTTTGCAGTGCCAGATAGGCAAAGTCTGCACCAATCAAGGTACATTCCGAGAAGGAGACCTGTTTCAGATGGGCAAAACGAAAATTGCTATAGTCTCCTAGACCATGAAGGAAACTGACATTTTGCAATCGACTATTGGAAAAATCAGTTCCGACAAACTTGCAGTTATGCCATTCGATCCGATGCATGAAGGCACCAGAGAGATTGACATTGGAGAAGTCGCAGTGTTCGAACCGGACATCGGTGAATTCAAATTGTTCCAAGGCAGACTCCGAGATCGTCACATGTCTAAATACAACATTTTCAAAGGAAACCTTACTCGCTTCCTGTTGATCCAATGTAATGTTCTCGATCAGTTTGTGTTTGTACTCCACTTTGGATTCGAGAAATACAATCGTTTCCGGTTCGAGCAACTGCTCCTGAAGCTTGGGTTTGTCCACTTTCATACCGCATTCCCCTATTCCTTAACAGCTACGACTCGCAGTCGGCTTCTGTCCAAATACCATTGTCCATCCCGCATCAGTTGTGGCTGTACTTTTTTCTCAACTGCTTCCATAATAACATCCTGTTCCGCAGCTGTGATACCACTGAATAAATACTCCGCGAAGCTGGTCAACCACTTTCTGGCACCTGGCTTGAACGGGGTAAATTGGTCCACGTGCTGGGCCAGACGAACTCGAAATCCGTTCTGTTCCAGTAGATTAGCATATTCGCCAATCGTCGGGTGATACCATGGATTCCGTCCTTCCCATTCATATCCACGGGCATCCAATTCTTCTCGTACCGCTGATATTAATATAGCCGTGTTGCCACTTCCAGCAAACTCAGCCACGAATCGTCCTCCCGTCTTGAGCGCTAACTGTACTGATTGTACTACAGCTGGAGCATCCTTTATCCAATGCAGAACGGCATGAGAGAAGACCGCATCAAACGGTTTTTCTGTCCGATAATGACAAGCATTTTCGACTTGAATATTCATATCAGGGTATTTCTGTTTAGCTTGCCTAATCGTCTCTTCTGAAAAATCTATACCTATTGGCAGCGCTCCTCCGGCTGCAATTTTGGCTGTCAGATCCCCATTGCCACAACCCACATCAAGAATACGTTCACCTTGGGATGGCTGGAGCAGGGATAAGATAGGTGTTTCCTGTAACGTTGCAAAAGGAGCGGAATGACCACTCCATGATTCGTTCGCTTGACCGGATGAATGTCCGTTATTCATAGAATATAATCTCCTTTTCAATTAAGGATCTAATGTATCTATAATAACTTTAATATATGAGAACTGTCAATTCACTCATCAGATAACTATAAAAAAAGCCGCCGAATGGCGACTTTAACATTAAGAATTCGGATCAACTGAGATTGCCTGTTACCGGATGCGGTACATACGCTTCTTCTAGAAAACCGATCTCTTCCACAGTCAGCTTCACCGTAAGGGCTGCTATTGCATCCTCCAGATGGTGAATTTTGGTCGCCAGAACAATCTCATCCCGACGCGCAAAGTCCTTCAATGCACGTCCAACAATTTCCTCACTGGTTCCATCCGAATAGATATTGGCCGTATCGAAGAAATTAATACCAGCATCCAACGCCTTCTGGATGAACGGTCGACTCTGCTCTTCATTCAGGGACCATGGAGCCATTCCGCGTTCCGGTACACCGTAACTCATGCAACCTAGACATAATCTGGAGACATCCAGACCGGTACGTCCTAATTTCACATATTCCATATTTCACACTCTCCTTCAATTTGTTCTGTGAATGGATGTTGTCTCGACCTCTTCGGTAACTAGCTCTAACCAGCATGTGAAGTATATCTCTCGATGTACGGAATTTTCTTCGAACTTGATCTGTGATTCGAGCCTGTCAATCAATATTTGCCTCACATGGTTTGATAACCACTTCATCACCTTGTTCACCCAACTTTTCGAATAAACTTTAATCGCTTGGCTCTGTTAACATACTCTTAGTATGCCGAGTCATGGACTGCAAGCGGTATATCAATCGTCTTAATTGATTGCCTGATCCTCTCAGGCCCCCTTTTGCTTCTATACGGTAAGCTTTATAATCTAAGTAGGTTAAATCCGTGAGGAGGATACGTATGACCGAAGAATTATTTCAACCAAAACAGGAATTGAGTGACCTGATCGAACGCCATTCCAATCATAACGGTGCAATGGAAACGGCGATCCCTTCCCTGTTTGTCTATCACCATTCCAAGATTAGTGAACCGGCATACAGAGTATATAAACCTTCATTTTGTGTAATTGTTCAAGGGTTGAAAGAAGTATTGCTCGCACAGGAGCGTTATGAATACGGACCTTCCAATTACCTGATTGCTTCCATGAATCTCCCGGTCATCGGGCAGATTATCAAGGCATCCGCTGATGCACCCTACTTAAGTCTCAAGCTCGAATTCACACCGAACCAAATTCTCGAAGTACTTAACGAATGTAATATCAAGGTAACATTCAACGAAAACGCCAGACGAGCCATGTTTGTAGGTCAGATGGAATCGTCCATTCAGGACGCTGTAATCCGACTTGTTCGATTGTTGGATACGCCGGGAGAGATTCCGTTTCTGGCTCCGTTGTACGTTAAAGAAATCCTGTTCCGCCTCCTTCAAGGGCCTTACGGAGGAGAACTGGCGCAGATTGCGGTTGAAGGTAGCAGCACTTATCGGATCAGAGAAGCGATTGAGTACATCGTTCATCATTGGGAACAGCCATTTCGCATTGAAGATCTGGCTGAGACCGCCAGCATGAGCGTCTCTTCATTCCATCGTCACTTCAAAGAGATCACAGCCATGAGTCCATTACAATTCCAGAAACAATTAAGATTACAGGAAGCACGGCGACTTCTGATGGCCGAATCTGCCGACGCGGCAGATGTAGCGTTCAGGGTTGGTTACGAGAGCGCTTCTCAATTTAGCCGCGAATATGCACGCATGTTCGGTGCGCCGCCCAGAGCCGATATCCGACGGTTGAAAGAGAAATATGACATGGCCTTGAGTGAGTAACCGAGTATGCACCTCTCTATCTCACAACTATCACACAAAAGGCAAACCAAAAAAGGACAACCACAATGAGTTGTCCTTTTTTCAGTATCAGAATTCTGCGTAATTGCTTTTGGATTTATTCAAAATACTCGTATTTATGAGAGGGGAATCGGGCTGTTCTCTTTCATTTTTGAACAAGATCAGACCAATGCTTCGACCCGTTCTGGCACGTGGATCTCTTCGTGCAATAATTGAGCAATGTCACGAGTCAATGCATCCACATTCTCCTGACGAGTTGCCCAGCTGGTACAGAATCGCACCGCACTGTGTGTAGCGTCAACCTTTTCCCAGAAGGAGAAGGTATAACCGCTGCGTAATTTCTCAAGCAAAAGATCAGGCAGAATCGGAAACTGCTGGTTGGTTGGTGAGTCGTACAGGAAACGTACCCCGTGCTGTTCAAGTGAGTCGTGAATTCTCAAGGCCATATCTACCGCATGACGGGAAATATCGAGGTACAGACCATCTTCGAACAACGTTTCGAATTGGATACCCAGCAATCTGCCTTTGGCAAGCAGGCCACCTTTTTGTTTGATCATATAACGAAAATCCGGTTTCAGCGCATCATTCAGGATAACAACCGCCTCTCCCATCAATGCGCCAATCTTGGTTCCCCCGATGTAAAACACATCACACAAGCGCGCAAGGTCAGCAAGTGTCATATCGCAATCACGTGAAGCGAGTGCATATCCAAGACGTGCTCCATCCACGAAAAACGGAAGACCACATGCTCTGCTCACTGTATACAATGCTTGCAATTCTGCCTTGCTGTACATCGTTCCGTTCTCGGTTGGCTGAGATATGTAGACCATGCCTGGCTGCACACAATGTTCCGGTGACGACTCATTCATGTGCGCATCATAGACTGCTCTAACCTGCTCAGGTGTGATCTTTCCGTCCTCGCTTGGAACCGTGAGTACCTTATGTCCCGTAGCTTCAATAGCTCCAGTTTCATGAACCGCAATGTGTCCCGAGGTCGCAGCAATCACACCTTGATATGGACGCAAAATAGACGCAATCACCGTTGTATTCGTCTGTGTACCACCAACCAGGAAATGAACATCAGCTTGCTCATTGTCACAGGCCTGACGAATAAGCATTCTTGCCCGTTCGCAATGCTCATCCGTGCCATACCCGCTCGTCTGTTCCATATTGGTTTCCATCAGTCTTTGTAAAATTCGTTCATGCGCACCTTCGTTATAATCACATTCAAATCGTATCATCGTGTTGTCTCTCCTGCCTTCTTGTTCAACTTCTCTTGTATGTTCATCATGGAGATGTATACCTCTTGAATCTCTTCTTCATTCAATTCTTGCATCAGCTTCAGGATCTGTTGATCGGATCGATCATTCAATTGGGCATACAGTTCCTCACCCTTGGCTGTCAGACGAATCAGACTGACCCGGCTGTCGGCAGCAGAATCCACTTTCACCAGCAGTCCTTCCTTGGACAGCTTGTTCACAATTCGGCTCATGTAACTGCGATCAATGGTCAGAGTATCTACCAGATTGTTCGCAATGCTCTCTCCCCGAATCCCAATCTCAATAATGACCCGTACTTCAGCAAAGGAATACCCTGTTCCGAGAATATGCTTGTCGAGTACACCAAGTATGTTGGTATAAAAACGGTTAAAACGTCGCATGTCAGCCAGTATATCTGGATTTATGTACTGAGAGTTGATGTCAAACCCTCCTTTTTAGTGGACATTGTCAACATTATAATAATCACGTTAGTGGACGTTGTCAACATTATCTTTTCCTTAACATTGTATAACCTCTTTTTTTGACACCATGCAAAAAGCCGCGCATATGCGCGGCAAGGTTTATTTCATTTAGATGCTTTATCCAGATACTTAGTCAGCTACTTAAGTTTCTATATAAATTGAACTAAACATTTACACGAAACGGAGAGGACAGAAAGAACCTGAAGAAGCGGAGCGCTCGCCTTTATCCCCGGATTTCCCCTTTTAAAGAAGGAATAAAAAATCTGGGGATAACAGCGATCGGAAGGTTGTTCTGTCATCGGAGTGGCCAATGTAAATTCAATTTATATGGATTAAGAGTGACTATATTGCACCTGATGAAGACGGCTGTATATCCCTCCAGCGGCGACCAATTCCTCATGGTTGCCCTGCTCAGCGATACCATCTGTGTTTACTACGATAATTCGATCTGCATTCTTGATAGTTGTCAGTCTGTGCGCAATCACAAGTGTTGTTCTGCCCACCGACAATTCAGCGAGTGATTGCTGGATCAGTGCTTCCGTTTCCGTATCCAGCGCAGAGGTTGCCTCATCCAGAATAAGAATGGGCGGGTTTTTCAAGAACATACGAGCAATGGATAACCGTTGCTTCTGTCCTCCGGATAGCTTGACTCCACGCTCCCCAATGACTGTATCCATACCGTCTGGCAACATAAGAATCAATTCCTCCAATGAGGCACGACGGGCGGCATCCCAGATTTGTTCATCCGTTGCACTGAGATCACCATAAGCAATATTCTCCTTAATGGTACCCGAGAACAAAAATACATCCTGTTGAACGATTCCGATATGCTTGCGCAAGGATTGAAGCTTAACGTTACGAATGTCGACGCCATCTACGGTGATACGTCCCTCTTCTACCTCATAGAATCGGGGCAACAGGCTGCAGATCGTCGTCTTGCCTGCACCCGAAGGACCAACAAAAGCAACGGTTTCCCCTGGTCGAACAGACAGACTGATATCACTCAGAATACGCCGACTGGATTCATATCCGAACGAGACGTTCTCGAAGCGAATATCACCCTTCACACTTTCGAACTCAACGGCGTTTTTGCTATCCGCAATTTCAGGTTCTGTATCAATGATCTCCAGATACCGCTTGAAACCAGCGATGCCCTTTGGATAACTTTCTATGACGGCATTGATTTTCTCAATCGGACGGAAAAAGATATTGGACAGAAGCAGGAAGGCCATAAAGTCACCCATATTGATTCTGCCATCGATATAAAACCAAGCCCCGCTGATCATGACAAAGACAGTAACCAGTCGCATCATCATATAACTGACCGAGATACTTTTCGCCATCGTTTTGTAGGCAAGCAGTTTGGTTTTACGGAAATTCTGATTATCCACCGCAAAAAGTTCTTTCTCATGTTCTTCGTTGGCGAACGATTGCACAACACGCATGCCACCAACGTTGTCTTCAATACGCGCATTGAAATTGCCGACGTCTCCGAAAAGTCGCCGATACGTCTTTGTCATGCGACCACCAAATACGATAATGACCCAAGCCATAATTGGGATAATGATAAAGGTAAGCAGCGCAAGCTCAAGATTAATGTTAGCCATCAGCCAGAACGATCCGATCAATGTCATTACTGCGATGAATACATCTTCAGGTCCATGGTGAGCAACCTCGCCTATATCATTCAGATCATTCGTAAGATGACCAATTAAGTGGCCTGTTTTACGATTATCAAAGAACCGGAAGGACAACTTCTGCAAGTGAGCGAACATTTTCTCACGCATGTTGGTCTCAATGTTAATGCCCAGCATATGTCCCCAATATGTAACGACATAGTTCAATACAGTATTAAGTGCATAGATGGATAACAGCACAACACAGGCAAGCAAAATGAGAGGCCAATCCTGACCTGGCAACAATTCATTAATGAATTTGCTGACGGCAAGGGGGAAAGCCAACTCCAGAAGACCTGCGAGTACAGCGCATCCAAAATCAATCAAAAACAGTTTTTTATAAGGACGATAATACGAAAAAAAACGACGAATCATACTTATTCACTCTCACTCTCCAGATCCTTATTGGGGTTTACATCTTCATTTTGCAGCTCGAACAGATGGATATACTCGTCGATGACCTGATCAATAGCTTTTAACTCCCCACTGATCACCGGGCGAATATGTTCATACTCCTCCTGTCCAAGTTGTCGGACAAGCGTTGTTCTTCGATTCTGCATTTGTTCCAGAAATACAAGAATTCGTCCGCGACGGAATGTCTGCGCACCACGGCCCCGTTTTCCCTCATGTTCACCATGACCTCTTCCACGTCTGGAACGTTCTCCACGTTGCTCATTGTCACTCATATCGCGTCCCGGACGCTCACCTTGACGTACACTTCCATCGATTTCATTCAGATCACGATCTCTCATTTTTGCCACCCCCATTACGTGTATACATATGTATACAACGCATTCATGTATACGATTGTATACGCGATAAAAAGAAGTGTCAACCTAAATTTTCCAATAAAGTAACTGCGCTCGTATGTTCATCATCTCTTGAACAGAAAAAAGCCGCGATTTCGCGACTTCTTTTGTTTTTCACTATTTTTACTCCTACGAAAATCATCATCTTTCACTGCACCAAATCTATTGTTACTTTTTCAATGAAATTTCGAAAGTGGAATCCACGTCACCTGCAAATACAATGCGGCCGTTTTCTGGTAAAACAACCTCATTCTGACCGCTGACTACGGTGTGATTAATACAAATACCCTTTTGATCATATACGGCAAAGGCGCCAGTTGCAGGCATTTTAACCGTCATGACTTTTCCTTTCACCGTTGCTGGTATCGAAAACCATCTGGCATATCCGTCTGCTTGAATTGTTGCTAGAGATTGTTTACCCGAATAGAGTGGTTGTACTATTTCCTCACTGGCGTACACACTACCTAGAGCTGTAATGTACTCCACTCCATTCTTCTCAGCGAAATAAATTTCCTTTGCATCCCGTCCTGCCATACCAGGAATTTGCAGATCCGTGACTGCTTCATTGGCTCCAATAATCTTACTATTGGTCACATACCCTGGGGTCTCTTCATTCATATGGAAAGAGAGGATTGGTGATGAATGCAGATATACTGTTGATGTATACTTCTGATTCACCACGTAGTATCTCTTACCTTCACGCTGTTCCCATGAGGCGGTAATATCCTGAGATAATTCATTGGCTTTCAGCTTCTCCGCCGTATATTCGGAGAACGCCAGCTGACCAAGTCCTGGCAAGGATACATAAGATCGAGACCACAGATACGTCCTTCCATTCTGTTCCGTAACGAATTTCAGCTTTTCTGTGCCTTTATCGTTAACAAACGTACCATCCGCTGTATATGTGTATACTTGAGCCGGGTTATTTGGAGCTGTTAGCGCCGATACATTCATTTTTCCAGCATTAATTTCGATCTTCTTAACCGAATTATTAGAACCGTATATACCCGCATACGTGGATATTTCTTCAGGTATAACAGCCTTCACTGGCACGCCAAATGATTTTTCCGGCTTTCGTTCCGTAATAATACCCTTTTCCTCAAGTGCGCTTAGTAATAATTCACTTGCAATGAACTGATCTCTGGCACTCGTTCCCCCTGATGAGGTAACGGCTGCAGCCAGATTGTATTCCGGCAGTACGATTAATGAGGAGTGATACGATATCGTATCTCCACCTTTCGTCAAGGCCTTGATGCCATATTCACTGAATGGGAACAAGTTCACACTATCCCACCCTAAACCGTAAGAGATAGACGTGTCGCTATCCTCCGGCCACATACCTCTTTTGTATTCTTCTTGCGCCATGGCTTCTACCGACTTACTGGATAGAATGCCATCGACTTCTCCCGTGAAGATTTGTGAAAATTTCACTAGATCTTCAGCGGTCGAATAAATGCCTCCAGTAGCGATGATATTATAATTCTCTTGTGGAAGCTGTCCCTCATACACAGGAGAATAGATTCCCGCCATTGCTGCCGGGTCAACGACATCCTGTGGTGTTTTGGTATGTTGCATGTCCAAAGGTTCCGTAAAATAGTGGTGTATGAAAGCCGTAAAAGTCATGCCGCTAACACGTTCAACCATAATCTCGGCCAACGTAAAACCGTCGTTACTATACACCGAGTATGCTCCAGGATCTGCCTTCAGGTTTTGATTCGCCAATTGCTCCAGAAACGTATCATGTGAATACGTGTCGTTATCCCCGTACAATGTGGCATTACTGCCAGTACTGCCCAGCAGACCGGAAGAATGATTCAACAGCATGCGTGGTGTGATTTGGGCGAAGCGCTGATCTTTCATCTTAAAATCAGGGATATAGTCCAAAACAGGAAGATCCAAATCTACCTTTCCTTCGTCAACCAGCTTCATCACAGCCGCTGTAAGCATCATTTTGCTAGTTGATCCTATGCCATAAATCGTATTTGAAGTAAGCGGTACTTTACCCTCTAAATCGTTCTTGCCTGTCTGACCAGACACTACGATCTCTCCGCTATCCATTAATGCATATTGCACACTTGTCGTACCGTACGTCTCCGTGAGCAACTTGGCTTTCTCCGCCACTATTTTCTTGGTTGGTTCATACGTTAGATCGTTGCTGTTACTTGTAGCTGATGCGGCCATGACTGACATTGGAGCCAACATCGTTAACACCAGAGTTAAGGCGGTGATTGAAGTTCGTTTTCCCTTTTGTCGTCCCATTCACATCATCTCCTGAATTTTATATGTTTTGGTATTAGAGTTCTTCTGGGTTTACAAATTTTACCTCCGGATACTTGACGCTCGGTCCCTGAATCAGATCTCCACCCGTTCCTTTCAGCTGCTTGTTAAAGAAATCGAGTACATATTGATTCACGATGTTTGATCCTCTTTTACCATTGATGTCTCCTGTTATTCCGGACAGCTTAACCAGCTCCGAATAGAATTGAAGATCTGTGAAATTGAAGTGCTGGGTTCCTTCTACATAAATCACATTTCCCCCATGATTGATAACATTTTTCATAATGTGTAGCTCATCTGAAAGAAATTTAGTTACTTCATCATCCGAATTTCTATCCACTTCAAAATTGGCTAACCAGTCTTCAAAACTTCCCGATCGGATGAACATAAATGGCTTGTTTATATCATCTCTATTTTCCACTTCATATAATGACCCATCCATATTAACCCCGGCCTTGATTCTCTGATCTAGATAAGTTGCATTAAACGCGGTTGCCCCCCCAAAAGAATGCCCCATTGCGCCTATGTTATTTAAATCGATCTTACCTTTAAATTGACTTTCGATTGCACCTGAATTCAGCTTTTCGATTTGATCGATTACAAACTCCACGTCTTTCGTCCATATATTCCCTGTTTTTGTACGTTCCTCTAGTGTAGTCGTACTTTTTTTATAATCCGTTACACGGCCATCTGGAAAAAGGGTAGCAAAGGTGCTATACGTATGATCGATGGTGACCACGATAAACCCATGACTGGCCAGATTCTCGGCCTGCGATGCATGTAGAACTCTACTGGTTCCCATACCATGAGATAGCAGTATCACTGGATAAGGACTTGTAGAAGACAATATTTCACTATTTTCATAAGAGTTGGTTTGACTATACTTCCAATAGTCGAGCACAAATTCAGGCAGTTTTAAAGAATTAGAGAAGCTCTGAATATACTTTTTGAACCTCTCTTTATCTTTTGGAAACAGCGTGTCACGCTTGTTATTATTGCTGTTTTCAGTTGGGTACCAAACTTGAACCATTAGTTCCCTCTTATCGCTTTGATCTTCAGTGAAGCTTTCGTCTCTGTTCTGGTCCGTTAAATGAAATGTTTGAGTTCCCACTTTCTCTGGACCATCCGGCTTCGGCAAATTAAAGACAGGTAAGTATACAGACAAGGCAGTAGAAGCAACCAGCAGAATGACAATCAGGGAAGATAAACTATATTTCAAGAACTTCCCTATTTTTAGATTCATCATCTTTTCGGAATGTCTGAGTAAAACAATAATTATGAATAGAGCCGTCATGATATATACCAAAAGCAACTGCCATCTGTATCCCTCAACTAACAATTGAACTACGAGTATAACGCTACTTCCTATCCCCAAACCCAATCCTGTTTTCTTTGCACTTCTTTTAATAAATAGTAGGTCTATTAGTAAAGCAAAACAGGATAGAACTAACAGTATCTCAAATAACCTCATGTTGAATTCCTCTCTCTTTCATCACGGCAAAGGCCGAAACCATATTTATTTTGCTTCGTTCATAAATGCTCTTACATCTTCAGCAATTTTTTTGAATTGAGTATGATGTAAATAATGTGAACCATCCATAGTGATGACTTTCCCATGTACTGAATCTTTGATCTGCCCTTCATGTAATGGGATCCATCCTTCTACCCCTTCATTATTCGCTTGTACAAAGAGAAGAAGTGGAAGATCTTTAGGGAAGCTTAAACCTTGAGCACCTTTAAAATTGGTATAAATATGATCCATCTCGTTTAATGAGGTGGGATTATACATGTTTTTATTCGAGATCATTTTCATCTGCTCAACCGTCTGTTCATCGAATGCAAGTCCCTCATAGGGGTCCGCACCCACTTTCATCATTAATCTTAAGAGACCTGTATTTCGGAGAAAAGCAAAAGTTTTTAATGGGAACTTCGCATCTGTAATACTTGGTTGGGTGGAAACACTACTGTCAATACCGACAAAAGCAGTCACCTCACCCGGATATTTGTTCACATAATCAATGCCGTAAATGCCTGCAATAGAGTGACCCATAAGCATGTACTGATGAATATCAAGTTGTTGCAGAGCTTCATGAATTTCACTTACGATATTCTCAGTGGTTCTTTCTTTTTCAGTTTCATCACTTAATCCATAACCGAATGGCTCAACAGCAACCACTTTGTAATATGGAGATAATTCATCAATAAGCAGCTTGAAATCAAGCGCTGGTGTTGCTGTTCCATAACCGGGCAGAAGCACAATCGTTTCCTTGCCTTCACCTTGAATGAGCACATTCATATTTTTCCCGTCTACAGATACATGCTGACCGTAGGGCTCTATCTTTTTCGCCTCTGAATTACTACTAATCACATTTGTGATATAAACAATACCTAAAAATAGAATAATGGCAATTAAGATTGCGCCCAGTACTTTAAGTATAATATTTCGTACCTTCTTGACCCTAGTTCTGTTCTTGGCTTTTTTTCCTTCTGGTAGTGTCACTCTGATCTTCTCCTGTCTTGAACTGTTTGTTCGGTTGTCTTCTTTGCTGCTGATGAAATCTTATCCAATGAAAATGTACTCTCCGTGACGCCAATATGAACTGAATATGAATAAGCCAATCAATATTTATTGCTGCGTCATAAAACTCCTGAATTTTTCAGCGATTTCTTTGGCATGGGAACGGTATAAATAATGATTTGCTTCCAGCAGCACCATTTCACCATGTATAGAGTTCTCTATTAACTTCTCGTGTTCGGGAACCCAATTGTCCACTGCCGGATGATTCTTTTGAACAAAGAAAAGAACCGGGAGATCGACTGGGAACGTTAACTGTTCAGCTGCTTTAAAATTGGAATACATGCTTACAATCTCGTTTAATTGAGTTGAATTAAACATGTTCTTTTGTATCAAAATGTTCAATTGTTCTTTGGTTTGTTCATCATACGGTAGCCCAGCATATGGATCATCACTCATTTTCAATTGCAAACGTGGGAAACCCAAGTTACGGTACCATGTAATCGGTACGATTTCTGATGCTTCAACCTTCTGTTCACTAATCGCTGGAACACTGGTGTCCAGCCCGACATATGTACTTACTTCATCTGCATATTTGTTCACATAATCCAGACTATAGATCCCCGAAATGGAATGACCCATTAAGATATACCGATCAATATGTAGACTTTGCAGCGCTTCGTGGATTTCACTTACGATATTTGCTGTGCTGCGTTCCTTGTCAGTCTGATCACTCAATCCATAACCAAAAGGTTCAACCACAACGACTTTATAATAGGGGGATAGTTCTGAAATAAGTGGCTTAAAATCAAGTGCAGGTGACGCTGTTCCAAAACCCGGCAGAAGTACAATCGTTTCCTCGCCTTCGCCTTGAATGAATACATTCATATTTTTCCCGTCTACGGATACATGTTGACCATACGGCTCCATTCTTTTTTGCTCCGAATAACTACTGATTTTATTAACGGTATATACGGTAGCTACAAAAAGTAGGATTACGATAACGATTGCGGCAAACACTTTAAACAAGATGTTTAACACTTTCTTTATTTTGCTTTTACTTTGTACTTCTTTCTCTGCTTGTTGATTCACATTCATCTGCTCCTATCCTCATCTGTATATTGGCCTAACAGGCTGCTAATAAAAGCCTAACCAACGAAGATGTACTCCCCATGACCATAATATGAACGGAGTATGAACAAGCAAAAAAAATGCCATGTGTAACATACAAGGAAGCTTGCATGTTACACATGACATGATAATTCGGTCTAGATACTCCGATGGATATTCTAATTCATTCACCTATCCTGTGAATCTAACTATCGGTTGGTGGATGGATGGGCAACGTGATCATAAAGGTTGTGCCTTGACCAGGTTCACTTTCCACTCGGATGTCACCCTGATGAAGCGATACGATCTGTTTAACGATTGCTAGTCCCATACCACTCCCGTCGTATTTACGACTGTGGGAACGATCTGCCTTGAAAAAGCGGTCGAATATACGCTTCTGGTCTTCCAGGGGAATTCCAATGCCCGTGTCGGATATTAGAACAGTCACATTTTTGAAATCCTCTTCGATACGGACTTTAATCATACCGCCATCCTTGGAAAACTTGATGCTATTTCCTATGATGTTTGTCCATACCTGATTTAACTGGTCGTGATCAGCCGTTACCTTCACGTTCTCCAAATCAAGCTCGAAATGAATGTTGCGCGCAGACCATTGCGGCTGAAGTGCCACGATGACCCGCCGGATCTGTTCATCAAGGCTTAACGTGGTGAGCCGTAGTTGCTGTGACTGCGATTCAAGCAAACTCAGCTTGAGCAGGCTATCGCTCATTTTGGACATTCGTTTCGCTTCAGAGATGATAATATCCAGATAACGGTTCCGTTCTTGTTCTGAGAGGTTTACTTGCTTCAGTGCCGAAGCGTAACCTGATATCGAGGTGAGAGGAGACTGAACCTCGTGTGAAACATTTGTAACAAATTCCCTGCGCATCTGCTCCAACTGCTTCAGATCATGCATCATTTCTTCAAAGCTGCGGGCCAACGTACCAATCTCAGTCGTTTGCTTAATGTTCAACTTGACGTTGAAATCTCCAGCTGCAATTCGTTTGGTTGCTTGGGTCAACTTCTTGATCGGTCTCACCAGATATACAGAAGCAACCAGGATTAACAAACTTCCTGTCATCAACGAACTGATTGCAAAGATCAAGCCCCACTTGACCACAAACGTGGCTGAGGGAGGTGAGAGTGTTTCCAAAAACATCGCTTTGGTTCCCATCTCCGTTTTCAAAGGCAACCCTAAAATCACCGTAGCGATCCCATCCCTCGTATCTTGAACAACGCCCCCAGCTAATACTTTCTTTAGTTGCTCACTCGTCACAGCAGCAGACTTATGTCCGTTAAGTTTTCCGTAAGACTCGAACTGACCGGAAGCTTCGTAAATTCGGATATGATAGGAATTGAGCTGCTTCATTCCACTTACGTACAAGTCCGCTTCACGTACTGGGAGGGTCTTATAGATCTGCACAACGTCTTGGCCAAAATTACGCAAGTTAATTTGAGCGTTTTGGTTCAATTTGTCCTCAAATATCCAGGTAGATACAAAAAATGAAATGACCGTACCAGCGATGACAGACCCCAGAAAGGTCAGGACCACACGAATATATATGGATCGGATCATTCGTAGACCTCAAGTCTGTATCCTAGCCCACGTACCGTTTCAATTCGAAAATCAGGTGTAGTTGCGAATCGTTCGCGTAGGCGCTTAATATGTACGTCTATCGTTCGATCATCTCCGGCGTAATCAATACCCCATATCTGATCGATTAATTGCTCACGTGTATAGACTTGTCCTGGTGTTCCAGCAAGCTTATACAGTAATTCGAACTCCTTAAGTGGTAACGTAAGCGACTCCGTGCCTCTCATCACCTTATACGTCTGACGATCCAGAATGACGTTGCCAAACTGGATTGTGTGTGTGGAGCCGATTTTGTATCGTTTGAGCAATGCTCGGACACGAGCGGTAAGCTCCAATGGATCAAATGGTTTGGTCAAATAATCATCCGTTCCCAGTTCGAATCCTTTCACCTTCTCCCAAGTCTCTCCTCTCGCCGTCAACATGAGTAGCGGGAGGTCGGGATTGGCTCTCCGGAGTTCCTTGCACAGTGCCCAACCGTCCATAACAGGCATCATAATATCAAGCACAACCAGATCCACTGGAGTTTCGCCATACACGGTGAGAGCTTCCTTACCGTCCGCAGCTTCCACCGTTGTGAATCCATCGTTTTTTAGAAATAAACAAACGAGTTCGCGAATATTCGCATCGTCGTCAGCAACGAGTATAGTAGCCATAGGTTTTTTCTGTCCTCTCCGTTACGTTGAAATATATAGTTCAACTTATATAGTAAATAGTAAAACCTCGTGCTTATAGTATATCTACAGCAAACATCGTATGCTCTTTCAACGTTCCCTGGATTGGCACAGGCTGTGACCCATTCTCCTTGAATCCTGCCTTTTGAAGGACACGGATAGAGCCTGTGTTTTCTGGTACAGCGCCAGCTTCGATTCGAGTAATTTTAGTTTCGTGTTTGGCAAACTCCAGCACACATTGCAGGGCTTCGCTCATATACCCTTTTCCTTGATGTAGAATATCCGTCACATAACCAACGATCCATTTTGGGGTAGAATCCAATATGATCTCGAACAAAGAAATTTCACCGACGAGTTCATCCGTTGTATGTAGAAAAATACCAAAAGAATAGCGATTTCCGTCTTCTCTCTTCTTGTTCCAGCTCTCAATAAGTGACCTTTGCCCTTCCAAGATGTAGAAAGACTCATCCCGATTACTCGCTGAGATTTTCTCAATTTCCGCACGGTTACGAATCTGTAGATCCAGAAGCAAAGCGGCATCTTCCAGATTCCAAAATCTCACATAGATACGTTCTGCACTATATTTCATTACATTATTCCTCCTCTATTACGTTAGGTCAAATGGGCTGCAATTTTCCTGTCATATCTCCCTGTTTGCCATCAGTGGATTCTACTTTGATTATATCAGGTCATTATACGAGTACGAGCGAATCAAAGAGAATTGTTTCGCCAGAAAATGCGGGGAATACGGCATGTCGTTGCGCAGCCAGGCGACAATGGTGCCGATCAGGGCGGAAGAACCGTACCAGATTGCAATCTCCTTATGAATACCAGATTCTTCGAGTTCATCCTCCATCTCCACCCGATCAATTTTGGCTTTGACCAGCGTACTCAACAATTTGAGCAGTCGTTCGGTAAAAATCGGTGTGCGCTTTGTAGCAAGTACGACCTTATAAAACGAGGCGTTCTCTGCAAAATGCTCCAGTAACTTGACCAAAACAGGCCAAGCCTCTTCCGTCCTATGCTTCTCAAAATGAGGGGCATATTCATCCACGATCCGTTCAATATGCTCAATCATCTCGTCGGCCATCTTCTCCATCATATCCGTAATATCTCGATAGTGCAGGTAGAAGGTTACCCGATTAATCGTCGCTCGTTCGGCAATTTTGTTGACTGACAACTTCTCAATATCCATTTCCTGCAGCAATTCAACAAATGCACCTCGAATTAACTGACGTGTTCGCAATATTCTTGGGTCCACGGCTGATTTCTTCTCGTCTTTCACGTGTATCCCTCCTTCAAATTTTGAACATTACAATTTTAAACGATCAGTCGTTTATTTTTGATTTAGACAACAAACTCATAATTTCTGTAAAATAAACAACGAAAACACATCATAACGTAAATTGTAATCTGTCCGAATATGTATATAATTCAATAAATACAATGTAAACTATACAACACGTTGTAAATTTAGTCACGCGTGGATTGAAAGGATGAAAAGGATTGAGTCAGGCTAGAGTACAAGAAGAATTATCCGTAAAGAAAGGCCCCATCCTGTTTATCATGATTTTGGGAGCCTTCCTTGCAACGTTGAATCAAACGATCATGAGTGTCGCTACACCGGAACTGATGGGTGATTTTAACATCTCCGCCGCAACAGCACAATGGTTAACGACAGGTTATATGCTGGTGAACGGGGTACTTATCCCCATTACGGCTTACTTCATGCAACGCTTTTCAACCAAGCAATTATTCCAAGCTTCAATGTTTATTTTCCTGATTGGTACCATCGTATCCGCCCTTGCAACCAACTTCGGCACATTGCTGACAGGACGCATGATTCAGGCAGCGGGCGCGGGCATTATCATGCCGCTCTTGATGAACGTTATTTTGACCTTGTTTGCTCCTGAAAAACGAGGATCAGCCATGGGTATGGTTGGTTTTGCGATCATTTTCGCCCCTGCAATTGGGCCTACACTTGCCGGTTATATTCTGGAGAACTACTCTTGGCAAACGATGTTCTACGGCATGATACCCTTAACTCTTATTGTCATTGCCTTTGCGTTTGTATACCTGAAGAATGTATCCGAACGAGTTAGTACGAAGTTCGACACCATCAGTGTTGTACTGTCCACCATCGGATTCGGCGCATTGCTGTATGGCTTCAGCAGAACAGGAAGTCTGGGATGGTCAAGTGCAGAAGTACTTATCTGTATCGCTGCTGGTATAGTTGCTCTTGCACTATTCACATGGCGGCAGCTCGTTTCAGATACTCCGCTGCTTGATCTGCGGGCTTTCAAATACAACATGTTCTCCCTGACCACGGTCATTAGTATCGCAATTACGATGATCATGTATGCTGACATGATGTTGCTTCCCTTGTACCTCCAGAACGCACGTGGTTACACTGCACTGGAGTCCGGATTATTACTGCTCCCGGGTGCTCTTGTCATGGGCTTCCTGATGCCTGTAGCCGGAAAATTGTTTGACCGATTTGGAGCAAAATGGCTGGCTGTTATCGGGATGGTGATCACCATCGTGACGACAATTGGTTTCATCGACTTAACGGATTCAACCAGCTATGGTTACCTGGTATTAATGTCAACTGGCCGCCGAATTGGTATGGCTCTGCTCATGATGCCGATTCAGACTGCGGGGCTTAACCAACTGCCACCAAGACTTGGTGCACACGGTACAGCTATCTCCAACACCGTCAGACAAGTAGCTGGCGCTGTAGGTACTTCATTGCTCGTGAGTGTCATGACCTCCCGTACAACGGCACACGTACAGGATATGATGGCGACTGGTGCAGCCAATGGTCTCAGTCAAAAACAGCTTGCTACAGAATCCATGATCCAGGGTATCAATGATGCTTATGTTGTTATCATCGGTATCGCTGTTGTGGGATTGGTTCTTTCCTTCTTTATCAAACGTACCAAACAAGCCAAAGAGGAAGAAATCAAACAGGTGGTAAGACAAAAAGTTTCTATGAACTCAAATTAAGGTGTCCAGCCTCATAATTGCTTGCATAACAAAGCGGCAGATCAAGACGTTTACGTCTGATCTGCCGCTTTTTAGGTTGTATCCCGTATGATTCCTTCTCACTCCGCAACGATCTTCACTGGCAGATGGGTCAAAGACTGTCCCGGAGCTGAAGTGGCCAGATTACTCTCCAGATCAAAGGACTCCGCTGGTTCAATCCGAGCAATCTTCTCCACAAATGCTGTCAAGGCGATACTTAGTTCCATTCTTGCCAGTGGGGCACCTAGACAAAAGTGTGGGCCATTACCAAAGGTAAGGTGTTTTTTGTTATTCCGACGATGAATGTTTAGATCAAACGGGTCTTCAAACATCTGCTCGTCCATATTGGCTGCACTCATCCAGGAGATGACGACATCCCCTTTTTTCAAGTCTACTCCGAGGAGTTGGTTATCCTGCTTCACTGTCCGATGTCGCTTGGCATTGTGGAACCGATAACGAAGCATTTCTTCCACTACGAGCGGAACCAACTCGGAATTCTGTCTTAGTTGGCCATACAGACTCGGGTCATCGTACAGGAAGGAATAGAATGTATTTGAAACCATATGGCTTGTTGTCTCAATACCAGCTCCGAGCAGAAGCATGGTCGTGCGAACAACCTCATCCTCCGTGAACTTCTCCCCCTCAACATCAACGTTCAACAGATCCGTAATGATATCCTGACCAGGATGGGACCGTTTATGAACCACAACAGGATACAGAAATTGATAGTACTCTTGCGCTGCAGTTTGTTTTTTCAGTTCACTCTCTTCAGCAGTCTTCGGATTGGTAGGTTGAAACAGAATATCTACCCAGTTCTTGAAGCGATGACTGTCTGTGAGAGGGATGCCGAGCAGATCAGCCATAACCATCGAAGGCAGCGGAGCAGCCAACGCTTGAACAATATCAATGGTCGTATTCGGCTCAATATCTGCTACCAGCTGCTCTGCAATGTTGCGAATACGTGGCTCCCAGTTCTTCAGACTACGCGGTGTAAAAGCAGCAGATAACAACGAACGACTTTTTTGATGACGGGGAGGATCGATACTTGATATGTTTAATTTGTCTGGAGGTGTACCCTCATTGTTTTTTGCTCCAACGGCAATCGTCGTCCGGGTTCCTTCGGCTGAAAAATACTCATGATTACTGAGGACCTGCTTCACATCATCGTATCTGAACACATTCCAGGTGTCTGTATCTTCGTGATAGTACACAGGATGCTCGGACAGCATTTTTCGAAACCAGTGAAGTGGGAAAAACTCTTCTGATCTGGACTGAAACCCCGTGATATCCTCAACACGTATCACTTCTTTATACATTTGGAATCCACCTCTCAGCATAGTTTCGTGATTGGTTACATGGGTACCTGAATTGACAGTTCAGCACCTGATTCCATTTTATACCATGAGTTCATTTATTGATATAAACCATTTGAACTAAATCAGAAAAACCCCTTAGTATAAGGGGTTTTTGTTTTATACGTATCGTATATTATTCTGTCGCTGTTTCAGAGAGATCAGCGATACGAACCGATCAATCGCCTAGTTTCGCCAATGCTTCCTGTAGCTGATCCAGCTGTGCAGACAAGGTTTCAACCAAGTTCTGCGTTTGGCGTGCCTTCTCCATTAAGACTTGCTCGTCCGAACCCTCTTTCGATGCTTTACCGATTGGTGATGACGACAATTCCGACAATTCGCGTTTGTATGTTTCTTGTTTCTCTAAAGCTATGCGCAGTTCTTCTTTCGTCGTACCGATCTGATGTTCCAGATATATGATGTCGGACGAATTCGCTCCATCGGATAAACGTTGTGAATATGTCATGACTCACCTCTTTTAATTTCATCCATTGCTTTGCCAACAGCATAGGGCTCAATATCGATATCCAGCCCCAAGCCAAGAGCTAGTTTCGCCAGTTGACTCCCGATAAAAGGACCCATGGTCAATCCAGAGGCTCCAAGTCCATTCGCGGTAATCAGACCTTCCCAGCCTGGGACAGCCCCCATTACTGGCAGAAAGCCTGGCGTGAACGGACGGAACCCAACTCTTACTTCCTGGAATGTGCTATTGGCTAGCCCCGGCGCCAGTTCCAGACCTTTATTCAAAACTTCCTGCATGCCTCCTGCAGTTACTCTTGTATCATAACCCTCCACATCATTTTCATGAGTGGCTCCAATCACAATCTTCTGTTGATCAAAGGCCAAGAGATATTGGTCAGAAGGTGGCATGATCACAGGCCATCTTCCTGTATCCTCCCCATCCGTGACATGTAGATGCATAATTTGTGCCTTTTGATAATGCACTTTAAAGTGTATCCCGAGCGGCTTCAGCAGTTCGTTGGCCCATGCACCTGCACAGACAACGACTTCATCTGCCAGGAAACTCCGATCATTAACACTCACACCAACGACCCGATTTGCTTCGAATTGAAGCGTGGCGTCTCCATAGATCACTTCCGCTCCATTTCGCTGTGCAGACCGGATTAAGGCATCACGCAGCGCCCTTCCATCTATACGTGCAGCACCGCTGATATGTACCGACTGATAACGTTCATCCAGCAATGGAAAGCATTCATGGGTTTCTTTTACATCCAGAGGTGTGATGTCGCCAATCTCCGGTGCATCTACTTTGCGAAGATGGGCCCGCTCTTCCATCTTGTTGATTTTGTCCACGTCCGTATGAATACTGAGCGCACCCACTTGAGCATATCCGGTTTCCGTTTCTCCTTCACCCTCAAGCTCCGCTATGATGCCAGGATAGAACCGCGCACCAGCCTTGGCGAGCTGATACCAGTCCTGATTACGTCGCTGTGACAGCCATGGACAGATGATACCAGCAGCTGCATCCGTTGCCTGTCCTATATCTTTTCGGTCTATGATGATGACCTCTGCGCCATGTTTGGCTAATTGATAGGCTGTTGATGCCCCCAGAATACCCGATCCGACTACGATGACTTTCTTCATGTTTGCATTCCTTTCTTTAATCACTCATTCGTTATAGCGTATAACGTTTCGCATTCTGTTGGCAAGGCAGGCGTACTTTAAGGTCCATAAATAGAGGCTGATCAGACCACTGTTCATACTCATTCATCAAAGAAATAATTGTTGAAACATTTATATGAAAACGTTTTATATATTACCCGTCATTCAATTAAAATTATTCCATTTATGTAATATAATTCTTTCTAGGTTTCTTTTAACTCTGTAACCACGCCACTTACGCACATGATCCTTTAACGAAAAGAGGAATAACACGACGATGCCGAAACCTAGCATGGGGAATCCGCTGGATACCGATATGCCGCTCATGATTACAGGGCAAAACCAGTTGACCGTTGATGAATTGATGAATTGGAGCGACCATTCACGGGATTACAGCATTGTACAGTGCATCGGAGGAACAGGGCGAATCGCAGCAAAGAATCATGAATTTTCGATCAAAAAAGGGACCGCTCTTATTTTGTTTCCCGAGGTAACCTACCGTTACCACAATCTGAGTGATTCATTACGATTTGATTGTCTGTCTTTCAATGGCTATTTGTTGCCACGGTTCTTGCATACCTTGCAGATCGGGGAGCTGCGCGCCTTCAAGCCGGATGGAATGCTTCATATCCTGTTGCGTGAAATTACGTTGGCGCTGCAGTCCCGGCACAAGGATCAGATCTGGCACGTATCCGCATTACTGTACATGCTTTTGGTCAGATTAACCATTGAAGGTGAACGCTATAGTGCTTACGAACGTTCTGATGCCCGATTAAGATTGGATGAACTCATTACTTTTATCAAACTAAATTATCATCAGGATATTTCTCTCCCCATGTTGGCTGAGCAGATGGATGTTACCGAGCAGCACCTGAATCGGATATTCAAAAAAGAATTTCAAATGACTCCACTGGAGTATCTCATGAGGTATCGGTTGTTGAAAGCCAAGGAAATGCTCATCGAAAATGACGCTACAACCGCTCATGAAATAGCCAAAGCCGTTGGTTTCAACAGTGCCAGTTACTTTGGATCAGTGTTCAAAAAATACGAAGGGATCTCTCCTATCGAGCTACGCAAGCAGTATCTGGATTAAAGCGCCTCCATATCGATCTCGGCCAGCGAGGATAACCGAAGTTCATGCATGGCGAATTCCAGACCACGCGTTACCTCGTTAGGCACGATGATACAACGAATACCTGCTGCATTGGCTGCCTTCAAGCCATTAGGTGAATCTTCGAACACAATCGCTTCGGAAGCCTCGATCCCCAGACTCTGGAGAGCAAGAAGGTACAGTTCAGGGTCCGGTTTCACTCGCTTCACATCCTCGGATGTATGAACAACTGTAAAATAATCGAAAATGCCTAACTTCTGCAAGTAACCATGCACCCAGTCTCGTGTGGAGCTGGAAGCAACCGCAAGCTGAATCCCCTTCTCCCTCGCAGACTGAAGCAATTCATACACCCCCGGAAGAATGGCGGCCTGTCCCAAATAGACTTCGTATTTCTGTTCAGAGAGAAGTTTGATATGATCATGATCTATCTTTTTTTGGAGCGCCTGCTCCAGATATAGAAATGGATGAAACTCCTCAAAGGATGTCCCCACATTTTTCGACCATAGCTCCAGACCAAGTTCCACTCCGTGCTCTTCATAAATATCGCGAAATGCATAGTACCAAGGTGTCTCTGTATCGACAATGAGTCCATCAAAATCAAATATAAATGCTTTTACCATGAACCTGTTCTCCCTCCAATGATCGGCCGGGGGAGCGGATTAGAAGCGTGCGGTCAAGTCCGGATGAGTAACGTTCACGGATAAAAAGTGACACGTACAGCCCGTTCCAGTCGGCGACTGAACAACTAATCCAGCTCGAAGTTCCCTCTGAATCGGCATGCCGAAATAACGAATTAGTTTCCACTCATCCCCATCGGGTGAATAAAAGAATGATATGCAGTCCTCTACTTTGCGTATACGCAGATAAGGATTAGGTACGGAGACTTCAACCGAATTGCAATCATCGGATGAACCATCACGTGTCACCACCGACACGATGGTAGGCACTTTTCCATCATACTCAAAACAAATTTTGCACCAGTTAAGATCATCCGCCATCACCATCAGACATCCGGAATCATATTGATTTTTCATATCAACGGTTAATTGGGTTGTAATTTCAAAATCGCCAGGCACAGGCATGAACAAGAAAGGAGCAGTTGCACGAATGTGCTTGCCCGCAGGGTCCTGGAAAAAGTCGGTGTCCGCCTTCGCTTCCACCAGCACACCTCCCTGATCTGTAAAGGACCAGCTTTCGGGCTCGTTCATCCAGCTCCATTGCTTTCGTGCTTCTGTTGTCATTACGTTAGTCATTTGTTAGCAGCCTCCCAAGTTAAAATATGTTCTGAGGTAGTTCTAGTTTTTTTCTGTACTACATATTCGCTCCAAATACAGTAAACCCCTTTTTCTACATATTTTTGTAAGGTCCTAGCACTTGGGAGTGCTTTTGCGGATCTGGCAGGAAAAACATGATGACCATGAGTACGATATATAGACCAAGAATGACACTGAACAACAGTGTTGGATTGTGATGGTAGAGCAAACCCGTCAGGTATCCCGATGGAATGGCTGTCAGCGTCATGACCGTCTGCACAGCCGAGAACATGTCGGCTTTCTCATGCGTCCCCAATCGGTTCATCAGCAGGGAATCCCGGTACGTCTGCAAAATGAAGTTACCCGCAGCGAGCACGATTAGCGTGAGAAACAGCATGCCTATATTCCCCACAGGGATCAATAGAAACAGAATGGCTCCAGCCGTGCTAAGCACGATGGAAAAACCAACATACTTTTCTTCCGAACGCCGTTTCAGTCGCGGAATGATGACCAGATAGAGCAGCATGACGGTTACCGCAGTCACTACTGGGATAAACGAAATGACACGATCATCAAATTTCAACTGTTCCTTGAAGAAAATGACCTGAAAGAAGTTCAGCTGCAAAATCAGATTGGACAACACCGTGATCAGAATAATCGGAAAAAGTCTCCGTTTGTAGAACGATTTGCCGAACAGGCGCAGACTGGAACCCAAACTTTGAAGCACGCGGGTTTTACTATGCAATCCCATAAGTTCCTTGCCGACCTCGGTCTCATCCGTGTATCGGTTACGAATGAAAAACATGGCGGTCATGAGGATGCCCCCGACAAAATAAATGCTGGCCAGTGTTGGTACAATACCAAAATCAGCAATGACAACTCCGGCAATCGGCGTAAGAACCCCAGCCCCTGTAATAATCATGTTGAGGATGGCAAACACCTTGGATCGTTTGTGTTCCTCCACATCCTCTATGATCAGACAGTTAAAGGCGACCGTTACAAACTTGGATGTTGCGTTCAGTAAATAAGCGATCAGGAACAGCCAGAAGTTCTGGGAGAAGGCCCAGATGAACATGGGAACACTCCAGGCAAGCAGATCAAAGATCAGCGTTGTTCGTTTCCGGCCCAGCTTATTCGTAATGGAACCCGCAAACAATTGAAAGATAAAGGCAAAATAAAGATTCACCGAATTGATTAAACCGATTTCAATGTCCGAAAGTCCGGCTTCCTTCATATATAAAGGAGCGTAGAAGAGAACGATCGTGCCCGGAATGGCCCATACCGGTTCGAGTAAAATGGAGTAGCGTGGATTCTTCGGCAAATCTTGAAGCAATTTCAATCGATATCCCTTCCTTCTGCGGTTTTCACCGCTGCGAATTCCAACTTCTCGCAGCGGCAAACCCGCTAATGTCTACATGCTTATAGTACCTCTTATAGAATAAGAGCTGTTTTGACTGAATTCATCGGCAACTTCTCTCCAGTGTGCATGTCATAACCAATCGTTCCATTAAAGGCCTGTTCATAATCACTCAGCAGTTCCTTGGCTGTCACCATCTGTTCCAGTTCCGGGATACTTTGGGCAAATTTCAGTGCCGTACTGATCATCGAGTGATTAGCAACTGCACCGATGATACTAATTCCATCATTAATGACGGCTGTTGATTTGAACGTTACCTCATAGCTGTCGTCATATCCCATAGGAATAATTTTGCCGCCTTTGGCAATCAGCTCAAACCCTACATGAAGCTGGTTACCAACCGCGTCCACTACAATATCAAACTTTTTGTTATTATTGATCTCGTAAACTTTATCCAGTGTCAGATCCTGAGGATAGAACACATGATCCGCGATCCCTGAAGCGAACTCTTTGCGGTATGGATCAACTTCCGTGCCTACAGTAAGCCTTGCCAATCGTTTGCTAACAAGCTGACACAGGGAACCGATTGCACCCGAACCGAGGACCAGTACGGAGTCACTTGGCTTAGTCCCTGCTTTCATAAACGTCTGAAGTACACATCCCAGTGGTTCGATCATCATGGCCGTTTCCCAACTCATGGAATCCGGGATGGCATAGATATACTTTTCGTCCCCAACAAAATATTCAGCAAAGGTTCCGTGTGTCGTCATCCCTACTTGATAGTCATCAAAATTCTCGCAGTAGATGAACAGACCCTCACGGCAGTATGAGCAGGTACCGCAAGATTGCGTGGGATCAACCAATACCCGATCACCGATCTTGAAACCACGAACGTCGTCGCCCACCTCAACCACTGTGCCTACGCCTTCATGACCAATGATCGTTCCTTTATTCGCCGGCACTTTGCCTTTGACAATATTCAGATCTGTCCCGCAGATGCCGGAACCATAGATTTTAATTTTTACCTGGTTTGGCTTTTGAATGGTTGGCTCCTCAATCTCCTGGTAAGTCACCTGTTTAAGATCCTGATATACGAGTGCTTTCATTGAATAATTCCTCCTAGTCGATTTTCAATTATGATCTATGGATTAAGCTTCAAACGTTTTCGAAAGTTGCATCGCATGAAGATGTTCCTGCTTCTGAATCTCTTTCCAGTCTGACAGGATCTGCAACAGCGCTTCCTCGACCCACAGCAATTCTTCCCGTGTATGGGCATCGGAGAAAATAAAGTACCCTTTGGTGAAAATACCGAAGTGAGCCATTCTCTTCACCATGAACTCGCGGAAAGGATCTGTCTGGAAGTTATCTTCAGCCAAGGATTGAATGCAGAAGCTTGCATACGTCCCCTTCACTTCCAATTGATCCGTCAATCCGAGTAACACAAGTTCAGATTCCAGACGATCCATGATCCGGGTTGCCGGATCACGCCAGGTCGGCCATACTTTCGCATTTTTCATTAATCGTTCACAGGCAATGGCTGCCGCGAGCGCTGTCGTTTCGCTGGAATGGGCATTACTGAATCTGACCTGTCCTGACAAAGACATCAGGTGCTCAGGCCCCATAACCGCTGCGAGCGGTAAACCGTTGGCCATACCTTTAGAGATACAGAGCAGATCAGGCCAGATGTCATATTCTCCTGCTGTAGCCTGCTTGCCCATTCGAATACCGGAAGTGACCTCATCAAATATAATAATGATGTCCAGAGAGCGACACAGGTTTACGGCTTCCTCCAGCGCGTCCCTTTTCCACTCGTTGGGGCACAAAACAATACATGCGATATCCTCGGGAGATGAGGTAATCTGGGCCTCAATTCGCTCCACAGTAGGTTTGTTGACCCAGATCGTTGAACGCTCGATATCCACCGGGATGCCACGTTCTTTCGTCTGGCCACCATAATAGCCGTAGGCAGACCAATCGTGCCACCCATGATAAGCCGTCGCAATAACCTTGCTCTTACCACTTGCAGCACGAGCCAGACGTACAGCTCCACTCACTGCATCGGCCCCACTCTTGGTAAAGCGAAGCGATGGATAACGACCCTCGAACCGCTCTAAAATCAACTCGGCGCATTCAAGCTCAATGTCGGCAGGCAGAGAAAAGCTTGTCCCTTTTTTCAGCTGGTGAATGACGGTTAGTTGGACTTCATGCCTCGCATGGCCCCAAGACGCCGTACCCATGGCCATCTCGCAATCCAGCCATTCATTCCCGTCGATATCTGTAAATCGGGATTTGTAAGCCTCTGCACAACATACGGGTGTATGCCCGGGAAATAAACGTTCAGGTGCTTTGGCTAAAGTGCTGCATCCGCTCGGAATTACCTTTTCGACTTGTTCCAACCACTCCAGATTCCGGGTAAATCTTACGGCACGATCGAGCGTGCTCTCTTTTTCTTTCACCTTAAGTACCTCCCTGTTTATTTTCGTTGTGAGTGAATTACCGAACTTTGGTTCCAGGCCAGCATCCATCGTAGATGCGATCCATTGTGATCACATTGCCATACAGGTCAATGATCAGATCCTTGGCTCGATGAGCATGTCTCATCTCAATCCAGTAGCGGTTCTCCAGCAAACGGGCGAAATTGTCCACCAAAAACAGTAACCGGTTCTCACTATGAATCAGTTCCTTGCCCAGTACCTGTGGCAGCCAGATGGCTCCATTGGAATTGAAGCGGTTTGAATAGTCACGTACTTCGGCTACATTTGCAAATTCAGCTTCCTCCAGCTTAGTCCAGAATGTATCGGCATCACTTCGAACCTCGGCAAGGTCAATCCCAACAATCGGCAGATGCTGGTATTCCCCTTGGCTTTCCAGCTGTGCTTTCAGATGACTGAAAACGAATGGCCACACATCAGCCTCGATCTGACCGCCCCACTTTTTCCAGAAGCGTGCCAGATTGTTCTTGCGGTTGAAGTTGCGGTGAATGCCGCTGCTGCGTTCCCAGTGATACGCCTGAATATTCGGGTTAATGACCGTATCGTATCCCGCAGCTCGTGCCCGCATCTGATAATCAAAGTCCTCGTATCCGTTAAAGAACTTCTCATCGAGGTTGCCGATGGTCTCATACACCTCCCGCTTCATGCCAAACATGGCGAACACCACCAGTTGAACAGAAAAGGTTTCTTTTGGTATATCATCAGGAGATGCGTTCAGGAACAGGTGTCGGCCGATGGTGTCCGCAAAAGCAATGCCGCAATGCTGCACGCCTCCGGTTTGCGGATACAACAGAACCCCTCCAATCATGCCGATTGTAATATCGCTATCCAGTGTCTCTTTCATCATCGGTTGCCAGTTCGGTTGAAGAATGGTGTCCGAATCCAGGAAGAAAATGTACTCTCCCTTGGCTAGACTCAGTGCGCTATTAATCGACACGGCGCAACCGAGTGGAAAATCATGCTGAAGAATCTCGATGGTCACACCTTCTCTTACTTCTTGCTTCAGTTTATCCAGATGTTGAAAGACTGCTGAGCCGGAACCATCGTTGATGAAAATAATCTGAGTGGATGGGCTTACCGTCCGGAGCAACGAATCTGTGAACAGGTTCAAAATGTTATAGTCCTGGTTGACTGGCACAATAATGGTGTAAAGCATGGAATCCCTCCTGATTTGGGTTGATGGAATGAGTACTTGAGCTGATTTTGAAATGCATAATTGCAGGTAGTTCTGTCCGGCCTCCTTGTTTGAATATTTTGTCTTTATTTGGTAATGATTTGAATCTACTAGAAATTTATATCATTTTTTGTAAACTGAAAATCTTAAATTCTGAACTCTATTAATATTTGAATATGTGAGAAAATCAAGTCTTTGCAGCTTTCACACTGAGAAACGCTGTTGTGAATGCAAAAAACACCCCCAAAGAGTCTGCGTATCATACGATACGGTTGATTCTTTGGAGGTGCTTTCGTATTAAAATCTATATTTTTCGTTGGATATGCCCTGACCTAACGCTGCTTAAATCCATGATAAAACGTATCCACCACAAGCGCAGGGGCTGCTTTTCTCGCGATATGACCACTCACAACTTGTTGCCACGTCAGGAACATGATGGAATACAGCACATCGACAATCCAGGTTTTATCAAGATCGGAGCGGAAGTAACCTTTCTGTTGTAACAGACCGACCGCATGCAGTACAGGTTGTCTCAGTTTCATATCTGCTCCCTCAATCTCGGGATTATAGTTAATGGTGGTGTCATGAGCCAGAAAATATATTTTGTCGCCTAATGGAATAAGCGCCTCGATCAGCTCAGGTATGTATTTTTCACATTGCTCTTCATCCAGTTGAATTTCTTTCATGGTCTCACTGACCACCTCGATTGCGCGTAATCCCAGATGAACCATGAGCTGTTCGCGGCTTTCCACGTATCGATGTAACGTCGCAATCCCGATGTTTGCAGATTCTGCAATTTCATTCATGGAAGCATTCGGTTTTTCAATCAGCAACTTGGTGGCCTCGTCCAAAATGGAATGAAGCCTGGTTTGTTTGATTGTAGTCATTTCTTTTTTCATTCTATTACACCTCTTGGCGAGTATAGTTCAACAATTGATCTGATTATCCATCATATGATTGGATTAGACTATAAAATTATAGCATACTTCCTCACGAGTAAAACTAAAAGCCGCCATTTGGCGGCTCTTAGCATCGATATCTTTCCCGTTACTTACAGTTCGATGATTCTCGTTGCAATATTTGTACAAAATTCACGATCATGCTCTACAAAAAGCAGGGTTGGCGAGTATTCCAGCAATAAGTCTTCGATCTGCATACGTGAAATGACATCTACAAAGTTGAGTGGTTCATCCCAAATGTGCAGATGAGCTTTCTCACTAAGACTTTTGGCAATGAGCACTTTCTTTTTTTGACCTGCACTAAACGTTGAGATATCTTTCTCCAATTGCAGTCTGGAAAAATCCAACTTTCGAAGTATCGATTTAAACAGGCTCTCATCAATCCCCTGTATGGCCGCATACTCAGATAAATGCCCTCCGAGATCGGACGTGTCCTGCGACACATACGAGATTTTAAGTTGGTGATCCTTACGGAAAAGACCTGTATAAGCAATATCTTCACCGCAGATCAGCTTAAGAATGCTTGATTTGCCAGATCCATTTTTACCGTATAGGGCAATACGATCCCCTTGTTCAACCGTGATACTGACATCCTTACACACCGTATTGGAGCCGTATGAGATCGACACATGTTCCAATTCAACAAGTTCATGCTTGTGAAAATCCAGCTGATGAATCTGTAGACGTTCTGCACTCTCAATATTTTTGAGAAGTTTGGACTTCTCCTGAATTGCAGATTGCTGCCTTTGTTCGATATTTTTGGAACGTTTCATCATTTTGGCAGCCTTGTGCCCAATATATCCTTTATCCACCTTGGAACCGGAATTTCTCGTACCATTTTTGGTTTTTTCAACTTCATGTGACCATCCACCGGTCCGTTTGGCTGAATCGGATAAACGTTTGATATCCTTTATTAATTTCTCATTACTTGCAAGTTCAAACTGATCTTGCCTTCTTTTATTTTCCCACCAAGCGGAAAAATTGCCTTTCTGAATCTCGATGTTACTCTTATTGATGGAAAGGATATGGTCCACGCTTTGATCCAGAAAGGATCGATCGTGAGATACCAAAATAAATCCACTCTTGCTGCGGAGATAATCACCTACAATTTGTCTCGCATGAAGATCAAGATGATTGGTAGGTTCATCAATGAGCAGAAACCGATTATCCTTCAGGAACAAAGCAGCCAGCATCACCTTTGTTTGTTCTCCGTTGGATAACGTATCGAAAGGCCGATACAACACATCTTCTGACACTTTCAACAGGTTAAGCTCGCGCACAACTTGCCAGTGCAGATATTCAGGATGAATCTCGCCGATGACATCGACGGTCATAGCTCCCTTATTCTCTACCTGGAAAGGAAAATATTCAAAGCTAACATTCGCAGAGATATGTCCGCTGTACTCATATTTGCCGAGCAACAGATTGAGGAAGGTTGTTTTACCTCTGCCGTTCCTTCCGGTAAAACCCAATTTCCAATCAGAGTCCAACTGAAAACTAACATTTTCAAATATGTTATCGTAACTGCCATCATAGGCAAAGGTCAGGTTGGTAACGTTAATTAAAGACATACAGATCATCCTTCTTATGTGAAATATAAAAGTAAACTGACGGGATTTCACCATCGAACATGGCATGGATTCCCTCACTTTAATATTTGAACATAATCAGAATTTAGATTCGCTTATACAATAAAGAAACCTGGCGATAAATCATTTAGCGCCGAGTAGATCTATGCATAGGAGGACAAAGTGTCGGATTCTGATTAGTTATATTGTGAACCATGCCACTGTTCATGTTCGTTGACAGGTCCACATAAACATCCACAACCTCTAATTCCGTCATCACTCCATCACCCCTTTACAAGCTCACAATTTGAATACAGAAAACTTAACATGGAATACAACATGGGTCAAGGCACCCTTCTCCCATATTGGCGTGTAGGGATTAATATAAATATCCTAAAAAGTCGAGTTCCCCTTCACCCCATGGCATGCTTCCCACTTCTTTAATCATTAACCCCTCTACCTTTTCAGTCCCAACTCCAACTGTGGTTAAGGTTTCATGATCAATTTTCAACCACTTACATGTGTTGCTTACCGTTTTGAATCCATTTTTACTATACAATTCCTCATGATCCGCAAATAAAAGGACAAAATCAACACGCGCTTTGGCCAACCTTTCCACTTCGGATATTAACAAAGAAGCGATTCCTTGAGAGCGAATAGCCGGAGAAACACACAAATCGATTATCCCCAACACTCTTATGGGTGTTCCATTCAAATTCATCATCCTGTAATCTAGTCCGACATGCCCAACTAATTGGTTATCAGGGGTAAACGCCAACACTCTGCCATGTGGTATTTGCTTAAAGAACAATCTGTCTTTTGGATAAATCACTGGAAAACTGGCAACAAGTAATTCTCGAAGAAGAGTTGACCACTCTTCACTTAGATCCACATCATATGTCTGAATTAATTTCAAATAAATATCCTCCTTAAGTCAAGCCATTCTGCCCTTTGCTTGGGTTATCAGCCGTACACACCTCTACGTAAATTTTGATGATGTACTCATCGGGATTACTTTCTGCAAAATAAGTGAGCAGGTCCAGTGCATATACATGTCCACAGACTTGGAGTCCCTCTTTTTCTATCTCCTCTTTCATGAGGGAATACGTCTCCGGCATGCTTTCGTATGAACCTCGATGATTCATGACGGCATACATCCCTTTGGGCTTAATCCATATCGTTTCCCCTGGAATGGGAGTTTTTATTTTGTTGCCAAAGTAATCCGGATAGTATTCTCCTGCCTCATAGTGCTCCTGACGTAAGATCGTCCATACCGGAAATTCATAGTCGATCATCTGTTCATCACAATGGGTCCTGTATTCAATGAACTTACGGAAGAATTCCTTATCCCCATCCCCTTGCTCCAGTTGAACAGCAATAAAATACTCCAGCTCACATTGTTCAATATGCAGCCCTTCAGGAGAAGCATCCGTGGCTTGTTTCGTCATTTCAATGGCACCACTTAGCAGCTTTTGCATACGTTTGATTCGTTGTTGCTCCAACTCAAGTGCCTTTAATTTCTGTTCAAATAGCTCAATTAACAATGGTGTATTCTGATTTTGAATAAATGACTTAATCTCTTGGAGTGAGCTTCCTGCCTTCTTCAGCACATGTATGACATCCAGCACATACGTTTGTTGCATACCGTAGTAGCGGTAGCCCTTGGCATTGATATATTCAGGCTTTAACAGCCCAATCTCGTCATAATGAAACAAGGTATGTTTGGTCACTCCGCAGATCTTGGCAAATTCACTGGTGGTAAAGTGTTGTGCGTGATGTCCAGCCATCTTAGGGCCCTCCGTGTACATATGTGGTCTAAGTTATAAAAGTATAAATGCATTATAGTGTGTAAATAAAGATTTGACTATAGGGTTACCCGATAGTTTAGTCTAAAATTGTAAGTTATTCATATCGCCGGAGGGAAACATGTCAAAATTCAAACGTTGGATGATTCTTGTTATTGTCTCAAGTGCACTATTACTCATTGTCATGGATATGACCATCCTGTACACCGCTTTACCCAGCTTGACCCATGATCTCGGTGCATCTGCTTCGGAGAAATTATGGATTCTGAACGGTTACTCCCTTGTCATGGCGGGTCTTCTTCCTGCAATGGGAACACTCGGGGACCGTGTTGGTCATAAAAAAATATTTACCCTGGGCTTGCTCGTCTTTTCTGCTGCTTCTCTTGCTGCTGCCTTTTCTCCAGTACCGGCTGTACTAGTCATGAGCAGAATTCTTCTAGCCGTAGGTGCATCCATGATGATGCCAGCGACATTGTCGATTATCAGAGTTACGTTTAGGAATGAGCGAGAACTCGCACTGGCGATCGGCATATGGGGTTCCATTGCATCAGGTGGTGCTGGACTGGGACCGATTGTTGGTGGACTGCTTCTTCAACATTTCTGGTGGGGCTCTGTGTTTCTAATTAACCTGCCTATCGCTATTCTTGCGTTTGTATTCGCCTTGAAAATGATTCCTAAACACCATGGGGATGCGTCGAAAAAGTGGGACTTCACCAGTTCCATTCAGATCATGATTGCCATGGTTGGAATTATCTATTCCATTAAGGAATTCACAAGACGCGAAGGATCCCTCACACTCGCTATCATTGCTGCTGTGATCGGTCTTCTGTCCCTGATCATTTTTATTCGCCGTCAGAATAACAGTCCCAATCCGCTGCTGGATCTGTCCTTATTCAAAATCCCAAGATTCAGCACCGGTTTTATTACCGCACTGGTTGGCTTATTTGCACAAATGGGTGTGCAATATATGGTCACTCAGCGGCTTCAGCTGGTGGAAGGCATGTCACCTCTTCAGGCTGGACTATTCACCGTATCCATACCTGTTGCAGCACTTATTGCCGGACCTGTTACGGGGGCCATTATGCACCGTGTGGATGTTGTATATATCAAAAGCTCCACTCTCTTCATCGCTGCCCTTGGCATGGGGACGTATCTGATGTATTTCAATGCTGGGTTCACTGGGCAAATTATCGGTTTGGCACTGCTTGGTGCAGGTCTTGGATCAGGCATGACCGCTGCATCACATTCCATTATGAGTTATGCCCCACCTCACAAAGCGGGTATGGCAGCATCCATTGAGGAAGTAGGTTATGAGCTGGGCGGAGCATCCGGTATTGCGATCATCGGCAGCATGTCGACCCTTTTCTACACACTCGCTATGAAGATTCCTGCGGGAATTAGTGTGCCAGCCAATGCGAAAGACAGTCTGGATGAAGCCCTTATCGCTGCCGAAAGCTTGCCTGCTGCGTCTGCTGAATCGCTCAAAAATGCCGCCTTTGCTGCATTTGATCAATCATTCTTTGTCGTCATTGCAGGTGTGACCGTATTTCTGTTTATTGCTGCTCTGATTATGAGCTGGGTTGCCTTGCGCTTGAAACGAGCACAAAAACGCAGCGTTAAAACGTAATGAAATTCACTTCATGAAACAAAGCGAGGTATATAGAATCATGTGGTTTCCGATAACCAATGGATTTATTATTTTATTAGGTATATTTGCGATTTTTCTGATCGTTAGAAATATGTCAAAAGAAGAGGATTAACTCAATTAAATTAACATCAAAAACCACTACCTGAGTTGTTTCAGATAATGGTTTTTGATATGCCTGATAACCGAAGCTTACCACCCTGCGGCACCTCACGGAAGGTAGGCATCCTCTACCTCAACTTTTCGTTCATTCCCCATCGCAATGTATCTTACATTAATGACATTTCCTTTCTGAAAATGGGGAATACGTGTGATTGGAATATAAGTCTCTACAATTGTTGGGAAGGTGCGGCCGTCAACTTGGGTTACAGTCAAATCCAATCGCACGCCAGGCCTTCCATCCCTACTGGATGATGTCTGTACAATATCATGAATTATTGCTTCTGTTGGAATTCCGTCCATCAGAATGCTCTTGCGAAGGTGATGTTTCTCTTTATTGTTACGTAACAGTTTAAATGCCATAATCGTAGTGATCGTGCCTGTTGTAAGCCCAAAGACAATAACAGCAACAAAAATAATTAATGTGACGGACATGATAACCTCCTTTTAGTTGAAACTTATGTTAACTACTTCTTGTTTAGATCTCTTTTTCCTGCCTATTCTCTCTGAATCGGAAAGCTTCAAACTCAAAAAAGCCGCCTTAAGGGCGGCTTCATGCTGTGTATGTTCAACTCAACTTAGTCTACTTTCGCACCATACGAGCGTACAAACAGAACGGCTTGTTCGCGATCCAAACGTACGCCTTTGACATCCAGTGATTTCAGATCGATGCCTTCCAGATTAGCCCCTCTTAGATCCGCCCCTTGCAGCTTAGCTCTGCTTAATACAACTCGAGTAAGATCACAGTCTCTCAAATCCGCTTTGGTGAAATCCGTGTCCGTAAAGTCAGCCTCAAAGAAACGAATTCCTCGCAGATCCTGTTTCCCCAAACGTGTATGTCTCAGATTCGTATAAGACCAATCGCCGTGACTTAGTGTGATGCCATCCATTTGCGCACCTGAAAAGTCTGAGCCTGTCATCTTGCAGGAGCTGAATTTGGAAGCAAATAGATTCGCACCACCAAAGGTGCAGTTTTCAAAAGCTGATTCCGTATGAATCGAACCATTCATGGAAGCCCCTTTGAAGTCACACTCGATAAAACGGCAGTTACTTGTCTCAATCTCTTCCATAGAAGCGTTCATAAATGTACACTGCTTGAAAACACAACTTATGAGTTCTCCATAGCGCAGATCACGTCCCTCAAAATGTACTGCTTCATATTCCTGATCCTTATATTGATACACTGGTTACACCCCACATTGTATATTTCTCCGTCTTTCTTCATTAAAAGAACTTTTTATACTATACCACACCCCTGTCAAGTACCTGCTTAAACCCATACAAAAGTCAAGTTACTTTTTTTGTGAGAAAAATCTGAAAACTAAAAAAGGGACGCATAAAGCGCCCCTCCAGCACACACTTTTAACTGTTCCAATGTGGGCTTATTTATGTGAAACTCTCCAGTTAGCTGCTTTTTTCTATTCGTATTAGAATGCACTACACCAGTATTTTGGACATTCGGTACAGGGATAGCGAAGGTTTATTGATTTCCCCTACTCTCTGATACCCCAAACGCTCGTAGAGTTTAATAGCTAGTAGATTTTCCTTTTTAACCGTAAGTGAGGATTTGGACAGACCTTGTGTTACAGCTTGCTCCTCTGCAAATTGAATGAGCTGTGTCCCTACACCAAGACCTCTGCTTTCAGGCAACGTAGCCAATGTTCCGATGTGGTACTCGTCGTTCTTCGCTTCTTTTAATGTCACCATGGAGTAGAACTCTTTCCAGTGTTGGAGATTATACTTAATCAGGCTCCATTTACGAAGTTCAAACAGTTTGGAGAACGTTGGCAAAGCAAGTTTTTTCATTACAGTGGTCGGATAACACATGATCATGCCCAGCGTTTGGTTACCTATTTTGGCTTCATAAGCATATTGGTGACTGAATCGGTTCTGATTCGAACGCCATAACTTGTTAAATGTTTTCTCTATTATGCCTTTATCCTTGGTACCTGCAAGCGAATAGGCCATATATTCAAGTGCCATCTGATTTAGTTGCCCGCCGACTAATGATTGTGGACTGGCTTTTGTTATGGAAATCTTATTCATCGCTGTCACTCCTCTAGGTAGCTAAAATTGGATTAAAGCTTGGCAACAGGTTGGTTGAATGATAACCCCTCAACGATCACATTCACCGTATCAATTGTTAATCCGGTCAACTGTTCAACATGCAGTCTCACATTGTTTTGCAATTCCCTGCAGACTTCATGCACTTTTGTTCCATAACAAACGACAACCTTTAAGTTTATCTCCAGTCTTGATTCTACCTTGCGGATATCTATGCCATTTTGCAGACTTTTGCCGCTCCACTTTTTGGTGACCCCTTCTATAAGTCCTGTCGACATGGAGGAAATCTCACTGGTAGTATTCGCGATCTTGCCGACAATTTTGGAGATCACATCATCCGATATTTGAATTTTTCCCAAAACATTTTGAATGGACATCCCATGTCCTCCTTTTTATATCTGCATTTTTGATAGAAAATAATATCATTTAATATAAATATAAATCATACGAAGTCCAATTTCAACTTTTGAATTCAGTCATCCTCATTTCTACCTGTACATAGCAAAAAAACCGCGATCATCGCGGCTTCTTCTGGTCATCCTATGGGAACTTCAATTGAATATGGACAGGAATGCAGGAAGATAACTCACTATCTATTCTGCCTTCTTCTGCTGCCTCTGTTTCTTCTGCCTGCACGAGCCATTGCCTGCCAATTAACGATTGCAGCAGTTCAATCTCTTGTGTGGTCAGACGAATATGCTTCAGTGACAGTTCATCTTGAACGTAATCCCGATCCACCTTACGGTCAAACCGGAAATCGAGCAATCGTTTCAACCCGTTAATATGCAAAAACTTGAACTCATAACCCTGAAGTATCGCCTTTTCCCAATCATCTCCGATATCAGCTGCTGTCTGTAGTCTTTCATCAAAATCCATCGCGGATTCCTTAACCAGAGGCAACAACCGGGAATAGTCTCGACGTTGTAAACATTCAATAATCACTTCTTTTGATTCCCCACTTGTCAGAACATTCTCTACAAGAAGCCCTACAGGAATGGACAGCTGAGTTCGACTCATTGCTCGCCCTCCTCATCATTCCCGAGGTACTGATTGAACCAGGCATTCACCTGTTCGAAGCTATCGATCCGAAGTGAAGGTTTACCGCTTTTGAGCAAACTGTGGTTGGAACCTGGATAACGAATCAGTTTGGTCTTTTTGCCGTATCGTTTTAGCGTAGTATATAATTCCTCCGCTTGTGCAATCGGTGTCCGATAGTCCTGCTCTCCGTGCATGATCAGAAGTGGCGTCTCAATGTGGTGTGCATGAGCAAGAGGTGAGCGGGACCACAGGAATTCAGCGTTTTCCGCCGGATTACCACCGATGACTCCCTCGACATAGGAAATACCGATATCACTCGTTCCATACATGGATAACCAGTTGGAGATGCAACGCTGGGTTACAGCCGCCTTGAAACGGTGCGTATGCGCCACGATCCAGTTGGTCATCACTCCGCCATAACTGCCACCTGCCACACCCAGACGTGATGCATCAAGGAAATCGTATGTAGACAGGGCATAATCAACAGCTTCCATCAGATCCCGGTAATCCCCTCCGCCAAAGTCGCCACGGCAAGCTCTGGCAAACTCCTGACCGTATCCCATACTTCCGCGAGGATTGATCCACAACACTGCATACCCTTGCGCAACGAGTGTCTGCATCTCATGACTGTATGTTCCTGTATACATCGCGTGAGGTCCGCCATGAATCTGCATAATCAGTGGCAGTTTCACATTGGAATCACGTATTGCCGGTGTGGCTAACCAACCTTGAAGCGGCCATCCATCGGAGGACGTAAACTCTACGCGGACTGGCACATTTACAGCCAATTTAGCCATGAATTCATCATTTCGCCGGGTGAGTCTGAACATTTCACCACTGTCGATATCCACACGATATAACTCTCCAGGGTGTTCAGCAGTCAACGCAGCGATTACCAGCGACGAACCGTCTGGTGTTAAGGTATACTGATACACATCCTTTTCACCAGCGCCTGTCACAGATTGACAATTCCCATCATCTTGAATGCGGTACACGTCCACATTCCCGTTCTGCGTCCCAAGTACATACACACCACGCTTCGGATGATGGTCATCCGAGATAGGAGAAGGTGATGCACCTGCTGACTTCATATCCCCCAGTGCTGCGTTACCAATCTGCATATCTAATTGAGGTGCAATTATCCTGGGTACACCCCGCTGAACGGGGACAGCGTATAAGCTGTTGTGGCTCCCGCTTCCATATTCACGATCACTGGCGATCAGGATCAGCTGCTGCCCATCAGATGAATAGGAGAACTGGCTTATCGCCAGACTGGAATCCGTCACTTTGAAGAGATCACTCTCTCCCAATCGAATGCTGTATATATCCGTAAAGTACAGCAGATCCGCATCAAGTTCCTCATCCTCTACTTGCTTCGAAATGAAAGAAAGCTGCAGGCTATCTGGCGACCATACGGGAGCACTGATATTCCATAGCCCGGAAGTCACCTGCGTGATTTCCCCGCTTTTGAGCTCATATACAAACAAATGGCTGTATTGACCATCCCACCAGCCAGATCCTTCCACCTTCGGCGTTGTGCGCTCGAAGACTTTACCTCGCAACACAGGTGCTGGCTCCTGTTGGACATCTGCTTTCTTCTGTTGGTCCTCCGGTTGCACCTTGCTGGTAAACGCAATGTACTGCCCGTTCGGTGACCAGATATAACTCAATATTTTACGTGCGGGAGATATCAGCATGACCGGCTCTTTTTGATCTGAATGAAGCGCCCATAGTCCTTTCCCCCCATCCACTGAGCGAATGAATGTAAGCTGTGTGCCATCCGGCGACCAAGCAGGTGAGGAATCCTTTGTTCCATCCGAAAGTGCAATATCTTCATCACCATCGAGGGAAATCCCTCGAATTTGTGTGTTATATTCGTTTTTATCCTGATCTATGGTCTGTTCCACATAAGCCACTTGTCCGTTCAGACTGATTACTGGCTGACTGATCCAACGATAGTGACTCAGATCCTCCGGCAGAATTGGTCTTTGATTCATAATGATGGCTCCCTTCTCCGTTTATTTATGGGTTGTCTCCGTACGTGGATCAAGCACATCACGCAGCCAATCTCCAAGGAAAATAACACCGAGTACGGTAAATGTAATGGCTAGTCCCGGGAATGTAGCGACCCACCAGCTTGTTGCAACGTATTGTCTGCCATCACTGAGCATACCTCCCCAGGATACATCGGGTGGTTTGATACCCAGACCCAGGAAACTGAGTGAAGCTTCCATAATAATGGTCGTGCCCACATTCATACCGCAGATGACGATAAAGGATGAAAGAATATTCGGCAGAATGTGTTTGAGAATCAATCTTCCATTCTTCGCGCCAATCGATCTGGCCGCATGAACAAAATCCCGCTCTTTGATACTTAGTACTTCACTTCTTACCACACGGGTGAATGGAACCCAGTTCGTCACCCCGATGACAAAAATCAGCGTTGTAATACCCGGGCCAACAATCGCCATCACAACAAGCATGAACAGGATGGTTGGAATCGCCATGAATGCATCACCTACACGCATGATGACGGCATCCAGCCATTTCCCGTAGAATCCGGATACCAGCCCCAGAATCGCGCCAATGATTCCTGACACAATCACGGCACCCATACCCACGATTAAGGAAACCCGGGCACCGTATACAATACGGCTCCACATGTCTCTGCCGAGATTATCGGTACCCAGCCAGTATTCGGCCGTTCCACCCTCAAGCCATGCTGGTGGTTTTAGTCGGTTTAGCGGATTCACCGCTGCCGGATCATGACTCGTCAATAGAGGTGCACCTATGGCAATTAACACAACCAACAATACAAGCACAGCACCAAACATTCCGGTCTTGCTGATGATCAGTTGTTGCCAGATATAACGAAATCCCGTTGGTGCACGCCCATTGTCTTGTTCCTGTTCTGTACCCGGAATTGGCATTTTATTGCTGCCTGTCATATGATTGCACCTCCTTCTAGTCGTATTTGATGCGCGGATCGAGTAGCCTGTAAGCTACATCCGTCAAGATGTTAATTACTACAACGATAAAGGCAATGACAAACACCGCGGCCTGTACAATCGCCATATCATGTGTGTTGACTGCAACGACCAGCAATTGACCCAGTCCAGGCCAGGAGAATACCGTTTCCGTAATCAAGGTTCCCCCGATCAGACTTGTAAACTGCAAACTCATAATCGTCACGACCGGAATTAGTCCATTCCGAAACGCATGTTTTACAATGACAACCATTCGGCCTAGCCCTTTGCTGCGGGCTGTTCGAATATAGTCCTGGTTGAGAATCTCCAGCATGCTGGAGCGAATCAGCCGGGTCATCTGCGCAGCCAGTCCAACGCCAAGCGTGAATGCAGGCAAGATCAGATGTGACAATCCTCCGCGTCCGGATACCGGCAATACGCCCAGCATGACGGAGAACAAGAGGATAAGCATAATCCCCATCCAGAAGTTTGGCATCGCCTTACCAATGACGGATATTCCTGAAATAATGAGATCGGTAAACGTATTGCGTTTGACAGCTGAAATGACGCCAAGTGGTACAGCCATAAGTACAGCAAAAAACATCGCGGCTACTGCCAGTTCAAAACTGGCAGGCAATCTCTCCAGCACAAGCTCTAATGCAGGCTGATTGTAGCGAAAAGATTGACCAAAGTCTCCCTGTATTGCACTGCCCAGAAACTTCACGTATTGCGTATATAAAGGCTGGTCCAAACCAAGTGCCTGCGTCAAGACAGCACGATCTTCAGCGGTAGCCGTTTCAGGCAACATTAGCGCAACCGGATCACCGGTAACTCGAACCAAAATGAACACAATTAATGAAACAATGAACAGCACCGGAATGATCTGTAGTAGTGACTTAAGTACGTATTTGCCCACTCCTTGTTCACCTCCCTTTTAAAAAAGAACGGCAGGAACATGGTTATCCAGTCCCTGCCGTTCACGGCCTTATCTTTTCAATGACCGGTTGTTATACCCGATGTTACTGTGCAACAGGTGTAATCTCGTCAGCATAGAACATCTCGTCACTGCGTGGCGCGAAGTTCACTTTAGCATTTGTTCCGTAGACACCTTCCATTTGGTACAGATATACCGCTGGGCGTTCTTCAGAGAAGATCTGTTGTACTTGCTGATACTCTTTCTCACGAGACGCAGGGTCCATGTTCACCAATGCCGATTGAAGCAGTTTCTCTACTTCAGGATTGTTGTAATCCGACTCGCCTTTTGCTTCTTCCAACATATAACGATTGTAGTTGTTCGAAGCATCGAACAAGGAGTTACCAATACCAATCATGAAGATTTCTTTGAATGATTTGGAGCTGTAACGTTCACTGAATGCACTTGCTTCCAGGACATCCAGGTTGATTTTGAATCCGGCTTGTTCCAGCATCGCTGCAACAACTTCAGCCTGTTCTTTGTACTGTGCGGAAACGGAGATGGTCATCTCGGCTTCACCTTCCGCATAGCCAGCTTCTTGCAGCAACTGCTTGGCTTTTTCTTGATCATAAAGTGACGTTTTGTACAATGAAGGATCAGCACCGAAGTTGCCTGGTGTTACGGATGTGCGGGTTACGATACCTGCTCCGCCGGCAATGCTGTCCACGATTCCTTGTTTGTCGATAGCCAGGTCAATCGCTTCACGTACTTTCGGATCAGCCGTGATGCTGCCTTCTGTCTGACGGAAGATCAACTGAAGCACACGTTGGATTGGTGCTTTGACAATCTTCTTGTCTGCTTCGCCTTCGATCCGAGCAATGTCCGTGGACGGAATGGAAGACGCCACATCTACACCACCAGCAAGCAATTCGGATACACGTGTGGAGGCTTCAGGAATAACGCGGAACACCACTTCATTCCATTTTGGTTCACCGTCGAAGTAGTTCTCGTTTTTCACCAGTTCCACACGATCATCTTTGGTCCATTTACTGAATTTATAAGGGCCTGTGCCTACCGGTTGTTTCAGGAAAGCATCGAATCCTTTATCCGCAATATATTTTGCTGGCAGAATGCCTGCTCCCATTTTGGACAGACGATTCAGGAGCAACGGATCTGGACCATCCGTGATAATATCTACGGTATAGTCATCCACAGCTTTAACCTCTACGATATTTTTGAAATAACTGTTTTGTTTCAGTGTCTCGTCCTTGGCTACGCGCTCCAGCGTGTATTTTACATCTGCTGAAGTGAATGGATCGCCATTGTGGAAGGTAACACCTTCACGCAGCTTAAATCTCCACGTTGTATCATCAACCTGATCCCATGATGTCGCAAGTCCCGCAACTTTTTTCTGTTCACTGTCATTTTTGATCAGATAATCAAAAACGTTGACCAGAACGGCCTCACTAGAGGTATTGTTGTTGTTGTGCGGATCGAAACTCTCGATATCGGTTGCCGCAGCAACAGTCAGTGTTGTACTTGCGCTTCCACTGCCTGTTCCTTCTGTTGCGGAACCATCATTCGTGCTTGTCGATTTTCCTCCGCAAGCGCTGAGTACCATTACGACTGCCAGTAACGTGATCCACAAGCCTGTCCATTGTCTTTTTTTCATTGTGATTGCTCCCCCTCAGAAGTGGTATTCCTTGCCAAAAATTCAAGTGCTACTGCAGACAACATGCCCACACCATATGGCATTGCTGTCTCATCGAGATCAAACATGGGATGGTGGAGCGGATAACGAGTAAATTCCTCATCATTACCAGATCCTAGTCTGAAAAACACACCCGGAATCTGTTCACAATAAAAAGCGAAATCCTCGCCCCCTGTGGAAGGTTTGATATAGTTCCATCCTTTCTCCGCATTAACCTGATTGCAGGTCTCTGTTAGCAGGTCAACCATGCCGAGATCATTCACGACAACAGGGTATCCATCGCCGTAGACGACTTCGCATCCTGCTCCGAAAGAATCACAGACCCCTTTGACAACCTGCTCGATCAAAGCTGGCATCCGCTCACGAATGGCAGGTGAGAGTGTACGAACTGTACCGATCATCTCCACTTCCGGGGCGATGGCTGTTCCCATATAACCTCCGGTGATTTTGCCAATGGTGACTACAGCGGGTTCAAGTGGATCGACCATCCGACTGACGATATTTTGCAAAGCGGTGATGACCTGAGCGGATACCGCGATTGCGTCAATGCCCTCATGCGGACGAGCTGCGTGGCCACCCTTGCCAAACACCTTGATAATCAAGGGATCAGCTGATGCAAAAGCAACGCCCTGACTTACACCCAAGGTTCCCGTGTCCTGTCCAGGTGTCATGTGTAATCCTGCGATGGCATCAACCTTCGGATTCTCCAGAACACCATCCTGGATCATGGCTCTTGCCCCTGCAAGTCCTTCTTCCGCTGGCTGGAAAATGAATTTGATGTTGCCTGATTTCGGTCTTCCAAGGCCTGTAAGCAGTTGGGCAGCCCCCATCAGGATGGAGGTGTGAGCGTCATGTCCACACAGATGCGCTTTGCCTTCTACTTGTGAGCGATATTCCACCGCTTTTTGATCCTGAATTGGCAGAGCATCCATGTCTGCGCGCAAGGCAAAGGTTGGTCCATCGGTCTCTCCGCGAAGCAGACCTGTAACCCCGGTCTGTCCCACATTGCGTGTAACTTCCAGCCCCAGGCTTTCGAGATGCTCAGCTACGATAGCGGATGTACGATGCTCCTCGTAGCCGATTTCCGGATGGCGATGCAAATCTCTGCGCCAGGCGCTTAACTGGGCTTGTAGTGGCTGAGCCAGCTGTATTAGTTCTGAACGATTCATTCGCTGTCATTCCCTTCATTTTTGTCCGATTCAGAAACCAAACGGGCATAGATTGCATCCGCCGAGAATTCGATATGTCGTTTCATCGTCTCCTTAGACTTGATGCTATCATGGGCTTTCAATGCTTCAAGAATCTCCATATGTACACCGTGATTGACGGTACGTATTCTGTCATCATAAGGCATCAAGTCGAGCGCCGGATTAATTTTGGTCCGGATCTGTCTGACGGCTCTCTCGCAGTATGGATTCCCCGAAGCCTTGGCGATGGTCAGATGAAATTTTACATCCAGCGCCCTGAACCATTCCCTTGTACAGTCTGGCTCTATACTTTGTTCCATGTAACCCTCAAGCAGCTCCAGTTCGCCTGCGGTGATCCGCTCAGCAGCGAGAAAAGCTCCCTCCGGTTCGATGATGGTTCGATATTCAAACACCTTCAGCATCTGTGACCAATCCCGTTTAATTTCTTCTCTGGTCCGTTTATGCGAATTGGCTGTCAGAGGCAGTACAAACGTTCCACCTTTGGCACCCACCCTTTTCTCAATCAAACCTTTCTCTTCCAGTGAAGAGAGTGCCTCACGAACCGTAATGCGGCTTACATTAAAAATCTCTGCCAGATCTCGCTCGGCTGGAAGTTGTTCTTCACTCATCAATTCTTTCAGAATAATGGCTTCTTCCAGTTGTTCTCTAATGAATTCACTGACCTTTTTGGTGGATACTTTCTCAAAACGAAATGAAAACGTACTCGACATCTAAACACTCCGATCTGTATATGGTCTAGACCTTATACCATTAATATAATTCCGACTAAACTTATATGCAATACTTTTTTTCAAGTAAATTCATATTTTTTTCTCACCACCTCCAAATTAAAGCATTTTGGCACAAAAAAGACGCATCTACATGCAGCAGATGCATCTTCCCTTCGTTATTCTCCTCTATAACTTCTTATTGGCAAAGGGTCTGAAATCCTCTGTAACCGCAAGTTTTTTGCTTCCCTCCAGGTAAAAGCTGTCATCCGCTCTCCAGGTATGACTCTTTTTGTTCTGTCTGCGGTGATAGACATAATTATAAGGAGAGGTCGCGTACGCTTTGAATCCTCTTTTCCTGCATTGTCTCAGGAAGGTTACATCTTCCCCTATGGAACGGTCCGTAAAGCGGACTTTTTTCAAGATCTCTCTTTTGAATAAAATAGTGCCCCCTTGTACAAATTCAACCGGTTTATTTTTTTCAGCGGGAGATCTGACCAACAGTGTCTTGGACGCACCCAAGTAGACCAGGCACGAATGTTTGCCCACAATATCACTTTTGGTCCGTCTAAGTTCTCTCACCTGCTCTGTCAAATAATACGGCGAATAGTAGTCATCATCATCAAATTTCGCAATCAACGAAAAGCGAGCCCTTGTCATGCCAGCGTTCAAGCTTTGTCCTAGCGAAATGCTCTCAGGAACTTGATATACATGAACATTGGCAAGATTCCGAACCCGGTTTTGGTATAATGCCAGATTCATACGGTCATGATTCAGGACAATGATCAGTTCTTTGCTTTTGTAATGCTGTCGACTGTAATTTTGCAGAATGTTTTCAAAAAATTGCGGCCGATTGGTACATACCACAATGGAAACACCATGACTCGTTTTGTGTTTAGTCACGACATACCCTCTTTTCAGCTTATTTTTCTCTCATCATATGTGCCGAAATAGAGTCTGGTATGGACCAATAGCTATGGCGTGTCTCAAAACTCGCTGAATTTACCAAAACACCAAAAAACCCTCTATCCCCAAATAACAGGACAAAGGGTTCTGTAATCTATTCTTTTCAGTATGTTCTATGCTTCGCTAGCGTTATTCAAGTATACAGCCTTGCCAGTGCGAGCAGATTCATAGAGGGCTTCCAGGATCTGAGATACAACCAGCGCTTGTTTTGGTGTAACGACTGGTTCCTGATCGTTCTCAATCGCTTCAATCCACTTTCTCATCTCAACATCCGGTGCGCTCTCGCTCTTACCATCGTAGAAAGCTACCCCGCCTGCACTCAGTTCAATCTCATTCGTGTATAGACGGCTGAATTTCTCGCCATTGATGCGCAGTCCGTTCTTCATATCCGCACCCGCTTCGCTGCCACTCAAGCTACATTTCGCCTCATCCACATCCAGTGAGTTCAGTGCCCAACTGGATTCCAGCATAATCGTTGCGCCATTCTCCATCACAATCATGCCGAAGGCCGAGTCCTCTACAGAGAATTGTTTTGGGTCCCACGGGCCCCAGGCATTGGCCGCATTTTCACGTTGCGAAAGCTCATGATAGGTCGTACCTAGCACAACTTTTGGTTGATAGTTATCCATCATCCAGAGCGTCAGATCGAGTGCGTGCGTACCAATGTCAATCAACGGGCCGCCACCTTGTTTCTCCTCATCCAGGAAAACACCCCATGTTGGTACTGCTCTACGTCTAATCGCATGTGCTTTGGCAAAATAAATATTACCCAGGTCACCCGCTTCGCACACCTTCTTCAAATACTGACTGTCTTCTCTGAAACGGTTGTTGTATCCGATGGTCAATTTCTTGCCGGTACGTTCTGCCGCTTCCAGCATGAGCTGTGCTTCAGCAGATGTCTTCGCCATTGGCTTTTCACACATCACGTGTTTGCCTGCCTCCAGAGCAGCAATGGAAATCTCGGCATGAGAAATATTCGGCGTTAGCACATGCACAATATCCAAAGACTCATCCTTGAGCAATTCCTGATAATCCGTGTAGACTTCGGCTTCAGTAGTGCCATATTTCTGTTTGGCTTCATCCGCACGTTCCTGAACGATATCGCAGAAAGCCACCAGTTCAACATTATCCAGTTTACTCAGACTCGGCAGATGTTTGCCATTCGCGATTCCCCCACAGCCAATAATTCCGATACGATATACTTTACTCATATATATTCACCCTCACTTAAGTATTGGTTGTTTCATTTTACGAAAAGCCGACGGGGTCATCCCCAGCCGTTTGCGAAATACAGCATGCAAATAGTTGGCATTATTGAAGCCTGAAGCGAGAGCAATCTGTTCGATAGATACGTTACTTTCCTCCAGATTACGGCACACAGCGCGCAGACGAATATCCTCCAGTACGCGGCTGAACGGCATCTCCGGCTGTACTTGATAGAAGATTCGCTGCAATTGTCTGCTGCTGATATGAAGTTTCTCAGCTACATGCTCCAGCGTGACCACGGTAGGGTGATTCGCCTCCATATACTGCACTGCATACTCATAGCGATATACCGACATATCCCGCACAGGGGCTTCCGGTCGATTCCCCCCGGTGTCGTATGCTCGCACGGTTTTGAGTAATATGCTGATGACCAGTTGCTTGATCGATGTATAATAACCTAACAATTTCTGATCACATGCCTCGTAGGCTTCCAAAAAACAATGCATCGCCCGATGATAATCATTCACCGGAGTAAGCGGAAGCGTTCTCAGCTTTTCAATCGTTTCCTCGGATTCAGCTGCTTCCCAGGGATCGACATGTTCTCTTGGCTTGTGAACGATATCCACATGAAGACATAATTCATCCATGTCCTCTTTGGCATCAGCCTCCTGGTAATGAACGACACCCGGTCCAGTCAAATAAAGCATACCTTCCGAGAGTGCATGTGTCTGATCATCGAGAATAACTTTGCCTTTACCTCTCGGGATAAAATGAAACTCAAACTCCGCATGATTATGGAAATCCACAACTCGGCCCGCTGGAAAAGAAGTCAGATGAAATCGCATCACGCGAATCTCATAATGTCCCCAAACCATTAGAATATCCAGTCTCTCCAGGAGATCCTGCCGTTCAAGCATTTTCTCATAAGGATACAGGCTCAAGATTGCACACCTCCTTAATAAAACCTAACCCTTCAACTCATTGAGAGCTATTCTACGTTCTTCCTTGGCAGAGAGATTCGCAGCTTCCATCAAACGGGTCAGCTCCATAGCGATCTGCACGTTTTCAGTTGCATCCGTATCATTCTGTATATGTGCAACCCACTGATTGAATGCGCTTTCTCTTTTGTCTGCTAAAGGAAGTTCAGTCCAGTCATTATATTTCCCCTGTGCTGCTTTTGTACGAATCAATAACTTGTCATCAGGTGTTCCATACAGAAGTGTACCTTCCGTACCATGAACCTCAATCGTAAACGGAGAATGGCTGTTCACAAAACCAGCTTCAACAACGCCGACTGCTCCGGAATCCGTAAACAAGGTTGCAACTGCATTATCTTCCACTTCTTTGCCTGTAATGTATCCGAAGTTCGCATTAACCGCTGTTACTTCCTGACCCAAAAACAGTTTGGCCAGATACATTGGATGGCACCCCAGATCAATCAGTGCACCGCCCTGACAATCCTTCAGATCATAGAAGTGTTCAGGCAACCAGTTCGAGATCGCTCCATCATGCGATAAACGCGCTCTAACATAAGTCACTTTGCCAAGTAATCCTTGGTTAAGTACATCCTGAATCGTTAGCGTATACCCTGCATTCAGACGAGGTAAGGAGACCGTCATTTTGACTTTGTTTGCCTTTACCTCATTAAGGATTCTGTTGGATTCCGCCTGTGTCGACGCAATAACTTTCTCCGTGAAGATGTGTTTACCTGCTTTTGCAGCAGCGGTGATCACTTCTTCATGGATGCGGGTTGGCGCATCTACAATAACGGCATCGATGTCATCCTTGGCCAGCATATCTTCAAGCGAAGCATAGAATGGTACGTTTAAGCGTTCAGCCGCTTCCTGCCCCCGCTTGGCATCTTCATCCCACACAGCGGCGATGACTGTATCCTCATGTTCTTGTGCCTGCTTGATGTAATCCCATGCGTGAACATGCCACAAGCTAATTTTCCCAATTCGAATGGTCACTGTTGTCTTACCTCCATACTATATAATATTCTGACATTTATCTATAAGTTATCACAGACTTAATCTATTTTTAATAGAAACTCACGACAATAAATGTATAAAATCACGACATGTTTAACTTCTTCTATTCATTCATATAAAACCTCAAAGGATTCTTGATGACGATCACTCCTCTTCTATCCATCTTTTTGTCGAAACGCAAAAAAGCGAAACTCCGCACCAAAAGAATTTCACTTTAGATATCAGTTAAGAAAAAAATCTTAGAAAATTAAGGGCTACGGCGTACAGTTTCACCGTTTAATAAATTAACTTTTTGATCATTAATTGAAATGGTATGGTTATCAACCCATTCCAAGTCTACCTGATCCGTCTTTCCCTCATAATAAAATACTCTTTTAAACCAAAGCGGGCCTTTCAATTCCCCCATAACGCCAAACGATCCCATGGCTCCAGCGTCAGTTTTATAGAAACTTATTGTATAGTGCTTATCTGGTGAATGTGTAGTCGTAAGTAATTGTTTGTACCCAGAAAATATCGATGTAAATGACAAAGCACCCAAAAGGATGAAGATCAATGCTAAGGATAGAACCGTTGAGATCCAACTTCTTACCTTCGTAGACTTGTTCGATGTATCTTTAAAACCAAGTATGGCTAGAGCCAGTCCTAAAATAGAAAGAATTAGTATTACATAGGTTGGAGGACTAACTAGCCATTTATTATTCATATGAGAATATAGTGAGTACATCGAAACAAAGTACAAAATCAGGACTAAAAACAAAGCAATCCAGCTCATTTTTTTCACTAAAATTGAACCCCCTCTTCCCACAAATAGATTACACTTAGTGAACCTGAATGTGTCACCCATCTCCATCCCTGAATAAATACAGAATTAAATATTATGTATGAAAAGCCACCAAAATCATTCATTTTAGATAGAATACTCGTTTATTGATCAATCATCACAAAATCTACTGAATAATTCATATGTTCACTTACTCATCACTTTTTTTACATACTTTTCTGCCTTGTAATCTTTTCGAACCTCATGTAGCGTATTGCTATTCGATTCCGACCAGGATTCAAGTATCATCCTCGGTTCCCCTTCAATGATGTCACGCGCCTCAATAATATCACCGTCTCTAAAAGCCTCAATCACATGAATTAAGTCAGTTCGATCAATCAACTTTACAAAGTTAATACCAGCTAATGTCTCACACGACTCTGTGAAGTGGGATGAAGTAATTACGATTGCTTTCTTAGCCTTGTAATATCTCATGCAAGAAAACACCTCTTGTACAGCGCTGATGCCGACCGGATACTCTATTGAGTATCGCTTTGCTTGAATGACATTTCTAACACCTTCCCGATCAGTGAAAACTACGTCTGCACCAAAATCGCGACTTCCTAACGTTTTGTAGACTCCTGAATAACCCAACTCCATTAACAATCTGTACAAGTACATCTCGAAGCCAGAGCCATCCTCCATCCTGTCTATATCAGCAATAGTAATCGCTTTTAAGTCGTAATTCTCCTTAAAGAGTACCGCTGATTTCTTTTGTTTACGTGTCAAACTCAGAATCCAAAGGCTAAGTGCAACAATCACTACAACGATGAATACAAATAAAATATAGATCATTAGTCTACCTCCATTACAACAAACTAGAGCACAATAATACCACATTTTTCTATATTGGAGATAAAACGAAATAGATATCCACTTTTTAAAGAACGTGTTTTAACGAAAACTAAAAAACGCCACAATTGGTGAAGTGACGTTTAGCTCTAAGGATTAATGGCTTATAATATAGTGTTTAAGGAGAATTTAATTTATTTTTTTATTGGATTCGTTAACAGCATAAAATTATTAATGAAGCCCTCTTTTTGAAGAAATATGGCTTCAACTTGTTGCGTTTTCAAATCATAGAAATAAATCCCTCGTTCCTGATTTTCTTTTGCTTGTGTATTTTCTCCGAGGAAATAGAAACCCTGCCCGTCTTTGGACAAAAACAATTCACTGCTGGCCTTAATGGGAAGATCAATTTCGTTTCTTTCTCCTGTTTTAATATTAACCATACTATATTTAATTGGATACTTGTTGATATGCTTTGCAGTGGCAATTAGAATTTGGTCTCCCCTTGTTGATAAGGTTAAAATTTGTTCCTCCGTTAGTTCAATAACCTTGCGTGTCTGTTTAGAGATTGGATCTATCTCAATAATCGTATGGTTTGGAGGAACCATCGGTGTTTGCGTTTTATTGGACTCCTCCATATGATTATATTGATCCTCTTCTGAATATTGGATGGCATAGGATTTTCTTGTTTCTGGATCATAAGAAATATCCCATGTTGTTGTATCCGAATCATTGTCATTCAATATGGTCATTTCTTGAGTTTCTTTATCAAAGAACATAACTTTGACAGGCCGTTCTCCGTTCTTAACAGCAGCCATAACCAATGTATGATCAACGGTATCCGGAATTATCGAATTGATTGCAAATAAGTCGGAGCTTAATTGCTGGGTGATCTGTGTTTTTATATCATAGGAAAACAATTCGTCACCCTTATCTTTTCCAGATCCCGAGTAGTATATGGTGTCTTCTGCTAAGGAAGCCACTGTTAAGGGATATTGAGAGTTATAGGGTAAATCAGCTAATTTAGTTAGATTCTTAGAGAGGATATCATATGTGTATACTCTCATTACCATTCCATCATTGGTATCTTTTCCATTAACATACTCGGTGTTTGTAATTGAAAGATATTCATGAGTTTGTGGACCTATGGTTTGCATATCAGTGGGGTTCACTTTTTCAATTGTTGGTTTTTCGGAACTACATCCCCCAATGAAGAGAATTAGGGTAATTATGACTGGAATATATTTTGTGATTGAAAAATTTTTTTTCATGATTCATCATCCTTTTCATTAAGAAGATAGGATAAGGAGGCGAATATATCGCCCCCTTTATAATAATCTTATAAATTAAAATGTATAGAAGTATCTTCCTTTAAACGATAGGGAGGAAGACCATTTTAGGTCAAAAAGTTCTACTCCAGTTTTCCAAATATCTAATGTCGCGTCTGGAAGTGCTCCATTATCTCTCTTAGTTACATTCGCAAATACATTATTATCCAAATTCCGCGCATCCAAAACTTGCTCATATTTAGGATTATCTATATCCCCTCTTGTTGCTGCATCACCTTTTTTCAGAGTGTTACTGTTTTCGCCAGTTGTATCAGTAAAATTAGTGAATCGTCCCTCACCAAGAACAGTGCTCGTTGTAATTGTAATTTTATTATTGTTATCTCCATAAGTATAGGTTCCCGCTGCTTTTCTAGTGCCCCTTGGTAGGGCTTTATAAGCAGCTAATGCGAAGTCGTTCCCTTGAGGGAAAACAAACTCCTTTATGTAACCCTCGCCATCGTATATAACTTTCAAACCTGGCTGTGGAAGAGGGTTCTCAACTTTATATACAGGCAAGTTTTTTGCTTCTGCTTTTATTTTTTCAATGAATTCTTCTTCAATTTTTAATTTATCAAGATCTACTTTTTGTGTGACACTCTTTGTTGTTTGACCTTGATAAACGGAAGGGATATTTACTGGTTCACCCTTTTCCAAAATAACCATCTGATTGGATCCGTCATACTCTAATATTGTTCCCGCCTGCATTCTGGTAGGAATTATACTAACTGATTCTTCTGCATATGCGAAAGAAGCGACACTACCAACAAATAAGGATGCTGTAACTAATAAAGCTGATACCACTTTTTTCATTTTTATATCTCCCTCTCAATTATTAAATATATTTGAAAGCTGGCCAGCTATTCAAAACTCTCTATTATGGGAAATAAGTATTTATATAGAATAGAATACATCCTTTTACAAATTAAGTCAATAAATAAAATATTAATTAGTTGATTGTACAAAATAACCTATATCAAGTAAAAAAGCCGCTATAATTAGCGACTTTTACTTGCTGAATTTCTTGACTAACAAAAACCCCCTGTCCACACTACCGTGAACAGGAGGTTTCTATAATTATGATGTTCAAAAATCAATTCAGCGTAACGCATACCCTTGTGTAATAATTTTAAACCCAGGTACCGTCTGGCTATGCCCCTCTAACGTGTCCTTAACCCGTTCCAGCACGTCGCTCTCGTAAACGGAGGCACATTCGAATCCAGTTTGCACGTTCAACTCAACCGGTTCGGAGTTCAGATTATACCAGCGAGCAATCACATCTCCGGTTTCCTCCGCGATCTTCAGTGTGGAGAAGGCTAGTGTCGAGCCTTGTGCATTCCACGCTAACCATTGCTTCGAGAGAGGTAGTTCCACCTTGTGCCCATTAGCTGTGGCATGACCTTCTTGCTCAAATGTATACGCAAGTGCTCCTAGCTGCACAGTCGTCCACGGAATCGGATACGCATAGGCGGATGCACATGCACCTGACTGTGCCGCATCGCCCGCAAATGGAATAATCGCATATTCCACGCTCTGAGGTCCTAGACATTGGGCTTCTGGTGTTTCAAACACACCCCAATCTCCCAGTTCCGAAGAGGCACGCAGCAGCGTAACCGCAATCGTACTGCCCTCTTCATGCTGTAAAATCTCGTACTCATTCAGCCCTTTGTTTGCAATCATCAAGCCATGATCACCATCGGACACATGTACAAACGCTTGCTGATGCTGCGCATTACTCGGATTCACCCATTCTTTGGCCGGTGTATTGGAACGTTTGGCAATTTCAAAGATGGAATCCGCATAATGATCCTCTGTCAGCAGTCTTGATGGAAAGAGTGCGCGCAGTCGATGATCCTTGGCCTGATTGTTGAATTCAGACTTTACCTTGACCATATTACTGCCTGCTTCCAATGTATACGTTGTCGTAATCACAAGCGGAACGGTGTTCTTAACTCGCTGCGCCTTTCGTTCTGTAAAAGGAACCATTTGGCGTTTTTCAAGTTCGAAAAGTTCATCTGCTTCAGCAGGAATATCCCAGCGTAATACACTTTCCATAACTGCACGATACGGAGACTGCTCCACAATCCGCAGGTCTGCATTCAGATGCTCCGTGGTCAGCGTTGTCTCTCCCTCAGGTTGACGGTAGACATATTCATTGCCGATATCACCGGTATTCTCATACGAATTCAACCCCCTGTAAACAGCACCAGAGACTTTATCTTCAATCGTTGCCGTACCATTCTCTTCAACCGTCACCCGCAAATGACCGTTCTCCATCATCATTCCCTGAACCAGGATGAGTTCGCTCGTATCGGGCACTTCAGCAATCTCAGCAATCTCTGCTGGCTTCTCTACTGGAATGAGAGCATATGTCTTATAACCCAGCGAAGGTACATCCACCGCCTGGAAAGTAACTCTTACTTTACGAGCCATATAAGGCTGTCGGAAGCGATCTTTCGGAAGTTCATAGCCGAAATGTGCACCCAGATCCTTGATTTCTGCCGAATACACGTGTCCATCCGAATCGATCAGCTGATACGCTGCCAGTGCATCTTTTTCCACCTTCTGCGCAAGTGCCTGAGGATTAGGACCTTCTGGGAAAAATGCTTTGTCCACAATTAGGTCCATCTCAATGATTCCATTTCGATTCCATCCACTCGTGTTGAACACAGTGAACAGCACTGCCTCCTCTCCCCAAGTCTCAGCAGGTTGCACACGGATGGACTCAGCAATCGCCTGCGCGCTCTGGGAAACCAATTTCTCTGCAAGCTGTCTGCTCTTGGCAAAGCGGGTCACCATCTCACGGTGAACCTCATCCACACTGCACCCACAGATGCTATCATGTGGGTGGTTCTGCATCAGCATCTTCCATGCATGCGTCAATAGATGATGCGGATAATCTTTCACCCCGGCCATATGCGCCATGGCGGCCAGTGGTTCGGCTACTTTTTCAAGCAACGTCTGCCCTTGCTGATTCAACTGTTTCAGATAAACCCTTGCGGATGCCGTATTCACCAGTGTTCCCCAACCATCCGTATGCTGACTGCGAAGTTCCCCCTCAATGGTCGCCAGATGCTCAGGGACTTCCGTCGTAACAGCCTCAATGTAATCATCAAAATTGGAGTGGATAAATTCCACATCAGGATACAAGGTCGCTGCCGTGCGCAAAGCCTCGGGCAGATCCGTCTGGATCGGCTGATGATCACAACCATTCATGAACAACAGATGTGGAGTCGAGGCGAATTTCTCGGCATCTTCCAGAGTTTTATCCCAATACGCTCGGGCTTTCTCCGGATCAACCGGAACTTCCATCCCATTGCAGTACCAATTCGCGAACAAAATGCCGAGCACTTCCGAACCATCCGGCGAACGCCAGATCATCTCGGAATAGGGAGATTCGTAACTGTCTGCATCAACCACCGCATTATTGAATCCGGTGGGCTTTACCCCACGCCCAAAGATCGCGTTATGAATATCCGCCTGTTGCAGGATCTGCGGTGCCTGTCCCATATTTCCGAATGAGTCTGGGAAGTATCCTGTCTTGGATATCACACCTAAAGGTCGAGCATCACGATGACCGATGAGCAGATTACGCAAGTTGGCCTCACTGCTGGTCAGAAACTCATCCTGTAACACATACCATGGGCCAAAATGAATACGTCCTTCGCGGATATAACGGTCAAGTCTCTCCTGCTGTTCGGGCCGAACCTGCAAATAATCTTCTCGAATAATCGTCTGCCCATCCAGATGGAAATAACGATATTCCGGGTCCTGATCAAGCGTGTCCAGCAGTTTATCCATCAGCTCAATGAGCAGTACATGATGGTGTTCATAAGGCATATACCATTCGCGATCCCAATGGGTATGCGAGATGAGATGTGCCGTCTTTTTGGTTGTCATGTTGCGTACCTCCTGTCATTAACCTTTGGTTGCCCCGCCCATGCTGAAGCCCTTGGACATGTAGCGCTGGGAGAAGATGTACAGCACAACCGAAGGCATCGTATAAAGTAGTGAAAATGCAGCCAATCTGCCGTATTCAACCATGCCGTGGCTGCCGAAGAATTGATAGATCGTGACCGATGCCGGCAGTTTCTCCGGTGTCTGGAGCAGGATGTATGGCACGAAGAAGTTACCCCAACTCCCCGAAAAGGTAAATATCGCTATCGTTGCAATACCGGGCAACATCAGCGGAGCCACGATTCGTCTCAAGCCGTTCCATACGGACGCACCGTCAATCCATGCCGATTCTTCCAGATCAATCGGCACCGAATCCATGAAGTTTTTCATCATCCAGATGCCGTACGGAAGTGAGGATGCCGTCAGGAACAGCATCGTGGCAATGATGCTATTTTGCATTTTGAAGAACAGAAACATCTGAAATACCGGAACCATCACGGCAGTAATCGGAAGAGCTGTCATGAACAGAATGGATAACAAGAAGCTTTTTTTGAATCTCATTTCGTAACGGGATAAAGGATACGCAGCAAGCACCGACACCAGAACAACCAATATCGCTTGCCCTCCCGACAGAATCAGGCCTACACCGAATGAACGAAGATTGCTCGAATCCCCGAGTACATCCTTGAAATTTTGAATGGTCCAGGTACTGGGCATTTTGATGCCCTGCTGCGCGTTCGGGTCAAATGAAGCCAGAATGATCCAGAGCAGCGGCAATAAAAAACAGAGCCCTAGAAAAACTAAAATCCCGTACTGGATTTTGCGTTGAAGCCCATGTTTGACCATAGGGATCGAACCTCCTTCATGGTTACACTTTCACTTTCATGGATCGCATGTAGAACAGGCTGGCGATAATACCAATGAACAACAGAACCAACGAGATGGCTGTGCCGTATCCAAACTGATAGTTCACAAAGGCCTGGTTATACATGAAGATCGGCAAGGTTTGTGTCGAAGTACCCGGGCCACCACCGGTCATCGTATAGATCAGCGTGAACACACCCAACGTCTGTAGGGTTACCAACATCATGTTGGTCACGATGGACCCTTTTACCATTGGAATCGTAATGTGTCTGACAATCTGGAACCCGGTGGCACTGTCAATAATCGCAGCTTCTTCAACTTCCTTCGGGATATCATCCAGTGCCGACTGATAGACCATCATCGAAAAGGCTGTGCCGTGCCAGATATTCGCGATAATGACACTCACCATAGGGAAACTGAACAACCAAGAGACTGGATTCGCTCCAAACCAGCCGAGGATCTGATTCAATGAACCATTGTCACTGAAAAAGGCCACCATACAGAATGCCACAACAATCTCGGGTGTCACCCAACCGGCAATGACGATGATCCCGATGACCCGGCGGAACGTCACATTTTTCTCCTTCATTAGAAGTGCCAGAATGAACCCAAGCAATACCTGACCAATCACTGCGGAGAAGATGAGAAAGACCAGCGTACGCCAGACACTAATGCGAAAGTCAGGATCATGGAACATATTAATGAAATTCTGGAATCCAACAAACTCCAAACTCTTGGCTGCCGCCCCGGTCAGAGCCATGTTCGTAAAGGCAAAGCAGATCGTCAGAATGATGGGAACAATGAAAAACACAAGTAATAACAGTACGGAAGGCATTAGAAACAGAAATGAACCTGGTGCTTTCCTTTTCATAAGTCACTCTCCATTCGAACCGGAAAAAGGGGAGATTGTGCCTCCCCCTCCGAATATATCGATATCCTTATTTCTCTTCGATGCTGTCCGCGCCAAGGGAACGGGATACGTTGTCCTTCAATTGCGTAATTCCCTGTTCCGGCGTCAGCTTGCCAGAGGCAATACTCTCAACAATGCTTTGCAATTGTGCGGATACTGCTGCATATTGATCGTTCGCTGGACGGAAGTGGGCCACATTCAAGAGTTCCTGTGCTTCTTTGGTATATGGACGATCCGTATAACCTTCAACTTCCGTGGAATCATTACGTGGACTGAGGCTGCCTTCCGCTACTACACGAGCAGTCGCATTTTCCTTATTCATCAGGAACTCGATAAATTTCCAAGCCTCTTCCTTGTTCTTCGCTTGTGCAGGAACAGACCAAGCCCATCCTCCGGACATCGTAGTTGCTCCAGGCTCTTCCCCATTTTGTGTTGGGAATGGTGCAAAGCCTATTTTCTCTTCAACGTTGGCGATTGGAGCAGCGCCGTTCTCGGCCCATGTTGAACCTGCCCAGCTACCATCTACAGCCATCGCCAGTTTGTCTTGCGGGAACTGTTGCTGGAAAGCAATACTGCCAGCTTGTCCATTTAAGGCAACCTGCATGGTCGGACCTGTTTTATCCGTGTTAAACACTTGATCTATGAATTTAAAGGAATCCAGAAGGCCCGGGCTGTTAACGACCCATTTCTTGGTGGTGTCGTCGTACAGCGTATCCGCCGTACCATAGAGCAGCATTTCCAGCGTTTGCATGGTGACACCTTCACCGTTTGCTTTGCCCACGATCATATTAAGCGGTGTCACACCTGGCAGTTTTTGCTTGATGGTACGTGCTGCTTCGAGTACTTCTGCCCAACTTGCAGGTTTGAATGGAACTTCAAGTCCCGCCTGTTGAAACAGTTCCTTGTTGTACCAGATTCCGCGTGTATCCGAGGTAGCCGGAACGCCATACACTTTGCCGTCTTCGCCAGTAACCCCTGCCTTCAGGTTGTCGATGATGTGTTCTTCCCAATCGGGCCATCCCTGAACTTGTGTATCCAGCGGCTCCAGATATCCCGCCGCAGCATCGGATTTGATGATGGATGTATCTTCGGCAATGACATCAGGCGCTGTATCCGGGGATTTCATTTGCAGAACCATTTTGGACGTATAATCGCCTTCACTTGCCAGTACAGGAGCAATGTTGATTTTGATATCCGGGTTTTCTTTCTCGAATTGATCCACCAAGCCTGATTGGAAGAACTTCGTAAGTGTATCTTCCGATCCTGAAGAACGGAACGATACAGTTACTTCCTTCTTGCCGTCACTGGTTGTGCCTGTGCTTGAGCTTCCGCCTGAACAGGCTGTAGTTAGAATGAGCAAGGATGTCATAACTGCTGCTACCGGCATTTTCAATGATATTTTTCTCATGATTCGCTCTCCTCTTTGTCGGAATTCAACGAACTCCGAACGTTATGATGTACTCGCAGGTTCTCTCTTGCTTCCCTATCTATTTCTGTACGCGGAATCCGCAATAATCCATAATCAGTTCACTAAAGAGCATGTTGGACCATGAAAACCATGGACGTGTATATTCATGTGGATCGTTGGCCGAAAAGCCTTCATGGGTCAGTCCGGTATCCGCATCCGTCTTATGGATAAGCTGAAGCAATCGTAGTTTTTCGTTGCGATCCCCTGTAGTTAGCCCTTGCATCGATAAAGCGATATGCCAGATGTACCCTTCTGGTGTATGCGGACTACCGATTCCCGCTGCTGCTGTTCCCTCATAAAAATACGGGTTGTGCGAGGATAGAATGAAACGGCGTGTATTCTGATAAACCTTGTCATTCTCATCTACATATCCGAGATAAGGTAAAGACAGCAGGCTCGGAACATTGGCATCATCCATCAAATTGTGATTGCCTTTCCCATCTGTTTCATACGCATATATGGTTCCATATTCCGGATGTTCAACGGTGCCATAGTCCTGAATACCTTTGTTGATCTGTTCCTCCAACTGCTTAGCAGTCGCTGCCAGCGTTTCATCCTCGAACACCGCTTCAGCAATTTCCTGCAGATATCGAAGCGCCACAACGGCGAACATATTGGATGGAATCAGATAACCATATTCACAGCGATCGTCGCTGGGACGGAATCCCGACCAAGTCATGCCGGTGTAGGCTGTTTCAGTACCTCGTCCCTCTCGGCTGAGCGTATCGGTTTCAGGAGCATCCAGACGTTGGAACGTGTAGGGTGATTTCGTCTCATGATGTTGCTCCACTTGCCATAACTGCATGATGATCTGGGCTGCTTTACGGAACGTATCATTGAATTGAGTTGTTCTCCCCGTGTTCTTCCACAGGAGATAACTGAGCTGAATCGGATAAGCCAGTGAGTCGATCTCATACTTCCGTTCCCAGATCCAATCATTCATCTGCGTCAGATCTTCCTGATGTCCTTTCCCACTCTCCGTCTCATTAAAAGCGTTTGCATAAGGGTCCAGCAGAATATAATTCAGTTGACGTTCAACCAGTCCAGCGATCATGTCGGCGATATCTTCATCCTCTGAAGCCAGAACCAGATAAGGTCTGACCTGAGCGGCAGAATCACGTAACCACATGGCAGGGATATCTCCCGTAATCACAAAAGTTGTCCCATCTTCTTTGCGCTGAATTGTGGTCGCCATCGTATTGGTAAAACAGTTTTTGAACATTTGGTTAAGTTCCGGATAATCCGGCATACGTTTGTTAACCCGATCAATCATGTCGTATATCGAGGGAGAAATTTCTTGATCATCTCTGGGTGTCAGCATGTTGTCCTCCTTATGTAATCCAGTTTGTTAACCGCTTTCATCATCCTAAAACGAATATAATGTTATGTCAATATATTTATTTGTATATTAGCATGTTATTTTAATTTCACCACACTAAATAGTATACCAATTAAGGTAATGTGTCCCTTTTTATCCACAACAAAAAGAGACCTCGTTTCCACGAAGTCCCTCTTTAAACACAATAATTATAAAGCCGCTAAAATTAACCCTTTTGTTTCACCATACTCGTTGATTTGCCCTTCACCAAGCGGGCAGGCAAAATAACTCTGTTCACTGCCATTTCGTTGTTCTGCATACTTTGAAGCACCATCTCGAATGCCTGTTTTCCCATATCAAACTGGCTTTGTCTCATATGTGTTATACGGCTTCCTTCGGCAGCGTTTGGACTGTCAAAGCAAATGATGGACATATCTTCTGGAATTCTCAGACCAAGCCGATCCGCTGCCTGTTCTGCAAGTAAAGCAATATGATACTCCGCAGCAAAGAGTGCAGTAATCTGGGGGTATATCTGTAAATGTTCCACCAATGTCTCCACATCACGGACCTCGACTTGAGGATCAAACACACTTGGCAGTGTCGAAAGAAAAGATTCTAACCACAGTTCCTTGTTCACCAGAACCCCTTGATCATGATGAGCCTCAATGATTCCTTCAATTCGTTCTTCAATCGGTGTAGTGTTCGCCGGAGGCTGCGTCAGAAAAGCGATATGTCGGTGACCGAGATCGAACAAATAATTCATCCCTTCTCGCGCCGCGCCTACATTATCCGTACTGACAGAAGAAGCCGGAATGCCTTTCAAGTACCGGTCAATCAGGACAAACGGGAATTTGTTAACAACCAGTTTAAGAATTTCATCGCTGAAATATTCACCCTGTGCCGGGAAAATAATCAATCCATCCACACCCAGTTCCAGCAGTTCCTGAATGCTCTGTTCCTCCTGCTCAGGAATTCCGAAGGATCGTCTAACTACAAGAAAACAATCATGCTCTCGCGAAGCTTCTTCCATCCCATATAGTAGTTCTGTACCATACATATCACTGAAGTTAGTAATGACAAGACCAATGAGCAGCTTCTTCTCTGGATCTTTAACCGCAGCACGCGGAGCAAGTCTGTTAGGTCTTTCCTGTAACACATCTGCTGTATCGGCTACAAAAGAACCCCGTCCTGGCTGACGAACAATTAATTGTTCACTCGCCAGCATCTCAAGCGCCTTTTTAGTTGTAATCCGGCTAACTCCGAATTCATCACATAACTCCTTCTCCGAAGGAACACGCTCACCCACTTGATATTGATGAAGCTGTATCCGTTCGCGCAAGGATTCAAAGATCTGTTCATACATCGGCTTGGATGCCGAATCTTTCCCCAATACAAGCACCTCCATAAATACCCATACTTCTCATGTTCTACATCCTAATATATCATGTTATATCATTAATGTGAAGAAAGAGACGGCTCACCTTGTGTCCTATGAGAGCAAAAGAAAAAGCATCCCGATGGATGCTTCATTTCCAAAAGTTCATTATTAAATTTATTTGGCGTAGATAACCATAGCCGAATAATGATTTATAACGTAACCTCCGTTAGTAACGGATACTTCAGAATACTTGATATCCACTACATTCACAGTATTGATCCCATTTAAAAATTCATTCATTTCTTTCTCCAACTCTACAGTACTTGTATTTTCAAATATTCTCACTTGTGTTCTCATCGTTCATCTCCCTAACCATCTAATAATGACTTAAGGGATATTATACGTCTTTGATGCATTTAGGTCGCATATCAAACTTCGCTGTGTATCAGGGATAAATGGTTTGATAGCCGAGTAATCTTAGGCGTCAGATATGAATTGATACAACAAAAAGCCGACAAGCCCTGATACCCTCGGCTTATCGACTTCTTGCTTAGATGGTCAAAATGCAGTTATCATCCATGTCACACTTTTCATAATTAAGGTTGCAGACCCTCAGCGGACGGTGGATCTAGTTCTGTTTCAGTCTCTTCAGAGGTCGTATCTGGTTCTGGAACTGATTGTTCTTGTGCTGCGCTGACGAACAATCGTCCAGCTGCTTCAGCCTCTACTTTGTTGCCTGCAGCATCCTGAGCGCGAATCACAATGACTCCCCCCTCAAGAACAAGGGATGCAGGTGTTGTGTACGTACCCGTGTAACGACCAGGTTCAGTCTCCACCAATGGAATCTCTCCTGCCCCTTGGGCATTCAGATTCAAAGGTAACTGAATACGGAAAGATGCTTGCAGGCCAGGTTTACTGTCAAATGAAACGGTAACACTCTCCCCTGATGTGATTCGCACATCCTCAGCCGGAGTAATATTCGTAAGTTCTGGCAACACCGTCTCCACATAAACGGTGCGTGTTACGGTTGTTTTGTTGCCAGCGATATCGGTTGCCGTGATGGTAATTGTGTTCTCGCCTTCATTGACCAATACGCGGTGACTGAAGCTTCTGTCTTTGCCCACTTGTACGGTTTGTCCGTTAACGGTTACCTTATCGAGGAATTGTTCCACGACATTACCCGTTACGTGAACAACTTCTGCATTGATGCGATCCCCTTGAGCTGGGGTAACAATCGTCAATTGCGGTTTGGTCTGATCCAGAATAATGACAACGGGGAGTGAACGGTCGGTTGTTTTACCGTCTACCACTGCCTCAGCAGTAATCGCATTAATGCCAGAACGGAGTTTCACACCATATGAAAACTTCCCATTCGCTACCGTTGTTGTACCTGCCAGATCCTTGCCGTTGTAAAACTTGATCTGGGCGCCGGATGCTGGAGACGTTCCGGACACGGTGAAGGTTGACTGATTCGTATACGTGTTCGCAGGGGCTGTGAGCACCGGTGCATTTACCGGATATCTCACAACTGCACGAATCATGTAGTTACCTTCTTCTGCAGGTGAAGTGCTCCATACGCCACCTACTCGCTGCCAGCTTCGACCTGCATTCGTACCATTCTCATCAGTAGCCAGTCCCGGAGCACCAGTTCCAGCTACACTCTGAACATACACGATATAGAAGTCGCCCGTTACAATGACCGGTTCCGGGAATTCAACGGTTGTCCATTGATCGTTACGAAGTGCAGTACCGTCAAATGGTCCAGCCAGTTGTCGTCCCGGAGCGCCGCCAGTACCCGAAGCATCATAGACGGCATATTGGAACGCTGTACCTCCAGGTACAGGCCATTCGGTGTTCCAGAATCGGAACGATGCACCTGTCAGTTGAGCGGTCTCCAGCTCTGGTGTCATTCGAACCGCCCAAGCGTTATCCGCAGCGTTAAAAGCTCGTGCGTTCTCTGCTGTTCCATCATCATAAGCAATTTCCCCAGGGAAACCGATGAATGGTTTCAAGGCAACATTTGCCTCAGCCGTACCATTACCAGGGACAGTAATAGTAACGGTTTTACTGTAATAATCAGCAGCCCGGATGGACAGGGTATAACTTCCTTCCAATACCTGAATATTGAAGCTGCCATCTGAACCTGTGCGAATTTCACCTACATTGGCATCTTCCACCACGAGAACGGAAGCATCAGCCAGTGGTTGTCCTGTCCGCTCATCTGTTACTACACCTTCAATCTGCCCATGCGGGATTGCCTCCAGATTAAAGTTGGCTTTGGCACCACTGCCATCGGTGATCGTTACCTGCTGAGTTCGAGGATAATATCCATATGCCTCAGCTTTTAACGTGTAATCACCTGCTACGTGTGTGAAGCTATACTTGCCTGTAGCTGAATCTGTCTTCACCGAACGTCCGGTTTCCAGTACGGTAACCGTTGCACTTGCAGGCAGGCTTTGTGGATTAACCGAACCTGTTCCTGGTTTTTCAACTTCCGGTAATTGCTGTTTCGTTTTGTTAAATTCCGCTTTGTCAGTCCGCGAAATTTTGTACCATGGGTTATCATAGGACGGTTTCGGTTTGTCGCTGTTAAGCACAACCGCACTGTCCTCCGTTACCGTCTCCGCAGCAACTCCCAGTACACGGAAATCATCAATGAACCAACCTGTCTTCACAACACTGTTGTCTGAGGTCAGACGGAACCGGAATTGCACTTCATTGCCGGTAAGTGCATCCAGGTCATAAAATACCGGTGTCCATTGTTTACCGTTTGTACTATGTGAGAATTTGCCCAGTTCTGACCATGTCGTTCCCCCATCCTTGGTAACTTCCACATAACCGTAGTCGTATCCACTCTCAATCTCGTACCAATGATTAAACGTAAGTGTTCCTTCGGATACATCCGTCAAATCAACAACTGGAGATACGAGTGAATAGTTGGAGCCATTCTCGTACGTATTGTCGAGATCAGTCGCCCAGACATTTGGCGGAGAAACGGCGCTTGCAGGTCCCGTTACCGGAATGCCGCGTTCCCACTCATCTTTGGTTCCTGAATGAGTCCAGCCATTATCATCACTACCATCGAAATGATCAATGTAGATATCCTGAGGCACCTCCACTGTAATGGAGACCTCGTTCGATTTGTCACTTTCATTACCACTATAATCAAGTGCGGCAACGGTATAGTAATAGGTCGAATCCGTAACTGTAGCCGTATCCGTAAACGTTGTTCCTGTTGCAGTTCCAATGGATTCATAACCTGCACCTGCGGTTGTGGAACGATATACGATATAGGATTCGAGATCCTCATCGCTCGGACCAGTCCAGCTCAAGGCTACGTTGCCCAGAATATCAGCGGTTGCAGTTAATCCCGCTGGAGCTCCTGGTGCAAGATCATCCAATTCTTCAACTGCGAAATCATCAATGTACCAACCAGCCTTTTGCACCGAGTTATCACTGGTCAGATTGAATTTGATAAACACCTGCTGTCCCGCGTATTCGCGAAGGTCGACATATTGTTTCTTCCAGTTCCCACCTGCACCCGTGAAGCTTAACAACTCTTCGAACACATAGTCGCTGTCCTCGGAAGCGATATATACCTTGCCAAAGTCGATGTTATTCTCCAGATCATACCAGTGTTTGAAAGATAATAACGCGCCTTCTGGACTCTCGGTGAGATCAATTGGTGGCGCAAGCAGATATGCATTGCTATTCGCCACATAAGTCCCTTGCAGATTGGTTGCAATCACCTTGTCACCGGAGTATGCACTTCCAGGACCACTGGTTGGTGCTCCCCATACCCAAGTACTTCCGGTTCCGCCTGTCGTGAAGCCCAGCTGATCTTCTTCAAAATCCTGAAGATATCCTGGCTGAACACCATTGGACACAGCCACTTTATATACCTGACTTTCGAAGCCGTTGTTGCCGTAGTCGTTAACGCGGATATAATACTCCACACCTTGTGGCTCAATGAGAAATGCCGGAATGGTCGCTGTATACGTACCATCTTTGTTATCTCCAGCAATCCGATTCATCGGCAGATAGACGTACTGGTTGGTACCTGTCGTTTTGGCAAAAGCCTCGACGGAGACTACCGCGACGTTATCTGTCACATGAGCGGTTAATGGTATATCGATGCCTGTAAAGGCAGAATTAACAGGGGTGTGTGCCAGTACCGGCTCTTCCAGATCATCTCCGGCTGTAACCACTCTACCGGATACTGTGCCGATTCCTTCGAGTACAGAACCCACAGCATCAAGGGCATTAATAATGCCGTGACCATAGCCGTTATTAGGAGATGTCGGATATTGACTATCTGTTCTCGGTGTGGCTGTATCTGTAATGATCTGCTCCAGCTGATCCACTGTAAGGGAATGATTGGCTTGAAGAAGAAGTGCAGCAAGCGCAGTTGTATGTGGGCCTGCCATGGATGTTCCGTTCCACCCTCCCTCATATACACCGCCCGGAACTGCTGAGCGGATATTCACACCAGGGGCAGATACTTCTGGTTTGATCTCACCATACGGGGATGGGCCCAGCAGGGAGAACGAAGCCAGGTTTCCGTTGATATCGGTTGCTCCTGTAGCAAAACTTTCAGGATAGTTCGCCGGGTTAGCAACAGAACCAGGTCCGCCCGGGTTACCCAGTCTCACATTTCCTGCGGAGAATTCCGGGAAAATCTGAGCATCACGCCAGGCTTGCACCATCGGTCGGAACCACTCATCCAGTCCTGCTCCTCCGCCCCATGAATTGTTCACGACATCCGGTGCAAGTTCAGGATGCAGATTGCCTTCCGCATCCACCGGAGCAATCAACCACTGTCCGCCATCCAAAATAATGGCATCTGTTGTTTCCGGATTAAATATCCGTACACCAATCCACTTCGCACCGGGAGCAACCCCGATCTGGTTGGTGCCATCTGCTTCGGAGCCAACCATCGTACCCATCGTGTGAGTACCATGCCCGTCTCCGTCCGCAGGGAGGGAAGCATTACTGTGCGGATCATACCAGCTCAGTTCGGGATCAACGATATTACCCGAAGCATCCAGTCCACGCCATTTGCTGCGAAGCGCAGGGTGGGTATAGTCCACACCACTGTCCAGATTGGCAACAACAATCCCTGTTCCATCGATGCCCCGATCCCACACGGCTGGCGCATTGATGTAATCCAGGTTCCATTCCACGTTCTCTGTCGCAAGCTTGTCTTTTGCAGCAGGCTCTTTGTCTTTGACTCCGACTGAAGAGTCTTTAGTTGGCGTTTGGACAGCATCTTTGCCTGATGCCGCATTCGCCGGTTCTTTACTCACTTCGGCTTTCTGTAAGTATCGTGTCTCATTCGGTAGAATCTTCTCCACCTCAGGCAGCAGCGCAATCTGTTCCATGACTTCTTTGGTACTCGTTACTGCCAATGAATTGACAATAAAATAGCTTTTATATTCTTTGACCTTACCCAGGTCAACTTCCTTTTCCAGATAAGTTTCCAATGGATATTGTGTACGCGAGGCTGTTTCTCGCAGAGAGCTGACGACCGAATTACGAACGGACAGCTTTGTGGCTGAAGCCGTTTGTTTGGCGATGGTCGCCTTTTCCAGGGCCTGTTTGGAGACTGCTGCTGTATCCACCTGTTCCTTCATTTTCACCAGATAGGTAACATATTCACTACCTTCGAATTCTTTGGTCAATTTGGCGTTTACTTTGGACTCCGTAACTTTGGCAAGTCCAGATTTCATATCCAATTTGGATGATGTGGAGTTTTCAGCTGAAACCGGATGAATGATCGAAAATGCAAGGAGAAGCGAGAGCCCCATGGAAATGGGCTTGCGTAACCGATTAATCTTTATCAAACTTTTCCACTCCTTTTACCCGGTTTTTTAATTTAGTCTGGTACATATGCCCTTCTCTGCAGAATAAAACGTTAAAATAACCTTTATTGCGGACGAAATAGATGCCCTGGATTTCACATAAAGCCTCACCTCCTTTACAGGTCTGGTTAGGGATCAATATGAGTCAAAAGAGATAACAGATCAGTCTATGTTTTTTTTACTTGGAAGTTTAAGAGATTGAATGAATCGGATTAAACCATGTGAGTGAATAGTTTGGGTGTTTGAATAATGCAATGAGAGTGAATGTCGATAAGCATTCATGTGGAAGGGTAATCTGGAGCGTTAGCAGAACGCTTGCTAAGGAGTGGTGGATATGACTTTCGATCGTGATTCGAGTGAGTAGTTAAACATTTTAATTACATATAATAGTCGATTAGGAATTTAATTGGATTTTATTGGTATAGTATAAAATCATTATTCGATATATACAAGCACTTTATTGAAATATATAGAAAATAAGTCTATTTAATGCTTTTATGTGTCTCATGTCGCTTACACATTTCAGCTTATTTTTCGTATTCCTGCATGTTTTTGATGAATAATAGTTTGTAGTAGTTCTATATAACCAAGACCTGATACTCAAAATTTCAAATCAAGAAAAAGAACGACATGAGAACTCTCATGTCGTTCATATCAAAATTTATATCTCATCATGTAATGTTCACGCCGCCACTTGCATAGCCAACAACGGTATTCACAAGAGAAAGTCCAGTTGCCGTTGCGGAGAATACAAGCAGAAGACGTGTCTGTGCAGTCACAGGTATAGTCAATCCGGTTGTTATGCCATTGGAGATGCTACCCAAAGCAATGATACCAGTTAGTGGAGGTGCTAGTGTAACGACCGCCCCCGGAACCGCAGTAAATGCATTATCAGGAGTAGGTGAACTGAATAATTGCGCAGTGATGGTCACCGTTGAACCGACCAAGGCCAAGGCTGCTGTTGTACTAAAATAGGCAGCAATGGAAGTTATAACGCCATCTCGTGGAACAGAGAACGCAAAGTTAATGAGTGGTCCGACAATCGTTCCCGTTAAATCAATTGTGCCACCCAGAATGCTGACTCCTGTTGCCGAGCTGCCGAAACCGATAAGGCTTGTCGTTCCGACCAGTCCACCAAGAACCGTTGTTAATATGGCAGGTCCGCCAGAAGCAAACGGTATGATGGCGCCCGAACCCGTAGCTCCTGTAACACCAGTGCTGCCAGTTACTCCCGCAATCCCAGTTGCGCCGGTAGCCCCGGTTACCCCAGCAATTCCGGCTGCACCCGTTGCCCCGGTGACTCCCGCAAGTCCAGCTGCTCCGGTGGCTCCTGCTACGCCAGGATCACCAGTTGCTCCTGTAACGCCAGCTGCCCCAACAGCTCCTGTACTCCCCGTTGCCCCTGTCGATCCTGTTGCGCCACCTGCTGGGCCTGCCGCACCCGTTGCTCCAGTAACACCTGTCGCACCTGCTGGTCCCTGGGCACCAGCAGCTCCCGGTGTACCAGCTGGACCTACACCACCCTGAGAACCAGCAACGCCTGCCGGGCCTTGTGGACCAGGTACGCCCTGAGGACCCGCTGGTCCTGCAGGTCCTGCCGGACCTTGACTCCCTATGTTTCTAAGCCCTGATGTGATAGCCAATTCGGTCGCCCGGATCAAAATGACCAGTTGATCTTTCTCAGCCGAATCGATATTCCCCTGTAAAATGACAGATAGGAGCACATCCAGCAATTGCTGCAAATTGGTTCCCACACTGATTGGAGAAAATGGAACGGCCTCTGCAGATACAATGGTAAGCTCCAAGACCGCTTCGAGATCTGCCTTGGTTCCCTTTTTCAAATCCGAATGATGAACCAGAGCCAGTAATTTACGCAGTACCTCAATCAGAAGTGAAACATTTTGAGGCGTGGGATTGGCAAAAACCTGTACAATTGCTCCCTTCAACTCACCAATTAATTTGAGAAGCAATTCGGCTTCTTTGTCAAAACACTTATGATGGTGGTTATTGTGGTGGTGATGATTGTGCTCGTGATGGTGTTCTTTGTGCTGCTCTTGGGGATGGTCACAGTCCTCAGCTTTTTTTTTCTTAAATCCGCTCCAACCATATCTGATGCGTTTCTTTGGTTTCATCTTTTTTGCAGATCCTCCTTAGTGAGTCTCAATCATTCCATTACAGGCGAACATCACTGGTTTGATGATATCAGTATATTAGCAAGAAAGAATTTCGTGATTATTATATAAGTAAGTTTCCGAATTACAGTTTTCAGCTTGGAGCAGCATCCATTATCATGGAGAGGATTTTGCATGGAAGTCAGCCCTGTGTATAGCCCAACCAAAAGAGCGCTATCCGATGAGTACAATACTCCTGGATGCGCCTTTTTTATATTTACAGTAGTTAATTTATCTTTGTTGATTAGTCCAATTTAATTTTGAAAACAATTGGCGCATTACTTTTCACAGTTGTTGTTGTGATCGTCAGTGTGTCCGCTGTTCTCTCCCATTGCGGCTGTTCTTCATAGCCAAGTACCTGAATATCTTGAATGACCCCTTGAAAATGGTGAGAATTTTCCTTCAGGGATTTAATCTGCACCACCCCATTATCTGGATAGGCAAGAACCGTGGCATACAGACTGCTTTCTTTTAACGTAAAACGTATATCTTCACTCGTAAATATCTTCGTATCCCCATCCGTGAATTGCCCTTCCTTCACCTCTGTCGGACCCTCGCCAAACGTACGCCAGAATGACGTGTCATAGATCGCTTCCCCATTCACTTCCAGCCACTTGCCAATGCTCAGCAAAATGTCGCGATCTTCATCCGGTATGCTGCCGTCTGCCTTAGGTCCAATGTTCAGCAGTAAATTTCCGTTTTTGCTTACAATATCGACGAGATCCCGAATGATCTCCTCAGCCGTTTTATAGTTATTATTTTCCGTATAACACCATGAGTTTTTAGCGACAGCTGTATCCGTTTGCCAAAAATAGGGCTTGAGCTCAGCGAACTGTCCCCGCTCCACATCCGGAACGGCACTACCAAACATGTAGGCCTCATGTTTATAATTGATAGCTACAGGCACACCCCACTCTTCGCCTTTGTTATAATAATAGGCAGCAAATTTTTTAAGATAGGGTTTGAACGCAACCGTTTGAATCCACCAATCAAAATAGAAGACCTTTGGCTGATATTGATCAACCAGTTCACAGCAGCGAATCAACCAGTCCTCCAGATACTCCTCAGTTGGAGGTGAGTCATACAAGTCGAAGTGATCCTTGGGTTCAGGCATGGCAGGCCAATAGAAATCCCCACGCGCCAGAGGTTCCTTAATATCTGAATCAAACTCCTTCCCGTGAGACATGAAGAACCAGTGCTCGGCGCGGTGAGACGACACACACAAGGTCAGCCCCTGCTTCTCGTATGCAACCTTCATCTCGCCCAGAAGATCCCGTTTGGGGCCCATTTCATATGTGTTATAGTGAGAGATAGAGCTTTTGTACATCTGAAAACCATCATGGTGCTCAGCCACAGGCATAACATATCTGGCTCCAGCCTGTTTGAATAACGTTGCCCATTCATCTGCATTGAACTTCTCTGCTTGAAACATCGGAATGAAGTCTTTATATCCAAAGTCCTTATGAGGTCCATACACCTCAAGGTGATGTTCATAAGCTTTGGTGCCTTGTATGTACATATTTCGCGAATACCATTCGCTATCATAGGCCGGTACAGAATATAGCCCCCAGTGAATGAATATGCCGAATTTCGCTTTTGGGTACCATTCGGGTACTTGAAAGGCGCTAAGCGAACTCCAGTTGTCCTTGAATTTACCGCTCTCAATCGTTGCTTCGATATGTTGCAAATATTCGTTTTTGTCCATGAGATGTTCTCATCCCTTCTGTTATTGTCTGTAGTTGTATTGTAGTGCTAAGGCCGAAGGATAGACATGCAGAACACTAACTTTTAGATGGACAATAATAACCTTGTATGGAGATGAAAAGTATGAATCACCAAACTTTGCTTACGAACTACCTGTCCAATCTCCAAGTCGAATTATTCATGGTCAACTACAATCGGTGCGATACGGATTGGCGGGATCTGGATTACACGCCCGATTACAGCAAGTTTTATTTCATATGCGAAGGTGAAGGTTGGCTCAAAATTGGGGATGAGGAGTATTATCCTGCGCCTAATCAGCTTATTCTAATGCCAGAGGGGATCAAACAGTCATACTCTGCCATTAATGAAAGTCCTTTTCTCAAATATTGGTGTCACTTTAGCGCAAAGGTTGGGGGAATCAATTTGTTCCAAATTCTGAAATTCCCACGCATCTGTACGATAGATCAACCTGAGTTGGTTCAAGCAATCTTCAGCAGTATCCTTACATATGCAAAATCCGATGAAGTCTATGCCCATATGATGGCCAAGAGCAAACTGACCGAGTTACTATCCCACTATCTAATGAATCTGGATCTGGATCAGATCTCTTTTATTAACGTTCCTGTCATGGAGAAACTGTCCACCATTCTGGCATATATTGATTCCAACATTGAAGAGAATATTTCGGTTCAGGATCTGGCCCAGATCGCCTACATGCATCCAAATTATTTCATTCGATTCTTCAAGCAGCAGATTGGAGTTCCTCCGATCCTCTATATTACTGGTAAAAAAATCGATAAGGCCAAGGAGTTGCTGGCCTGCACCCCGAACACAATAACTGCCATCGCCGAGCATCTCGGTTTCAGTGATTTGTATTATTTCTCCAGACAGTTCAAAAAGCATACAGGGCTAACTCCAACGGAGTACCGCAAACAAAAAACAGTACTGACAACGAAACATGGTCTATAAATAAGCTCACTTCAGAGAGAGTTCCCTCATTCGGAACTCCCTCTTATAGACTTGTTTCTATTCAATTGCTCATGCTGAGTTACTTTCTTGAGTTCTCTCAAATAAGCATAACCATAGTTTTGATCCGGCTCAAGATATGCCCCTTCCGCCCACTCGTTCCAGGCATTAACAAAAAGATATTCACTTTTGTACAGTGTCCTTGCTCTCTCCATCTGCCTTGATAGATACAGCCCAAACTTCTCTGGAGTAGCACCGAGCGTACTCTGTCCGTCAACGCCTCTCCGCGGTGTATTATCCCAATTGACAAAAGCACCTGGATAGACAATTTCTCCGTTACGGTGTGGTGTTCGTTCGAGAATGGAGGACCAAACCTTGTCGTAATTCACAGCAATATGTTGCTGTCCCTTGATGTTCATTTGGATCCAGATTCCATTCATATGTCCATGTGCAAACGTATAATGCGGTTCAAATTCCATGCTTGCATCAAAGACCTGACGATTAAATGTAGGGAATCCACCGATGGTCTGCACAAAATGGATCCCTTTCAGGCCATGCTTCAAAGCCAATTCACGCCAAAACTGAATCATTTCCTCACATTGCGGAATACTGGCTGGCCGATAGATCAGAAATAACGGCTTACCTCCCACTTGAATATATCGTTTGTCCTTAAATACTTTTACCAGATAATTAAAATGTTCTTCCCAATCATCTCGATCCCCATAGTTCTGGGCCATGAGAATATCGGATTCTTGCCCATCCCATTTTCTTGTCCATGTCTCATTGGCCCAAGACAAACAAAAGGGAAAATCAGGCTCCCCACTTTCCAGAATTTCATTCACTGGTTTTTCCAGCAAACGCTTGCCTTTGAACCAATAATGATAATAACAAAATCCATAAATGCCATGCTGTTTAGCCGTTTCCGCTTGCCACTTTCGTACATCTGGATCGGAAAGATCATAATAGTTCCCCTGAAACGGCTGCTTAGGCTGATAATGACCCGAATATAAAGACGTGGCTTTTTTTACATTCGTCCATTCAGTAAAACCGTCCCCCCACCATCGGTCGTTCTCCTCAATCCGGTGAAATTGGGGCAGATGCAGAGCAATTACCTTCAATCAGAACTCCTCCAATGCAGCAACATGATGCAGCCTACGCTCCTGTGATTTTTGGGATGATTTATATGAAAATGATATCCAGCAGTCGCAATGTTTTTTGTAGATGGGATTGATTATATTTCATGTATGCCAGAGCATGGCTAGCGGCCAGTCTCCTTGCATCAACACTCTGCCAGTAATGTTCAAACTTCTGAGTGAGTTCTTCACAAGAGTTGTATTGTTGAAAGTTACTAAAGTCAATCCCGTTGCTCTGATTCGCAGATGGTCCTATGAGTTGAAACGTCCCACATGCGGCAATTTCCATCACATTTTTGATTGATTGGCAACGATGAATAACCAGTTTGCTTCCGTTATATAACATCTGACGAGCTTCATTCGTATGAACAGGATTGAAATCCCCGATCTGTGCCCAACCCTTTCCATCTACCCGAACCTTTTTGTTATCCAAAAGACCCGATTTGGCAACAGCGGTGACGATGCCATCCGGTTCTGCATCCCCGATGATATAAACATCCGATTCGTACTCCGGCGGAACAGCTTGCGGACAGAATATATGTGGATCAGGCGGCATGAACAGTTCATGGCTACCAGTGCTTCCCATATGATGCTGATCATCGCTTATTTGCGTTGAATGTTGTGTAAACACGTGATCAAAAATCGGTAGAATAGTTTCGCTTTGATTCCCATGTTGATCGACAGACAACCAGATTGCCTTCTTCACGGTTGATGTCCTTAATGCTGTGATATTCTCATCCGGCAAGTTTTCTTCGCTTCCGATAACCATAATCAGGTCAACTTCATAGGAAGACAAACAGGCTGACACGGATTCGATATATTTAATCTCATTCACATTTCTCACGAGATGTTTCAGACTCTGTTCAATCAGGACGCAATGGGATGACATTGCTCGGTCATTACAAGGAGTAATAAGAAGCACATTTAACTCCTTATAGATCACTTTTGGCACTTCTCGGGTAGGTATGCTTCCCACCTGCATCATGTTCAGCCATTGCTGATTCAGTTCCAATTGCTGTACTTCCATATGTTTACGCATGGATTTGAGTTTCCTGTTTAGAACCACATTCATCTGTCTCAGGAATAACCGGTTCGCATCATGAACTGAACGTTTCTTTTTCGTGGACTTAACCTGCGTTCTTGACTTCTTTCGGATAACAAACCCTCCTGTTCCATGCGAAAACATTCTCTGCCTACAATATGCACGAAATAGTGGGGTGGTTTCTTGTATTGAGCTTTTCGCTGACTCCCTTTTGCAAAAGGGGCTTTATCCCAGACATATAATGTGTGGCCACCCGGGTCATTCCAGATCTTGTCCTCATAGAATATATGAATAACTGTATAGGAGATGATATCTTTGCCAACATTTGATAGTATCCTTGTCACCGGCAATCAGACGATAAATCAAAATCTGCAAGTTAACGGTAATCAAACCGTTGGTGTCGATCTACAGGTCAATGGTAGTCAGACCGTAGCAGGCAGCCTTCAAATCAACGCCAGCTCCTCGATTGTCAACCATTTGGGTGTAGGCGGAGTGATTGAAGCTGGAGATAGCGTCAAGGCCGCTACACAATTAATGGCACTTAATCAACCAACTCTTCCAGTCTCCCTACCCGTTTTGCAACAACTCAGATATTACAATCCTGGTGTTGCAGGTCAACCCGGTCTGGTCTTAACAGGGACTGCTGGCAACCAATATATACTGTTCATCGATGAAAGTAGTGGGACACCCCATCTCGCCATTCAACCCGTATAATATAGCCCTGAATCAGATGAATCTCACCAAAAGAAGCGATATCCGTGTACACTCCGGATATCGCTTCTTTTGGTTTCTTTTCTGATGAAGCCTGGTATAACTCCGTTCATTTATAAATCTGTGATTAATGCGGACAAGACACTCTTGCTCTCCAGCTGGAACTTCATCAATACATCGTCGCGCAGCTTAACCTGTATGTTGCCCGTCTCCTCCCCATCATTGAAGAGGACTAAAGCTACGGAACCATCGGCATTTTTAAAAGCCACAGAACAAATTCCATCATCACTGGATGTTGATTCGATCCGAACAGCCTTCGGACGGATCACAGCACTGAAATGAGCCAGAGCATAATAATCAAGTGTATACGTAAGCTCCTTTGTTTGCTGATTCACCTGTACGATCCCACGACATGTACTGCGGCCAAATCCAGGAACCGTAGGCCCATTATTCTCATCTAATGCCATATTCCAAAGTACAAAAGACTTGCTGTAATTGCGAAGAATCTCAATTCCCGTTCGCATCACATTAGAGAAGGCTTGCTCAAATGGCGGAATCCACTCTCCACCCGAACCTTCAGTGAAATGCACTTCTTTCCCTGCAAAAGCTTCATAAACCTTCGTTTGAGCAGAAGCATCTCCCCCGTACCAATGCCAGGCTACGCCATCCACTTCCTCTCCAGCTTGTTCAAGTACGGTCAGGGGATAGTCCGGTTGATCCCAGTTGTGATCGTAACAGAGAATCTTGGTTTGAATATCGTTTTGCACAAAGGCTGGTTTAAGATGTTTTTTGATAAAATCTGCTTGGGCCTCGGCTGGCATCAACATACCCGGATAGTGCCCGGGTTCATAGAGCGCCTCATTCTGTGGTGTGATGGCATGGATCGGTAATCCATGCTCTGCATACGCTTGAATGTATTTCACGAAATATTCAGCATAAACGGGATACCATTCAGTTTTTAATTGTCCGGTAATCATCGATCCGCTCGTTTTCATCCAGCCGGGTGCACTCCATGGTGAAGCAAACAGCTTCAGTTCAGGATTCAATGCCAACGCCTTTTGCGTTAAAGGAATAACGTCCCCTTCATCATGTGTAATGCTGAATTGGGTCAATTCCGGGTCTGTCTGCTGTTCTGGCATATCGTTATAACTGTATACCGTTCTCGCATAGTCCGAAGCGCCCATCGGATTACGGATGACCGACAGCCCGATCCCTTTCTCAGGATGGAACAGTCGGGTCATGACCTCATCCAGTTGCTCCTCACTCAAGATTTGGTTGATCAAATAGGCAGATGAATCGGTAAAAGAAGCACCAAATCCGTCCATCTCCTGATACGTTAGCTGATCATCCAGATGGATGGTCGTTGTCTCCTTATCAGCATCCAGTGGTTTCAATTGCTCTTGGGATAGAGACACGAATAAATCTCCTTCACCCGTAGATTTGTACATTTTGAATGTAGTCATAGGATTCTCCTTCATATTTCTATTATTGAATACCTAGTTTCTCTTTGTTCAATTTCATCTTTTCACTGCGTACCTTCACAATCTCTTCCCAACGGTTCTCACCTAAAAATGACTTGTAAGAAGCCAGTGCATTGTCATACGAGGCATCATCCTTGGAACGTACCATACTGACCAGTGTTGTATTCCATTTGGTGTTAATCGCCGACAATGCACGAGCTTCAGGTGTACCTTGATCCGGGCTAATATTCTCCAGAATGAAATGTGGTTTCAGCTTGCCTTTGCCCCACTCCTGCATCTGTTTAATCGCTTCCGGAAAAGCATCTGCACTGAGTGCTTTGTGGCGGTCATGACCGAAGAACATGAATTCACCCATCCGATAATCCTTTTTGAATTGATCTGCGTTATTGAGTTGCAGGTCTTTCACCGCTGGCAGCAATTCTACACTACCGTCGGCTTTGGTTTGGTAGGTTTCCCCCTCGATCCCGTAATTCATAAGCGTCTGGCCTTCTTCACTCAGCAAGTATGTGAATATCTGAATGGCCTTGGCCGGATCTTTACAGTCCTTGGAAATGAAATTGATCATCCACCCCGTTATCCCGGATTGATTCAATGTTGGTGCATTGCCTTTGGTGCTCTGCGGACCATCAATTGCAATATATTCCTTGCCCGGGTTGGCACTCATGTAAATTTGCAGGTTTCCTCCTTGTTGAGGTGTACCGTCAAGCAACATGGTCGCGTATTTACCGGACTTTACTTTTTCCTCAAAAGCCGTTCCATCATCGGCAAAACTGTCATCACTGATATTCCCGTCTCGGTACACAGTGTTTAATGTCTTCAGCCACGTGAGGTAATCTTCATCTAGATTACGATCATAGAATTCTCCTGATTCGGTCTCCAACGGAACACCGATGAAATCTTGCAACGTATCTCCGAGTGAACCTGTTCCTTCACCAATGGAGTTGAATCCAAAAGGGATCAACGCAGGGAACTCTTGCTTAATTCGTTTCATCACACGCTGGAATTCTTCTGGCGTTCCAATAACAGGGCTGCCCAATGCTTCATACACATCCTTACGAATGATAAATGCCGTTTTGGCAGGAATGTTACCGCTATCATAATCCTCTTGTGTATTGGAATAGTTCGGGTAACCATAGGTTTTGCCATCCGCCAATTGGAACCAGTTCAATGTATCGGCTGCCGCAACTTTATTGAAGTAAGGATCATATTTTTCCGCCAGATCGTTCAGCGGCATCGCCCAGGTTGCAGCTTTTTGTACCACAGGAGAATTGGAGTCAAATACGGTCAGCAAGTCAGGCATATCTCCACCCGCGAAAAAGGTGTTTAACTTGGTATCATCACCCGTGATGAATTTAATATTGATGTTCAGATCCTCTTTGATTTTCTTGGTGACAATGTCCTTGCCAAAATCAGTGTTCCACCAGTCAGCATTGACGTACCATGTCAGGTCGGTAGCCTCTTCCTTTTTATCCAACTGCCAAGCCGGCTTTTCCGGGTCAACCGTATAACGATCTTCAATGGACACCCAGTTTCCTTCACTGGAGCCCCCAGATCCACCGCTGCAACCTGTAATCATAAGTACGGCTGTGAGTAGTGTTGCGAGCAATTTAATCCCTTTTTTGCCTGATGCCTTGTTCAACTTCAACATATTTTTGTTCCTCCTCAAAATGGGGTGTTTGTTGCTCTTATTCCTTGACCGCACCCAGCATCATTCCCGAGATAAAGTATCTCTGAACGATGGGATAGATCAGCACGATAGGGAGTGTTGTAATGACAATCGTGGCTAACTGTACGCCTTTGGTTGTTGTTTCAATCACAGTGGAACCCCCGACATTTTGCATGGATTGTGTCTGGGACTGAACGATAATCTCATAGAGCATCATCTGAAGTGGATAAAGTGACTGATCGGTAATGTATAACTTGGTCGTCATGAAGTCGTTCCATTGCCCCACCCCATTAAATAGCGCAATTGTAGCCATGGCAGGCATGGAGAGTGGAATGAAGATTTTCAGGAAAATATGCCAATCCCCTGCGCCGTCAATCTTGGCCGATTCTTCCAGCGAATCCGGGACATTCCGGAAGAAATTCATCAGAATCACGACATCATAGAAGCTGAACAACGCCGGAATAATGTACACCCAGAAGCTGTTTAACAATCCAAGTGATTTGATTAACAGGTATGTTGGGATCATGCCGCCCGAGAAGAACATCGTAATGACCCCCATGGCAACGTATAATTTACGGCCTCTTATGTACTTTTTGCTGAGACCGTAACCAACCATGGCACAGAAGAACACATGTGTAACAACGCCAATCGTTGTTTTGGAAACTGATATGAAGAATGCCTGCCAGATGCCCTGATCATTGAATACCGCTCTGTAATTCTCCAGCGAGAATTCCGGTGACCAGAAGATGAATCCACCTTCCGCCAGTGCCTTGCCTGAACTAAAGGAAGAGATGATGACATTCCAGAGCGGAACCAGAATAACAATCGTACAGATGATTAACAAAATCATGTTTAACGTATCAAAGATCCGACTATCGAGATCTTCTTTTGCCACCTTTCCATTCACGCGGGATGCCTCCTTCTACAACACAGATTGATTATCGTTTAATTTGCTTGTGATTTTGTTTGCCGTGACGAGTAGAATGACAGAAATGATTGAGACACCCAAGCCAACGGCCGTTGCATATGAAAAGTCACCCTGAGACATCCCCATACGATAGACGTACGAATTGATGACTTCCGCTTTGTCGCGGTTTTGGGAGTTCATGAGCACCAGGGTCTGATCCAGATTCGACCCTAATAAACCGCTTACAGTTAGAATCAGATTTAGGCTGATGATTGATCTCATATTAGGTAATGTGATATTCCAGATCTGTCTGAGACGGCTTGCACCATCGATTTTGGCCGCTTCATAATACGTAGGATCAATCTTTGCCATGATCGCCAGATACAGAATCGTTCCCCAACCTGCTTCTTTCCAAATATCCGATAACGTAGCAATCCACCAGTACTTGCCTGCATCCAGTAAGATGTTCTGCGGTTGCGAGATCACTCCCAGACTAAGCAATAATTGATTAAATAACCCCGTGGTTGAAAACCACGTGATCAGCATTCCCCCAAGTACAATCCAGGACAAAAAGTGAGGTAAATATGAAACCGTTTGCACAAACTTCTTGAATCGTCCGCTGTTTAACTCGTAGATCATGATCGCGAGAATGATCGGAATGACAAACCCGATACCTAATTTCAAGAAACTGATCCCCAGCGTATTCACAACTGCATCCCAGAAGTATTTGTCTGATAAAATGATTCTGAAATTATCCAGCCCTACCCAAGGAGCGGTAGCCAGCGTATCAATGACCGTGTAATTTTTGAAAGCAATCGTCAAACCGTAAATCGGGATATAACAGAAAATAATCATAAAGATAATGCCCGGGATAATCATCGATTGAATCTCCCATTGTCTTCGATAATCCACGACGAATTCTTTGATTCGTTGTCCGATGGGTTTCTTCCCATTGGGATTGATCGTATTTTTACCAGTTGATGTCTCTACGGCTAATTTATCCACGTTTTTTTACTCCCCTCCATCATGTATGAATGTTTATAAAAACGTTTTTATTTTTCGACATAAAAAACCCCTTTGTTTTTATTTATGTAAAAAAAGACCGGAGAAGACGCTGAATCAACTTATGTACGGTAGTCTTTCCGGTCGATCTTCACATGGCTTGAACCTCTCACCACCAGCTCACCCGCCAATTTTTGCGCAGCCCCTTGTTCTTTCTCCTTGATCATCCCCACCAATTGGTTGATTGCCAGGATACCCTGTCTTGCAATTTGATTTCTTACCGTTGTGAGCGGTGGAGAAAAATACTGTGCAATATCAATATCGTCAAAACCCACGACACTAACATCTTGAGGTACTTCAAAACCCTCAGATTTCAACGCATGCATACAGCCAATTGCACTCAAGTCATTCCCCGCAAGAAATGCATCTGGCCGCTTGCCGGGGTGCAAATGAAGAAAAGATTTTATCGCACTATACGTGCTCTCCTCCTCAAAATACCCTTGTATAATGTAATCTTCATCGATTGGTAGCTGGTATTCACGCAAGGCGGCCAAATAGCCGTCTCTACGCTGCACACTGTCAAACATCGTGTCCACACCCGAAATATAAGCAATTTTCTTGTGCCCCAGCCCAATTAAATACTTGGTTGCTTCATAAGCCGCTACATACGAGTCAAAAATGACACTTCCCATCGTATCACTCTGATAGACCCGATCCAGAAAAACCGCCTTGATCTTGTCTTTCTCCATGGCGATAATATCTTGCTCATCGATCCGAAGCTCTTCGTAGATAATGACACCATCCACCCGCCGACCCAAAATATTACTCATAATAACGTGTTTATCCTTGGTCACAAATACATTCAGCCCATACCCAAGACGATCACATTCGCGAGACATTGACTCAACCAGCTTATAGAAATACGGACCCGATACACTTGTAGTGAAAAAACCAAGCATTTTGGTTTGACCGGACTTCAATAACTTACCATTCAGGTTAGGCACATAGTTTAAACGCTCTGCCACCTTAAGAACATGTGATTTCGTCTCCGGGTTCAAGACATCCACACCATTCAAGGCGTTGGAGACTGTAGATATGGATACGCCCGCTTCCCTTGCTACATCTTTAATCGTTATCTTTGCCATAAGTTTTGTCCCTTTACTATAAAAACGTTTTTATAATGTTTAAATTATCATAAAACCGTTTTCATGGCAACACTTTAATTTGCGAGTTCAGACATCATGTACTTTATATATAGCTATATGCCACTGCGGGTGAAAAAAAACGGCTCATGTATGAGCCGCTGTTCCTGTAACTTGCTTTCTATTCCTCATCCTGGATATACATGGAGTGAATCTGTTGCAGCTGCTCTTCCAGACGTTCCAAGCGAACAAAACGATCCGCTCGAATATATTCCTTCTGCTCCACAAGCATGATCATTGTTGGAACGGTAAAAATAAGAAACTTGGACGCAACCTCTTCCACTTCATTAGCATTAATGTGACCCAGGTATATTGATGGGTAAGGTTCAAGCAACACCCTGATCTTGGGAAGTAAAGCGTGACATACACTGCACTCTGGCCGAGATACATACAAAAAAACCAATTCATGTTGTTGAATAGTTTCTTCAACCATTTCTATGGATGTTAACTCATGAATATCTTTCATAGAAGCTCAACCCTTTCAGTCATTCAATAGCTTGCTCATTTAAACTTTTTCTTTTCAAGTATAGCCTATATGCGTTAGAATCAAATGGAATATATCCCCATATGAAAGAGGTTATGGTATGAAAAAATCATTCTTGTTTCTGTTCACTGCGCTGGTAGTTGTTACTTCCTTCTCGGCATATGCACCTGTATCGAATGCCTCTGGCGATATTGGAGTCAGCTTATTGTCCGATCGTCAACAAGGTACAGTAAAGTAGTACTTGTACAGAAAGTAACAGGCGACAATTCGGATAACATCTGAATTAGTCGCCTGCTTTCATTTATTCTTATTGATTTTTATTTCCAATCTCTCTTCCGAAGATAAGATTCAAATACAAAAGTTCCAAACGGCAGTAGACCGGCCAGTCCACCCATCAGCCAGCGCGTTATCTTCCACTTCTTGACCAAAGCCAAGTGAACTAGCGCAATTAGGTACAAAGGAAACAAAATACCATGAATCATGCCCATTACGGCTACAGCGGAAGAGATATCTGCAAAATATTTCAGAGGCATAGCAATAAAAATCAGCAGAAGTAAGGATACGCCCTCCCATATGCCCGCAATTCTGAATCGGCCTGTCACTGTCTTCATAAAGTTCATTCTCACCTTTCCCGCAGATCGTTTGTGAAATATGTAACTTGTAACATGATACAAAAACCTCACGCCACATCTCCGTACAAATATGTCGTTCTGAAGCTCATATTCAGTATAACGTATGTGTCCGATTCGAAGATGCTTCAAATTTGAATAATTATTGAATCCATAAAACCAGATTTCCACATCAGGTCTTATGGATTCAAGTTGTCTCACGCTCAATCAGCTGGTATGTCAGCTGCTCTGTCTTCAACTCTGTTTTACCCAATACAGCCCACAAGTGATGGAAAGCCTGGGTGGCTTGCTCCGCAATCGGATTGTGTATGGTCGTGATTCCAAGAACACGGGAAAGCTCGATATCATCAAACCCCACAATGGCGAGTTGTTCCGGTACCTGAATATTTCGTCTGCGTGCTTCACTCAGAATACCGATGGCTGCATAATCATTCGAACATAATACGGCCTGTGGAAGTTCTGGTCCCTCAGCCATTCTTCGCATCGCTTCTTCGCCGTCGGAGGAGCTGAATACGGAATATTGATATGCTTCAGTCCACACATGCAACCCTCTGCTCTTCATGAAAGATTCATAGGCTTCACGGCGACTCTGGGTATTCAAACTTTCAGCCCTGCCAAATGCATTTGCAATTCGGGTGTATCCTCTTGATACCAGATGCTCCAGAGCTAACTTATACCCCTCTGCCTGATCCATCGCAACAGACGGAATCTCGTCGTTCCCCATTCGCTGCCAGGAGACAATGGGCCCATACTCCATATAAGCTTTTAATTTCCGAGGATCATTGACACAAGCAATAATAACTAGACCATCAACTCGTTTACTGCGCAGATCTTCGAACGCCTGCAATTCAATCTCTGGATCTCCACGGGATGTATAGATAATCGTCTGAAACCCAAAATCCATGGCTGTATCAATGAATTGATTCATGAATGTAAGAATGATCTCACCTGTGGTAGAGGTCACAATTCCAATCTGCTTTGTTTGTCCCGTAGATAACGATATCGCATTCCGGTTGGGAATATAATTCAACTGTTTCATAATATCCGTTATGATCTGTCTTGCTTCATCACTAACATGCGGAGAATGATTAATAACGCGTGACACAGTTGCTTTTGAGTAACCGGACCGCTTCATAATTTCATCAAACTTGGACATCGGAGACTCCCTTCTTGCTAACGAACTGTATTAGTTCAACTAAGATTATTTACACTGGCACTTCGATGACAGAACAACCTTCCGATCGCTGTTATCCCCAGATTTTTTGACTCCCATATCTAAACGGGAAAATCCGGGGACAGCGTATGCTTCCGATGTAGCTTTCTTTCAGAAAGCTTTCAGGCGACCGCTTCGCTTCTTCTGGTTATTTCTGTCCTCTCCGTTTTCGTGTAAATTTTAGTTGAACTTATTTAGAATAATAGTATGCCTTAGATTGGGGTCAAAAGTAAAACTTGACGTGTAACCCGTTACAACGTTTAAGCTTTTTTTATGTCATACATGAATCATCTTAAAGTCAGTGTTCAAAAAGACCGGTTTTCAGTACCGAGAAGATGGGATGAAGCTAGAAATGGAGTAGCAGAGCGTAGGGAAAACTACGTGAGCAACGGACATTTCGGCTGAATTCCATATTCGATGCTGATGATGCCATTGGGCATCATTTGTAATCAAAAGCGGGCTTGTTGAACAACCTCTTAAAATCAATTTGATGAATGGAGCGATAAACATGATCAACTCTCAAAATCAAACCTATCAATTCCCGGAAAATTTCTTGTGGGGTGGCGCAATTGCAGCCAACCAGGCTGAAGGTGCATACAATCAAGGCGGCAAAGGATTATCTACTCAGGATGTAGCTCCCAAAGGCATCATGGGGCCAATCACGGAAGAACCAACCGAAGATAACATGAAACTGATCGGTATCGATCTGTATCATCGCTACAAGGAAGATGTGAAACTGTTTGCCGAGATGGACTTCAAGGTATTCCGTACTTCCATCGCCTGGTCCCGTATTTTCCCAAAAGGGGACGAGCTGGAACCAAATGAAGAAGGACTGCAATTCTACGACGATCTGTTTGACGAGTGTCACAAATACGGGATCGAACCACTCGTAACGTTATCCCACTATGAGACACCTCTTCACTTGTCCAAAGAATACGACGGCTGGGTTAACCGGAAAATGGTTGGATTCTACGAGCGTTATGTAACCACTGTCTTCAACCGTTACAAAAACAAAGTAAAATACTGGCTTACTTTTAACGAAATCAATTCCATTCTCGAAGCACCATTCATGAGCGGTGGCATCTATACGCCGAAGGAAAAGCTTAGCAAGCAAGATCTCTATCAGGCGATCCATCATGAGTTTGTAGCCAGTGCTTCCGCTGTGAAGCTCTGTCATGAGATCATTCCTACGGCACAGATTGGTTGTATGATGCTCAGTATGCCTACCTACCCACTGACACCGAATCCAGACGATATGATTAAAGTCATGGAATTCGAACATAGCAACTATTTCTTCGGTGATGTGCATGTAAGAGGTCGCTACCCTGGTTATATGAAACGTTATTTCCGGGAGAATGGAATCGAGATTCAGATGGAAGCTGGCGACGAGGAAATGTTGCTGAATACGGTAGACTTTATCTCTTTCAGTTATTACATGAGTATCTGTCAGACGGCAGACCCGGAGAAACAAATCGCAGGTGAAGGTAACCTGCTTGGGGGTGTACCTAACCCTTATCTGCCAGCAAGTGAATGGGGATGGCAGATTGACCCGCAAGGATTGCGTTATGTGCTTAACATGTTCTATGACCGTTATCAAAAACCACTGTTTATTGTAGAAAATGGTCTTGGTGCTGTTGATGAATTGATCACGGGTGCTGACGGCGAGAAAACAGTTGAAGACGACTACCGAATCCAGTATCTGAATGATCATCTGGTTCAAGTTGGTGAAGCTATTGAAGATGGCGTTGAAGTTATGGGTTATACATCGTGGGGTTGTATTGATGTTGTCAGTGCGTCTTCTGCCCAGTTGAAAAAACGTTATGGTTATATCTATGTGGATCGTCATGACGATGGATCAGGAACACTCGAACGTTATCGCAAGAAATCCTTCCATTGGTACAAAGAAGTGATCAGCAGTAACGGGAAAAGTTTGCAGCGTTAAGGTTTTTTAAGCAAATGTAACAGATACATTCTTCTATCCCCCGGACATATCACATGAAAAAGTGTCGGTCATACGATACCTAGCATGTTTTCTGTCTGGGGGATTTTATTTTTATTTTCAAAAAGAAACACCCGATGATACACATGGGCATTATCATTAGCGACTATCACGTTCTTCACTATTTATTCTTCACTAGATGTTCTTCACTACATCCCTGCTGTACTTTGATTTGTCTTCTTCTGTTATCTTGCGAATGACCCTGCAAGGATTACCCGCAGCAATCACACCAGACGGTATACTCTTGGTCACTACGCTCCCTGCGCCGATGATCGTATTATCTCCAATCGTCACACCAGCAAGAACGGTCACACCGCCACCGATCCACACATTATTGCCCACCGTGATGGGTCCAACGATCTCCAGACCTTCATTGCGCTGCTCAACATCATAAGGGTGGCCTGCTGTATAAAATCCGCAATTGGGAGCAACAAAAACGTTATCTCCAAAACTGATTTTGCCTCCATCCAGCATGACAATATTATGATTGCTATAGAAGTTCTCACCAATTTCAATATTATAGCCGTAATCACATACAAATGGCTGTTCAATCAGGAAACGATCCGTCGTTTTCCCCAGCAGTTTCTTGATTAACGCTTCTCTTTCGTTGATCTTGGCTGGATGAAGCTGGTTATAATCGTAACAAAGCCCTTTGGCATGTAAACGCTCTTCAATTAACTCTTGATCATAATTGGCGTTATACAAGAGCCCTAATTGAGATTTCTCTTTTTCAGTCATCATTTCGTAAGCACTTCCCATCTTCTATCTAAAATAAATTAAAGCTCTATCTCTCTAATAATTCTAGCAGGATTACCGCCCACGATCATATTATCCGGAACATCCTTTGTAACGACAGACCCGGAAGCAATGATCACATTATCTCCAATGGTAACCCCCGGATTAATAACGGCTCTACCACCAATCCATACGTTATTGCCAATCGTGACTGGCTTGCCATATTCTGCACCCGTATTGCGTTCATGCGGATGGAGTGGATGAGTAGCCGTATAGATATGTACATCAGGCCCCATTAAACAATGGTCTCCAATACGAACTTCACACACATCTAATATCGTACAGTTAAAATTGGTATAAAAATGATTGCCTACATGAATGTTATATCCATAATCCACATGAATATTAGGTTCCATGCCCAGGTGTTCACCTGAAGATCCCAACAGTTCCTTCAATAACTTGGTGCGAAGCTCACCGTCCATTTCCGTCGTTTGATTGAACGTCCGCGTCATTTTCCTTGCATACTCTCTGTCCTCAGACAATTGAAGATCCGAAGCCATGTACAGCTCGCCATCCAGCATTTTTTGTTTTTCCGTCTTTGTGATCATGATCATCGCCCCCTCTGTGTATATCATCCAGTTCGACATTAGATGACACTTTTTAAAACTCTTTTAATTATATAGATTACGATGAATAAAGCAAGTTTCAGTCTATATGAAAATAGTTTAATCTGCTCTCGCATACTATCGTAAAATAGCAAAAAACCTCTACACCCATTGTCTATGGGAATGCAGAGGTTCAAGTTTTTGTCTAATTTCTTTATTCTAAGCAACCGCCTGAACGGTTTTTTCCTTAACGCTAATGGCATAGATGGCAGACACCAAACCAAGCAGAATCAGAACAGAACCAACCCATCCGGTGTTCAGAATCGATGAGTGATCAATCACCATGCCGCCGATATAGGTACCCAGTGCAATACCTGCATGTGCAATACCTGAGTTGGTGCTGATAAGCGTTTCGGCTGTTTCCGGCGAAGTTTTGATAATGAGACTATTCTGTACAGGCGTAACGGTCCAGCTCAGTGCACTCCAGATGCTTAACAGCAGCAAGAAGGCGATCAGAGGCAAGCCTACACTGAACGGAATGACAGCCATACTCACGATAAAGGGAATCAGCACAATGACAATGGCTTTAGCAGGATGCAGGCGATCAGATAACATGCCCCCAATGCCTCCACCTGCAACAGCGGCGATCCCAAACATCATATAGATAAAGGTAACCATCGTCGCGCTGGCACCCAGCGTTTCTTGCAGAAATGGTGTGAAATATGCATATAACGTCAAATGACCCGCGAGAACAAGCAAAGTCGTAGCATGGATTGCCAACATTTTTGGATTCCATAGAGCCGTAAGCTGTTTTTTCAGGGATACAGCAGTTATAGGCTGCACACGATCCATCGCAATCCAGATCGCTACCATAACCACTGCGGTCAGAATAGCAATCAACATAAACACCTCACGCCAGCCCGCCAAGTTGCCTACAAAGATACCAAGCGGTACACCCAGGATAAGTGATGCACTGCCTCCCATGGTAATGATCCCCACGGCGCGTCCTTTATATTGTGGTTCCACGATGCGTGCTGCAAGGGTCAGGGAGAGCACAAAAATAAGTGAACCCGTTGCGGCTCCGAGTGCTCTGCCCGCCATCAGCATATAAAAGCTGGTACTGAACGCAGAGATCAGATTACTGATCAGAAATACAAACAGCGTACACATATATACTTTTTTACGCTCGAATCTGGCCGTCATATTTAATAAAATCGGTGCAGACAACGCATAGACAAGTGAGAAAATAGAGATTAAATACCCGGCTTTCGCCAGAGAAAGATGAAGATCCGTAGCAATCAGGTCCAGAATTCCGCCCAAAATCAGTTCAACGGTTCCGACCACAAATGCTGCGATAGCAAACACATATACTTTCTTATTCATTTTTGAATCCTCCTCAAAAGTTACAACTACGATAGTAACCCATAAGGGTGAAAGTTTCAATAGTTATTTTCATGATTATTTTCAAACAAAGATATAACAAAAAAACTATTCTTCAAGAGAATAGTTTTAATAGATCAATCTGGTGAGCAGTTTCTCGATTTCAGCGTCCTGTAACAGTTGGTCACCATATTTTTTGGTAATTTGAGTAAGGGCAACATCATGATAGAAATAATCAGTCATCGCTTTAACAATCGGTTTGGACATCGTCTTGATCGCTCGCCATGAATCGTGCTCTACACCAGCAAACAGCAGATATGCATGATCCACAATAAGCAGCTGTGAAGGTTCTGGCGCATCAAGCAATGGAATCAACGAGTATATCCGGTTTAAGGATGTCTCCATTCCCCCAATGGCAAGCACTTCAACGTACACTCCCTGCTTTTCCTTCTGCTCCAGCAGTTCACGATATTTCTCCATTCGCTCATTCCAGGCCAGAAAAAGAATCGATGAATCTGCTTCTTCGATAAGCTGTTCGATATTCGACGCGATGGATGACTCATCTTTTAAAGTCCAGATATGTTCATCGGTGAATGTACGTTTGATTTTGTAACTCTTCAATTCCTCAATATCTTTCTCAAAATCAGCCTTGATCTTATGAATAATGGACTGAAGATCCACAGCCATATATAGTTTCTTCTTCCCATCCATCGTTGTCAGCACTGTTCCCTTGTCGATCAGGCGATTGAGCACTTCATAGATTTTGGCTTTGGGAACGTTGGAGTAATTAACAATCGATGTGGCATCAAGCGGTTCATCCTGGGCAAATATAGCCTCGTATACCTGACTTTCATATTGTGTAAACCCGAATTTCTGCAACATGGTTTGGATCGGCGCATCCCTTCTTAGTGTGTCTGGTCTATCTAGTTTAGACGCATGAACTTCCCATGTCCAGTATGTCCCAACTGACCTAAGCATGTGGAATCAAAATTAAATTTAGCGATGTCACCAAAATAAAATCACTTTCCAGTGGTTATATTAACAATCGGGAATACACATTTTGCTTGTGGAAGGAGCTGTAATTTAAAATGGAAAGTACTCAAGATTTTGTGAAGAAAGTTAACGAAAATGCCGAAAAAGCGCGTCACAATAAAAACAACGGCAAGGGAACGCCAGGGGACAAGTTGCCATCCAAACAGCACTCAACGAATAAGTAGAGTCTATTTATTAAACATCATGTCTTCCGTCTAACACCCTTTTCTCTACTTTTCATCTACTATTAAGAACCTTTAATAGAAAAGAGATGATTAGTATGGCTCGTGTCAATGCTGTTCCACAACCGGATCTGGTATTAATTTATTGGTCTAGAAATCCGCTCATTCCCGGTTCTGCGCGCAGAATCCAAAGTGTACGCGTGATTGGTAATACGTCTCCATGTACATTCACACTGGTTCCCGGTGCATTACTGATTAATGCATTAAACTGTTTGTTGGACAATGATATTGGATTCAAAGTGGTGTACCGCCAGAAAACGTCAGCGATCAGTGGAGTTCTGTTATTGAAACGCAAATGATCAGCATCAAAAAATGGTGCCTCCCTTTAGGAGCGCACCATTTTTTCATTTTTCATTCTTGGATTATATCAATTAGTCCTTCTATTGGTTAGCTGCGATGGTATCATTTACTTCTTGTGTGATCTGATCCCCGCCAAGTTTCTTCCAATTGGCTACAAAGTTATCAAACTCGTCAATTGACAAGTTACCATAGATGATTTTCAGAAACGTCTCGGCTCTCAGTTTATCCAGTGTTGCTTGCTTCGTATTCATTGTTCTCGTCGGTGCATAGATGAATTCATTCATGACAATGAGGTTATTATCCCGATAATATTTAATCACACCTTGTGAACTCTCTGGGCCAAAGATACGCTCCATATGCCACTTGTCGAGATTCCCATTCCGATAATCCATAATATCGTCATAGAACAGCTTCGCTTCGAGTTCCAATCCGGACGTATCTCCTGTTTTGAGCGCCTGCTCCACTTCATCCTGTGCCTTCACATTTTTGTTGGCTGGCAGGTTGGAGACCGTTGCATTATGAAAACCAAGACCTGTCAGTCCATTCAAATAAGCAGCCCGTTCTTCCTTGGCAGACTCACCGAACATTTTTTCAGCCTGGAAATTGAGCAACTTGATTAACGCTTCCGGATGATCGTAGCCTTTGCGAACGGCAAATATACCGCCCAGACTAAGATGATTCTGTGTTTTTGCTGGTTGATCATCAATCGATTGAACCGGGTAAGGCATCCAGTCGATGTTTTTGTCTTTTTTGATCATGCTGCTAACCTGAAAAGGTGCCCATTGTGGCAGGAAGAACATGCCTGACTTGCCTGCATTCACATCCTCCATCATTTTAGCAAAATCCTTCACGCCAAATTCGGGATCAAGCACACCCTTCTGATACAGAGTCTGAAGCTCACGTAATCCTTCTTTCACTTCGGGTTGGATCGTCCCATTCACGACTTGACCTGAAGCATCCTTAATCCAGGTTTCGAGATAACCATGATAACCAAGCAAGAACGCGTTTATAGGTAAATCTTTGTTCAAGGCAATGCCGTACGTATCATCTTTGCCATTTCCGTCTGGATCTTCGAAGGTAAAGGCTTCTGCAACCTGGATAACATCCTGCATGGATTTGGGCGCTCCAAGACCGACCTTTTTCAGCCAATCCTGACGAATCCAGATCATATCCGAGGAATCCAGCGAGCCTGGAAAACTCACCATGGCGTATATTTTGCCATCCTTCGTTACCGGCTTCAAACCTGCTCCATCCTCAGCAGACATGAACTCCTTCAACAGTTCGGATGCATACTTGTCATATACTTCGGTCAGATCCTCCAGCATTCCCGCTTCATGCAGTTGTTCGAATTGAACAGCACTCACTTTCAGTACATCCGGCAGATCACCACTCGCCAGCGTGACATTCATCTTATCGTTATAATTGGCATCTGGAACAATCCATTCGTACGTTACATCAATACCGAGTTCATCCTTGTACCCTCTGGTCCAGATGTTATTGGCGTGTGTATCTCCTTGGGCGAGCGATTCTTTCCCCGTTTCATTCATGGTGGAAGTCAATTTAATGGGTGGGTCATATGTCGTAAGTGGTCCTCCCGCATCCTGCTGTGTGTTCGACTCAGCTTCCTTCTCGGCACTTCCCGCACCAGACGAACAGGCAGCAAGTGTGGTGGCCAGTACCATGGTTAATGTTAATAATGAGAACTTCTTGAATGATATATTCATGCGAATCCCCCTTTTTTCTCCTCCCGTGAGGTATATAAGATGAACTATAAATATTAAACATCCACTCCGATAGCAGAATAACCTTCCGATCACTGTTATGCCCAGATTTCCTTTATCCCTTTTTCCAAGGGAGAAATCTGTTGATAAAGGCGAACGCTCCGCTTCTTCAGATTCTTTCTGCTCTCTCCGTTCATGGTTTAATTGTATTCATCTTATATATATTTTCATCTTACAAAGAAAGCGCTATCACTTCGAGTGTATCCCGTTGACATCTGGTATCTTTGATTTACCATTTGAGACATCATCTAACTTTTCTGATCCCGATACTCTTGAGGGGTGCAGCCTGTTGCTTTTTTGAAGAAACGATAAAAATAATGCTGATCACTAAATCCAACTTTCGCGGATATTTCATGCATCTTGCAGGAAGAACCCAGAAGCAACTCTTTGCTTCGCTCCACTCTGCGGTCATGGATGTAATCGGATATGCCTTTGCCTGTAATTCGTTTGTACCAACGCGACAGATAAGAAGGGTTAAGAGAAACTTCCTGTGCGATCCGTGTGAGTGAGAGGTCATCCTCCAGATGGTGCTTGATATAATGATGGATCGTGATCAGAATCTGTGATTGGTCGTTCAGGCGGGCATCGCTTCGTTTGGAGATCATCCATTCGTATGCCGATTGATAAAAGATGACCAGATCGGTCCATGCGGTATGAATATCAAAATGTAACATTCGGGACAGCGATATTTCTTCCATTGCCGATTCATATAACCCCAGTTCGTGCAGAACTTCAATGATTACGTTGGCTGCACCCGTATACGTTTTCATGCGAAAGAACGGATCCGGAAGTCCCTCCTTCGCTGCCTCGGTCCATTTATGGAAGGACTCTATCCATTCCCGATCCCCGGCGGTTATTCGCTGTTTGATCTGATCCAGATGTAGTGTTACAACACCCTGTTGATTCATAATGCTAGGGGTGTAAGGTAATTCATCCTGGATATTTACACGCAGTAGCTTCTCCATCCCAAGCCCGGGACTCTCATGAATCGACAGGCGTAACTGCCCGATTGCCTGATTAACCCTGCTCCACTCTACCGCCTGCTCGCTGACCATAATGGATACAGACAGGTTCAAGCAGTCCGCACAGGATTGCTGCACAGACTCCAATGTGCCATAGACAAAACGAAGGGTCTGTACCCAGCTATCCAGCTGACTCCCTTGATCTCCTTGCGTATCAGATACGTGTGACGGATACGTCTCTTGCGATTGAATAAAACACGCGATGACCTGAGTGTCCAGATCAATTGCTTTCACCTTGGCTTTGTCCTGCAGTAGCTCTTCTGCAACATTGGCAACGGCATAGCGGATGAGACTGCGATCCGCCTGAGACTGATAGTTGTTCCACTCCTCTACCCGGATGATCACTGGAATAACGAGTTGATCGGATTCGAAAGGCAGCTGCACAGCATCCAGTTCTTCTTGAAGTGAAATGATATCATGCCTATCCGTTCGCTTAAGCACATCCAGCAGCAATTGACGCTGTAACTGGGGCAGCGCTCTTGGTAATTTACTGCGAAACCAGGCAGCTTGGTAGCGAAAATCATTCTCTTCCGAGATCTGTGTTAATGCCCGTTCTACCGCAGCCCGAATGTGATTCATGCCCTCTGTCTTTAACAGGTAATCAACAACGCAAGGATTGCGAATGGCTTGGTGTGCATAATCGAATTCGTTATGACCTGTCAGCAAGAGAACTTTGCATCGTGGCCACCGGTCCATAATCTGCTCAATCAACTGCATGCCATCCATGCCAGGCATACAGATATCACTGAGTACAATATCAATCTTGACCGAGTTCAGCCAATCGATGGCTTCAAAGGCAGAGTATGCTTTAATAATCTCCATATCCTGAAAGTTCGCCTTTTGAAAGAAAGCATACAATCCATCCAAAATAACGGGTTCATCATCTACAATAAGCATCCGCTGCATGTCGCTACTCCCCTTTCCATGGAATCTTCACTATAATGCACAACCCACCGAGCTCACTTCGCTGCGCTGTAAGACCATAGGCAGCCCCGAATTTGATTCTTAATCGCTGATTCACATTCAAGAGCCCGGTTATCTCTTCGTTTCCATGTTTCCGCTCTATTTCCTCAAAGGCAGATTGCAGGTAATTCAACGTTTCGTCGGTTAACTGATCCCCATCATCCTCAATGCGAATGGACAGTTTGTCCTGATCCTGTTGGTACGATAGTTGTAGAATTCCTCCCTGGCTACGTTTGGCTAGTGCATACTCAAACACATTTTCCACGATCGGCTGGATAATAACTCTGGGAATCGAAATCATTTTGTACCTCGCATCCAGATCCTCCAATTCCAATTGAATCCTCGAACCAAACCGGATTTTCTGAATGGATGCATAGACCAGCGCATGGTCAATTTCAGCCCCCAACGACACCTCTGTATGAGAATCCCGAGACATGTACTTGAAATATTGACCCAGATAGTCGGTGAATTCCTGAATGAGCTCCACATTCTCCACCTCAGCCATCTGCTTGATGCTGAACAGACTGTTGTATAAAAAGTGAGGTTGAATCTGGGATTGCAGATGTTTAAGTTCCGCTTCACTTGTTCGAATCCGTGCAACATAATTCTCATCGATCAAAATATGTAAGCGCTCTATCATATGGTTGAATCGAGAGTACAAATAGCCGAATTCATCCCTTCTGGATGAAGGAATATGTACGCTTGTCTGGCCCTGTTCTGCCATCCTGAATCCTCGAATGAGTACCGCTAATGGTTGGTGAATCGATCTGTAGATCGAAAACGAGAAGACAATAATAATCACAACCGACATGAAGGTGACCATCCATAACCATACGTTGTATTGTTCCAGCGGTGCCCTCAGCACATCTTGCGGTATAGTGGCTGTCAGGGTGAACGAGTGATCCTTATCATGTAACGAATAATAGAGATATGGATCAGATTGAAACTTCGTAACTTGCATGGACTCGGACGGTTCAGGCGAAACTGTTCGAATCGGTTTAACAGGTGCTGGCTGTTCTGAAGAAGAGATCACTACATGTTGCTGTTCACCAAAACTCAGTGTAATCTCACTCTCACCCGTCTCCGACAGCTGTTGCAATCGGTGTTTCAATTCTTCAGCTGACAAGCGTATTCCTAATATGAAATTGGGCGGTTCCTCATGGTTCATGTTATATGGATTACTTTTCAGGAAATAGAGATCGTTATTGGAATGTGATAATTCGCCATTCAGATTCCCCATCGAGGCGAGCAGATTCTGCCATTCGTTATCCTCCACGTCGCGAATCCCGTCCGCAGCACTGACCCGTTTGTGTAGAGCAGGAACATAGTACACCACATCACTAATGTAGGGACTTGTCACCATGATCTGACCCAGCTTATTGTGGATATTGTTCAGACTGGACGTGACTTCATACCTGCTCATAATTGCGGCTCGTGTACTTAGTGTGGACATGGTTTCATCAAATGAAAATTCTGTAACAAGCGAACTCATTCGCTCCAATTCGAATTGCAGATGATTATGGTAGAAGTACAATTTGGACTCATGTGCCTTCTCCACCTCCGTCTGCATTTGATTGGAGCTGACTTGCGTAATCATAATGCTTATCCCATACAAGGGCAGAATGACCAGTACAAAAGCAATCATCAGTTTAACAACAATGGATGACTCTCTCCATCTCCCCCGGATGAATCGCAATGTTTCCCTCCTCCTCTCCTCACGCTCTCTCCTCAATAGCAAAAAAGGAGCCAGAAATCGGCTCCTTCCATCGATCGGTTTTCCTCCTATCGATCTTATCCCTTTACACTTCCAACGACAAGCCCATGAACGAAATACCGCTGCAGGAACGGATACACAAGCAGGATCGGAATAACGGACAAAAAGATCTGGGAAGCTTGGGTGGTTCTATCCGATACCTGACTTAAGAGCGTTGCATCCTCCAGCGTCATCATCTCACTCTGAATCATCGTCACCTGCTGCAACATGGACTGAAGATAGGTAGCAAGCGGATACCCTTCCGGACTTTTCATATAGATCATGCCATCAAACCAGGCGTTCCAGTGTCCCACCATGGCGAACAACGTAATGGTCGCGATACTTGGCAGAGAGATTGGAAGATAAATGCTCCATAGGGTGCGGAAATGTCCTGCCCCATCCATCCAGGAAGCTTCTTCAAGCTCCTTCGGTAATCCCCGGAAGAAATTAAGCATTAAAAGTACATTAAAGATCGGAACAGCGCCTGGCAAAATCAACGCCCAGATGGAATCCAGCAGCCCCGCTTCCTTAACCACCAGATAACCAGGGATCAATCCTCCACTGAATAACATGGTGAATACGAATATCCAGGCATAGAACGTTCTTGAACGGAATTTGGCAGCCTCTTTGGAGAGCGGATAAGCTACCAGAATCGTGAAGATCAGATTGGTCGTAACTCCTAGTACGACACGAAGAAGGCTAGTGCCGAACGAGTTCAGGAATTGCTGATTTTCCAGAATGTATTGATAGGAGGACAACGTGAAATCCACAGGCCAGAATGTGACGCTTCCTGCTTTGACCGCATCACTCGAACTAAATGAAATCGCTAATATATTCACAATCGGGAACAGACATAACAAGGCAAGAATCGTCAGGATGACGTAGTTAAACCCTAGGAACCACCGATAGGCTCTTGAAGCATGGTGCATGATTCTGCCTCCTTTCTAGAATATCCGATAATTCGCGAACCGATAGGCCAAGAAATAACCAAGTCCGATAAATATGAAGGACACGACAGATTTGATCAGACCCAACGCTGTCGAGACGGAATACTGTGCATCTTGCAATCCGATCCGGTAGATCATCGTATCCAAAATATCTCCTGACTCATATACCAGTGGGTTATAGAGGTTAAATACTTGGTCAAAGCCACCGTTGAGTACATTCCCCAGACTAAGCGTTACCATCAAAATGACGATCGGGCGAATGCCTGGCAGTGTGATATGCCATGTCTGTTTCCATCTTCCCGCACCATCCATAACAGAGGCCTCATATAGAGACTTATCAATATTCGTGAGGGCAGCCAGATAGATAATCGTACCAAATCCGAATTCTTTCCATTGGTCTGTGATGACTAGTATGTAAGGGAACCACTCATTACTGGCCAGGAATTGAATTGGGTCAATGCCCACGGCTTTCAGCAACATATTAACGATCCCGGTGCTTGGAGATAACACATCCACGATGATTCCCGCCAGAATAACCCATGAGAAAAAGTGAGGCATATAGATTACCGTCTGAATCGTTCGCTTAAATCCTGTCTTGCGAACCTCGTTGAGCAATAAGGCTACAAGCACCGGGATCACCAAGCCGGACACAATTTTCATCGTTGATATAAATACCGTATTCCATACAACCTGCGAGAACCCCGGCAGATCGAACAGATACCTGAAATTGTCCAAACCCACCCAATTCATATTTTTGAATCCGGCAATGGGAGAGAAATTCTGAAAGGCAATAGAGAGCCCCGCCATCGGAATGTAACCGAATACAATAATAATGAGCAGTCCAGGCAGAATCATGAGATGAAGTGGAACGTTTCGGATAAATTGTTTGTAGTTGGAACGCATAGCTGACTCCTCCTTCAACGTTAATTATAGGAGCAGCCAGATCACCGCAATAGTGTGGGCTATTTACTTTGGGTATCTTTTGTTGACCCTCTGCACTGGAACGCCAAAAAACCGCGATAATCGCGGTCTCTTGTTCATGATATGAATTTAATTCAGAATCTCCATAACTAATACATTCACTGAATGAGCTGTTAAGTTAACGACCACCGATGTCCCGGACAGTGTGATCTCCTGTTCTTGGGGAATCACTTTCTCATCATTCTTCTGATTCACATTTGGAATATGCACCAAATGATCTTCTCCAGTAAGTGTGATCAATCTGGCTGAAGCATCCACCTTCAGATCCTGAAGGCAAATCCGGGTTGATTTATCCACACCATCTGCATTGACCAGTTTCACATACACATAACGTTCATCTTTCGTAACAGAGTGGAATACTTCCCGGTTGTAAGCTTCCAGCTTGTAATCCAGAACTTTGCTGGTATTGTGACCATCTGTATAGGAGCAGATCAGATTCTTTCCTGTGTCCCCACCATAGTTAACCGTAATCGTATAATCGGTCCCATTCTCGAGTGGTTCATAGTTGGCCGCTCTTAGGTTACCTGCTGCTGAACTCGATGAATAATCTCCTAATGTGTAACCTTCGATCCCTTGTTTGTACACCTTCACTCCCGTGGCATTTCCCCCGTAACTGATTGCGTACTCGATGACATCCTTGTTCTCCGGTGAGATATCCGTCAGTCCCACACCGATGTAAAAACCATCCTCACCTGAAATTCTTTCAGCCTCAACGTGAACTTGGTAATTGGTCCATTCGTCATTCAGCAGGTACACTCCATTTAATCCACTTACTTGTGCGTTCAAGATGAGCCCTCTTCCTGCGGTTAACGTGTATCCTTCCGATCCGGGAATCTGTCTCCATGCCTCACTAGGCTGTGTACGTTCCCTGAAATCTTCATCTAGCAGTATGGTGCCATCCACATTGGACGTCACTGTAACTCGTTTCACCACGATGTCTGCATGACCTGTTGCAATCTCGATGCCGCCACGCGGAATGAGATTCAACGGTTTGCCTTTGCTATAGGTGGAGAACGAAGTTTCAAGTACCTGATTTCCTACATGTTTTGCAAAAAGCTGCTGTACATAATAATTCGGTGTATACCATACTGTTTCATCATCAAACCAGATGCAGTCTGGCGTCCAGCGGTAAGTACCGTCCGTTAGTACTTTGTTGAACAATGGCGCATAGGCAGCCAAACGAACAACATCTGCATTATTTTCAAACCCAGTCATGATCGCAGCTTCTGCGACCGCTCCTGCCAGCGTGTTTTTGTCCGTGGAAGCATATTCTCCAACAAATACTTTGGATGTTTCTTTCCAATCGATACTTCCGTCTTCAAGATAAGCCCGGTCATAATAGTTGTATCGATCTACGTTGTTCAGCAAATATTCATTGGAGCGGTAGTAGTGCTCATCTGCGATGGTGTCCATGTAATTGTCCTGATTCTCATACCAGGTTACGGTCTCCTCAATCACCTCAGCACCATCTGCAAAAGCAACCTGAGCTGACCCGGTGAGGTTCCCACTAAGGAACTTCCATCCTTCCTGGTACGCATCATCATCCGCCTGAGCACCAACCGTCGAGATAATGTGCAGCTCATGATCAGGATAGTTCTGTTTCATGTACTCATCTATTGAACGTTTGAATACTTCGAAGTTGGCAAAAAATTCATTGCCCCAGTTCTCATTACCTACACCCAGATAACGAAGATCAAACGGTTCAGGATGGCCCATCTGGCTTCGTACAGCCGCCCATTCGTTGTGTTCAAAGTCTGTACTGAGCGCAAAGTCAATCAGATCTGTAAAGTTGCGGATATAATAATCCCTTAAAGCGCCACCCGCAGGGTGAGCATAATCCGAGCGTGCCTGACACAACACACCGCAAGCCATGACTGGAACCGGAGCGGCATTCAGATCTTCCGCCAGTTGGAAGTACTCCATATAACCGAGGCCCATCGTCATCATGTAACCCCAGACATTATAATTCTCTTTACGCAGCTCAACAGGTCCCACAGAATCCTTCCAATCGTATACGTTGTCCCATATAAAGGACCCTTCCGAGATACATCCTCCCGGAAAACGCAGGAACTTCGGATGCAGATCTGCGAGTGCCTGAATTAGATCTTTTCTCAATCGATAGTTTGGATTACCTGTGTAGTTGGCATGTGCTGTAGCGGATATTCCTTCTTCTGTCGGATCAGCTCCCCATACATTCCGAGGCACCAAGGAGACCATATCGACGGAGATGTCACCTGCAAACGTAAGTGCCAGTTGACCAAGTACAGTCTCCGTTCCGGTCAGGGACAAGCCGTATTTTTTCCATGTGTTCCCGCCCTCAACATGCAGCGTTACCGAATCACTGATGGAAATGTCACTTCCATCCTGCAATTGAACAGTAATCTTTCCTGCCGATGCTGCTTTTGCCCATACGGTAAAATCATACGCCTCACCCTGCTTGATGGACATGGCACAATGCTGGTTGGAGTCTGAGAATCCACGATTTTGAATCGTTGCCCCATCCTGAACCGTTACATAATAAGCATTTACTTCAGGGTCTTGCACGTTAAAGTGAACGTTCAGTCCATTCGTATGCTGTACGAACATTTTCTCCGTATCACCTGACCAGGCAAACAAAGGTTCACGATTTCGACCTGTCGAACAACCACATTCCCCTGAGTCATGTGAATATGTGTCAAATGCAAAGGATTCAAATGATCGATTCTGAACAAGCTCCGCATAGATACCGCCATCTGCCGCGTTATTAATATCCTCGTAGAACAAACCATACATCACTTCACTGATATCAGCCACCATCTGATCTCCATGGATAGTGACCGTATAAGGCGGGACATGCGCTGGTACAACAGACACGTCAAAGCTTTGGCTCAGCTTGCTTTCACCTTTTGTCAGAAGCGCACGCAGCGTAACTTCTTGTGCCGATGTGATTACCTGAACTTTTCCGTTCTCGGACAAGACTTCCGGCTCACTTGAACTCCAATTCACCGTGACTTTACCACCCAACAAATCTGCAGGCAGTGACACATCTTTGGTGATGATTCGGTTGGGGAAGGACAAGTACTTGTCTGCGGCAAGCTTCACAATCGCTTCATCTGTCAGTGACTCACACATCACTTCAATGACTTCATCCATGGTGAGCGCTGCCCCATAGATCCGAAAGTCGGATAACGAACCTGCAAAATCTACATCCGCTGCATACTGGGAACGTGCAATATAATTCTGGCTATAGTTCTCAGGATCGGTGAAAGAATCAAACCATTCGCGCAGTTTGGCATAATTGCCACTGGACGTCTGACTGATCGAACCGTCTGCGGCCTTCTCCCCGTTCACATACACAATCGGACCCGCACTGCTCAACGTCCCCCCTTGGCTGCCTGCCACAGAGAGTGCAATATGCAGCCATTCTCCACTTGCAACTCCTCGACTTGGGTGTACAACCAGATTATCGCCGGCATTTAACGTACCCAGAAGCTGACGCGTCAGAAACATATACGGCCCCTTCTCGCCTTTGCCAAAGTCAAAAATGCGTTCCCACACATTGGACCCTTTGCCGAGAAATACCCAAGTGGCAATAGTAACTCCAGTGTTATCGCTTACATCCTGAAGCAGATTCGAGGGTAATTGCAGATAAGAGGTTCCATTCGCTCCCCCGTTGAAAGTCACCGCCGTTCTGCCTTTCAACTCGGATATCACAGGTCGAATCTCACCTTTGGCTATACCATCATGTCCCTTACCCGAGCTGTCCTTCCCGATCTGAACGGTATCTTCAAACTTGTATTGTGCAATTAATTGATTTTGATATGTGGTCATGTTCTTACCTCCTATGTAGTTGGGAATTGTCGTTAAAGAATACTCACCTTTAATTCGTATAAGTTTAAAATGATTGATAAATAGTTAAATGCCTAATCTAAACGTAATAATATCCCATCACATAACCTAATTTCAATCCTAAATTTGAGAAATATGACTGGTTTATTTGAATTCAAGAAGCTTTATGAGCTCTTCCCGTCTCTCTTTATTTATTCATTTTAGTCTTATAAACATCACATTTATGGTTTACAAACATATAAATCAATTGATAATATAACAAATGAAAGCGCTTGATATAATGAAATACCCAAAGGAGGTCTGTCGAACCTTATATCGTGTGTTGCCAAGTATCGGGTTATTTTTCATTCCGGGAAATAGGAAAGGGGAAACGTATGAAACGTTATTGGGTACGCGTACTTAACATTTCTGTACTAAGCACCACATTACTTACTGCAACAACTTTGGCACCGGTCTCGGTGTTCGCAAATGGTTCAGAGGCACCCGTGGGTAACTCGCAGACTTCCACCACAACTATCGCAACTCCTGCTCCATCATTCAAAAATGTTTCTGTGCATGACCCTTCCGTCATTAAGGTGGATGATACGTTTTATATTTTTGGTTCACACCTGCAAGTAGCCAAGTCCAAAGACTTTTTGAACTGGGATCTCGTCGCCTCCGGCGTTACAGATAACAATCCTGTTGTCCCCAATGTAACCAAGGAATTCGCTGAAGCGTTGGAGTGGGCGCAGACGGATACGTTATGGGCAGCAGATGTCATTCAACTCGCGGACGGCAAATTTTATATGTACTACAATGCTTGTAAAGGGGACTCCCCGCGATCAGCGCTCGGCATTGCTGTCGCAGACAATATCGAAGGCCCTTATAAGGATCAAGGCATTCTGTTGAAATCCGGCATGTGGGATCAGATCAGTGAGGATGGTACCATTTACGATGCAACGATTCATCCCAATGTGGTTGATCCTGATGTCTTTTATGATAAAAACGGCAAGTTGTGGATGGTGTATGGCTCGTATTCCGGAGGGATTTTCATTCTGGAGATGGACGCGACGACAGGTAAACCACTGCCAAATCAAGGTTATGGCAAAAAGCTGACCGGAGGCAATCATAGTCGTATTGAAGCCCCTTACATGCTCTACAGTCCGGAAACCGATTATTATTATCTGTACCTGTCTTACGGTGGACTAGGTGCTGATGGAGGATACAACATTCGTGTTGCTCGCTCCCAAACACCGGATGGACCTTTCCTCGATGCGGAAGGAAACGATATGATCAACGTTAAAGCGGACAAGGATAAACCGTTGTTTGATGATCGTTCTATTGAGCCATTTGGAGTCAAATTGATGGGGAACTTCCTGTTCGAGAGACAGATCGGTGATCCAGGCACAGGCCTAGGTAGCGGCTATGTATCGCCAGGGCATAACTCTGCTTATATTGATCCGGAGACTGGCAAACAATTTCTCATCTTCCATACCCGCTTTCCAGGGCGTGGCGAAGAGCATGAAGTTCGCGTACATGAGATGCATATGAATGCAGATGGTTGGCCCGTTGTTTCTCCATATCGCTATGCGGCTTTGGGAGAAGATACCACGCAACTGACAACTCAGGATATCGCCGGTCAGTACCAATGGGTGAATCATGGTAAGGACATCACGGCGGACATCAAGCCATCCCAGACCGTTCAGTTCACGGCAGATGGGCAGATTCATGGTGCCGTGACAGGAACGTGGAGTCTTGGTGCAGACAACAAGGTTCAGATCACTTCGAATAACGTTTTGTACAAAGGCGTTTTCACACATGAATGGAATTCGGAATCTCAAAGTACGGTTCTGACCTTTAGCGCCCTCTCCTCCTCCGGGATAGCCATCTGGGGAAGTCAAGGTGTTGAACGGAGTGATCAAGACATTGTAGATGCGGTGAAAAAGGATCTGAGCATTGGTAATACAGATCAAGTGTTCTTTAATCTGTCTCTGCCTACCAAGGGAACAAGTGATGCAGAGATTACGTGGAAAAGCTCCAATGCTTCGGCTCTATCCACTACAGGTGTAGTACAGCGACCACGCGCCGGTAAGGGCGATGCCAAAGTAAAATTAACTGCAACGATTCGTAAAGGAACTGCGGTAAGCTCCAAAACGTTTAACGTTATCATTCCACAGCAAGCGGTAAGCCCGTTGCTCGGGGAGTATACTTTTGAACACAAAAAACTTGCCAAAGTCGCACAGGATTCCAGTAAAAACGAATATCACGGACAAGCCTTTAACGTGGTCAGTTCTGCTGCCGGTGGCAAAAATCAGGCTGCCACATTTAATGGGACAGACAGTTTCATACAGTTACCTGGACTCATTACAGATACAACGGATTTTACGTTTAGCGCTTGGGTCAATTGGGACGGCGGCGGGTCCTGGCAGCGTATTTTCGACTTTGGAAATGGTTTGACCAGGCATATGTTCCTTACTCCCTCCCAGCATAATGGAGCGCTACAATTCACCATTCATAATGAGGGTCGAGATCAGAACCTGATTGCAGCAAATCCACTGCCTTCCAAAGCGTGGGTTCATGTGGCTGTAACCCTTCAGGGTGATGTGGGTACTCTATATGTGAATGGTACATCGGTTGCAAGCAGCTCTGAGATTACTTTTAACCCGAAAGATCTAAAGGTAACGGAAGCTTATGTGGGCAAGAGTCGTTATGCGGCTGATCCGTTCTACAAAGGGAGTCTGGATAACGTAAGAGTGTATGATAAAGCATTAACAACCAAGGAAATCCAGCGTCAGGCCAAAGAAAAGCCTTAACTTAGAGTCCCCAATCGCAAGCGGTTGGGCTCCATAGTGCACACATCATAAAGCAGCTAATGTATCGAACTGCACCCCATTTGTTAGAGACAACTAACAGCGGCGTTGCAGTTCATTACATCAGGCTGCTTTATTGTCACTTCGAATAATGGATGACCATGTTGAATTTGCTCTCCTTAGCACCGGAGTTAACATAGGCATGAGGCTTGTCCGCTCCAAAACGAATTGACTCCCCTTGGTTCACCGTATATTCTTCCGTCCCTACCCGAATCGTAACTTCCCCTTCAAAAACAGTAATAAATTCTTCCGTACCTTCGATATGCGGTTCAGCTTTCAACTCAGACTTGGGGTCCATCTCCATCATATATATTTCAAACCGACGACCCTCTTCAAAAGGAAAATGCGGATAAATCCGAACCCTTCCCTCATCCTCCATCAATACTTGAATATCATCGCCCGTTACAACGGTCGTATCTGACTTCGGCTCGTGAATCAAAGCAGTGAAGGAAGTTTTCAGGCCATTAGCAATCTTCCATACGGTTGCAATGGAGGGATTGGATTCGCCACGTTCAATCTGACCAAGCATGGTCTTGCTAATACCAGACATTTCGGCGACCTTGTCCAGACTAAGCTTTCTTTGTTCCCTAAGCTGTTTCAGGTTCTGAGCAAGAATACTATTAATGTTTTTCAAAATCCATCCTCCTCATTTTATAATTATGTTGTGCTATATAACGCACATGTTGTACAATAATAAAGACCGTACGCTATAACGTACATTTCAGGTCATTATATCACACAACTAAGATGACGTGGAGGAACCATGAACATTATACCTTTAGTGACCTATGCAATCATCGCTTCATTTACACCCGGACCCAACAACATCATTTCCATGACGCATGCAAAAAATCAAGGGTTTCGCAAGACCCTTCCGTTTATTAGTGGAGTTGCAGCCGGCTGCCTGCTAATTATGTTTCTGTCCAGTTATTTCAACCTTATTCTTCATCAATATATTCCCAAGATCACACCCGTCTTGAACGTGTTAGGATGTGTGTACATGCTATATCTGGCGTTCAAAATCATGCGAAGTAAACCTGCAGATGCGCAAGAAAACAAGGTCAATCATTATTCATTTCTATTTGGGTTCACCCTGCAATTTATCAATCCCAAAGTCATTCTGTATGGGCTTACTGCCATATCCGTTTTTGTTCTGCCTCTTGGGCAGTCCCATGTTCAATTAATCGTATTTTCCTTACTGCTCACCTTCATCGGCATTAGTGCCAATATGACCTGGGCGTTCGGTGGCATGTTATTCCAGAGCTTTCTATTAAAATACGAGCGTCCTGTTAATATCGTAATGGGTATGTTGTTAATTTACAGTGCACTATCAATCCTGATGTAAAATGTAATAGAAAAAGCGTCCACTCATTCGATGAGCTGAACGCTTTTATTTTTTCATCCCAATTCCGGTCTCCACCATGGATGTGTAGGGTAATCCTCCGTATGAAGCACAACCTTTTCGCCGATTTTGGGTGTTGCAATCTTAACTTGCAAGGCATGTCCAGCCTTCGTAATTCGTTCGACTGGTTCATTCCAGGCATGATAGGCCAGCGTAAATGCGGCCCAATGAATCGGGATAAGCAACTTCCCCTTTACATCCAAGTGTGCTTGCACCGTTTCTTCCGGCATCATGTGAATGTTGGACCACCGCTCGTCATATTGCCCACATTCCATCAAGGTGAGGTCAAATGGACCGTATTTACTGCCAATTTCCTTGAAATGAGGACCGTATCCGCTGTCACCACTAAAGAACACCTTTGTATGTTGTCCAGCGATAACCCACGAACACCATAAGGTAGAATTACGGTCGAATAATCCTCTGCCCGAAAAATGTCTTGCTGGTGTACAAGCAAATGTTAGACCTTTGAACGTAAACTCATCCCACCAGTTATGCTCTGTAATCTGTTCCGAAGGCACACCCAGTTGAATTAGCCTTCGACGTACCCCAAGCGGTACGATAAATCGCTTTGTTTTATCCTTCAATCTGCGGATGGAGTTATAATCCAGATGATCATAATGGTCATGCGATATAATGATTGCATCCAGAACCGGGAAATCCTCCGGCTGAATCGGTAGATTCGTGCTGTAACGTTTGGTACCCACCCAGGATACAGGGGATGGACGATTGCCCAGCATCGGATCAAAGAGCAACCTGTGCCCTTCAATTTCAAGGAAAAAGGCTGAATGGCCAAACCATGTAACCTGCGAATTATCGGAAGCACTGAATGAGTCTGCAGGTTCACATACCTCCATGGGCATCGTGCCTGATGGCCTCCGCTCTACATTGCCACGCATGGAATCTCTCAATATACTGATTAGGGACTTGAAGTTCATACCGGCTGATGTCGGGAGCTGATTTTCGTATTTTGTCATTATACATACCTTCTGTTCTATATAATCAATCTGTGATTCAACTTTTGATTAAGATATATCAACTATATCAGTTGAACTATACATTGACACTAGAACGTAGAGGACAGAAATAGCCTAAAGAAGCGGAGCTAAAAGCTTTCTGGGGAAAGCTGCTTCGTAAGCATAAACTCGCCTTTATCACCAGATTATCACCGTTATAAAAGTGAATCAAAAAAATCTGGGGATAACAGCGATCGGAAGGTTATTCTGTCATCGGAGTGAGCAGTGTAAATATTCTTTAGTTCAACTTATATCGTAGCTATATATTAATTCATTGGCCGTTGATATACAATTTTCACTAGAACACGCCCTTCTCCCTTGATCAGAAATAAACTCAATTAAGATAGAATTAAGACTCTGTTTTCTCTCCTATAAGATTGGGCATATATGATAGAGAAAATACATGGAGAGTATGTGAGAGAACATGAAGAAATGGCGTAAAAGATTAGTTAAGTTTTTGATATTTGACCTCGCGGTAATTCTGTTGCTTCTGGGTACAGGCGTGATCTACCAACAAATAGGGGTAAGGCAGGATGTAAAAATGCTCGTACCTCCTGGAAAGCTCTACAACGTACATGGAGACAATATGCATCTATATACTGGCGGAGAAGGCGATGTAACGGTTGTACTCGCCTCTGGCTGGGGGACCGCTAATCCCTATGTAGATTATTATCCATTATATGAAAAGCTTGCTCCAAACACAAAATTCGCTGTATATGATCGATTTGGCTATGGATACAGTGATCAGACCGATAAGAAACGTGATGTCGATACCGTAGCTGAAGAATTACACGAATTGTTGCAGGTATCTGGACAGAAGCCACCTTATGTATTGGTTGGACATTCACTCGGCTCGCTGGAGACCATCCGTTTCGCACAAAAATACCCGGATCTCGTCAAGGGTATCGTCATGATTGATGGCGGAAGCCCCGAATATTATTCAAATGACGATGACTCTTTGGCAGACACAATTGGTGGTTTTGCGAATAAATTCCGTATCCAAACCGGACTATTCCGTCTCTCCATGCAATCTGACTTGGTTGTCGAAACTTCCAATGCCAATCGTAATGAACTGAAACTTGTACCCGAAGATCTGAAAAAACTGGATACAACTGCGCTGTTGCACAACTATGGTAATGTTAATACGTTGGATGAATTACGTGAAATAGCTGCCAATGCCAAAGTGGTCGTAGATCACAAGCAAACCTTACCGTTTCCACTCACCATACTGACAGCTGACTACCTTGGTGCAAGTGAACCCGAATGGGATAAATCACAATCAGAATTCAAATCTTGGTCAGATGATTCAAAACAGGTAACCATTAAAGATACCGATCATTACATCCATCAATATCGCCCTGACCTCGTTGCGAATGAAATATTGGCCCTGGTGAAGAAGTAACGTACACTCTGCTAAAGTAAGGCTATGTTATATCATGAAAGAAACCCCAAAGGTATCTCTAATATCTTTGGGGTTTTAAGTATGAGATTTATTGTGCTATCGCCAGTCTTGGCCGTTGGGACCTGAAATCGCTGAAAGCTTGTTCGATCTCTAATGCAGTCAACTGGTGACGATAAAAGTACTGTTCCATCGCCTCCATTTCGGTACGATCGCCATTGTAGATGTTATCAATTCTTCGAATGACCTGGTTATATAAGCTCTCACGTCTGGAGTTCACAGGTTCACACAACCAAAAGTCTGTTCTTTTCACATCACCTGTCTCCGTCCATAGCAAATTCTCATATCGGATGACATCCCAGTCCCAATATCCAGCATGAATCTGCTGAAGTTCCGTCGTAAACATATCGTATATCAAGTTGGGAGGAATATGTCCATATGTCACACGGTACTCTTTCAGTTTGAATGCTTCAATCCACTCTGTCAGGGTGTACTCACCTGGTGAATACGCATACAATTTAGGTGCATAAGAATTACTCTGCAGTGCCCTAAGTGCCTCACTTTCTAACTCCCCATCCAATCTTGCACGTGAAGCATATACCTTGAGACAATAGTTTTGCAATCTATATACGACGGAGCTATTACTAATAAGCGAAGCCTGTAGAGTGAGATGGCCGTTTTTTTCGTAGTGCAACAGCATCTTTTCAATGTTATTGCTAATGGGATTGATGATAATCATAACGATGTCTCCTTGAGTGAAAATAAAATATAAACCGTTTTCGAATTGGTTAAAAATTGTACTAATACATTCTATATTACCCTTTTATATTAGTATGAACATATACAATTTTGCCGGAACATGAAGTATTTGCTCTGAAATTCATTCTTTAAACCGCCGTATTCCAGCTACATTTTTACTCTAATGGCTGTAACCCGTTTCACGTCAACACCGAAAAAAGATAGATACGCAAAAAAAAGCGATGCGCCCTTAGAGTTAAGGGACATCGCTCTTATACAATATCTAATTATTATTGTTACTTAATGAATTAATGCATTGGACCTTGTTGTCCTGGCGTTGATCCTACTTTGACCCGTTTCACGAAGAGTGAAGCAATCAGGCCGATAATCGACAGAACTAATGCGAATACAAAAGCATTCTGTACACCTGACGTGAAACCTGCCAGTTGATTTTCTGGACTTTCCGGATTCGCCACTCCGCTCAAAAAGCGGGATTGTCCTGCGCTCAGTATACTTACCGCAACAGCCGTACCGATCGCTCCGGATACCTGTTGCAACGTATTCATGATGGCAGTACCGTGAGGATAATACTCACGGGGCAATTGGTTCAGACCATTCGTCTGTGCAGGCATCATAATCATCGAGATTCCGACCATCATGAACACATGCAGCGTAATGATTTTCGCCAGTGTTGTTGTAGGTGTAATTCCAGTGTACATGAAGAGTACAATCGTTACGATAGTCAGACCAATAATCACAAGCCACTTTGGACCGAACTTGTCAAACAGTCGACCCATAACCGGAGACAGTAAACCATTCAGCAAACTGCCCGGCAATAGAACCAGTCCGGCAGTTAACGCGGTAACGGCCATACCTTGTTGCAGATACATTGGCAGGATCAGCATGGATGACAGCATCATCATCATACAGATGAATATCAGGATCAGACCAATCGTGAACATCGGATATCGGAATGCACGCAGATCCATCATTGGCTGCTTCATTCTTAGCTGACGGATACTGAATAACAGCAAGGACAACACACCAATAACGAGAGTGGCAACAACGACCGGACTTGTCCAGCCTCCGCCAGTTTCCCCGTGTCCCCCTGCGCTACTGAAGCCGTATACGATACCACCAAAACCAAGGGTAGAAAGGATAATGGACAGTACGTCAATTTTGGGCTTGGTCAATTTCGAAATATTAGGCAAGAACAACAAACCGCATACCAGTGAGATCAGGAAGAACGGCAAGGAGATCCAGAAGATCCAATGCCAGCTCAGATTAGCCAGAATCAGACCGGAGATACTCGGACCGCTTGCTGGTGCAAACATGATAACCAAACCGATCAATCCCATGGCCGCGCCACGTTTTTCAATCGGGAAAATAACCAATATGGTGTTAAACATCAGTGGCAACAACAGAGCTGTACCTATCGCCTGTAGTACCCGTGCCACCAACAGAATTTCGAAGCTAGGTGCAAGTGCAGCAACAAATGTTCCTGCAATCGAGAAAATCAAAGATGTTGTAAACAGCTGTCTTGTGGTAAACCACTGCAACAGCATGCCGGATACCGGTACCAGGATTCCCAACACAAGCAAGTAACCTGTAGTTAACCATTGAATCGTTGTAGGACCTACTTCCAGTAGAGCCATAAGTGGCGTCAATGCCACGTTTAATGCCGTTTCTCCAAACAGACCAATAAAGCCGCTCAGCAGCATTGCGAACAAAATCGGAAATACCTTGTATTGCTTTGTTTCTTGTTGATTCTGTGCAGAATCAGCCTTCATGGAAACCTCCACGATCCCATCCTCCTCAAACGTATCGAACTTTCTTTTTCTCTATCTCTTGGTATAAATTATTGAATCTGTTTGGCGTTCTTCGTCACAACCGACAAATACTCAGCAGCCGTCAGCAGAGGCTGTTTATCCTGATTCGTCAGGCTGATAATCAGTGCTCCCTCCATCAAAGAAATGATCAGAAGTGCCGTCTCCCGCGCCTTCTCTTCACCAACACCATCCAGAATCAGATGTTTCTTAATGACATCCTGCCAATCTGCAAATACACCCTGACATGCAATACGCAACTGCTGACTAATACACGATGTCTCCACAGCTGCCCAGAAGCTGAATGGCAGAAATCCGGTAAACCCGGCTGCTTCTGTTTCATGAGCCAAATCATGAATAAATCTCTGAATGGCATCCCCCGTATTGTCGTGGGCTGCAAATGTTTTCTCAAATGTCTGCAGGATATGTTCATTGGCTTTTTGAATACACTCGTGCGCGAGCTCTTCCTTGCCATGCGGGAAATAATGATACAACGACCCTTTCGGCGTACTACTCTCTTTGATGATCTGATTCAGACCGGTCGCATGATATCCTTGTGAAAAAAACAGTCTCGCTGCTGTGCTGACAATAGACTCTCTAGCATTAGACTTTTCACTCAACGAAAGCCACTTCCTTCAAATAATTATAACAATCGGTCTATATAATTAAACTCGTTCAGATAAGGACTGTCAATCATTTTTATTTCAAATTTTAATGTAAACGCTAACAGTTCAGGAGTGAGAAAATGAACCGAGCGACGGCTCATGGTGAGATCATCATAACAGCCGCTAATTTGGAGACAAAACTCCAGATTAAGCGGCTGTTTGTTAGCTTGAATATATTAAGGACTGTATATTAGTAGATATTGGAGTCATCTCCGTCTTAATGTACTTCCTCATGCACAGCTTTAGGAGTTTCAACTGTTCGTTTATTACCTGCCCACACGTCTTGCACGTAGCGTCCTTCGGCCTGAAGCTGAATGAGCCAGTTTTTCGCTTGCTGCATCGTTGCTCCATGCACCTCCTGATATGCTTGTTGTAAAGTCTCTTCTACCGCAGGAGCCATCAGGCTTCCATCCCCGCATACGTAGAGTTTTCCTTTGTTCATCAGCATGTGAATTAACTTTTCGGAATCTTCCTTCATCAGATGCTGTACATACGTTTTGGGCTTGCCTTCTGCACGAGAAAAAGCAGTGTGTAGCTTAACGATCCCTTCCCTTTCGTATTGCTCAATCTCCTGACGATATATGAAATCTGAATCATTCCTGCACCCAAAGAACAAATGCGCCTCACTCAGTGGCAAACCTCTCTGTTTCATGACAGCTCTCGCCTGGAGGAAACCTCTGAACGGTGCAACCCCCGTCCCCGGTCCCACCATGATCATCGGTACGTCAGCCTCTTTCGGCAAATAAAATTCGGATTCCGGCGTACGCACAAACATCAGAATACGTTCTCCGGATGGACAACCGGCAAGGTACGATGAAGCAACTCCCTGGTATTCGCCTTTGCCACTCCATGCAGGCTCTCTTACTACCGATACGGTTATGCTCGCTTGCTCTGAATTCAGGCTTGGCGAACTGGATATTGAATAATATCTGGGCTTGAGTGGAGGCAATAGTTCAAGGAACCTTTCGAATGGCAGTTCACACGCCTCATACTTTTCTAGCAGGTCCAACATGGTGATTCGATTGGCAAGAATATAATCCTTGTAGCTGTTTTCATCCAACATGCCTTCCAGTTCACGCTTATGAGGTGGACATACCGTATGATTGGCTAACTCCTGCAACTGTGTTCTGGTAGCTGGTGTCTGCAATTCCACACAGTGAGTGAGCAACTCATGTAGCTCGACGGGACGGTTCAATGGAAGATGTGTAAGGTGGCTGACGTCCGAAGTTAATTGGATCTGAATATCCCTACTTAGTGAGAACCGACTGAGTATCCGATCCACATTCTGCTTCTGGTTGCTAGGCAACACGCCGAGATGGTCGCCTTCTCTATAACTCATGCCTTCAGGCAGTAACACTTCGATGTGACGCGTGCTTCTTCCACTTCCCAGCGCCTGAAGCTCTTTATTGACTACAACCGTGGCATAGCTGGCATCATAAGTTTGTGCAAGTGGCATCTCTGCTTTCTCATGGACAATCTCCATTTGAAGTCTGCTTGTGCTTGGTAGGGTTGGCTTCACTACTTCCGCGTTGATCCCCAGAGCATTCAACACCTGCGGCCACAACATATGCTGCCACGTCTCAACTTGTTTCTCCATATCACCTCCGGCATCGGCTTCACCGCGGGATAACAGTCTTTTACCTCCCAATCCTTCAAGCTTCTCATCTATCAATCGAGGAATACTCTGATACGTCCCGGACCAACTCCGATCTCCACAGCCCAGAACGGCATAGTTCACATCCCTTGCTTCCTCTGCCCCCGCACCATTCAACCAGTCTACAAATGCCGTAGCATTTTGCGGAGGTTTACCATTATACGAAGCAGTGACGATGAGAACGACACCCTGACGAGGTAAGCGGCCCATCCACTCATTCAGAGTGGCTGCTTCGCTTGGGATTCCATACGAACGACCTTTCACCACAAGCTCTCTGGCAATGCCTTCTGCCGTTCCGAGATTGGAACCATATAACACCAGGAGCGAAGGGTTACCATCTGCTTCACCGGCCAGGGTATCTCCCATTTGACTGGAACTTGCTACGTCTTTATGAACATCAGGAGCAGGTTTCTCTTCCATAGATCTGGTAGACTTATTCATCTTTTGTGACACTTCACGCGCTTTCACCTGGATTCTGAAGTCTCCCGGCTTCAACGTCAGCGTCTGTTTAACATCCAATTCATAATTGCTGTAATCGATCAGCTCAAAATGTTTGAGGACCATGCCAAGCACAAGTGTTGCTTCATATAAAGCAAACTGCATGCCGATACACGCTCTCTCCCCATTACCAAAAGGTTTATATGCATGGTGAGGTACTTTCGTTGTATCTTCAAATCGCTCTGGACGGAAAAGTTCCGCATCCTCTCCCCATGCCTCTTTGTCACGGTGAAGCTGAGGCAGAAGAATACTGCAACTTTCCCCTTTCTTCAAGGGATATCTGCCACCTATAACCGTGTCTTCTTTTGCATATACGTCAAATCCCGGAGCGGTTGGCCATAAACGTAGCGATTCACTGATAATCATGCGAATGTAGGAAAGCTGAAGAATTTCCTCGTACTGTGGTGAGTCACTGACCAATATCTGATCCACCTCGTCATACGCCTTTTGAAGAGATTCCGGATTTTTCAGTAGAAAGTAAAGAGCAAAAGATAACAAACCACTCGTTGTTTCATGTCCGGCAATGAGAAACGTAATAATCTGATATCGGATGTTCTCATCATCCAGCATTTCTCCAGTCTCCGGATCTTTGCCATTCAGCATACGTGCGAGCAAGTCGACCTCTTCGGGTGCTGAACTCGCTTTACGTTCCTCTATAATCTGATCTACCAGAGAGAACATCGTCTGAATATCCTCTTGGAACTGTCGCTTGGTTTTCACCATAAGCAGATTCTGAATTTTCAAACGGGAACTCTTCTGCATCGCTTCATTCAGCGCCCTAACCATGCTTTCAATAAAAGGACTGTGGTCCTGTCTGTAAAAGCTGTTAAACCGATAATTGAATCCACATAGTCCAATGGTATCCAACGTAAGCCGTGTCATATCATCCGCAACATCAATCGTATCGTTGGAATTGAGGCGTGCCCACTTGTTGATCAACTGTTCGGCAATATCAACCATCATGGGATGATAACCTTTCATGGCCTGTTTGCTAAAAGTGGGAAGCAGAATGTTATGGGCCTTTTTCCAGTTGGGCTCTGATGTTCTGCTTGTAAATAAACCATCGCCTCCAAAGGCACGTACATTTTCGAGTTCATTGTATACATATTTGTCAAAACGGGACACATCACATAACTCAGCGACAAGATCTGGTCCAGATACGATTAAACCGGAATAACCGGGAACGGTAAGTCGATATATCGGTCCATGCTGTTCAGCCAGAACACCTAGCGACAACGTTGGTTTATTTTTATCAATCAAGGGCAAATTGCCAAGTGGTCCATACATTTTGGGTTGTGGAATATAAGTTGCATCACTCATGATGATCACCTCTTAACTGTACGCCGTGGAGCAAAGTATTCGTTAGCCATATGATGGCTGTTCTGCTTTCATTCATAAGTGATCTCTCCTTTGATGATTATATAATTGATAGTAATATGTATCATTTGATAATACAATAAACCATAATTGATTTAATATCAAATTTTCTTCCGGCTGAATTACTTTCTATTGAATCGTTCAACGTTTAAGTTGATAACAATAAATAGAGGATTGCATATGCAATCCCCTAATTTATGAACCTATGACGCCATGGTTCTATTCACTTATTCATTTATTCTAATGATGACTTGGCTCATCCCACTTCTCGAAATTCAATTCATTATTAATGCTTACCGCAGACAATGCCCCCAGAGACGCAGCCGTGATTGCCTGATACATCTCGGAAGCTGCATCACCAGCACTGTATACACCCGATACGGATGTTTTGCCGGAAGCATCAACGATAACCGTTCCCGACTCTGTAATTTCACAACCGATGGCTCTCGGCAGTTCTGATCCGGTGAACAGTTTGGGTTGGAAGAAAACTCCTGTGCATGCAATCGCTGTACCGTCATTCAGTATAACTTGTTTTACCATCCCTTCTTCAGAGTCAATGGATTGAATCGGTGCATTGAATACAGTAACATTATGCCGCTTCAGCTCTTCACGCTGCTCATCGGTTAAGGAATCTGATCCATTCGTACAGATCGTATAACGTTCTGTCCAGCCGGATATGACTTTTGCCATATGTAATGCCTTATCTCCACTAACGATGATGACCAGCGACTGGTCTCTTAACTCCCATCCATCACAATATGGACACACAAACGCACTTTTGCCGTAAACCTCTGTTAATCCGTTAATATCCAGAGGCAGATCTTTCTTCCCTACTGCAAACAAAATCTTTTTTGTGCGATATCTTGCCCCATGTGTAGTCTTGACTTCAAAATCACCATCGCTACCTGTTACAGCTGTTGCCGTATCAGATGCAAATTGAACTGAGGGATACGCTTCAATCTGTTCTTTGGCAGCTTTCCGGAATTCACGTGGACTTGCCCCATCTCTTGTCACAAACCCATGAGTCTCCCTTGTAACCCAGTTACGCGGTGTCTCATCATCAATGACCACGACGTTCTTACGTGCCCTGCCGAGTACAAGCGCCGCATTAAGCCCCGCTGGTCCTCCACCAATAATAAGTACATCCAAGAGTTGATTCATATTACTCATATTATTCACCCTTTCCAGACATTTAATATCTCTAATTATGTTTTAAAAATAACCTCCGCTTTCTCTTAAAGAAGATAATTCGGAGATTACAAGAACTATTTCAAAAAAAGACCATTAAAGATATCTTATATCTACAATAAACAAATCTTAAACTTTTTGCAACATATATCTTTATCTATCTTCTTCAATCCAGCCTGTGTGAGTTGAACAAAAGAACATTTACACTTACACTATAATGACAGAACAAACTTCACATCGCTGTTATCTCCGGATTTTTCGATTCTCTCCTGTAACACAGAAATAATTATTTAACAATTAAAAACAACCTTGTTTTTAAATTGTTCACAATCAAATGACATTATTTTAAATACTAAAACGTTAATTAAATCACATAGTGTATTGAATGGTATAATAGCGACATAATATATAAGTATAGATATAGGAAGTGAGTTCTTGAAAACATTGAATAATGGTTCACAGACCAATATCAGCCTGGAGTATAGCTCGATTCCGAAAGTATTCTTTGATACAATCAAAATTGGAATCATCAAGTCCAACCTGATCGCCATGTTTGCGGGTTTAAGTTTGGCTTTATATGTATTTGATGCTTCAATCTTAGCTAATATTGTACCAATCATCCTTTCCTTTATTGGATCTTCTCTCATTATTGGAGCTGCAGGGGTGTTTAACAACTTGTATGATCGTGATATCGATGCGATCATGGAACGTACGAAGAAACGTCCTACTGTTACGGGACGCGTAGATACCAAGTCGGGTCTGATTCTCGGTATTGCAATCACCATTATCGGGGGCATCATGTTGTACATCGCTTCCCCATCCGCTGCTGTATTCGGTATTTTGGGTCTGTTGCTGTATGTGTTCCCTTACACGATGTGGACCAAACGTACAACGATCTACAATACGGAAGTGGGAAGTCTTTCGGGTGCTGTGCCTCCACTCATCGGTTGGGCAGCCATTTCACCGGAACTGGGTCATTTCGAGATCTGGGCATTGGTTGTTACGATGCTCTTATGGCAAATGCCTCACTTTTACGGGATTGCGATTCGTCGTTTTGACGAATACAAAGCTGCTGGTGTTCCCATGCTACCCGTTGTTAAAGGCATCAGACGAACATACATTCAGACCAATGTGTATCTGGTACTGTTACTGATCTCCAGCTTTTTATTCTGGCCAATGAGTCCATTTGTCGCTATTGTGGCATTTCTGGTTAGCTTGGCCTGGCTCATTCTTAGTGTGGCTACCTTTGATAAGAAAGAAACAGAGAAATGGTCCAAACGGATGTTTATCTTCTCCATTAACCATATCACTATTATCTTCCTGGTCATCATTGCGTATTCCTTGATTGCTCAAATGATGAGATAAAAATATTCCATCTTTCCACTCGTTATAACGATAAAAGCCTTACAGACTGTACTCTTGCAAGGAGTCGCCTGTAAGGCTTTTTTTGCTTTTTATTATCTTTTCAAAATTGTAAAGCTATCCAACTTTGGCGGGGGTTTGCTCCCCTTGCCACAGCAGCTGCATCTCTTCATTGGTGGCAAGCAGTTCGGCCAAACTTCCCTCGGCTTCAATGCGTCCATCTTTCATCACAATAATGTGATCTGCTTTGGAAAGTGCTGCCCTGCGGTGAGAAACTGCAATGCAGGTGACATCCGGCTCTTGGAAAAGCCCTTCCCATACTTGTTGTTCTGTCTCCACATCCAGTGCACTGGACAGGTCATCAAAGATAAACAGGTCCGCCTCCGTCATTAACATGCGTCCTGTGGCCGCGCGCTGAATCTGCCCGCCTGACAGCATCACCCCTCTTGGACCAACCGGGGTCTCAAGCCCCTGATCCAGATGTTTGATATCCTTCTCCATCACAGCCAGACGAATGGCTTTTTCCAGCGCTTGCTCGGTGTTACCCTGTTTGCCCTGGACGATATTTTCTTTCAACGTATCACTAAAAAGTCTTGGTACTTGCGGGGTATACGCGGCTCTAGGCGGCATCAGGAACGTGGCTGGATCAACAGCTGCTCCATTCCAGTGAATGTCCCCTTTTTGTTTGGGTAACAGTCCAAGAAGTGTGCGTACAAGCGTTGATTTACCTGATCCGATCCGTCCTGTAATCACAAGAAATTGTCCACGTTTCAGACGGAAACTGATCTCTTCTATGCCATTTGCAGAATTCGGATATTGATAAGTCAGCTTATTCACCTCAAGAGATTGCAACTTCTCTTTAGGGTCCCTCTGTTCACTTACAAGCTCCGGCGGATCTTCATACAGATAGATTTCCCTTGAATCCATGATCTGGTCTTCTTCCCCTGGGCGGAATAGCTTACGCATACGATCATAGGATACCTTGAGCCTTTTGTGCTGAAACACCATATAACCAAACAGTGAAATGCTAAATCCGATATTGGCAAGATAACTTGTGAATAAGGCAAAATCACCTACGGTAAAGTTCCCTGCTTTCATCTCAGCTGCACACATCAGTAGAATCAGTCCGGTACAGATACTTAGCACATGCTGATTCATTGATCTCATCCACTGCTTGAACAGATTGTCTCGAAGTGCAGCCTGACGACGATCTTCATTCAACTGGTTGAAACGTGAAGAGACATTCTCTTCGGCCTGACCCAGTTTCAGGGCTTGCACTGCTCCAAACGTTTCCGCAATAAAACTGGTAATTCGCCCAGTCGCTTCACGATTAACCTGTGCATACTTCCGAGCCCGATTTCCGGACAGGTTGTTAAGTAAGGTAACGACCACCAATGGCAGCACGGCAACCAATGTGATCTGCCAATTAATGTTCGCCATAATGACGATGGATACAACGGCAAATACGAGCCGTCCCCAGAAATCTACCCATGATTCTACATACTCGACGACTTCATCCACATCATCCCGAAAGCGACTCATCGCTTCCCCTGGTGAAGCCGGAAGATTACGTCCCGGCCAGCGCATGATCGCTGCGAGCATGTTGGTTCGCAAAATCGCCTGAACATGATACAGATACGTAACCCATGCATAGAAGGCTACAAAAAATGTGCCCACCCGTGCCATTCGGACCAAAGCAATGAAGATGAGCGGCACAGCAAGCCACATGTAGTCATTAGAACCCGCTGTCGTTCGATCAAAAAACCACTGCATCCCGATCCCGATAGCTAACGGCAAGGAATGAAATATACACCATAACAATCCGTTGATTACAAATAACAAAGCCCTGAATCGAAACAAACGGCCTATAAATCCTGCTACAGTCATGCCAATTCCTCCTCTCGACCTGTAATGAGCAGTCTGGCATAATGAGATGCCGGGTTACTGGCAAGTTCTTCTCTCGCTCCAAACTCCAGTACCTTTCCATCCCCGAGCACCATAATCCGGTCAACTTTCTCCAGCGTAGCCAGTCGGTGAGCAATAATGACTCCGGTGGATTTTTTCATTAACTGATCAATTGCAGATTGCAGCATACCTTCGGTCGCAGCATCGAGACGTGACGAAGGCTCATCCAGAATAACCAGACTTGGTTCGGTCAGGAATACGCGGGTTAAGGCAAATAACTGTGCTTCCCCTGCTGACAATGAAGCTCCACCTGCAGCCAGATACGTATCAAGTCCTTCTGGTTGTGAATTAATCCATTGGCTAAGTCCAAGGCGATCCGTCGTCTCCTTGATCATCTGATCCGATACATCTCCATTGAACAGGGTCAGATTGTCACGCAGCGTGCCATCAAACAACTGCACATCCTGTGTCACCATACCCACCCGGCGATAGAGTGCTTGTAATGAAAGCTTTGTGATATCCGTTCCACCTACACGGATCGTACCCCGATCCAGATTGTAAAGCCGGAGAAGAACACGACTAAGACTCGATTTGCCGCTACCTGTGCGACCGATGATTCCCAGACGTTCACCAGGCTTAATAGCAAAAGTAATGTCCTGCAATACCGGTTTATCCTGGTTATAACTGAAGTGCACCTGACTGAATTCCAACCCAAGCGGTCCTTCCGGCAATTGCTCCTCTTTGCCCTCTTCAATCACACTGCGCATGGACAACAGCTCTCTGGAGCGCAGCATGCCTGATTTTGCTTTTTGGAACTCCTGCACCTGATCTCCAAGCATCTCAATCGGATCATTCAGCATCTGCGTATATTGGTAGATCAGAAATAATGTTCCGATACTGATTAGACCTTCCATATAATAATGCACACCCAGCAAAAGCACCGCAGTGACCGCCAGAGCGAACAGAACTACTGTGGTATTCCACGGAATAACCCGAAGCAGCCAGGCTTTTCTTCCCTTACGGAATACCGTGCGCATCGTGCGGTAAAAGCGGTTCATCACATACGGCACATGACCATTCGCTTGCACATCTTCAATCCCGGCAATACGTTCTTCAATTAATCCGAACAGAGCAGCACTTGCCGCCCGCTCATTTTTGGAAGAGTCCACGCCCAGATTTCGGATGAAGACCATGAACAGGATCGATAATAATGTGAACACGGTCATAACCACAGCAATAGGCACATTAACGCTGAACATAAACCCGAGAATTCCGGCCAGCAGTACAAAACTCCCGATCACCTGCACAATGAACATCGCGAAAAAATTGGAGATGCTCGTTACGTCACCATCCACACGTTCAATCATCTCACCAGGTGTTTTCTCATTATGAAAACGCATATCGAGACGCAGACAGTGCTTCAGCAGATCTCCGCGCAGTTGATTCGTGGCCCGCCAGGCCACATCATTCCCCAAATAACTTACCGCTACCGTGATGAGTTGATTAAACACGGCAACAACCAGAAATATTCCTGCGAGTTGAACAAGATTGGTGAGGACTCCCCCACTTGCTGCTGTATCGATAAATCGTTTGATGATCTGTGGATTCAAGAGCTGAAGCCCCGTTGATGTGAGCAACATGATTAAAAGTAAGGCCAGCCGTCCTTTGACTGGTTTTAGATAGCGCAGCAGCCATGACATGGAGCTTTTCTCTGTTTTGGGCACAGGTCCCACCTCTTTATTGGTTTATTTATATAAAGTGAACTAAAGAACTTTACACTGAAACTACGATGACAGAATAACCTTTTGGTCGCTGTTATCCCCACTAGGATGAGTCATACATAATGACATTAAAATCGGGATTTCCCGCCCATAATTGATATGTAGAACGTAATTTGACCATTGTACATTCTCCTTTTTAACAAGTTAGTTTTTTATAAAATAACGCTCCAAACGCTCCTTTCCATGTGAACGGATTGGTGGAATGCATGCAAAAAAGCCATAGATGAACTAATGTTCATCTACAGCTTGTAACCAAAAGAGACCGGATGAAATGCAAAGCATTTCCCGTATCTCCTCTGCATCGCAATAATGATGAGCGTCCACGACAGGGGTGCACAAACATGACTGTCCCAACGCGATCATTGCAAAATAATTGGATTAATGTCACTATGCTCATGCGTATTCAGTTATCGATTCGAAATCTGTATAGGCATAAACATAATCATCATCCCACCCGTTTCACATATTTGTTGTTTATTGTATTCGCTGGACTAACATTCGTCAAGATAATTTTAACTGAATTGTTATTTAATTCATGTCATTAATCTTTTCAACTTCCGCTACATACTTAATGATGTGGATTCGGCTTGCTTCTCTCTAACAACAAGACGTCTATGTGCGATCAGAAGAAAAGGTACTCCCAGTGCAGTCGTCAGCGCAATAGGTACAAAAACGGCCAGCCCATTCTCCGCTCCAAATTGACTTAGCAACAACCCTCCCATGACAGGAGCAATGACACTACCAATATTATTAAAGCCGATGGTACCGAAATACGTCCCTTTCCATTCCGGCTTTGCAATCCGGTCGATGAGCATATCCATCATCGTGAACAACAATACTTCCCCAATTGTAAATAGTATGACACTCATCATCATCATGAGTACACCTTCAGCGATTCCGACCATCATCAGACTGGTTGCAACCAGCAGGTTACCCACAATGAGAGGAACAAGCGGTGGAAAGTTTCGGAAGGTTCGCACAAGAGGATACTGAATAATCAGTACCGTCACGGCATTCAGGGACAGCATGTACGAGAACATCTGGCTTCCATTTTCAAAGATCGGGCTCCTCGCCAAGTACTGTGCCAACGTAGAACTAAAGTGCCCGTAACCCAGAACACAAAATGTGGTACCGATTAATACTGGCAAAAACACCCGGTCGCGGCCGGTGGTCATAAGTGCTTCACGCAAACGTGGTGCGGTTGCCTGATGAGGCTCTGGCAGATTGGCATGCTGTAGCTTGAATTGTAGAAATAGCACAAGTCCATAGACTATGTATACCAAGCCGGAAATCACAAATGGGAACGTTGATTCAGATGATCCCAGCTGAAATCCGATAATTGGCCCAAAGACCACACCGAGATTAATTGCAGCATATCTGAGGTTGAACACCAGCAATTTGTTCTCTGGAGAAGTAATATCCGATAACAGTGCTCTGGAGGTGGGCTCAAATACTGCGCGGCATAATCCGTTTAACGTATTGGCAACAAAGAACACCCATAGATGCTCTGCTGCTGAAAAGATGAAAAACACACCTGCCCAACTAAATACCGAGATTAACATCACGATTTTGCGCCCGATCCGGTCCGAAATATAACCTCCATAAAAGCTGACCATTACACCTGCCAGCGAGCTAACGGCCACAGTAATACCGGTCTGGGTCGGTGTAGCTTCTAGTACACGTGTCAGATAGATGGATAGAAACGGGATACTCATTGACGTCACAAGACGTCCAAACATGGTTCCGATAATGATCGTCCATGCCAAGGGGTGAATTTGCCTTAAATATTGCTTCATGCGAACTTCTCCTATTCTTTCTAATGCTTCAAAAGCGGACTTTTTGAACTACCTCTTTTAATGTATAATTGTAAGGATAAAAGGGGGAAAGAAAAGTGTAAACATATGATCACACTTTTCACCTTTAATAGAGGAGTCATGACCATGGATACCCTACATACACACTTTATAAGGCTCGCCGGGGCCGAACAGCTTTCATTCAAGCTCCATGAACCTGTAGCTGTAACCATTGATAGCTTGTCCGCTGCCCTGTGCTGCACCCCTCGTAATGTGAAATTCATTCTCAGAAAATTGGAAGAACTGGGCTTCATCCATTGGCAACCGGGACGTGGTCGTGGACATCATTCGAAGCTAACGATGCTGCGCAGCATGAATGAGGCGCTGGAAGCGAGTTTTACCGAACTTTTGGGTAAAGGCAAAATGAAAGACGCCATTGAACTCATCGGAAACGTTCAGATGCATGATTCACTGCGAGAACAGCTCATGCTCTCCCTCCATCAACAGATGGGATTTCACAGCCACGATGAAACTTCCTCAGGTCAGGATATCTTGCGCATCATGAGGTCACGCCAGTTAGGTGATCTGGACCCGGCCTTTGTTTATACTGCATTTGAAACCTATCTGCTGAGCCAGGTCTGTAATACATTAATCACTTATGATGCCAAGACAGAATCTTTCCTGCCAGCACTGGCTCACATGTGGGAGTGCAGCGAGGATCATCGCCTATGGACCTTCTATCTCCGAAAAGGTGTACGTTTCCACAACGGACGTGTCATGACGTCCCGGGATGTTCAAGCGACGTTACAACGATTGATTGATGTGCATAGTCCGTCCATCTGGTTGTATCGGGATATTGAACGTGCGGAAGTAGCTGGTGATTACTGCATCAAGTTTGTTCTACATCGTCCTAATCGGTTCTTCTTGCATCTGTTCAGTTGTATTCGGATGACGATCCTGCCCTACGATTACAATGTAGCCAATACCTTAATTGGTACCGGTCCTTTTCAGATCTCTGAGCTGAATGAAGATGTGCTGGAGCTTACCGCTTTTGATGCGTACTACGGAATCAGGCCACATCTGGATCAAGTCCATTTCTGGTTTGTGCCTGACCTGAGTCCGAATGATCGCTATTATGAGCTACCGGGTACAGATCGATTGAGTGTCACAACAGGCTGTGATCAGACGAACAGTATCAATTACCCGGCGCTTGGTTGTCAGTATATGCTGTTCAATTTTCACAAGGAAGGCATCCATCATCATCCCCTATTTCGACATGCTCTGCGTATCGTCTATGATTCGGTCGCGCTTGTCCGAGATCTCGGTGGGAATCGGATCACACCAGCCAGCAGCTTTCTGCCCTGGAGAAGTGCAGCCCAAGACTGGTCCGCTGCCTCTCTTGAGCATGCTCTTGAACTGCTGCATAACTGTGGGTACCAGGGTGAGACGGTAACATTATCGTATAAGCATAATAAGGATACAGATGTTGCAGAGTGGTTTCAGTGCCGTGCAGCGTCCATCGGTCTGAACATCAGCATGCAAGCCGTTGTGGATTATTTCAACTCAGAGGAAACCACGAACGCACAATTGATCCTCGCTGAAGAGATACTGGAGGAAGATTGGCAGTACGGCATGATTCATTTTTTCAAAAACCTGTCCAACCATTTTCATATGTGTATGTCTCCTGCATTCCAGTCTCTACTGGATGACAAACTGGATCATTTCGCTAAGCTTCATCGGGCAGAACGTACTGCGCTCCTGGATGAAGCTGAAGCCTTGCTACGTGATCACTGCTGGATCTTGCATGGCTGTCACATGAACAAGCAGGCTGAACTGGATCAGAGCATCTTCGGTATGCAGACAGCGGAATTCGGATATATGGACATCTCGAAATTATGGATCAAAAATCCTTAGGGATTTGTGCACAGTCGCATCTGCGGCATACAGGAGTGGACCACGTAATGGAACAGCAAAAAAGCCGGTAGCCTATTGACGATAAGCTAGCGGCTCTATTGCCGATCCATTTTTAGTGCAATCAGAGATTAATATTTAGAGATTATTTTTGATGTAATAGGTCTCCAACACTTGCATAATGGACTCAATTTTAATCGGTTTGCTGACATACGCATCCATGCCTGCCTTCAAACATTTATCCATGTCTCCTCTTAACGCATTTGCAGTTACCGCAATAATGTATGGACAACTCTCGGGGTGCAAAGAATTTTTAATCACTTTTGTCGCTTCGAAGCCATTCAGTCTTGGCATATGCACATCCATGAAGACAATATCATACGAATTGTGTTTGACCGCTTCGACTGCCTCAACACCGTCTGCCACATGATCCACAAAGTGCCCTTTTTTCTCAACGATTCTGCTAAGGACGAGCTGATTCACCTCATTGTCTTCTGCGATTAAAATTCGCAAGGCTGATGTTCTGCTCTTCTTCTGCTGTTGATCCAACCTGTTGTTTTCTTCACCGTTATTTAATTTAAATCGGGCGGTAAATATAAATATTGTACCCGGTTCATCCGATTCCTCAATCCAGATCTCGCCCTGCATAAGCTCCACCAGTTTCTTGCTAATGGCAAGGCCAAGACCGGTCCCTTGGGGTTTGCGGGTCATAAAATTGTCCAGTTGGTAGAAAGGTTCAAATAATTGTTGTTTCCTCTGAGCCGGAATGCCAATGCCCGAATCCTTTACCTGAAAATAAAGCTGCACGTTATTGCTGCACTGCTCCTTAACTCCCACTTTAACTTCCACGCCGCCTTCTAAAGTGAATTTGACCGCGTTGCCGATGATATTGGTAAGTACCTGTTTAAGTCGATAAGCATCACCATACACCGGAGTTGGAATAGCATCTTCTATGCACATACGAACATCCAGCTTTTTTTCACGAGCCAGTGGTTTTACAATTTGCACTGTCTCGGTCACGATCTCTACGAGATCAAAAGGATCTTCAACCAGATCAGTTTTGCCTGATTCGATTTTGGAAAAATCAAGAATATCATTAATGATGGCAAGCAAGGAATCTCCACTCTTCTGGATGATTTCGATATATTCCTTTTGTTCCCCGCTAAGTCCAGGGGTATCCAGGAGCAAATCGGTCATCCCAATTACACCGTTCATGGGTGTGCGGATTTCATGACTCATCATCGCCAAAAATTCACTTTTGGCCTTATTCATTCTCTCCGCCGTTTCTTTGGCTACAAGTAGTTTTTTCTGCTCCGTAATATCCTTCGCAATCAGGTAAAACCCGACATTGGATTGGTTAACAATAATTGGAGCAAGCGTAGCCAAGACTTCTGTCTCAGATCCATCCGTGTGCCGAACAGCGTTGATCTCCTTTTCAGCCATCTCATAATTACTGCCCAGAATCAGACCCAGATTACTGGCTCCGATAAATCTGCTTATACTTGTGTCGATCATTTCAGCCACGGGACAGCCCGTCATTTTCACCGCTACTGGATTTGCATTCATAATATTACCATCCATGTTAAACGAGATAATGGCGTCATGATTGTATTTCTTAAGCGAAGTGTATCGCTCCACAGATTCCTGCAATTTAAATTCGATGCGTTTTCGTTCAGTGATATCCTGTAGTGTTCCGTTTAGCTGGATTGGCTGACGATTCTCATCGAGTGTAATCAATCCGCGCAAGTGAAGATACTTCTCATTTCCATCAGAACTGATGTGTTTGTATTCAAAATCAAGCGGTTCACCCTGTTTTACCCCTGTAATATGTTTTTGTATAGAGGCTATATCTTCGGAATTCATAACATCAAAAACATCACTTATACGATATGGTTTGCAGGTGCGTTCAAGTTCAAAAATCTCAAAGATCTGATCTGAAAATGTAATATGGTCTTTGACCATATCCCATTCCCAACTACCAATGAAGGCAATCCGTTCAGCCTCAGCACTGATATCCTCTTGTTTTTTTCGCTCTGATATATCTCGTCCAATCGTAAGAATCTGTTGTTCATGCTCCGCATCACCAAAGACCTTGTATGTGGTTTCAAACCAAAGATAATGCCCATCTTTGTGGCGGACTCTAATATTCAACAGATTACCTTTAGTCAAATCCATCTGTGAGATCCGTTCCAGATCTTGTGGGTGAAAGGAAGCATTATTGTTTCGGCCGATGACTTCTTCCGGGGAATAACCCAATATTTGTTGGACTGACGGTGAGCAGAACCGACAAACGCCCTCTAAATCAGCAATATAAATGATCTCCTGAGCATGGTCCGTAATAAGTTTGAACACTTCTTCACTATGTAGAAGTTTTTGTTCAGACAGTTTACGATAGGAAATATCAACAATATGGCAAATGAAATAAAGAGGTTCATCGTTAAATTCGCTTCGAACCAAGGAAACATGTATTGAACACCATAAGATGTCACCATTTTTATTGATGTAACGTTTCTCGTATTGATTTTCTTTTGATGTACCTTCACATAGCTCGTAACTACAGATCATATCTTGTGGTGAATCATCCGGATGTGTAATATCCTGATATGTGAGATCCATTAATTCAACACTTGTATAACCTAGCATACAGCAAAAAGCAGGGTTCACTTTCATCCATTGTCCTGTTGGAGCAACGAGTGCAATTCCAATAGGGGCTTGGTTATAGATCTGCTCGAACAATTCATGATGATCGACCTTTTGAACCTGCATTATAAGCTCTCCTTTTGGCATATAAACTTCATGTAAAGATTGTCGAAATCTAACGTTTTTCCTGATATAAGATGTTCTATAAGAATTAGTCAGTTTTAAAACAACAGTACCTGCTTAATACCCAGAAATCCAACTTTTGAAACAAATCTTTTTAAGAGAATTGTGTCTATAAAGTCAAAAAAGGCCTGGGATCCACTACTCTGGAGTCCCGACCTTTGTCGTTATATATCATTATAAGTCACATGCAGTAAGGAATGGTGAGAAAAATAGTTTAGCGCTCACGACCAACAAGATAATCCAATAGATGTCTCAAAAATGGAATAGGTTTCGGCATCTCGTTCAATGCATCTGTAGCAAGACAATAATGCTCCCACATCGCTTTCTTCGCGCCTTCATCACCAAGAATGGACACAAAGGTTGAATTATTGTTCCGCTCATCCTGACCTGCAGGTTTCCCAAGAATGAGATGATTTCCCTCGAAATCCAGCAAGTCGTCCTTGATCTGGAAGGCGATCCCCGCATGATAAGCGAACTTTTTCAGCATAGCCATCTCCGATTCCTTCACTTGGGCAAGTATGGCTGGCATGACCAGTGCAGCTTCGAAGGCAATGCCTGTTTTGTAAAAACAGATCATATTCAACTGTTCAAGTGTTAATTCCTTGCCTTTGGAGTTCAGATCCATTGCCTGCCCCATACACATATCCTCTGCTTTTTCAGCCGAATATTGAATGAGCGTGAGCACAGTTGCCGCATCAAAGCGATTCAACGAGGATTGCTCTCCTATCGCCTTCTGAATGAGAAACAGACCAGTAAGCTCTGCTGTGGCGCTATTGTGTACCTGATGCAGCGTGGAACGTCCACGCCTTGTCGAAGCATTATCCTGCGTAGGCAGATCATCAAAGATCAGGGAAGCGGTATGCATGTACTCCAGTGATCTTAGCAGCGGAACGATAGAAGTTTCAGGTAGACCATACTCGCGCACACCCATAACCCAAGTTAATATGGGGCGTAACCTCTTTCCATCTCCCTGCAAACTGTAATTGGCTGCATCGATCAATGTTTCTTTCATCTCATGTAGTCCATTTGGTTTCGCAATCTGCAACTCCACATTAATCTGTTCGCGAACCGTTCGAATGGTCTGCTTGAACTCCTCTTTCTCCTGCTTGTCATTTTTCAATTGAAGCACAACCTGATCCCGTAACAATTTATCGAGGAAATCAACGTCATCTGCTTTTCGCACCATCTGTTGAACCAGTTGGTTGAATTCGGGCTGCCCAGAGGCAAAGATTGTCATCACTTCATCATATTTCTGCTGCCCCAACCGTTCTTTACAACGCTTTAGACCGTTTATAGCACGATCCAGTATGACCTCACGGGTTTTGGCGTCGGAGTTGTATACATCATGGATTAGGTAAGAGATGACTGCCCAGTACAATTCATATGGATTAATCAGATCAGGGCGCAGATCTCGGTACTTCAAATAGTACGTATACGGAGTTACTGCCCCTTCTTCCATATCGTCAAACATATCGGCAAAATCATCGGCCAGCTGATTATAGATCCCGTAATAAAACGTCCGCAGATCGAATCCTTCATCCACTGGCGCACTGAGTACAGACCGGACGATTAATCGGGAAGAGGAAGATTTAATAATAATCGGAATGTACAGTTCTTCATTGGTATAATTCGCATTGGCTAATTTCTTGCTGCGATCAATCTCCTGCGACTGAAAAAAGACATAGGATTGCTCTAAGAACGTCCGCTGTTTCTCTGGATGCTGGTAGTTCTTGATGTACTCAAATGCTTCCCGAAGTTCGGAATGTACATATTCAATCACTTCAAGATTGCAGCCTTTCCACTCCCCCAGATCAGGTACAACCCCTGTAAGAAGTGCATCGCGTATCATCAGGGAATATTGTTCTTTTTCCTGAACAGTCAAAGCTTGAGAATCCAGCAGGTCATCCACAAATGGATACGTCAAACCATACGAATAACCAAGTCTGATCGCCGCATCAAACCTCCGCGCACGCTCTTCAGGTGGTGTCTGCTCGTTCATCTCATCGTCCACATGAAGGACCACGCCGAGAATGATCTTGATGAGCTTCCGCTGCGCCTGCTCTGCATCCAGCTCCTTCGGGATGTTGGATGATACGTTTTTTAATTTGTTCATTACCCAGATGACAGCCGTTTCAATGTGCTCTTTCTGTCCCCACCGGTACAACGCAGCCAGACTGATATAATCAGGCTGTCCTTTGCGCCCAGCGGCAGAGCCCATAAAGTATTTTTTGGTATTCTGAACAACGTGCTGAATCCGGGCCTGCGTATCTGGAGAATTGAGGGCTTGCCCCAGATCTCGCATATAAATATAGGAGATACTCCGATCCAGGTAATCATCCAGCTTACCAGTAGTATTCATCCAGTGGATATATCTATGAACATCCCGGGGATCCGGTTTTCTTTTGCTAGGTGATAAAAGAGAAAGCCAGGCAAAACGATGAATATGTTTCTTTTGCCATACATGAATATCTTGGGTAAGTGCTGTTGTATACGTATTTTCCATAAGTTGCTGCCTAAGAGAAGTAAAATACTGAGATGCTTTCTGCTCAGCTAGCCGATATCCTGCATCAGCCTGTTCTGTAAGTACGTTATTCATAGGGTGGATACCTCAACTTCTATTAATGTTAAACATGTATCCATGAAAGGAGATGAGGTGCTCCATGGACGAAAACTGAACTCATTTGATCGTGTATCCAACGCTTCAGCTCATGTTCATAACCTATATACGGCGATTCAACCGTTTGGTTACGAAATCGTCATTGTTCATTCCCATATACGTGATTTTACAGAATGGATGACCAGACTTTAACCGCTGTGATGGCGATAAGTACGATTAATGCATATCGAAGTACCCTCACATTGATCATCGAACTAACCCGTGAACCAAGGGATGCGCCTAGCAGACTTCCGATCACCGTGTATATAATGGGTTCTAGCGGAATGTCTCCACCCGTAATTTTCCCTATAACGCCGCCAATGGCGGAGATAAATACAATCGCCAGTGAAGAAGCAATCGTTGTTCGTACGGGGATGTTGAGAATTGTCAGCATGATGGGAATAAGGATAAAGGCACCACCCGCACCAACAATTCCTGATACAATGCCTACTGCAAAAGCAGTGCCTGCTGCAATCCATCGGTTAAACACCAAAGGAGCTGAGGTATCAAGCTTTCCCTTTCCGGGAATCAGCATGAGAACAATTGCTATGATCGCCAGAATGCCATAGATCAGATTAATAACTCTTCCGTCCAGATGACCTGATATGAACCCACCGATCAGACTGCCAGCAAGAATGCTGGAGCCCATGTACAGCACCAATCCGCGGTGAACGATCGCCCCACCACTTCTACCCGTTTTTACTTTTCTGCGGAATGCAATCACACCGGCAAGTGAAGCGAAAAACACTTGAAACATACTAATCGAAGATACCTGATGTGCTGAGAATGGCTCCAGTCCCATCCAGGATGGAACATATAACAGTAGCGGATAATTGATAATGGCCCCACCAATACCCAACAAACCGGAGAAGAATGAACCGACCAGACCCAGTATAAACATGATGATAAAAAGCAGAAGATCCATCGGTTATGCGCTTCCTTTCGTGCAATATAAATCTCATCTCGATACCACTCAAAAGTGCTATACAAGGTGAATATAATCCGTTATAATGAAAACCAAGTAAATTAATCCGAAATGAGTGATTAAGCATGTTTAACGTGTTGAAGACTCTTTTTGAAAATAAATGTCCACAGTGCAACGAAAAATTACAAGTTCATAACGATGCGTTGTGCTCGACCAAAACTTGTTCTCAATGTCATTACAAAGAAGAGAGTTATGGCTCTCTCGGCGTTCGAATTGTCTATGACACCACAAAATGATAAAAAGCTATAACCTTGTTAATTGTATCACGATCTCTGAAATTTCGGGATGATTCGACAAACTTATTTCCGTCTTATATGCCACAATTACTTTATAATGAAAATACAAAAACGGTGCAAAACGAATAAATCGTTCTGCACCGTTTTTTTCTGTTTTTCTTTTTTTTGAGATGAGTTCCCTTAGATTAAAAGGGTTACTTACTTTATTTTATTTGGTTTTGAAGCTAAGGAATCCATCATCTACAGCTACGGTTGTCCCGTTCACTGCACTTGCTGCATCACTGAACAGAAATGTAACCACACTGGCTACTTTTTCGGGTTGAATGAGCTCTCCACGCATATGTTGAGTAGCAAGTGCATCTTTCATGGCTTGGTCATCACCCAGAATCGGTGTTTCGATAAAGCCAGGTGCCACACCAATTACACGAATTCCATGTTCTGCAAGTTCCAATGCACCGGATTTGGACATCATAACAACAGCAGCCTTGGCTGCATTGTAGTTGAAGCTGCCTACTGCGGCAACACTTCCATAGATCGAAGCTGTATTTACAATGGTACCTTGTACATTCAATTCAACCATTTTTTTCGCGCCATAATACATGCCATAATATACACTGTGCTGGTCTACATCAATGACTCTGTGATAGGATTCCGGGTCCATCTCCAGAAATGGCTTCACAAGTCCAATACCTGCGTTATTGAAAATACCGCTTAACGTACCATATTGCTCTACGGTCCAGTCGATCAGGGCTTTGATCTCGTCCCCTTTGGATACATCCACTTTGTACGCGCCCGCTGTTCCGCCTGCTGCTTCAATCTCTGCCGCAAGCTTCTTGGCTCCGTCTTCATTATAGTCAGCGACAACAATAGTCGCACCTTGATCCGAAAGTTGAAGTGCTGTCTCTTTACCAATACCACTTGCTCCACCTGTAATAATGATCACTTTTCCATTGTGCTCCGTCATGACTCAGCTCTCCTTTGGCAAAATATATTTAGGTACATTTCATAACTTATAGTAAGTAACTATATTTTATTAACTTATATACTTATCATACGCCTCTGTCCCAACCTTGTCAAACCATAGATCATCTTCACATAAATATGAGATAAATGTCATATACATCTCCTATTTACATGATATAGTCTAGCTCCTGTGATATTAAATATGCATGAGTTTTCGGAAAATAAAAAAGCGAGCATAGCGGTAATTCAATCATTCCGATATCTCGCCCTTATAAAATATGAGAATTTCAAACTGTGTTGTCTTAAGGTGCTAAGATCAATTCAACTTATTCACCCTGAAGTCCGCTTAGCGGATCTTTCAAATTATTGATGTTCGTGATCAGTTCAGGAATACCTGTCTTCTCCCAATTTTCTGCCGTAAAACCTTGCTCTGCAATTGTATTCTCGAAATTGCCCACGACTTCCGTTAATTGAGTATTGTAACTAACCAGATTCTCATGAATGCTCTCTCCTATTGCAGGAGCAGTCAACTGAGAAAATTCACTTGCTTCTGCTTGGATCAGATCGATTTTCTCCTGAATCTGCGTTGTAATCTCCGGATTATTCACCGCACTCGATGCGAGCTCTTGCAGATCAGCCCCGGCGTTTGATACCTGTTCTATATAATCAGTAGCCCCACTCACATAATTTAGACTTTGATTGGCTTGTTCCACGACAGAACAGGCTGAAATCAGCAGAATACTTGATGCAATAAGGCCTGTCATCATTAACGTGTGCTTTCTTTTTCTTATGAACATGATCATCTCCCCTTCTCCTAATCGGAATCCTTGTTCCAAGTCCATGATACCTGTTAAGACTGCTTCTTTGCAAATGGGTCTGCAGCCAACGTTATTAACATGTATAATAGTAAAATCACACGGTAAAGGGATGTCATGATTATGCTTCAAGCCTTGAACCAACGCTTGAACCGCATCATGCCACTGATTACCCCAATCAGCATTATTGTTGGCGTGTTATGCGGGAGTTTTCTTTCTTCTTATACCTTTTTATCCCCTTGGCTTTTTGCGTTCATGACGTTCGCTGGAAGTATCAGTCTTGGGATACGGGATTTTGTGAACGTGCTGAAGAAGCCGTTCCCCCTGTTTGTATGTCTGTTTATTTTGCATTTGGCGATGCCTCTAATTGCTCTCGGTATGGGTCATCTGGTTTTCCCTACAGATGCGTATACCATAACAGGCCTGGTTCTGGCAGCAGTTATCCCTACAGGAATAAGCAGCTTCATCTGGGTCAGTATCTATCGGGGCAATATCGCACTTACGCTATCCATCATCCTGATTGATACCATGCTTGCTCCTTTTGTAGTGCCCGGGGTGTTATCCCTGTTAATCGGCACCAGTGTCACATTGGATACGGCAGCCATGATGAGCAGTCTGTTCTGGATGATTGTTGTGCCATCGCTGGTGGGTATGCTTCTGAATGAGTGGACCAAAGGGGCCATTGTCCCGGTATGGGGACCAAGGTTGAATCCGTTATCCAAATTGTTTATGGCATCAGTTGTTGCTATTAACGGATCTGTCGTTGCGCCCTACTTGGCCGATTTCAACTGGAAGCTCGCTGGACTTGCGGTCATCATTATTTTTCTGGCATCATTCGGTTATGCGCTAAGTTACTTCATCGCCCGATTGCTGGGCTGGAACGAGGCCGATCAGGTCGCTCTCGTATTCAATGGAGGCATGCGCAATATCAGCGCAGGCGCAGTACTCGCTGTTTCGTATTTTCCGCCACCTGTTGCTGTCCCGGTTGTGCTTGGCATGGTATTTCAACAGATGCTCGCTTCCCTGACAGGTTATCTGCTCGGTCGTCGCTCTCAGCTTCTGCATAAGTCAGATAAGACATCTGCAGCATAACAAAAATATTGGAATGTTTAAAAACGCCGACATATTAGTCGGCGTTTTGTATTGAGTTGCTATTGTTACTATTATTGCCAAGATACTGCTACGTTTCGTAAACCTAGCAATCAGTTCCTGGCTACAAATCCACTTTCATATTGCCCAGCATCTTGGCAACTTCAGGATTATCAATCTTCATGAATAGACTTTCCTTGGTATCCAGTGTGGAAATGGTTGCAATCTCTTCCGGGCTTAGTACAAAGTCGAAAATATCGAAGTTCTCGATAAGCCGCTCTTTGCGTACTGATTTTGGAATAACAATAACATCCCGCTGCACAAGCCAGCGCAGTACAACCTGGGCGACGGATTTGTTATGTTTCTCGGCAATGGAAACCAAGACTTCGTTGCTGAACAAATTGTTGCGACCTTCGGCGAACGGGGACCATGACTGGTGCTGTATCCCCTGTTCTTTCATGAAAACACCGCTGTCGACCTGCTGTTGAAACGGATGAGTTTCGATCTGATTGATGACAGGCACAACTTCGTTGTGGACGATGAGGTCCATCAGGCGGTCAGGTAGGAAGTTACTGACACCGATAGCCCTGATCTTGCCCTCACGGTATAGTTCTTCCATCGCACGCCATGCGCCGTAGTAATCACCAAACGGCATGTGAATGAGGTACATATCCAGATAATCGAGCTGCAGCTTACTTAACGATTTGGCAAACGCCCGCTTGGCACTTTCGTATCCTGCATCCTGAATCCAAAGCTTGGTCGTGATGAAAAGTTCTTCCCGCGCTATGCCACTGCGTTTAATTGCACGTCCAACCGCTTCTTCGTTTAGGTAACCGGCAGCGGTATCAATTAGGCGGTAACCGGCCTTCAGCGCCTCATATACCATGTTCTCACATTCATCAGCATCGGGAACCTGGTAGACACCAAAGCCAATAATCGGCATTTTCACTCCATTGTTCAAGGTTACAGTTTGCATATTCAATTCCTCCTATGGTTCAATTGTGAATCGCAAGTGGTCACGTATTCCTGAAATTCAGCAACGAAGCGAGGATTCCACTTCCGGCCGACTTGCGTTACAATAACCCTAGCTCCTTCGTCTTACACGAAGTCAAGCGGTCTCCAATATTTTTTTAGAAGGAGGAGTACATATGTATACTGTCCAGGATGCTGCCCAGCTTACGGGACTCACAGAGCACGCTGTTCGCTTTTACACGGATAAAGGCTTGGTTCCGAGCATTCAACGTAATAAAAATAATATTCGGGTGTTTGATGAAGAATCCATCAATTGGCTACATGGCGTCAAATGCCTCAAGCAGACAGGTTTACCGATTGAAAATATTAAAACATACGTCGATCTCTGCCTCGAAGGTGATTCAACCGTTTCGCAGCGATTCGCACTTATGATGGAGTATAAGGAAGCGGCGCTGATTCAGCTTGAAGAGGCCAAGAGCCGCGTAGCCCATTTGGAAGAGAAAGCACGTCAATATCAGGCCATTTTGGAGCAGCGCATCCCGGATATGACCAACCCGGTCAATTGGGAAACCAAGCGTGACGAAGAAGGGAGTTGTCCTGCATCCCGTTTAAAAAGTCGCAGCCTTCCTGAAATCGAGGTTTCGGCTCAGTGCCCAGCAGCTGCTATGAAGCAGCAAACTAGCATAGTATCTTAAACTTCACATGATATAGCTCACGTATGTTCTAAACATATAGGCTATTTCTTACATTATGTATATCTAAATGAGCCTGAGTAAAAAACGCCGACAACATTGTCGGCGTTTTTCGCCACTACAACCCTCTGCTGGAATCTCTTTAATCTATTCCTGCCCATTTTCTGGTCCCTGTTCACAATACAAAAAAAACCATCAACAAGTGATGGTTTTTCATGAAATATCCTGTTCAGAAATCTACTGCTCATGATGCCTTTATGCTTATTTCGGCTGAATATATCCTTCAGCTTTGAGTAGTTCTGCGATCAGAACCGCACCACCTGCCGCTCCGCGGAGCGTGTTGTGGGACAATCCCACGAATTTGTAATCATAGAGTGAGTCTTCGCGCAGTCGGCCTGTGGAGACACCCATTCCGCGTTCGATGTCACGATCCAGTTTTGTCTGCGGTCTGTTCTCTTCTTCAAAATACGTAATGAACTGTTTTGGTGCACTTGGCAGAGCCAGTTCCTGCGGACGACCTTTGAACTGCAACCAACGCTCCAGAATTTCGTCTTTGCTTGGTTTTTTCTCGAAGTTTACAAACACGGTAGCCAGATGTCCATCCGTTACCGGTACACGAATACATTGTGTTGTAATTAATGGAGCAGAAGCTTTGACGATCTGATTGTTCTCGATACTACCCCAGATCCGGAGTGGTTCCTGCTCACTCTTCTCTTCTTCGCCACCAATGTATGGAATGACATTATCGAGCATATCTGGCCAGTCCGTAAAGTTTTTACCTGCTCCCGAGATTGCTTGATACGTGGAAGCCACCACCTGAGTCGGGTTGAATTCACGCAAGGCGTGCAGTGCAGGCACATAGCTCTGAATCGAGCAGTTTGGTTTTACAGCAATGAATCCGGTTTTTGTACCCAGACGTTTGCGTTGAGCTTCAATAACATCCAGATGTCCCGGGTTAATCTCAGGGATTACCATGGGTACATCTGCTGTCCAGCGGTGAGCGGAGTTGTTGGACACGACAGGTGTGCCTGTTCTGGCATAAGCCTCTTCGAGCGCTTGAATCTCATTCTTTTTCATATCAACCGCGCAGAAAATAAAATCAACCTGGCTGGCAAAAGCCTCAACCTGGGAAGCATCCTGAACAACGATTTTCTTCACAGCTTCCGGAATAGGAACTGCGAGTTTCCATCTGCCTTGTACGGATTCTTCATATGTTTTACCTGCCGAATTGGCGCTTGCAGAAATAGCTGTTACTTCAAACCATGGATGTTGATCGAGCAGGTCCACAAAACGCTGACCCACCATTCCCGTTCCTCCGACGATACCAACTTTCAATTTTGCTGACATTCAATCATCATTTCCTTTCGGTTTAAGTGATTCTTCTCTTTGATCAATTTCATAACTCACTAAAAACGTATTATGAAATTTGACTTCCTAATTAACACTATTCAGGCAATTCCAAAGCGTGTAGTCACAGCCCTGAAAAAACCAAAAAATCCCATCCCCAAGACAATAGTCTCAGGGACGAGATTGAACTCTCGTGGTACCACCCAGATTCGCCAATATGTCACCATATCCGCCTCTTCAAGTAAAGGTTTACAACCATGTTGCTAGCTGTAGACCGTTCATACTCTAGCTCTGTAACAGGAGCTCCTGTCACACCATCCCTTAACGCTAAGTTCCGATGTGCTGCTCTGAGTCTTTATTCAATAAAAAGTTCTTTACTCCTTTTCAGCTGCCGGAGCTCTCTTTGAAAGAATGATTTTTATCTACTCGTCTCTTCGTCGCATTTGATATTGCGATTATAATATCAAAATTACTGTGATGAAGTAAACACATTTTTTTAGACCATGGAATTTATATGTTTCCAGCTGAGCTGAACCATTCAATTATCACAAGAAAAATTTCAGCTAAATGCGGTCTGTCTTCTGTGAAAAGTACGTGATAGACGTTTTTATTATAATATACTGCAAATAGCTATTTCCTTACTGTTTTTTGGCAACCATCGCATACGTTCCTAGTGGACTCCCAGGCCCCGAGACATGATGTGTCTTAAGTAATTTCAGTTCGGAAAGAAGAAGTGTTTTCACTTTGTCCGGGATCGGAAGCATTTGCAGTTCCACAGGCGCTTCTGCCAGTGTCATTTCGGTTTCCCAGCGACCGTCCTGCAACTCAGGAGAGTGGATTGAAGTCTCGTTCTTAATCGTCCAGCCTGCCGCAGACACAAGCTCTTGGATATCCTCCGGTGTAAAAAGCGTGCGCACATTGGAGAAGCTGTTCTCCTTGTAACATTCAACCTGAGACTGAATCAGAACGGATAACCAATGTGAGAGCTGGCTCACATCTGTAACTCGTGCATCCCATTCTGCGAAACATAACTGATGTCCCCACGTCCTAACCTTGGTAAGAATCTGGGCGAGTTCGTCAAACGATTTCAGGTACCAAGAACAATGGGATAGCACAATCACATCAAACTCATTCTCGGAGAATTGGGCTTGATCACTTAAAATGTCGTAATCATAATCCATTCGAATTCGATCACCCAGCGGAGATCTCCGCAGCTTGGCTGCCGCTTCGCCTACGGTCAGCGGTGCACCATAATCCTCTGGTGCAATATCTACACCATGAACGTACCCGTGCTCCCCCACCAGATGTGCAAGTACGGCCGTTGTATCTCCCTGACCACACCCGATTTCCAGAACGCGGCTGCCTTCCTGTATCCCCCAAAAGAGGCCCAGTTTCATCCGATGCTCAGTCTGAATATACTGAATGGCGGCGTTGTCCTCTACGTCCATATACTTAATAAGGTCTCTGATGATAGATTCATTCATGATTCCTCACCCCTCAAAGAGCAACTTAAACTTCTTGCTCATTGTAGCGTTACAGGAAGCAATGTACAATGCTGGAGTCTAGACAGAACCATGGCACGGAGGAGGCACCGTCCTACAGCAGATATAAACCTCTGCTACATATCAATTTCTAGGCCCACTGGGTTGCAAGCTTCTGAAGATAGGGGGTCAGCATGGGCTGTAATTCCTTGCGCATTAGTCCGATCTCCAAGATCGCCTGAATATATCCGAATTGATCACCAATATCGTAGCGGCGCCCCTGCAGTTCAAGGGCCAACAGTTCCTCCACCTGACTCACTTCTTTCAAGGCATCCGTTAACTGATATTCCCCTCCAGCCCCTCTCTCGATCTGATCCAGAATAGGAAAGATGGAAGGTTTCAGAATGTATCGTCCCATTACGGCTGTCCGGGATGGTGCTTCTGCAAGGGATGGTTTTTCGACCAGATTGGTGACTCGGTGAACCCGGTCCTCTGCACCATTCGAATCAATGATGCCATATTTGCTCACATTTGCCGCGTCTACTTGACGGACACCTATGATCTGATTGCCTGTCTTTTCATAAAGATGGACCATCTGTGCAAGTGCAGGCGGTTCAGACACCATAATATCATCTCCGAGCAGTACAGCGAAGGCATCATCGCCTACAAATTGCCGTGCACACCCAATGGCATGCCCCAGTCCCAGCGGTTCTTTTTGACGAATAAAATGAATATTTGCCATCTCGCTGATCGCCTGCACCTCTTCCAGTAAAGACTGTTTGCCCTTGGCATACAAAGAATGTTCAAGTTCAACCGATTTATCAAAATGGTCTTCTATGGATTTTTTGTTGCGTCCGGTCACAATGAGGATATTCTCAATGCCTGATTGTACTGCTTCTTCAACAATGTATTGGATGGCCGGTTTGTCTACAATCGGTAACATCTCTTTGGGCTGTGCTTTGGTTGCTGGCAGGAAACGGGTTCCGAGACCTGCTGCCGGAATAACTGCTTTTTTAATTCGCATTTCATCATACACTCCTTTCATTTGCTTCTTATAACCAATAATGCACGCTGTGGGCAGTTAAGTAGCGATACGAAACACCCAATATCTGCTGGCCATATAGTTCAGAACCATCCCCATTAAGGTCGCCACGATCTTGCTCATCACGAGACTCCAACCCAGCATATCGTGCAAAGTCATCAGAATGAGGGCAGATAACGCGAGAACGATGAGATTGGTGATTAGAAAACGAATAAGTTTCGTTCTATCGCCGCTCTCTCGTGCCGCATCCCGAAAAGTCCACCTGCCGTTCAACCAATAACTGTTCGCAACGCCGCAGCTGTACGAGATTACTTGAGCCATCAGAATCGGTACACCGATCACTGCAAGCAAAGCAAATATCACCGCATCCACTGCCGTATTTGCAACACCCACAATACCGAACTTGAAGAGTGTAACTAGACGCTTAGTCATGATGAGCAACTCGGGCTGTCAATCGGGATTGCGCTTGCTGGCCCTCGGCCTGAACCACATCTCTCACAATGTATAACGGACGTGCCTTGGTCTCATCATAGATTCGGCCAACGTACTCGCCCAGAATGCCCAGCATGATCAGTATGAATCCGTTAAACATCAGCATGATGCTCACAATGGAGGGCCATCCCTTAATCGTTGAATCCGTAAAGATGGCCGAACCAATAACGGTTAACATGTAGATGAATCCGCCTACCGACAGGATCGCACCTACATAACCTGCAAGCTTGAGTGGTTTATGCGAAAATGAAGTAATGCCATCCAGGCTTAGCTTCAGCATGCGTTTCAGCGGATATTTTGTTTCGCCTGCGAGACGTTCATCACGTTCATATTCAATCGCAGTCTGACGAAATCCGACCCAACTGACCAAACCGCGCACAAACCGATTTTTCTCCGGAAGACGTTTCATCTCATCACATACTTTGCGGTCAATCAGGCGAAAATCTCCGGTGTCTACCGGGATATCCGTATCCGTTGAGGCACGAAGCACACGATAGAACAGACTTGCCGACCATTTTTTGAAGCGAGTTTCCCCGCTTCTTCTGGTGCGACGGGCATATACGACTTCGTAACCCTCTTTCCATTTGGCGATCATATCCAGTATCAGTTCGGGAGGGTCCTGCAGATCCGCATCAATAATAACCACCGCATCCCCCACTGCATAATCCATACCCGCTGTTATCGCAATCTGATGTCCGAAGTTACGGGCAAAATCGATCAGCTTCACACTCTCGTCCCAACGGGCGTAATCACGGATCATCTGTGCACTTCGATCCACGCTTCCATCATTGACAAACAACAGTTCATAGCTCTCTCCCGTGCTGCCCATGACCTTCTTCAGACGCCGATATGTCTCCTCGATCACCGCTTCCTCGTTGTACATGGGAATAATAATGCTGTATCGGTACGCGTGAGCCATGTTTGTCCCCTCCCTTTTCCAATGGACTTCGTTCGAGATTTTCATTCTATACAAATTGGACTAAAGATTATTTACACTGCATACTTCGATGACAGAACAACCTTCCAATCGCTGTTATCCCCAGATTTTTTTGATTCCTTTTATAAAGGGAAAATCCGGGGATAAAGGCGAACGCTTCGCTTTTTCAGGTTTTTTCTGTCCTCTCCGTTATCGTTTAAATGATAAGTTCAATTTATATAGCTATAATTTCACTTCGTACAAGGTGGTCTGTCCGCCAAATCCGAATCCAAATCCAAGTCCAAGTCCAAGTCCAGCTTCATTCTCCGTGTCACCGTTATCCATGGATCCGCTGTCCGTACCTGTCTTCCACTCTGACGTTGGAATCTCGGTTCCGTGCTCTTTGATCCAATCGCTAATATCCGAGTTCCCTCCGCGGCCACCCATGCCACCCACCATGAAGTATTTCACTTGCCCGCTCTTGACGAGTTGCTCAAGTTCCTCTGTTGTGTACACCGGGTCTGAGCCGGAGAAACCTCCAAGGGTAATGACCGCTGCTCTTTCATCGATGATATAAGGTGCTGCCTGATTATAGTCCGTAGTGGCAAAGAGATACGTTTCGCCTGTATTGTGCTCTTTCAGATAATTCAGTGTGGCTGTATCCACTTCTTCGTTACGGTTACCCATTCCGCCACGGCCACCCATTGTAGGCATTTCTGTGTCTCCTGCACCGTTACCCATCGGCATGCCCATTCCTGCCCCACCAAACATGCCATTGGAACCGGTAGGTCCTGCTGCCGGAATCATGCTGTTGCCACCGTAAGTAATTGGGGTGAATGCCCAGTAGATTGGACCGATCAGCATCACCATGAATCCCGCGATAATGAAGCCCTGTTTCCATTGATGTGTGCGATGAAGCATAACGATTAGGATGACCGTAACCAGAATGCCTGCGATCAATTCACTAATGGACCAGCCTGCACCAATCGTCTCGTTATACACCTGCATGATATACCAGCCAAACAGAGTCGTCAGCAGCACGGACACCGGAAGCAACCATGCCTGCCATCCAACGCGATCACGATATGACTTCCACATCGCTACAAATCCTGCACCAGTCAGCGCCGCTATTGGAGGTGCAAGCATAATCAGATAATATTGATGGAAGAAACCTGCCACACTGAAAAAAGCAGCAACAGGAAGCAGCCATGCCAGCCAGAACAAGGCCTCCTTGTGCTTGTTGGTTATATTTCTCCGTCTTAATCCTGCAAATATAGCAATGCATCCAAGCAGCACAACTGGCAGAAGCCAGCTAGCTTGACCTGACAGTTCAGTCTGGAACAGACGCAGAGGACCTTTTTCCCCTGTTCCAAACATTCCGCCCAAGCCTCCGCCGAAATTTCTTCCGTTCGGCATTTCCATATCATTCGGCATCTGCCCGTTCGGGAAATTGCCATTCGGCCCACTCATGCCGCCCATGGCGTTCAAGCCGTTCGAACCATTCATATTATCGTTATCCGGTGCATTGACATCTTGCCCAGCGCCAGGAACACCACTGCCCGTCTGATTAGGGCCTGAAGACAAGTCTCCTCGATTGCCACGATTATTTCCCTGTCCCATACCATTTGGCATACCTGCGTTACCTGCGGTATTCTGCTGACCCGTTAGGCGAGCCAGACCATTGTATCCAAAAGCGAGTTCCATGACCGAGTTAGTTTCACTGCTGCCGATATAAGGCCGCTCGTCTTCGGGTATAGAATCCACAGTGACCGCCCAGGATAAGGAAACGACCGCCAGAACCGCTGTGCTGCCGATCAGCAGGATGATCTTCCTTCTCCATTTCGCCTGAAATGCGAGCAGATAGAACAAGTAAAAAGCCGGGAGAATCATGTAGGCTTGAAGCATTTTCATATTAAAGGCTACGCCTATTAACCCAAAAGCAACCAGAATGCGCCAAGCACTGCCTTGTTTGCTGCCTTTGAACAAAAACCATGAACCCAGCAGTAGTGTAAACACCAGCATGCTGTCAATATTGTTGGTCCGGCTGACTGCCGCCACAACAGGCACAGTCGCCATCGCAAGTGCCGAGATTCGTGCTGCTGCAAGTCCATATGTAGGTTTCACCATGAAATAGATCAGGAGCACCGAACCGATTCCCGCTAATACCTGCGGCAAAATAACGCTCCATCCGTGCAATCCAAAGACATAGGCAAAGGCCGTCTGGATCCAGAAGACAACAGGTGGTTTATCTACAGTGACCGAGCCTGCTGAGTCTAGTGAAGCATAGAAAAAGTTATGGAAGTTGCTGAGCATACTCCCAACGGCAGTCGTATAATAGGAATTGGCATATTGATCGTTCCAGATACCGTACCCATTCAGAAATGCCGCCAGTAATACAATCGGCAGAAGGACAAGATCCATCCTTCTTTTGGTGTTATTCAATGTTAATCACTCCTTCAAAGTTCTTCATGTCTAGTATTGTGACATGCCAAAATAAAACTGGGATGAGTGCCCGCTGAATGTTGTCTGAGGATAATTCACAATCCTTTCAGCTAAATTTCAGTTTAGCAAGCGATAATACAACATACAGTCCCTCCGAAGCGAGGGAGAAGTCTAGATGGATCAAGCAGGGAGAGAACGTACATTATGAAGCTTAGCAGCGGAATTAAAATACTATTGGCAGATGATGAACCACATATTTTGCAATTTCTGGAACTTGGATTAAGCAATGAAGGCTTCGATGTGCGTACAGCACCGGATGGAGCGGCTGCGCTTGAGTTGGCGCTTGAATTCAAGCCACATATGGCTATTTTGGATGTCATGATGCCAGAGATGGATGGATTCGAAGTGGTCGAGCGGCTGCGTAAGACCGGTGCCGAGGTTGGCGTAATTATGCTGACAGCGAAGGATGAAGTCGAGAATCGGGTTAAGGGCCTTTGGTTAGGTGCTGACGATTACATGATCAAACCCTTTGCCTTTGACGAGCTGCTCGCCCGGATTCAGGCCAGACTGCGTAATCAATTTCCTTTATTAATAGGAGCCGTCACCCACGGTCCCTTCCGAATTGATGATCAGCGCAAAGAAATCACCTATCAGAATCAGGTCCTGGAGCTATCTCCTACCGAATACGAACTGTTAAAATTTATTGTGCTAAATCATGGGATTGTACTTAGCAAAGCGACTATTCTAAGCCGGGTGTGGGGGTATGATTTTGGCGGGGAAGAAAATATTGTGGAGGTTTACGTTCGTTCCTTGCGCGACAAACTCGGGGATAAGGAGCATAAACTCATTCGCACGCTTCGGGGTGTGGGATACAGGGTGGATCTCTGATGTACTCGCTGCGTAAGAAAAATAAACTTCGTTTAAGACGTCTGCACCAATGGATCTGGCCTCGTTCATTACGATCTCAATTGCTCTCACGTTCTCTGTTCGTGCTTGCTGGGCTGTTATTGTTAATCGGTATTCTGCAATTCTGGATCATGGAAAGCTTTCTCTACCGGAATCAGGCAAAAACCATGGAAGAACAGCTTATGTCCATGCCCCCGGTTTGGCTCGGAATCCAGTCACGTAGTGGCTCATCCAACAATCCTTTTGGTGGACAGGCAGGAAACGGGTCTGGTAATCGGGTGCTGTTTATTCCTGACCGTTCACTGGCCCTGTTTGATAACCAAGGTACGTTCGAGGATGTTTTTGGGGAAGACGGTCTGAAGGCCCCTCATCTATCAACCGTTGAATATCAGGACATTACAGATGAGTTAAAAGAACAAAAACACATTCCCTACCGGATCGTCACGGATAGCCAAGGGAATGAGCAATTGATTGTATTCGCTTCACCCGGTCCACGCAATCGCGGTTTACCGATGGTCCAGATGGGAACGGCCACGAAGCCACTTAGAGACTTGATTATTAAACAGCTTCTGATCTTCCTCATGTTATCGCTGTTGGCCATGGTCGCCGGTCTTATTCTATACACTAAGGTATTACGCCGGACGCTGGTTCCTCTATCTAACATGGTGAATAAAGTACATCAGATCGATGCAGGCAGCCTCGCAGAACGCCTTCCCGTCGTTCAGGGACAAGAGGAAGTGGATCAGCTCGCCGTTTCATTCAATGGTATGCTTGAAAGACTGGAGAACTCGTTTGAAGCTGAACGGGAATCGAAAGAGCGGATGCAGCGTTTCTTGTCCGATGCTTCACATGAGCTTCGTACCCCGCTTACCTCCATACACGGCTTCATTGAAGTTCTACAGCGGGGTGCAGCGACCAATCAAGATCAATTGTATAAAGCACTGGACAGTATGCACGGCGAATCCGTACGCATTAACAAGCTGGTTGAAGATTTACTGCTCCTGACCAAGCTGGATCAGGCTCCGAAACAGGAGCGGGAAGTCATTCAGCTCGACAGTCTGCTGCTCGAAATGCAACCACAACTTGCCATGATGGCTCAGCAAAGATCCGTTCATCTCGACCTGACGGCTGAGGTACATGTACTTGCTGACCCTTACAAGCTGAAGCAGGTTGTACTGAATCTGTTCCATAACGCGGTGCAGCACACCGATCCAGAGCATGGAGCCATCTCCATAACGTTGTATGCCACACACCATAAGGCTGAATTGTCAGTAAAGGATAATGGTACAGGCATTGAACCTGCACATCTGCCCCATATCTTTGAGCGATTTTACCGCACAAGCAGTTCTCGTTCGCGCAAACAAGGGGGTGCAGGTCTGGGTCTAGCCATTACCCGCTCGATTGTGGAGTCGTATGGTGGGAAAATTACTGTACGAAGTCAGGTAGGCTCGGGAACTGAATTTATGATTTTGATCCCGCTGTATAAGGCAGATGTCTAAATAGAGCGTCGGCTGCAAGTAGGTATAATTTGGCTATAAGCAGCTCTACGTAAGATCTACTTGATCATTACTCATGCTCTAGTCAAACTCTCCAAACGATGCTTTTCTTCTATTTTAATTTCGGCTTTCTCATTGCATGACGAATCCCCCACTCATTTCGGTTGAGGAATGAAAGGGGGATTCTTTTTGTATCTGATTGATAGAGTGTAGAGTATAGAGTAGTAACCCAGTTGGTTTCAGCCTTTCGCGCTTTCAGGCTAACGAATCTGAGGCGTCTTATTCAAGGATTTGATGCTTATAAATGCTTTTCATAAAATACCATTGTCATTTCGTCGTTAATTGCTTTTGTTACACCCGTTTTTTTGTAGCCTATCTTTTCATACAAATAACAGTTTCCTTTTTCTTGTAAGATGGTACCCAATTTCCATAACTTTGCATCCTCATATATCTGCTCAACCATTGTAAAGACCCTTTGAGCAATTCCTTTTCCTTGATGTTCTGGCAGTATAAAAATTGGGCTAATACTATAGATCTGATTATCTTTTTTCACGACTCTAATTCCACCAACAGCAACCTCAAGATGATGAATTATGAAATAATCTGTAAAAGATTGATTGATTTGAGTAATAATTCTTTCTACGGTTTCATGAGCGGGGCTTGTTTCAAAATCCTGATATTTTTCCAACAAAGGCATAAATGCTTTGATTTTCATTTCATGAACAGTCACTGCATCTTTTAAATCTGCTTTGTATAATGAAACCTCCATTAAATATATACCTCCGATTGATACGCTTGTTAGAAATACGATTTATAGTACATGCTCCGTTAACTTAGTACAAGAAAGATGTTCGTCTACGTTTGGTGTTTGTTTCATTTAGAGCATATAAACAAGATAAAACTAAATTATTTTTTTATTCGACGTTGTATTCTCATATTCCTTGATATCTAAGTAACGGAACCAAGCAAATACTTCATCTAACATTCCGCTATCATCCGGGGGACAAGATCATCCAGTATGAACGGTAGATTACCAAGGGTATACGCCATTCTCATCTAGGAATTCTCCGTTATGGCGTTTGCCATCCGTCGCATAGCCCACGATAATCGCAGCGCCGGCTTCTTTTGATTTACCGCCTTCGGCATTGCCATTAAGATCTGTTGATGTAAATCCGGGTGTTACTGCAAAGACTTGAGCCCTGCTGTTTTTAACTTCATAAGCCATCGAAAGTGTCATTGCACTGTTGGCCGTTTTGGATGAATTATAGTCGAAGGCGTTTAAAGTAAATTCCGCATTTTGCATATGGTCCAGAGAAGCCATGTCGGTTGATACATTAATGATTGTGCCTTCATTATCTTTGATTAACGGGAACAATCGCTGATTCAAACGGAAGGTGCCGAAAAAGTTCACTTCAAATGCGTTCCGCAGATCTTCCTCTTTTGTATCCGTGAAGGAATGAGAGAATGCACCAGGCATACCGGCGTTATTGATCAAAAGGTTTATTGCAGGATAAGTCTTCTGAATCGTATCGGCTGCCTGCTCAATGCTCTTCGAGTCGCACATGTCGATCTGTACAAATTCTACGTCTAATCCCCTGGAAGTTAACTCGGAAACAGCTGCTTCCCCCCGTTCGACACTACGTGCGCCAAGAATAACTTTCCAACCCGCTTCACCCAACTGCTTGACGATTTCATATCCAATTCCTTTATTTGCTCCGGTTACAAAAACAGTCTTTTTCATGCGAATCCTTCTTTCCATAATTTGATTTATATTTAACAATGTTTAAGTTACTATGCTACACTTAGTGTAGGTCAAATTATTTTTATAAAAGGGGGAATTATCATGTTAACGATTGGAGAAGTAGCGAAAAAAGTTGAGATCTCCATTGGAGCGATCCGCTTTTATGAAAGAAAAGGACTGCTGAAACCTGCTGCACGAAATGAGCAGAATAACCGTCTTTATTTGGAGGAGGATCTGAACTGGCTGGTTTTTATCAAATGTCTTCGTGAAACCGGGATGAGTGTGGAAGACATTAAAAAGTATTATGATCAGGTCAATGAAGGAACCTCCACGCTGAAGGAAAGAACCAAACTGATTGAGGATCAAAAGCAAAAGTTGCTGAATGATATCGAGGAGAAAAAAGCGCAGCTTGTTCATTTGGATAACAAACTGGAGCGCTATTATCGCGGAGAAAATTATTAACACAATCCTTGTCCAATAGGCCAATTTTTTGCGTTTTATGTAAGAGAACACGTACCCTAACAAGGTTTCCTCAGTAGCTTCTTAAAATAAATACAAAAAAATCAGGCAGCCAGCAATAACTGTCTAACCTGATCCGAAATTTTCATATTATAGCTATTTTCAATGAGGATAAACGTTCAATCAAATATGACCTTTGCCCTTACACAGTTGATAATGGATATAGGGTTCATTCTCGATTTCGATCAAATTTAACCGTTCAAAATTACATTTCTGTATCACCTTATTGGATGCTTGATTGTTAGTCAAAGCGATGGCATTTAACACTTCCACATTTGTATATTCAAATAAATAATCTGTCATTCCTTTGAGCGCCTGCGTTGTGTAACCACGATTTCTGAAATGCTTCGAAATACCGTACATAATCTCCCGATTGGGTGCTGGCAGTTCGTCCTTGATCCCTGAGCAGCACCATCCGATAAACTCATCATTTTCTTTGAGTACGATAGCCATACGTAAATATAACTCTCCGATATCCCCTCCCGCCACTACAGCTTGTTTAAAACGCTGATTCTCAGGGATTTCATATTCGGTGAGCCACAGGGTCCTATCTTCAATCGTAGCGTTCCATCCAGGTAGGAATTCATACACCTCAGGTTGCCACGTAATTTCTTGCAGTTTCTTCAAATCCTCGAGTCGATACTCACGTAAATAAATATCCTTGTAATTGATGATTAATTCATCGGTTAGTATGGGTTGGTTCATAGTTCCTCCTACTACACACTTAATTTCAGCTTATTAGCTTTACTTCAAACAAGCCCCTCTTTTTCCATAAACTCATCTTTGGTCAATCCAAAGAGGATCAGATCTTGGTATTTTCCATCCATATAGATCACCTGGCGACGCACACCTTCCTGAACACATCCAAGTTTTCTCATCATTGCTGCGGAAGGTTCATTTCCTTGGAGTACATAATCATTAAATTTGTTGAGCCTGCGCTCGAAGAAGGCATAGTTCAGCAAGATTCGAACGGCTCTGGTTCCGTATCCTTTTCCTCGATGATCCCTGTCAATTTGAATGCCAATGCTAAAGGTACCGTTCCTTTCATCAATGCTGTTCAGATTCACACCTCCGACATTTTCACCATCCATATTTACAATTGTAAACATGATCCTTCCTTTGGTTAAAGAAAAATCAGAGAAGTTTTCCGTGAAACTCTTCGCTTCAACATGGGTTGGCGGCAACTCTACTGCACACTCCAATAACCGACGGGCAGGTGTATCAAAGCGGTTATAATAATGATCCTCCCAATCTTCTTCACGCAAAGCACGTAATCTGATCTTATCATCCTGCCAGAAATACTGACTATAATCGATCTCTCTCATTCCAAGTCCCCCCGCATATTCAACCAAATTTTTACTTCGAGCTACAAACATAATAACCCATAATGTGGAATTGGAGGAGATTTGTTTTCATTAAACACAACACAACGAAAATAACCCCCGAACAGGAAAAACCTGTTGGAGGCTACGCTCTATTTTATATCAAAATCTCATTACGATTCTTCCGTATATTGAGGCTTGGACACGTTATCCGGAACCGTTTCGTCAAAAACATCCTGACCTGGATAATCCCGTACGTCTCCCTCGTGAAGCTCATGATTTTCATAATCAAAACGATGTGCAGACCGCTGGTCCACGCGCCACGGAGAACTTTTCCCAAGAGACTCGGATAACAGAGATGAACCGTAAGGACCCTCCGGGAATTCTTCGAGTGTGATATCGTTTCGCTGCGACTCCACCGTAGACACATCGGTATATTCTTGCCGATCTTCACGCAAAAACTTATCTTTCATCGTTTATCCCTCCTGATCCACTTCAGATGACCAACGTCCACTTATTGTGAGCGAGGACAAACGCATTTATGCATGACCTTTGGAAAACACTGCGTTTAGGTTTTGATCCATTACCGGATCCATCACGATCATTATCGCCATCACAGTTAGCGAATCCATATTAAAAGTACAAAAGCAATGAGGCCAGCCATGCTAATCCAGGTATCGCGTTTGGACCATACCAATAACGATGAACGTCCTCCGAGCGTAGAGTGCTCTCTAACTTTACGCATTTCCATCGCAATGGTCATATCCTCTGCACGTTGGAACAGTGCCATCAACAAGGGAATCACCATCGGACCCAGGTCACGAATTCGAACGGTATTTGGTCTTAAAGCTGCCTTTCCACGTGCCCGCACGATCAGTGAGAATCGCTGCCACTCACTCCAGATCATCGGGATAAACCTAAAGATTAACGATACAGCAAGTGCAAACGAAGCTACGGGCAGCCTGATTTTTTTACCGATACCGAGTACCCAGTTCAGCCCTTCTACCATTCGCCCATAAGGTGTCGTCAACGAAAACCAAAGGCTTGCCAATGTGACGATAAACAAACGATACACATTCAGCAAAGTGCCCTCCGCCTGCATCAGGGAAAAGCCAAAATGCAGACCTCCTCCCTCTGTTGAAAGAGTTGTCCCAGATAACGCCGATGATATGATGAAAAAGAATAATAATGGCTTCATTAACTTCATACATCCAGCCAAAGTCTGACGCGGGAGCACGGCAAGTGCTGCTACTACCGGCACCAGTGTTAACGTCAATCCCAGCCATCGCTGTTGAAGCATAGCTGCGGTGACCAGCAAAATATACAAAATCCATTTCAAACGCGGGTCCATAACGCCATATAATCCGCCTGAATGAGTCAATGTGTTCGGAAGAAGCTTCGGATCATCTTCCGTTTTAATGGACGACAGCATCAGTGCTTCTTTTTCATCCTTCATTGCATCGCTCTTGACTTCCATCATTACCGTCCCTGATGTTTCTATCGACTCGTTCTGAATCCCCACCTCAATTAACGTAGACTGAACAATGCAGTCAGCCATCTCTTCTGGCGTCATCGCGGTTAAAGGCAGCTGAAGACCCGCTGCTCTTAACTGCTGTGCCAGTCTCATCGATGGTGGCAGTCCGATCCCTGTCTGCTCCAGCAGTTCAGGTCTTTTGTGAAGTTCTATCGGCGTAAGATCGGCGATTAGACGGCCTTCCTGCAACAACAATACTCGATCCGCACAAGGCAAGAATGTATCCAGATCATGGGTTGCTACCACGCCCCCACCACCTGCCAGACGATGTTGCGCCAATACATCCAGCAAAAGCCCGACACTTTGCGCTTCCAACCCGGCGCTTGGCTCATCCAGCAGAAGCCAGTGTGGATTGGTCACACTTCCGAGAGCAAGTCCAAGCCTGCGCTTCTCTCCCCCACTTAGAGCAAATGGCGACCTGTCCAGATGAAAACGTCGGTCCAACTCCGAGGAAACTGGCGGGTCCCATTGGTTCAGTGCTTTTGTGATCTGCTCTTGTTGCTGTTTCTCTGAAAGTCGATAGGGACGCAGAGAATATGTGAATTCACGCTGAATACTTCGCGCAAACAGTTGTTGTTCCGGAAATTGAAACAATAATCCCATTTGCAATAAAATCGACTGCGGCACTTTTCCTTCTTTCCAGAAAGGTGTGCCATCCAATGTGATACTTCCTGCATCGGGAGGTCTCAGACCAGCCAATGTCTGTAGTAGAGTCGTTTTTCCTGAACCCGTACAGCCCAGCAACAACGTGATTTCCCCACTGTTCAATTGCACTGTCACATCTTCAAGCAGAGCACGTTTACTCGATTCCGATGCTCCTATACGTATATTGCTTAGCTCAATCTCCAACGTGCGACCTCCTTGGCCAGTTGCTCAGGTCGCAGTGGCATGGCTTCTGGCATCATACCTTTTTGCTTGAGCAATAACGCAGTTTTTACAGTAAAAGGGGGGTCCAATCCTAACCGTTCACAGGGAGATAGCTGTACATTTTCCCGAGTAGCCTTCTCATTCATCTCTGTTTCATAGAAAAATGACTCCGGCGTCCCGTTGTACACACAACGTCCCCTCTCCATAGCAATGATTCGATCACACAGGGTTGCTTCCTCCAGATGGTGCGTAATCCAGATCACCGTTGTCCCCCGCTGGGTAATCTTCTGAACGATGGCCTCGATGCGGTCTCTTGCTCCTGGATCAAGCATGGCTGTTGGCTCATCCAGAATCAATATATCCGGTTTGGCCGCGAGTGCTACCGCAATGTTAAGCAGTTGTTTCTGTCCACCCGATAACTGTGAGATGGCCATATCCGGGGGATATTGAAGTCCTACGGTATGTAATGCGTCCTGCCTCTGCTCCAATTGTTCTTCTACAGTATTCATTAATGGTGACAATGCATAATGAAATTCCTCTTCAATGGTATCACCCAGTACCTGTGCATCAGGTTGCTGTAATACCCCCCGAACGGTAAGTTCATCCGAGATATCCCGTACGCCTCCCGATAGTGGAATGAAACCGATCAGTAGTCCAGCAAGTGTGCTTTTTCCACTACCATTCGCTCCTACTATACTAATCCATTCGCCTTGGTGCAGCGTAAGCGAAACCCCATCCAGCGCTTTCCTCACCTGACTACCTTCGGAAGCATAATGCACTCGAACATCTTCTAATGTAATTATAGGCAGGTTGCCTTGCATCGTAAATTAGTCCTTTCCCTTTCTATTGTTATGTGGTACGATCCAAATCGTTAACCACATTTATATAATTGGTTAACAATCATATTACCAAAATGGAGAGGATTGTTCAAACATGAAATTATCTTTGCGAGGCATTGTATTCAGCGCACTTATGGCCGCAATTTTAGTACTTTTTGGTTACATAAGCATTCCCATTGGCTTCTCCCCTGTACCGATAACATTACAAACTTTGGCTGTCATGCTGGCCGGAGGATTACTTGGTCCACTCTATGGTTTTCTAAGTGTCACGATCGTTGTTCTGCTCACCGCTCTTGGATTCCCCTTGCTACACGGGACCGGAGGACTTGCAGTACTGCTTGGACCTACCGGAGGATATGTGATGATGTGGCCGATCTCCGCATTATTGATTGGACTGCTGCTTGCACGAATCAACATCAAAGGTGTAACAGGATTCATTCTCGCTTTTGTTGTATTTGAACTATTTGGCTCACTGCTTCTGTATGTCTCGGGTGTCCCTTGGCTTGCCTATGCATACAAAATGTCCTTACCCGAGGCCATGATTCAAGGATTCTATCCTTACATTATTGGGGATTTGGTCAAAGCTGTATTTGCTGCCATCATCATTGCGCCCGTGCGCATGGTTTTTCCACCTCAACGCCTCACAGGTAACATGCATTCCACGGTTATAAAAGCGGATTCTTAATAGAGGCTACATATCCTATTAGATCAGGAGCCTCCATATTCTAAAACAAAAACAGCCAAAATCACTTTGGCTGTTTTGTTACTTCTCTTCCTCTAAGGTTGTTCTGTCATCGGAGTGATCCGTGTAAGTGTTCTTTATTTCAATTTATACATACACCTGAATTAATTGACGCTCTGTAATCTGAAATTGTTGATCCGCTGTATTTTCAATAAACCTCTGATCATGAGATACATACAGAATCGTTCCTTCATATGCCTTAATAAAACGCTCCAACGCTTCCAATGCATGCATATCAAGAAAATTTGTCGGTTCATCCAACAATAGAATGTTATATTGTCCAAGAAACAAGTGACATAATTGAAGACGAATCACTTCTCCTCCACTTAATGTTCCAACATTCTTGAGCAAGTCATTCCCTGTAAACTGCATTGCGTGCAATGCACTTCTCAGCTCCGATTCCTCATATTCCGAACGATTTTTCAGGAATTGTAATACGGTCTCTTTTGTCGTGAAACGATAGCTCATTTGCTGAAAATAACCGAGCTTTGCTTTTGGAGACATTGTGATCTGATCTCCCATATGGAAAACATGGTTAAGCAATGTGCTTTTCCCACTGCCATTGGCTCCGGTTATCGCTATTTTTTGTTTTAATGGAATTTGAAAACTTACATCCTCCAACAATATGTTTCCATCCACCTCAAGTGTAAGGCGATCTGCCATAATCGGAAATCGGTTGTGCAGCTCCAGTGTCTTTGGCTGACGGAAGATCATAGGCCGATCCTCTTGCACCGCTTTTACCTCGTGAAGTTGTTGCATCCGCTGTTCAATCGCTTTGGCTGCGCGGTGCACCGCTTTTTGGCTGGTGCCTTTGGATTTTGTTTCAACCATACGGTTTGTTTTTGCCTTGGATTCTTTTTTGGACATGCTTCCGGCCTGCGTTATTTTCTCGGCTTTCTTCATCTTTTCCCGAGCGGCCAGCTCCAATCGTCTTTTCTCCTTGGAAAACTGCTCATGGGCCTGGTTTTGTTGTTCACGCTCCAGCCTCTTCTGTGCCTGATAATCACTATAGTTGCCGGAATATACGCGAACCTCACCTTGATGGATTTCCCAGATCGTGGTCACCAGTTCATCCAGAACCGCACGATCATGACTGATCAGCACGATTGCCCCATAGTAATAACGTAATTCATCCAGCAAAAATGTAATGCACTCTTGATCCAGGTGTGTTGTTGGTTCATCCAGTAATAATACTTCATGGTAATGAGTGAACATTTGAGCCAGTTTCAAACGGGTCTGTTCTCCGCCACTCCATGGTTGATCGTGTTGGGGTATGGCTAATTTACTGAGCAAAGCCCCGTCAACTTCGATACTTTCGTTAGACTGGGGTGGTTCCACTTGTTCCAAATAACCAAACTCTGCAAAACGTTTTACCTTTCCGGCTGTTGGCTGGATCTGCCCCGCAATGATTTTCAACAATGTACTTTTACCCTGACCATTACCACCCACTACACCAATGCGATCCAGTTGATGCACAGCCAGTCGCTCAATGTTCAGGATTACTTTATCCATATAGGTCATCTCAACCTGTTCTAATTCAAAACATATCTTTTCCATATTCGCTACCTCCGAAATAAGATTTATTTCGTATCGATAGCGAAGCAAGCTTCTATCGATACGAGCTGATCGTGCCAGCTCGTATCAATAGAACAGTAACGTCATCATGGCGGTTACCTCCAGTAGTCTGTATTGAGCGCCTTTAACTTAATTATTTACCTGATTAAGATAATCAGAAGAAAAAACAAAGAATCACAGGCCACGGCCTGTGATTCAACGTAAACGGGAAAGCGAGTATAACACTTATTTTAAGGTCAGGATGATTGAAAATGACAGACTGGTCCCGTTTACTCTGAACCAATGGTCAGAGCCTTTGAACGTATTCAATTACCGATTCAAAGGAAGGAAACGCAGTCTCATCGCATGTGTCATGTTCAATAATCCACCTTTCATTATCTTGTATAGATGTACAATTCTAATTATAATTTTCCAATTCCACCATGTCAACGGAACGATGAAAACACGGCACCATCAGATTAGTACATCAATCTACTTTTGTTCCTGGCCATTACCGCTACTTAATTTTAATAGAAGCTCTTGGCAACTAACCTGACCTGTAGCCTGTGGAATCACTTCTTCGTAGTTGGCTGAGTTGGTTACTATAATTGGCGTTACCGTGTGATAACCAGCGGCCTTAATCTGTGCAATATCGAACTCAAGCAACAGATCTCCCGCTTGGACCCGATCGCCTTCTTTGATATGGGAAACAAAATGCTGCCCATCCAATTTAACAGTATCAACTCCCACGTGAACCAATATTTCAGCACCGGTGTCTGATACTACAGCCAAGGCATGTTTTTTCTTGAATGCAACGGTAACTGTACCATCAAAAGGCGCTACGACTCTGCCCACAGCTGGCTCAATCGCAATCCCTTTACCCATTGCTCCTGATGCAAAGGCCGGATCTGGAACTTCCGACAATTCCACAATCGTTCCTTCGATTGGGCTGAATACAACTTCGTCTGAAGCATTCATTGTACGGGCAGGTTGCTGGGCGGATGACGTAGATTCAGTTATTGTTTCTTCTTCAACCGGATCTTTGAAGCCCATGATGTACGTCAGTACAGCCGAAACAACAAAGGATACTACGATACCCAGAATCAATCCAGGGAAGCCTTGTCCACCTGGCCCGTAGAAGATTGGCAAGGTCAGCAGTCCCGGTGCACCGGATGCAAATGCCAATGTGCCCGCTTGACCAATGATAGCTCCACCAACTGCACCACCGATAACTCCTGCAATGAATGGACGTTTCAGTGGTAATGTTACCCCATAGATGGCCGGTTCAGTAATACCGAACAAAGCCGTCAATGTGGATGATCCCGCTAATGTTTTCAGTTTTTTGTTCTTGGTTTTCAGCATAACCCCAAAAGCAGCACCCGTTTGAGCAAAGATTGAAGCTGTCGCAGCTGGTTTAACCCCATCCTGTCCATACACTGCAACGTTGTTGATAAATACCGGAATAAGACCCCAGTGTATTCCGAAGATAACGAGCAGCTGCCAGCTTGCACCCATAACGGCTCCTGCGAGCAATGGACTGAATCCAAATGCGGCAACGAGTCCAGCTGCAATTGCATTACCAACGTAGACACCAAATGGTCCGAATACCAACAGTGTCAGTGGTACCATAATCACTAGCAAAAACAATGGCGTAACAAAGTTTTTCACACTATCGTGAAGTGACTTATTAAAGAACTTCTCCAACTTGCTCATGACAATGACAGCTAAAATGATAGGAATAACCGTCGATGAATAGTTCATCAAAATGACAGGGATACCGAAGAAATCCGTTGGTGTTCCCTCTGATTTCAACGTGACGATGGACGGATAGATCAGTGCTCCTGCAATCGTCATCGCGACAAACATATTTCCCTGGAATTTACGTGCTGTTGTAACCGCTAACAACAGAGGCAGGAAATAGAAGAGACTATCTGCTGCTGCATACAGGATTGTATATGTTGTTTCTGTCGTTTCCAGCCATCCAATATTACTTGCAATCAACAATAACCCTTTTAGAATACCGGCTCCCGCCATAACACCCAGAAGTGGTGCAAAAATGCTGGATATGATATCGATAATACCTCCGAGCCCTTTGGCTGCTTTGCGAGGTTTTTCTTTATCTGACGAATCGTCCAGAATGTTACTGATCTGTCCAATGGCACTATAGACTTCAGGCACCTTGTTACCAACAACTACCTGGAACTGTCCTCCATTTTCTTTGACTGCGATGATGCCTTCTGTTTTCTCCAGTTTGGCTTTGTCTGCCTTGGCATCGTCCTTCAATACAAACCGTAACCGTGTTGCACAATGAACCAGCGATTCCACATTTTTCTCACCGCCGACCAGTTCTACAATCTCTTTGGCCAGTTTCTCTTGACTCATGATCTGCACCCCCACTTTTTCTCAAACAGGCCCTTTACCGATTTTTTTGCACGCAAAAAACCTAAGCCTTGAGCAAGGGAACACAATGGTCCTGACCTTCTCATGACTTAGGTTTTGCCTGCATAACCAGTAACAATCCCAGTTAAATCGTATTCAATTCCTGTTAATCACATATTATTATAATAAAACCATTTTTGTCAACATTTAAACATTATCGATTAACCACTCGTTCGATATGAACCGTCAGATACAATTTTTCTTCATTGGTCAGCTCATGGTTGTACTCTTTTTTGACAAACATCTCAATTTTCTCCGTACATGCTGCCGCATCAGGATGCTTCTCCTTAATCATGTCATAGAAATGATCATAGTTGTTGTCGTAATGCGTACCGCTGAGCACACGCTGGGAGAAGAACTTCAGATGTGTGATAAAGCGAAAATAACTGAGGGAGTCCTCATCAAATTCCATTTTGAAATGATATTTCGCTATATTAATAATCTGCTGGATAAACTTCGTAATATTCATCGTTGTGATAACTTCTTCGTTCATCTCTGCGTTGACAATATGAAGGGCAATAAAAGCGGCTTCATCGGGCGGAAGCTCAATATTCATGCGGGTATTGATCTGTTCCAGCGTCTTCAGGCCCAGTTCGAATTCGGGCTTGTACAACTGTTTGATCTCCCACATTAATGCGTTCTTGATCTCCACGCCTTCCCGATAACGTTCGATGGCGAAGTTAATATGATCTGTAAGAGATACATAGATGTTCTCATTCAGCTTTCGGCCCAGATTCTCACACGCATACGTGATGATCTCTTCCACAATTTCAATCAGTTCCATCGGAACTTCACGCAGCAGCATTTTGAAATTATCGGATGTTTGTTTGTTTTTCAATGCAAATACTTTCTGGATGCGGGTCTCGTCTACTTTATCCCCCGGCTTTTTCTTAAAGGCAATCCCACGTCCCATCACCACAAGCTCTGCTCCATCCGCCTGATAGATGCTAATGACGTTATTGTTGATAACCTTTGCTATTTTCACTTCAATCCCCCCGTCACGTTCCACTCTCTTGGCAGTTATACATCGTCTTTTGGGCATACAAAAAAAACCTGAAGCATCACAAAATAAACAAGACATGGTGGTCTGCTTTTTTTGGTGCTTAGGTTTTGCCTACTTCGAGTAGTAACAATCCCAGAAACGATATAATTGCGTCAAGTATAGCGCGAACCTGACTATATGTCAACGCTTTCAATGTGAGGACAATCGGAAGTCCCATGGTTATATAAATTGAACTAGAGAATATTTACACTTGCTACTCCGATGACAGAACAACCTTCCGATCACTGTTATCCCCAGCTTTTTTCTGTCCTCTCTGTTTTGTGTAAATGTTTAGTTCAATTTATATAGATGAAACTTCCGATGTTTTATTGCCGTACAAGACCATCTTAATTCAGAAAAATATAAACTACTCGTCACCCAGGTTTGTTCCGTTGGATTCGATCACATTTTTGTACCACTCAAAACTCTTCTTCTTCAGTCGTGTCAGCTCTCCTTGACCTTCATTATTACGATCCACGTAAATGTAACCATAACGTTTTCTCATCTCACCTGAGGATGCACTTACAATATCAATAGGTCCCCAGCTGGTGTAACCAATGATGTTCACCCCATCCTGAATGGCCTCACCCATTTCAGCTACATGCCGTTTCAAGTAGTCAATCCGGTATGCATCATCCACTTCACCTTCCGGTGTAACCACGTCATTGGCACCAAATCCATTTTCAACAACAAACAGCGGTTTCTGATAACGGTCATGTAGTTGATTGGCGGTAATACGGAATCCTTTGGGATCAATGGTCCATCCCCATTCGGACTTCGCCAGATATGGATTGGCTACCGAGCCAAATACATTACCGCTGGTCATATTTTTGACAACTTCAGGATCCGTACTTGTTGTACGACTTGAATAGTAGCTGAACCCAATATAATCTACGGTATGATTCTTCAAGATTTCCGCATCACCCGGCTGCATAACAATGTTCAACCCGTGATCTTTGAAGAAACGTTTGGCGTAACCCGGATATTCCCCACGTGACTGCACATCGATGAAGAAATAGGACTCTCTATCTTTTTCCATGCCCTGGAACACATCTTCCGGATTACAAGTATACGGATAGAAGCTTCCTGCGGCGAGCATGCACCCAATCATGGCACCAGGAATAATCTCATGACATGCCTTGACTGCCAATGCACTTGCAACCAGTTGATGGTGAGCAGCCTGATATTGAATTTCCTTGATGTTATCCCCTTCATTGAACGCCAGCCCCGCCCCAAGGAACGGAAGATGTAACAGCATGTTGATCTCATTAAATGTCATCCAGTATTTCACCTTGTCTTTGTATCGAGTGAATACCGTTGTAGCGTAAGTTTCGAATAGCGTCACCAGTTCACGACTTCTCCAGCTGCCATACTTCTCGATCAGGTATACAGGCACATCGAAGTGAGCCAATGTAACCACAGGTTCAATGCCGTTTTTCAACAATTCATCAAACAGGTTATCATAAAATTGCAATCCGGCTTCATTTGGCTGTGCATCTTCTCCTGTTGGGAAAATCCGTGCCCAGGCAATGGAGACACGCAGTGCTTTGAACCCCATTTCGGCAAATAAAGCAATGTCTTCAGGGTAACGGTGATAGAAGTCAATCGCTTCGTGTGAAGGATAGAACTCGGTAGCAAGCGGCGTAAAAGCCGGAACATGACCTTTCATAATACTTCTACGGTTCTCTCCTGTTGGCAGCAAGTCAACGATACTCAGTCCTTTGCCGTCTTCCAGATACGCGCCCTCCGCCTGATTCGCAGCAATGGCTCCACCCCATAGAAAATCTTCAGGAAATTTAAAATTCGTCATCATCATTCTCCTTCCAAGTATGTAGTTCAGTTATCCGCTCAAATCACGAGAAAATTATAGAGACAAAATATTTAAGTTGAACCACACAATTACACATAAACTAAGAGGACAGAAAAAATCTGGAGAAGCGAAGCTAAAAGCTTTCAATGGAAAGCTACTTCGTAAGCATAAACTCGCCTTTATCACCGGATTTCCCCTTTAAAAAGGGATTCGAAAAATCTGGGGATAACAGCGATTGGAAGATTGTTCTGGCCGCGCAGTCGCCCCGTGTAAAATCGTTTGTTCAACTTAAATAGAAAAAACCCGAACCAGCCTGGGTACACGATTACGTGTAAACAAGCCAGCTCAGGTTATGCCCATATCGGTAACATTCCCAGATCATGATTATGCGGATTGGATAAAACTTTAGCAAGAATCAGAACAGTTGTCAACTTCTTGAAACCGGTTTAGCTTCGGATTGCCCGCTACGATATTTGATAGAACGCAGCACATGTGCCGCCAAAAATCATCTGCTGATCTGATATAGGTAGGGCATTAATATGACTCATAATGAGATCGTATACTTCAGAATACGTAGCTGAAACGTTGCTCACGGGCCAGTCGGACCCGAACATTAACCGTTCCGCACCAAAGGCTTCTATGGCGATATTCAGATAGGCTGTAAAGTCCTTTGGAGTCCAATTTGCCCAATCTGCTTCCGTCACCATCCCTGAAAGTTTACAGTACGCATTAGGTTGTGCGGCCATTGACTCAAGTGCTTCTTTCCAGGGTGAGATTATACCTGATTTTATGTCGGGTTTGGCTAGATGATCAAGGACAAATCGCTGCTCAGGAAACGTCTTAACCAATTCAACGGCATAAGGCAGTTGCTCCTTGGATACCAACAGATCATAGGCCAAATCATACTCTTTTAGCAATGAAATACCGCGCTGAAAGTCTTCTCTTAATACATAATCCAGATCAGGTTCATCTTGTATGACATGACGTACGCCCTTCAGATATGGATTGGACGCGAACAGTTCAAGCTGATTCCGAACTTCATCCGAACAAAGATCCACCCATCCGACAACACCTTTGATACATTCATGCCGATCTGCCAGCTGCAGAAGCCACTCGGTTTCTGTCAGTGATTGTCTGGCTTGTACCGCAATACATCCATCCAGTCCTGATTGGACCAATAAAGGTTTAATATCTTCCGGAAGAAAAGATTGACGAATGGTTTTCATCTCTTCGCCAATCCATCCGTACTCGGCGACATTGTATTCCCAGAAATGTTGATGTGCATCCAGCTTCATATTAAATCCCTCCCAGGGTATTTAAATCTAATTATCATTAAAAAGCAACCATATGATTTTTATTTCCAATGAAATAAACGCTAACTACACAATCTATAAATGTGGCAAAATCACTGATTTTCACATGATTTTTATTCCAATTGTGCAGGTATTGTCCAATATTAAATCATGATATAGTAAATTACGAAAACGCTTTCAGTAAATAAATCGGTGGTGATTTTAGTATTAAACAAGTGAATTTTTGTTTGCGTTGAGCTCTATTTTCACCCTGCTTAACCGCTATTCACGTTCAACCATTCTCTATTCGAAGGAGACTATATTAATGAAAAAAAACCGCAAATCAGTCCTTTCTCTTACGCTTGTGACTGCCATGATTCTATCTCTATTCTCCTCCGCTATGGCTTCAGCTGCAACTGACAACAGCGAACAGGCCAATACCTCAGCCGCTCCAAGCAAAATGCAGACCTATGTAAACGCCATGGAGCCTGGCTGGAATCTGGGTAACTCTCTGGACGCCGTTGGTGAGGATGAGACAGCCTGGGGCAACCCGCGCATTACAAAGGAACTAATTCAATCGATCGCAGCTGAGGGCTACAACAGTATCCGTATTCCTGTGACCTGGGAAGCCCACATCGGTGACGCACCCGACTACATAATTGATTCCGCTTACATGAATCGGGTTCAAGAAGTGGTAAACTGGGCCCTCGATGCGGATCTCTACGTCATGATCAATCTTCACCATGATTCCTGGCGTTGGATCAGTTACATGGAGAAAGACCATGACAACGTGCTTACACGTTATAACTCTGCTTGGACTCAGATTGCGGACAAATTCAAAGATGCATCCGATAAACTCATGTTCGAAAGTGTTAACGAACCACGTTTCTCTGAAGGCGGCACAACAGATGCAGCGATTGGATATCGCATGCTGGACGAGTTGAATACTTCTTTTCACAAGATCGTAAGAACTTCGGGTGGAAACAACGAGACACGTCCACTTGTGCTTCCAACGATGCATACTTCTTCCGCTCAACCTGATCTGGATGAACTGAATAAGACCATTCAAAAATTGAATGACAGCAATATTATTGCAACCGTTCACTACTACGGGTTCTGGCCATTCAGTGTGAACATCGCAGGTTACACCAAGTATAACGAGGAAGTACAGAAAGACGTTACCGACACATTCGATCGGGTATACAATGCTTTTACAGCGAAAGGCATTCCGGTTATCGTTGGTGAGTATGGCTTGCTTGGTTTTGACCAGCACACAGGTGTCATTGAGCAAGGCGAAAAACTGAAATTCTTCGAATTTGTTGGACAATATCTGCGCCAAAAACAGATGACAACGATGTTGTGGGATAACGGTCAACACTTCGGTCGCACAAGTTTTACCTGGTCTGATCAGGAATTATTTGATACCATGAAAGCCAGCTGGACAGGTCGCTCATCCACAGCCGAAACGGACCTCGTGTATCTTAAACAAAATGAAGCCATTCAAGATAAGAAGGTAAAACTCAATCTGAATGGGAACAAATTCAATTCGTTGAAAAATGGCACTACCCCTCTTGTAAGAGGTAAAGACTATACAATTAAAAAAGATGTACTTACGTTAAAATCCAATCTGTTAACCAAATTGACAGCCTCTGGTGATTTGGGCGTAAATGCCACACTCACGGCTGGATTCAATGAAGGTGCTGACTGGAACTTCAATATCATTAAATATGACACACCTAAGTTGAACGATGCAACTGGTACAACCAGTGCATTTGCCATTCCGACTACGTTTAACGGCAATCAACTGGCCACGATGGAAGCAACGTATGCAAACGGAGAGAACGCCGGTCCACAGAACTGGACTTCGTTCAAAGAATTCTCCTACACATTTAGCCCAGATTACGAACGTAATGTGATTGAACTGAAACCTAACTTCTTCAATGAAACCAATGATGGTGAAGTCACGCTTAAATTCCATTTCTGGAACGGAGATGTGCTGGCGTACAAAATCACGAAAAATGGAACCAGCGTTGTGGGCGTAGCTTCCAAATAAGAACTCATCTAACGTTCTGTTCAGAGCTTAAAGCTCTGGCAGAACGTTTTGTTTTTGTTTCACAATTGATCGAATAACGTACAAGTGCCCCTTCATACCTTTACACTAACTAGGATTGAGGGGGAAATGTCATGTTTAAACGTGTAGACCGTCTTGCTATCGAACTACCCATATCCAGTAATCCTGACCCTAATGGAGCTAGTGCAGTTCAGGAGTTGCTTGGTGGTAAGTTCGGGGAAATGTCAACATTAAATAACTATATGTTTCAGTCATTCAATTTCAGAGGCAGATCCAAGCTGCGTCCTTTTTATGACATTGTTGCAAGTATTACCGCGGAGGAATTCGGCCATGTCGAACTTGTCGCCAATACGATTAACCTCATGCTTGAAGGTTCGACATCACCAGGCGCTCCGGACTCTACCCCGCTACGTGTAGGCAAAGACGCACGGATGACTTCACATTTTATTGAATCGGCTCAGACAGCGCTCCCTTACGACTCCATGGGAAGACCCTGGAATGGTTCGTATGTCGTGAGCAGTGGCAATCTGATCTTTGATCTGTTGCATAATTTCTTTCTTGAATGCGGAGCCAGAACTCACAAAATGAGAGTCTACGAAATGACGGATAACAAGACAGCCCGAGAAATGACTGGTTATCTGCTTGTACGTGGGGGTGTGCACGTCCTTGCGTATGCCAAGGCATTGGAAATTGCAACGGGTGTGGATGTAACGAAGATGTTTCCCATTCCAAGACTGGATAATAAAGCTTTTGAAACGACACGGAAGTGGGAAGCGATGGGAGAACATCGCAGGCTGTACACGTTCAGCGACAAGGATTATCAGGGCATTGCCCAGATCTGGAAAGGGACACACCCAACCGATGGCGGTAAACTGGAGGCTTTTGCCGGCTTGCCAGGTTATGGAGGCCCAGTGCCTGAGCTACCTGATCTGCCGGAAGAATTTGCGCCAGGAATATCCGCGGAAGATCTAATGCAGATTGCCGAGCGACTGAAACGTCACGCTGGTCTGTAGGATAACGATTGACGTTTGTTTTTCATAGGGCGTCGATTGGATAATCGTACACTGGTGTTACCTTTTGTGCTAGAACACTTTGTTTAATTAGATTATTGATGATCTATTTCTTTGATTTCATACGATTGTACACAAAAAAGGGAAACGGGAGAGTTACATCTCTACCATTTCCCTTATATCGTGCCACTATTGTGGCTCAGTGAATTTCACTACAAGTACTGCTTCCCCATTAGCTTGAACATGACCTGTTGACGTCGCTGTAACAGTTGCTATGGTTTCATTTCCGCTTGGGATCAACACAGGTGTAATCAAAGGCAGACCCGCGGCCTGAATGACATCCATGTCAAATTCAATCAACAATTGTCCTGCAGTTACACGCTCTCCGCTATTCACATGTGCGGTAAAACCATTTCCTTTTAGTCCAACCGTATTAATTCCGATATGAACCAGCATCTGTACACCTGTCTCATGCTCCAGAATCACCGCATGTTTACTCTTGTTCATGACATGTGCGATGACACCATCAAACGGTGCATACACCTTACCTTCTGATGGCTCAATGGCAATGCCCTCACCCATGTGTTTTTCCGAGAACGCCGGGTCAGGAACCTGCTCCAGAGCAACGATGATACCGTTCATTGGCGAAGCGATTTCGAGAAAATCTACCTTAGGACGATTGCTTGTAACGGCATCGGTAACTGAATTAATACGCGGATTAGAATCCACTGCATTAACTTCACCTGATGTTACTCCACTGTTGTCATGGCTCACCGATTCTTCTGCAATCGGTTGATCCTTATATCCAAAGAACCAGGTAAGTGCAAATGCAATCGCCATGGCAACTACGTTGGACAAGATATACAACGGCAGTTGGCTGTTCAGATAGAGCAGTGTACCGGGAATAACCGTTACAGCCATGCCCGTACCTTGCAGATGGAACAGGGAAGCGATGAAACCACCCACACCACCACCAACCAGTCCCATAATAAATGGTTTCATATAACGCAAGTTAACTCCAAAGATGGCTGGCTCGGTAATGCCCAGAAATGCGGACAAGGAAGAAGGTAATGCGAGTGCTTTGAGTTTCATATTTTTGGTCTTCAGACCGACTGCGAGACAAGCCGCTCCTTGTGCTGCCATGGCACAGGTAATGATGGCGTTGAACGGATTGAATCCCGTTTTCTCCAGTAGTTGAATCTCCAGGAAATTAAAGATGTGATGCACACCGGTAACGACAATAATCTGATGGAAGAATCCAATGATAATACCTGCGATGCCAAACGGAAGATCCAATACGGCAGTTGTTCCATGCAGCACCCACTCTTCTAGGGAATGGAACACGGGACCAATCGCGAATAGTCCAAGCGTAATCATGACTGTTAACGTAATAAAAGGAGTCAGAATTAAGTCCAGTGCCTCTGGTACCCGTCTTCTTAATACCTTTTCAAACTTGGCTCCAATCAAACCTACAAAGAACGCGGGCAGAACCGATCCCTGATAACCCACGACAGGTATAAAACCGAACATATGCAGCGGCTGTGCTGATCCATCTGCCACCGCGTAAGCATTGGGTAATGCGGGATTAACCAGCATTAGCCCCAGTACGATACCAAGTACCGGACTTCCGCCAAATACGCGGAATGCGGACCACGCTACAAGTGCAGGCAGAAATGCAAATGCCGTATCCGTCAGGATTTGTGTGAACAACAAGAAATTGGCCGAGATATCATCCGGTGTTGCACCGAATAACGCCAGAATTTCACTCTGGGTAAGTAATCCGCGCAATCCCATGAACAGTCCTGTAGCTACCAGAACGGGAATGATGGGTACAAATACGTCACCAAACGTGCGGATAGCCCGTTGAAAAGCGTTTCCTTCTTTTTTCCCCTGACTCTTCACATCATCTTTGGATGTTCCTTCGATTCCCAGCTTCTCAACCTCTTCAAAGATTCGATTCACTGTTCCCGTACCAAAGATAATCTGATATTGACCTGAGTTGAAAAAGGCGCCTTTCACCTTCTCGATGTTCTCGACCGTTTTCTGATCAATCTTTTCTTTATCTTTCACCATGATGCGAAGACGTGTTGCACAATGTGCAAATGATGCAATATTCTCTTTGCCCCCGATGGCATGAATCACTTCCTGGGCAATTCGTTGATTCTCCGACATGTTATCTCATTCCTCTCAAGTAATACTTAATAATCCCATTTTGTTGCTTCAAAATCAGCTTTGCCTCCGCGTGCAAAGAAACGAATATCCACGCTGTCCGGAATTGGGAAAATCCGGCTGGTAAAGACCTCTTCCCCATCGTTCACAAAGATCTCTACCGAAGACGCATCAACGAACAGATGAAACTTAATCACGTCCGCAGTAAGTGTGCACCGTCGTACAACGCCATTCTGCTCTGCTAGCTCGGCACCAGACATCGTCCGATCCAAGACAACTTTGTGCTGAATCCGATCATACAGAAGAACCGTTTTCTCAGTTTCACTTGCTCGGAATTCGATGCCGACAATCTCTGCTTCTACATGACTTATCTCACATATTAGCTCATAAGCAATCCCCTCAAAACCAGAGAAGGATCTACACTCATTATCAATCGTTGCGCGAATATGAGTGCCTTTCTCCTGTTGACGCAATTTCTCCATCTCTGCAACAGGTTGTTGGATTAACTTCCCGTCTCGGAGTGACAACTGCCGAGGAATGGTCAGGCAATGAGCCCAACCGTTATCGTCTGTCGGATACGCCAGATCGGGAAGTCCCATCCAACCAACCAGAATACGTCTTCCGTCCGGACCCTGCATGGTTTGCGGAGCATAGAAATCGAATCCACGATCCAACTCCTGAAATTCACCATGTGTGAACTCTCTCGTCTGGAGATTAAGCGGCTCACCAATCAGATAACCGGACTGAAAAATATTCTGATAATGATCTCCCGCTGCATCTAAGCCTTGCGGGGAAAAGACAAGTACACCTTTCCCGTCCAGCTCCATATAATCCGGGCACTCCCACATGTAGCCAAAGGAGGTTAATTGCGTATGAATTTCACCAAAAAACTCCCATTTTTTCAGATCAATTGAGCGATACAGCACCGTACATCCCGTCTCGTCTTTTCTCTGCGCACCAATGACACAATAATACGTATCTCCTTGTTGCCACACCTTGGGATCTCTAAAGTGTTCCGTGTATCCGGCTGGCACAGACGAGATCACGGGATCATTCAGTTTGCTTACTGAACCGCTTTCATCCATAACTGCCAAGCACTGATACGGATGTCTGACCCAAGCCTCATCCCTCGTATTGCCCGTGTACAGCAAGTGCAGCTTGCCGTCTTTTTCAATCGCACTACCGGAATAAGCTCCGTGTGAGTCATACCAGCTATCCGGTTCGATTCCAATCCCGACATTTTCCCAGTTCACCAGATTCTTCGAGCGAGTATGATACCAGTATTTCATGCCATGTTCTGTTCCAAGTGGGAACCACTGATAAAACAGATGATAATAGCCTTGATAATATGCAAAGCCGTTAGGATCATTAAGCAGACCTATTACAGGCTGAATATGGTAACTCTGTCTCCAAGGACACACAGATATCCGTGCTTCAAGCTTTGCAATCTCTCCAGGCTCAGCTTGCTCAATTCGTCTGTAGCGCTGCTCTCTAGTCATTTTCATAGCTGTTCTCCATTCTTGCTAATATAAGTTAGACCAAGAAATTTCACACTGGGACTACGATGGCAGAACAATCTTCCGATCGCTGTTATCCCCAGATTTCCTGATCCCTTTTCTAAAGGGTGAAATCCGGTGCTAGCGTATGCTTCCGAAGCAGCTTTCTTACAGAAAGCTTTAAGCGAACACTACGTTTCTTCAGATTTTTTCTGCCCACCCCGTAAATGTTTATTTCTTATTAACTTATACGAAAATCAAAATATAGGAACCGGTTCCATTCAACGCAAAAAAATAATTCCATATGGCATTCATGCCTGCCCGTGTTCGCATATCCGTATTGGATATTTACATTGGAACCGGTTCGATGGAATTATCATAAAGGATGTTTTTATAATTTGTCAACGCTTTCTCGAGGAATTAGTTCTACGTCCAATGTTGTTCGTTCCTCCACCGACTCGCCTTTGACCAGACGAATAATGTGATTCGCCGCTACTTTGCCCGCCTGCAAATAATGATATTTCACTGTCGTCAGCGTGGGGTGAATCATCTCCGTAATATCATATCCGCCAAATCCGGTAACGGACAAATCTTGCGGAATGCGGATTTTATTGGAGAACGCAATCTTCATCACACCCAGTGCGATATTATCCGTGGCCCCTACAATGATTGTTGGTGTGATTTCTTTCAGTATGGCTTCAGCGGTAACAATGGCTTCCGACATCTTAAAGCTTGTCTCATAATACTTCACTTCACATCCACCACACTCGGTGATTGCTCGCTGGAACCCTTGTTTACGGTAGATCCCTACCGCCCGATCCTTCTCGCTAACTCCCATATACACGATCTTGCGGTGACCCTGTTCTACGACATATCTGCCCATCTCATAACCTGCCTGGTCATCATTGTGAACCAGACTGTGCAGCTGCTCATGCTGCTGCCCCACCAATAACACCGGAATCCGTATATCCTCAACGGCCTTCAGATGTGCTTCAGTCACTTCAGCAGCCAGCAGAATAATACCCGATACCTTCTGTCGTGCAAAATCATAGATGGCATCAATCTCGCGTTGCATGTCCTGACTCGTATTTGCGATCAGCATCTGATACTGATTACTCCGCAGTTCTTCATCAATTCCGATCAATGTCTGGGATGTTGCAAAAGAATCAAGACGTGGCACAACCGTACCGATAATACTGGTCTTCTTAGCCTTCAGACTCTGTGCAAATGTATTAGGAACATAATTGTATTGTTTGATAATACGCTCAATCTTCTGGCGTGTATCCTCACTAACAGATCCGCCATTCAGGTAGCGAGAGACCGTGCTTTTTGCCACACCTGCCATCTGAGCGATATCAGAAATCGTTTTATTCATAAAGACTCCTCTTGTTTCTATTAGCTAGTTTACCTTTTATTATACTTCGAATCGCAAACCCATGGCGAATTTGATTCAATTCCATTTATCGCACATCTATTGTACTTTCTCATTCCCGATGTAATAACAAAAGCCCGATATCAATGTGGCGTTCATACAGATGTATGATCCGACATTCATCAGGCTGTTCAACTTTCATATACACGTTTGCAAAGACCATCACGGCAAGGATAATGCCTATTCCTGCTGACTCAAACCTCAATAATAATAGGCAAGATCATAGGTCTTCTTTTGGTTTGAGCGTAAATATAGTGACCGATCTCGTCTTTCAGCTTTCTTTTGATCACATTCCACTGATTCACGCCAGCACCGGTTAACTCACCCATCCGGTTCAGAACCAGCTCATGAATCTCATGCATGAATTCTTCCGAATCCTTGACGAACACGAACCCTCTGGAGATAATTTCGGGTGACGTGACCATCTGTTTTTCCGTTTTGCTTAGTGTAGTCACAATCACCAACATACCATCGGAAGACAGTTGCCTGCGATCACGCAGTACAATATTGCCAACATCGCCCATGATCAGACCGTCTACGAGGCTGTTGCCCGATGCAATTTTGGGCCCCAGCGAAGCAATGCCGTCTTTGTACTGGACCATATCCCCATTATTCACGATAAACACATGATCACGCTCTATACCTACGGACTCGGCAAGCAGTCTGTGCTGATACAACATGCGGAACTCACCGTGGATCGGAATCAGATAATCCGGTTTCATCAGAGTAAGCATCAATTTAAGTTCTTCCTGACTGCCGTGTCCGGATACATGCATACCGGCTGCACCACTTGAACCATATATCACACGTGCTCCGAGAACATACAGGTTATCAATAACATGTGCAAGATTCCTCTCATTGCCCGGAATAGCTCCGGCAGCAATAATAACCGTGTCCCCGGCGTTAATTCTTACGTGAGGATGCTTACCGGAAGCCAAACGTGACAATGCTGCCATTGCTTCTCCCTGGCTACCGGTACATAATACAACAACTTGTTCTGGTGGAAACTGATCCGAATCGATAGCTTCAATCAACAATCCGTCAGGAACTTGCAAATACCCCAATTCACTGGCCACCGATACCACATTCACCATACTTCTGCCCAACAGTGCCAGTTTGCGCCCCGTCTCAAATGCTGCATTCACAATCTGCTGTACCCTGCTGACATTTGACGCAAAGGTGGAGATAAATACTTTTTGTTTGGCACGAATAAAGGCATCCAGAATGTGGTCTCCCACAACACGCTCGGAAGGTGTAAATCCGGGTCTTTCTGCATTCGTACTCTCGGAGAGCAAAATATGGACACCCTGTTTGCCAATCTCGGCCATGCGGTGCAGATCTGGGAAAGGTCCATGTACAGGCGACATATCAAACTTGAAATCTCCGGTATGCACAACATTGCCTGCTGGGGTCTGAAAAAAGATACCAAGACAATCCGGTATACTATGACTGGTTGCGAAAAAGGAAACCTCGATCCCGCCCAGCGTAATGCTGGAATGAGCATCGATCGTATGCAAGTCGGCCTTGCGCAGCAACCCGTGCTCTTTCAGTTTAAGTTCGATCAGCCCACGAGTGAGCCTGGATGCATACACCGGGATGTTCATTTGTTTTAACAAATAGGGAATCCCACCAATGTGATCTTCATGTCCATGGGTAACTACAAGACCCCTGACTTTATCCAGGTTCTCCAGCAGATACGTTACATCTGGAATGATCAGATCAATACCAGGCAATGTCTCATCGGGAAACTTCGAACCACAGTCAATCACGATGATGTCCTGATTGTACTGGATGAAATACATATTCTTCCCTATTTCATTCACGCCGCCAAGTGCAGCGATATACAGTTTGTTGTGGGCTAGATTCAACTCTGTTATTCCTCCTCTGCGTGGCAATCGTATACGATACGGATCTATATTCCTAGTATGGAAGCAATCGCCTCAGTTATGCATTTCAGCGTGATTATGCCAAAAAAACCACCATGGAATAGTCATTCCACAGTGGTTTATACGAAAAATAAATACGATTACACCAATGATTTATCACGCTGTAGTAATACGTCTTGTTCGTAGGTTTTAATATCGGTAATCCACTTTTCACGAACTGGAACGCCTTGCTGAGCACAATAGTAGTCCCAGATCGCGCCAAACGGATAGGATTTGAACTCTTCCGTTAAGGCAAGGCGCAACGTGTAATCCCCTTCCAATTCAGCTTGTTTCAAGGCATCCACTGGTTCGAGCATCGCTCGGAGAAGGGCTTTGATCGTGTTGCGAGTCCCCACAACCCATGCGGCTACACGGTTAATACTTGCATCAAAGAAATCCAGTCCAATATGTGTGGTCGCAAGCAAATCATGTCGAACCAGTTCACGGGCAATCTCCAGCAACTCATCGTCCATAATTACCACATGGTCACTATCCCAACGCATCGGGCGGCTTACGTGAAGCAGAATGCCACTTGTAAACAAAGACAAGGACGACAGTTTATTGGAAATAACCTCTGTTGGATGGAAGTGACCCGCATCCAGGCAGATTAACGTATCATTTTGCAAACCGTAACCCATATAAAATTCATGAGAACCCACCACATATGCTTCCGAACCCAGACCAAACAACTTACTCTCTACCGCGTCCAGGTTGTGCTCCGGGTTAAGTGGTTCGCCGAATACTTCATCCAGCGATTCTTTGAGACGTTTGCGTGGTGTCAACCGATCAACCGGATTATCCTTGAATCCGTCCGGTACCCATACATTGGTTACACAAGTCTGACCAAGCTGTTCCCCAAAGTAAGCACCAATCCGGCGGGACGCCTTACAGTGATCAATCCAGAACTTGCGAATCTCAGGGTCTGGATGACTGAGCGTGAACCCGTCACTTGATTTTTCATGGGAAAAACATGTTGGGTTGAAGTCCAGACCGAGTCCTTGTTCTTTGGCCCATTTCACCCAGTTCTCATAATGCTTTGGCTCTATCTGATCCAGTTCAACCTGCTCGTCGGTATCCGTGTAAATCGCGTGCAGATTGACCTTATGTTTGCCGGGAATCAGAGCAAAAGCTTGCTCCAGATCATTACGAAGCTCTGCTGGTGTGGTCGCAGCGCCCGGATATTGACCTGTAACCGAAATACCACCTGTTAACTCTCCATCTTTATTCAGAAAACCTTTGACATCGTCGCCTTGCCAACAGTGTACGGATACTTTGATCTCCGCGAGTTTGTTCAGTACCTCGTCCGTATCAATTCCGTGCTGGGCATACAATGCCTTGGCTGCTTCATACGCTTGCTTGACTTGGTTATCCATCCGCAAGAACCCTCCTATTTTAACGTGTAAATGCTGCCGGTACACCGCCATCAATGGTCATCATGCAACCGGTTGTTTTTTCGGATTTCGAAGAAGCAAAGAATGCAATTCCTTCTGCAATATCTCTTGGATAGATATTTACGAGCAATGTCGTCCGTTTGCGATAATACTCTTCCAATTGATCCGGTTCAATTCCGTATGCCGCTGCACGTTCGTTTCTCCAGGAACCGTTCCAGATTGCTGAACCCTGTAGAATGGCATCCGGAAGAATCGTGTTGACACGAATGCCATACTCTCCACCTTCTGCTGCAATGCAGCGTGCCAGATGCGCTTCCAGCGCTTTCGCTGAACTGTAAGCAGAAGCACTTTTACCTGCATACACCGAGTTCTTGGACCCGATAAATACCATGCTTCCCCCAATGCCCTGTTGTTTCATCAGTTTGAACGCTTCACGAGCCACGAGGAAATACCCTGTGCCCAGTACATTCATGTTCAGGTTCCATTCTTTCAGGGATGTTTCGTCAAATGGGCTGGATGTGGCCAATCCTGCATTGTTCACAATAATATCCACTCCGCCATATTGCACCGCAACATCAGCATAAGCAGATTGAACGGCTTCCTCATCGGTTACGTCCATTTTCAGCGCATAAGCACGATTAGCACCGTATTGATCATTGATTTCCTGTGCTACTTTCTGTGCGCCCTCCAGGTTGAGATCAGCAAGCACCACATGTGCGCCTTCAGATACCAATCTGCGTGCTGTTTCACTTCCGATCCCGCCTGCTCCACCTGTGATAAACGCCACTTTACGGGAGAATTCGGTTTCTGCCGGAGCCAGAGACAATTTGTACAATTCCAGTGGCCAGTACTCCACATTGTAAGACTCGTTTGCACTGAGCGATACGAATTGACCCAAGCTAGTAGCTCCACGCATAACAGCAATGGCTCTGTGATACAACGCTCCGCTTACTTGGGAAAGCGCCCAGCTCTTGCCTGTGTTGATCATGCCCACACCAGGAATCAGGATAACGCGAGGTGCCGCTTCGAACATGACATCACCTTCGTTTTTGTTGCTCTCAAAATACTGTTGATATTGCTCTTTGTAGGCAGCCACACCTTCTACCAGCTTGGCTTTTAAACCTTCAATATCTTCCGCATCCGGTGTCCAATCGATGAACAGAGGTACCACTTTGGTATGTACCAGATGATCCGGGCAAGCTGCACCCACCTGAGACAATTCCGGGGAATCTGCTCCGCCCACAAAAGCAAGTACGTCCTCTTGATCGTCAAAGGACAAAATCATTTTTTTGCTATCCGATACCGCTCCACGAATCGTTGGCATCACGCGTGATACGATCTGAAGACGAACATCAGCGGCGAGTGCCGGGTGTTTCACACCACCGAACAAACTTCCTTCGTCCACCCGTGCTTCAATGAATGCTTCCGCTTCATTGATAATCTTGATCGTTTGAGCGTAACATTCCTCGGATGTTTCTCCCCAAGTGACAAGTCCGTGTTTTTCCATCAGTACGAGTTCGGCATTGGGATTCGAGAATACGCTTTCAGCAATCATTTTAGATAACGTAAACCCAGGGCGTACGTAAGGCACCCATACAAAACGATCACCGTAGATCTCTCTGGCCAACTCCTTGCCGTTATGTGCACAGCACAAGCTGATAATCGCATCCGGGTGCGTATGATCGACATGTTTGTATGGAAGGAACGCGTGCAGAAGAGTCTCGATAGAGGCGCGCGGGTGCTTGGCATCAATCATGCAATGTCCCAGATATTCAACCATCTCTTCATCCGACATGGATTCACGTTCAATTAATGGTCGAATGTCTTCGAGCCCAAGTCCGGTAAAATGTTTAGCTTCCATGGAACCCAGATCAGAGCCGCTTCCCTTCACATACATTACTTCTACATCACGACCACGAAAATCCTTCACTGTCGTTTTGGTAGACGTATTACCACCGTAGATGTTACATACACTGCGATCAGAACCAATGAGATTAGATCGGTAAACCAACTGCTCAAGTCCTGTTGTTTTCTCAGATGCCTGCGATGCATTCCATAAACTCTGTACCATTTGTTTCCCTCCGATAATGTTTGTTTTATTCCTAATCCGAGTTTAACATCTTTGTTTTATTTTGAAAACAAAATATTTTTAAAACCAAACGGAAATATTCAAAAGTCATTATAGATTGAGGTATATTATTAAAAAAACACCCTGACGTGAACGTCAGAGTGTTCCTGTATCATCGGCGGATTAGAAAATCCCCGCTTTTTGGGAAGTGTTTTTAATACCATAGGTATCATTAACTACGGTGTTGCCAAAGCTCGTTAAGCTTCCGTTCGGACCTGTGGCCATGTCCAGATAGTTCAGACCTGAACTGTTTCCGTACCAAGACCAGGCAAGCCAGCCTACCCCTTTTTCCTGACCATATCTCATGATGGCATACTCGTCCACATCACCGTTTGTGTGATATCCCCCGAATTCACCAATGATCAGAGGCAATCCTTTGTTCAGCACATTCTCCATATTGGCTTTGACGGTTGCAGCATCTTTGCCAGCATACTCATACATGTGAATGGAGAACACAGTATTTTTCTGAGAATCGGCTGCAAATACACTTTGTCCATAATCCACGATGGATTGAGGGAACTGTCCCCATCCGGCTGCATCCACAATTAGCGTATTTTTAATTCCCGCATTTCGGAGTTTCGGAATGGCTTTTTTGTAACCATCAGCCCACGCACTTCCATTCCACGTTCCATACCATTCATTGGCGATGTTGACGATTACCCGATCTTCTTTGCCAATCAAAGCTTCCTTAATGCTAATCCAGTAGTTCACTGCCGCATCCAACGAATTATAATCATCTTTCCCTGTGGCGTCATGCACCTCGAGTACAGCTATCATTTTATTTTGGTTAACCACATTAATTATATTTTTAACAGCGTTCAGATCATCTTTGGTGTACAGGCTACCATTCGAAAGAACAATGCGTACCGTATTGGCACCTGTTTTGGCGATTGCAGGGATAGCGGTATTCAAATCATTTTTGAACCAGGAATGTCCGTGATTAACACCTCTCATGACAAAAGCCTTGCCTGTGGAATCGTATAACTTGTTACCGCTTACATAAAAACCTGTAGCAGCAGATGCTTTGGGTGCTGCACTCCCTAATACCATAAACATGAGAGCAGCAATAACCGTGAAGATTGTACACTTTTTCAGATTAACCATTCGTTTGGAACCTCCTGTATTTGTTTTTTTTATTTCAATTAACCTTGCTCTAGGCAAGAAGTTAACTAAAATCGTTGGTAATAGAAGTTTTTTGGTTATTAAATAAATAACAATTAACTTTATCTAAGTTGCGTTATTTAGTTTAAATAAACTTTATCGTTAAGGTTATGAAGTTATAATAAATTGAAAACGCTTACCAGTCAAGATCTTTTTACCATGATTAGGAATCATTTGTTTTTACATAACACAGCAAAAAAAGGCTCTCTCCCCTCACAATCGTTCGGAGAAAGAACCCTCTGTATTATTAACGAAAGTTAACTCTTGTTTATCTGTTATTTATCTGTTGTTTAATCCCTGATTTAGTCTAAGTGTCTTCCCTAACTCCCGCCAATACCACACCAACCCGGTACTGTGGTCTCACCCGAATCTCATTAAACTTCCCGATCTCCACACCCTCAAATCGCTCCACATAAGCCTGATTCACATAACTCTCAGTCGTCCCTTTTCGAATTGGGGTTACAGACAGACGAAGCGCGTGATCAGCCAACAAATGACGGGATTGCTTCAAACCAAGCATCCAGCTATGCCCATAGTGAATATGATCTGTTAACATCTGATGATGAATATGTGCTGCTGCAACATCTCCTTCATAATCAATCTCAACCCACACGTCATTTACTTGTTCCGGCCACGCTGTGTCCAATCTCAGTGTTGCTGCATACTCTTTGGGGTAATCAACCTCTACAGCAGGCTCGTAAGGCGAAACTTGGAATGTGTACGTAACGAATATTCCCTGCTTCGACTGGGATGACACAGCATATTTCGAAGCTGAAACATGCTCTGGAGCCGGATAAAAGGATACCTCCATCTCTGGTTGCTCCACAGATGTACATAGGAGCATCTCATTCTGTACATACAGATGACTGCTGCTAATTACAAGCCTTTCTTCTCCGCCCACACGGAAACGGTAGGCATGTAATGCCTCTTCACGGGTCAATGTAATGATTCGTATGACTATACCGTCCGATGTTGTGATTCGCAGATGATGGTCCTTGCCGGCAATCGGATGTATCACAACTTCATTCCCCTGCTCTGAAACAGTGCCTTCGGGCATATCCACATTTGTAACAGATGATGCATCCATAACATACTCAGGCGCCATACCTTCATGGGCATAAAAGACAGCCGCAAGCTCCTGATTTACCATAAATCGGGTCAGTGGCTGAACGGTAGCACTAATGATCTTCATTCCATTCAGATTCATATGGAAAGGCAGAATGGCCGCCATGCCGGATTTCAGCTGCATCTTTCCTTCTCTTGGATAGGAAGCAGTCCCTTTGCTGGTATGCAGTTCCAATTGAATATCTCGATCAGGCATCGCCACATGATCCTGATAATTATTCATGAACAGGAATCCTGAGCCATCTTGTTGGCGAACAGACCAACGCAGATCCATCGTGTTCTCCGGTGTTATCGCATGTTGACCATCCGGTACAACACAGCCCATTGGTGCAAGGAACTCACCGTATGCTTCCAGGAACATGGACAAGGTACGAATGCGGTCATACGATTCACCAACACGTCCAAATTCCCCGAGTGGCGATTGATAATCATACGTCATTTTAGGCAATGCCTGCTCGTTCATATATGAATTTTTGCCTATTGGATTGGTCCCCCCGTGATACATATAATACCCAACCAGATTGCTGCCGTTCGCAAGTTTCACAATGGTCATCGCCTCAACACTGTCTGCATCAACAACCGGACGAGCGTGATAACTGACCTGCATGCCACCAGCAAGCTCGCAATACGCAGCAGGATACTCCAGACTGTCATAATCCACTTCTTCCACAGGATTCATATGCAGATCCCGGAACAGATACTCCCGGCTTGGAGGCTGATTGGGAATCCATGGTGTGTACGCATACCCCGCTAGCATCGGTAATGTTCCTTCTTCAGGCACCGCAGCATTGCCCCAGGCCGTGGCAGTATAGAACATCGGCTTCATACCGACTTCTTCGGCAATATGGCGAAGCATCTGCAGATGTTCTCGTCCATCCCGGCCGGAGGAAATGTACTTATCACGTGTATACCCCCATGCATCCATGGGTGCGCCAGCGTGCATGTACTCATTTTCCAACTGTACCCCGATAACAGGGCCACCCTCCTGATAAAAACAGCCGTTGAGCTGACGGGCAATCTCCCGGTATAATCGCTTGGCGTAATACAGATATCCTTCATCGTTCGACCTGACTTCGAATGGATAACTGAATAGCCAATCCGGCATTCCACCATTACGCACTTCTCCATGACAGAATGGACCAATTCGCACGATCAGCGGCAGCTCATGTTTGCCACACAGATCCACAAAGTGCCGCAAATTCAGGTTTCCTGACCAATTAAATTCCTCTTCCTGCTCCTCGTGAAAATTCCAGAAAACATAGGAAGCGACAATGCTCACCCCGCCTGCCTTCATCTTCAGTAATTCTTCTTCCCACTGTAAGTAAGCGAATCTGGAGAAATGAAATTCACCTACCACAGGAATATGGGGTTTAGCATTACGAGTCATATAATAGTTGGTAAAATCATACGATTCCCCTCGTGGGCTTTTGCCGCCACTGCCAGTCATGCGACCCGCACGAATGTCCTTATCTTCCGCGTCCAATATAAAGCGAATATGGCTTCCTGCTATACTATCGTTCATGGATTATATAACTCCTTTGATATAGATGGGATATGGTAGAATCGATTATCAATTATCGATGGATGATTGCCCCTTGATGATTCGGGTTTTTCTCCAGTACCCGCTCCAACTCAAGTTTGGCTTCACTCGTCCGACCCAGTCCCAGAAGACCCAATGCCCGCATATACCGGCAATGTTCTTCATTTCGCTGATTGAGATCGTCGTCGAATACTAGAAAATCGGGCAGAGATACCGCAAAATAATCCATTCGGATGTGATCATGCATATGTCTTTCGGCATAATCAATCAGTTTGTTAAAGCGCCTGTTTGCTTCCTTCACATTGCCAAACTTCTGCCAGGCCAGTCCCTGATAATAGATCGATTCCGGCGGCTGATCATTATAAAACATCGCGCTTGTCGGTTCGTTCAGACCGATTGAGGCTCTGTGGAAATTCTCCTCTGCAGCGTGATTATTCTTCAGTTGCTGGTAGGCACAGCCAAGATAAAAGTAAACGGGGTTATCTCCGGCTCCCTCCAATTTACCTTCACCTAAGTTCTCCGGGTAAACCAAAGCCTTCTTCAACAGCTCCAATGCTAGTTCAGGTTGTTGTTTCTCCAGATTTCGCTTTGCCAGTTCCGTCAGTGCCGTAACATATTGTCCTGTTACCTTACCTTCTCCACCCTCCCATGGATGAAACCGCCGGGTCTGAAGGGCATTCCATGCTTCTTGATGACTACCTTGCATATTCAATAAAGTCACCCACTCGATATACAGATCATCACGGTGGTGAATCAACTCCATATGTTGTTCCAGCAATTTGATTCGATGCTCGCAGGAATACCCTATCTTCTTGTGCAATTGATCCAACTCGTAGAAGATTCGGGCATCCTGTGAATCCAACCGGAAAGCTTCCTCTAATGATGCCAGTGCAAGATCAGGGCGATTCAGCTTGTTATAATAAGCCAGTCCCAGATTCCGATGTACAGTCGAATATGCAGCATTCACCTCGCGTGAAGTTTCCCAATGGGTGATTGCTTCCTCGTAGCGTTTATGATCATATAACCAATTTCCCAGGTAATAGTGAGCACGCGCATCATTCGAATCCACTGCCAATGCATCCTGAAGCACCATGAATTCAAATAACGTATTAGGAAAACAATAATCCGTTGGAGCAGCTTCCCCCTGCTTTTGACATTCCCGAGCCCGCTCCACATCCCCCAGCTGACGATACAAGTAGGCCTGAGCATAACCAACCATAGGATAAGGCTGTGAATTTTCGGATTCAACATACGAGAGTACCGTCAGTGCTTCTTCCCACAATCCACAATCCGCGTAATCTGCGGCTAGATTCAGATAATTATAAACGTCTCCTCTCATCAGACGATGGAAATGCTCACGTGTTTGCCCCGCTTGTTCTCTCTCTGAAGGTGCAGTTGCTCCGCTGTAGATCAGGACTAATTCATGTGCGGCTCCAAATTCAACCGGGTCCAGTTCCAATGTCTCACGCGCATATTGGATTGCCTGCTTATCTTGACCCAATCTACGCAGCAAAGCCACCTTCAGATGTCGAGCCTTATAATTTCTGGTGTTACGAATCAGCGAACGTTCGATGTGATCCAATGCTTCGAGGTCTCGATGTAACGCCGTATCGATCTGAGCAAGCATACAATACCCCGTATCCTGATACTGTGCAGACCATACGGCTTTATACAGTGCTGCGTAAGCTTCTTCCTGTTTCCCCTGTAATTTCAAACTCAGACCGAGTTGGTAAAAAGCTTCACTATCATATGGATTCGTATTTTTCCACGTCAGCGATTGAACGGCCTGTCTGAAATACTTCTCTGCATCTTGAAACAACCCTCTGCGCAGCAGCAATGTGCCATACGCAATGTTTAGACGAATATCCGTTGCATCACGCTTCAACCCTTCCAGATAATAAGGTTCTGGTTCATACGTGGCATGCCGATATTGCTCCAAATGAAGACCAGCCAGATATAGTTGTTCATTCGTACGAATCTCGGATGGTAGCGGGAGTGCTGTGGCCGGATCTGGAACTTCCTGAATCTCAGAACGTTCAGGCTGATAGGCCACGAGTACTCTTCCTTCCCCACTTCGAACACTTAACTTCAACTGATGCCATTCATCTTGTCCGCTCCACGAGAATGAAGATTTATATAGTTCCGTAGGTGAGATATTACATCTCTCATGGAGATATATCGTGGTTGGACCTATCACTTCAACGGTCACTTGTTCAAAAACCGACGTCGCATATACCATCACGGTTACCATTCCGGTCGTTTCATCCTTTTCCAGATTAACCGCTGCATCAATCGATGCATTTTTGACCATACCAATTCCTTTATACGGCATAAAATACTGTGAAAATGATTTCGCTTCATAAGGCTGTAACCATGTAAAATCAGGCTGATTATCGGTATAGATCCCTGTCATTAATTCAATATATGGTCCATCCTCGTCCGTTAACTGGCGATCCCAGGCTTGCCCGAATTCCCCGTTCCCCCAGGTCCATTGCTTCTTGCCCGGAGAAATATGATGATTGGCTACATGCAACAAACCTGCCTGAACCCCGTGGTCATAACCCCCCACAAAATTATAATCCGACTTATACGCCATATAGGATGTTGGAACGGGTATGTTTTTGTATCGCGAGATATTCACACCTTCGGAATAGTCCATCTTGTAATAGGTTCCGGTTGCGATGGGGAAGCGGGATACGTCCCGTTTTCCGTGGTCCAGCACAGCTGTTACATCAGGCGGAAACACGGATTGCGTATGATCGTTGACGGCTACAGCCGGGTTGGCCCACCATAGAAAAGTTTGAGGTGCGCTGGTGCGATTGTATACCTCGGCATGGATTTCAAGATAGGCTTTGCCGGAATGTAATGTGAAGCCAGCGGTCATTTTGGTACCATACATGCGATCAATCTCACCCACCCACACGGTAGCGCTTCCATCTTCATTACTGCCAAATGTATAATCGACTGGACCAAACGTATTGGGCCGATGATGCTGTGGCCAGTTGAATTCAATTCCTCCGGAAATCCATGGCCCTGCCAGACCCACAAGTGCAGGTTTAATCACCCGGTTATAATATACAAAATCGTAGTTGTTGGTCCGATCCAACGCACGATAGATCCGTCCACCCAGTTCGGGCATCATCTCGATACGTACATATTCATTTTCGAGAATAATTATTCGATACGATTTCATTTGGGCCTTATCTTCAATGCTGTCGATCACAGGATACGGGTACACCTTACCCGAACTTCCCTGGTAGATTCTCTTTTCAAGAAACATCGGATTTTTGTCCGGTTTACCTGTACCATAGGTTGGGATATCTCTGGTTTCTTCCCATATGCGAACGTTTAATTTTGCTGTCACGTGATTCAATTCCCTCACTCCTCGGCCTCGTATATATTGTGATCATACGCTCCGACATGCAGGAAGAACATTGACATTAAGCGGTTCTTGATGGACGATCTTCGGATTCCCCCATAACCAAAGAGAGTACCGATCCACTGAATAATGCAGTGATAGGTTCTCTCTGATCGATCTTGATTAACTTATCTGCGACGTGCAAAATCCACAAATCTGAACTTGTCCGGTCGATGCCTCGACTCCGTATACTGAAATTGACTGGCATCCTCCAGGTACACCTGGCTCCTCACCACAACCACATTATGGAACCCTTCAAGGTCAAGTAGTTCCCTGTCCTCAGCGGTTGGTTCTTCCACCAAAATCTCTTTTTTGGCAAACGAAATGGAAAGCCCCAACTCTTGTTCAATGTACTCATAGATGGAATCATTACAGATCTCTTTGCTGAGCCCAGGAACAAGCCGCTGGCTGATGTAATCTTTGTCCAGTATGACATGCTCTCCATCCACTTTGCGCACACGTCTGATTTCCCAGACCTGTTCATTCAGACCAAAGTTAATTTTTTTGTGCAACGCCTGATCAACCTGTTTCTCCTCGAAAACCTTCACATACGTTTGAGCACGATGTCCCATTTTTTTGGCCAATTCCTTGAAGCTAACCAGACCTGAGATGGGAAAATCGATCTTGCGTATGTCCAGTACAATCGAACCCTTGCCTTGAATCTTCTGAATATAACCTTCTTCATACAACATTTTCAATGCTTTGCGAATAGTCTCTCGAGACGTTTGATAACTTTCCGATAGATCCAGTTCCGATTGAAGCAGCGTCCCTGCCTCAATCTCTCCGGTCCGAATACGATCTGCAATATCTTCATATATCCGGATAAATTTATTATTCATTATTCATCACCATTGTTCATTACCCTTTTTTTATCATATTGGCAACCATTATAGCATTAAAAACCAATCAAGCGGTAATGTCGTTACTGCCGATGATTGCAGTATCACATGTAAGAATCAATTCAATCTAGATATGACGATCGAACGCTGACGCTTTCTCCACTTGATCTGTACGGTTCTCATCCATGACTTGAATCAGCTTATTTAAGCGGAAGATCAGCGCTGCAGCTTCGGATCTGCTTAAGTGCTGCATGGGACGGAAGCTGCCGTCTTCATATCCGGTAATCATGTACAAACCTGCAAGTTCCTGCACTTCTTCTTTGGCCCAATATGATACATCAGTCTGGTCGGTAAACGCTCTTGGGGAAGTCAGCGGTTCCGGTCTGATTTTACGAACAACATTTGCTATAATCTTGGATGCCTGTTCACGTGTTACCAGTGCATACGGAGCGAACTTGCCATTCCCCATCCCTTGAACCATCTCATGGTGAACTGCTGCCCTAATCTCGGGAGCGAACCAATCCTCATCGTTCACATCCTGGAATCCATGCTGTTGATTGACCGTTGTGTCCACACCCATCAGACGCACGATTAGTGCGGTAAACTCTGCACGTGTGATCGGACGGCGTGGTTCGAAACGTGTTTCACTTACACCTTGAATGATATTTTGTTCCGCCAGCCAGGTGATCTGGTCTTTATTAAATGTTTGGCTGATATCAATAAATTTGATATTTTTTTTCGCAGGTAACTCAGGTTGCTCATCAGAAGGTTCAGGTTGTGGACTCACCTCATCGGCTTTTATCGAAGTACCTGCTGGATTTGAAGCTGTACCACTACCGCTCCAAGCGGATGGTGGATACGGAAAAGTCATGGCTGCGGCCCGTTTGCTTTCACTTTTCTCACCTGCTGAATTCTCCGTCCATACTTCCACCTCATAATGCTGCTCGGCATTCAGCCCTAACCATACATAACTACGCTCGGTGCCACGGTAGATCTCACGATCTTTATGGGTGATCACAATCACCTCATTCATTGAATCCAGTTCCCAAGTTAGCTTAATCTTATTCGTACCTTGCGCTATGGCTGCTACTGTCAGTTCCTCGGAAGGCAACGTCTCGAATTCCGGAACCTGGAGCGCCTCACCCTCCCCTGCCTCATTAAATGGGATGATTGCAAAGTCAGTATAACGCTCTGCACTGTTCAAATCAGACACATGTATAGATGTCTCCGTTGTCGTTCCGATAAGCTCTTCATTTCGATAAACTCGATAACCCGCAGCACCAGGAATCAGTTCCCATACGATGTCTGCACCATACGTGGAACGTCCCTCTACTACAGGAGGTGAAGCAGCACTACCGGGCAAAGTCATTGCATGAAGGTAATAACCACCATCACTACTGCCCGAGGCATTCATGGTCTTCACTGTATAGATATAGTTCACGCCCGGTTCAAGTTCCTTATCGTCATAGAACAGTTCGTCTGCAGGAACACGAGCAACCTCTACACCATCACGCTCAATGATAAACTGCTCGGCACCTTCGACCCGGCTCTGTTCCAATATAAGACGAATGTGGTCCTTCGCCGAATGATACTCCACTTTGACCGGAGCTGCTGGCTTGGTCAGGACAAAATACGCCAGCTTCTCCGATGCATCTCCCTGATCATTCTCTGTGTAGATTTCAATCGTATACTGTTTGCCTGCATCTAGTTGCTCAACAATAAACTCTTTTGTTTTGCCTTTATATACTTCAGTACCGTTTAGCAATACAACAAATGTTTCGTTCCCATATGGGAAGTCCCATTCCAGTTTGGCGTGATCTGTCTCGGGGTATATCTTCATTTCCAGTGAATCAACATGAGGCAAGGTGTAAAAAGGAGTCACGGTCATTGGGTTTCCTGAACCAGCCGTATTATAAGGAATAATCTGTACCTGATCATATCGGGTTGCACTCTCCAGATGAGTTAATTTCACCTCTGTGATATCACCTTCTTCAATAGTGGTGAACATCTGATCTCCGATACGTATGATATACCCCTCCGCCCCTTGTACCTTAGGCCAAGAGATCAATCCCCCCTTTTCTCCAATCTTGCTTGCATGTAAAGGTTCATGAATGGTCGCTGGCAACGTTCGTAAGTAAACTTCGAAACCGGAATCACTCTCTCCCGTTGCATTGGATGTTTTGATGGTATACGTGTAATGCTCTCCTGGTGTCAGTCCATGATCTTCAAATGAAGTTTGATCTGCTGGAACCTTAGCGACTTCAACACCATCCCGCATAATAATGAATTGCTCTGCTCCCCGTGTGAAGCTTCCAGTCAGGTCCAGTACCGCAGTCTGATCTGTGATGTGGGTTATACCTGCCGTCTGAGGTGATATGGGTTTCGTTAAAACTTCAATCTGAATAGACTCTGACCGATGACCATCTTCATTAATAGCAACAAGTTCGAATTCATACGCTGTACCATCCAGCATGCTATTGAGATGTACAGACGGTTCAGACACGCTCTGTACATCTCCCGTTACCCGATTGCGAATCTCATATGCAACAGCTCCCTGAACAACATCCCAAGCCAGATCCACCTGATGTGTTCCTGCTTTCACTGTGATATCTTCTGCAACCAATGGCAAAGTTTGAGTCATTATACCGAAAGTAAGCGGCGCACTCGTTCCACTCGCATTGACTGCCCGAATCACATAAGTGTATTTCGTTCCTGGCGACAGATGCTTGTCTACGAATTGGGTTTCACTTGAATCCATCTGAGCGATCTCTCTTCCATCCCGTTCAATGACATAATGATCTGCCCCTTGGACACCAGTGTTACTGAAATCCAGACCTAGGCTGTTTTTTGCCACATCATATACTGGAACCTTATCGGGTTTCTGAGGCAAAGTCAGCAGAGATACATCCGTCGCTTCAGAACGAGTTCCCTGTCTGTTGACCGCCCATAGTTGATAGCGATGCCTCGTTCCATCCTGGAGCCCTGTAATCGTTGCTTCATTCTCCATTCCTCTATAGATCTCCTTGCCATTCTGCTCAATCACGTATTCAGTGGCACCTTCCACGAGAGACCAGGAAACTTTTGCATGATGTACTCCTGGATCAACAAGTACTTCGGCAGGAGACACAGGTTTGGACAATCGGATGAGCTGCGCTGTCTCACCTGGACCAGAAGCATTCGTAGCCTGAACTTGCAAAGCGTACTCTGTACCTGGCAATAATCCCTCAACCTTGTAGGCCTGTTCTGATGTTCTGCCCACTTCTGTTCCATTGATTTTCACAATATAGAGATTCGCCGTATCTACAGCTTGCCATGCAAGTCCCATACTTGTCTCATCAGTCGATGTGACAATTAGCCCTTCCGGCCTGCTAGGTAGCGTAAGAATTGTACTACTGGTGGATGCACCGTACCCGGCAGCATTGCCCGCCTGTACTTCATAGGTATACTCACGACTGTTTGACAGATGGCGAACCGCGAGTTGTGTATCTGATATCTCATGGCTCTGTCCATCGATGACCACCCGATATTTCGTTGCCCCAGCTACAGGCTCCCAGCTCAAGATTGCTCCCTGTTCAGTTACTTGAACAACGTGAAGTCCCGACGGGCTCTCCGGTAGTGTTGTTCCTGATACCGAACTGCGTATCCCCTGTCCACTTCCGTTCACTGCTTGTACATCCAGTTGATAAGATGTTCCTGAACTCAGTCCCGCAAAGACCCATTCTTGGGTTCCAGCAGAAACCGTTCCCGACTTCTCTCCATTCAACCATAACTCATAACGATCGGCTCCTCGTACTGCTTCCCAATTCAGACGAAGGCTCGCTGTGGAAGCATCGGATACCTGTAAGCCGGACACTTGCCCAGGTAAAGTCTTGAGCAAAGGTAATCCTGCCAAGGGCCCTGGGCCTGTCTCGTTTCCGGCAATCAACGCATAGCTGTACTCCGTGCCACTATCCAGACCTGAATCCAGATACTCTGTCTGCTCTCCTTCATATATAGCTGTTCCATCACGCGAAAGACCATAATACGTTGCAGAAGTCACCGTATCCCACGTTAATGAAATATCATGCTCCCGAATCTGAACGGCCATAAACTCACCGGGCATTGCCGGCAGTGTGAGAAATCCGGTCCTACTGCTACCACCTGCGCCACTTTCATTCATTGCCGTTACCGAAATGTTATGAATGGTTCCTGGAACGAGGTTGCTGACATAGGGAAGGCTACCAGGATCAGATACCTTCTGATCAAATACGGTGGCACCGTCCGAAGTAGTCGCGATGATGCGGTAAGCATCCGCTCCTCGTACTGAATCAAATTGAATTTCGGCCAAATTGGGTTGCGAATCTACTTTTCGAACGCGCAACGTTCCGGGAGCTGCCGGGATAGTTAATACTTGAGCGCTTACTGCATCACTTACTCCGGTATGGTTTCTCACTCTAACTTCATATTCATAGACCTGACCACCACTTAGAGAGTGATCGATTATACTGTGGTTAGGATAATCCAGTGTCCATGACTGTCCTGTTGTTTTATTCGTTATCTCATACTGATATCCATCGGTATACCTTTCCCCAGTTGGCAAGTCCACTGTAAGTTCAGCTGATGTCTCAGCGATCTGTGTCATTCTCACATGATTCGGTTGCTGGGGCTTGCGTTGAATATGGTAAGGTGATGATGTTGTCTCATATGTATTCCCTGCTCTGTCCATGGTTTTCGCATGGATGTACCATATGCCTTCCGATTCGATGGATATTTTATGCTCGTCAGAGCGAGCTTCAAGCCAATGCTCCGGTGATTCTGCACTGTTCGTAACTTGATAGAATCGTTCCAGTTCCTGAATGCCTGAGTGGGCATCTGCATATTGAATGGTGGTGGATATGTCCATGTCCGTCCAGCCATGTCCGTTCGGTGCAAATGTAATCGTTGGAGCCATCTGATCCACATAGGCGATTCGACTGACTTCCTTGCTCACATTGCCAACGGTATCCCTTGCTCGCGCCCGAATGGTGGTAGCTCCGTTTGTACTAACTGTACCTGTATTTCCTGTCATATACGGAGCATCATTCAAGCTGTATTCATAGGATATCGCTCGTTCATCCACACTACCAGCGATATTAAATTGCACATGTTCTTTACTCCATCCAGAAGAACTTAAACTAATCACCGGCTCGGTTGGAGCTGTCGTGTCGATTCGAACCTTAGCCTGAGCGGACGTGCTTATATTGCCCACACGGTCAAGTGAGCGTGCATATACGATCGTTTCTCCCTCATCGGTAACCGTCACTTCGCCCGTGTAATCGATCCAGGGACCTTCTTTGTTAAGTCGATATTGGCTCTTGGCAAGCCCACTGCCCGTATCTTCACCACTGTTTATCGCAAAAGTTACATCCTGATTCGTCCAATCCTCTTCACTTAACGTAATCGTTGGTTGCTCAGGCCCAGTCTTATCGATTCTGGCTGTTGCCGAAGTGGAAGCACTGACATTGGAGGCCCGATCGACACTTCGTGCATAAATCTCCGTTATTCCTTCTTCACTGAGTGTAAAAGGGGTCCTGTAGTCGATCCATTCTCCCTCACTTCCCAGCTTATACTGTGTCAGACCAATGCCACTTGCTTCGTCCATACCCTCCGTTAATGTCACAATTACTGCCGCTTTTGTCCATTCGGGCGGATTCAAAGAGATAACAGGTGGTGTTGGTGCCGTCCGATCTACCCTGGCTGTCACAGCCGTTTCCTGTCCTGTATTACCAAACGTATCAATACTGCGTGCCATAACAGTTGTGTTGCCTTCACTGCTTACGGTAAACGGAGCGCTGTATTCACGCCATTCTCCTGCCTGACCAACTTTCACTTCAGTCTTCTGAGTTCCGCTCAAGGCATCCTTTCCTTCTTCGACCGTGACGAGAACATCTTCCTTAGTCCATGAGGATGGAGTGACTGTAACAGACGGAGCAGTTGGACCCGTCGTATCTTTCATCATCTCTCCAGCGCATATAAATGGGGTCTGTATCCCTTCTCCATTCAATGCCGCCACAAATACTTCATATTTTCCGTCCGCGAGTCCGGTCAGGGCAAACGCTGTACGTGTGGAAGTTGTTGTTCCCGTTCCGAGTACTTGCCCACCTGGACTGCGTATTTCCGTTTTGTAATGGGTGCCTGCAGGATTTCCATTATTATTCCAACTCGCTGTAACGGAGTTGCCTGATTGTGTCACAGCTGCAGCAGCGGGTGGATTGGCCAATGTATATTTGGTGGATGGACTAGAGTACCCCGTGAAGGAACCACTTGAATTTTTGGCCCGTACGGCAAAAGAATAACTGGTATTCGGAGTGAGCCCAGTCACCTGCCGACTGTTTGATGTACCTGTATCCACGATCTGATTCGTCGTCATATTCTTCAGCTCATACGTAACGGAGGCATCATTCGCCTTCTTATCCCAGTTCACCGTCAAGTTATTAGGGTTAACCAATGTATACGTCGGCGTTCCGGGCACAACAAAACTTCTTACCGTAAAGTTAACGGTGTCTGCTGAGGACACCCCACCTTTGTCATCCATGACCCATACTTGTAATGTGTGTGTGCCATCTGGCAGGGTGTCAGGCAAAGTGTAATTGGTGTTGAAAGACTGATTAGAACCCGTTGCGGTCATCTGGGTCAGAATGTTCTCGGACCCACCATCAATGGACCATTTTACGGTCAATAGGTCGCCTACATCCGTATCTCGCGTTGTACCAGAGATCTGAAGTTGCTCGCCTTTGTAATAGGTTTGACCTGAAGAGGGTGCTGTTAAGGTAAATGAAGGTGGAGCATTTTTGGGGCCGATCCCCACAATGGTTGAAAATTTGCGTGAAGCCTGATTTACTGTTGACTTGGCGTCCCACCAAAATTGTGCAGCTGTATCACTCGCCGTAACGGTCTGGCCTGGAGTGAATGCTGAAGGTGAAGACCCTCCTGTGAGTTGGGCACTGTCTGGACTGCTGTACTGGCCCATATATATGCGATCTGCATTCACAACATTGTACGTATTCGCATAAAAAGCCGTGACCTGAACACCACCGCTATAATTGCGCCATCCATTCTCGATGACTTCAAACGGAGATGCATCATTGCCATTCACCATCGTATCCCAATAAAATGTTCCACCCAAATTCAGTGCCGTTCCACTACGGTTGATAGCTTCCAGTTCAACCTTCATGTACCCACCTTGTGAGGTAGCATTAACGATAGATACACGCAAAATATATTCCACATTGTCCTTTTGCCGGGACATTTCAATCACATTATTGTTAATTCGGTAATAATTCAGCGGCAATGTTTTGAAGTTCACGGGAGATCCGTTATGGTCGATAATGGTGGATACATTCCCTGTATCGCCACCGTAAAATACATTTGTGTTTGGTAGTAATACAATTCTGTATTTACCGTCACTGTTCATCTCCACTTTCACCTTGGAAGACTGTACAGCCTTCATGCTGGACGTATCGGATACAATCCCGATTGTTTCAACCGTTTCAGCCATTACCGTGGCTGCACCCCATTCAAGCAACAGGGCTTGAGGTGATAATAACGCAAATGCCAGCACCACTTTGGTTAACTGTTCCGCTTGTTTCTTCACACGTTTTCCTGATTTCTTCAACGTCTACTCTCCTTTTTGGCACACAAAAAAAGGAGGCACCCCAACAAAGGAACGATGTCCTAAGTTGGGGTGCCTCCCCTAACAAGTGTTATTTTTTCTTGATTATAACGATTAAGCGCATGAATGTAAACACTTGATCATGAACGCCTTACTTCTCATTTCTCATCTCTGATCTTTAATAACGCTTCGTCCAGTGCACCAACGACCTTGTCACACCATACATCAAATTCCGGATCTTCGGTCTGTAATTCAGGATGGGCCAGAATATGCTCAATCGTGCTTCGAATGCCCTGATCGGCTCTTGTCGTTGCTACAAATTCCGGAACAAGCCGCTTCAGCTTACTGTTGTCAAACACAACGGTATTGGCTTTGTCCCCAAGCAAACCGCCGCGAAGATCCTGATCACTGCATGCTGCCAAGAACTCGGAGGGTACATGTACCGCATGAAGCTTAGCGCCCAACACGCCGGCTATAATCTCATGAATCTGATTCCAGGTGACGGATTCGTCCGAGGTGATATGTACTGATTCACCAATGGCATGGATATTACCCATAAGCCCGATAAACCCTTTGGCAAAATCAGTATTGTGCGTAATGGTCCACAGTGAGGTACCATCTCCATGGATGATAACGGGTTTGCCTTCACGTATACGCTTGAGAACCTGCCAGCTGCCTTGAGCACCATGAACACCGAGAGGTACCGATTTGTCGCCATACGTATGGCTCGGACGCACAATGGTCACCGGGAATCCGTGCTCACGATATTGTTTCATCAGATAGTCTTCACAGGCAATCTTGTTGCGAGAATACTCCCAGTATGGATTTGATAAAGGCGTACCTTCCGTGATCCGGTAATCAGCCAAGGGAGTCTGATACGCTGATGCTGAACTTATAAATATAAACTGCTTTGTTTTATCCTTGAACAAACGGTAATCTCTCTCCAGTTGAGACGGTACAAAAGCGATAAAATCTGCCACAACATCAAATTCCAGATCAGCTATCAGTTCCGCTACACGTGGCTCGTCATTAATATCCGCTTGAAGTACGTTGACTTCCTTAGGTAAGTCATGGTTATGATTGCCTCGATTAATCAGATACAGTTCACAGCCTTGCCGTGCAAGCATCTCCGTAATAGCCGTACTAATGGTGCCTGTCCCTCCAATAAATAGCGCTTTCATTTTCGCCACCTCCTGATCGATTTTACCCACTTTCCCATGATATCACGCACCAAAAAAAGGAGCAAAGCTCGGTGACCCGAAACCATGCTCCTTCTGCTTATACGACCTTAATCGTTGCGTATATCATATACATACCGCAGTGAATCTCGTATTCTCCCTTGGGCAGATCTTTGTCGACCGTATAATAATTAGGTCCCTTTTGCATGTATAGATCCATGCCAAGCTTTTGTGATCCGACTGATTTGACATGTGTCACCGACCGGGTCAGAATAAAGTTGATTTTGGTCGGCACGCCAGCTTTCACCTCGATAACGTCTGGTCCAAAACCATCGTTACTTACGTCCACATCAATGACTTCATATCCCTTCAAATCCTCCGCTGTCTCAGCTTGTGCAGTTACAGCACTTCCTGATCCGGGGGATAAGTCTTTACCCATAAAATAAACCAAAAATGATCCAAGCAGTACAACAACGGTCAGGCCCAGCGTTAACCAAGGCCATGTTTTTCCAAACCAGCTTTTCATATAAACACTCCTCATTCGATGTCCCATCAATAATCAATCAACAGACGGATGTATTCTTTAAGCATACCTGATTCGCATGACAATGAAAATGACCCCTCTGGGCTATTGTGGTTGAGCCGTATTCCTTCAATAAAAAAAGCCTGATTTCTCAGGCTTTACTACGGTTATTCCCGTTCAGGCTTCCCAGTATCCCTTTTCGTATAACTCAGGAATAGATCGGTGTATTCCGACTTCGTCTCATACGTAATTTATACAACTCTGGCAGGGCTACACCAATGAGCACAATAATAACTCCGAACCATTGCAATCCGCTGACATGCTCATGGAGCACGATTGAGGATAACAATACTGCAATTGGAAGCTCCACTGCACCCAATATTCCGGCCATGTCACCACCAATATGCGGAACGCCGATAGCGAACAATACTGGTGGAATGAAGGCCCCGAAGAATCCAAGCAGCAATCCAAATACAAGCAACTGGCTCCAGATCAATCCGTTAAAGAGGAATGTCGGCGGGAACAAAATGCACAGGAGGATCAAACCGCCTGTAACCATCCACGCACTGCGGAAGGCTGGATGCGCTGAAGGAACCGCTTTACCACTGAACAAGACAAACAGGGAATAACTTACGGCTGCCATTAGTCCAAGAGCAATACCCAGACCGTTGAACTCACCCAATCCTTGTTCCAGGAAACCCGCTGCCAGTAAGGTTCCACCAAACAGAATGATCAACGTCAGGAACGTGACTTTGTCTGGACGTTGACGTTTGCTAATCGCCTGAATCAATACGCTAATCCATGTGAACTGGAACAACAGGATAATAGCAAGTGAAGCAGGGATATAACGCAAAGACTGATAATACACGAGACCTGTAATTACCGTTGGTGTTCCGGCAGCCATCAATAACAGACGTTGTTTCCACGTCAACCGTTTGAATACCTGTGCCACGGCTCCTGATGTTTTGCCATTTGCCTGTGACTTGCGTTTGGTTCTAAATCTTGTGTATAGCGCCAGCATCCAGGAAAGAAGAAAACCCGTTATCAGCTGTGTTCCGACAACCTCTCCAAGTTTATATCCTTCGCCATACGCCAGAACCACAATCGTGGATAATATGCCATAACTCATCGCTCCCGCGAGAACGGACAGATAATATTTCATTTGTGAATAAACCTCCTGATGATAAGAAAAATACGCCCGCATGTTGGTTCATGCCAAGGTCATAGACACCATCTAAATGCAAAAAATCCTAACTACGAGCAAGGAATACATTGATTCCTTGGCATCGTAGTTAGGAAGTATAGGCTTCCCGTAGAGACCCTCGCCCTGTGTACACTTTCGGCCTGCGAGGTTATACGAAATGATATATGCAATTTGATGTAATTCGTGTGTGACGACTTTTCATATATTACATGGGAGGTGAGATGGTGTCAACCCTATTCCGCATAAAAAGTTAAACTACATTATTACACCGAGTCGCTTCGATTGCTGTACCATTCTTCACACACACTGATTACGTAAAAACGTCATGTCCGATTGGAGCTTGAGAAGTCCCACTCCAATGTTTGCTGTAAACCTTCCTTCAATCCATCCAGATCCAGCCCATCCACGGCAAAAGCCTCACGGATCAAAGGCGGCGCGACGAATTCATCATACTTGCCCAGATAAGGCGCTTCATCTTCAGCCAGTAACGCAGATGCGTCTTCGGCCGTCCGACACTCACTCATAATCTCGGCTAACAATGTTCGTTCATCGATCTTGCCGGACACCACAAAATAATAGGGCTCCATGGGCACAACCGAACGCAAGGCAAGTTTCTTGGACAGATTATGCTTCATCAGGCGCTCCAATGTACGGAATGATTTACTTCCCACCCAAGGAAGAACGTACATCGAATCTCCCCCTGCCGGAATGACAACCTGCTTCAACAGTCCACTTTCACGAGCTAAGCGGCGTGCCCGTTCAAGTCGATTGACGGCTTGTGGTGACAGGTAGGGATAGATCACTGAGTCGGACAACACTTCACGCATTTTCTGTACCACCGACGTATGAATATCTCCTCCCGCTCCAAGCCATAGCGTATCTACTTTACCTTTTGCAGACTTCACATACACAGCCTTGTGCTTATGATCGACCTCTTCCACTTTCCACAGTTTACCTGCGAGCGAGAAGCAATAGCCAGGTGGGGGTACGGTTGTAATCGAACCAATCTCTTCCGAGCCGTTCAGCACTTTATGTTCCTCATCGTCCTTAAACACCGCGTAGAAGCGATAATTATTCACGATTTTTTCACCTGTCAGACCGATAATCAATGTTCGATCCTCTGTCCATTGCAGGTGATCCGTCTCAATGAGGTAATTCAGGAAAACCTGATATTGATCAGGTCTTATCAACGCAAAGGGAGCCAGCGAAAGGATGGCTTCTGCAAGATCTCTCGGCTCCGCCTCCCCCATACTTTTCAACATGCTCATCGTCTGATGATAAAGTACACCTATGGGCATTTTGCGGGCTTCAAGCGGCTCGACCCACTTGGTTTTTACATATAGTTCGATAACAGCAATCGCACGCATCAACGTCCACGGCATACGTGCTGGCAATTGCGCTTCCTCATCCTCTTCCTCCGGACATACAAAAAGCATCTCTGATGCCATGTCCTCTCGTCTTCCTGAACGTCCCAGACGCTGTACAAAGCTGGACGCACTATACGGTGCACCAAGCTGAACCACACGTTCCAGTTCGCCCAGATCGATGCCCAGTTCAAGCGTGACCGTTGCCGCAGCAACCGCGGGCCCTGATCCAGTGCGTAGGGCAGCTTCCGTCTCTTCCCTCAGCATGGCGGAGATACTTCCATGATGAACATGGAACACATCACGTTCCTCCCTGCGAGCCGCGACCCGCCGCATCTCAAGAATGGTGACTTCTGCATCGGTACGGCTGTTGGTGAAGATCAACGCTTTTTTACGATGTGTGCTCTCATAGATGAAGTCGTAGTACGCTTTACGTGCGTTATGAAGCTGCTCCGCTTGCTCCTCGTCCTGTGCATCTGGAAAGGAGAAATGTTCCACCCGCAGCCGCAGCTTTCGACCACCTGGAGAAGAGACCACATCCACCCCCTGCTGCGTTCCGGCAGCAAGCCAAGATGTAGCCGCATCATAGTCACTAAGTGTAGCGGACAAGCCCACTCTTCGCGGTGTACAGCCAGCCATACGCTCGATTCTGGCAAGTTCGCTGAGTACTTGAATTCCCCGATCCGCTCCCATGAAAGCATGCACCTCATCGATGATGACATATCGCAAGTCATGAAACAGCGCCGGGATTGCATTAGGTCGATTCATGAGCAGACCTTCCAGCGATTCTGGCGTTATCTGAAGCACACCGGAAGGATTTTTCATCAGTTTTGTTTTCTCCGCCTGAGGCACATCCCCGTGCCAATGCCAAACCGGAATATTTCCTTCGGATAACAGATCCTTGAGACGTTCAAATTGGTCGTTAATCAGTGCTTTCAAAGGTCCAATGTACAAAATGCCAACCGATTTGGAAGGCCGTTCATACAGCTCAGTCAATGCAGGAAAAAAAGCCGCCTCCGTTTTGCCGGAGGCCGTGCCAGCCGCAATCAGCATATGATGCGGGGTATGAAAACAGATATTGCAGGCCTCAATCTGAGCAGGCCGAAGCGATTCCCATTTTTTTTTATATATAAATTCCTGAACGAATGGTGCCAATCGATAGAACGGATTATCACTCATAATTCAAACTCCGCCAGAAAGTCGTCCAACTCATCCGTATTTGCGGAAGCATCTGACCCTTTATCCGTTTCCTGAGGTTTGGCAACCCGCTCGCCAAGTAATTGAGTATATGTCACTTCAGGATTCTGATGGAGTGTATGCAGTACATCCATAAAGTCCCGTACCACTTCACGCGTGGTGAGCAATTCATCCGCACCCAGTCGGTTCACCGCCGTTTGCATAAAATCAACCAATTGTTCATCCGTCAGACTCGCGCTGTATCCAAAATGCAGGGCATGAATCTGCCGCAGCTTCTGGAGCAGTATCAGAATCTCTTCATGCGATAACATCGCCAGCTTCAGGATCGGGCCTGTATAATTCGCGTACGCTTTGGTTGCATAACGACCATCAATAAGCCTGGAGCGAAGCGCTTCATAGCTGTATAGTCCGCGCCGTTCATCCTCCACAAATTGCGGCGTACCGCCCACAAATATGCCCAGGTGCTCCGCCTTGCCCTGCATCGTATCATTAAACATCGTCAACAATTTCTCATAGTTGCTTTGACGGGAGACGCTGTTTGTAATTTTGTACAGATTTACCGCTTCATCAATGAACAACAGCAATCCTTTGTAACCAATGCGCGCTGTGAATTCAGACCACAATTTGAAGTAGTCATACCAGTTGTCATCATCAATGATAACCCCAACAGCCAGTTCTTTTTTTGCTTCCGTTTTGGTTGCAAATTCTCCTCGAAGCCAGCGAAGCGCCGCCTGTTTGCGATCATCATCAGCGAGCTTGTACCCATTCCAGTAAGAAGCCAGTACTTTGGCAAAATCAAAGCCGTGGACCAGATTCTGCATCTCTCCTGTCACCGCGTAGATCTGCTTCTCTACCTCAAGCGGCAGAGCGGGATCATCCGGGCGCAGGTTCTGACTCTGCATCGTGGATTGTTGCAGTCCTGCGATCCATTTTTGCAAAATTGGCTCCAACGCTCCCCCATCCGGGCGTGTGCGTGTAGACAGACGAGTCATCAGTTCGCGATATGTCGCAAGTCCCTGCCCTTTGGTTCCCACCAATCGTCGCTCAGGTGACAGATCCGCATCTGCCACAACGAAATCACGGTCCATTGCATAGTTACGAATCATCTGCAAAAGAAAGCTTTTACCGCTACCGTAACGGCCGGTAATGAGTTTAAACGCAGCGCCACCCTCCGCAATATTGTCCATATCCCGCAAGATGGCTTCCACTTCCGGTTTCCGACCAACAGCAATCTGCTCCAGTCCTATGCGCGGGACAACACCCGCCGTTAATGAATTTACAAGTGCGGTGGTCAGCCGCTTTGGTATTTTAAGTTCTGTCACTGCCTATCACCTCTTCACATGTTCGAACACATCTATATAATCAGGAACAATCCGATCACCATCAATCAGAAGATCACCGATCGTTTCCATAGCTACATCATTAATTTCATCCAGTAGAAGCGTAGGCATCGTTCCATACTGCTCAGCCAGACGCATCAGCTCCATATCTGGACTTGCACCAAGTAGAACATGAATCGTTTGCACCTGCTGAGGGGAGAGTTCCTGGGCAAAGAGCAGCCATTCTTCATCCAAATCAGCCTCTGCCCCCACGTCCCATTGCAGCCCAATTGATTCTGCTGACACTCCTGTTGCATTCTCTACTGCGGATGGCTCCGACTCCATGGAACCTTCAGTTGGAGTGATCTCATTCCTTGCTTCCAGTACATCGAATGGATTACTTGTAACATTTGCGTTGTTATCCTCTTCATCCTTCACTTCAGAAGGGTGCTCAGCCTCAATTGTAAGCGCCAATCGCACGTACTCACTTTCCTGCTGTAACGATGCCAGTTTCTCTGAATCAATCCGAATCATCGGTTGTTCCACAGACTCCGCCTGTTCGATCGCATATGTTTTGTCCAGGTAACGTTCAATCAGATTTGCAAGTTCGGGTTCAAGAGTCTGTCCTCGCAATCGGCCTCTGAATCCGAGCAGTTCACGAAGTTTATTTTCAGTACATCGATAGATTCGCGTGACCATCTGCACAATTTCAGCCTGTTCACCTATGGGCATATATCTGAACGATACCGATCTTCCATAGATCGAATCATCATAGACTGCTTTGCGAAACAGTATACGCTCCACCGTGCGTTCATCGTTAGGATCACACTCAGGCAACAGTCCAACTAGTCGCGTACGTTCCAGGTACGAATCAACCAAGGCCATGACCCGCGGGATGTACTGCTCCATCACTTCTTTGCCGCCATCTCTATAAAATTTACTGAGTGTAATATCGTAATCATAGTATCTTTGCAGCATATTCAGCGAGATATCCGATACATTATCCTGTAAAATACGTTGCAGTTTCCTATCCAGCATCTCTGCTGGCAGATATCCTCCTGAAAGGTCCATGACTTCGGATAAGGACATCTCCATCTGATGGACCAGCACATAATCGACCATCCATTCTTGCATATATATATTTAATTGAGGCAGCCGTTCACGGTAGTTCACCCACAGCTGCTTCAATTGATCATAACCATCCTGAGGATTCTGCCAGCCAATGCCGTTAATTAACTCGTAGATATGAACAAATAGATAGGACAGATCGGTATCCGGGTATCTCCCCTGACGTACTTCCTTCCTCCAAAACATATACCACTTGCGCTGGGCTTCATTCATCACGCCATACGTTGGCCAGTAACTCATAAAGGGAACCCACGGGGATACATCCCCCTCCATCTCTACCCACTGCTTTGCTTCCTCTACAAAACGTTTCTCTGAGGACAATATGCCTCCACGATGCTGCATCGTATCATGTGCGGACTGCACAATGGTTGAGCGATCAGGAACCGGGACCGCAGCTGTTTCAGGTTCTTCACTCAGATCTATCTCCATAAATTCCAATTGTCTTGAGTTGTCTTTCATAGAACGTTATCTCACCCTCCTCCAAGACAGAATACGAACAAGTGTATCCATAGGGATCATTATATCACTTGTCCTGTGTCTGCGGTGACGAAATTTAGACATTCTTGGACACAAAAAAGAAGGCATTTCTGCCCTCTTTTCATCATGTCAATTTAACTTTTTTCAAATAATGTTTGTATCGTTTCAAATCGAACGTTGCACAGGCGTAATCACACGACAATTGCGCGATTTTTGCCTTCACTTTTCGCTTGTACCAACGCCCGACTGGCTTTTTCGATCAGATCGGATGCATTGGAATGCTCATCTGGCACCATTACTGCACCACCGACACTAACTGTGACGATTCCACTCGGACCGGATGATTCCCTTTGAATCTGGAGAGCCAGCACGTGCTGTCTAATCTCTTCAGCAAGTTCTCCTGCATAATCAGACGTTGTGCTCTTCAATTTTAACATGAATGTGCCTCCACGAAGACGAGAGATCAAGGCATGATGCTGTTCGCTAACCACCGTAAGCACCTCACCGATCCATTGCAGACACAGGTCGCCTCCTTGAAGGCCATATGCAGCATTATACGAACGGAAATCATCAATATCAATAATGAGCAGTCCCAGACTGCATTTTTCTTGTAAACAGTCATCCCAGTCAGCCTGAAGCTGTGATTTAAACACCGTCTGAATCGGCATATCCGTTAACGGATCTGTCGTCAGATAGTTCTGAAGCTGACTCGTCGTTTCAGTGTAATTGTCCTGTTCATGGTGGGACGCGCCGCTGTGCAACAGAACCATCACAGAAGGTTTACCCGCGTGCGTAACAGAAGCAAGTGTAATTTCAAGCAACAATGAGGTACCTGCTGCTGTGGTGAAATAGGACTGGCTGGTAATCAAACTTGTGTTATTGTGCTTTAATTCCTCAAAATTCTGTTGTAACGTCACTCTCGTTTGCTCTGGTACAAACGCCCTGAAGTCCTTGCCCATCAGGTTTTTGGAACTCTCGAACCCGAGCAGCTCGGCAGCCTTCGTATTACAGTAGATAATCTGACCGTCAGTCAAAGTAAAAAATGCTACGGGCGAGTAATCCATTAACTGCAAATAACGCTGTTCATTTTGTCGCAAAATACGAGCATTTTGCAGCGCCTGTTCTTCTGCCTGAACCAACTGGTTTTCTGTCTGTCGACGTACAATGGTTTTGAGTAAAGGTAACACGCTCAGCTCTTTGGATGTCCATGGATACGAAGTTGATTTTACAACCTCACGCCACTTCTCGAATGATTTACGAGGGGACAGACGCATGCCGTCATCCGTCTTGAGCACCGCTTTGGCTGGGTCACCCGCCCAATCGACAACCTGGACGACCTCAGGTCGGAACCAGAGCATATAGTTATGCTGTCCAGGCGAAATGGCAACATAAATAACACCGGAAGCCTTATCCTGATAAGCTTTGGATGTTTCATACTCTGAACTCAGTTTCGACGTGTAATAACTATAATCCTCGGACTTTCCTGCAAGCCAACCTGCCAGTTCACGAATCTGTCCGCTGTTTGGCGTTTCACCATACAACAACAGCTTGTCCTGGTAACAGATCGCTGCTCCGGCAGCATCCATCAGGTTTAACACCGTCTCTTCTTCTCCCTGTAATTCCTCTAGAACTCGGGCAGGACTTGTATTTCCAATAAAAATGTTGGCAATTCGTGAAGCGGCTTCACGTGATTGAATCTCTGCTTGATAATCATCGAGTTGCTGACGCTGGAACAATTCATTCGAGAAGAATGCCCCCAGAAAATTGCACAGATTCCGTACGCGATGGGGTACATATCTGGCCGAATAATGATGGCATGTGATGAGTCCCCACAGTTGATTGTTATGAATGAGAGAGATCGTTACAGTCGCACCTACACCCATATTATGCAAATATTCGATATGAAGAGGAGATACGCTACGAAGGACCGAAAGACTCAAATTTAGCGGTTTGCCTGTGAGCGGTTGTAGCATAGGGACAATCTCGACGGGTTTATAATTCACATTCACAATAGTTCGCAGCCAATTGCGAAGATACAATTCCCGAGCCTGTTTTGGAATATCCGAAGCCGGATAGTGGTGTCCAAGGAATGGTTCGAGTTCTTGTTCACGCGCTTCAGCAATTACTTTACCATTCCATTGCTCGTCAAACTCATAAATCATGACTCGGTCATAACCGAGCATTTCCTTCACCTGTTCAGCCGCAATCTGACTTGCTTCCACGCGACTATCTGTACTTTTGATCCGACCAAAAAAACGGGATATCCACTCAAAGTCGGTAGTCTCCATGTCCTCTTTTTCATAAAAAGGCTCAATCTCCAGAATAAGCAGCCCTTCACTTTCATGAAGAACAGAGGAGAAAACCCGGTCTTCCCCGGACACCTTAATGGTCAGATCCATGTAATGCAAATCAGAGGTTACATCTGCATTGAAGCTGCTACCCAAAAGTTTGATTACTTCTTCCTCGCCAATCAGATTTTCCAAAGGCATGCCCAGAACGTCGTCATAGGCAATACCCAGATGATCCTCCGTATTTTGGCTACACTGAACAATGGTTGGCGTATGACTGGTATTGATGGCCAAAAGAACACCATGTGGTTGAATAAAGCCGGGGATATGAATGGGTTCTTTATCACAGTTATTCAGATCTATCGGATCATTTGTGTATGTTCCCTGATGAAGCAATGTGCGGTTCAACAAATTTTGTTCTTTCTTGGATTTCGGTTCGGCCATGGCCAGGAAAATCCCCTCTCATGATGTTTATAAGTTGAACTAATGATTATTTACATTGCACTACGATGACAGAATAACCTTCCAATCGCTGTTATCCCCAGATTTTATCGATTCCCTTTTCTAAAGGGAAAAATCCGGTTATAAAGGCGCACGCTTCGCTTTTCCAGCTTTTTTCTGTCCTCTCCGTTAGGTGTAAATGTATAAGTTCAACTTATATAGATACCTTTTAAATGTAAAAAAAGTCTGCCCTACAGGCGTTCGGGGTGGTGAAAAGGGATGTTACTTGTCCGTATTAATCCACTGATCCAGCAGGCGGAATGTCTCTGATGCACTGTGTACCATGTTGTCATGATCTTCTGGCGTGCTGATGGACTGCTGTAGCAACCCCGTAAACTCGCTCCATCTTGTTCTTGTCTCTGAGCCGTAGGCATTGAAATATTCCAATCCACGATCCGCTTCAATGGGCAGGAACTGCGACAAACGTTTGGTCATGATCTGTCCACCGTTCGTGGACCCCTCAATTACATACAGATATCCGAACAAACGGGCAGGTGTTGAAATATCCGGCAGTTCTTTACAGAGCGGAAGTTGAGTAATCTCTTCTTCACTGGCACCCAGATTTCGTAAATCTTTTTCCAAGAGTCCAGCCTTGCCTCTAATCTCAATATCCAGTCCCGTACTTTCCCAGAAAGGCTGCTGTACAGCCTGATCCTCTAGCGGTTTCAGGAATCCATAAAATTTCTCTAAATATGTTCTATATTCTTCTATAGTCACAGTTTGATTCATAATGGCTTTTGCATAAGGGTTCTGTTCTACTTGTCTGTGGTAATGAGCTGTCTCGCTCTTCAGACGTTCCATAATAGTTGTTGCTGTCATCGTAGTTATCCCCTTTCACAATCTGTTCTGTTGTTGCATATGAGTGCTTATCCTCAATCGAATCTCAGTATATATTGAAATAGAAACCGTGTTTGTTGCAAACAGCTCCATTTAATGCAAAAAAGACTCTATGTAAGTATACTTATTCTTGTTTGAGAAAACTATATGAATCCAACATCTGTACATAGTTAACACTTTTCTTGGTTGTTATCTTAACTGACTGTAATCTGTATGTTTTAGTATTAACCGAAAACCATAAAACTGACCCCTATAATCTGGAAGGCAGTAGATTTCAGATGTCAACATGGTACACTATTTTTATATCCTATTATTGGAGGAATGTATTCTATGGATCTTACAGTTCAAGACGTTGTACTTCATCTCTTAGATAACATTGCACTGCCGGAAAACACGGTGGATCAGCTCATTACCGGCTCACTTGATCGTAAGGTCACAGGTATTATCATAGCTTTTATGCCCACACAATATGTGATTGAACAAGCCATACAGCAAGGTGCTAACTTAATTATTGCGCATGAATCTCCGTTCTATAACCATCACAGTCATACGGATTGGCTTGCAAATGATTCGGTTTATATGGACAAAAGAAAGCTGATCGACGAAGCAGGCATTTCCATCTATCGATGTCATGATATCATCCACCGCTTCCAACCGGATGGCATTACCGAAGGACTGATTCAGGCCTTGGGGTGGTCCTCTTATGTGGAACAACGAATACCAGAAGCAGACATCCTTTCTTTTCCAGAAGGAAGCACCGTTGAAGCTATTGCTCACCATGTGAAAAGTTCTCTGGGCATCGACTATGTACGCGTAGCAGGCAATGCGGAAATAGTCTGTAAACGCGCAGCGGTTCTGGTAGGTTTTCGTGGTAATGGACATGTGACGATTCCCTTGATTCAAAACGAGCAATTGGACCTCATCATTGCTGGAGAAGGATTCGAATGGGAGACACCGGAATATATCCGTGATGCCGTGCAACAGGGCAAGTCCAAGGCGCTGATCATGATGGGGCATGCAGAGAGCGAGGCTCCGGGAATGAAGCTATTAGCAGACAGGTTGGCAGAACGTTTTCCCGAATTGTCTGTTCGTTTTGTAGGCGAGAAGCCTTTGTATACTGTGATCTAGTAGGATCATTGGATTTGTACGGAGAGGATCTTCTAGCTGATTGCATCTAATCTCATTGCCCAGCGTACCCCGGAGTTTTGGATACTTACTATGCTCCGGGGACGCTGGGCAGACTCTCGTTTCATTTCTTGGATAGCTAACGAACCTGACACACTCTATTTAGCAAATATTTGAAGATTATTTAAAATAACGAATCGTAGACACCCTATTCCTCCATTCCCCCTGTTTTATAGCCACTTTCTACCCAACATAGCCCATTTAACGTTGCTAAGATTCCTTAGATTTCTCAATTCAATCGAATCAGTACAATAAGGTGTCACTGGTTCGTTAGATTATGATAAAAATTGAGTACTGAGCACATATGCCACGCATCTCTCTTTATACCCCATCTGGATTTTCGGGGTTCTTTATTGTACTCTAGATGCTGTGACTTCAAAGCTCAGGACATTTGTCCTTGGCGTTCAGAGTTAATTTGTCATTTAATAATAGAAGTCGAAGTGATTAAATAAGGAGCGTACATATGAGAGGAATTATTTTTGCATTACTGGGCGGCGCGTGTATCACGCTCCAAGGTGTTGCCAATACTCGGATTAGCACCGACATGGGCACATGGCAGGCCGCTACGATTACACAACTGACAGGATTCATCTTAGCGGCGCTGATCCTGATGTTTGTTAGAGACACCAACCTTCAAGGACTCAAACAAGTAAAACCCATGTACCTGGCTGGAGGTGCTTTTGGTGCCGTCATTATTTTCAGCGAAGTGACAGCAATTCAGCAAATTGGGGTTACATTCACGATCTCGGCCTTGCTCATTGCGCAGCTGTTCCTGACTTTTCTGGTGGATAGCAACGGATGGTTCGGCGTGGTAAAACAAAAGATGAAACTGCCGCAATTTCTAGGCATTGCCTTGATGATCACGGGCGTTATCATTATGAAACTGTAGCTTTTCGAGAATATCGTCGGGGGTGAACAACAGCGTGCAAGAAATCCATAACGAGCAACAATTAATACAATATCTGAAGCAATATCAACTCGAAACTGTATTTCACGAGCCCCTGCGTACACATATGACGTTATGCCATTTCGAGAAGTGTGAACTGATCTGTCGTGAAGGGGAAACTTCCGAATATTTGTACGTACTAGTCGAGGGTAAAATCAAGATTTTCACCACCTCCGCACAGGACAAAACGCTGGTGCTTTGTTTCAAAACACCGCTTGAAGTTGTCGGTGACATAGAGTATGTCCGTGAAAGCGATATTGTTAATACGGTTCAAGCCGTCTCACCTGTGGTGATGCTTCGCATTCATTATCAATGGCTCGCTGAGCTTGCCAGCGATTATGCACCTTTACTTAAATTTTTGCTTAAAATCATCTCACACAAATTCTACATTGACTCGAACTTTTCCAATTTCAACCTGATGTATCCCGTTGAGGTTCGTCTAGTCAGCTACCTGCTCTCCATCTCAACAGAAGAAGCGGATAACGTCGTTCATGAAGAGCTGGATGCGTTCAATCTGACCGACATCGCGAATCTGATCGGCACCAGTTACCGACACCTAAACAGGGTCATCCAGAAGCTCTGTGCAGACGGGTTAATAGAACGACATCAGGGATTGATTATGATCAAGGACCGGGCGGGTCTACGTGAAATAGCAGGTCACAACATTTATGAATAAGGAGTTCGACAACCATGTTAATCACAGGTATTTCGCTTGCGCTACTGGCAGGTGCACTTGTCAGTCTGCAAACGATTTTTAATAGCAAAGTTAATGAACTTACCGGTTCATGGTCCACAACAACGATGGTGCTTTTCACCGGATTCATTGCTTCGTTCCTCATCTCTCTGCTAGTGGAGGGCAAAAATACATTCAGCTTTCAGCATATGCAACCCTGGTATTGGCTCAGTGGAGCCATCGGCGTTGGTGTAGTCTTCTGTCTCGTGCAAGGCATGAAGTTACTTGGTCCCACGTATGCCATCTCGATCGTGCTGACATCCCAACTGAGCTTTGCTCTATTGTTTGATTCCATGGGGTGGCTCGGTCTGGAGCAAATTCCTTTTTCGTGGAATCAACTGCTCGGAGTACTTGTGATTGTAGGCGGAATTGTGTTATTCAAGTTCGGAGGGGGTAAATCGGAAAAATCAGAGCAGTCCCCTGGAACGTTGCAGTCTGACTCATAAACGAACAAAAAAGAGTGTCTGTCCAATCCCGCAGATTGGTCGGACACTCTTTTTATGCAATCAAACCACGTATCGCCTCGTTCTCTTACACGAACTCTACGTTATGGTAGACCTGCTGAACATCTTCAAGGTCCTCAAGCGCATCGATCAGTTTCTCGAACTGAGCTTGTGCATCCTCTGGAAGTTCAATATGGTTTTGCGCCAGCATCGTCAGCTCGGCTACTGTGAACTCAGTAATACCAGCAGCTTTGAATGCTTCTTGTACAGCGTGCTTATAATTGTCTCACTTTTTGTATGAAATTGTATTCGTTTATCATACCAAATTATGAGTACTTTTCACTATAACAGATTACATGTTTATCCTCTTAAATGTAGTTATAAACATAAGAGACAACATCAATGAGGCATATCTTTATCTTTAATAATCCGTTTTAGTTCTTCAATGGAATATGCCGGTTTACGTTTATGTAACATAGCGTGGCAGTTCGGACATACAGGACGTAAGTCCCCCACTGGATCAATTTCATATTTTTCATTAATCTCATGCAAAGGCTTCAAATGATGAACATGGATAAAGTTCTCACCGATAATTCCGTAAATGTTAACAAAGTTAAATCCACATACTTGACAGCATAATCCATAATGTTCTATACACTTCTTCCTAGCTATTGGATTTCTCTCGTATACATTTACTGATACTTTCTTCACAGAACCTTCAGTATATATCTCGAGTTCATTGACTTCTTCTGCAAGAATTTCTGGATGATTTTCACTTTCATTATCAAAAGACCATATTATTTTAACTGGACTTGTATCAAAATATTTTTTTGCTCTTCCATTTCCTAAAAACAAAAATTTAGGATCATTACTGTCCTCTCTCGCGAATATATATGTGCGCCTCTCTGGATTGATTAGAGATTGTATAGAACTCTGTGTTAATGTACTTTTATTTCTCCCATACCAAATAAGATCATTTCCATCAAACCGATTTGGATGGTCATGTCCAGTTCGCCCTGCGGTTCCCACATTTGCAAAGATGAAAGAATCCTTCTCATATTGAGTATATCCAGTATTCCAATGGCCTTTTTGTTTAGCTTTTGGAACATTTAATTTCTGATATATATCATTCCGCGAATAATACTCTCCCACTATAAATGTTTGTTCTTCTGACATTTGCATTTCATTTTTTGTAGCTAAAGTTTCTTCTATAACTTCAAACCCTAATCGCTTAAGAAAGTTGTTAGTTTCTGCTCCCCCATTAAACCTATCACGACTTAAAGCATGTCCATTAGCAAACCTATTTGCAACACTTATTACATATTTCGGTGGATACAGCCCACCATTATACCTTAAATGATATTTAGTTGATTCTCTCTCTTTTGGTACACCCTCTTTATGTATTGCAGCTATAGCATCTAAAATATTTTGTTTAACTATGTTTTGTGGAATCATTTAATAATTAGCTCCTAATCACTTGAAATTCACCCTTAAATCACAACAACATAAACAGTGGCAGCACTATACTAAATACACAAGATGAAATTGAGATTATACAACATTCTTTGTCGTACTACATTTAATCATTTGTGTAATATAAAGATACAGTACAATTAGCACTGCATCAATCTTTGGTCAACTTTATGTAAATTGATAATCTTCTATTCTTCTTCAAGATTTTTATAATCTGGTACAAAGAGCCTACCCTGATGCTCAGGCTTTCGTAGCAAGTCTACATGCCGCTTAATTGTATTCACGTTATTTCTATGTATGAAGAAGTGATTTTTTAGTAAACTGTAAACTGTTATTGAAAATCTCCTCAGCTATTTCTTCGCTTGATTTGTGATGATATTTCTCCAAAAACATGTAAATAGCTAAATTTTCAGAATTTGTCCATTCAGGTGCTCCAGCCATATAAATACACCTCCACTTTTTTATGAAATCCTTTACCTATCGTATCATTTATGGTTAAAACTGTATATAATTATAGTTACTATTGTGAAAAGGAATGAGAACATGCCAAAGGTGTATATTATTAATACAAATAAATCAAACAACCCCCAAGCTGAAAATGACATGATTAGTAACATGAAATGTGCCGCTTACTATAGCCCTTGGAAGCATTATATCGACACAATCGAAGCAAACGATATTGTTTATCTCTATAGTAGTGGTGTAGGGATAATTGCAAGAGGGATAGCTACAGGTATTGTTGAAATTGATGATTACAATGGGGAAGAGAATGAAGAACATTATATGCACCTAAATCGATTTGAGAAATTGAATACACCATTAACAGCTGATAAAATCACGAATATACTTACAGAGGCTACAATAGATAAAAAGGAATACAAGATTCAATGGAATCAGACTATGATTCTCATTGCTTATTCACTAGGATTAAAAGTTTGGCAAGTGATCACCAAAAAACACATTTAGGATGTACTGTTTTAACAGAATAAAAGGAATGATCGTTAATGACCAAAAACAAGAATGCATCTAAGAAGAAAAGTCTATTGGATGTGGTCGGATCATTAGGACCTATACATGGTGGTATACAAGAACAAACAAAGGGTAAAACATTCGATCAAATTAGAAAAGAAGCCATCACTAAGCACTTTCAGGAACAGTATGAAATGCTTAATTCATCCAATGAGAAAAATAATGAGACACAAAAAACACTAATAGCTCAGTGCTAATAGTGTTTTTTGCACAAAGTAAATTATAAGACTATCTAACAAGATTGTTCTTCCACTCTTTCCATGAGTTAGATTTAATTGGAGTACATGAATCCGAAAGTTTCACAAACTCTAAAACTGTTCAAAACTAGCAGAAGGATTCTTCTCTGAATATTTAGTAACGCATTGGACCATAGCTTTATATGCCATCAAGTCCAGAACGGAGTATGTTCGTTCTTCAATAAATGTATCTCTTTCCTATGAGTAAATAACTTCATACATATGATTCAAACTCGATTTACTCTGGATAAATGTAATAGCCCTGTCCCAATTCCCTTTTTGCTGAGAAGCAGAATAGTCAACACTATGCTCACTTACTGGTTGTGTTTTATCCTTGGAGATTATAAAAGCATCGATTCCTAAGATGCTCAAGTTATTATCCTTACAGTAAGTAATTAGATCAATCGCATCCGAAAAGCTATATAAATACAGACCACCACGTATTGTTGCTTTGTCTATAATGTTATTCTTTGAAAGACTCATTTTTTCTCCTTTCTTGGTGAGTAAGGATTTTTATTGTACTATCCGGTTCCCAATCTGGATCGTTTCTGTTACTTACTTGAATAATTAAACCTGATTCATCCTCAACAGTAACATAACTTCCATCTTCGTTAAAACATGCTGCTTCTTTACCATTCGCCTTGTTTTAGCCTCACTAATTTCGTGAGGTTCGTTTACTGTTGATTCAATTCATTCTTCAGTGTATCCTCTTTTTTTTCATTTGTTTGTTTATATTTTCATTTATCTGAATGCATTGATTAGTCGTTTCACTTCATCATCGTCGAAAGTTTTTATAAGAACTTTAGGTTCTCTCATCCATTTCAAACCTAGCACTGGATTTCTCTTTTCAGCGATATCCCCTTCTTCCACAATGAATTTTAAAAATGAACGGATATTTTTTTGTATTCCATTAATGTAGGTCTCAGATAGCCCTTTCAATTCCAAGTTCATAAGATATGCTTTGATGTGAGAGGTGTTGATTTCTTCTATTTCAACAACTGAAAATTCATTACATAAATATTGTTATTTCTATATCCTTTTATAGTGGGGATACTACGGTCCTTGATCTCCTAATCAAAAAGAAACTCTTTGTAAACATCTTCAAATAACATAAAAAACTCACTCCTTATATGGATTTTCCCATAAAAAAAGTGAGTTTTAATACTGCCCTTAGACATCTTAGTTAGGAAAACGTATATCATCATAAAAATCACCAAGCGCTAACAGGTATACCCTCGCTGAGCTATATAAATGATGAATTCTTAATATTTGTCCTACCCTGACAAGGCTACAATGATGCAATCAAACCACGTATCGCCTCGTTCTCTTACACGAACTCTACGTTATGGTAGACCTGCTGAACATCTTCAAGGTCTTCAAGCGCATCAATCAGTTTCTCGAACTGAGCTTGTGCATCCTCTGGAAGTTCAATATGGTTTTGCGCAAGCATCGTCAGCTCGGCTACTGTGAACTCAGTAATACCCGCAGCTTTGAATGCTTCTTGTACAGCGTGGAATTGATCCGGTTCTGCATATACAATTACAGCATCGTCTTCGTCCACGATATCACGTACATCCACGTCTGCTTCAAGCAAAAGTTCCAGTACTTCCTCGGCGTTTTTGCCTTCTATCCCGATAACCGCTGTTGGATCAAACATGTAAGCAACAGAACCGCTGACACCCATGTTACCCGCGTTTTTGTTAAACGCAGAGCGCACTTCCGGCGCTGTACGATTTACATTGTTAGTGAGTGCATCAACGATGACCATCGCACCATTCGGTCCGAAGCCTTCATAACGCAGCTCTTCATAGTTCTCATCCCCGCTGCCTTTAGCTTTTTCCATCGCACGATCAATAATGGCTTTGGGTACATTATACGTTTTGGCACGTTCCAGCACGACTTTCAGTGCACGGTTCGCTTCCGGGTCCGGTTCGCCCTTCTTGGCAGCTACATAGATCTCAACCCCGAATTTAGCGTAGACCCGGCTCGTGTTTGCATCTTTTGAAGCTTTCTTTTCCTTGATATTATTCCACTTACGACCCATATCGTTTCCGCTCACTTTCAACATGTAATCTGCTTTCTACTATGCCATTATATCTTGTTGAGCGTACTTCAACAAGTTAATACCCACGAAAATATGGGAGTAACTGCGGTGATTATCCATCTCCATTTGAAGATTAGCCTCAGTTTATCCTCTCATAAATCTCTCAGCAGCAACTAACGTTACCTCTATTCACTCCATATATAACAAACAAGAAGCATCCCATAAGGAATGCTTCCGTCCCTAAATCTGTCCTAACTTCGTTCATCTGACCCGGTCAATTAAGCGTGGAATTGTCGACCATCCAACACTTCAGGAACATAGCCTGCACGAATGACAAAGTCTCCGAAATGTTCACCTTCATAGCGCTCTTTGGCATATTGGTTCACCATTGGAGTCAACGTGTCCAGAATCTCGGCTTCCCCAATGTTTTCTTTGTACAGCTTATTCAGACGATGTCCGGTGAAGCTGCCACCAAGATACATATTGTATTTCCCTGGTGCTTTACCGATAAATGAAATCTCCGCCAGCATTGGTCTTGCACATCCGTTCGGGCAACCCGTCATCCGAATGACAATCTCTTCGTCTCTCAGCCCGGCTTCGTCAAGTACAGGCTCCAGTTTATCGATCAGGGACGGCAAGTAACGTTCGGACTCAGCCATCGCAAGACCGCAGGTTGGAAGCGCAACACAAGCCATAGAACTTCTGCGCAGGGCAGAGTAATGTGCTCCATCAGTCAGGTTATACTGCTGAATAAGTGCTTCAATCTTTTTCTTCTTCTGGCTGCTGATATTACCGATGATCAGATTTTGATTGGCAGTCAGACGGAAATCACCCGTATGCACTTTGGCAATTTCACGTAGACCCGTCATGAGCGGATAGCCGTCTACATCTTTTACCCGGCCATTCTGAATGAACAGCGTGTAGTGCCATCTACCATTATTACCTTTTACCCAACCATATCGATCTCCGTTTGTCTCGAAATGATACGGACGTGCCGCATCCAGTTTCCATCCCAGACGGGTGGTCAGCTCTTCGACAAACCACTCCACACCACGATCATCCAGCGTATATTTGAAACGAGCATGTTTACGAACTGCACGATCTCCATAGTCACGTTGAATCATAACTGTTTTCTCTGCAACATCAATCATTTGCTCCGGCGTACAGAAACCAATGACTTTGGACACCTGAGGATAAGTTTTGGCGTCACCATGAGACATCCCCATGCCACCGCCAACGGAAACGTTGAAGCCTTGCAGCTTACCGTTCTCCACAATAGCAATAAAGCCAAGATCCTGTGAATAGACATCCACATCATTGGAAGGCGGTACAGCAATTCCGATCTTGAACTTCCGTGGCAAATACACTTTGCCATAGATTGGTTCAACTTCTTCGTCGGAGTCCTGAGAATCAATGACTTTCTCGCCGTCCAGCCATAGCTCATGATAAGCCCGCGTACGAGGGTCCAGATGATTGCTCACCTGACATGCCCACTCATACACTTCAGCATGCACATCAGATTGATTCGGATTCGGGTTACACATCACGTTACGGTTTACGTCACCACATGCAGCCAGTGTGCTTAGCAACGAATCGTTCACTTCGCGAATGGTGTTCTTAAGATCCCACTTCAGTACACCATGCAGTTGGAAAGACTGACGTGTGGTCAGACGAATCGTCTCATTTGCATATTTATGTGCCACTCTGTCCATCATCAACCACTGCTCTGGAGTTACAATCCCACCGGAAGCACGCACACGCAACATGAATTGGTATGCAGGCTCCAGCTTGGATTTGTGACGCTCATTGCGCAGGTCACGGTCATCCTGCATATAACTGCCGTGGTGTTTCATCAGACGGTTGTCGTCCTCTGGAATAGCCCCCGTGATACGATCGGCCAACGTTTCGGTCAGACTTCCGCGCAAGTAATCACTTTTGATCTTTATATCTTCCACATCACTATTCGTGCGCTGTGGGTTAAGTAAGTTATTATAAACCATGCTGCTTTCTCCTCTCGTCTCTGCGGGATGGTGCAATCCGGCTGAGCCGGTTATTAATAGACGTCCCGCTGATAACGTTTCTCCTGCTGCAACCGTGTCAGATATTCCGATGCCTGCTCAGGCGATAAACCGCCTTCTTGTTCAAGAATCGTGGTGAGCGCAGCATGCACATCATGTGCCATTTTTTTCTCGTCGCCACAGATATATACGCTTGCACCTTCCTGAAGCCATTGGTACAGTTCTTTGCTGTGTTCCAGCATACGATGTTGTACATACACTTTCTGTTCCGTATCACGTGAGAAGGCTACATCCATCTTCGTGAGTACACCATCTTTGAGCCAACGTTGCCATTCCGTCTGGTACAAGAAATCGGTGGAGAAATGCTGATCTCCGTAGAACAGCCAGGTCTTGCCCTCTGCTCCTGTTTCTTCACGCTCACCAAGGAAAGATCTGAACGGCGCTACACCTGTACCTGGGCCAACCATGATAATCGGTGTATCCGGATTCTCAGGAAGCTTGAAATTCGGGTTATGCTGTATATATACAGGCAGGGTGTCCCCAGCTTCGATTCGTTCAGCCAGATGTACCGAGCATACACCGTAACGTTCTCTGCCACGCGCTTCATAACGTACCGTACGAACGGTAAGATGAACTTCATCCGGGAAAGACTTCGAACTACTCGCTATCGAATACAGACGTGCCGGAATTTTGCGAAGAACAGCTACGAACTCTGCAGCAGGAATACCTTTCAGATTATAATCCTGAACCAGATCAAGCAGATCACAGCTATTCATGACTGTACGGAATTGAGAATCATCTGCAAGTAACGCCGTCAGTCCACTCCCAGGATTCAGTTTCGCAAGTTGTTCTACCACCGGTTTCGTCACCGCTGTAATTTCAAAATAACGCAGCAACGCTTCGTGCACAGATGCCTGATTCCCGTTTTTATTTACGGTCACGCGTTCATCGGCATTCCATCCCATGGCTGCAATCAATTCATCAACAAGGCGCGGGTGATTCTCAGGGAATACCCCAAGGCTGTCACCAGGCTCGTAATCCAGGCTGGAGCCTTCCAAAGACAACTCAATATGGCGTGTTTCACGGTCCGATCCTCTGCCATTCAGATTGAGATTCTCCAACACTTCAGCCTTGAATGGGTTCGTGCGATCATATTCGGACTCCCCGCCGCTCACCGCAGCTGTAACAGCCTCAGTGGTTACCGTGCTCGCAGCAGCAGATGTACTGCTTAAGGAAGCCAGTACTTCATTCATCCACTCCGCAGCCGGTTCATCAAAATCAACATCACAGTCCACACGCGGTACAAGAGCTGTACCACCCAATTCCTGCAATCGTTTATCGAAGTCCTTACCTGTCTGACAAAAGAACTCATAGGAGGTATCTCCTAGAGCCAACACCGAGTAACGAAGCCCTTCAAGCTTCGGAGCCCGTTTGCTGTTCAGGAATTCATGCAATGGAATCGCATTATCCGGTGGTTCGCCCTCGCCATGCGTACTGACGATGATGAGGAGATTTTCAATTTTCTTGAGTCCGTTCGGTTTGAAATCTCCCATCGATGACAACGTTACCTGAAGACCCTGCTCTTCAAGTTTCTTGGCCAGCTTCTTCGATAGGCCGCTGGAATTCCCGGTTTGTGAACCGAAGAGCACGGTAACTTCACGGGATACGGGCGGAGCACTGACAGGTGCAACACCTGTAGTTGGTGCAGCCTGTACCAGGTTAGCTGGAGCCGCTATTGTTGCGCTTGCCTGAATTGCTGCAATATATCCGCTCAACCAAGTGCGTTGTCCATCGGTCAATGTAGGAATAAGACGATTAAGCAGTTCAACTTGTTCTTGATTAAATGGGCTGTTTGTCACTTGAAGTTCCACTGTTTGCCACCTCGCGCATTGCTTCGATTTTAATTCCGACTAAAATCATCACATTAATTTAATTTCTTCTCTCTAAAACCTAACACACCGGGTGTTGAGGGTCAATTTCAATGATTTTATAGCATTTATCAGTTTCGCTGATAAAGGACAAAAAACAACAAAAACCCTCCTTTTCAAATTAAGGACGGTTTTGTTTTATTTTTAATTTGGCGGCCAGCTCAAGTTGAAGTTGAAAGTGGAATATAGTCACTAAAATGATCTCCTAGGACTCTGCTTTTATCTCCGTATACTCTGTCCAAGTGATTCTCTCCCCACAGACATATGCGGTCAATGATGTCCTGTAGTGTCAAGCCGTACTCTGTCAGCTCATACTCTACCTTGGGCGGAATCTGAGGATGAATGATCCGATGGATGATTTCATTCTTTTCCAGTTCACGCAGCTGTTGGGTTAGGACCTTCTGGGTAATGCCAGGAATGGCTCTGCGAAGTTCGCTTGTTCGTTTTTTACCTGATATCAGCTGATGCAGAATAAGAATCCTCCATTTTCCACCGACCAGTTCCAGCATCGCCTGCACACCACTCTCATATTTTTTCATTTCTTGTTCCACTTGTACTCCCCCATAATTCACATATATGTATACCCGTTATTAAAAGTAACCGAAGAACCCCAAAGTATCTACAGCACTCTCAGGTGCGTACTTCTCAAGAAGATGTCATGAAACTTATAATAACATTGGTCAGAATGTTTAACCAAAATAAAAAGAAAAAAGGATGGTTACTCCTACATGAAAGTTAAACTGGTCGTTACTCACCCAAGACAGGATTCCCTAACATTTGCCGTGATGAATCGTTTTATAGAAGGTATGCAGGAGAATTCCCATGAAATCGATATCCTCGATCTGTATCATGACGGATTCGATCCCCTATATCGTGTAGAAGATGAGCGAGACTGGCAAAATCCCGATAAACAGCATGCCCCTGTGATTCGCAAAGAGCTGGATCGTGTGCTTGCGGCTGATGCTATTGTATTTGTTTTCCCGATCTGGTGGTACAACGTACCCTCCATGCTCAAAGCTTATCTGGACAAGGTATGGAACATGGGGCTGCTGAACAAGGCAAACTCCAAAAAGGCACTGTGGATTGCACTAGCTGGGGGGACAGAGGCTTCGTTCCATAAATACGACTATTACAACATGATTTCCAATTATCTGAATAATGGGATCGCAGGCTATGCGAGAATGCAGGAATCCCGAGTTGAATTCCTCTATGAAACCATTTCAGAATCCAAAGAGCATATCGAAAGCTTGCTGGAGCAAGCATATCAAATCGGCAAACATTACAATTAACAATTCGCAGAAATTACAGAAAACATTCGTAGAAATTACAGATAACAACTGCAAAACGATAGGAGGTTACTCGTTCGTTGAGTAACTGACTTTTCGCCCATGGCTGGCGTACAATGAAGAAGGCTTACTCCAACCTGGGTTCCAGGTCAAAGTAAGCCTTCTTTTTCACACGCTGCGATTCTGATGTATCATCATTTATTCCATACCAGTTTGCTCATCATCGCATATAACAACGTAGCCGATTCGGCTCGGGTTGCTTCGGCAAGTGGTTTCACCTCACCGTTGTACCCGTGGGCGATGCCCAGATCCACAAGTAATGCTACACTATCCCGGGCATAAGAGCGAATCTCGGAAGCATCACGGAAACGAGTAAGGTTATCTGTTCCAGCCTTCTCGGAGTCAACCAGTCCAGCCGCTGCAAGTGCACGAACTGTCAATGTCATCATCTCTTGACGAGTGATCGTCGACTCTGGCAAAAAGCGCCCGTCACCGGTACCACTGGTGATACCTAGCGAACGCGCAGCTGTAACGGCTTCGTAATATGGAGCCTTTTCGTTTACATCAGAGAACGCATTCCCGGAAGAAGCATTCAAGCCCAGCGCAGTCATCAACCACTGCATGTATTGGCCACGGGTCATCTCCTGTTTTGGATGTAACTGCGTGGAATCCCCACTTGCCTCAGCATCAATTACACCTCGGACAGCCAAAGCCTCCATTGCTTTCTTGGCCCACTGCACTTCTGCAAGATCTGCGAATGTCTGCTCCACAGGCACAACAGCATAATTTCCTGTGAGTGATGTTACGGAAAATACAAGCTGCCCGCTTTTTTGATCGTAGTAACTTTGCGGCAATGGTGTTGCCACATCGTTCGCACCAATGGCAAATGCTACAATCCGATCCTGCTGAGCATTTTGTGATGATTGGAATGGCAGACGAAGTATTAACTGGCTTTCCGATGGCCATGGTTGACCATCCAGTTGAAGTTCAAGCTGGACTCCATATTGCGTGCCAAGCTGATCTGCGACTGTTTTTGGTAACTCCGTTCTGACCAATCGGATTGATGCAACCCCATCACGAACGACATCCTTCGTTAACAGTGTCGCAGGAAGCTCCAACATCCCCAGCTCTGTAACAATGTTGAACACATGTGACTCACCCTTATCTATTAACGCAGAGGCAGGCAGAGATACTTCATATGCCGTTGCTCCCGAAACCGGCTTCAGCCGAAGTTCAACCAAGCGCTGACCCGCATCTGTTGAGGGTGCACCTTGAAAAGCCTCTTTAATCGTTGAAACATCCACGTTGGACTGCACTACACCCTTCTGGTCAGACTGTCCCCGCAACTCCAGAACTGAACGGTCTTTCTCAGGTTTAGGCTGTGGTGCAGCATTCTCTGCACTTGGACTTCCACTTCCTGATTGTCCGCCATGGTTGCCTGAACCAGAACCATTTCCTGAATTCCCACCGGAATTGCCGCCTGGATTACCGCCCGAACCAGGGTCCGTACCTCCAGGGGAAGGAACAGATGCGAGCACCTTCACCGTCAACGGTACAGACAAGGCTCTGCTGTCGTCAGAAGCTCGAGTAATTTCCAACTCCAATGTTACTGTTGTTTCCTTAGATGGTGGGATAATCGTTCCATCGGTTTGAATGACGGACGGTACCGAACTGGAAGCGATCTTCACCGTGAACCCTTGTGGCACGGATGGTAACTTCAGTTTTTTTGCACCTGCGGAAGGCTGTTCCAGTGCCGTAATCCCTGTTGCTACATCGGCAGCGCTCTGCTGAGCCGTGTGCACCTGATAAGCGGAAGATACACCTCTCACGGATTGCCCCGTCGCATCAAAAGCTTCCACTTTGTAATAATATTCCGTGCCGGGGTTCAGTTCACTGTCCGTGTACTCCCGTCCATTGCCGCTATAGACCACCTTGTACTCACCTTGCTCACGATCTGAGCGGTAGAGCTTGTAGCTTGCTGCACCAAGTTGAGCATCCCACTGAAGCGTTGCGCTCGCTGAATCGAACGTCTCAGCATGAAGGCCAGAACTATCATTTGCAGGTGGCACGGCGTCAGGTTTAACGATCATAATCCAGCTAATCATCGGGTCCTGCGATGCCGTATTACGCACGGTCAACTCCAGCTTGTTGTCCGACACGCTGATGCCTTTGTGGGCTCTAACACTGGCAGGGGTAAAAGTAACTGCACCGGTATTGGTGCCATTGATGATGAAATTTGCTCTGCGCGATGTATTGGTCCACGGATCGTTGAATCCGGCGTACACATCGTATGTCCCGTTTGGCACATCAAATCTATAGGTTAAGTCCGTGCCTTTAGGTGAATTGCTGACATTGCCACCGTTCAAATAACGTACGGTCGAGAATATATCTCCGCCATTTGAACCGGATGACAGTGCATCTGCGCTGGTATACCCCCAATTGCGACCCTCTGCCGGAGCGTACATCTGGTCCGCCGTTCCCGGGTTGGCAAGTGTTCCTTTCATATAGGCACCCATGAGATTGTAATCAGCCGTTTCGTAACCTCCGCTATTCACAAAATATAGTGCATTCTCTGGAATGACGTTTACACGAACCGCCTGCTTTTTGTTGTTATATTCCGGTGTCGTTACCTGCAACGGAAGCGGTCCTGGCTTAGCAAAATCTTCTGCCGTCATGGCCCGGTTATCAATCGTCCATACTGCTGGCGTTGATACCAGTGCTCCACCCTCGCGCACATTCAATGTTGTTGGCAGGGATGGTACTTTGCCTAGCGCCACGGCTTCTGGCAACGGATCAGCAATATCTACCTTTCCCATCGAATTCAGCAGATCAGGTGTCCAGCTGTTATACCACTTGATCGCGATATCCGAGCCTATTCCAAACTCAATTGGCAAGAACACGTATTTTGCAGCATCATTCGAGAAGTTGCCACCATTCCACGTATCCCCCACGTAAATGAATTTGCCTTTTTCCGGATCGACCGGAATGACGGAAGTGGTCTGTGTGCCAAATGCCTTGCCTGGATCGGGATCACTCGGCAACGTACGCACGAACGGATTGGTCTGCGTTGACCATGGGCCAAAGATGTTGTCTGCAACCGTCACTTTGTTTTCGTTAGGGGCCCAGCCAGAAGCTCCGGAAGTCAAAATATAATATTTCCCCTGATACTTAAACATCGCCGGTGCTTCGCGTTGCCCTCCCGGGAACACACGCACGTAATCTACGCCGTATTCCGCCTGATAGGTAGAATCTCGTACCGGATTGCCTTTGTCATCCGTTCGTCCTTCCTTATGCCACCCTGTTACGTCACTGTAGTCTTCATTCAGTTTGGAGATATAGAGCGTCAGGTTTTCCTCACTGGAGTAGATCAGATAACCGGTGCCGTCATCATCCTTAAACAACGTCATGTCACGTGCCATACCCCGGTCGCTTGGAAAGTAATCTTTCTCCCCTTCCGGGGCTCTGTCCATCCGGTAACTCTTCTGATACACAAAAGGTCCAGTTGGAGAGTCACTGATCGCATAACCGGCTCTCGCCTTACCGTAGTTCGCATTATCGTTATAAGGGTCCTTGTCGCCATCCATGTGGGCCCACATCACGTATTTCTTCGTTTTGTCGTTGTATATGACCTTTGGTCGTTCAATGATCCGCCCTTTGCGAATATCTGCCCAGATATCCACCTTGTCTTCGCGTCCTGCATACAATTCGGAAATCAGTGGGTCATTGTTAAAATCATCCATCGATTGAAGCGTCGTCAGAGCCATGCCCTCGTCAGTCCAGTTCATCAGATCCTTGGAAGAATACACACGCACACCAACAGCTGGCCAGCCGCCCTTATGATATTCGCCATACCAGTAATAGGTCTCCGTCTGTTCATCATAGAAAAAGCCAGCCCCATGCGCATCAATCGGCTTCCCGTCCAGATCTGGCCACAATTGCCCTGGTGTAATGCTTGTGCGAACTGTGCCAACACCCAGCGGTGTGGATGCTGGAGAAGTTACGCCGTCCACGGTCGCCTGAATGATGTAAAAATATCCTGTGCCCATCGTCAGACCACTATCGTTAAACGTGCTTTCATTGCCGCTATAGACCTGCTGATACGTACCCGTAGCACTGGTAGACCTGGAGAGCGTATACGTTACATCAGATCCAGCAAAGGCATTCCACCCCAGAGAGATTGAAGTATCCGTCACAGCTGTGGCAGCAAACTCTGCAGGAGAGTCAATGGAGTAGGTAGTAGCTTCTGCAACGGAGAATGCTGACTCACCAGCTGCATTAAAGGCCGTCACACGATAGCTGTAGCTAGCGCCGGGCTCAAGCTCCTGGTCTGTATAAGTAAGCCCCTTCCCTTCATAAATCTGCTCATACTGGTCACTGCCAGCTTCGGCCCGAACCACGCGATAACCCGTTGACTTGTCCACGGCGGACCAAGATAGCTTCACCCTTGTGGCATTAAGTGCTTCGGCCTTTAATTCTCCAGGAGCCTGTGGTGCCGACGCAGTCGTCCGAACTTCCAGCGGAGCAGTCCATAATGATTCGGTTAGGCCTCCGTATTCATAAGCGAGCTTGTAATAATACACCGTATCCCCGCTTAACCCTACATCCGTATGTTCCAAAGATCCGGTACTGGTTACCAGAGAATAACCGCCTTCAGGCGTAGAGGAACGGTACAGGCGATAGGCTGATGCACCTACGATTTCAGACCATTGCAGTGAAACCGAAGACGCCGTCTGATCCGCAATGGAGAGCTGAATATCGTTCCCAGGCGGTTGCTCGGCAATGATCACGTCATCTGCATGTACCGACTGCCACTTATTCCGAATACCCACGGTACCTGACCCGTATGTAGTATCGACCAGATCAAATACTAACCGATCGGAGCCGTTTTCTGCGATATATCCGCGAATGTTGGTACCTGATAACACCACTTTAAGTGTGTACCATGTATTTTTGGCAAACGCATAATCCACCGTTTTCAAAGTAGTATCTGTTCCGTTCACCCTTTTGGAGAAAACGAGTTTATTATTGGGAACCTGCATTTGAAAATAGTAAAAGTTGCTCTTATCCTGAAACCGCGGCAATATTCCCGGATACCCCTGACCGGCTTCCGTGTAAAAGCGCATGGACACGGTCATGTCCGACATGGAGTCTCCAGTAGAAATGATGCCTTCATTAGTATCGCTCTGGAAAAGCGTGGAGTTGGACGCATCTGTCGGGTCAGAAATCACTTCCCAGTTGCCTGAGCTTACGTTCCACGCAGGTGATTCCGTGTAATCCCCATCCGAAAAATCTTCCTGCAGCAACGTGGCGGGTATACTGTTCAGATCGGCATACGCCTTACTCGGCAGCAACAACGGTCCGGAAGACAGCGCAAGTGTTGCAGATAACATAAATATCATGGGTTTCCTGAGTTTATCCAATGTTCATTCTCTCCTTTGACGTGAAAGATGAAAGCATGGTTCTTGAATACGCGGTGTTGTTGTTCAGCCTATCCTCAGCAACCAGTGGTCAGTAACGAGCGTTTGTCCACCTCCTTATTTTAATGAAACCGGTTTCATTGAAGTGCAAAAAAAGACCCGTCTTCCCTTCTAAGTGCAATGATACCCATACGGAATACCGTGTTTTCTTTGCCCCTATGCAGTGAAACAGGTTTTTAGTATATAAATGTAATCGCTTTCCTGAATTATATTATTGCCTTATTCAAGCTGTCAACTGTGAATTGGGCTCAAACATTTTTCGTTAAAACCACGCAAAAAAAGCGCGAGTTCTGCCTGTTTTGCAAGCAAAATTCGCGCCTTTTCTCACCCTTCGAGCTTGTTCGCAAGCTCGCACGTGATTCGTAATCAAAAGCGGACTTTTTGAACAACCTCTAATTAGAATACTTTCGTGGTCCACGACTCACAGTTCCAAGTCTCCGTAACTACATCACGGTAGAATTCCGGTTCATGGGAGATCAGAAGAATACTGCCTTTGTAAGCCTTGAGCGCACGTTTCAACTCTTCCTTGGCATCAACGTCCAGATGGTTCGTCGGCTCATCGAGTACAAGCAGGTTGGTTTCATTATTGATCAGCTTACAGAGACGCACTTTGGCTTTCTCGCCACCACTTAGTACAGCTACCTTGCTCTCAATGTGTTTTGTAGTCAAACCACATTTTGCAAGTGCAGCACGCACCTCGAATTGGGTATAGGAAGGGAACTCCTGCCAGATCTCTTCAATACACGTATTGTAGTTGGCATCCTTCATCTCTTGCTGGAAGTAACCAATCTCCAGATGTTCACCGCGTTGAACGGTTCCTTCCAGAGCCTGAATTTCACCCAGAATACTGCGCATCAGGGTTGTTTTACCGATTCCGTTCGCACCAACAAGGGCGATTTTCTGTCCGCGCTCCATACGCAGATCCAGTGGTCTGGATAACGGTTCGTTGTATCCAATTACAAGACCTTTGGTTTCAAAAATGAGCTTGCCGGATGTCCTTGCATCACGGAAATTGAACTGCGGTTTCGGTTTCTCCTTGGCGATCTCGATGACATCCATCTTGTCGAGTTTCTTCTGTCTGGACATCGCCATATTACGTGTAGCAACACTTGCTTTATTCCGCGCTACAAAATCCTTGAGGTCAGCAATCTCTTGTTGTTGGCGCTTGTAAGCCGACTCCAGCTGCTGTTTTCTCATCTCATGCACTTCCTGGAAATGATCATAATCGCCCACATAACGAGTTAGATTCTGGTTCTCCATGTGATAGATCAAGTTGATTACACTGTTCAGGAACGGAATATCGTGAGAAATGAGGATAAATGCATTCTCATATTCCTGCAAATAACGTTTCAGCCATTCGATATGCAATTCATCCAAATAGTTCGTAGGCTCATCGAGGAGCAAAATATCGGGTTTTTCCAGCAGCAGCTTAGCAAGCAGTACTTTGGTACGCTGTCCACCACTCAGGTCATTGACGTCTTTATCCAGACCGATATCCGTCAGACCCAGACCACGTGCGGTTTCATCCACTTTGGCATCGATCATGTAGAAATCCTGGTTTGTCAGTGTATCCTGAATCGTACCCACATCTTCAAGAAGTTGTTCGAGTTCCTCCGGGGTAACATCGCCCATTTTGCCATACATATCATTCATTTCCTGTTCCATGTCAAACAAATACTGGAACGCGCCGCGAAGTACGTCACGGATCGATTGGCCTTTGTTTAATACAGCATGCTGGTCCAGATAACCAACACGCATCCGTTTGGACCACTCCACCTTGCCTTCATCCGGCTGAAGTTTTCCTGTAATAATGTTCATGAAGGTGGATTTACCTTCACCATTAGCCCCGATCAGACCAATATGTTCGCCCTTCAAGAGGCGGAATGAAACGTCGTTAAAGATAGCACGGTCACCAAAACCGTGACTTAATTTTTCTACATTTAATATGCTCATTCATGACACCTTTTCTATATAGACTTAATTCTTTGTATATTATAAGCGTTATATCCTGCACAACTCAACGCCATATTCAAAAATATTGCACCTTTTTGTCTGAAATTTGCCTTATATGAAAGTATGGGTTAAAATTTTGCCTTAACGAATTACTACTATATAGAACGGAGCTCTTCGAAGAGCATCAGGTGAACAATATGATTGAAGTGAAACAATCCAAGTTGGGTGATGGTGGTGAGTTTAACCGCGGGGTATTTGCTACCGTAGATATTGCCAAGGGAACGCTTATCCATCAGGCACCCGTTGTGCCTTACCCAAATGAAGACCATGAGCATGTCGAAAAAACGATTTTGGAAGATTACGTGTTCGAATATGGGGCGAATCATACCGCGATTCTGCTCGGTTACGGCAGTCTGATTAACCACTCCTATGAACCTAACGCTACTTATGATATCAATTTTGATAACCACACCTTTGACTTCTACGCGTATACAGACATCAAAGCTGGCGAAGAAATCGTGATCAATTATAACGGTGAGGAAGACAGCATGGACCCGTTATGGTTCCTGGATGATTACGAGGAGCGTATGCTTGAGTTCAGTAAGTCCAATGATGATGAGGGTGAAAAAGAGACCGAACCCCAGTCCGTGGATACGGACACGAGTAAATAAACGTTAAACTCAAGTAAAGTTCGCAAGCACTCTGTTGTATGTGCGAAAAGAACTCACTGACCCCGGTGAATGATGAAATGAGTACCTGGAGTACTCTTCATGGTCCAAAGTTTAAACACAAAAATAAGCAAGTCCTCCATGAATGGAAGACTTGCTTATTCGTGTTGTCTTGCTTTCTAAGCCAGATACACCTGTTCATGTTTCATGGTTTATCGTGCATCTTAACTTTTTTTAATCCGTAATCGGCGGATCTGTATGCAAGTCTTGATCGGGTGTCGTGGATCTCCACTTGGTAAAGGCTACCTCGAAGCCTGCACGCTTCGGTGAACACAAAAATGGACCTGCGTGTTTGTTCGTTGGATAGGCAAACCGTGCAACCCGAATCGTACGCCAAGGATGCTCATCTGTGCGAGCACGAATGACAACAGCCTCATTACTGTAGGAGGCTCTGATTGTTACGATTCGTCCCCCCCACTCTGGCACAGGAGATAGTGACCAATCCGAATACGTATCCGTCACGACGGCTCCAACATGTGCCACGCCATCATTGACCTCAACTCCGGCCTTGATCCATTGGTCTTCTCCGTACCATAACATTAGTCCCGCCTGATCATATAATTCGGTGAATGAGCTTAGATCAAACGATACCTCAATCGCTTCCGTTCCGTCCCATGGAGCAAGCATGGCATGTCCATCCCGATGACAGAACCCGTAGAATGTGTTCTCCCAGAAGTCACTGCCTTCCCGAGCTTCCACAACGAAACGATCCCCGTCCATCCGTGCAGCAACGGGTTCCTTAGTCCACTTGCCTTCATGAAGCCCAATAAAATCCGATGACATCGTTGTTTTCATCCTTCCTTCCGTCCCAAAGGGGAGTTCATCATCACTTCTAAATTAAAGAACCCAGGTCCGATGCAGCAGTAGGATATGCAAAATTCATGGTGTTTAACTGATCGATAGTCAGATTGAACTGAATCGCCATTGCAAAAAGGTTAATCAATTCTTCTGTTTTGCTCCCGAGCACATGCGCACCCAGAATACGTCCGGTTGATTTGTCGATCACCACTTTGGCCATGGCAAATTTTTCATGAGTTCGCTTGTAAGTATACCATTTCGACATATCATTTACCTGCACCTCGTAGCCCTCTTTCTTGGCTTGTTCCGTGCTCATACCTACAGCTCCAAGGGCAGGGACAGTAAACACAATGGAAGGCATCACTTTATAATTAGGTTTGTGTTGATTTCCCTCCAACAAATTGAACGATACAGCCCGGGATTCCTGACCTGCTAACGGGGTCAAGGGCAACCCTTTTGTATCGGTTACATCACCAGCAGCATATACTCGTGGATTGCTTTCGCTTTGCAAGTACTCGTTCACCGTAATACCCTTTTTGCTGTAGCTGACGTTGGCTTTCTCCAATTCCAGCCCATCCACATTAGGAATACGCCCAGCTCCATGAACGACAAGTCCACACTGCCACTGGTGATCTGCACCATTGCGTGTGCCATGAACGACATATGAGTTCCCCTCTTGCCGTATGGACTTCACCTCCGCGTTCAAGTGAACATGGATGCCGATCTCTTTTGATCTTTGCAACAAAGATTCTACCAGCTCCGCATCAAACGATTTCAGAGGCTGTTCACTCCGATGCAGGATGTGGACTTCCGTCCCGGCTCTGGCCGCAATATGCGCAAACTCAAATGCAATGTATCCACCGCCTACCAAAACTAATCGATCCGGCAGCTGTTCCAGATCCAGAAAGTCATCACTATATATAAGATGCTCTGAGCCCTCAATCTCAAGTGGCGCAGGTCTTGCACCAGTAGCAATCAGGATGTGTTTGCCATGGAGCACTTCTTCTCCCACTTGAATATGGTCTTCATCGACAAATAAAGCTTTACCATGGAACGTATCCATTCCGGCCTGTTTGAATTTATCCTCGCTTGCTCTAGGTATGCTCTCGGTAAAGGTACGTTTAAAGGCCATAAGTTCAGACCAGTTGATGGTTGCCTGTCCCTTAATTCCTTTCCCTTGCATCCGTTCATTCCAGTCAATCAGCTCCGCCGCTCCAGCCAGCACTTTCTTCGGATCACAGCCACGCAGTGCACACGTTCCGCCGAACTCACGTTCATCAATTACAGCGATTTTCCAGCCAGCTTCAGCGCAACGGGTGATTACAGAGCTTGCCGCGCTTCCTGTTCCAATTGCAATCAAGTCATACGTTTCTTCTGTCATCATGGTTCCTCCTCTTCCTTTTGTTACATCTATTGTTGGGATACACAACGTTAAAGCAACCCCGCCTGTTTAAGGTACTCCCTAGCCACCTGCTCGGGATTCGCTCCATCCACGTTCACGTCATAGTTCATCTGACGCATCTCGTCATCCGTAATTTTGCCAGCAAGCTGATTCAGCACCTCAACCAGTTGTGGATATTGATCTGCCGTTTCTTGACGAAGCATCGGCGCGCCTTGATACGGTGGGAATAACTCCTGATCATCCTCCAGCACAACAAGTTCATATTGTCTCAACTCACTATCTGTGGAGTAGGCATCTACGAGATTGATATCGCCACGTTGAACAGCACCATAGCGAAGCTTCGGTTCCATTGTCGCAACGTTCGGAAATTCAATTCCATACTTCTTCTGAATGCCTAGGTAACCGTCTTCCCGATCCGAGAATTCCAGGGTAAATCCTGCCTTCATCTGCTGTTCCACCGGTTTGAGATCCGAAATGGTCTTGAGATTGTATTGATCTGCGATGCTCTTTGGAACGGCCAACGTATACGTATTGTTGTAATCCATAGGGTTCAGCAGCACCATGTTGAACTGGCTCAGCATTCCATCTCTTGCCTGTTCGTACACCTCTGTCCGATCGGTACTCACTGCCGTTTCCTTCATGAATTCGGAGATCGCTGTCCCGGTGAATTCGGGATAGATGTCGATATCACCTGAGTTGAGTGCATTGAAAAGGAATGGCGTTTTGCCTAATCCGGGTTTTAGTTCAACGGTCAGGTCTGTATCTTTTTCGATTAGCAATTTGTACATATTAATGAGAATTTCGGGTTCAGCTCCCAGTTTGCCAGCAATCACGAGATCCTTCTGCCCTCCACGTGCCAAGAAGGGAATTGTGATTACAAGTATCGCGATTATTGCGAGCGAACCAAGGGTGACCAGTGTTTTCTTGAAGGATAACCGCTGGAACTGACGCAATAGTACATCAAATAAAATAGCCAGCAATGCGGCCGGAATGGCTCCAAGGATGATCAGTGCCGTATCGTTCCGATCAATGCCCAGCAAAATTAATGCACCCAAACCTCCTGCGCCAATCAAAGCAGCAAGTGTCGCCGTTCCTACAATCAGGACCATCGCGGTCCGAATTCCGGCCATAATGACAGGCATCGCCAGTGGCAGTTCCACTTTGATTAGACGTTGCCAACTATTCATGCCCATCGCATTAGCTGCTTCCACCATGGAAGGATCAACTTCGGATATGCCTGTATATGTGTTGCGAAGTACGGGAAGCAACGCATACACCACCAATGCAATAATTGCAGGAAGTGTGCCTATACCGAATAACGGGATGAGCAATCCGAGAAGCGCCAAGGAAGGTATCGTCTGCAACACAGCCGTAACCCCGATAATGGGTTCAGCCACTCTTGGTTTGCGTGTCAGGTATATACCTAGCGGAATAGCGATGAGGACAGCAAAGAACAATGCGATAAATGAGATCTGAATATGTTCCAGCAGAGCAGACAACAACTGACCTTTGCGCTCACTGAACACCTCCGTGAATCTACTCATGTCCTTCACCTCGTTCCTGTAACTGACCAGACCAGTATTTCATCAGATCAACTCGACTGATCTCGCCAATAATCTGGCGGTTACGTTCAACCAGCAGATGGTCATGGGAAGCCATGATATCAACTAACTCCGTCAACGTAATGGATGCGGGGACGGCGGTTTTGGCTGATTTTGGCACATGACCCGGTGAGAGTGGTGACATGATGGATTCGAGATCAAAATCAGATTGTGAAATCGTATCGGCGTTAGGACTTCCAACAAATTCACGTACGAAATCATTAGCTGGCTGTCGGATCAGTTCTTCCGGGGTACCCACCTGCAAAACCTGTCCATCCTTCATGATGCAGATGCGATCCCCCAGCTTCATCGCTTCCTGAATATCATGGGTGACAAACACAATTGTTTTTTTCATCTGACGTTGGATATCCAGAATATCGTCCTGCAATTTCTCCCGACTCATTGGATCGAGTGCACTGAACGGTTCATCCATCAACACTATCTCGGGATCGGCAGCGAGTGCACGCAACACACCAATTCTCTGCTGTTGTCCTCCAGATAACTCGGACGGTTTACGCTCACTGTACGTATCTCCGTGCAAACCCACCATGTCCAGTAACGTATGTACACGCTTCTTGATTTGATCTGACTTCCATCTTCGCAGTTCAGGAACAACCGCAATATTTTCGGCAATTGTCATATGCGGGAATAGTGCAATCTGTTGCAGTACATATCCGATATTCCAGCGCAATTCGTGAATGTTGTATTCATCGATTGGGCGTTCATTAATGCGCACTTTTCCATCTGTTCGCTCAATCAGGCGATTGATCATTTTGAGCATGGTGGTTTTGCCACATCCACTCGGACCAATCATGACAAACAGTTCTCCCTTGTTAATGTTGAGATTAACCTGACGCAAAGCCGTTGTTCCATCAGGATATTGTTTCGATACATTTTCGAACTGAATCATTCGCTCTCTTCGCCCCTTTATCTAGGGCGTGTCTCAGACACGCCCTAACATTCATCTTCATCTATTTCCCCAAAAGTGTGTTCGTATAATCACTGCTTTCCGTGGTGTTCTTGATTAGGGAGAGATCCATATTTAAAATCAACGATGTCAACATGCTGGTAGACATGCAAAAAGACGGGCACTAGGCACCGTCTTCTCATATTATGAAAATATTTCTTCCATTATTTCCATACTTCCATATGATTCTGAATAAATTGCTCGAATGAAATCGGGTTATTCCCCGTTAATTTTTTCACCGTATCCGTCGTTTGATCTTCTCTCCCTTCCTCCCGGATAGGCACATCCAGTCCTGCGAGGGCAATAGCGTATTCTTCTGACATTCCTGCGCGAATCATGCTGTTCCTCAATTCATCGTCGGACAAAGATTCATGCTGGATGGACTGACCCAGTACACGGCTTAAGACGTCTGCAACCTGTCCATAGGACAACGACTCCGGCCCTGTAATAATATGCTCCGTATTATGAGGAACTACATCTGTCAGAGCATGGAAGGCCACCGCCGCGATATCATCTGCACTAACAAATCCAATTTTCCCTTCACCCGTAGCACTGTATATTTTCCCGAGTTGCTTTATTGTCTCCCGATGCGGTCCCTCCGTAAAGTTCTCCATAAAATAGGAAGGCTGTAATACAGACCACTCAGGAGCATGGGCTTTTAAATACTGATGTACTTTGCCAAATATAGAACCATTCTCATCGATCGAAGCACTGCCAAGCAAGACAAATCGCTTAATGCCGCTCCATAATGCTTCCTTGATGAATGGAATCATGGCGTTTTCTGGGCTCATATCCATTGCTGGCACAACAAGGTACACCTGATTCACATTTTTCAGCGCCGGTGCATATGTCTCGGAATCATACCAATCAAAATAGACATAATTATCGGCAGAACCAGAAAGTGATGATTTCGTTCTTCCAGCCAAACGCACCGGATATTGATGCTTTTGAAGTATGGCCGCAACACGGCTTCCTGTCTTCCCATTAGCCCCTGTAATAAGTGTCAACGTTTTATCATTGATCATGCTTGCTTCCTCCTTCAGTTTTGTTTGGCGTTTTCCAGACCAATCGGTCTATAATAGTCAAAAAACAAACGCCCTAAGCGTCCATTTTCAAAACAAAATTAAAAATTATTGCTCAAATCATGTAAAACATTAATCCATAGCCCTTAGGGTCATCTGTACAAAATCTCGCAGGGCTTCTGCGCTTGCACCACTTTTCGCCGTAAAGGTCAATGAGAGTCGGGAATAATTCAGAAAACGGGCAAGCCCGGGTAATTCTTCCTCTGCGTGCCTCAGTTCGCCACTCCTCTGGCCTCGTAACAGCGCAGTATGAAAAACATCTTCCATTTGTTGGTTAGTGGTTTGAATAAAGGCCGCGATTTCGTGATTTTGTGGTGCCTGTTCAACCGCGCTATTAATGATGAAACATTCATTACGACGTTCGTTGTCGGTCAACACGTTAACCGCTTCGTTGAACAACTCTGTCACGCCTTGCCTCACACTTGTGCATTCGTTTAATAGTTTGATCCCCGCCTCTGTCTTCTGCTGAATATAGAATTTAAGAGCAGAGACAAATAAATCATGTTTAGTTCCGTAGGTGTCATACAGGCTTTGCCGTGCAATGCCAAGTTCACTCAACAGTAAGCTCAGAGATGTACCTTCATAACCGTACGCTCCAAATACAGACGTTGCTTTTCTTAGAACGGTCTCTGTGTCAAACTCCTTGGCTCTTCCCAATTGCAGACCTCACCTCCCTATTCATTAAATAAAGAATACCTTTTCCAGACTGATCAGTCAAGAAAATAAATACTTTGATTTTTGACAAAGTGGTATAATGTGAATAGAAGCTGAATGAATCCTTTTACCCCCTACAACCATGACCACATATAAAGGAGTGTACCTATATGTATATTCAAATTACAGATTTGGCTGCAAAACGATTGACGGAAAGCCTGAATGACCAACCCGGATATTTCAAAGTGATCTATGACTTGGAAGGTTGCGGATGTAACGGAGTTATCGCTATTATCATTGTTGATGAACTTGCGGCTCTCGACGCGCAGATTGAAACCAATCTGGTTCCGTTCTATGTTGATCCGAAGCAGCAGCTGAACCTAGAACAACACATGAAGCTGGATACGGAAGAAAATTATCCTTCTTTCAAATTAAGCAGTGATTCCGGTGTGCTCAGCGGCAATGTTCGTGTTCGTGACACGCGTGCCGTAACTGTGGGAAGCTCCGGTGGATCTGACGCCTGCATGTTGTAATACAGTCTCCAGCTTACTTGAAGTAATCTAGCATTATCTTTCTTCACATCAAAAGCCGTTGCATCTAATGCAACGGCTTTTTTAACGTTCTTTTCCTTATATGCCTCTATCAGAGTTGCAAAAAAGACTCTATAAAAGATGAACTAAACATTTACACGAAACGGAGAGGACAGAAAGAACCTGAAGAAACGAAGTGTTCGCCAAAAAGCTTTCTGAAAGAAAGCTGCTTCGTAAGCAAACTATCCCAAGATTTTCCCCTTATTAAGGGGAATTCATAAAATCAGGGGATAACAGCGCTCGGAAGGTTGTTCTGTCATCGAAGTGTCCAGTGTAAATATTTTTGGTTCAACTTATATAGCAAACTTTGTTTACAACTCGGAAACAATTGGAGAACCTATGGATATAATCCTCTAGTATACTCGGTATATAGATTCATATATTCCGAGGAGGAACACACATCATGAAACCTTTTACTCGTAAATCCATCATATCTACAATTCTCGTAGGCACTGTTGTAGCAGGTTCTGCCTTTACTACGTTTCCTATCACGTCAAGTCTGAATCCCGTCGCGTCTGCTGCAAGCTCTAGCTTTACTCAATTTCTGCATGATAATGCACCTGGTCGTACGATCAAAACCATCAAAAATGTGGCAACCGTGACCAATGTGTCCAGTACAGTTGTACTAGTCAATAAAAAGAGAAATCTGCCTTCAACTTATGCACCTCAAGATTTGGTTGTACCTAATATTCCTTTTAGCTTCTCAGGCTCCAGTCCGAAGAAACAAATGCGTAAAGTGGCTGCAACCGCGATTGAAAAATTATTTGCGGCTGCCAAAAAAGACGGCATCGATATCAAAGCGGTGTCTGGCTATCGCTCTTATGCGACTCAGAAATCGATCTTTGACCGTAATGCCAGCATCAAAGGTGAAGCTGTTGCCAATAAAACAAGTGCTCGGCCAGGACAAAGCGAACATCAGACTGGTCTAGCCATGGATATCTCCAGCGCTTCGGCTGGTTATGATCTTCAGCAAAGCTTCGGCAACACCAAAGAAGGCAAATGGCTGAAAGCCAATGCCCACAAGTACGGATTCATCATTCGTTATGGCAAAGATCAGGAGAAATTGACCGGTTACTCCTATGAGCCATGGCATGTACGTTATGTCGGAGTATATATTGCTGGTGAGATTACCAACCAGAAACTTACGCTGGAGCAGTATTTGGAACGTGCCAAATAAGGCAGTTATGAACCCAAAACTTAGACAGTTATTTGATTAGATAAAAGAAGCGTGACTATAGATAACATGACTGAAGGAGAAGATGGGGCCGCAACTGGCCCTCTTCTGCTTCAATCTTTCATTTACACCCCTCATCATGTCCCAACGATTTTTCTAAAGACCAGTGGCAGTCTCTTCAGGCCTTCTGTTCCAGCCCAAGAGCCTACGCCAGCAAGTATTGCATTATGGCACAAATAAAGTGCGACATTGTACACGATAGGGCCTAGAATAATCTCCACAACTACAAAACGTTTTAACGTCGAAGATTGGATCACATATACCCGAAATTCATGAGGGTCATGTCCTCCCATATACCTTGCGATCAATGCTTTCATGAATCACCTCTAGTGTTTTATTTTAGCGTATGGCAGACAATCCTTGTCTTATTCTAAAATAACACTTACATAAAGTAACTAAGTGTGTTATAGTCAGTTTATAAATTATACATAAGCGAGGGAAACCACCATGAGTGAGTTGGAGAATCTAGTCAAAAACCGTAGATCGGCCGTTATTTTTGAAGAAGGAATTGAAATTTCAGATTCGGAACTACAAGAGATGTTTGCCCTGAACAAATTTGCACCATCTGCCTTTAACCTGCAACACACGCACTATCTTGTGATTAAAGACGAGGAACAGAAAGAGAAAGTCTATGAAGCTTCCCAGCAATATAAAGTAAAAACAGCTTCTGCGGTCATCGTGGTTTTGGGCGATGTTAACGCACATCATCATATCCGCACCATTAACGAAGGCTTGCTGAACCTTGGCGCTCTTACTCCGTTCCAATACGAGCAGGAATCCCAAAGTGTCACTGAATTTTACGAATCTCGGGGCAGATTCTTCCAACGTGAGGATGCGATTCGCAATGCCAGCCTGTCTGCCATGCAATTGATGCTGATCGCTCAGGATCGCGGATGGGACACTTGTCCAATGATTGGCTTTGACTCCGAAGAACTGCAAAAGAGTTTGGAAATCCCTAACCATTATGTACCGGTTATGCTGATCACCATAGGCAAAAAGTCGGAAGCCAAACAGCGCCCACGCGGTTACCGTAAACCGATTAACGAATATGTTAGCTTCAACAAAATGCACGCTGAATAACATATAATATAACAATTTATATAAGTTGAACTAACATTTTCACGATAACGGAGAGGACAGAAAAAACCTGAAAAAGCGAAGCGTTCGCCTTTATCCCGGGATTTTCCCCTTTAGAAAAGGAATCGAATAAAATCTGGGGATAACAGCGATTGGAAGGTTGTTCTGTCATCGTAGTGACAGTGTAAATAATCTTTAGTTCAACTTATATAGCACAATAACACAGCAAAAAAGCCACGATCTCGTGGCTTTAGTACGTTTCATAGATCAACGTATCCAACATGTGAAATTCATCGTCAAACTCGGCATATATGTAAAGTCGACCAGCAGGTGTATCCCCCGCATCATAACCCAATCGAAGGTATTGATCTCCCTGAAATTCTGCATCAGCCAAAATCAATGCATTGATATCCTCGTCCGGATGAGCCTCGGCAATGGTTTTAAGCGCCTGCTCACCAAGCATGTCCCACCGTTTCCACGTCTCTTCCATATATGGGGACAATGTTACCATCTCTGTCTTGGTTGAAACCTGCGCAGTGAATACCAGTTCTTTATCCTGAATAAGTAATCGCATCTGATAGTTGGACATCGAGACGTCATACTGAAACACCCCCATACCCGGAACTTCATGATTGGATTCAAAAATCAGATTGTCTGCATATTGCAGTCTCTCCAGCTTGGGATTAGCGCTATAATCCAACTTGGTTAATTTGTTCTCGGAACAGTATAACTCTCTTAGTTGTACGTTATGGCGAATATCCAGCTTGCTAATATGGTTATTAAAACAACGGACACTCTCCAAAACCATATTTGAACGAAAATCCAACTGTTTGATATGGTTGTGGTTACAACGAAGTTCAATCAAGTTTGGACAACCTTTTACATCAAGTTCCAACATGTAATTGTTGGCGCAATCAAGTCGCCGCAGTTGCTTATTGTGTTCAAGTTCAAGTGAGAAAAGAGCGTTATAACTGCAACTAAGTTCCTCCAACTGCTCAAGGGGCTCTGAAACCAGCTCCGACAACATATTCCAATGACACTCCACCGTTATAAGTTTGGAATTATGAGAAAGATCCAATTTGCGAAGTCGATTAAAACTGCAATCCAGCACCTGCAATTCCGAATTGGAGCGGAGATTCAGTGTAAGAAGCTGATTCTCTCTGCAACGTAACGTCCTCAGCTTGTGATTCTGAGTAAGATCCAGACCGGCCAATTGATTATAGGCACAATCCAGCTCTTGAAGATCCCTGAAATACTCGACTCCATCAAGATTGCTAATATTGTGATTGGAAAGTTGTAATATCTCAACCTCATGAACGTCACTTTCCTGAATGAACCCCCGCTGATCACAAAAACGATCCAACACAACTTGCCTGAAACGTTCATCCGTGAAGGCATAAGTAATATCCATGTCTAACGCCTCCCCCTCTCTTTTTGCTCTATTGGAACAGTCTTCCAAGATATTATCACTATTCTATGAGTTTCGTCGCCAGGATTCAACAATTACCTAAGCAAATTCTTTTATACCATGTTAGCATCCAACATGTAAGAGAAATCGTACAGAGAGGAAGATTTTCATGGAAATGTATATCGAAAACCTCCCGTCATATCGTCTCGCCTATGTTCGACAGGTTGGTCCTTACGGTCCAGCCAATGCTCAAGCGATGAATACGCTGAAACAATGGGCAGACAAAAACCAATTGCTTCATGAATCAGCAACATTACTAGGCATACCCCAAGATGACCCAACTACCACACCGCCCGAAAAATGTAGATATGATGCCTGTATTGTTATCACTGAATCTGAACGTCTGGAAGATGAGTTTGTTGAGATTGGCGAGCTATCAGGTGGAGATTATCTCATCTGTAAGGTGAGACACACGGCAGAAGCTATTCAGCAGACATGGAACATCATCATCCCTCATTTACAAACAAGTGGTTATCTGATGGACAACAAGCCGGTTATAGAACGATATCGTTGGGCACTGCTCAATCAGCATTATTGCGAGATATGTGTGCCTGTAAGACCTGTGTAATTCATGTTATGAAGAAACAAAAAAAGCGACTTCAAATTGAAGTCACTTTTTTTGTTAACGATTGCTACTACTAGCTAGTTAAGACTTGTTAAGATATTAAAATGCCCAGTTGCCTTTACGGAATACCGGCTCGATTGTACCATCCTGTAACTCACCATCGATATCCAGTTCAGCGGAACCGATCATGAAATCAACGTGGGTCAAGCTCACATTGCACTCATGCTTCAGCAACTCTTCGTTCGACATGGTTGTGCCATCTTTCATGTTGAATGGATATGCACTGCCCACAGCCAAATGGCAGGATGCATTTTCATCAATACCCGTATTGTAGAAAATGCGATTCAGGTTGGAGATCGGGGAGTCATGTGGTACGAGTGCCACTTCACCCAGATAACGTGCTCCTTCATCGGTGGCAAACAGATTCTTCAAATGCTCTTCACCCGATGCTGCCGTAAACGCTACAACCTGTCCATCCTTGAATGTGATTCTCATCTGGTCTACCAGCTGTCCATTCAGGTTCAAAGGCATGGTGCTGCTGACATATCCATTCACTCCACTGCGCTTAGGCATGGTGAATACTTCTTCAGTTGGCATATTCGCGACCGTGTATACACCTTGTTTATTTTCGCTACCACCGCCACCCCAGATGTGGTTGTGGACCAATTCAATTTTCAGGTCTGTACCTGGCGCACGGTAATGCAGACTCTTATAGTTCTTTTTGTTCAGGAGATCACTCATGGTATTCAGGGTATCCAGATGTTCTCTCCAATTTTGTACAGCGTCTCCGCCATCCACACGGTTCATTTTGAAGATCGTTTCCCACATCACGTTGATTCGGTCTTCTTCCGGGATGTCGGCAAACACTTTGTTCGCCCAAGCCTTGGTCGGTGCCTTGATCAGACACCAGCTAATTTCATGATTACGTGTGTATTTTGAGTACCCTTTACGTGCCTGAGCAGCCGCTTTGGTTGCCCGGGACACGCTGTCGGAGTCAATTCCATTATACAGTTCAGGATCTGGAACTTTGATCGTCAGGGTAGCACCGCCTGCTTCTGCAAACTTCTCCATCATATCCGCCTTCCAGGCTGGATAGTAGTCAAAGCTGTCATTGGAGCCATGTTCAAAACGACTGCGGGTAATATTGTCGTCATCAAAGTCCACTTGTACATAGTTTGCACCAGCCGCATAGGCTTTTTGCACAATGAGACGTGTGAATTCAAGTGTTTCGATGGGAGCAGTAACGAGCAGATCCTGTCCTTTTTGAATATTCACGCCAACTTTGACAACCAGTTCTGCGTATTGTTCCAATGACTTTTCAAAGGTTTGTTCAAATTGACTCATGGTTGTGTTCACTCCTGTTTCAAATTTTAAGATGACTCGGAATCTGCTGAGTGGCCGTTACAGCGAAGGATCGTTCTTTAGATCGTCGTTGTCTCCAAATTTTCTTCATCGTATTTCAAAGGTTAAAATTAGGAGACAAATACGAACGCTATCGCTTCTTCAGAATCGATTCCTTCTCTTTCACTACTTATGCTATTATTTTTCAATCATTCGTTACCTAATCTCATTTATACATTACGTTTTTCTTGTTCGCGCAACTCAATCCGGCGGATTTTACCAGAGTTGGTCTTTGGCAGATCCGTAACAAATTCGATCTTACGTGGATATTTGTAAGGTGCTGTGATTTCTTTGACGTGGTGCTGCAATTCACGCATCAGTTCTGGTGAAGCCAGCGAAACATCTCGCAGTACGACAAATGCTTTCACCACATTGCCACGGATCTCATCCGGACTTGCAACCACCGCGCATTCCTTCACACTGGCGTGTTTCATGAGTGCTTCTTCCACTTCGAATGGTCCAATGGTGTAACCCGAACTGATGATGATATCGTCACTGCGGCCTTCAAACCAGAAGTAACCTTCTTCGTCTTTACGTGCACGGTCCCCTGTTACAAAATAATCGCCACGCTGACTCGCTTCCTTCCGTCCCTCATCCTGATAATAGGACTTGAACAAAGCTGGCATCTCTTTGTGTACCGCGATATCTCCCACTTCACCCGCAGGCACAGGTTGTCCCTCTTCATCAATAATTTCAATCAATCCAGGTGTAATCGACTGACCCATGGAGCCAATACGTACAGGTGCATCTTTGAGACTGCCGATTAACAACGTGCTCTCGGTCTGTCCATATCCGTCTCGAATAGTCAGGTCGAAGTGACGCTGGAAGATTTCAATGACTTCCTGATTGAGCGGTTCACCCGCTGAAACAGCACTGCGCAGATGAGACAGATCATAATGTCCAAGATCATCGGCTTTGGCCATCAACCGATATTCGGTCGGTGTACAGCAAAGGACATTAATCTGATGTTCCTGCATCAGTTCCAGGTAACGCTTGGGCTGGAATGATCCATTGTAGACCAGTCCAGTCGCGCCTCTTCCGAGTACCGACAGGAACGGGCTCCAGATCCATTTTTGCCATCCGGGTGCTGCAGTTGCCCATACCGTATCCGAAGGTTGGATATCCAGCCATAATGAAGAAGCGATTCGCAGGTGGGCATATCCCCAACCGTGGCTATGTACAACTCCTTTGGGATTACCTGTTGTGCCCGAAGTATAAGCAAGGATAGCCGTATCATCACGGTGTGTTTCCACCGCAGCCATCTCATCGGGTTGATTCTGCATTAACTCATGCACATTGACCCAACCTTCAGCAGGTACGCTAACTTCTCCATTCGGTGATGCCACGATGCGATGTGCCAGTGATGGCAGATCCGCGTCCATCTTTTCCACTTCCGAGGTCGTCTCGGACCATACAATAACAGCCCGCGCCTCAGAGTGACGCAGACGATATTCCAGATCTTTTGCCCGTAACATCTCGGAGGAAGGAATAACGGCAATCCCCAATTTCAGACAAGCAATATAAATGACATAGGCAATAATACGGCGTGGTACCATGACCAACACCCGATCACCCTTTTCTAGTCCAAGTTCACGCAAACCTCCAGCAAGACGATTCGCCTGCTTGAATAAATCACCATACGTGATCTCTTCCAATTCTCGTTGATCGCTGAGCCATCTAAGTGCAATCCGGTCTGATGGATGATTCTCCATCTCGGATGTCAGGTTATAGCTTTCAGGCGAAATCCACTGTTCAAAGTTCAAATGGAGCCTCTCCTTCGTAGTTCAAATGTATAGCTTCTATATATTATACCCTAAATCCTAGGACCAGGTGCTATGAACTAGGTTCATTCTGAAAAAATAAACATAGGTCAATTAATGAACTATTATAATAGATCTTATCCTATAAAGAAAATGACATATACAAAATGGCGCCTTCCTGATTGATCAGGTAGGCGCCATTTCATTCTAATAATTATATTAAATTAATTTTACCTAACTATAATTTTCACACAGCTATACTGTATATGTTACCACGGATAATTACCCATTCCGTCCAAAATGCTTTCGATCTCATTCAACTCTTCCGTTGTCAGATCCGGTGCCTGGAGGGCAGCCACGTTTTCTTCAATCTGGGACACACGGCTTGCACCAATCAGTGCAGAGGTTACACGGTTACCGCGCAAGATCCAGTTCAGAGCCAGTTGAGAGATCGTCTGCCCTCTTCGCTCCGCAACCGCCTGAAGCGCATCGAACTTGGCAATCCGTTCGTCCGTGTATGCTTCTTTTTTCAAATTGCCTGTTGGATTGGCGCGTTCTTCCTTGATCTTATCGACATATTTATTCGTCAACTGACCGCGGCCGAGTGGACAGAACGCAATGGAACCTACGCCCTGCTCATCCAGTACGTCTTGCAAACCGTCTTCAATCCAGCGATTCAGCATCGAGTAGTTTGGCTGATGAACCAGACACGGCGTACCCAGACGACGGAGAATGGTTGCCGCTTCTTGCGTCTGTTCTGCATTATAATTGGACAAGCCCACATACAGAGCTTTACCTTGCCGCACGATGTGATCCAGTGCCGTCATCGTTTCTTCCAACGGTGTATCCGGATCTGGACGGTGATGATAGAAAATGTCCACATAGTCCAGCCCCATCCGACCAAGACTTTGATCCAGACTGGCAATCAGGTTTTTGCGGGAACCCCATTCGCCGTAAGGTCCACTCCACATATGGTAACCTGCCTTCGACGAAATGAGCAGTTCATCCCGGTAAGGACGCAGATGTTTTTTGTAAATCACACCAAAGTTCTCTTCCGCTGATCCTGGAGGTGGACCATAGTTATTCGCCAGATCGAAATGATTAATTCCGAGGTCAAAGGCACGTAAAATCATTTCTTCCTGAATATCCAATGTGCGGTTGCCACCAAAGTTCTGCCATAAACCCAGCGCAATTTGCGGCAGTCTGATTCCGGATTTGCCGGAACGTACATATTTCATCTCATCATATCGTTGTTCACTCGCAGTATAGGGCATCGTTATTCTCACTTTCCTGTAAGGTTTGTTGAATTCCTTTTCATCTTAGACATTTTTCTGCCAAAACGATATGGCATTTCACTTTGAACATATGTAATAATGATTGTTATCTATATAAACTAGTCTTAAATTATTCATCTTTCACACTAATTAATATGTTAAAATGCAAGATGAGACGAAATCGTACAGGAGTGAATACCCTTGATTACGTATATGTTCAAGAACAATCATTTTCAGGAGCTTCAGCTCCTTCATTATGGCACGGAAGCCTGTACACCTGGTCACCACTTTGGCCCTGCCATGCGAGACTATTATAAAATTCATTATATTTTGAATGGCAAAGGCACCTTCGAAGTTGGTGGCAAAACGCATACCCTGCACAAAGGTCAAGGTTTTCTGATTGTTCCGCATTCCGTCGTGCATTACGAAGCAGATCAGGATGATCCATGGGAATACAGCTGGGTTGCTTTTCAAGGCAGCAATAGTTCTTCCTTTTTACAGCAGGCCTGTCTGTCCGAGCATCACCCGATTTTTGAGCTGGGTAATGAGGATGACGAGATGCGATCCTGCCTGCACCGAATGATCAATTCTCGCAATACCCACAAAGGCTGGGAGATTAGCATGACTGGTTTGCTGTATCAATTCTTCTCCATTTTAATTGATCAGGCTAATTCAGATCATCTTCAACCCATGCCGGATTATTCGAAGGAAACGTACGTAACGCAGGTAATCGACTTCATTGAAATGAACTATGCCAATGCCATTACCGTTCAATCCATCGCGGCTCATGTCGGCTTGCAGCGCAGTTACCTCTGCTCTCTCTTCAAGGATCAGATGGGAAGCAGCATCCAATCGTATCTGGTCCATTACCGAATGCGAAGGGCAGCCGAATTGACCCTTGATCCCGGTTTGACCATTGGTGATATTGCCCGTTCTGTGGGCTACACCGATCAATTGCTTTTCTCCAAAATGTTCAAAAAAGTGATGGGTGAAGCGCCCACCTACTACCGTAAACATAAAACAGCACCCTCCCAGTTAAGTTGTTAATTGGGAAGGTGCTGTTTTTTTGCCAATTGGTTATACCGTCTCCGGCATGGATATGCCAACAACTTGCACTTTGATTTCATCGACCATAACGCCGGCTAATTGTTCTACAGCCTGTTGAACATTATGTTGAAGTTCACGGCAGACCTCGTGCATCTTGTTGCCATATTGAATGTTGATGCGCAGCTGGATGGTTGCCTGATCGTCTTTGACGTGTACGTCAATCCCTTTTTGCAGACTCTTGCCGCTGATACTCTTGGCAATCCCTTCAGTCAGTCCAACCGACATGGAGGATACGCCAGCCGTTGATTGAGCGGCCATCCCCACGATCTTGGATAACACATCGTTCGAGATGTGAATGGTACCCATTTGAACAGATTGAGGTGCGATATATTCAGGTTCATTGTATTGTTTTTCGATAATTTCAGACATGTGCTCCACTCCTTCGAATAATTTAAATTCTATGCATTCTGCCATTTGTCCTTGAAGAACATGTTATAGATTCGAACCAGAAGAATTTTAACGATCATATAAACCGGGATAATAATCAGGATGGCAATAATTCCACCCAGGTCCCCTGCACCCAAGACCAGAATAATCGTCGTTAACGGGTGAATATCCAGCTTTTTGCCGAATACGTACGGTGCAACCAGGTTGTCCTGAATCTGCTGAGCGACGAGAATAATAATCAGAGACCAGATGGCAACCGATGGTGATACCACGAGACCCATGATCACAATAGGCACGGACGACACAATCGCTCCGATAAATGGAACAAAGTTCATGATGACCGCGATTACCGTGAGCAGTAATGCGTACGGCAGTCCAATGATCAGGAAACCGATATACATCAGTACACCCAGCGCCAGATTTACCAAGACTCGACCTACAATAAAACCACTCAGCGCCTGATCAATCTCAAGTACAACTTCACGGCTGTCATTTTGGAAACGTTTTGGAGCGATATGTGCCAGTTTACGACCAAATTTCTCGCCTTGTAACAGCATATAGAACAAAAGGATCGGTAGTGTAAACAAGATGATCGCAAAACTGGAAACGAGTGAGAAGAATCCACTTACATAGTTGGTTACAAAGTTAAATCCTTTGTTGATATACTCCGTGATCTGGGAGAAAGGTGTCGAGCCCTCAGGGAACAAGGCCTGAATGGCACCATTTTGCTCCAGCTCTCTCAGCTGTTCACTTAATGAATTAATTAGACTTGGTGCGTTATCAACCAGATTGATCAGTTGCTCACGTAACGATGGCCATAAACCAATGATGAAGAACACTCCCAGAATAGCAATAACCAGATAGATTAGCAAAATACTTAGCGTGCGATTTATTTTCTTTTTCTCCATATAATTCACAAGCGGTCTGAGCAGATAATAAAAGAACACCGACAACATCATCGGCACGGTAATGACCGTGATCATGGTGACGAGCGGCTGAAAGATGAAGCTCACACGTGATAATAAATAGATATTAACCAATATCAGCGCCAGTGCAATACTGAACCGGACAAACGTATTTACTTTGAACAAAATATTTCCCTCCACATGGACATTTCTTCTCTTATTTAATTTGGAATCTCAATGGTAAACACGGTGGTCTCTCGCCCACGCCGGGAAAGGATCAGCCGTCCACCCATTTTCTCCGTATTACGTCGTGCGATGGACAAACCAAGTCCGGTGCCTCCGGTCGCTGTCCGCGCCTCATCCCCTCGTACAAACGGGTCAAAGATCGTTGACCATAGTTCTTGAGGTATGCCCACTCCGTTATCTGCCACCTCTATCACCACATGGGTATGAAGCGGAATGAGTTCGACGCGCAGTTCTGTCCCGAGTGGATTATAAGACAGAGCATTGGTGATCAGATTCTGAATGACTCTGGATAACAGCTCCGGATCATACCTCGCGTAGATCTCCTGATCAGGAACAAGTACATGGAGGACAAACTGTTTCTGTTCAATCTCCCCATAGGTATCTGCCATAATCTCGCGCACGAATTCTCCAATCTCTCTTCTCTGAATATGCATGCGAAAATCGGGCGAATCCACCTTGAGCAGCTCCAGCATATTCTGTATCATGCGTGCAACTTGAACAGACTTGTTATAGATGTATCCCAGATATCTTTGCTGCCTGTCCTTGTCCTCTCCACGTCCTTCCACCAAAGCCTGCGCATATCCCTGTATAGATGTTATCGGTGTCTTCAGATCATGTGATAAATCTACAATCAGTCGCTGTTTGCTCTCTTCAGCGTAACGTTTCTCCGCAGAGGTGTTCTCAATGACGTCCGCCATGTAGTTAAAGGTCTCACCGATCTGGACAAATTCCCTCTCGGCTGAGATCGACATCCGTGTACTATAATTTCCTTGTATCATCTGCGTAAGACCCGAGGAGAGGATGCTGAGTGGTTTTTTGATTCTCCGTGCGACCCAATAGCTATAGACAAAGATCAATAATAAAACCAAACCGATGCCAATCATAATGTAAAAGGATAATGGATGTTTCAGATTGGTAATCAACTGATTATCATTAATCCTTACGCTGACCAGATCACGCGGGATCTTCAGCAACACATACGCTGCCGCTCCTTCTGTCGAGAGAGGAGTGATCGAATAATAGTATTCCTGGTCACTCCGATTTTCCAGTCCATCATACAGATCGGCTTCACTGTATTGTGTGAACACATCTTGCTTTTCTCCCACATGACGAATGACGTTGCGATTCGCATCCAGAATCTCAATCCAGCCGCCGCTGTCCTTGAGACGTTGAATCTCTGTGTCTTTACCTTGAGAAACCGAACCTCCACCGGAGTAAAATTCATTCTCCAACTCTGCCACATACACGTGGGCTTCAACATTGAGATCCGGATCAACGACCTGATCCGAAATGCGAAAGTCCACAACATCCAGTGACACCATAAGGTACACGATTAATACCAGTAACAACAAAAAGAAGTTGAACAGCAAGAAATCCAGTGTCAGGGATGTCTGCAACAGTCGCTTTTCTCTAGCTTTCCATGGGCGCTTCAATTTTGTATCCCAGTCCCCTTATCGTTTTGAGATATTCCGGTTGTCTGGAGTCACGCTCGATCTTCTCCCGAATGTTGCTGATATGTACCATAATCGTGCTGTCCTCGTGCGCATAATAGTCGCCCCAGACGGCTTCGTATATTTTTTTACGGGTGAACACTCGGCCAGGTTGATCAAGCAACAATTCCATAATTTTATACTCTGTAGAGGTCAATGTTACAGGATTTCCTGAACGAAAAAGGATACATTGGGATCGATCCAGGGTCAGATCACCTAATACCAGATTCTGTTCTTTCGCTGCGGGGATCTCCGCTGCATCAAATTGATTGACTCTTCTGAGCAACGCCTCTACTCTGGCGACAATCTCAAGCGGGTTGAACGGCTTCGCTATATAATCGTCTGCCCCAAGTCCAAGCCCAAGGATTTTATCGTGATCCTGACTTTTGGCGGACAGGAACAGTACAGGCATGTGATGTGTAGCCCTGATCTGTTTGATCAACTGCAATCCATCCATTACAGGCATCATAATGTCCAGTATGACCAGATCGATCTGTGTTGAACGTATGGTTTGTAGCGCCTCGGCTCCATTCACCGCTGTTTTAATGGTATAGTCCTTCTCCAGATAGAGTTGAAGCAGTTCCACAATCTCTGGTTCGTCATCTGCTATTAATACGGTGTATCTCATGTTATTCCTCTCATTTCCTATACTCTATGCCTATCTCTACATTAATACTATATACTACGTCTCTTAATTCAACCTAAATCATTTCTAAAGATAATCTAAATAAATAGAAATAGAGCCCTGGCGCAAGCCAAGGCATCAACTAAAATAGGGCTGTTTTCAGCCTACATTCAAGCTTTTCATTCTCCATTCAGGCTTTTCAATCTTCATTCGGACCATTTGTATTAGATTATCAGATCAATCCTTCAGCGAACGAAGCCACGGTTCAACTTTTCCCAATAAACGTTCCTTGTCATACTGCACATATTGGTTCGCCCGATTGCGCACGGGATCACCCGCGTAGAAACGTTCATATAGATCATGCCTTGCTCCGAGTGGACTTCCAGTCAGCTCCCATGCGAGTTGAAAGAGACGAATCTTCTCCGGGGCTTGCATCGTTACTCCACCAAGATATTTGCCTACCATAGAACCCATCATTTCATTTATTTCAAACGTACCTGAAGGAATCTGAATCAGACCACCCGCAGCAATGGTCTTCAAAATCTCCACCGCGCGGGGATAATAGCGATTGCCCAGATTACGTGCGGTTTCAATATATTTGAATTCCGGCAACCAGTTGCCAAATGTGTCTGGTTTGGACTGTGCTTCAGCAGCAATAATCAGTCCCTCGATAGTCTGCATCTGACTGATCAGCTCTCCAAGTTGTTCCTGCACATTCAGGAAAGAGTCCACCCCAATCTCCTTGGCAATGGATGAGGTCACGGCTGTAATAAACTCCAGTTTCGAGTGTAAACGAATGACACTCTGATGGTAGGCCAGACTGGCCGAAGCTGTATTGCAGCGAATCTGCCATACGGCTTCAGGGTTATTGTGCAGTAATACACGTTCCCAGGGCACAAATACATCGTCAAAAAATAACACGGCATCCATCTCATCATACTGCGCACTGAGTGGATGTGATTTATCTGTATCTTTTGTGGCAAAAGATTCACGACACATCATGTGCAAGCCCGGGCTGTCCGCGGCTACAATTACCATATGGGCCAGCTCTGGCAGGTGGCCTGGAATTCGTTGAACGGGATAAGCAATGATATCATCGGCATAAGGCGCTGCTGTTGCCACCATTTTGGCCCCGCGGATCACAACGCCCTCCGCATTACTTTTGACAATTCGCAGCATGGCATCCTCATCTTCTCCAACAGGCAAGGAACGATTAATCTGCGGGTCACGCTGGACAATTGTTAGGAATGCATCGTTTCGCTTGGCTTGTTCAAAATATGCGGATATTTTACCTGCAAATGCCGGGTCATGCGCTGTCATCTCATGTCGTGTTGCGTACCAACCTGTCAGCCTGGATCGGGCATAATCAGACAATCGGCTCATCACCCCATACGTCCGATCGGCCCACAGCCGAAAAGCATCCGCCCTGCTGTTCACGTCAGGAAGTGAACGAGGCACAAGAAAAGAGCGATGCACGTAACTTCCCGTCTGTTCGTCCCAATAGGCCACGATTTCCCTTGTCTCCGGGTCATCCACCAGATTGAACAATCCTTCTATGGTTTGAAGTGTTCCCTGAAAGGCCTGATGCCCAGTTACCTGGATACGCTCTCCGTCCAGCCATACATTCCGCTCATCATTCAGACGCTGAATGTAAGCTTGTCCACGAGACATCGTGATACTCATGATATGTCCTCCCTCTCAGGCACCGGCCTGACATTTCTGTAACTCCATCCTTCTAACTGCTTGAGAAACTATGTAATGATACATTCTGTATCTAACAAAATAGTACTGTGCCAGAGATAGAAAAGTCAACAGACACCGAGCGAAGAGTCCGGTGTCTGTTGGGCCATGCTATTTTAGACTAATTTGGAATACATGTGACGCAGATACCGCCAGCGAACGAGTGCAAAATACAAAATCTGCATGGAAGCAAACACCAAGAAGATGCGCAGGCTGTATCCAAAGACCGAGAAATCAACCAGTTGCTGCAACGCCACAAAGGCAACCGAACTGTGGATGACCGCCACCAGAATCGGCAGGAAGAACATAAGCAATAGCTGCCTTGTTACGATCTTACGGAGTTCGGGACGACTCAGTCCCATTTTGCCAATCATGCGATACTGCGCTTCATCCCGTTCTAGATCTGCGTAAAGTCTGAAATACGTGAAACTTGCTGCAAAGGTGAAGAAAACAATGCCGATCAGGCCGCTCAAAATTAGAATGATGCCATTGGTCTGCTTGGAATTAAGCCAATCCACCACAAGCGCGCTGACCTCGTAATAACCTTTTTCGGAATGATCATCTTGAATGGATTTGATCAATTCAGGAGCAAAGCTGCGTGTACCCATCCAATCTTTCACGATAAATTGTATCGTTCGACTCGAATAGAAACCTTCAGGCATGCCAACTTCCTCGTTGTACGCAGGTCTCATCTTATTAAACAATTCGTCGGTTACGACGTAGAGATAAATTTCATATTGAAAAGGAATCACAATATCGGTACCAGGTGTCGATAGCTGGACAGGTACGCGCTGATTATCAACCTCCAGATTGATCTTTCCTCCCGAGGCTCCTTTTTCAACCTGTTCACGGTACTCCTTGCGCATCGCCAAATTGCTTGGTGTCATAAATGACTCATCGATTTGTTTCAACGTACGTTCTTCATACCCCAGTGCCTTCGCAAGACGGTTATAATCACTCAGTTTGATAATATTCCCATTATTATTTTCACCTATAGGAGCATAACTGCCCTTCACGTAGGGAACTTGATTATCAATCAACGTTTCTTCAATCTGCCGAATATGTCGCTCGGAGTTTGGAGTATACCAGTTATTCATATAACTGAATGCGTACGGATTCGACATGGACGACAACCCCGGGTCAGCAATAGCAAGCATGGTGCCAATTCCCGTAAATGAAGAAGCTGAAATGATACTTACCATGAAAAACATGATGGCGTTATCTTTCATTCGGTAGGTAAGTTCAGATAGGAAGAGCAGATTGGTTTTACGGAAAAACAACCTTGGATTTCTTTTCAGTGCCCGAATGATGTATACACTGAGCTGTGTGAACAGAAAGTAAGTACCTACTATAACAACCACGACACTTGCAAGTAATAATGGAAAGGAGAAGCTTACCCATACAAAAGTGAATACTCCTGCATAACCCCCGCCAATGAACAGCACCGACAGCAAGGCGAGTAAGCGTGATGCTTTGGGTTCCGGTTTCGGTTTTTCCTCTGATTTCACAAGGTCAATGAGTGAACCTTTCCGTATGAGCAAGGATGACGACATCGCGATGACAACGAACAATAGCAGAAATGCTCCAACCGTCAAGGCGATGCCTTTCAGCGGAAAATAGAACCGAAGACTGTTCTCAACAGCCAGCATGGAGCCACAGATGAGCAGAATCAATTTGCCGAAAATGAGCCCGAGTCCGATGCCCGTAATGATCGAAGCTAATCCAATACACATATTCTCCATAAACAGAAGCCGATTCATCTGTTTGCGTGTCATGCCAAGAATCAGGAAGATACCAAATTCCTTCTTACGCGTCTTTAGAAATGAACCTACCGAGTAGAGCAGGAACAGGAACGAAAAGATGAATATAATGATCTCCGCAATCATAAACCCCTGATTCGCAAGCAAAGTAACCGTACCACTTGATCCCTTTAACCCCGCTTTCAAATCGGGATGGAACAATAGCAATGCATAAGTAAAAAAGATCATGACGGAAAACGTACTGCTCAGAAAATGAGCCAGATAAATTCGTTTATTACGAACAACGTTATTAATGGCGAACTGGCGAAAATTCATGTCCTGACCCTCCAATTAGGGATAATACATTAATAATCTTCTGGTAAAAGGCTGCACGATTATCGCCGTAGTGAATTTCGTTGTAGAGTTTGCCATCCTTGATAAAGACAACCCGACTGCAATAACTTGCAGCTACTGCATCATGAGTGACCAGCAGCATCGTAGCCTGATCCTCCTGATTGCGAGTTTCTAGAATCTCCATGACATCTCTTGCCGCCTTCGAATCCAGGTTGCCTGTTGGCTCATCTGCCAGAATCAACTTCGGGGAATGGATCAGCGCTCTGGCAATGGCCGTACGCTGTGCCTGTCCTCCTGATATCTCATATGTCCGTTTGTTCAGAATACCCTCGATCCCCAACTTGCTTGCCAGCTGTTCAACACGAGTGTTCATCTCTGCTAGCGAAACACCGTCAAGAGTCAGTGGCAGCACAATGTTTTCCTTAACTGTCAGTGTATTTAACAGATTGAACGATTGAAAAACAAATCCAAGCTCTTTACGCCGGAACAGCGCGAGTTCGTCCTGATTCAATTCAAACGGATTCTTCCCTGCAATCCGCAGTTCGCCTGATGTTGGATGATCAATGGTTGAGATCATGTTCAGCAGTGTTGTTTTGCCACTACCTGATGGTCCCATAATGCCAACAAACTCACCTTCCTGAATACTGAGGTCAATACCTGATAACGCTTCATAAGATACGATGCCTTTGTAGATTTTACTGATCTGTTTCACAGAACAAATCTCCATGGTTACAACTCCTTAGTGATGTATGAATTCAAAATTAAGTTACTTTCATGCTGTGTGCATGTGTATTGTGCGTGGCCTTTCATCTGATCTTCTGACTATAGTCTATCGAAGTTTCGGCCATTCTCCTATGGTTTAACCTTTCATCAACATGACAATGTTGTAAGGTTGCATCATGAAAATCAAAAAGACGCCTTCGCCCGGATCAGGCAATAGACGTCTATACTTACACTGACACTGTAATTCATACTCTACTCACACTTCTTTAATAAAATACACACCTCATGTCCCAATTATCTTCAACCTGTCACTTCAGGAGTTGAATGTAATTCGGACAGTCGTTCCTTCGCCGTACACGGATTCAAGATCAATCCGATGGTTCATTCGCGTCACCACTTCTTTTGCAATATACAACCCCATGCCTGTGGACTCTTTGAAATGCCGCCCGTTCTCCCCGGTGAAGAAAGGTTGGAATACCCGATTTAAATCAGACTTCGGAATCCCGATACCCTGATCCTGCACTTCCAGCATGATGGAGCGTTCGGCTTCATACGCACGCACATAGATCTTTTGCCCGCTGCCCGCAGAGTATTTGATTGCGTTCGACAGTAACTGTACCAATACAAACCGAATCCACTTGGCATCGGATTGCACAACCAGCGCAGAATCGATATGCATCTCTGGATAGACGTGATTGCGAATAAAGAATCGCTTGAGTTCATGTATCGCTTCTTCCCCAGCGGTCTTCAGTATCACAGGTTCCACACTGAAATCTTGCTCGAAGGTATCCAACCGGGCCACATACAGCACAGTCTCCAAACCTCGCCTCATCTGGTCCGCTTCCTCCCGAATGCTTATGAGCCGAGGATCATCATCCTCCTGATCTTCCACGGTCAACTCAATGACGGATAACGGTGTCTTCATCTGATGGACCCACTGGTTCATGAATGTCAGATATTCTTGCTGTCGCTGTTCCAACCGATGCAGATGTGTGTGATACTGGCCGTATTGTGAATCCAGTAGCTTCTCCAGCGCCAGTGATAATGGACTTGTTTCGTTCAGTGGTACAAATTCCTTCAGTGAATCCATCGATCGAGACATCCGGGCATAAAAAGAACGATGTGAATAATAACGATACACCAAATAACCGATGTACAAAAATAATCCCAGCGTTACGGCATAAGCAGCCGTGACCCAATCGTTGTAACCGTCATACCAGAACACTGCAACAACGGTCAATAAGATAGCAACAACCCAGCAAGTTAACGCGAGATGTTCACGTATAAACAATCTCATGATGGAGAAGCGGTCTTCCAGTTATTGTTCAGTCGATAACCTGAACCTCTGACCGTTTCCAGTGCATCCGTAATGCCAAGCTCAGCCAATCGCTTACGTACCCGGGTAACGTTTACGCTGAGCGTATTGTCATCTACAAAAGAGTCATCCCACAGTTTCTCCAGGATTGTCTCTCTGCTCACCAGCTTGGGACTGCGGCGCAGTAACGTTTCCAGCAGAATCGTTTCCTTCTTCGTCAGCTGCACTTTGCGATCACCAAGCTGAATCTCCAGTCTTTCCAAGTACACGACCAAGCCGTCCAGTTCCACCTTGCGTTCTTCGTCACGTGCAGCATAATCCCCATATACCCGGCGTAGCTGACTTCGAATTTTTGCTATCACAATCTCATGCTCAAATGGCTTCGTGATATAATCATCCGCCCCGTTTTCCAGTGCCATGACCTGATCCATCTTCCCACTCCGCGCGGAGATAAACAAAATTGGGCATGTGGACAGCGTACGAATCTGGCGGCACCAATAGAAACCATCGTAACTGGGCAAATTGATATCCAGAAGTACCACATGTGGCTGTACCTGCTCAAACTGTTGCACAATCATCTCAAAATCCTCGACCAGAACGGCCCGGTCCCCGTAGCGTTCAATATGTGATTTCAATAATCCCGCAATCTTGGGATCGTCCTCTATTATCATAATGGTATACATTATTGGATCTCACCTCTGGCAAAATCATAACACAGGATTTATTATCGAGCATCGATTTCCTTACGCCAATCCACAATATCTGCATTCAATTGCTTCAGGTCTCCGGAAGCTTTCTGATCATCCGATAACTTGTATTGTTGCTTCAATGCCAGGATACGATATACACTTTCATCAATTCGGGATTCGGAGATTTTACCTGACTTCACTGCACTCATTAGCGTGTCAAAAATCGTCTTGGCACTTTCATAACTATGAGCTACCAAGAGAATGTCACTTCCTGCTTTAACCGTTGCTAGGGCAGCTTCATCCAACTTGAAGTTCTTCGCTATTGCTCCCATACTCAGGTCATCTGTGATGACGACACCGTCATACTTAAATTTGCCGCGCAAATGTTCACCAATAATGACATCCGATAAGGAAGCCGGATGATCCGGATCAAGCTTCGGGAACAAAATGTGTGCAACCATGACTGCTTCAACTTGTTCCTTCACCGCGGCCTGGAACGGAATCCATTCCAGCTCGGCCAGTTGTTTTTCCGTTTTGTTCACGACAGGAAGGTCAAGATGGGAGTCCACGGACGTATCCCCATGCCCCGGGAAATGTTTCACTACCGGAATAATGCCTTCACTTCGTAGACCTTTCATCTCAGCAATCCCCATACGTGACACCAGTTCTGCCGAGCTGCCGAATGAACGATCTCCAATGACCGGGTTCTTCGGGTTACTGTTCACATCCAACACAGGAGCAAAGTCCACATTAAAACCTGCAAGTTGAACCTGTCTCGCCAGCAATTCCCCCATCGTTTCAGCGAGCGCGCTATCGTTCGTCTGGCCTACTTTTCTACTGGAAGGAATGGATTCCACCGTCTCCGGCATACGACTGACTTTGCCGCCCTCCTGGTCCACACTCATGAAGATCGGTACCGGGTTGGACTGATTCGCTTCCTTGATGGATTGCACAAACTTGGCTGTTCCATCGAGTGTCGATACATTGTTGGCATAGAAAATAATGCCCCCTACCTTCTGATCCGTAATCATCTGTTTGGCTTGATCATCCAACGTTGTCCCTTGAACACCGGCCAGTATCATCTGTCCAATCTTCTCTTCTAACGTTAATGAACTGAGCTGCTCCTGCACCGGATCGACTTCTTCTTGCGGTTCCTCTGGTACTTCTTCCTGCGGTGGAGCGGTATTCTGCTCCGGCGATGAGGAAGATTGCCCTGAGTTAGAGCCAGCGTTCGAGCCGGTATTCGAGTCCGTTGCAGAGGAAGGTTTCTGTGCTTGGCCACATGCCGATAAAAGCAGGACTACTCCCAGCAGAAGACACAGCATCTGCAGTGGTTTTCTCCATTTACTGTTCGAGGTGTAACTATAGTTGTACAAGGATATTCATCCTCCTTATGTAATGTCATCTTGGTAATCCAAAGGTTCAGGCCTAACCTTATCACAAGGTGAATGATTTTCAAAATGAGCGCTTCTGAGGATTGAATCGTTGTGCTGACATATATGCAGCGAAAAAAATGGTTGCTATAGAGCCTGAAATATGGAACTAAATGGTGTTGTGACTAGCGCGTGCGGGGCGTGTGGGGATAATGAATAGGAGCAACGGTGCAGGAAAGTGTTTTACTATTGTGAATTTTTCATATGTTGAAATTATTATTATAGGTAAATTAAAAAGCCGCCCTAAGGCGGCCTATTTGTTCGTTTTATTTACTTTTCGTTGTAAATCGTTGCCGTTCAGCGTTGGTTCACCTTTCACCAAACGTTCTTAGGCTTCTATTAATGGAGTGTTTGCAACACTTCCGTTGTAAAAGGAATGATTTCGGATATGCGACCTTCACGAACTTTGGCAGGCCATTCGGGATCACTAAGCAGAACACGACCCAAGGCGATCAGGTCAAATTCATTGTTCTCCAGCTTCTCATTTAATAGATCCAAATGGGCATCCCCTGTTCCCTGATTCTCGGTTGCTCTGTCCACAAATTCAGCTTCAAGTCCTACCGATCCAACCGAAATGGCAGGTTTGCCAGTGATTTTCTGTGTCCAACCCGCAAGATTCAGCTCAGATCCTTCGAATTCCGGTAACCAGAACCGGCGTGTAGAACAATGGAATATATCCACGCCAGCAGCACTGAGCGGGGCCAGGAATTGCTCCAATTGTTCTGGCGTCTCCACCAGACGTGCCTCATAATTCCCCATCTTCCATTGGGAGAACCGGAGCACAATTGGGAAATCAGGACCAACCGCCGCACGACAAGCTTCAATCACTTCAACCGCAAATTGGGTTCGACGTACCAAATCACCACCATATTGGTCGGTCCGTCGATTCGTCTGCTCCCAGAAGAATTGGTCAATCAGGTATCCATGGGCTCCGTGCAGTTCAATTCCGTCAAAACCGATTCGCTGTGCATCCGCTGCCGCTTGGGCAAATGCCTGTACAAGATCTTGAATCTCCTCTTCCGTCAAGGGTTCACGTGATGGTTCACCTGCCATGCTAACCCCTGACGGACTTACAGGATCAGCTTCTGCGTTAGGCAAGTCACCGGAAAGACGTGCTGTACCCACATGCCACAATTGTGGCATAATTTTGCCACCCGCTTCATGTACTGCTTTCACTACATTAGCCCATCCTTGCAACGAATCTTCACCATGGAATAATGGAATACTCGCTCCACTAACCGAAGATGGATGATTAATGCCTGTACCTTCCGTTATGATGAGCCCCACTCCACCTGCTGCTCTGCGACGATAGTATTCAGCAACTTCTGGTCCAGGTACACCCTCTGGTGAGAATCCGCGAGTCATGGGTGCCATAACGATTCGATTAGACAATGTTAGCTTGTCCGAGGTGAAAGGTTTAAATAATGCTGAAGGTACATTCATAGTACATTGCTCCTTTGCAATTGGAAGTGTGGAACTCCGCATCCACATGAAATGCGACATGCTTTTGTATATTGTAACACGTGTAATCCAGTTGACTGGTTCAGGGATATTTCTCTATCCATTTTATAGTCTCTTAATTTTATTTTCAAATTTTCGAAGTTAGACAGTCAAGTTCATCTTATGAACAAAAAAAAGAGAGCTGCCTTGTGGCAGCCTCTGTTTAAACACACTACCACAGCAATCCGTCCTGCGATCTACGATACAACAGGTATTTTCCCGGTCACCAATAATGTGGATGTAGCATAGTATATAATCCATAATCTTCCTTCCAATTTAATTAGCATTCACGGGGACATCACTCCGATTCACTCGAAGCAATTTCCCTGATGAAGTTGATAACACATCCGGATCGGTACCCAGACCAAAGTAGAAGTCACCCTCGTTCTCTTCGAAAGACTTGGCATACGTGTCCTGGTTAAAACGTAAAATCTCATTCCATGTGGTCAGATCCGTTGATTGGTAGACCCGATTGATATACAGATTGGCATTTTGGCGAGTGTACGTAAGCACATACACCTTGCCATCACGCAACAGCACATCTGTAGGAAGCGCCTTGGCATCTGGCAGATTAACTCGTCTTGCCTGATTAATATCGGTCATGACATTCAAAGATTTGGGCAGCAGCTGCCCATCATTAAACACGCCACCTGCTATATAGAGCAACTTGTTATTAAAGTTAACATTCTTGCCTATTTTATTATAAGGAATCGTGCCCGTTTGATAAGTTAATCCAGGCAGCATTTTGTTACCATAGATGACAACATCCCGTTTCTCAAGATTTTCATTAATCTCCAAAATATTAGTTTTGTCATTCCATATTTTATTGGCAGGATACATCATGCCAGATGCATATAACTTGCCATTAAGATGGAACATGGTATAAGCCCGGAAACCAAACGTATTAATGGTCGCATATTTCTGCCAAGTTTCACCTTCATTATGAGAGATTAGTATGGTTGGTTTGGACTCCGTACCCAGCGCGGCAAACATCTTACCCTGATACGATGCCAAATCGTATACGTGTACACCCAGCGGCAGATTGCGATATTTGGTCCACACCTCTCCATCAAGACGATAGAAGTTACCCAGTTCCCACTTTTCACTATCAGAATCATTGCCAGGGATATATAACTTGTCGTTCAGCACTCTGTAAATGTCAATCTGTTCCTCATCCACATACATCTTCGTCAATGGCATAATACTCGGATTGCTATTGGTTACCGACTGGGTCTTGAATTTCGCATTTGCTGTATCATAATAAATGACTGGAATAGGACCTGAATTCGGCGCTACACCCAGATTACTACTGTTTCCGTGGCCCAAATATATCTTGCCGTTGTACAGTTGCATGTCCCAAACGTTATTAGCATATGGTGTTTTGGTAAAAGGTCTGCCTAACAGTTCGATCTTCGATGTTACATCCGCTGAACTGATCGGTGCATTCGACACCTTGGCAAGCCCACGTTCCGCCGCAGGGGGTTGTGTTGTTGAGTTTGTGTTTTTCGGCTTGGAGTTCCCCATAAGCATCCAGCTCATTCCTGCGACAATGGTCAAAATTACGGCTGTCCATTTTGTATGTCTCTGCATGTCCGCTTCCTCCTTCATTTTTTCATCATCATTACCTTCACACCAAGATGATACAATTTGTATCTTTTTATACTATGTAAAACCACCCGCACATGCAACAAATTCCGCCCTATTTATACAAAAAAAGTAGACAATCACATCTGTTGATGTGCTGTCTACTTGTTCTTACTGTCTGTGATTTCTATTCAGCTTTTACCAAAATCTTAACCTGATTTTTCTCTTTCAACAGTGCTTCAAATCCATGCTCTACCACTTCATCCAACGAAATTCGTTTGGTCACCAGCTTGTCAGCCGGGAAGAAACCTTTATCCATCAGACTGATAACCGCCGGGAACACATCGCGATAACCAATAATGCCATTAACTGTACGTTCTTTCATGACAATTGAGTTCGGGTGGATCGGTGCTTCCTGTTCAAAAATACTGACGATCATCAACTCTCCACCAATACGTGTCGAATCGATGGCTTGTTGCAGAACACGTGGAACACCGGTTACTTCATAGGCTACGTTAACGCCACCTTGTGTACGTTGGTGGATCTCTTCCACTACATTAAACTGCACTGGATCAATCACAATGGCACCAAGTTCTTCGGCTTTTGCTTTCCGTTCATCCGATAACTCCACCACATAAATATCCGACGCTCCCGAAGCTTTAAGCGCTTCGATGACCAGTAGTCCGATTGGGCCTGCGCCAAACACGGCTGCCGTATCTCCCACTTTCAGCTTGCTTTGGCGCACAGCGTGAAGTGCTACAGCTGAAGGTTCAACCAACGCACCTTGCTCATACGAGATTGAATCCGGAATGGCATGTACCATGTTTTCTGCAGCAGTAACATACTCGGAGAATCCTCCTCCGCCTCCAGCGAGTCCAAGGAAACCCATCTGATCGCACAGATTGTATCTGCCCTGTTTACAAGCTTCGCAGTGTCCACATGCATAGATGGGTTCTACCACAACACGATCGCCTGCCTTGAAACGTGTAACACCTTCCCCTACTTCAACCACCTGTCCTGAGAATTCATGCCCCATAACTATAGGCGCTTGTTCCCCTGTTAACGGATGCGGCGCTTGAGCTGGAATGAAGATTGGACCTGCTGTGTACTCGTGCAAATCACTGCCGCAGATACCGCACCATTCCACTTTTATTTTGACCTTTCCTTCTTCAGGCTGAGGTTCATTAATATTTTCGAGACGTAAATCTTTGACTCCATGCCAACGTAATGCTTTCATTCATTTCATCTCCCAGATCATAATTTGTGATATAATCGGAAACGTTTCCGTAAATTAAATATGTCACATTTTAGATACGCTGTCAAACATATTTCTCCATTAATATGTCTATTTCGTGATCATATCGAGTTCATTTTAGAATGCTTATACTTTAATTCAAGTGATCTTAGTGGTATTACAAACGATGTAATCCTTGTTATTAACATATATTATGGCAAATATTATTGTAGATCTATTGAAATTTAATCAGGCCTCGCCATAAAACTGATCCTTTCACGGGATACTTCATTGTTCAAATGTTATAATCAGGTTATATAACTATCGTGAAGCACATACATATTCCTAATAATTCGGAATCGTTTCCGATAAAGTGAGGTAACAGTACATTGAGGAAAGAACAGAAACTTACGATCAAGGATGTTGCAGAGCGTGCCGGCGTGGGCATCGCTACCGTATCCCGGGCCATCAACAATTCAGAAGGCATCAGCAGTAAAACACGAGATAAAGTGATGCAGGCCATTGAAGAACTGGGTTTTGTACCCAACACCTCAGCACAGAGTCTAAAAATCCGGCAAACGCACCAGATCGCGCTCGTGGTACCCGACATTCGTAACGCCATCATTCCGGAAATCTCCTGGTCTGTAGAGCAAACGGCGAAGCAGCACGGGTACCATGTCGTGCAGATCAATACGGCAGGCAATGCCAGAACGGAGCTTGAAACCATTCGTAATGTAAAAAAATTGCATGTGGACGGACTGATCTTCATGCCTCTGGCGTACCCCAAAACGTTACCCGGACTGATTGATAAAGCGCCGCTCCCTATCTCCATGATTAATTACGGCAAAAAACTGGAACCGGGTATGAAGGCAGATATCGTCTCTCTTTCTCAACCCGAAGGCAAATTGGTGATGGAGCATCTGTTCAAAATCGGCCGGACTCGAATCGCTTATGCAGGAGCACCGAAGGACATTATTGAAGAACGCTTTCGTGCGTATGAGCAAGCCGTAGGTCACGTGGACATCTCGCTCGTCTATTTTGGTGAGGACTTTTCATTAAATACAGGTGCCAATGCTGCAGATTATTTCTATGGACTTACGCATATGCCAGATGCTGTCTATGCCATTAATGATATGGTTGCCATCGGATTGGTTAATCGGTTCAAGGAGTTAGGGGTCCGTGTACCGGAAGATGTGGCTGTTGTGGGTGTGGATAACAATCAATGGACGACCGTTACGTCTCCTCAGATTAGTTCCGTGTCCATTATGGGCGAAGAAGTCGCCAGACTTGCTACCGAGCTGTTGTTAAAACGAATTCGGGAGATGAATACGACCGATTACGAACACATCCAATTTGAACCACGCTTAATCGTTCGTGAATCAAGCGTCGCCATGATGCATTCTTCCCAGCGAGGGCCACACCGTTAAATTTGGTGAGGGGGATGGGGCATTAGGATAGAATATATTTTACGGCTATCCCTTCATTTGTTTTTACACATTTATACTAAAAAGGTGTTGCTCAGGTCTAACTCTTTCCTGGCAGCACCTTATTTGTCGTTGATTATATATAACTATAGCAGAGTCATACTCCGCATACGTTCATTCTAACAAAGCAGTTGCCTGATTGGAGTTCCCTTCAGGAACATCGCTATATTCTCTACGGTATGATTATAATAGATCTCATAATTGCCACGAGTCACATAACCCAGATGCGGTGTGGCCAGAACGTTGGGCAATGTTCGCATCACATGGTTAACTGGCAGCGGTTCCTGCTCATATACATCCAGACCTGCACCAGCAATCACACCACTCTGCAATGCCTCCACCATAGCTTCCTGATCGACAATGCCCGCTCGCGACGTATTGATGAGTAGCGCACTCGATTTCATTAGTTGAAACTCGGCTTGTCCGATCAGATTCCGCGTACGATCACTCAATACCAGATGAATGGATACGATGTCGCTCTGTGCAAGCAATTGCTCCTTGGTCTCGGACCAGATGACACCATGTTTTTCGGCTTTCTCTTGTGTTAGATTCTCGCTCCAGGCCATCACATTCATACCAAATGCTTGTGCGATCTCAGCCATGCGAGTGCCTATCTTGCCCAAACCGAGCAATCCAAGTGTTCTCCCATGCAAATCCAACCCTACAGTGCTCTGCCAGTTTCGATTGGAGCGAAGTGCATTATTTTCCGTAACCAGTTGTCTGGACAGCCCCAGAATCAGTGCCCATGTAAGCTCCGTCGGCGGATTAGAGCTTCCCTCGGTTCCACACACAATAATCCCGTTCTTCTCTGCAGCCTTGAGATCTATCGACGCGTTGCGCATACCACTTGTAATCAGAAGTTTTAGCTTAGGGAGCTGAGAAATGACCTTCTCCGGAAACGGTGTACGTTCCCGCATCAGAACCACAATATCGAAATCCTGCAATTCCTGAATGACTTTTTCTTCCGAGCCCATATAGTTGTTGAATGTCTGAATCTCTACCTGATCCATCAACGGACTCCAGTCCGCCGACGTCAGCGCAACGTTCTGATAGTCATCCAAAACGGCACAGCGCAACTTTGTATTCATTTCTGATCTCCTCCTATATCTGCTCATTTCTTGTCTATATAAATTAAACTAAATAATATTTACACTAGTCACTCCAATGACAGAACAACCTTCTGATCGCTGTTATCCCCAGATTTTCTTCGATTCCTTTTATAAAGGAAAAATCCGGGGATAAAGGCGAACGCTCCGCTTCCTCAGCTTATTTCTGTCCTCTCCGTTTTGTATAAATGTTAAGTTCAATTTATATATATTGTAGCAATTCCGCATCACTTTAAACAGAATAAATCCCTATTACTGCAGCAAAGACAGCGTAATCTGGATGCTTTGCTCTACAAACAAGCGGTCCGGTGCTGATTTCATCAGTACAGTCAGTCCAATCATGGATACAACCAGAGACTGTGCGACCGCACTCGCGTTCATGTCAGTAGACAACTCCCCGCTCTGTTGCCCTCGTTCTATCGTTTCTTTGAAAAGAACACCCAGGTACATCTGATGCTCCCGTGTAAGGACAGCGAATTTGGGATCATGTGGAGCCAGCTCAACCATCGTATTAATGCAAAAACAGCCGTGACTAGGTTCGGTCACACTCCCCTCTGCTCCAATATGTTCAAACAATCCACGAAAGGCTTCTCGCACGGAGGAGCCCTGTTGAAGTCTGGCTCTGACTTGAGCCGCATGCTGAGTGGTATACCTGCGAAGTGCTGTTTCGAATAATTCCTTTTTATCGCCAAAAGCCGCATACAGACTGGGACGTTGAATGCCCATTGCAGTCGTCAAATCACTTAAAGATGATGCTTCGAACCCCTTGTCCCAAAATGTATGCATCGCTGCATCGAGTGCTTTATCCGTATCAAATTCCCGTTGTCTAACCATACAATCCACCTCTTTATGTATCGATCAGTATGTTTATATATTTTAACTTCATACCAATGGATAAGTCAAAGATCACTCACTTAAAATGATTGAAAATTAAATAAACTCCTCCCTAAAGTGTTTTAACCAAGTTGAAAATCTCAGCCAATTCTCTGTTGACAGAATTCACGCAAATAAAGTATGGTTATCCCGAAACATAACATACCGATCAGTACATAATAGAAAGGTGACAACGACTCATGCAAACTTCTTCTCCAGATGCACAATTATCCACTAAGGATCGTCCTGCCATGTCACGGTTAGTTGCTCTACTCTTTGCCGTGTGCAGCGGACTTGCGGTCGCAAATATCTATTATGCTCAGCCTTTGCTGGACTCCATCGCTCAAGAATTCAGCCTCTCTTCATCATCCATAGGGATTGTTATCACAGTGACTCAAATATGTTATGCCTTGGGGCTGTTCCTTCTCGTTCCGCTTGGGGACCTCTTAAATCGCCGTAAGTTGATCATTATTCAAATGCTCTTATCCGTTCTTGCACTGGTTCTCGTAGGAACCGCACAATCCAGCTCACTTTTATTCACGGGCATGGCTGTCGTTGGTTTATTAGCCGTCATTACGCAAACGCTCGTTGCCTTTGCTGCACACTTGGCAGCCCCGTTCGAACGTGGTCGCATTGTCGGGCAGGTAACCAGCGGAATCGTCATTGGCATTTTACTTGCACGAACGGTTGCTGGTACGCTGAACGATTGGCTCGGGTGGCGATCGGTATATCTCTTCTCTGCCAGCCTTACATTACTCGGAATTGTCGCCTTATATCTTGTTCTCCCAAAGCAGCAGTCCCCGCAAGTGAAACAACGCTATACCCAATTACTCGGTTCCGTCTTGCAACTGTACCGTGAGTTGCGTGTGTTACGAGTACGAGGTGTGCTGGCCATGCTGATTTTTACAGCCTTTAGCATCTTGTGGACTTCCATGGTTCTGCCACTAAGTAGCCCTCCACTGTCCCTGTCTCATACGGTCATAGGTGCATTCGGTCTCGCAGGAGCGGCGGGAGCATTGGCTGCTGCCCGTGCAGGTAAACTTGCAGACCGGGGCCTTGGGCAGAAAACAACCGGTATCGCCCTTGTCATTCTGCTCTTGTCCTGGCTACCCATCGGTTATGTCCATCATTCTCTCTGGTTTCTGATCCTGGGCGTTATCCTGCTCGATCTCGCCGTGCAGGCCGTACATGTTACCAACCAGAGCCTGATCTACAAAGTTCGCCCCGAAGCACAGAGTCGCCTGACGGCAGCTTATATGATCTTTTATTCCATCGGCAGTGCAACCGGCTCCATCATTTCTACCAAAGTGTATGCATGGGCAGGCTGGACAGCCGTATGCTGGTTAGGTGCTGGCGTTAGTGCAGCAGCCCTTGTGTTCTGGATGATCGATCGTTATATGCATCGGAATCTCGATCGTTGAATTAGTCCAGTTTATTCCACACCACAATAAATAGGGTTGCCAACGGACCAAATAACAGGGAAATCAGAAACCAGTTCCGACCACTTCTGTTTTTTCCCTGTGCCAGTCCGGCATTAATCAATGCAAGGGTGCCCCAACCTACAAAATATTCATTATCCATCAAACGTCTTCTCTCCTCTATCCCTTCAATTATGACTACTGCTCAAGCATATCTTTGAGCTTACGATTACGATCCTCTAGAAATGCCTGCATGTATCTCTTCAGCACAAGCCGCTCGGTTGCCCATCCCAGCACTCCAAGTGGAGCTTCGAATCGAAGTGTGTCTCTCATGCAAGTCATCTGATCCCCAATTACGCTGAAATGATGTTCATGTCGCATGCTCTTGAAAGCCCCCTTTTCCATCTGATCCACAAATAGAAACGGTCGTTCAAACTGTACAATTCGGGACTTCAACTTCTGTCTGACACCAAAATGAGTAGCCTGAAATGTAACTGTATCCCCTGCTCCAATTCTTCCTGTGGTTACTCCTGCGACTGCTCGCTCTCTCGTATGTTGCCAGACGGTCTGAGTATGTACATCAATATCCCGGGCATAGTCAAAGCATCGTTCAATCGAGGCATGTATCGTAATCTCGGTTGTCACTGCAATCATGGCAATCGCTCCTTGGCAGGAAAAATAAGGTCTTTGCAAGTATACGCTTGCTTCCTTGGTCGAACAACACATCGTGGATGATATAACAAAAAACGGGTCCCCTGTCTTAGTACAGGAGGCCCGTTCTCAATATAAGTAAGGAATACAGATCATATTCAGATTAAATAAGCAATTCATCAATGGCAAGCGTACGCTCTTTGGAGAGATCGCGATATTCTTCAGACTCCACTTTGATGAGCGGTTTGAAAATATCAGACGTATTGTTCATAACAATTACACCTTTTTCTCCATTGCTGAGCAGTACCTGTTTTCCGATGAAATTAGGAAGCAAATGCTGCATCAATGCCTGAACCGGTTTTTCATTCAGTTTACCAAATCCCATTCCATAGATATCTCTAAGGTTGTTGATCAGATTTGGATTGCTGCCTCCGTGGTTCCCGGATCTCATGCCTATATAGATATCAGCTACAGATACAATCTGGGTATATGGATGAATTTCACTTTTCTCAAGTTGCATCGGATAACCCGATCCATCTTCCCGCTCGTGATGTTGCAGAGCAACCAGTGCTGTCGCTTCATCCGTCATCGAATTTTTGATGATTTCATGGCCATATATGGTGTGACGCTGCATTTCAAGCTGCTCGTCCGCCGTCAACGGTTCTGTTTTGTTCCGAATCCGGTGGGATACTTTGCACTTTCCAATGTCATGCAGATAACCACCGCGACTAATCTGATAACTCTCCTTCTGAGAATACCCAAGCCAATTCGCAAGGTAGAAGGACAACAATCCTACCTGGATTGAATGTGTATAGTTATTGACATCATCCCGCTCCAGCATCATCAGGAGATGAACGACATCTTTCTGCTCATCCAGCCCCTCAACCATCGGTTGCAGTGCATCATCCACCATGGTGGCGTTGAACTTGCCAACGGTCAGAGCTTCGAGAAAAGCATTTTGATAATTATGTACAGTCTGAATAAATTGGGACTTCATCTCTTCTTCAGGCGGCTCTTCCTTCGTGCTTGTATTTAACCCCGAAGCATGCTTGGCGGCTGCAGCAAAAAATTCTGCTTCAGTGATTTCCTCTTCGCGTGATTCAATATCTACATAATCTACACGGTGCTGCATAAGCAAGGAGATATCCTCACCTTTGATCACAGTTCCCTTCCCGAGAACGTGTAATCCTGCATCGCTGAATGTATCCGCAGTTAGACGGTCTCCGTCTTGCAGGTTCATAATATGGATTCTCAAATCGGTATTCCCCCTGAACAATTCATTATAGTAACAGCACCCAACGGAACGGGGCCACAAAAATACCTATACTCTTTATATCGTTATAATTCTTCATTTCATACATAGTTCAAACGACCTTAATCGAAAAGGTAAATACGAACGTATAAGACTTTATCCTCACCCCAATATCCAAATTAGTCCCGGTTTTAAACTTTTACACACTTTTGTATCCATCCCCGTATCAGAGTAAGCCAAAGAAGTTCAAACGCTCCGTTTGAACTTCTTCAAGACATCTCACATTAGATTTTGATCGAAGCCAGACTTGCCCCTTTAACAAATAAACGTTCAATGCTCTTCTCCACCGAAGCATCGGGAATCAGCGGCGGTGCCTGGTGAGGTTTGGTACGCGCATCAATAATCACCTGATCACACCCCCAATGCTTGTGGTCATATCCGCTATTAACCCCGTACATGTCATGTGAAGGGTTGCTGCGAGTAAAGGTGGCCCATAAGAAGTTGCTGAGGTTAGCACTCAGGAATGAACTGTCGTCACATAGAATGATCAGCGGACACGAGTCCAGACCTCCCTGTTCTTTCAATAGAGACGTGAATGCTTGCATCTCTTGTGCTGTATCCGCATAACTCGTGAAGGCCGATGTCTGGATCGAAACGATACCCGGCATGATGAGCTGCGGATTCTCATAACCGCGAATGTTTTTCAAAGACTCCGGAACTTCCGTGCACAACTCTCGAACCTTGTCGCCATACGCTGCAAAAACGACCTTGCTGCCGCTGTTCAGCCCTGTACCCGAATAATCCAGTGTATCAATTGTTGTATGGGTGTGGAAATGAATATCCCGCTGCATATTCATACGCTCCAAGATATAGGTCAGGAATTCAACTTCCTTGTGGGTATCCAGAGGTTGCTGATCCTCAGCAGTAATAAACAGGTACTTCGCTAAACTGAGCTGACCCGTACCCAAAATGCGATTGGCAATCGTGAGCAACTCTGTCGGTTGCTTCACCGCCTGGTAAGGCGTGTAACGTTCACTGCCGATTGCAAACAGTAATGGATGGACCCCTGCCGCATCGACCGCATGCACTTCTTTGACGCCTGGAATCTCCTGTTTGATCGCGTCTCCAGTAATCTCATGAATCAAATCGCCAAACGCCGTATCCTCTTGCGGTGGACGACCAACAACCGTAAACGGCCAGATGGCATTAGGTTTGGCATAGACTTTATGCACACGCATTAGCGGGAATTCATGCGTCAGACTGTAATAACCCAGATGATCTCCGAACGGACCTTCGGGTTTTGTCTCACCTGGGTAGATATCACCTGTGATGACAAAATCAGCATCATTACTGATGCAATATCCGTCCTTGTAACTGTACCGGAAGCGACGTCCAGCGAGCAAACCGGCAAATGTCATTTCACTTAGTCCTTCAGGCAAAGGCATAACCGCTGAAAGTGTATGTGCAGGTGGACCACCAATGAAAATACTCACTTTAAGCGGTTCTCCCTTTTTGACAGCTTTGGCTTGATGTATACCAATTCCGCGATGAATTTGATAGTGTAACCCTATTTCCTTGTTCATTTCAAAATCATTGCCATCCAGTTGAACCCGGTACATCCCCAAGTTTGAATTCATGATGCCTGGCTTATCTGGATCTTCGGAATACACCTGTGGCAACGTTACAAATGCCCCACCGTCCATAGGCCAGTGTTTGATGAGCGGCAGATCCGAGATTTGAATCTCTTGCGCGGACACCGGCAGGCTTATAGATTTCTGTTTTGGCAGCGCCTTCCAGGCAGCAAGACCTGTTTGGACATGCTGAAATGGCGTCTTAAGCGCCTTCATGGGATCGTCACGAACAGCCATAACCCGTTGTACACCTTCCAGCGTACCGCGGAACATGAATTTGCTTCGTTCCACCGTGCCGAACAGATTCGATACAGCCTGGAACTTTGAGCCTTTTACATTTTCGAATAATAACGCCGGGCCTTTAGCCTCGTGCACTTTCATATGGATCGCTGCCATCTCCAGATGCGGATCAACCTCTTCTTTGACCCGAATCAAATGACCGTGCTGCTCCAGATCGTTAATACAATCTTCCATATTGCGATATTTCATTGGATGGCTCCATTCTCTGTATGATTAAATTAATTAAGTTCATAGATTCACATAACGTCTCTTCTATTTTATCAAATGATCCACTGCTAAACAAAACTATATGTGAAATTTTGTCGCGAATACAGATATAAAAAAAGCAATATGGCAGCAATCTGAATCCTGAACGCACAGGAACCGATTGTTACCATATTGCTGCTCTCTCTGTTCTGGCTTGCCTTAAGGTGTAATGGTTGATCTGGGGATCGTGACAATAAACTGTGTGCCTTTACCTATTTCGCTCTCTACATCAATTGTACATTGATGCAATTTCAATATTTTAATCACAATGGACAAACCCAATCCATTCCCTCGAAGCGAGCTGCTCCGCGCTTTATCCACCATGTAGAATCGATCAAAAATATACGGGAGTGCTTCCTCAGGTATTCCTTGTCCAGAATCTCTAATCAATACTTTCACAAATGAAGATGACGTCTCAATTTCGACATGAATGGTACCCTTAGGACCGGTGTATTTGATCGCATTGTTTATTAAATTCTGCCAGACCTGATCAAACAAATCTTTGTCCACTGTGATTTCGCAGGGCAACAAGTCCAACTCGATCTGGATATCCTTCTGCGCCCACTGCGGCTCCGCCAGTAAGATCGCCCTTCTTAATTGTTCATCTACCTGGAATGTGGTGAAATGAACAGGATGATGCTCGGAATCCAGCGAGGCTAGCCGAAGCAGATTATCACTGAGCCTCGATAAGCGCAGCGTTTCCTCATAGATAATATCCAAATGCTCTTTCTGCTCTTCTAATGGAATAACACCATCTTGTAGTGCTCTGGTAAATCCCCTGATTGAAGTGAGCGGAGACTGCATTTCATGAGAGACGTTGCTGACAAAGTCATCACGAACCGAATCGATTTTTTGCAACTCACTGGCCATATGATTAAAGCTCTCCATCAGTTCGCCAAACTCATCCTGATTATTATGTTTCAAGCGGACCGACAGATCACCTGATGACATCTCCTTCGCTGCAACCGTTAATCTCTTAATCGGTTTCACAATGTACCCGGACATGAACAGGATTAATAAGCTGCCAATCACCAGAACTGTTAATAGTGAGGTTAAGAGCGTGTTTCGCAGTGTATGAAAAAGAGATGAGAAATCACTTTGAATCAGAAATGTGCCGATCCCCTCGTTTGTTCCGGGAACACCTATGGTCGCAATTCCGTCTTTACTGGACAGAAAAATGGCATCCGTTGTACCCGCCTCAAATAACGAATGAACTTTGTCCTCTGGCAAGGAAGATAACACTTCACTTTGTTCATTCACAGGAGTGATATTCAAGCCGTAGCGAGCAAAAATATCCAAGCTTGATTTCACTTTTTCCGGATCATCGATCAGGTTAATCAGTGTAGCGAGATCTTGAGCAAAAGTAACCATAAAACGATTCGGTGTCTTTTCCTGAGACCCGTTATTTATCATAAAGGAGAGAATTAAACTCACCAGAACAATCCCGATAAAAGTAGCTACGATGCGAAGTCGCAAGCTTTTCCTAAACATTTTCATGCCCGCTCCAGACGATATCCAAGTCCTCTTATCGTTGAGATCACTAGCTCAGGTACAGGTTCAAGCCGTTCCCTTAACCGTTTGATATGTACGTCAACCGTACGCTCATCTCCTTCGTAGTCGATGCCCCATATGTCATCTATAAGCTGTGTACGTGTGAATATTTTCCCTGGCGAACTCGCCAGAGAAAATAACAATTCACATTCCTTCTTTTTCAATTCGATAGTTTGTCCGTCCGCAATGACTATCAGATTGCCCAAATCAATTGTTACACCGGTGATCTGAATCATGTTTGATGAACTTTTGTTATATCGTTTCAGTAACGATTTTACACGCAAGATTAACTCCACAGGATCAAACGGTTTAACCAGGTAATCGTCTGACCCGGCATTAAATCCTCTGACTTTGTCCTTGGATTCTCCCTTGGCAGTCACCATCAGGATTGGAATATCCAGATAAGAGCGAATATCTTCCGTCAGTTCAATACCGTCTATTCGCGGCATCATCACATCCACAATCGCCAGATCAACTTTCGTATGCGAGAGGATATCTAACGCCTCTTGACCGTCTGGTGCTTCCAGCACGGAGAATTGATTTTTTTCAAGATAGATTCGGATTAATTTGCGGATATGGGAATCATCGTCCACCACCAGAATTGTGTTCATGTAGCCATTATCCTTTCCGCAATTGGTTTTATTCGTATCGCAACGATTCCATCGGGTCCAGCTTCGCCGCTTTTGATGATGGCATCAAACCGGCCACGATACTAATTCCTGTACTTACCACAATACCAAACAAGATATAATATCCCGAGAGATTAATGAGTTTTGCTCCAAACACATTATCCAGTAGAATATTTAATACATAACTAATGATCACTGCAAAGACCACCGCAATAATACCACTAAATACGCCTAATAAGGCAGATTCGGAGAAGAATATTCGCTTGATATCTTTCTTTCTAGCTCCAATGGCCCGAAGAATGCCGATCTCTTTTGTCCGTTCCACGACACTAATATAGAGTACAACCAATATCATAATACCAGATACGATCAACGAAATGCCTGCAATACCCGCGAGCACAATGGAAGCCATACTTACATATGTCGTGATATTCTCCATAACTTTGGCCATCTGGGAGCCTGCGAAGCCAGCATCAACAGCAGCTTCATTGATATCATTGACATATTTCATATCGGTTGCATAGGCGTTAACCTGAATCGGCCCGATTGTTATTCCTTTGTCTGTATACATTTGCTCCAGCGTTTCTGATGAAATGTATCCCGGCGATTGTTGCATTGGAGATCGTGGATCTGCCGCTTCGTATATCCCTGAGATCGTTACTTCTTTCTCCAAAGTCACTGGTTTATTATTGCCATCCATCTCGTTGATATATAGAAACACAGACTTACCGATCATGGTTTCAGCTTGATCATTTCCGCTTAATTGTTTCGCCGTATCGAGGGGTAACAACATCTCATTTTCTACCGGCAGAACACCCGTTGTTATCAATGCTGGATCAAAAGCATCCGTTAACGTTGTTAATTGCGTGAGTCCCACACTTTGTTTTTCATTCACCATAGTCGATTGGCCTGTAATGGTCGTAATTGTCTCTACGTGATCTACATTAGGGAAACTTCGGATCGTCTCGATATCAGCTTCGGTGAACGGTTCACCCGCAGCCATCAAAGCCTCGGGGCCTTGCATATCCTTGGCTTCTTCACTCGGCTTTGTTATATCCACGAGCAAAGGGTCCATACTTGAATTGATTTCGTCATTCATATAAGTCGTTATACCATTCCCCAAGGAGAGCATCAGGAGTACACTTAATATACCTATAGATCCCCCCAATGCTACCAGTACATTACGCTTGCCGTTGAGTTTCATATTTTTGAGTGCCATCTTGAATGAAGCAAGCAAGCTCAGGCTCCGGGAAGAATCCTGACCACTCTCGTAAAAAGCCGTAGAAGGATCTTTCAGGTGAATATCATCACTAATGCGCCCCTCTTCAACCTTCACAATACGTGTACCGGAGTCAGCGACTTTCTGCGAGTGAGTTACGGCAATCACCAGCATTCCCTTTTTGGCTATACTGTCTAGCAAAGCGAGGATTTGATCTCCGTTTTCCCTATCCAGAGCACCCGTCGGTTCATCTGCAAGAATAATATCCGGATTGTTGGATAATGCCCGTGCGATGGAAACCCGTTGCTTCTGCCCCCCGGATAACTGGTTGGGACGTTTGTTCAGATGATCTTTCAGTCCGACCTCTGTCAAAATATCAACAGCACGTTGGTTGCGATCCTTCTCATTGGTATCCGTCATTTGCATTGCAATCGTCACATTTTCGAGGACAGACAGATGCGGGATCAGATTGAAATTTTGAAAGACAAAGCCGATATTATTCTTCCGATAATCATCCATTTCCTTCTCTGTCATGGCACTTAAGTTCTTGCCACGAACAACGACGTCCCCTTCATAGTCGGAGTCCATGCCACCGATGATATTCATCAGTGTTGACTTACCGCAGCCAGATTCGCCAAGGATCGAGACAAATTCCCCTGTCTCAAAACTCAGGTTCAAACCGTGGAGTACGGGAACTTTTTCTTTTCCATATAAGGTGTATGATTTTTTCACATTTTTAACTTCCAGTATTTTCATATGGATCTCTTCCTCTCCTGATCATGCACAATATCTATCTATTTGATGTTCATATCGTAACAAATCAGTGTGAACTGATAATGAACTGGACCATTGCATCTATAAGAGGTTCGAGAAAAACGATATGCAAAAAAACACCTACAGCTTGCTTGAAATAAATCATTCCAAGTAAGTGTAGGTGTCCAAAATTTGATTAGATTAATCCGGCTTTTGCCAGCAGCCTTTTCACAATTGCCGCAGATTGTGCACGACTAATGTCTGCATCTGTCATCAGCTTGCCATCAGCACCTTGTACCAGCTCTTGTTTAATTGCCGATGCAACCGGCTCTGCTGCCCATGCTTGTACTTTAGCGCTATCGCTGTATGTGCTCAGCAGACTTGTTGTCTCTGAAGCATCGGCCTGTGCCAGACCGACCAGTTTCATCGCACGTGACACAATGGTCAACGCTTCAGCACGAGAAATTTCGCTGTTCGGACGGAAGCTGTCGTCAGCATAACCTGAGATCAGGCCGTAGGACACAGCCGTCTGAACCTCATCCTCATACCAGCTGCCTGTATTCACATCTGTGAACGATGCCGCTTCTGTACTGCGCGGTGCGTGCAGCCCCAAACCTCTTAACAGAACAGCCGTAAACTCTGCTCGCGTAATACTCCGGTCTGGCGCAAACACGTTCTCACCAGTACCTTGTACGATCAGACGGGATGCCAGATCCTGTACGTCATCACGACTCCAGTGGTTCGTTACATCACTGAATGTTGCCGGATGATAGATCAGAGCATAAGTGCTGTTCGTCAAGCTGTTAATAATAGCAGAATCTTGTCCATTACCTTTGATAACCTTGGTTGGTACATGCAGAAGGCTGCCATCTGGCTGAAGTACAACTCCTGTCGTGATCTTTGAACCATCGACACCCTCTGGCAATGTAATGGAGCGCTCTACATATGAGTTGAAACGATCCACATTAACCTGCTGTCCATTCCAAATCGCTTTCACTTCAAAATCAACCGGAGCTGCGATCACTGTAGTGTTCTCCAATTTGTCCGCTGCCGCCTGAATGGCTGTTTGTTTGGATGCAGCACTAGGCGCAATGGCGATCTGAATTGTGATATCTTCGAGTGGAGTCGTTCCTCCAAATTGGTTATGAATCTGATCCACCTGAATCTGGTTAGCTGGGAGGGTGTATGTACCACTGTCAGTCTGAATGACAACTTCGGCATTACTTCCTTCCATTGTTTTGACCAGCTTGCCGTTCAGTTCACCAACGACCGCGCCCTTACCTGTACCTGTAATCGGCAGCAGAAGCGTTCTTAGTCCACTACCAATCTGATTGATGACTTTGTCATTATCCACGTGAATCGTGGTGGTAACCTGATTGTTTACCGTTGATGTGGTAGCTGTCGCAGATTGTTCCTGTTTCTGTCCGTTCACATAGATGTCTACACCTTTAGTTACCGCCGGAGTCGATGGAACTGGGGTAACGACAGGGGAGGTTGGTGATACACTACCTCCTCCACCCGAAGAGTTACCAGGATTCGGTGTAGGTGTCGAACCAGAATTGTCGCCACCTGAGTTTGCTGCTGTAATTGTGATTGTTCCACCAGACAATTCAGTATAATTTTCATAATCTACGTTTGTGAAACTCCAGTGCTCTGCATCTTCCCTATTAACCGTGAGTTTTTTCGTTCCTGGAGCCGCATTATTTTTGGCTTTGACCTCAATATCAAACAGTTGTTGCTCCACAGGTACTGGATGTTCGCCTGCAGTAAAATCAGCCCAGATGATCCGCACCCAGCCAGCTTCATTATCAATCTTATAATGGAAGTTTTCTTCATTGTTTTCCACTATGGATGGTAAATTGCCGCCCACATATTTAGGCGTGATACGTACGATCTCCAGTGCAGACGAATCATAATCAATCTGCATATTATAAGCGGTAACTGCCGCATAATGCGGTTGTTTTAACGTCACAGGAACATGCACGCTCTGTCCAGCCTGTACGCTGACATCCGTAAACTGTACCTGTGATGGTTCCATCGGCTCCGCCCCTGCTACACTCGGCAATACGAGTGACGAGAGTAACGCCAGTGCGATCAAACCTGACATTGTTTTTCTGATTCTTGGACGTTTCTTTTTCGGTTGAAACATGTAATAACCTCCATAGTCTTTATTCTTTAATAGATGCACTGATGAACGAGATTTTTATCCCCTACTTAAGATCAAGGGGGTGGTGGAGGTCCTTCAACAGCTTGTTTGCCAACAATTGTTACTGTTCTTCCTCGGAATTGCTCGTCGGAAGTAGATTGAGGTGTGATTTCAAGGAAAAGGTATTTTCCCAAGTCGCTCGTAGTAATAGTGTACTCAGAGCTTGTTGCTTCCGCGATCTCTGTCTTACCTTCTCCCGTTGCATCCGAACCTTGGTACCATTGATACAGCGTCGTATTAGGGTAATCACCATCTGCGTCAAAGTATTCGACTGTACTGGTTATCTTGACTCCGGTCTTCATCTCACCGATTAGTTGAGCATTCAATGCATAAGGCGCATCGTCCACTTGCTTGAATGTCAATACATAACGGTTATCCTTGGCACCAAGCTCTGTAACGGCATAGCCTTCCAGCAAAGCCTGAGGATCAGACCAAAAAACTTCACCGTCACGGTTGACATCCATCCGATTCATCTCAACAGCAGTATAGGAGCGACGGTTGAATTCGTTACGAAGATGTTTCAATAGCGCTGCTGCATCCGCAGAATTCACTTTGCCATCATTATTCACATCACCTTGTTTACTAATATAAAGTTCGAAATTATCCTTAACAGGTTCACCGGATAAAGTATAATTGGCTTTCAATTCAATGTTGATCTTACCCCATTTATAGGGAATGATTACCAATTTATTTTCATTGTTTACGTATACGCGAGCCACACTATCATCATCTGAACTGGCGCCTACCGAATCGTATGCATTGAGTGGAAAATGCGTATTTAAATCAATGATAACAGTCTTATCCAGTGCCTCGATTGGTGTATACGACACGAGAGAATGCTGATTTGAATCTTCCGATGAACGATTCAACCATCGAATATCCTCGTTGAGCACAGGTCGTGAAATGGTTATTTCCGGACCAATGGCTCCTGCGTTAGCCTGTGGGAGCGTTCCACCTATAGGCAATGCAATGCCCAATCCGAGCGCAGTCAACATGCTTTTTTTCAATATCGGCTTAAGCCGTTTTTTGTTTTGTTTCCCCTTCAATTCATGTTCCTCCTCGTATACATTTCAAATTTGAACAACTACATGCTCAGTATAACGACCCATTCTGAACCAATTCTGAACAGGACCATGGACCTATTACCAGTTATAATTCGACAAAAAACGCCATGGAGTAAGCCTCCATAGCGTTTTGAGTACAAATATTTTTCCAGTTTGGATCAAATTCACTAAAAATTAAATTCCCTCAACAATTCTTTTTGCTCTAACCTTTACCTCACGGTAGAGTTCATCCTCATCAATCGTCAGCAGTTTCCTGCCTCGCATGAGAATCTGACCATTCACAATCGTGGTGTCCACGTCCGCTCCATTTACGCTGTAAGCCAGTAACGATTCTACCTCATGTACCGGTTGAAGATGTGGTTTCGCCAGATCAATCAGGATCAGATCAGCTTTGCGCCCCACCTCAAGCACACCCATTTCATCCTGTAGACCTAGCAGACTAGCACTTCCGCGTGTAGCCATGCTTAGTATGTCCTTGGCTGGTAAGCGAGTGGGATCGCCATAGTCCAGCTTTTGCAGCCAGGTGGCAGCTTTGATCTCCTCGAACATATCCACGGTTGTGGCACTTCCCGCTCCATCCGTTCCGATGCCCACGTTAATTCCCTGGGCCAACATCTCGGTAATTGGAGCAATTCCACACCCCAACTTCAGATTGCTGACCGGATTGTGTGCTACACCGCCGCGCATGCCCTTCAATCTGCCGATGTCCCTGCGATTGAGGTGTACACCATGCGCAAGCAGTACATGTGCCTGTTCGAACATCCCCGCCTCTTCCAGATACTCTGTCGGTGTCAAACCATAGCGCTCACGAATCTTCACAACTTCTTCCTTTGTCTCAGCCAGATGAATATGCAGAGGAATATCCTCCCTGACAGCCAGAGCAATGACTTCACGAAGCGGCTCCACGGGACAAGTGTACGGTGAGTGGGGTCCATACATCGTTGTAATCCGTCCCTCAGCCGCTCCAGACCAGCGTTGTACAAGATCGATCGCCTCCTGCAACCTGCGTCCCCCATCATCCTCCATGAATACCATCCCACGTGTAAGCGATGCCCGCATACCCGTTTGCTTAACTGCTTCTGCAATCTCATTCATATGAATGTACATATCCGCAAACGCAGTGGTACCCGAACGGATCATCTCGGCGATGGATAACTTGGCCCCCCAATAGATGTCTTCCGGGTTCATCCTCGCTTCGGCAGGCAACATTTTGCGTTCGAGCCAGTCCATCAGCTTCAGATCATCCGAGAATCCCCGAAGCAGGCTCATTGGTGTATGTTGATGGGCATTAATCAGACCCGGCATGGCGATCTTATTGCGGCCATCGATAATCTCATCTTGCGGTTGAGGCAAAATGTGTTCAGCAATCTGCGTAATGCGATCTCCCTCAACACGAATATCCCCCGTGAAGGGGGCATAGGCATCTTTCATCGTTAGGATTGTAGCTTGCTGAATCAGTATACTCATTACATTCACGGCTCCTCTGGATTGGTTATGGTTCTTTCCATATCCGAGGGTAAGCCTTCACGTAACGGCAAGGTCAAGTCATTTTAATTTTTGAATCGTCATCTTTCTGAAACTTTGTATAAAGGGTTTGGGGTCGATTTCGACCATATATGGATATACTCCTGTGCTTGTGTGCAGATAGAAAAATCCACCTTCATCACCCATACGGCGAAACGACATGTCGAACACTTCCGTAATGTTGAATTCGCGGTATTTGGTTACGATTTTATCTGAATACAGAATCATGGAACGGGCATTCATCTCAATCTGCTGGGCGAGACCCGTCACTTCTCTCTGTACTTTGTAATAAGGTAATACAGCAACGCAGTTCATGAACTCCCTCCATTCATGCCATGATTATTGTTCCATCATAGCAGATCGGAGGTTCTCAGCAAAAGAACATGAAACTAGGTGATCTTGGTCGTCACCTTTAGTGGCGTATGAAGTGCATCCTGAATGTCCTGCAAAGAGAGACACTGTTCAATATGAAACACACCATGAGGCAACTCTGTTTTATACACACGTTCTGCCACGGCTGCAGCTACCGCTGCTGTTGCATCTGCTTCCTTTGCGCCGGCCAGTAGTTGTTCGACGCGGATTTGCTCACCATTTTCCCATCCTGCGGCATCGACCTTGACCGCATACATCGGCTCTCCCCCAGGAATAAGGCCAAATGCCTTAACCGTTCCATTCCGAATAGACGGGATACGCAGTAACGAAAACAACCCTGCACGTTTGGAGAGTGCCATGGATCCTGTGATCCAGCGGGAGTCCAGACAGAGTCTGGTAGATACGGTTGGAATACGTAACGTCCGGGCAACCACATGCTGATCCGAGAAGTTAAATCGATAGGCCTTCCGCTGCCCTAGTTTTGCTCCAAAATCAATACGTTTGCCATCTCCGAAACTTTGTACCTCAGCAGGTTTGCCCTTTTTCATCACTTGGTAAGTGGCATTCATCTGATCAACGGTCCACTCCACGGCAGCTTTTCCGTGCTTCTCTCCAAGTCCCAGCATTACGGTAATGTCTGCTTCCTCCACCTGATCCATATGCATGGTCGCTTCGCGCACAAGCAAATTAGTCACTCCGGGTGATAATCCAACGCTGAGGATCGCGGTCGATTGGGAACGTTGCATTTTGGTGTGCAGTTGTTCCACCTGGGCGAGAAAATCATATTTTGCAGAAATATCAATATAGTCGGTTCCGGCTTGTGCGCAGGCTTCAACAAAACGGGTATCGCTCTGATCCACACACATGATGACCAGTTTCACAGGCCTTAACATGGATGGCTCTACAGGTCGTGTTACATCCAGTTGAAGTGGTAGCACAGCACCACCTGTAGACCTGCTGAATTCCTCCGCACGGTTCATGCGTGTACCCGCAGCCCATACTTTACCCGGGAACAATTTCCCCAGTTGAGTACATATCATCTGCCCCACTTGACCATAACCGCCAATCACCCAGATCTGATCTTTCATAGGCTTCACGTTAGTTTCGAATTGCATAATACCCCTCCACCCAGAACGCCCCGAAGTATCGTGTAATATGTGAGAAACCGCATTCGGTCAGTAGCTGAGTCATCTCTTCAGAGGATATGGGATCGGATTCACGGCCCAAGGAAGCAGCAAAACGCTCCCACTCTTCAGGAAGGACGCCCACACTCAACATGTGATCCTTCCAAGCTTGCATCATGATTGGATGTGCAGGTGAACAAAGATCGGCATTTACAGCCGCAATGATCAGTGGTGCACCCGGTTTAAGTCTCGCTGCAAGACTGGTAAGAAACGTTCTCTTGGCCTCCATCCCCTGAAGGAAATGTATCATGAGCATGCTTGTCGCCCCATCATATACGATATCCTCCGGCAATTCTTCAACCGTGACAGGCTGCAGCTTCACTCTGGAACCGATGCCTGCTTCCGCGACTCGTTTCTCAGCAAGTTGCAGCATGGGCAGTGAAGGATCAACACCAGTCAATGTCCACTCCGTATGGCGTAAGCCAAGCAGAGCAATCTCTTTTCCCCCTCCCGCTCCGGCTATAAGTATATTAATATCGTTGTTATCCGCAAAAGATGCTGCAAGCAGCCGTTCCATTAGATCATGCATATGAGAATAACCCGGAATTTTCAGGGCTATCGATTGTTCGTAACGATGAACATCTGCTGTTTCCCAGCTCATCGGTGATGGATTGTGATTCATGGACACTGCACTCCTCTTGAATTGAAGTTAGACTTGACTCGTTGTTCGTCTAATTTCATTATAGAAGGATACGGCGAGCCTACAATCCCAGAACATTGGGATATGCGCACAGAGAGAGGAGTAATCTTGTTGACATCACGTATTGATCGGAACCACAGACTTATCACTTCTCTTGAAAAAGGAACCTGGACCTCACATACCTATCGGGAAGCTGTTCTCAAGCAGATCCATACGGTTATACCTTACGATGCATACTGTTTCACTACCGTTGATCCTCTGACTCTTCTCTCCACAGGAGCCGTGACAGAAGATGGCATTGAGGCCATTCATGATCGGTTATTCATCAATGAATACATGGAAGAAGATATACATAAATACGCTGAATTAATTCGCAGCGGTGAGCATACAGCTACACTTCATACGTCCATGAACTCACAGCTTGAACAAAGCCCACGTTATATCAACATTCTTCAGCCAGCGGGGTTTGGTGATGAACTACGTGCTGTATTGGTCAGTGGAGACGCTTGCTGGGGATATCTGACCCTATATCGTAAGACAGAAAGTGCTGTCTTTACAGAAGAGGAGCGGATGATGATTCAGTCCTGGACCGCTTCTATTGCATCGATGCTGCGGTCCACGAGCCTGACACTGATCGATGAGATCACGAGTGAAAGTCCCGAGGAACCCGGAATTTTGATCACCTCAGACACGTTCCAGCTCTTATCCCTGAACGCCTCCGCTCAATATTGGCTGTCCCAATTACGTATGCTGGAACATGTAGGGCCGGATGTGTTGCCCCGTCCGGTACGTGCAGTGAGTTCCCACTTGCAGCGCAAGAATCGGGCAGAACTGGTCGTGGGTACTCAGATTGCAACCGATCCACCCTCCAAAGTTTGTATCCAACTTCCGGATGGCCGTTACCTCCTACTTCATGCCAGTCTCATGCAACAGCTTACGGGACCGGATCAGATTGCTATCCGTTTGGAGCAGGCGATGCCACAGGATTTGCTGCCCTTGCTCGCCGAAAGCCACGGATTATCCAGTCGAGAGCGGGAACTGCTCGGATATGTGCTGCGCAGCTATTCTTCCAAAGAGATTGCTGCCGCGATGCATATTTCTGTATACACGGTTCAGGATCATTTAAAATCCATTTTCGCCAAAACCAAGGTATCCTCACGTCGCGAGCTCATCTGGTATTTCGTTTCCCGTTTCCAGCTGTCGGATGAACCTGCGATATAAATCCTGATGAAATTTCCCAGTAATCAAATTGACTATCAAATAATGAGAAAAAATTAAAAGATGCCAATACGATATCCTCGTAATGGCATCTTTTTCTATATGCTATTGATTAAGAAGCATAGCGGTAATACAGGGTAACTTCGATCTTTGAACTTTTGATATCGTGCATTCTGCTTTAAAATGCAGTCTACAGTCCTACCAAGCCGTTTTCCACAAAATATTTAGACTGTATCATTGATTGTGTTATTTGGCTTTTGCTAGTAAATAAAGAAAATATGGGACACTAATGACTGTAATAACGATTCCTGTCGGCACATCTCCTACCAGGCTAACGGTGCGCGTAATCGTGTCAGCCACCACCACGACTAGACCCCCGGCCAAGCTGGCAGCCGGAATGAGTAATTTGTGATCGGGACCGACCAGTTTTCTGGCCATATGCGGAGCGATCAAGCCAACAAAAAAGAAGCTTCCCCCCACAGCTACACTGCCAGAGGATAAAGCAACAGCAGCGATTGACAACCCCAAGAACTGCCGCTTCACGGAAACACCAAGCCCCTGTGCTGTCTGATTGCCCAGATGGAGGGCATTCAGTATGCGAGCCTTGTAAAAAATATAGCCGAGTAAGATCAAGACCCATGGTGTGAGTATGGAAATATAGCCCCAATCATCGCCCCATAGGCTCCCCGCGAGCCAATACAGCATGAAGTTCATCTGCGAATCATCCAGCTTGAGTGTCAAGAAAGTCGTCAGCGCCCCATACCCGCTTCCTAGCGCGACCCCGGTCAAGATTAAACCGATTGGTGAGATATCTCGTCCGCGGCGATACGATAATAAGAAGATCAATCCCGCCGCCAATAGTCCGCCAACAAAAGCCAACAGAGGCAGAGCAATGAAGGAACTCTTCCCTGTTGGTGCAATGAATACAACAAAGAACAGGACAAACAAGCCCGATCCCGAACTAATTCCCAGTGTTCCCGGACTAGCCATGTCATTGCGCAGCAAACTCTGCATCACGACCCCCGCCGCTCCCATTCCCAGACCTACCAAGATCGAAAGTACAATTCGTGGCAAACGAAAGTCAAACACAATCAGATTTTGCTTATCGGTACCGTTTCCTATGAGAACGTTCAGCACTTCTAGCGGTGAAAGATTCATCTTGCCAGAATTCATGCTAATGATAGCAAAAACAAGGATAAGCACCATAAGCACTACATTGATGATAATGCCTCGTTTCACCGTATAATGCCGCTTGGTCATTCGTATTCCCTCCTTTGTCTTCGAGCCAAGAAGAGAAAATACGGCACACCAATGATAGAAAATATAATGGCAATCGGCGTTTCGAACGGTTTATTGATCAAGCGTCCAGCCAAATCGGCCGATACGGTCAGCAACGCACCATATATTGCCGCTGCCGGAATAATGTATCGATAGTCGACACCTACCATATATCGCACAATATGCGGTGTAATCAGACCCACAAAACCGACCGGGCCAACCACAACAACAGCCAATCCAGTCAGCACGAGTACAATAATTGTCGACAAAATCTTAACCAGTCCGCTACGAATACCGAGTCCACTTGCCACATCATCTCCCAAACTGAGCAATGTAACGGAAGGGGATAAGGCCAGTGCCAGCAGTATACCACCAACAAAGAGCGGTGAGATAATCAGCAATTCTCCCCATTTGACACCCGCTGTACTACCCGCCGTCCAGAATGTCAATGCTCTGCCCAGGTTATAATTGATCGCCAAATACTGACTGAGTGCGCCAAACAACATTGAAATAGACAGACCTGCCAGTACAAGTCGCTGAGGCGTCATTCCGCGATTGCCCAGTGACGCGGTAAAGTAAGTCATACCGGTGGCGATCGCTGCTCCCAGACAAGCGAACAACATCATCTGCCAATACGAATAACCCGGCAGAAAGGCCAGGCATAGTGCAATTGCAAATGCTGCGCCAGAGCTAATCCCCATGAGCCCGGAGTCGGCCAGCGGATTGCGCGTTGTCCCCTGCATGATAGCGCCACATACCGCAAGGCTGCACCCAACGATCAGATCGGCTACGGTACGCGGAAGACGCATGGTTTGGATAATTTGATGTTCAGTGCGCATTGGATCAAATCGGAATATAGCCTCCCATACCGTTGCTAACCTCATATCAGCAGCACCAAACATAATCGATGCCGCCGACATGAGAACCGTTAATCCAAGCCCTACTACCATGTACATGGTGAAGTTCATCGCCCCACGGCGTTTTTGTTCAGGCTTGCTTTTCATCTCGTTTCCCTTTCATCACCTATTGACAATCCAAACGAATATGGATATGAACGTCCATATATTCGATTGGTCATGTTTGAAAATTTGGAGTGTTCAATTAAAATTTCGTTCTAACTCTTATTTAGCTAATGCCAGCAATTGACTAACAATATAATCAATCAATGCACTGGAAGTCATTACGTCGGTGGACCAAGATAGCGAAGAATCCACCTTTACGATCCGATCATGTTGCACAGCAGGTATGGCATTCCACACAGCATTATCAGAAGCAACGTTTCCATCTCCTAAGAAGATCATATAATCCCCAGAGTAAGCGGGTAATACTTCCATGGAGACATCGCCCCAATATTTATCTGCGTCGATAATATCCGTTTGGACTTTTGAAGGTGCCTGCAATTGAAGTTCATCGTAAACAAGCTCGCCAACGGCATGCTTGGCTCCAGCTATGTAGTTACTTTTATCACTGAATTCTCCAACCGTAATCGTTACATCGGATAGGCCCGCATTCTGAAAAGCTAGCTTTGCTTCTTCAATTTTTCCGGTATAAGCATTCAAAACATCCTTAGCCTCTTCCTGTTTGTTCAAAACATCGCTAATAAAATGTATCCGCTCTTCTGTAGTCATATCACCATAAGGAACATAAATGGTCGGGGCAATTTTGGATAAATCATCATATGACTCATCGCTCCATGCCAAAATGATAAGATCAGGCTCAAGCGTCATGATATCTTCCGGCTCCATGGCTACTTTTATGGAGTCTGTAATCTGGTTAGCATAAACAGGCTCCTTCTCGCCCCTTGCCGCTCTTGCCACACCTAAAGGAGTTACACCTAGGGCTACCACATCACCAACCAAATAATCGACTACAACTCGCTGAGGATTGTTAGGCACCTCAACATCACCCTTAACTGTGGTTATCGTTCTGGTCTGCGAGACTGCTTCCGAAGCTTTTGTCTCCGACCCTTCCTGTTGTGTCGTCTGCTGTGTCTGTGCAGGTGTTGTATTCGCCGTTCCCCCATTATTCGCTGGCGTCCCTGACGTACATGCTGTCAATAAGAGCATCATGCTTATCGCCGCCGCCAAAATCATTTCTTTACTTCTTAATGATCCAAACATCGTTGATTCCCCATCTCTATAAGACTTGACTAGACTCGCTAGTTCCCTCTCATCGTAAGGGAGATGAGAATCATTATCAATACCATTAACCTGCATGGATAGTGCGTTTATTTTCCGATAATCACTTGGTGTCATCTTGTAATGCTTCTTAAACATTCGGAACAGGTTTTTCTCATCTGCGAAGCCAGCTCCTGTTGCGATTTCTTTAACCGTCGCTTCTGTATGTTTCAAGTCATGACAGGCAGCTTCAATCCTCCTCTGAATGAGATACTCCTGTAAGTTCATCCCTTCCCTTTTTTTGAATAACCGCGTCAATTGTCCACCACTGATCCCAAACATATCGGCAATTTGTTGAAACATAATCGGCTCCCTGTAATGTTTATCGAGATATATCTTGGCAGAACAGGCTGGATCTGGCTGGAGATACCGAATCTCACCACCCTCCAAATCCCTATACACCTCATGAATCAATTGATATAGAAAACTTTTGGCCTGTAGCTGATCCATCGCTTTGCCACGTTTCCAGCCATTCATCATCCGTTGGAACCAATCGTGTAGCAAGATGGGATTACTTGGCGTATAACCAAACTGTTGAACAAATGGATTGACTTGCTCCAGTAATTGCTGCAGGTGTTTCTTGAAAAAGAGAGGTGATTCTGCTCTATAGAAAACCATAAAGGTATTCACAATCTCCTCTTTAGTCGTAATACTGAGCAGGCTCCCCTTCCCACCGTGAACTAAGCCAAAACGTTCCATTGCAAATGTGGTTTCATTCAGTTGGATTTGCGCTTCTCCCCCATATGCATAGATAAACATGCTACTAGGCATTTTATATTGCTCCAACGGGTATTGTGACGCTACATTCTGAAAGCGTACATCTATTAATGTAATGATCGAACGTGTCCAGATACTGGCCATCATATCAATCATCTCCGGTGTAAATCCCTGTCTTGCTTCTTCCTCTTGCATCTATCCGCGCTCCTCGTTTCACTTTTTCCAATGTATACATCACTCAATAATTGATATTGATTATCAATATCATATCTGATCAGGTAAGTATATCATCATTAAGTGATATTGGGGAACAGGCTGTAGACGTTATGCTTTTCATCCGCTTTCGTAAAAAAAACTAAAAAGGAACACCTGAGAGTACAAAAAAAGCCTGATCCATATGGATCAGGCTTCTTCATTATGTTTTTCGTGTTCAACACTGTTCCTTAATCACCATGTTTCCGCAGCCAACTGGGACCAAGTTTATTAAGACTTTGCAGGTTTCCGAGAAGGTTTGGATGAGGTAGATTTTTTATTCTTTTTCTTACTCACTTCCACAACCACTGGCTCCTGTGGATGTTCCACCGGGTACATTTTACGGAATAATAACGTCTGTAGTACCAGGAATGACCCCCCAACCGTCCAGTAGAGCGGCATCGCTGCCGGAGCTGTAAGAGAAAAGAATGCCATCATCAATGGGGAGAGATATCCCATAATGGCGAACTGTTTTCGCTGCTCAGGCGCCATATTGGCTTGTGATACCTTGGCTTGAATCAGATATATGACCGCGACCACCACAGCGAGTACGTAGTCCGGCGCTCCCAGTTTGAACCACAGGAACGAGTGAGAGGACAACTCCGGTGTAAGTCGGATGGCTGTGTAAATACCTGAAAGTATAGGCAACTGGATGAGCATTGGCAAGCAACCAATATTCAGCGGATTGAACTTATGTTTCTTGTACAGCTCCATCGTTTCCTGAGACAGCTTTTGCTTATCAGCAGGGTCATTTTTGCCCTCATATTTTTTCTTGAGCGCATCCATCTCGGGTTTCATGGCGTTCATGATGACTCGTGTTCCCTGCTGGGACTTGGCTTGACGCATCATCAATGGCAATAGTGCTAGACGAATGACAAGCGTAATCACGATAATCGCGACCCCGTAGCTTCCGTTAAATATCGTGGCAATGTGCTGTATCAGATACGAGAGTGGAAATACAATGTAGTGATTAAAAAATCCCGGTGTCGATGAAGTAATCTCCGACACGTTGTTGCTGCATCCGGCAAGCAGCATGACTGCAAACAAAATGACAATCAGGCCATAGATCCGTCCCTTGCCCGAAGTAAAAGTGAATCCCTTGTTAGTCTTATGTTCCATATATATCCTCCTCGTTGATTTGTTGACCAATCGTTCAACGAGGAATGACAATCTGGTTCATCTTCATCGGGCGCTTCTCTTCGTCTAATCATGCGACTCCAGTCTTCCTGTCTATGCTGTCTGTCCAAACACAGGGCGGGAAGTACAGGTTCAAGTCCACCACCGGCGCCACCTTCCACCCAGTACTCCGTCATGCCACAGTGAAGATGGGCAATATAGGCATAACTGACGGTGAAGATGAGTCCAATCGAGAATAAATATGGTAATAACTCCTGCAGTTCAAACAAGGGATTCACCCCCTTTATAGGTTAGTTTTTATATTATAACACTTACATATTGTTTTTGCATAAATCCGTATGGGAAAACAAATACACTTCAGCTATTCCGTTCTCAATTTGGACAACTCTTGCTCAGCTCGGTGTCTTGCCACGTTATAAGAAGGCCATGAGCGATCTGATGTATCCATATCCAGATATGCTTGACGTTCCAGCATTTCCCTCTTGAGATCCGGATACTCCTCCTGAGCAAACTCTCGAAGTAACGGAACTGCATCTGCCGATAGACTCGCCAGATAGGTTGCATCAATATTGCCAGTCTGATGATAACGTTCAATATTCAGCTCGGCAATCCGTTTATCCATGCCCACATAGTTGACTGCAACATAAGCTGTGAGCGCCAGCACAATATACCAGCGAATCAGCGGTATTGATGTGTACCGTATACGAAGGCCAGCAATCAGCAACAGGAGTGCAAGGAAGATCATAAATGCGTGTACCAGGAAGCGGATGTACGTATATCCATATGCCTGCTCATAAAGATTTAGGCGCATAAACGCGGAATACAACATAATTGCTGAACAACTGACCAGAATCAGGAGCAATACCTGATGCACGATGGAACCCGCTTTGCGACTCGAACGGGTATACTGCAAAGCAACAATAAGAATAAAGAAGTTAATACCTGTGACGAGAATTAACTCTGCGAATCCACTTCTCGCATAGTCTGCGTAAGACAGATCTACCGGAAGATGCCCCTCTCCTGCACCAAACAGATACGAAAACTGTACAAGTACAAACAAAACGTACACACAGTTAATGACAACCAGCATCGTCCCTACAATGATGGGGTCCAATCTGAATGGTTCCCGCTGAACTGGAGTGCGTTCGGGCTCGGGTGTAATCTTATTCGTAACCTTACCTTCAGTGGTCGGGTCCACAGGAGAGAATATATAGGTGTGGTCACGCTTATCAACCGTGGATGCAGCTCCATTTTTCCAATGTGCGTTCTCTCTCTTCTCTGCCTCATATTGCATTGGCTGTACGAATCCCCATACATAACCGAACAGCAATACACCTGCGATGACAATCCAGATGATTCTCGGTATCCCTGGAGTAAAAGCCAGCTGATTCAGCCACTCCGGAAAACCGGCTAAATACTGATCAAAGACCCCGTCAGCAGAGGACAGTAATGCAACGACTACAATGAGGATAGGCAAGGACGCCACAAGACCAATGAGTACTTTAAAAACAACTGTTTTCTGTGATTTGCCGATGCCACGCCCTCCTGCTCTCACAGCAATGGCAGCAACCGTCCCCCAATGACGTATGGCTTGAGGCAACAAGTGGTCAATAGCCGTACCAATCAAACCAATCTCCCACCACTGCTTCTGTTTTCTGCCCATCAGATACGTCATATGTAAGATAACTACGCCGGGTACAACCAGAAAATTAAGAACATACAGCAGTTCATTGTCGTATAACAGGAACGTTAGCGACAACAATAGCACTACAGCCGCCACAAAAGCATCAATGAACTTGAAAGACCTCATGCGGTCCCGTGCAAACAGATACATGAACACATAAAAGAGAATTGCAAAGATAGGATACGATACGCCAATCTCATTACCATAGAATAAATACTGGTGAATGATCGCCAGCATCCATGCAGACAGTAGCGTGATTAGAGCGCGTTGCGGTGAAGCCATTATTTTATCAATCATGGAAAAAACCTCCATTAACCTTTCTATGTTATATTCTAGATGATAAAATAGGAATATAAATAGAAATTATAATCGACAAAACTTCTTATTTTAGAGGAATACGTCAGAGTTCACCTCCAGGAGGGAATCAACACTTGAAATTACATCAGCAATATCTGCTGTTGCATCGTCATTACGGTCACCATACAGAACATGAACTTACACTCGCTGATCTCGCTGAGTTGCTAAATTGTACACACCGCAATACGTTAACGATTGTCAAAAAGATGGTTGCCCTTGATTGGATTCGTTGGGTTTCCCAGCGTGGCCGTGGTCGGCGTTCTTCACTGACTTTGCTTGTTCCGGCTGATCAAATCGCCGCAGAATATATGATGCAGGCCATGAATCGCCGGGAGTTGCAGCAAGCTGCCGAGCAGGTGAGCGCATTCTCCAGTTCAACAATCATGCAGGATCATCTAAACCAGTGGTTGCTTGGATATTCAGGACATCATACGGAAGCCGGCACCAATAATGAGCAGATTGATACACTTCGGTTGCCCCTCCGCCAACAGCTTCATGCGCTTGATCCGCTTTACATTAATCTATTAGCTGAATCCTTTGTTACTAGCCATGTCTTTGACGGGTTGGTTCAGCGGGGTGAACAGGGAGAGATTCTCCCATGTCTCGCTCATACCTGGGATGTCAGTGCAGACCGAAAGACATGGATCTTTTATTTGCGGAAAGGTATTACTTTTCACGATGGTCAGTTGTTGACGTCCCATGATATTGTACATACGTTTGAACGGCTGCAATCTACAGATCGCCGGACACTGTACCGTGATGTAAGTAAACAGATTCTCTCTATTGAAACGGTCGATTCCTTAACCGTGTGTTTCCAGTTGAAAGGTCCTCATGAATTGTTTTTGTCCTTCCTGACAACAAGTCGTGCGGCGATTGTACCCTCACCAGGAACAAACGAACATAAGATGAAGCATTCGAGTGATGTACATGGGATGCAAAAACCTGTTGGGACGGGGCCGTTCAAGGTCACTGCCTGGGATGATCACTTGTGCAGACTTGAAGCCTTTTCCTCGTATTTTCAGGGTAGAGCACATATGGACCGAGTAGATATCCTGCAAATTCCGTGGAGTGCCTCGGCAAAAATGGACGATAGCCAAGATATCGAAACTCCGTTCTTTCATCTAGTTCATAATCCGTCTTTGTCTGCGGGTGCAGACTGGACACAGATTAGTGCAGGTGTGATGGTTCATAAATTACTCACGTGTAATACACAAAAAACCGGACCGTTAAACGATCCGGCAGTAAGAGCACACCTTCAGTTATGCCTTGCTGGAATGTATAGAGATGATGGAACTGCAGAAGACTCTGAGGTCGTTGTGTCTGATTTTAGTACGGTGAATACCAAGAAAGTCCAGGCCCACTCGGAGGGATTTAGCGATATATCGATAAATTCCGTATCCTCCAGTCCCATCTCCCTGCACATTGCAACCATTCCACAATATCGCAGGGATGCCCAACATCTGGCGTCCATACTGGAGCAGTGCGGTTTCTCTTGTACCGTCCGTACCGCTACAATGGAGCAGTTCAAAGGAAATCTGCGGCTGGAATCTGATCTGATTCTCTTCTCGCTCATTCGGGACAGGGACGAAGAACTGCGCAGGTATGATCTCTACTCCACGTTGTCTGAGCATTTGGAAGATTCTGCTCGCATAGCGATTCATAAGATTTTGCAAACCATCGTCGCCTCTCCCATCGCAGCAGATCGAACTTCTGAATTAGACCGCATTGAGCAATTTTTGGTCAGCCAGAACCTACTGTTCCATTTATCTGAAAAACCGGTAGAGACGGCTTATCTGCCTTCGGTACGTGGTCTATCTTTCAACAGCCAGGGCTGGGTGAACCTGCGTCATATCTGGTTTCCTTCTGACGCACGAGCACATCAGTCTGATTAAACATCGTATTATATGACTTATACCATCCGATCTCCGATCACGTATCTTTTTTTATTTTGACATGGTCGTGATCGGCTCTCCCTGTTTGCTTCTCAATGAAATAGTATCTTTACGTCGATATACTCCAAGCAGTAAACCCACCATGGCGTATTCTAATATTATATGAATGCCGCGCCCGATAAAAGGAAAGTTGACACTGACAATTGGAACCTTCCCGGTAGTCATCGCAAGAGAATATAACATTTGCAAAGCGAACGTGATTGTAATACTGAAAATAATCATTCGACCAAAATCATCCCTAATACACGGTAACGTCTTTAACATACTGGCAATAAACCATACGATTCCAAGCAATAGCAAAATACCTGCTGACCAGCCAAACACATCAATAAGCATCACACCGGGATAGTCCATATAAAACCTTTGGGAAATTCCAAAGGTTATGTCAAAACCGTTGCCCCACCATCCGGCGGACTGAAGGATACTTATAATTGAACGGTTATACTCGAAGTTTCCCAGCAGATCATTCTGAAGATTCAAAACGACAGAGAGTCTCTCAAAGCGCTTGTATTCACCTGTCAAAAACAACTGCAACATAATAACACTTCCGGTTATTGTAGCTCCGATGAAAGTATAGAGCCATTTTCGTGTAATCCAGGCAAGCATGATTAGCGTTGCCGTTCCGAACAGAAACAATCGTACCCAATCTGAAGCTTGAAATAGGCTATAAGACGGCAAAGCCACAAGAAGCATATATGTTGAGACGGATTGTACATCACACTTGGTGCTCAACTTATCCAGCATAATTGCACCTATGGCGAGAGGCAACACCCACATCGATGTCGTTGTAAGATCAATTGTAAAACCGAATATGCTCCAAAACCGTTGTACACCGTAATCAAACGGTGATACCAGCGGATTAATCCACAACATACCACTTAACAAAATATAGATCCACCAGGCAGCTTTTTTCCATTTTTGATAATCAAAATACATCAAAAACACCATCAGTATTAAACCAAAAATGGTATACATCAAATGACTTATATATATCAACTGATAGTTTTCATCTGAAATATTTGTCGTATAAATCCACATCAGCAGCAGGCTTATTATTAGCAAACTGGCAATTCCCGTTAACAGCGCCCAATGCATACGATGGCGATGCAATCGGTGCATACTCTTTCCTACGACAGCGGGATCACCCATCTGTTCAATGGCATATGTAATTGCTTCTTCCTCTGTATAACCTTCTTGTTCTTTATCCAAAATCATCTCTTCCATGTGGTTTCCCAACTCATCACGCAAGTCATTATGTACTTCGCGAGCTTTAACCTGAACACACATGTGATCAAGATAATGCTGAATTCGCTCATGTCGATTCGTCATGTCAGGCCTCCTTCCCCAAGCACCCGATCCACAGCTCGACGGAACAAATTCCACTCTGCTTTTTTACTTTGTAAGGCCTCCATCCCCTTGTCACGAATCGAATAATATTTCCGTTTACGGCCTTCGACCTCCATCCAGTACGACTCTACCCAACCTTCAATCTCCATGGCATGCAAAATAGGATATAACGTGCCCTCTTTCAGATTAAACACACCCTCAGATTGACGATGTAGTTCCTTAATTAATTCATAACCGTACAACGGTCGTTCCTGAAGCAAGGTCAGAATCAATGTCTCGGTACTGCCTTTAATCATTTGTTTGTTAACCTGCAACGCGCTCACTCCTTTCTTTTCATATACATCGGAAACCTATGCATAGAACAACTAGGTATGATATTACCTTATCCTTCCTTTTCTGTCTAGCCAACAAGCTTCTTTATTTATGTTAAAATAAACAAGTCCTTTCATTCATGAACTCTAATGATGAATCTATATATTCGTGTATTTTTTAATTACAGATACTATTTTTTCAATACAATTAAGGAGGCATTACATTCATGAGCAAACTAATTTTCTTTCTCGGCGGGGCCGGAAGTGGCAAGACCACACTTGCCAAAGCCCTTTCCCGTAAACATAAAGCTGCTTTCTTCGATATGGATATTCTGCTCCGTCCTGCGGCTGAGGCAATCATGACCCTTCAGGGACTTGACCCATCTGACCGAGATTCGCCTGAATACAAACGGTTGTGCCGTGATCTTGGGTACCGCATTACGATGGATGCTGCTCTGGATAACGTTCAGTTGGGTATCGATACAATGGTTGTGGGCCCATTTACCAAGGAAATCGGTACCTCTGACTGGATCGAGCAGGAACTCGCACGGATTGGACGTTCTCTGAAAGATACGGATGTGCGAGTTGCCAATATTTATCTAGAGAATGAAGCATTGTATCACAAACGGATCTCAGCAAGACAATCCCCACTAGATGATTGGAAGTTAGCCAACTGGGATGCCTTCAGAGCTTCTCTAGTCCGTAAAGAAGTAGCCTGGCCCCTCCCTGCTTCATCTGTCGCTTATATTGATAATTCCAGTGATGATCCTGCGATTGCCTATGCTGAACTTGAACGACGGATGTACGAGTAAAAAGAATCACAGGCCCAATCTTACTTTGGTGATAGGTAGAATAAACGCTTCTCTCTCCAAATTCTGACTCACTTCGAACACTCTAACGAATCTTAGGCACCTTATTAATTGGTTTAGACTAACATGAAAATTCTAACGAACCTCAGTAATGTTAAACTGGAGCCGACAAGTGGAAATGGGCAAAAACGGGCTATACACGAAGTGATAAGGTGTCTCAGATTCCTTACGATTTCAATCTGACTCATATGCGTGGAATAGGGTGCGTCAGGTTCGTTAGTTTTCCAAAGAGTGCCCAGCAAAGAAGCTAATTGTGCGCAAAAATGCTTCTGAATGCTATTCGAATGTGATCTGAATGAAAGCTGTACACCGATCACATATACATATCTAACAATATCAAAAAAAAGGGATCCGTCTCACCAAGCCTAGCAGGCCGATGAAACCGATCCCTTTTTCCATTAAACATCCCCGCACAACATGGGATATCCGATACCTTCTACTCCAATTGGACGTCAGATATCTGCGGAGAAGAATACTTCACATTCCTCCGTCCCCCTACCATTCACCCATCCATGCATTTAGCATTAAATAGACCAATCTTCCTATCCGCGCTGACGCGCCGCATGACGTTCAGCAATACGAGCCGTAATTATTCCATGACTCTCATCGATTTCTTCCGCTGTACAAGCGGCTTTTAATTCATATACTTTCACCGGCGAACGATCGATAATATCCAAAAATGAATCAAAGAAGGTCATGTCTTTACTATGAATGTATGGACACCAATGATCTGCCAACCCTACAGTTTCATGAATATGCACGCCAACCACGTGATCAATCAATGCGTTAGCCTCACGTACATTGTCATACAGGCCCATTCGATCCATCATCATGCCGTGCCCAATATCGTACCAGAGTCCAAGCGGCGCGCCCTTCATGTGTCCAATAATCGTTCCGGCTTCGTGCAACGTCGGCATCTGATAACAGCGTGAACGGGTCTCAATACCGAAATTCACTCCGTATCCCCGCTGCTCCGACAAGTTGCATACCTCTTCCAGACTCTCCTGAATCCGGCTCAGGTAATGTGCGCTGCCATCTTCCCGCTTCTCCAGCATCTCTTGCCATAAAGATTGATATGAAGGTGAGTCCGGCCCCTGATCGTGGTATATCTTTTTCAACGCTTCATCTATATTGTATTCAAACGGAACCTCACCCGGATGTACAACAACAGCCTTGGCCCCATAACGATGTGCGTACTCAGCTGAGCGAAGTAACAGTTCAATCGCCCGTCTGCGGCGCGATTTATCATCGAATCCGAGCAGGACGGAATCCGTCCCGTAATCCGGATCAGCCACATGTGGAAATGTATTATGCACACTGGATACACCGATCTCTCCCCGTTCAATCATCGGTTCTATCGTCTGCAGCATCTCTTCCGTAACGTTGTAATTCAATTCCACCTGTCTGAACCCAAGAGACTTGATCTCTTCAATCATGCCTTGTCCGGTCGCATGACGTTTGATATTCCAACATGTTGAAAACGAATATTCCTGCTTGTCCGTATACATGATTGGTCCTCCTGTCTCTCATTCTATCGCCCATTCATATTCCATTTATCTCTATCTATATAAGTTGAACCAATAAACTTTACACTAGATCACTCCAATGCAGTACCATCTTCCGATCGCTGTTATCCCCAGGTTTTTTTGATCCCCTTCTCCAAAGGGAAAAATCCGGTGATAGCTTATGCTTCCGATGCAGCTTTCTTGCAGAAAGCTTTCAGGCGAACGCTCCGCTTCTTCAGATCGGTTCTGCACTCTTCGTTCTCGTGTAAATGTTCAGTTCATCTTATATACCTATTCATTCCTCTATCCGTTGTTTTCACGGAGGGTCAATTCAAATCTCATCTTGTTCGCAGTTTTCCCAGGCACATAACGATAGACGATCTCCGCATGATTCACGTACATTAACACGGATGGTTCAGGCGCCTCAGCCTTCACGGTACACGTAAGTCCCGGGAACTGCCATAACGCTGGTGTAATGTCCTGCTGCCGGAGGGATGGTCCTCTGATTTCAAAATAAACATCGATCTCTTCCGCCGTATCCAGTTCCACATCAATGGTTAACGAATCTGGCGTGAGATCCGCGTCAAACGTCACTCCGCGCAGATGACTGTTCCAACCCTCGCCTACCTCACGGCGGATCAAGCGAAGATAATAACGCTCACCCGTCTCTGTCTGCCAGTGGATCGTGGCGGGATGCATCTGTCCGTTCGTATTCACACTTCCCGACATGGCCCCGATCATCCGATCCTCTCCGATCCAGGCTTTGGCCGTACACAAATTCCGATTGGACGTTGGATCATTACGCTCACACAGTTCCATGAACTGTTTCTGCACAAGCCGATCTTCTTGATGAGCCTTGAAATACGGCACGGCTTTCGCGGGCACATCTACCCCAAGGAGCGCAATCAATGGATCATGGCCTGATTCACAGTTGATGCCTGTCAGATATTCATACCCTTCACCAAGCAAAAGATAGATAAATACACCGATTGAACTATGCTCTCGCATCTCCATGTCGTACGCCCGAGAGAATGGGCCAGAGAGATTCTCCAGGTTGGCATTGTAATAAAGTGCAATGTTATTCCACAACCCGTGCTCAATCCGGTGTCCAATTTCAACCAAACGTTTGGTGAGACCATACTTTCGATACATGCCAAGCACGGAGAGATCGACTCCGTAATACGTTGTTGTATTGAATTCAGCGAATGTCCCGTCGTACTGTTCAAACTCCTGCATCAATCCCTCTGCCTGTTCATCCGAATGCTGAATCCATTCTGTTCGGTTCAAGCGATGGCCGTAGTAGTGGGTGATGAAAATATGCATTAACTCAATATTCGTGTTCATGGGGATTACGTCAGATAACCTGCGTTCTATTGACCCTTGGACAGCCAACTCCATCGCATGGTCCATCCGTTTCATGAGTGTCTCCGGTATAAGTTCACCGAATTCGGCAGTTACGACCACACAGACACAAGCGATAAACTCGCGCCAGTTGGGATCATAGCTGATCCAGACCGGTGGCAGAACCTGATTCACTGCTGAATGAAAAAGGCGTTTCAGTTGTTTGGAATCTGCCGCCTCTGTGAGCAGAGATCCATCTTCCTGTAGTTTATGGATAAACTGCGCAGACACCTTCTCAAAGGTGCGTTCCAGGAAATAGGCCGTGCCTGGCGCAAAAGATTTCCAAGCATAGTGACCCGCTGGTGGATGCGCATCAGTTGGTCGGGTCGCGAAGGTTCCGTGATAGATCTCATCCGGAGCGTCATATTGAACATCGAGCACCTTGTGGAACACCCGTATCGCGCGTTCCACATCACCAGGCTCATTTCGAATCAACAACCCGAGCGCATAATGCGCACTGGCTCGTGTGCTGTGCTGCGATGAATCCTCTTCTTCGAAACTCCGAAGCAGATCCAGTTCCTTATCATAGAAGCTATCCATCATCGTCATGGATTGATTTACAAGATACTGCTGCTCTTTCGACATCTTTTCTACCATTCGTTGTGTCATGTCATGCGCCCTCCCGAGACTATAGGTGCGTGTTCAAAAAGATCAGTTTTCAGTACCAAGAAGATGGAATTAAGCTAGAAATGGAGTTGCGGAGCGTAGGACAACTACGTGAGCAACTACAATGTTTCTGAAGGAAACATACTTCGTAAGCATCAACCTATTTCGGCTAAATTTCATATTCGATACTGATGATGCCACTAGGCATCATTCGTAATCAAAAGTGAACTTTTTGAACAACCTCTATTAACCTTTTACAGCACCTACCATTACGCCACTGATAAAGTACCGCTGCAACCACGGATACACAAGCAGGATCGGTAACGTGGAGAATATAACACTAGCTGCTTTCAGACTCTCAGGCAGGACCTGAACGGCACCAATGCCTTCGTTCTGCATCAATTCTGTAATCTGGTTTTGCTGAATCATCTGATACAACTTCAATTGTAGAGGGTATAGCTCAGGCTTGGTAATATACATGAGTGCATCCTGGAAACCATTCCACCGTCCTACCGCGTAGAACAGGCTCAGTGTTGCCATAACCGGAAGGGATAGCGGCAAAATAATGCGCATAAGTGTTCCGAAGTGGCTGCTTCCATCAATACCTGCTGCTTCTTCCAGACTTTCGGGAATACCTCGGAAAAAGGTAATGAGGATAATCATGTAGAACGGACTAATCAATCCAGGCAGAATAAGTCCCCATGTGCTATCAAGTAGATGCAGATTTTTGATCAGAATGTACTCGGGAATAATACCGCCACTGAAGAACATCGTCACGACAATGACAAGCATGAACCACTTTCGCCCTTTCAGATTACTCTTCGCCAGTGGATATGCCGCTGCAATGGTCATCACCATGCTTAGTACCGTACTCAGGACGGTCAGCCAAATGGTATAGATGAGGGAACGAATCATCGATCCATCTGCAAATACTTTGGTATACGCCTCAAAGGACAATTCTTTGGGGAAAAAGGAAACTTCTCCTGAACCGATCGCCCGGTTTGAGCTGAGCGAGATCGCAATAATATGAATGAATGGTGCAAGACACAGCACCATCGTAATGATAATAAGAATGACGTTTACCGTGTTGAATATTCGATTCGCCGTGTTTTCAGACATCTCACTCACTCCTTACAGATCATATGTGATTCAATCCACTACATAATGCTCTCATCGGTTAATTTCTTGGACGTATAGTTCGCTCCGAGTATGAAGACAAGTCCAACTAAAGCCTGGAACAAACCTACAGCCGTTGCTAGCGTGACCTGACCGGATTGTAAACCGACACGATACACAAACGTGCTGAGCACATCCGAGTATTCACGTACAGCCACATTTCCGATAATAAATGGTCGGTCGAACCCGATAGAGATCATGTTGCCGACATTGATGATCAATAAGGTAACAATCGTTGTTTTGATGCCTGGCAAGGAGATGTGCCAGATTCTGCGTAGCCGACTTGCTCCATCCACTTCTGCCGCTTCGTACAGTTCCCGGTTAATCCCTGTCAGGGATGCCAGATACAGAATCGTTCCCCAGCCTGCACTCTGCCACACGCCTACCGCAAGATACGTGAAGAGCCAATAGTTTTTGTCTGAAAGGAAAGGTAATGGATCAAATCCCATGCTCATCAAGATATTGTTAATGAAACCTGATTGCGTACCGAATACCTGAAGTACGATCCCTCCAATAATGACCCACGAAATAAAGTGAGGAATGTACAGTAAGGTCTGTGCCAACTTTTTGAACCAAGCCTTCTTCAGCTCAAACAATAAGATGGCCAGTATAAGTGGCGCCGGGAAAGAAACCAGTAGATCCAGCATGTTTAGCAATAACGTGTTGCGTAATGCAGTGTAAAACCCCTGATTTTGAAACACTTCTCTGAATGCATCCAAGCCAATCCACTCACTACCGGAGATCCCTTGAAAGAAGTTAAAGTCCTTGAACGCAATCTGCACGCCATACATTGGCCCATACTTGAAAATAATGAAGTAGATCATGGGCAGTAGGAGCAACGCATATAGTTGCCAGTTTCTGCGGAAATAGATGCTTGTTTTCATAAACCTTCCCCCCATGTCATTCAGGATTCTTCATCAAGGCGATGTTGCCATCGCCCTAATGAATTCCCTGTTCTTTGTTGTCATACACATTAGATGTGAACTCTACTCTACTTATTTCATCGCTTTGTAAGCTTCTGTACGTTCATCCAGGATCGCTTGACCACCGCTTGCCATGTAGTCTTTCATCATGCTGTCATACGTGGCTTCAAAATCAGCGGGTTTGGAAATGGTTGTTTTCACGAAGAACTCCATGAATTTGTCTTTCAAGCCGTTACCGTAACGTGCTTCTGCATCAATCGGTTTGGAGAAGCGTACCGGTTGAATCGTGTCCGTGTTAGAGATCGCTACCGACTTGCGCATGTCATCCCGATACTTCGACTCTACCTGTACGACATAAGCCTCTTCATTTTTCTTGTCATCCCCAACGTATTTACCATTAACGATAATGGCAATGTCACCGGAATTATAGATACGACCTGCGATTTCAGGTGAAGCATCATCTTTGATCAGTGGTACACCATCCACGAGCTCATAGTTCTCATTTTCAACACCAAATTGCAGGTCGAACAGGTTGTTGCCTGAAGCCATCCAATCCAGATACTTCATCGCTGCTTCCGCATTTTTGCTCGATTTTGGGATCATGACATACATCGCATTGGGTGCATATGCCGGTTTGGCAAATTTGCCTTCGGAGTTTTTGAATGCATCAATCGGTGTCATTACTGCATCCGGTTGATTGGTTTGCAGGTTTTTGTACGTACCGGAGATGTAAATCTCCCCCGCATCCTCGGTGTAGAATCCAACTTTGCCGTTAGATACATCTTCCCACAGCTTTTTCTTGTCTTTGTCGAGTCCAAAGTCCTTGCTCATTAATCCTTCATTATAAAGTGTGTTCATATATTTCAGAGCGTCCTTGAAACCAGGCAACAACGTTGGATAGTCATTGGAACCCAGTTGCTGCGTTAATGTATATTTTTGTTCTTCCGTTAGCGGTTCAATGAATGACCAGATCAGGGGTTCATATTGAGCCGAGGCAATCGACATCCCCATGGGGATAAGTCCTGTACCGACTTTACCCGGATCTTTTTCCTTAAAGGCTTTCAGTGTTGTATGCAGCTCCTCAGCTGTCTCAGGTGAAGGCAATCCGAGCGCATCCAGCCAGTCCTGACGAACATAGGATGCGTACTTGCCTAGAACAAGACGTTTACCTGGAACCGCAAACTGTTGTCCATCGTATTGACCGTAAGCCAGCGTTTCATCTCCCAGGAACTTCTTCAGGTTAGGACCGCTTTGATTGATCAGATCCGTAAGTTCAGTCAGACCGCCTTGCTCTGCATATCGGTTGAATGTTCCCGAGTCGTAGGTAAATACGATATCAGGTACTTCAGATCCACTCGCCATCAGAACGTTAAGCTTCTGTACTTCCTCCGAGCGTGGTACCGGAACAAATTGAACATCGATGTTGTTTGGATCACCAAACTTCTCTTGAATGAAGCGAGTCAGATAACTGTCCGAAATGGTGTAGCCCGCCGGAGTGTTTCCCCGATCGAAGATTTCTACTTTCAAAGTTGTTTTTTCCCCCGAACCCGACTCTCCAGATGAAGATGTTGATTCGCTTCCCGACGAACATGCAGATAATAATAGAGTGAATGCTGTTACCACTGCGAGGATTGAACTTGCCTTGCCTGCCTTACGTCTTTGAAATAATCTCATTTGACCTTTCCCCTTTCGCACACTCTCTGAATGAATTCACATGATTGCCACTCCACTTTGTTCATCCCATTTTGTTGCACCTGTGAATGTCACCAATCATTACATATGAGCTGTTATTTAGACAATAAACTATTTTCAAAATGTAAAATTCACGATTTTTAAGTTAAATACCGCGATATATAAACATATTTCCTGACAATATACAATTTTCACGACACCAATGTTAACTATATTAACATAATATGTTGTGTTATGGTCGATTTCTCATACCCAATCTGGCATCACCCATCTTGCAATAATCCTTTTTCCATAGAATCTCTCTTCAAAAAATGAAAAAGAGACCACATCTTATGTGATCTCCTTGTTTAACAACACGTGTAGAACGACTCGACGCACTAATCCCTCGGCGGAAGATTAAACTTCACTTGACCAAACAACGTATCGATGGCATTTCCCGCAAATTGATCGATAACATGTTCGTTGTTCGTATCCGTATGTTCCAAAATCAATACATTATACTTCTCATCATAATGCATTCCGCCCAAAATAAATCGTACAGGAGTGTTCTGAGCCGCCCCTGCCTTCGAAATGGCCTGAATAAGTTCAGATTCATGCCTTTGTTGACTTGTCTTGTAGGTACCAACAGGTATAGTTATCGTATATGACGAGTCATCTACATGAAATGTAAATGTGTTGTTGTTTTCTGTAATGGTAACCCCTTTACTGATATCTACTGACCCCCATACTTGCTGTCCGTGTTTGTACATCATCTTCACTCCTGCCCTATTAATCTATGAATTGTCATAATGCTAGTATAGGACATTCGTAAAATTCCATAACAACATACCAGCTACACTGGCCTAAGATCGTTGTTGAACATCCAAAAAATCTCCTGCAAAGGACGATAAGGGAAAAACCTTATTGCCTCATTCAGGAGATTTCATTGATATCTCTAAGATTATTGGATTTCACCCGATACTCGGATGTTCTAACACGTGCAATACCGTTATTAATCTCCTTGTTTTCCACTCTGCTTGCGGTAGTCTCCTGGTGTCACGCCCATAATCCGTTTAAATACTCTGCCAAAGGAGATGGCATTGGCATAACCCACTTGCAAAGCAATATCCTGAACAGCCATATCGGATGCAGACAACAGACGACAGGCCTTTTCGACCCTCAGTTTCACCAGAAAATCAACAAACTTCATCTCAAACTCTTCCTTGAACAGATAACTTGCATATTTGCCCGAGATTTGGAACCGATCACTCAGATGTTTCAGCGACAGATCCGGATCATCAAAATGCTCTTCAATATAAATCCGCAGCTCATTGATCATCGCACGATGACTTTTCGTTTCATTTACGGATACATAATTGCGGTAGACCTCTTTAAGCCACTCCTGCAAAATCTCTTGAATCCCCTCCAGTGTCTCCACCTGCTGGATATCACTGCGAAGACGAGTCAGGATTTCCTCGGCAAATTGGCTTTGCAACCGCTCAGACAGCTCCCCGAATTCACGGGACAACATCTGGATTAACGCCTGCAGCAACATGCGAATATCGTTATCTGTAATCTGATCTTCGCTGAACGCAACAAACATCTGGTCCAGCTGCGTCCGCCAACCATCACCGGTTAGTCTGAATTCACGGACAAAGTCTGCGAGCATCTGCAAATACTTGTACGATTGCAGCTCAATACGATCCGGCAGTTGCTCACTGAGAACGATGGCATCTTTACCCAGGGTAAGTCTATGCTGCAAACCCGCATCTGCACTCGCATAGGAACGAGTAATCTCCTCCCAGCCCGATACGGTTCGTCCAATCCCGAACGTAAACCGGAGGCGGAAATTTTCCGCAATCCACATATGCATCTGTTTAGCCAGATCCATAAGCAATTCACGGTCCAGTCCTTCCTGCTCATCCGACGCAATCACCACAATAAGCCTACGGTTCCCAAACCATTCAGCCCAACCACCGAATTGAGTCTCGTTCTGCACAAGTTCTTCCACTACGTTCATGAGCGCAATCTTCAGAATATTCTGATTGGTCGAGAGATCGTCACCATTCATCTCCGCAATGAGGACAGCAACACTCTTCGGTTCCATGAATCGTTCCTCTAGCGGTTGCAGATGGCGAAGTCGCTGACGGAACGAATCCATTCGCTCTCCTTCCATCAGATCAACAAGCAACTGTCTGCGATGAATCAGCAAGTTTTCATGATGCTGTTTCTCATAGTCAACCGTTTGAGCTATCAGATGTTCGAGCGCACGGTCGATGAGAGCCAGTTCATCCTTAACGGATGGAGCTGCTTCATCCTCCTCGGCACGTGGCTGTAACGCCTGAATTCGATTCATGATGAGCTGGATGGGCCGCGTATTTCTGCGCGTAATGTAGATTAGTCCCGCCACTGCACCAACAATCGTTAATAATCCAATACCGATCCACACATAAGAGACGAGTGATACCCATGAATACAGCTGTCCGGATTGAATGCCGCTCTCAAAGACCAGACCAAGCTTGTCCGCAGTCACACGATTAAGGATTTCACCTGCAGAAGGGTCCATTTGATGCGCGGTATAGATCAGATTGTCGCTCTTATCCCGAACCTGAAGAACAGATAACTTTTCATTGGTCATGTTATCAATCTGCCGTTCTACTGCATACATGCGGATGGTAATGACGAGCAGACCTTCCCCGCCCCACGGCAAAGGAAGCCACTTATTCATGCTAATCACCTGTGAAGGTACGTCGAAGGAACGTTCCTTATAATCACGTGGCAAGTTCCAACCAAGATTCTCCCGATCTTTCAAGGCTTGCTCAATATAGGCGCGATCTTCAAAATCTTCCAAACGCATCATGCCTCTGGGCGTAAGAATCTGGGAATCGGACATGCGATAGAGATAAATGGATTGAATCATATCCTGCTGATCCAGCATACGTCCCAGCCCACTTGCTGCATCATAGATGAATTGACTCGATAATTGTCCCTGTCCAGCTTCCAGAAAGCGACTATATGTCTTGTTCGCACCAATGTCTTCAAGCAAGCGAAGTTCAATGTCGCTTAGCGATCGCTCCAGTGTATCCACGATATAGCGGGTGGAGATCATGTCGGCTTTTTGCGTTTCGTTACGTGAGAGTTCGTTGACAATCAGGAAGGAGAGAAAGATCAGAATGGAAATCGTAAGCAGAAAAATAGGAAAATACGAATACATCAACTTGGTGTGCCAATTCCGCTTCAGATTTACTTTCATAGGCTCCAACTCCTTCCATCTCTATTCTAATGAGTATGCTCTTCTCTGTTCTTTGGCCTGCCTGCTGACGATATACAGAATCACTGATCCTAGTGCCGCACTGATCGTGCAAGCCAGATACATCAGTGATGGACCGCCGGAATCGAGTAAATATCCGTTAAGCATATTACCAACAATTCCGCCCAGGCCAGCAAACACCATGTTAAATAAACTTTGTCCTGTGGCTTGCATCTCCCGTCCCGTAACGGAAGCCACATATTCCACTGCTGCGATATAGAAGAATCCGAAGGATAACCCATGCAGCACCTGAACGCCAATCATGACCTCAGGCGTCGGCCATAGCCATTGTATCCCCCAACGTAACATATACGCCCCGGCTGCAAGCAGCATCGTCCGTTCATGTCCCCATTTTCGGAGTATGAATGCTGCTGCCAACATGGATGGAACATTGGTAATCGACGCCAGCAACAGTGCTGTACCCGTCATGGTCACAGAACCGCCAGCCATCTGAAATGAAATAACAAAAAAGGAGTTAAACGCAGTGAGCGTTTGGTTAACCAGGAAACAACCTGTTAGAAATAGAAGGAATGTCCGGTTTCGGAGCAATCTTGCCAAACCTACGGAGAAGGTTACCGAGGACGAGGAGATACTCGTCTGCCGGGGAAGTGTACTTGCCAGTATAGCGCTCAGAATGTTAAACAGGAGAAATGGCAGCCATAACATGTGAATGGAAAACTGGGAGAGATACATCCCTGCGGCAAATCCACCAACTCCCGTTCCTATGCTGCCGAAGAGTCGGATCATGCCATATGAGGTGTTTGCGGCTCTCGCGGCTGTAACCGCATAGGAGTCAGCAACGGGTATTTGAGTCACTTGGAATATAGTGCATAAAGTATAAATCAATATTAATATAAAGTACACTTGAATATTGTAGAAGTACGCTAACGACGCAGGAACAAGCAGGCTTATGACCAGGACGAACCGTGTCTTTTTAAACTTATCTACCAGAATTCCCCATATAGGTTGAAGAATAATGGATACAAGTGTGCCAAACGCCATAATAAATCCTGTTTCTTTACTGGAAAACCCTTGTGCTACGAATATGGGATTAATGTACGGGTTAAACATCCCCCCGGCAAGCCCCATAAACAGATATAGGCCCTGTAATTGGAGTAAAACACGTTTTGCATCATTGGAATCGGCTTTTGTTTTCTCTGTGTAAGCCTTCATATGTCTACTTCTCATCCGGATCTCCATCCTTTATTTCTGTAGTTGCTTCGCCTATTCTCTATTTTTATGTGCGTGTCAGACTCGATTTGATTGCAGCCAATGCCCCGATTGCTCCTGCTTTGTTCCCCAGTTCAGCTACAGCTAAAAGTGTAGGCAGAACGGTGTAACGTTGGAGGCGCGTGCGCACTTCATTTAGATAATAGGATGGGTTGGATGCAGCCACGCCACCACCGATCACTATAATGGAAGGATTGAGTAAAGCCGTAATATTCGCCAGACCTCTAGCCATATAACGCATAGGCAGTTCCAGAATCTCAAGTGCAGCAACATCACCTGATTCGGCTGCTCTGAATACATGTCTGGCTTCAATCTGTTCCACTTCCCCTCCTGCCAGACTCATAATCAGGGATAAGGAACTCCCCTTTCCAGCAGCAAAATAACGCCTCGCCTGTTCGGTAATCCCCGTACCTGAAGTCACTTGCTCAAATACGCCAAAGGAATCCGCATCTGCAACATAACCGGTATGAATCCCTTCGTCTCCTGCAATGAAATGCCCAATCTCACCTGCTGCTCCATTCTGGCCGCTGTAGAGTTGTCCGTTCAGGATAAGAGCAGCTCCAATGCCTGTTCCAACCGTGACCATCACACAGTGTTGATGTCCCTGCGCTGCCCCTCGATCATATTCTCCCATTGCGGCCAGATTCACATCATTGTCCAACATGATATTCCCGCTGTAATACTTCGCAATAACAGGGCGAATATCTAGCTCAGGCCACTGAAAAGCTGGAGCATTTCGCAGTATCCCCTCCTCCTGCAGAATCACACCAGGGAATCCCAAGCCTGCACCCGAAAGTTGATCCAGACTGCATCCAACTTCGCGGCAGAACGTTTCCAATTCAGCGAATAACCATCGGAAGAACTCATCCGGCTGATCACTTGCAAGCGTAGGCAAGATACGTTCATGAACTTCACTTCCAGCCTGTTGTGATGACAAGAGCATTAATGTTTTGGTGCCTCCAATGTCAATACCTGCAATCCAGCCGGATCGATCACCTCCAACCGTACCATCCTGATTGGACTGATCATCATTACTTACGTTTTTCACGGATTCTGTCATCCCTTTCCCCTCCTCACATGTTGTATATCCAATCTCTTATTCCATGGCTTCCTGCTGAAGGTTCAGCATCGTTTGTTGTATGGCTACCTGTACCGCGCCAGTGACAACAGCCTGCTCACCAAGCTTGGAACAGATTAACTGTGGTTGCACCGGGAATTGCTCAGATATAATCTGCCTCAGTAAAGGCAATAACACATCACCGTTTCCTCCTACGCCTCCGCCAAGCACAATGAGATCTGGAGCAAGCACAACGCTAATCTGCCGCAGAGCTGAAGCAATCTTCTGGCTGTATTGCTTTAAAATCTCTAACGCCTCTACTTCTCCACTACGTGCAGCTTCAAATAACTTCTCGGGAGTCAGGTGTCTGTGAAGATCATTTGCAACTACATCTACGTTTACATCTGCACCCGAATCAGCAGCTTCCAATAATAGTTCACCATGCTGATCTAGATAATCTTTCGCCAGTTGCATCAGACCATCAGCGGATAACACTTCCTCCAGACGTCGACCATCGTCCACCAGCATCTCTGCGATCTCGCCAGTTAAGCCACCTAAACCTCGAAGCAGTTGGCCATGTACCATGATGCCAGCACCCGTCCCTGTACCAATCGAGAAAAAAACAAACAAGGGATACCCTGCTGCTGCACCACTCCGATACTCCCCAAGCGCCGCAAGATTCACATCATTTTCCAGAATTACTTCACAGGGAAAAGCTCCTGATAACGACTCTAGAGAGAAAGCTTCTTCCAGACCCGCTAACGGGTCCACAATACGATGGATACGCCCTGAATCAGGCAGCACTACGCCTGGTATACCAAACCCTATGCATTGAATCTGATCCCAGTTCAGATGATTCTTATCAAGCAATTCGTTCATATGGCTTCGAAGAAGCTCCAACATCGTCGCTTCTGCTGGCTCATGAGCTTTTTGAACAACCATAGGATATGTTCGATAGGCAATGATCTCTCCATTCAGATCGGATAATGCAATCCGAATACGTGTTGCGCCGATATCTATACCACAGACATAATAAGCCGTTTCATTGAAACGAATGAGGGTTGCTTTGCGACCCTGAGCGTTGTCAGCTCTCCCCATTTCCCTCACCAGATTACGGTCAATCAGATGTTCGACCGCCAAAGACACCGTTGGTTTACTAAGTCCGGTCTGACGGCTGATATCCGCTCTCGACATCGTTCCCTGAGTTATCAGGGCATCCATAATGAGATTTTCATTCAGATTGCGGATATACTGCGGTGTGCCAGCCATGTTATCGCCTCCTCTAATAGTTAGCATTTTTCATAATTCGATTAAAGTCGCTCTCGGGTACAAAATATAGACGAATAACACCGTTTCGATCTATATCTTGCTGATTGTAAAACGCTCTTGGAAATTATGCTAAACGCTTAGTTAGTTAGGTTTATTAACAAATTGATTAGATTCAATATATCATCGTGCTTAGTCGGTGTACAGCTTTTTGTCATTGCACTCTCTTACTAGAAAGAACCAACCTTCACCTGTAACACAAAAGCCTAATAAAGGAATTATTATACAATAATAGACGTTTATACATTTCCGAAACAGTGACGCGGTCATAGAATACCTTATCACGATCAGGGAGGTTTTAATATGTATAGAAAACATCATAAATGTCATCATCCAAGACCAAAGTGTTTTTACAAAAAAATTACGAAAACTTGTGTTACCAAAATCAAATATGTCCCTACAAAGTGTAAAAAACATTGTTGTGTCACTGTTGAATATTGTCCAGTCAAAAAAAGAAAACATTATTAATATTCTTTTGCCCTTCTCTATAGAGAAGGGTTCTTTCTATTTGAACTAGATTAATACCGGATACCATTAACCTATCAAAAAAGTTGCGGTGATATTTCACCGCAACTCCTTTCTTCCTTATATACATATTCATCAAGTTTTGGAGAGTTCAATAAATCCTTCACCGAATACATCACGCACGTCATGAATGGTGATAAAAGCAATCTCATCTTCCGCTCGTACAATCTTCTTCAGCATAGAAACTTCCTGCTTACTAATCACAATGTATAGAATTTCTTTCTTATTTTTCGTGTAATAGCCATGACCAGACAGGACGGTTACTCCGCGATCCATCTTCTCAATAACTTGCTTCGCGATTTCATCCTGTTTGGAAGAGATAATCATGACTGCTTTTTTCGGATTGAGTCCTTCAATAATGAACTCCATTGTTTTGGTTCCGACAAACAGCAAGACAATTGTACACATTAATCCTTGCGGTCCAATGATGAAGTATGAGGAGAAAGCCACAATCAGATCGAAGAACAGAAGTCCGTAACTGATATTCCAATCCAGATATTTGTTGGCAAGTCGGGCCAGGATCACTGTTCCCGCCGTTGTGCCTCCCACTCTAACAATTAAGCCAATACCAAGACCGGCAAATACTCCAGCAAAAATGGTATTGATCCAGAGTTCATCCGATGCAATCGTCCAACTCTCCGTCAGATGCAGGAACAACGAGTTGAATACCACCGCAATAATCGTATATACCGTAGTCGTTTTATCAAGAAACCGATATCCCACAATTAACAAAATACCGTTCAGGATCAAGTTCATCAGTCCAGGGGACCATTCAAACAGGTAATACAAAATAATCGTGATACCCGTGACGCCGCCTTCAGCCAAATCGTTCGGGATGACAAACAGGTTCACCGCCAGTGCAAACAGAAATGCACCTGCCATAATAAATAGGATATCCGTAATTCGTTTCTTCATTATGCATTCCATCCAATCCATCAGAAATCAACCTAATCGACCCGTCTCATAAGTTGTCATAACCACTCAAAGATAGATTTTACCATGCTCTCAACAAAATTTGTATACATAATACAAATTGTTGCGTAATTTGTGCAAAGGAATTTGTAAAACCTGCTCTTCCGTCTTCTGCAGAGCTATTGAGTATCATACACCCATGACAAATGTCATGGTCCGTCATTGATATTCATCATTACAGAAGGCTGACGTTTATGACTTACTGTCATGTTCGGATTGTTTTACAATGATAAAAACGCTTCCTACAGGAAAGTCTAGCGGGAAACGCCAAGTTGTAGCTGATTACAGTTATAACGATTGAGGAGGACACAATTTTATGAACAGATCAAAAGAAATGGCCTTAAAAAAAGAAGTTACCCCTTACGAAAAAAATGATCTCAGATTAAGTATCCGTCAGTTAATCAATACATTGCTCCCGCTTTTCTTGTTATGGGCTGCAGCTTACTTTAGCTTATCGGTTTCCTACTGGCTGACCTTCCCGATTGCTTTGGTGGCATCCGGATTTGTACTTCGGACCTTTATTATTTTCCATGACTGCTGTCATGGTTCGTTCTTCAAGAGCAAACGCGCCAATGATATTCTCGGTACCATTACGGGTGTATTAACAGTCACACCTTATCAGCAGTGGAAAAACGAGCATTCTATCCATCACGCGACAAGCAGTAATCTTGACAAACGTGGTGTAGGTGATATCTGGGTTATGACGGTTGACGAATACAAAGCAGCTTCTCCTTGGGGACGCCTCTTCTATCGGATTTATCGTAACCCGTTTGTATTGTTTTGTATCGGACCTATTTACGTGTTTCTGTTGGCTTACCGTTTTAACCGTAAAGGTGCAAGACGTAAAGAACGCATCAACACACATCTGACTACCGCATTGATCGTAGTGCTCTATGCATTCATGTCCTGGTTAGTCGGATGGCAGGCTTTTGTAATGGTGCAGGCACCTATCTTCTTCTTCTCTGGTTTCTTTGGTATCTGGCTGTTCTACGTGCAACATCAGTTCGAAGAGACGTATTTTGAACATGAAGATGAATGGAGTTATGTAAAAGCAGCTGTTGAAGGCAGTTCTTATTACAAATTGCCAAAATTATTGCAATGGATCAGTGGTAATATTGGGTTTCACCATGTGCATCACTTGAGCCCGCGTGTACCTAACTATTTCTTGGAAGAAGCACATAACGCAACACCACCCTTGCAAAAAGCTACGACTATTACACTACGTTCCAGTCTGGTTGCCCTGCGCTTCCGTCTGTGGGATGAAGATTCCAAACAGTTTATTAGCTTCAGACAGCTCAAAAAGCTGTCCCGCAAGCCTTATATTCAACCGACTATCCGTGTAACGAATCCAGCGGGTCTGACAGAGAAGCCTTAACTCTGTCGGATTCGTTTTCTTGTGTTCAAGCCATAGTCATGCTACAGTCATGCTACAGTTGAGTACAAGTACAAGGAGGAGAATTACATTCAAAAGTGGATGCAGATTTTTTATAAAAATACAGGGTTGAACCCTTATGTATGGCTCGTCTTTTTCATCCTGCCCTTCTATTACATTTCACAATATTCCAAATTATGGACGATGGTAACAGGCATTATTATCATTCTCGTTTTCTTCGTCTGTTATCTGCTCGCCTTCATCACCAAGGGCTGGCAGGTATACATGTGGATTGGATTGCTCATTGCCATATCCATTACGATGACGATTGCCTATGATTATGCCTACTTCTCATTGTTTCTTGCTTTTTTTATTGGGAATATTAAAAATAAAGCCGGTTTCTTCACCCTCTACTCGGTGAACTTGGGAGCCAGTTTCCTAACCATTAATTATGGTTTTATCAATCAGAGTTCATTGCTCGTGAGTCAGTTCCCGTTTGTGTTCATCAGCTTAATGGCCTCCATCCTGCTTCCAATCAGTACGTATAACAAAAACAAGACTGAACAATTGGAAGGCCAATTGGAGAATGCGAACAAGCGACTTGATGATCTCGTAAAAATGGAAGAACGCCAGCGTATCGCTCGTGACCTGCACGATACACTTGGACAGAAGCTCTCTCTGATCGGTCTGAAAACCGATCTGGCGAGACGGCTGCTCCGCAATAATCCCGATCAGGCTGAGATCGAGTTGAACGACCTCAGACAAACGGCAAGTACAGCTCTGAAGGAAGTCCGGGAAATGGTCACCACCATGCGTGGTACACAATTGGTTGATGAACTGTTCCGGGCGGAACAGATTCTGAAGGCCGCTTCGATTGAATTTGAGCTGGAAGGCAATCCGAAGTTACAGGATACGTCACAATTAAATGAAAATGTGCTCGGTATGTGCTTGAAAGAAGCTGTCACCAATGTCGTCAAACACAGTCAGGCAACAACATGTACCATCACCATTAAGGAAACACTGGCGGATAATGTGTTAACCATACAAGATAACGGTGTTGGAATAGAACGAACTCGCAAACAGGATCGGCGCGGAACAGGAATTTTGGGCATGAAGGAACGACTTGAATTTGTGAACGGTTGTCTGGATATTCGCTCTGCAACAGACATCCCGGGTACAGCGATCATTATTCATGTTCCCAAACTCGTCCGCAAACCGATAAAGGAGGCAGAATCATGATTAGAATTGTAATCGCGGAAGATCAGCGCATGATGCTTGGCGCCTTGTCCTCCCTCCTCAATCTGGAGGAAGATATGGAAGTTGTCGGACGTGCCAGCAACGGCCAGGAAGCCCTTGCCCTTGTCCAGGAGCTTGCACCAGACATCTGTCTGATGGATATAGAAATGCCCGTGAAAAGCGGCCTCGAAGCTGCAGAAGAACTTAAAGGAATGAGCTGTAAGGTCATTATCCTGACCACTTTTGCCCGGACCGGATATTTCGAACGTGCCCTAAAGGGCGGTGTCCGTGGTTACCTGCTCAAAGACAGTCCGATTGAAGAACTTGCCGAATCCATTCGCCAAGTCATGAACGGCAGAAGAATCTTCGCTCCCGACCTGGTCGATGAAGCTTATGTAGAAGAAAATCCCCTGACAGAACGGGAGAATGCCGTACTAGGCCTCATGGCAGATGGGAAAAACACCAAGGAAATCGCCGGGCATCTTTTCATCACAACGGGAACAGTGCGTAACTACATCTCCATTATTCTCAACAAGTTAAATGCCAGTAACCGCATTGAGGCCATCACTCGCTCCAAGGAAAAAGGGTGGTTCAAATGAAAGTACCGCTTTAACCCACTGAAACAAAAATAAACATGTGTCCCGGCTGCATAAGCTGCGATAACATGCTCCAAATAAAAAGCTTGGCCCAGGAAAAAATTGCTGGGCCAAGCTTTTTTATGTGTATCGTAACAACCCAACACTCATTTCTTCTACATTGCAGAATATCCGTAAAACACTCAAGATTTCACAGATACAGCCAAGCCAAGAGCTTCTAATGGCACTTGATCGGTCTTAAGCTGATGAATTTGGTTACCGTCCTGCCATGAGATCGTTACATGAACTGACTTTCCACCACTTGGATATTCAACCTTGATATACCCTTTATCTTTGGGTACAGGCAACGTATGGGACTCCAGGTACTCTACCATTTTCTTCGCTATGCCCGGATTATTCATTTCATCTTCGGATACCGAACGAATTTCCAGCGTCCATCTACCTTCTTGCCAAGTCAGATATTGACTGCCTGCGGCACCTTCACTCATGCCTTTGATGCCATGTCCCAGATCCACAGCCATATCTGCTGGAATATCTTTCAGGTCCGTCTCAGGGAAAATTTCTGGCTGATTCGGGTCCTTATAGGTCTTCACTTCATAGGAAGCCAGTACAGGTATCTTACTATCGGATGCAGTTAAAGATTGATCATTAATGGCAACAGACTGAGTGGTAGCATAGAAGTTTACCTTAAATGCATCAGCAGTATTGGACAGTATTGCCGCACCCAAAGATGTACCCTTGTCCAATGTGAATGAAGTGGGTAACGCTGCATCCTTCATCTTCAGTTGGTTGCGAACTTGTTTGATCATATCATTCACACCTGATTGACCAGTAGCAACATGGTTGTCGCCCGCCTGCGATCCTGATGTTTCTTCATTATCTGTTGTGCCCGTATTCGCTTTGGTTCCTGTTTCATTTTCATTAGAAAAATCAGCACCACCGCTGCCGGTCTCGGTCTGTTCACCCACTGTTGTCGTTGTTGAAGAACTGTTCTCTGATGATGCTGCATTTGAATCCGGTCCGCCACATCCTGCCAGAGCAAGTAAAACGGCTGTCGTTACTGGAATCGTGATCCATAATGGTTGTTTCTTCATGATGTGTACCTCCTTCGTTGTAGCCAATCTGTAGAAAAATTAAAAAGATTAACGCTTGTCGTTCCAGAAGTTAACCGGCTGCACTTTTTTGCTTAATACTTCAAAACGATACCCTTCTGCCTTCAATGTTTTCAACACTTGCGGTAATACTTTCAGCGTTGCTTCCTGGTCGTGCATAAGCACAACTGGCGTTGTTCCGCTCTTTTGCACATTGTGGATCTGCTTCATTACACTGTTATAGACTTTCTGGTGATCTTTCTGGTATTTCCAGTCTTCCGAATCCACATTCCAATCCCATAGATGGAATCCACCCTGGCCCAGCAGTACATTACGGAATGCCGGTTTGAGATATGGTTTACTACCATATGGCGTCCGAACGAGACTTGTTTTAACTCCGGCAACCTTATTCAGACTTACATTGGCCTGTTGCATCTCTTTCAATCCGCTATATGCAGATTTATAGAATTTGCTTGGAACGTGAGTCACACCATGCAGACCCAATCCATGCCCGTCAGCTACGATTCGTTTGGTAGCCTTCTGAAATTTCTCCATTTGAGGACCCAGCATGAAAAACGTTGCCTTTGCATTATACTGATCCAGAATATCCAGTAACTGACCCGTATGAGCGGTTGGCCCATCATCAAACGTCAGATATATGATTTTGGAATTTGCTTTGCTTGCACCACCCTTGGATGCAGCTGATTTGGCAGATACCGACTGCGGCAATAGTAGTGGAATGATTAGTAAAATAGCAAGTGTGAGCATGATAGATTTGCGAATATGTAACATAATTAAAAATCTCCCTTGTGTGTTATATTTCCCCGGGTGTCCATGTTTTTCTACCTTCATCCCTTGGCGATTAATCCTAATACTATCAAAGATAGTCACTCCTGTTCTCGCTTCAAAGGCTACGGTAGAGTTACACTTTTGTCAGATAAACCTAAAATTTAATACGAATTTGATAGATTTAAGTAAAAAAAAAGATCCCGTCAGGATAGATCAATTGTGACATATCCTCTATTACCCACATTCAGAATTTTGATAGACTTTTACTCCAATTCAAACAAATCTATACAATCATTAAATATCGTTGCATGCAAAAAAACCTGCACAAGTGCAGGCTTCTTTGTCTTCAATCAGCATATGGCATCAAACCATCATCCCTTGCAAGGGGATTGCCCCCATTGCTTTCAGGATCATTACCTCATGCTGTATGTACATGGTGTTTTGACGCTGGAATCTTCTCGACTCCCTACGTGCAATTTATTCAGTTGGAGCAGTGAACGAACGTTTGCCAAACTCGGCATCCAGCATATAGAAGGCATTGCTGTCTTTTTCAATGCGGCGAAGCTTCTGAATAATATTGTCAAACAAAGCTTCCTCTTCAACCTGCTCATCAATGAACCATTTCAGGAAATACATCGTTGCATGTTCACGTTCATTCAGAGCGATGTCAGCCAGATTGTAGAATTTTTTCGTGTTTTGCTGTTCATGAGCATAACCATGCTCAAATACATCCAGCATCGAAGCATATTCATTCTTCGGTTCTGGCAAAGCCGCAAGTGTGGCACGTTGTCCACGATCATTCAGGAATTTGTATATTTTCATGCCATGGAATCGCTCTTCTTCCGCTTGCACGATGAAGAAGTTCGCAAATCCATCCAGACTTTTGCTGGAACAATAGGCTGCCATAGCCAGATATACATGAGCGGAATAAAACTCAAAATTCATCTGTTCATTTAAAGATTCTGTTAACGCTTGGCTCATAATCAAAACACCTCTTTCTTTCTCTAGGGATGGTTACATTCTAACATAACGTAAGCAGGACTTACACCGATTTTCTACAAAATTCGCCAATGACTGAACGAACAAAAAAAGCTCTGCCGCGATGGCAGAGCTTCTTTCATTCTTTAGAGATATGCAATTATACCAAGAACGCTTTGGAGATGATAACCAACAGGATGAACAGAACCAGAATGGCACCTACAGAAGTGAAACCTCCGTATCCGTAGCCTCTTGTTTCTCCACCTAATACTTCGCTCATTGACCGTACCTCCTCTGCAACAGGTATGGGTTATCTTATGCAGGAAGAACGACTTTGACAGGGCGGATGCCCTAATTATTCAGATTGCTGTTTTTTTCATTCAGTACCGGGGAGATTGCACACGCATGATATCCAGAAAAGGTACCTTCGCTGTGAACTCTTCTTCGGTATACTCTACATGCACAAGTCGTGTACGGGAGTCCATTTTGACGATGACTCCTTGCACCTGATCTTCCTTGCCCCATACCGTCAACAGTACTTCCGAACGTTCCCGAAAGGCTTCAACCAGCTGGTTTCCCAACTCTTCAAGTTCAAACTCATCCCGTGTAGGTCTTTTTGCTACTTTTGCTTTTGCCAATGTGGCTGCCTCCTCTACTCCGACGTCCCGATTCCACGGGTTGATTGCCGAGTTCATATTCAATTAGTATACCATTCATTTACGTTCGTGTAATCTCATGGCATCCAGAATGAGCAAATTCCTCAGGCAATTTACCGTTAACCGTGATACCTCCTATTCTTCTCCATACTCCACAATGATGCTGTACTCATTCGATCGGGTTTCTCCAGCCCGTTTTTGTCCATTCCATTCATACGTGTACCTGGCAATCAAGTCTCCTTGCAGCGTCCCCGCCTTCTCAGAAGCTAACTGCGCTACATACGAGATGTTCTTTTCCGTTCCAGGCTCAATCACGCCCACATGCAGAACCCGTGGTGTAGAATACTCTGATATGCTCAATTGGATCTCACCCGTAGCTTGCCCAAGCCATCTGGCACCCTCAGGTAAAATGCTCCCAAGTTGTACACGTGCCGGCAAATTGCCCGTATTCCCCACACGTACCTGAAAAGTGACGGTACCTCCCTGCTCGACCAATGTGGGTGTCACTTGAACATAAGCCTGAATTATCGGCGCTTTTAATTCGACCACAGCTTCATTGGATGTAATCATCCGCTGCACTGACCGTGAATCCGGCAATCGAAATGTATACATCAGGCTAGCATGATTCACATACCTGTAGTCCTCAGGCATCGATTCATCTCGATCTGGAAGTTTCGCTTCGAACTGAATATTCAGAACCGAACGGGCTGTCAACGTCCCCAGATTAAGCCCTTTAACCAGATTGGTTCCGGGACGTTTAACCCCATTCCAGCGCAGACTGCCTTCAACAAATGTCACACCTGTTGGCATTACATCCAGGAGAGTTCCATCCACCGCATAACTGCTTGCATTGGAGACGGTAATATTATATTGGACGGCATCACCCAATGTGGCCGTTACCGGGAGCACACTTTTCACCACAGAGACCTGGGGCTGTATCACTTCCAGGGTAACCTGATTGGAGTAGACCGTCTCCTGCTGTCCTGCTGAAATATACGCCAGTACGGCTAAACTTGATATTCCGTTTGCATCGCTTCCCCCCATAACCTGAACCCGATATTGTATCCTAATTGAGCTTCCGGGCAAAATCTCTCCAAGTTGTATGCCCGTATCAGGCGTTACTTGTGGCGCAAACATTTCATCTACGATGACACTCGCAGGTATAAAAACAATACCCTGTGGCAAAGAAATCGTTACTTGGGCATTCGTGGCCGCAATAAAACCCGGATTGCTCACGATGACGGTGTACATGACAATATCCCCTGAGAAGGTATAGATGTGATCCGCCTGCAAGGAGATCTCCAGCCGGGATGAGACCAGATTGACCTCCACGATATTGGATTGTTCCATACCTGTAACCGTTCTGCCTTCCGGTGTCAAAAACTCATAGTTAACCTGTGCCTGATTCAACAGCTTCAGTGTCTCAGGTAAACGCAATATTACAACTTGGAAGTGGTATCGCAACGTGGCTCCGGGCTCGATTTCAGCTGGAGGCAATCCTCTCTCCGGTGATGCTCCCGGTAACGGAATACCATCACGTAATACACTGTTGGGAAGCAGTGCCGTCTCTGCAGATAGCTGATCCAATAGGCGCACTACGGCCGTAAGATTTCCGGTGTTAACAATTTCAACACGGTAGATAAGAGACTGCCCCAAGGCAGCCTCCGTGACATTGCACACTTTTCTGACTTCAAGCCTGGGGCCGATCCACGGTGTTACAACCGTATTCGAATAAGATACCTGTTCCAGTTCAGTCGCACCCGAGCTGAATCGAACCAGGGACTGATTCTTTAGCCAGTGGGACAACGGACCGGAAGATTGGCTCATATCACCACAACCTCTACTCTGAATGTAACCGTAACGGAAGCACCCGCAGCAATCGAACCAAGCGTGATGCCTGTATTCGGATTCCCTGTTGGTCTTGGCACACCATCCACCGTAACACTTCCTTGCACAAATACTGTACCGACAGGTACCGGGTCAACCATGACCACATTATTCACCACTTCAATGCCGCTATTAGTTACTACAACCGTATAGGTGATTACATCACCAACAACAGCATCAATGGCACTTGTGCTTTTGGCAACAACAACATTTGGTGCAGATACCGGGATAACCAGAACATTCGAAGATACGGTGCCCGTCAACAGACGGCCATCGGGTGGACTAAATGTATAGTTGGCCACCGCCTGGTTAACCAGTTGCTGATCCTGCGGCAACGTATCTACAGTCACTTCGAGGGTAACCGTTACAATAACCGTACCTCCGGACGGTATGGTACCCACAACGATACCCGTCTCCGGATTGGCACCTGGCTGTGGAACACCATCAATCAGAACACTGTTGGGAAGCAGTACGGCTCCATTCGGTATATTGTCCGTTAATGTCAAATTTGCATCAAGATTCCCGCTATTGTTAATGGCAAAAGAATAGGTGATAGTGTCACCAATCGTTGCATTGGAAGTGCTCCCTGTTTTGGTTACGGCAATAATCGGCTGATAGATTGGTGTTACAACCGTATTGGAATACGCTGCTCCCGAGAAAACACCCGATGTGAAACTTACGGAAGACTGACTGCTCACTTGTGGTGGTGTTGGCAGTGTATTGACCCGAACTGCATACGATACCGCTATCGATGCTCCAGGTGCCAAACTACCAAGGGCTATGCCCAGCGCAGGGTTGGCCAAGGCACGTGGGACGCCGTCCACCAGAACACTGCCTGTAACAAATGTAGTGGCTGGGTTGATCGGATCGGTGATCACAATGTTGTTTACCGGGTCAATTCCTTCATTGGTCACAACCATCTCGTATACAATCGTATCGCCCACCACAGCATCAATCACCGGAGTGGTCTTCACAACGCTGACATTCGGAGCAGATACTTGAATGTTGAGTGCGTTGGACGTAATCGTGCCTCCAAGTGTTCTTCCATCAGGTAATGTGTACGAAAATGTAGCAGAAGCCTGATTGGTGATGGACTGGCTCAAAGGTAATGTCACAATCACAACGGAGAAGGTAACTAGAGTTGTTGTAGAAACGACACCAAGCGGAATACCCGAAGCCGGATCTGCACCTGGTGCAGAAGCCCCGTTAATAATAACGCTATTTGGAACAAGCTCTGTTCCGGCTGGAATGGTATCGGTCAACGTGACGGATGCCCCATAGTTCCCGGCATTGGAGATGGCGATGCTGTACACAACGGTATCCCCTACCGTTGCTATCGTCTGATCTCCCGTTTTCACTGCCGACAGAATAGGTTGATAGACCGGAGTTGTAACTGTATTGGAGAATGTGGTCGCTGAGAAAGTACCTGATGTAAAGCTGACCGTGGACTGATTGTTTAACACTGCACTTGCCGGGAGCGCCGTAACCTGCACACTAAATACAACGGTTACCGTAACACCAGGTGCGATGGAACCAAGTGTTATTCCCGTAGAAGGATTGGCACCAGGGCGCAGAACACCATCGACAAACACGCCGGTTGGCGCAAGAACGGTACTTGTCGGCAATGCATCCGTGAAAACCACATTGTTCACCGTTGCAATTCCGTTATTGGTTACAGCGATGCTATACGTTACGACATCACCAACAGATACCGCCGTTGAAGTTGTGGATTTGACGACATCGACATCCGGTGCCGATACAGTAATGGTCAGCACATTGGATAGAACAGACCCCGTGATGTTCCGCCCATCCGGCAATGTATATGATAGAGCTACCGTAGCCTGATTCACCAGTTGTTGCGGACTTGGCAGCGTATCAACAACTACTGAAAAGGTAATGGTGGTCGTAGCTCCGGGAGCCACATTGCCTGCGGGGATGCCGGTTGCCGGACTTCCTGCTGGCAGCGGTTGACCGTTCACAATAACGCTATTTGGAACAAGGATGGTTCCGGCTGGAAGGTTATCTGTCAAGTTAATCTGGGCTCCATAGTTTCCCTGATTGCTCACGGTGATCGTGTAGCTGACCGTATCCCCAACGGTAGCGTTTTGTGTACTGGCTGTTTTTTGTGCTGAAAGAATAGGCTGGTACACCGGAGTGACCACGGTATTTGAAAAGGTTGTGCTTGAGAATGTACCTGAGGTAAAACTGACCGTAGAGCGATTGCTCAACTGATTGCTTGGCGGGATCGCGTCGACACGGATACTGAACGTGACCGTTGCGGACGTTCCGGGCCCCAATGTCCCAAGGGATATCCCACCTGCCGGATTGGCTCCAGGTTGCGCAACCCCATTCACTGTGACACTACCTGTAACAAAGGAGGCTCCGGCTGGAATCGGGTCCGAAAACTGAATATTGTTCACTGGTGCAATTCCACTGTTAGTCACCAGAATGGAATAGGTCACCGTATCGCCTACCGTAGCCGCAGTGGAAGCTGTGCTTTTGACAACAGCGACGTTTGGTGACGAGACCGGGAACGTGAGCGTATTCGAAGTGGCTGAGCCAGTCAACGTCCGCCCATCTGGAGGTGTAAAGGTAAAGGATGATGTAGCAAAATTGCTAAGCTGCTGCGGAGATGGAAGGGAATCCACAACAACAGCAAACGTGACAACAGCCGTCGCCCCCGCTGCTACAATGCCTACCGGGATGCCAGCTGCTGGCGTCGCTCCAGGTTGGGGTACACCAGATACCACAACACTGTTAGCTACTAAAGTAGTCGCAGCTGGAATGGTATCTGTCACTGTAACATTTGCCTCCAGATTGCCTGTGTTGCTAACCGTTACCGTGTATACAACCGTATCACCTACGGTTGCATTGACGGTATTTGCCGTTTTGACAAGTGAAATCTGCGGTTGTATGACCGGAGTCTGAGTCGTATTGGACGATGATGACCCTGAAAATGAACCGGATGTGAAGCTGACCGTCGACTGATTGTTAATCTGTGAAGGAATCGGCATGGTAATCGTCACCTCAAAAGTTACGGTAACCTCGGCTCCTGGAGCCAACGTACCGATTGGAATGCCGGCTGTCGGATTGGAGAGCGGGAACGAAGTCCCGTTCACAATGACACTTCCGGGTACAAATGGGGTATTTGAAGGAAGAGGATTGACATATACCACATTATTAACGGCTACTGTGCCGTTATTACGAATAACAGATGTGTATCGAATGACATCCCCGACTACGCCGTACTCTACATTGTCACTGTTAACAATCGTAACATTGGGTAGAGACACTGGAATAGTGATGGTGTTTGATGACGAGAGACCGGCAATCGTTCTCCCACTTGGCAGCGTGTAGGCAAACGAAGCAACCGCCTGATTAATTAACTGTCTTGCATCTGGCAAACTGGTAACCGTCGCAACAAAGGTGACTGTTGCACCTGAGCCCGCAGCAATCTCTCCTAGACTGATTCCTATCTCCGGGCTGACCCCAGGTGTAGGTACGCCATTAATAATGACACTATTTGTGCTGAATACTGCTCCTGCTGGAATGGGATCAGTCAAGGTAACCGTTGCAGCTATATTACCTGTATTGTTAATTTGGATGGTGTAATTAAACGTATCGCCTACCGTCAAACTTGTTGTACTTGCTGACTTCACCACTTGGATCACTGGCAGAAATATGGGGGTATTTACTGATATGGAAGAAGAAACACCATTAAAACTGCCTGATGTAAATGCTGCATTGGCCCGGTTACTAACCAAACCCGTGGGTGGAACAGAATTCACTCGGGTCTGATAGGTCACAGTTACACTGCTTGAGCTATTCAATGTACCCACTGCTATTCCCGCAACGGGGCTTGCGCTTGTAACAGCAGATCCATTAATCGTGACACTACCCGGGACAAATTCAGAGCCGGATGGTGCATCCGAAATCACCAGATTTTGTACTGCACTAATTCCTGCGTTTGTTGCAACAACGGTATACGTAAGCACATCTCCTACTGTCGCATCCGGTGTATTTACTGTTTTACTAATAGAAACATTGGGAGCCGATGCAGATATACGAACGATATTGGATAAGCTGCTGCCTGAGAGATTCCTTCCACTTGGAAGCTGGTACGTATAACTTGCTGTCCCTTGATTCTCCAGTGTCGGGGGAGTCGGAAGTGTGGTGAGTGTAGCGCGAAACACCACCGTAGCCGTAACTCCCGGCAGGAGGCTGCCCAGTGTTATTCCGGTTAATGGGCTGGTTCCAGGACGTGCAGTACCATTCACGGTTACCGAATCCGGGACAAACGTCAGTCCCGCTGGAATCGTATCGGTCACATTTACTTGAGTCGCTATGTTTCCACTGTTCGTGACCACAAGTGTGTATGCAATCTGATCCCCCAGTGTCGCATTGGTTTGGCTTGCCGACTTGTTGATACCAACAACAGCTTGGTATACAGGGGTTGTAATGGAATTGGAGTTGGAAATACCCGTGAACGCACCTGAGCTATACGATACTACCGCTCGGTTGACTAACGAACCCGAAGCAGGCTGGGACTGCACATTCACCTGAAACGTCACCGTTGCAGAACTTCCGGCCGCCAATGTCCCAATAGAGATACCACTGCTCGGATTCGCAGACGGTACGACAGTTCCCCTTACGGTTGCACTGCCGGGAACAAAAGTTATTCCAGCAGGGAGCGCATCTGTAAGTACCACATTGTTAATCACCTGAATACCGCTGTTGGTAGTAACTACGGTGTACGTGAAGGTCTCCCCGACAGCAACATCGGTGACTGATGCTGATTTTACCGTGGTCACATTGGGCAAGGTTACCGGGATTGTTAAGGTATTCGAGGCGATGTTTCCCGTGATCGTCCGACCATCAGGTGAATTGAAGGAATAAGAAGCCGTAGCCTGATCCACAAGAGTCGGCGGTGTCGGCAAGCTTGTTACAAGTACCTGAAAGGTCACGGTATTGGCACTTCCTGCCGCAAGGCTCCCCAGATTAACGCCGGTAACCGGATTGGCGCCAGCAATCACATTTCCATTCAGACGAAAGCTGCCTGCTACATATGAGCTACCACTTGGAATGTTATCCCTCAATGTAACGTTGGCAGCAACATTCCCTCCGTTGTTCACTTGGAGTGTATAAGTTACCAGGTCACCCACCGTGGCATTGGTGGTACTCGCCGATTTCACAATGGACAGGTTTGGCGAATAAACAGGAAGGGTGGAGTTATTGGACGGAATAACTCCGGTAATGACCGGCCCCCCTGCTACGCTTTGAAAGGTAAAGGCTGCATTGGCCGAATTCACCAGTTGCAGGATGCTTGCATCCTGACCGATGAGTGCTCGATAGGTTACAACGACACTGCTGGATAAAGTTAACGAACCCAGCGGAATGCCTGCCGTCACATCAAGTGTTGGACGGGATACACCTGCAACAGTGACACTGCCTGGAATAAAGGTAAGACCTGCAGGAAGTGAATCGGATAAAACAACACTGGCCGCACTCGCAGTGCCTGCATTGGTAACGGTAACCGAATATAAAATACTATCCCCGGCAACTGCACCGGCGGCGACCGTTGCCTTAGCCAATGTGATCTTGGGTGCATTAATATCAACTTGAATTGCATTGGCGTTGACAATGTAGGCATCCCCCGAGGTGGTTAATGTCAACACCGCAGATGACTGGTTATTGATCAACCTTGCTGAAACATCCACATTGGTAATATCCCAGCCTTGACGTCCACCGATAATATTGGTGCCTGGAGCCCCGTTGATCTGATTTCGTGTCCCAAACGTTCCTGTTGTATTAAGCGCTCCGGTATCTCCGTTAATCTGAGAAGCAAAAAAGTTCGCAGCTAGATTATTGGGCCCGGACAAAGCAACCGATGTAGCTGAGGTTGGCCCGAATAATGCCTGGTCACCGGTCCGGTTCGCGTCGCCCTCCTGCGCACTGAACAGTATTCTTCCTCCCAGTACACCGGAAAGGGGCGTTGCAAATCCAGTCAATGTGGTAACGACAGGTGGTGAAGTGGATTGAACGAGTACGCCTCCTGCACGCAAAGACATGTTGCGAAAAGGCAGATTGGGATTCTGATAAATGACTCCAAGTGTCCATCCCGCATGATTGGCCGTGGAATCATTTGTAATAACAATAGTCCCTACTACTGCTCCGGTGATATATGTACCTGCTCCCCCATTTTGTACAAGTGTCGTCACATTGGCGGAACGTACATAGCCAGCAGCACCGCCCCCAAGATCAAATTGATTGTAGGTAAGTGGATCGGGGGTAACACTGGAAGTCCCTGCCGGTGTAATAAACGTAACCGGATTGTTGATGGCAGCACTCAGATTGACTGTACCATTGATGTAACTGCCGCCCCAGATCAATTCTGCATACAGAACGGTACTTCCAGCCGGCAGCGTAAGAATGGCTGCTGAACTGTTGCTCTGATACAGGCTTGTCGTTCCCAGTGGATAGGTGCCGTACTGGAGGCTGGTGTTGGTTGTGATAAAACCTCCAATACTGTCCTGTGTTCCGGGTACCCCCGCTGTTTCCGAACGACTCAGTCCAAGCGTATTTCCTGTAAATGTAATTGCTCCCGTAGCATTAACGGTTGAACGAACGACAAGAGGAATGAAGATCACCTCCCCTTCATCAATGATTTCCTACATATGGAACGGAGCCATGTATATAGTCTATGAGTGTATCGTTGAGTTTTGTTTGTCCTCCATAAAAAGTTTGTGACAACTCGAAACTTCTGTGAGTTTTGTTCTCACATAACAGTTAAATACATTTGCGTTTTGTTCATTGTGATTTATAATCATCATATACGAGAGTAATTCTGTCGTACCATTATGATGCAGTCAGCGGTGATATATGAAAGGTTTCCATACGCGCAATAGCCATATTCCAACAGAATACGAGTTCAAACATTCCAAATGGATTCAAAAAATGCTCCATGCCTACTGGGTTGTTATCATTGCACATTTCGCCATTCAGATTGGCTGTTTCCTGTTTCTGGAGTATGAGCGCACACCGATAGATTTCTTGATGAATGTGCTTTTCTGGCCTACGGCCGTCAGCAGTTCATGCATTTTGTTCGCAAGTTGGGTTGATCGGCGCTTCAGTTCATATTCCTTTTACACCATGTCTATAGCCAGCACGGTTATCGCCTGGACGATTATTCATGTCAATTATGACATTCGGATTATATTAGCAATCTGTCTGTTGCCCATCTTTGCTTCGGTACTGTTCTTCAGTAAAAAAAGAGTCTGGATTGTCTTTCTGATGCAGATGATTGGTTACCTTCTGGTTTTGTTCGATCCGGCCTACCGGTTGTACCTGTCTTCATTTGACATGGTATCCATTCCGGCTTTTCTAATCCTTGGTACATATGTAGCACAGGTTATCGTAACCAGCGGCGTTGAAGTTTTGGAAGATCTTCAGGCCAGTATGGTTGCCAAGCAGGACCTTATTGTGCGAAATGCCATTATGACCAAACAGTCCAAAACTGACGGTTTAACGAACCTTTATAATCAAAGCTCATTCAAGGATTATTACGAAAAAGCATTTGAGTATGCCAACAGTGGCTTGAGTTTGCATCTGGCCCTGATCGATATTGATGACTTCAAATCCATTAATGATACGTATGGTCATCGGGTTGGAGACATCATTCTGGAGAAAGTGTCCCTGATCATTCAGGAAACGATTACCTCAAGTGATATTGCAGCACGGTACGGGGGCGAAGAGTTCGCCATATTGATGTTTGAGCAATCTTTCAAGCAGGCCTATGCCTTGGTGGAACAGATTCGTCAGAAGATTGCCCTGATGGGCCATCTGGAACTTGAAGGAGCTTCCATCACGGTGAGTATCGGTCTCAAAAGCTACAGTCCTAATCTAAGCAAAGACAAATTGTTCGAGGAAGTGGATGCCTGTCTGTATGCCGCCAAACGAACAGGTAAAAATAAAACCGTAACATCACTTGATCTGACTCCGTCTCCTTCGTAGAGAAAATATAAATAAAAAAGTTGTGCTGTACACCGGAATTCCGGTTTGTACAACACAACTTTTTTTGGGTTTGCTTATGATCAATTAGCCGATCTTCTCTCTAAATCCATACCTGCAACTATGTCTGTACATCATTCCGCCCATTCCCAGCGATGACGATTTTGCTCCAGCCTGGGATGCAGGTATTCGGACGATCCGTCAATGATGAGACGCAGCTCTTTGATCCAATCCTTGAAGGAATCAAATGAAGCAAACATATTCGCCATCTCTATCGTCAAGTATAGAAAGTGAGGGGCTGGATATTCCGCAGTGATATGGCGCAACGCGCTATCCACAGGTGTATATTTCTTTCTCTTGCCCTCAAGCCCCTCCACACGTATACGTGAAGTTGGATGTTCCCGCCGCCAATCATGCAGGCGGTCTTCTCTTTTGTAATATGCCTGTATTGTATCCTTGCTTATTCGTTTGAACGTGCTCTCATGTAAAGGATACAGCACAAGCTGTATGAATGAACGGGTATCCACCGTTGCAGCAGCGCGCTCGAGTTGCTCATCCGTCACATGTTCAAACGAGTCATAAAAAGTCAGTGTGCCTTTACGGCTGGCCGCAGGTGGCTCATAACCATAAGGTACAGATGTATGATTTCCAGACATTTCACCCCTCCTTGTCTATACGCACATTCGCACAAAGGTAATTGGGATAACCCAGCTATTGTTATTATACGCTAACGATCCTGCTTCAACTCGGAATAAAATGTCATTCTGTTCTTACCTGCACGTTTGGACTCATACAAAGCTTCGTCCGCCATCCGAATAATCTCACTTGGGTTGTCGCTGTTGGTTGGATATTCAGCACCTCCAATGCTACATCCAATTCGAATTCGCTCGTATTCGATAATAAACGGCTTGTTCAGACTTTGAATGATGGCTTCTGCATAAGCCATGGCTTCTTCCCTCGGATGACTTCCAACAGACTGAAGTACAATCAGGAATTCATCTCCGCCCAATCGGACTGTTATACCCTTCTCCTGACCAAGAGCCGACAGTCGCTGGGCCACTTTCTGTAGCAGCACATCTCCAGTCTGATGTCCAAGTGTATCGTTGACCCGTTTGAATCCATCGAGATCCAGATAGAGAAAAGTCAGCGTGTGATTTTCACTTTCGGTCTCCAGAGACTCCTCCAGATACACTTCAAGAGCAGTGCGATTCGGCAGACTAGTCAACTGATCAAAATGCGCCAGATTCTGCATCACGACGAGCTCTGAGTTTTTATTCATAAGAGAGGTCAGCATATCCCGAAGCGAACGGGACAACACTTCAATCTCCTTTATCCCCTTATTCGCAGGAATCTCAAGCTCTTCCCCTGCACGCAGTCGATTGGCTACTCTGGTAAGACGCACTAGTGGGGAAGAGATCAGACGTGAGACAAACCAGCCAATCAGTGCAAACAGCACGGTAACGGCGAGTCCAGACCACACATTAAACCACATCAGGTCAAACACAGAAGCAAAGGCAGAAGACTTGACTTGACGAATGACTACGGTCCAGCCTAATCCGGGGTAATCCAGATGACCCTGGCTGTAGGCAAACCCTGTCACATATTCATTACCGTCAGGCCACTTTTCAATGGACCAACTGCTTTTGTTGCGCTGGGCCTCTTCGATGCCGGGCAGTACCAACGGTTTACCAACCCATTCCTTCGGCCCCAGCAGCACTGTATGTTCCTTTTTGCTCACGATAAAGAACTCAATGTCTTTTTCTTCCCTTTTCAATGGGGCAAGAACGGATTCCTCGACTTCCTTCGCCCATTCCCAGCTTAAATGTGCAGCGAGCACACCTTGAATATGTCCTTTGCTATCCTTCAGCGGAAAACTGATATCGACAAATTGCAACGGCTCTCCCGTTGGATTCGGAAGCAGCTTGGCAAGAAGTACTGCATTATGCACATCTCCAATGAATTTACCCTTGATTCCCTCCTGATACACAGGTCGCTCCGATAAATTTTCCCCAAGCAAGATACCATCCGTGGCAGCTAACACTTTTCCTTTTGGGTTCATGAATCCAACCCATGAGAATGAGGGAAAGCTATCTTGTAACTGATCCAGCAGCATCTGAATCTCATCAGGTTGGAATCCATCTTCCAACGAAACCATCCGGCCCAGCAGGTCCAGTTCACCCGCGCGAGCGGACATGAATCGATCCAGCTTGTCTGAAGCCTGTGAGGCCGTGCCTGTAAGCGAGTGACCAATCTCAGTCTCTACAGCAACAAATGACTTTTGGCTAAAAATAGACCCAATCGTCAGAGTAACCAGCAGGGATAACACAGCGAAGATGACTGTAAGCACAGTTCTAATTTTGAATGACATTACTTCCTCCATTACACGGTGAAACCATCTTGCTTTTCAACATAACTATGCTGTAAAGAGTACACGGAATGTCACCTCGGACGTGTCTCAAAACTCGCTGAAGTGCATCTTTTACCGCCTTTTCGCCCCCTGCTGCGTCACTTTCCCTTGACGTGCCCCGGCACGCCTGCGGAAAACTTCCTGGCTTGGAACGAAAATTCGGCAAAATCTGCTTCTTCGGAGTTTCAGACACGCCCTAATCGTTTTCATATTTATCGGAACTTGTGTGTTTATTTATTATACATCCCCATACAATATTATACTGAAATTTTCACCGTGTTTCTTCCATTCAAAGAATAGACACGATTCTGTATATACATACTTGGGTTATGAATATAGAGAGCAAGCATATCCTTCAAAGGATCATGCGCCTGTATGTCACAGAGAGAGTAATCGAACTACTAAACATTGGGGGTGTAATGTTGAGCCTGCTTCATGTTGCTGTTATTCTGCCTTTTGCCGCTGGCATTCTTCTTGCCACGCTGCATCGTTTCTTCCGTAAATTACATTTGGGATGGCCGGTTCTCCTTGTTCCGGCACTATTATTTGTATACTTTGCGAGTCTCATACCCGCTGTGTCACAGCGCAATACCGTATCTGGAAATATCCCATGGATTCCTTCACTGGACATTGGATTTAACCTGTATCTGGACGGTCTGAGCCTCATGCTGACACTGCTAATCACCGGAATCGGTGTCCTCGTTGTTCTCTACTCCATCTTCTACATGGATATGAAAGAAGCGCTGAACCGTTTCTACCTGTATCTGTTGATGTTCATGGGAGCCATGTTGGGCGTGGTGCTGTCTGATAATATGATCGTGCTCTACGGATTCTGGGAATTGACCAGTATTACGTCATTCCTGTTGATTGCATTTCATTACAAACGTAAAGCCTCGACTTCAGGTGCACAAAAATCATTCCTGATTACGGTATTTGGCGGTTTCGCCATGCTTACCGGATTCATGATGATGTATCTCATTACCGGAACATTCAGTATTCGTGCAACCATTGCAGGATTGGGTCAGTTTCAGGAAAGCGCGCTATTTCTACCCGCACTTATCTTGATCCTGATTGGAGCTTTCACCAAGTCAGCTCAATTCCCGTTCCACATCTGGTTGCCGGATGCCATGGAAGCTCCCACACCTGTTAGTGCCTATCTTCACTCAGCCACCATGGTCAAGGCCGGACTGTACGTTGTGGCCCGATTCACACCAATCTTCGGTGGAGAGGGACTCTGGTTCTGGCTGGTTACTGGCGTTGGTCTTCTAACTTTGTGTTATGGATCATTCCTGGCGGTGAAAAAAAACGATCTCAAAGCGATTCTCGCCTATTCGACCATCTCTCAACTTGGTCTGATCATGTCCCTGTTAGGGGTTGGATCTGCTGCTCTCTACTTCGGATATGGCGAATCCTCTGCGATGTATACCGTGGCAATAACCGCTGCGCTGCTTCACCTGTTTAATCATGCGACCTTCAAGGCCGCTCTGTTCATGGTCGTAGGCATTGTCGATCATGAAACGGGTACACGTGACATTCGGAAGCTCGGTGGACTTGCTTCATTCATGCCAATTACATTCACCGTGGCATTGCTCGGTTCACTTGCCATGGCGGGTATTCCGCCGTTCAACGGATTCCTGAGCAAGGAGTTATTCTTCCAGGCGATGGTAGAAGTCACGCATCTGCGAATCTTTGGACTTGGGTCCTGGAGTGTTCTATTGCCGGTATTCGCTTGGCTTGCAAGTGTGTTTACCCTGATCTATGCGCTTATTATCGTGTTCAAAACATTCCTCGGTCGTAGCCAAAGCGAGATCCCTGCCGAGAAGCTACACGAAGCGCCCGCTGGCATGCTCATTCCGCCTGTTGTTCTAGGTGTTCTTGTCATCGTATTCGGACTCTTCCCGAATCTGCTGGCCGGATCACTGATTGAACCGGCAATGGCCGCTGTGCTTCCATCCCTCTTAAATGGGAATGAGCGCTTCGATGTACATTTCTCTCTGTGGCATGGATGGACTCCGGAACTGATTATGACGATCGGAGTTGTGATTCTCGGAATCACTCTCTACAAGCTGTTGCCACGATGGAGGAATATTTATGAGCATTATCCACAAGGATTAACAATTAACAATATGTACCATGTCGTGCTGGATAATCTTCAGCATTATGCACGCAAATGGACGGAAGCCTATATGAATGGCTCGGTTCGTAATTATCTCGTTTACATTTTCTCATTCACGGTCGCGTTGCTGGTCTATGCCTTCTTCCGTTCAGGAGAAAATATTACCTGGAATCTGCAGGGCAATGCACCTTACTCATTCTATGAGGTGGTACTGCTAGTCACGCTCATCGGCGCTGCAGTTTCAATTCCTTTTGCCAAGAACAGATTGTCGGCAGTCATTATGACCGGAGCGGTTGGTTACCTCGTAACCCTGCTGTTTGTACTCTTCCGGGCGCCGGATCTGGCGTTGACACAGATGATTGTTGAGACGGTATCCGTTGCGTTGTTCCTGCTCTGCTTCTACCATCTGCCTGAGCTTCAACGTGGCAAATCAAGCCGCAGTTATCTCACGGTGAATATGATCGTAGCGATTGCAGTCGGAATCGTGATGACTTTTGTGGCACTGGCTGCAAGCGGAACAGCATCACTCGACAGCATTTCTACTTTCTTCCTTCAGGAAGCCTATGATTCGGCTGGTGGTAAAAATGTCGTGAACGTGTTATTGGTGGATTTCCGAGGCTTCGATACGTTATTGGAGATTATGGTGCTTGGGGTTGCTTCATTGTCCATCTACTCCATGATTAATCTGAACCTCGAAGCAAAAGATCTCGGAGCCCGCTTGAAGTTCCGTAAGAAGGACGAAAGTCAGGATTCCGAGCCCGATCTGGATGATGAAACAGACAATACGAAAAAATATGGTAACCGGGAACGCAGCTCATCCTCGTGGGATACTGTTCCCTTGCAGAGTAATGATGTATTGCTGCAAACGACCACCAAGGTCGTTGTGTTCATCATTCTGACGTTTGCCATGCATCTCTTCTTTGCAGGTCACCACAATCCGGGCGGAGGTTTCATCGGCGGCTTGGTAACAGCGGCAGCGCTCGTATTGATTGCCCTGGCATTCACTACTGATACAATACGCAAAGCGTTACCCGTTGACTTCCGTGTTCTCACAGGGATCGGATTGGGTATAGCGTTACTTACGGGTGCGGGTTCATTTATATTCGGAGTCCCGTTCCTAAGTCAAACCTTCGGCTATTTCGAACTTCCTTTGCTGGGAGAGACAGAACTCGCCACGGCCATGCTGTTTGATCTTGGCGTGTATCTCGCTGTCCTGGGTGTCACCATGACCATCATTCTACAGATCGGGGAGGATCGCTGATATGGAAATATTGATGTGTGTAGCCGTTGGCATTCTGTTTGCGGTTGCCGTCTTTTTAATCTTGTCGCGGAGCCTGCTCCGCATCGTACTTGGCATGTCCATACTAACCCATGGCGTGCATCTGCTCTTGATCACCATGTCACGTCTCAAAACTGGGGCACCACCACTGCTTGGGGAGATGGCTGAACGTTATGTCGATCCACTTCCTCAGGCTTTGATACTAACTTCAATTGTTATTAATTTTGGCCTCACTGCGTTCTTCTTTGTTCTCTCCTATCGTTCTTATCTGAAGTTAAAAACAGACGATATGGAAGAAGTAAGGGGGCGCCCATATGAATAATCTCGTCGTTCTGCCGATTCTGTTGCCTTTAATTACAGGCGTTCTGACTTTGCTCTTTTTCCGGAAAACAAATATCCAGCGGATCATTAGTGTCATCGGACTTTTGTTTACAGCAGCGGTCTCAACCATACTCATTACTCGTGTGACTCAAACTGGAGTTCTAACGCTTAATATGGGCGGTTGGGCACCTCCTTATGGTATTGTGCTTGTTGCTGACATGGTGTCGGCGCTACTTGTCGTAGCCGCTTCCATCATTGCACTGGCGTGTCTACTGTATGCTTTCCGCAGTGTGAACAAGGAGCGGGAAGAGCACCACTTCTATCCGTTCTTTCATTTCCTGATTGCGGGAGTTAATGGATCATTTCTAACCGGAGATTTGTTCAATTTGTTTGTCAGCTTTGAACTGATGCTCATCTCTTCCTATGCACTGATCGTATTGGGAGGTACGGAAAGACAATTACGTGAAACGATTAAATATGTCTTGATTAACATCGTTTCTTCAGCACTGTTTGTCGCTTCCATCGGCTTCCTCTACTCTATTACTGGCACATTGAACATGGCAGACTTGTCCGTAAAAATTGCTGAAGTGGGACAGAGCGGGGTCATTACCTTAATTGCCGTACTCTTCCTAATCGTATTTAGCATCAAGGCCGGACTGTTCCTGTTCTTCTGGCTGTCGGGCTCTTATGCGGCACCACCTGCTGTCGTCACTGCATTGTTCGCAGGATTGCTTACCAAAGTTGGCTTGTACGCAATTGTGCGAACATTCACACTGATCTTCTATCATGATCCTGATTTCTTCCATACACTGATCGGATGGATGGCTGGTGCAACGATGGTCCTTGGTGTCATTGGTGCGATCTCATACCGCGATGTGAACAAAATTCTCATTTACAACGTGGTCGCAGGTGTAGGTTTTGTCGCTTTTGGTATGGCTTCGGCCAGTCGTCCTGCACTGGAGGGGCTGCTCTTCTATATGCTGCATGATATGTTGATCAAAACATTGCTCTTCCTGCTCGGCGGTGCCTTGATCGCTGTTGCCGGAACATCAAAACTCGATAACATGGGTGGGCTGATCCATCGCTATCCACTGCTCGGCTGGATGTTCTTCATTAGCGCACTTGCCTTGGCAGGTTTGCCGCCATTCAGTGGATTTCCAGGGAAGTTGCTTCTCTTTGAAGGAGGCTTGCAGGCAGGCTTGTATGGTCTTACCGGCATTGCGGTGCTTTCGAGCTTGTTGATGTTATATTCGGTACTACGCATCTTCATACAAGCGTTCTGGGGCGAACCGCCTGCCGGGGTTACAAGACGCCCTTACGCGGTGAACGGCCTGCTGATTCCTGCCGGAATTCTGTTTGTATTCATCATCGTAATGGGTGTGGGGGCTGAAGGCATGTTCCAATTGACCTCCCGCGCAGGCGATATTCTACTGCATCCCAATATTTATATTGATGCCGTATTGAAGGAGTAGATGTCTATGGCCTTTCAGATTGTACTGAATCTTATCATTGCTTTTGTATGGATGTTTCTGAACAATGCCTGGAATGGTGTTGGTTTTCTCATAGGTTACCTGCTTGGACTGCTTCTCATCGGGGGAATGCGCAGATTTTTCCCCCAGCGCTTCTATATTGTGCGGGTCTGGGCCATCTTCAAACTGATTACACTGCTGTTCAAGGAACTGGTGCGAGCCAGCATTGAGGTTATACGCCAGATTATCAAGCCCAAGCTCGATATAAGGCCCGGTATTTTTACGTATAAAACTCAATTGTCCTCGGATTGGGAGGTTACTCTGCTCTGCTTACTCATCTCATTGACACCAGGTTCTCTTCCGCTTGAGATCTCGGGTAATCAACGCAAACTGTTTATTCATGCACTGGATATCAAGGATGAACAGAAAATGAGAGATGATATCCAAAATACATTCGAAAAAGCAATTATGGAGGTGACGCGTTAATGTTATCCTCACTGTTGTTCATCTCCTTGCTCATCCTCTCCTTAGCCATACTAGGTTGCTTGTACAGGGTGCTGCGGGGACCATCCATGGCTGATCGGATTACAGCATTGGATACCATCGGTATCAATGTAATTGCCATCGTTGCCGTTCTGTCGATGATGCTGCAAACCCAAGCCTATCTGGATATCATCTTGCTGATTGGTATTCTGGCCTTTCTAAGTACAGTGGCATTTGCACGTTATATCGAACGGGGGGCGGTATTCAAAAATGATGGAGATCGTTAAAGTAACCACTGAAACCGCTATAGGTCTACTCGTACTGCTCGGTGCACTACTCAGTGCACTCAGTGCATTCGGACTTATTCGTCTGCCTGATGTATATCTGAGAGCCCATGCCGCAACCAAAAGTATGACACTTGGAGTATTCTGTGTATTAAGCGCTACATTTTTCTACTTCTGGTACTTCGATAACTATATCAGTGCCCGCTTGTTGCTTGGTATCCTGTTTGTATTCATCACGGCTCCGGTGGCCGGACATCTGAACGGACGGGCCGCCTATCGCACAGATGTACCGCTGTGGGAGCAGAGCGTTCAAGATGAACTGGAACCTTTGTTAAAAGGGAAAAAGGTGAACCATGAGGCCAAGGATATGATGGAATAATCCCAAGCCTAGGCATAACGAATACCCCCAAGGGATCAACCGCTCGTTTTGCGGTACGTCCTGGGGGTATTTTTTATTTTCATACACGGATCATATCAAACACTGATTATACAGACAGATTAAGTAGTATAGTCAGAAACCATTCAGTCCCTGTCTTCTCAGATCCGCAGCCACAATACGCGCAAGCTCCGCAGCGCCTTGACGATTCGGATGCAGACTATCCCCTGTCATATATAGACCAAGTGTTGCCGCTGGACCAATGGACGTGAAATAGGCAGAACTTAACTTATTCAGTTCAACCAGGGTGACTCCCTCTTCCTGAGCTAGTGCACGGGTGGATTGATTGTACCAGCGGTTCTCCGCTTGATGCACATTGGCTGAATTAAAGTCCGTTGCCCGGCCTTGAGGCGTAGAGAGAATGACCGTTGCTCCTTTGTTCTTTGCCTGACGCACCATATCCCGCATAATCTCCTTGAACTGCGCCTCTGTTGTATTGTTCTTGGCATTGGTGTCGTTAATTCCGAATTGCAAAATAAAATAATCTCCCGGCTTGATATACTTGAGAATCGCTTCCATCTGACCATCATCGCGGAATCCTCTCGCAAACTGACCACTTGCCGCCATATTGCGAACCTGGAAGGTGGAATTGTTCACATAGGACGGAAACAGCTGTCCCCAACCTCCTTGTACACTGCTACCCAGCGGATAGTAATTGCAGACTGTTGAATCCCCACCAATGTAGATTGTGCGGTTGGTAACGGTCTGATTGGATAACTTCCGGATTTCGAGTGCACTAAGTGTGAAGGCGGTGCCTGTCTTTCCTTCCGTAACCAGCAGGTTTAATTGCCCGTCAGTCACCGGAATTTGAAATTGGTCCGTTGCCCCGTTGCCTGTCATATTAATGATCTGGTAGACACCTTCTGCAGCCACACTCGCTCTGGCTGTATTGCCCAGAACCACTTTGACCTCATAGAGACCATTGGACAGATTCACATTGAAGGTATTGGTGCTCTTCGTGCCGTAAGTCAGAAACTGCACAGCGTCACTCTTAACCCCGCTTCCTGAGGCAGACACATTCCTCATCTGTGCAGGTGTGTTGAAGCCATAACCTTTCGTAGATGTATAGGCATCTCCTGCGGACACGCCTGTGTAACCGCTCTCAACAGCACCCGAACCAAAATCAAATCTGTAATTGTCTGTTGCCGCTTCGGCGACTCGCCCTCCACTGCTTCCCAAACCGATGCCCATTGTACTCGCAAACAGAACAAGACAGAGCAGAAGCTTTACCGATATTGACCATTTCATCACTGAATTCTCCTCTCGAATCAGAATTAACTCGGTGCACGATCCACAACTTCACAGAACTTGGTCAAGCCAGTCATAGGCTTTCGCTCCGCTAATCTCATGTCCACCTGTAAAGAAATCCGCATCCAGTGATTCTGATGCTCCCGCCTGCTCATATATGTGTGTCAAACGGGCATACGCCTCTCTCGCTGCATGAATGGGGAACACCAGGTCATCACTTCCAGCTTCAATAAAAAGTGGCCTAGGCACAATCAGGCCGATGAGATCCGGCAACTCCGCTTCACCCAGGATACCTGGCACATAGTTGTCCAGACAATGGTTCCGATCCAATATGCTGCCCTGGAATGTATTTGCATAACCGCTTACCACAGTTGCCCTGAACCGTTCATCCAACGCGGCTGTAAATGCGGTCACCAGCCCACCGCCCGAGATACCCATGCTTCCAATTCGCTCCGAATCCACTTCTGGCCGAGTCGATACATAATCCAATACACGTGTTGTTTCATACACCCTATGACCGGCGAGGGTCTTCCCCACCATGAGCAGATGCGCAGCAATCTTCGTACAGGAACTTACCCCTGGTGGCGCATCGCGGTCCTCTTCCAGTCTTCGATCACCAAATCCGAGCAGCTCTGGAGCCGCAACCACATAACCACGCTTCACAAGAGCTACTGCAAAGTCCTTGTGTAATCCGGGCTCTCCTGTCCGTGGCGACCCATCAGGTTCCATACCCGATATCTCTCGGCTACCGTAGCCATGCCCATGACAAGCAACGATAGCAGGTCTTTTAGTATCGGTAACGTTACCCTCATCTGGAATTAATAAATATACAGGCATACGAAGTCCTGCATAGGTCGTGATTTCAATCCGCTCCCGAATATATCCGTCACATGTAATGCGCTCCAGTAAGACAGGATTCAGTGCGGCCGCCATCGTGGGAAAACCGCCCAACCGTTCTTTTACACGTGTACGTAACTGACTTCGCCATAACTCCAGGGGTTGATCTGCATGATACGCGGAACGATCACGGAGATTCGTTTGTTGTTGTAAATAGGCTTCAATATCCGACATGGGCCTGTGTCCCTCCTGTTATTCGTAGGATAACGTAGATATAAGACTGTTACATGGAATTAATCCCATCCATTATAGAACATCTAGGTCAGCCATGAATTGAACATGTTTGCCTGTTTTGAATAGAATCACACGATTTCTAGCCAAAAAGGATATCTCCAACCTGAAGACAGGTTACGGAAATACCCTTCATTTCATCTGACCTGGCAGCCACCAGTTCCACCTGCCCATTAATTTCATCAATGCAGGTACCAGTATTAGCCGAATTAATGTAACGTCAATCAACACCGCTGCCGTGATTCCGATCCCTAACTGCCTCACACCTGCGACTTCGGCAGAAGCAAACGGCACGGTCACCGCAAGCAGAATTGCCGCGGCGGAGGTAACCAGACGACCCGTAGAAGCCAATCCCTGTTGGACAGCCACATCACTGTCTCCGGTTCGTCTATACACTTCCTGAATACGGCTCAGCATAAACACACCATAATCCATGGATATGCCAAACACCAATCCTGCAATGAATACAGGAATCATAATGGCAATGGCTGACGGCTCCATACCTAGATGTCCTTCATTGAACACCCACACCAATATGCCAAATGAAGCGGCTAAGCTGAGCAGATTCATCAGAATTGCCTTGATTGGAATGAGCATCGATCGGAATGCCGCCAGTAACACAAGATAATTGGTGACCACTACAAATACCAGCACTTTGGGCAGTTGACTTGTGACTTCCTGCATTATTTCATACTGCTTGGCAGCTTCCCCACCATAACGTAGTTTTACGTTGTTGGAACCAAGCGTATAATCGCTATTCCTCATTCGTTCCAGCCAATCTGCCACCTGCTCCGACCCGGGCTCCCCGTGTACGGTGGCTACCAATCGTATGGAATGATCAGAGACCGTTGAACGCAGCCATGCCGTCCTTGTTGACTCCTTACCTTCTATGGAAGGAGTGAGCGACGACGGCGGAATTCGAAAAAGGCTTTGCGCGCCATTTTGATTCGGCTGTAATAGACCCCATGGTGAAACAATGCTCAATACGTCTGAGTCCTGCAGTAATTGACGGGCTTTGTTGTGGGCCAACTGCCAGTGAGAGGCAGTTAACAGTTCCTGCTGTCCGCCAATCACGATCTCGATGGCGGAGGTATTCTTTTGCCCCAAATCATGTTGCAACTGCTCTGCTGTCTGGCGGGACTCCATTCTCTCTGGCAGTGAAGAAGCATCCGGGACGGACAGTTCCAACCGGGTCACTGGATAAACACACAGGAGCAGCACAACCGTACCTCCAATGGCCATACTGACTGGTCGTTTCATGACCATTGCTGACCATCTATGCCAGACCGAGCGTCTGGGTAACGAATGGATTAACTTTCGCTTGAAGACCCGATCCGCAGACAGTGACAGTAGAGCTGGCAGCAGCGTAACATTTAACAATAGCGATAGGAGCAGAACAATAATGGCCCCCAAGGAGACACTCAGAAACATTGGCAGTCTGATCCAGAGCAAACCCAGCAGCCCAAGGAGCACGCAAGCTGCCGAGAACAATACCGCTCTGCCTGCTGTACGCAATGTTCGCTGAAGAATCTCGCTCCGCAAAACCTCGCTTTGCATATCCAGGCTGCTGCCCGTAACGTTAGCTTTGCCTTCATCTTCGTAGACCCGCTGAAGTTCTTCCCTGTACCTGCTCAGGATGATCAGGGCAAAGTCTATACTGAGTGCCATTCCCACCATGGGAATCACATTAATGATAAAGTTGGACAATTCCAGATGATAACCAAGGAGTGACGTGACTCCCATAGCGGTAATCACAGCACTGATGCCCATCATAACAGCAATCAACGCGGCATATAGCCCCCTGAATGCAAAACACAAAACGATCAGGGCAATCGGCAGGCCGACCATTTCTGCACGTTCCAGATCACGAAAGCTCAGATGATTGACATCCTGCTGCACGACTGCCTTTCCCGTCAATTGCACCGTACCTGGACCGTCTGTTGCCAACACGGCGCGCAACTGCTCCAGTGGGGGACCCATCTGATGCGCGGGCACATCCATTTTCACAAGGGCATATGCCCTTTGGTCTTGCATCGTCACTCTTTCGCTAACATCCAGAGGGGACGTGATAGAGGTTACCGCAGGCAGCACTAGAACCTGTGTCAATTGATCCTTGATCCACTGCCGGAACTGTAACGGCGAGGTATTTTCCTTTTTCTCAAAAACCAGAATAACCGGATCAGCAGGAGAACCGAATTCGTCCTCCAGAACAGCATCAACTGCTTGCGCATCCCCGTGAACCCGTTTTAATCCGTGATCCTGAACTATGTCAGGTAACTTCCACGCCCAGACCGCTGACATTCCGATGATAAATACCCAGCAGAGAATAATGAACCTCGGATATCGGCTGATGAAGGCAGCAAGTCTGCGATAACCCATACCTAAGCTCCTCTGCAATTAGATTAGTCCTTCGATTATGTTCATCGGTAAGATCTAAGCACATTCATACACTTGCGGTGTATATCTCCTTCACTCGGGTTCGCGAACTATTGGATACCATGATTCACAGGTGTTCTGTTCGCTATGGGGGCAGGGATGTATGTAAAAGGAAGTAACTCTGCCGTCAGTCCCGGGCCAAAGGCCAGCGCAATCCCACTGGAATGCTCTTCCTTCTGTCTGTAATCCTCGCGGATGGCTTGAAGAACAAAAAGAATCGTCACGGACGACAGGTTGCCATAATCCCGCAGAATGTTTCTGCTGTAGGAGACCTGCTCATCTGTCAACTGATACAGCTTCTGAACGGCATCCACGATGCCTCTGCCTCCCGGATGGATCGCCCATATTTCCGGTAAACTGCTACCCTCCAGCAACCGCTCTACCTCTGGACCGAGATGCAAACCAAGCAGCTTCGGAATCTGTGGTGACAGGTAGAGATCAAAACCTGTATTGCCCACTTCCCAGATCATTTCTTCTGCACAATCCGGGAGCAGCGTTGATTGCCCATGACCTAATCGAAAACATTCATTGCGGTCTGTTCCGGACGCACCAATAACACAGGCAGAGGCACCGTCTCCGAAAAACGATGCGGCATACAGGTCGTCCCGTTTGGCAGATGGCTGAAAGTGAAGTGTGCATAGTTCCACACACACGATGAGAACTGTAGCCTTCTGATCTGCCGTTACAATGGAATTCGCCAGTTGGATCGCCTTCAGACCGGCTGCACATCCTTGAAACACCAGTGGAATCCGGTTGATCTGCGGTGACAGTTCAAGCTGTTGGATCAGCCGAACATCAAGTCCCGGCAAGAATTGCCCCGTGCAACTCACCGTAATGAGATGTGTAATTTCCGAGGAGGTTACGTCTGCATCCTGAATGGCCTGTCCGGCCGCCTCGAGACCAAGTGGAACAGCAGCAGCTTTGTATTTGCCCATACGTTCGGATGTAGTCGGAACCTCGTCCGCATTGGTAAAGGGTAAATATCGGCAAGAATCAACAGGCTCAAGCAGATTCGGTTCACACGTATACCGAGTCTCCACACCGCACTGATTAAAGATTCGTTTGGCCCACCTTCTCGCATCTGGCTCATGTTCCAGCGCTTGCGCGAGACGGGCAGACACATCCTTTTGCTCAATACGGTGGGCAGGCCACGCCGTTCCTATTCCCATAATACTTGCCCCAGTAGTTGCCTCAAGCTGGTTCATCGGCTTAACCCCCTTATAGTACGTGTTCAAAAGTAGGCTTTTTAAACAACCTATATATAAAATAGGTTCATATGACATGTGTGCAGGATATAGTACAAGTCTATTCACTACCTGTCCTGTTTATGTTCATATTAACAAGCAAAGGCGAACAACATATGCGAGTTTCGCACGTGCTGTCCGCCTTTGCTACCGGATTAAACCCGTTCCTATATTACATATTCGATCTGTCAGAACTACTCAGGCCGAATTATAGTAAATCTCTCCCCAAGTTTGGCATAATCATTACCTGCCAGTCGGCTGACTGGTTTCAAATGATCCATGAGGATATAGCCTTTGTCCGGATTATAGACTTGTTCGCTGAAATGATACTGCACAATGCGTACCAGCAGCAGGTCACTCACCGGTTTACCATCATCATTCGTGATAGGAATGTGTTGATACAGCTCACACTCCATCCGAATAAGTGCTTCTTTTATTCCTGGCACGGTGACCTTTGTACTCGGCACTGTAGTCAGTTTCGTCCGCTCAAGCTCACTTTCGTGGGGTTCAAGAATAGCTGCTGTCTCATTCACTTCTGTTATGATCGCTTCATCACATATATGCACGACCAGTTCTTTATGAGCAAGCACATTACGTGCGGTATCTTTCATGATACCGTCTTTACGTGCAATGGATATGGATAACAGCGGTGGGTCCGAACTAACCACATTAAAGAAGCTAAAAGGCGCTGCATTGATCACACCATTCTCATCTGAACGTGTCGTCACAAAAGCTATTGGACGCGGCACCACCGAACCACTCATCAGTTTATAGTTGTCTCTTCCCGTTATTTCACGTGGATCCAATGTATACATATGTAATATCTCCTTCCCTGCCACAAAGTATATGACCACTCTACTTCATGACAATACAATAAACTAACTTCTTTATTATATATCCTAAAATGCTGTATTAACAAAAAAACTCCCTGGTGTCCATTGCACCAAGGAGTTCAAACATGTTATACATTTGACCATTTCTTATTTAACAATGCTCTTTTGAATGTCTTCCATAATTTGAAGATTCGCTTGAACTCCACTATATAACCAGCTGCTGGAACGGGGAAACTCGAACAAATTACCATTTTTCACAGCTGGGATGCTTTGCCATACCGGATCTTTCAGTGCTTCTGCCCCTGTACCTTCATCACTATTCACAAAGAACAAGTAGTCTACATCCATTTCAGCCAGCTTCTCCATAGAGATGGAAGACCAGTTACCTGTCGCATTGGCAGAGATTTCTTTTACAACTTCAGGCTCTACAAGTCCCAGTTCTTTGTACATTACTTCTCCACTCGATACATTGTCACTTACGATGAAGAACTTGCCGCTAACCAACCAAATGGCAGCTGCCGATTTTGTCCCCCCTGTAACGGTGTTGATCTTTTCCTTGATTTCTGTAGCTTTAACTTCGTAATCATCCAGCGCTTTTTGTGCTTCGGCACTCTTATTCAAAATTTCACCGATTTTCAGCTGCGTTTTGCGCCAGTCGTTATTAATCTCATCGCCGAGTACGTACGTCGGTGCAATCTTACTGTACTGTTCGTACTTCTCACCTTCAACTACACTTTCGGAACCGATAATAATCAGATCCGGATTAAAACTTGTTACCGCTTCAAAAGGCAGATCGAAAGCAATCGTGGAGATACCATTCAGATCTTTTTGTAAATATTCCTGAATTCCGTTGGCTACGGACCATTGGGCAACTGGCTTAACGCCTAGTGTTACCAGATTGTCTTCCAGATAAGAAGCGATAATGCGCTCCGGATTTGCGGGAATTGTTACTTCGTGTCCCATTGCATCTGTTAATGTGCGCTCTGTAGCGGCTTCTGTTTGCGTCTCTGCCTCCGTTGTTGTATCGTTCTCTCCTGCTGCTCCGTTCTCTGCAGGCTTCGCTCCACACGCGGCCAACCAGATGGACATGACCATCACCGTAATTAGAAGCATGATCATCTTTCTATTTCTCTTAAACACTGTATTAACCCCTTTCAATATGAACACCTCATTAGGCGTTATTATGACAGATATCTACGTTCAAAAATATTGATACTATTATTGATACATATAATATCCGTATGTACATTTGTCCGATTCCATTGACAATGATAATTGTTATCAGTTCAGTTGTCAATTCGATTATGCTCTGCGCTATAAAGTTGAACTAAAGATTATTTACACTGACACTTCGATGATAGAACAACCTTCCAATCGCTGTTATCCCCAGATTTTTTCGATCCCCCTTTCTCTAAGGGAAAATCCGGTGATAGCGTATGCTTCCGATGCAGCTTTCTTTCAGAAAGCTTTTAGGCGAGCGCTTCGCTTTTTCAGGTTTTTTCTATCTTCTCCGTTTGGTGTAAATGATTAGTTCAACTATATAGATCATATAAAATCTTCTTGACGGCACTCACATATAGGCGGATGCCGCCATATGCTGAATGCAGAATACGACGACAGGAAGGATGTTCTGTACATGTATTACGAATATAACCCTTATCTAAGTTATGGAGAAGACCGTTCCTTTCAATTGCCTCCACTGTTCCCAGGTGGTGGTGGCGGCACACCGGGTGGTCAGACGTTTCCAGGTACACCTGGCGGTCAAGGCTCCTATCCTCCATACATTCCAGGCGGAGGACCTGGTCCATATATCCCCGGAGGCATTCCGGGTACATTCCCGGGTACAGCAACGGGCGTACCTGCGCAACTGGCGCAAGGCAATCTGCCCACCCTGCTTAGTGCCTATCCTCGTCCGGTAGGTCAGCCTCCGGCAGAAATGCTTTTTCTGTATAACCTGATCAAAAGCAGCCCGGGTCTACTTCCGCTCTTCCTCCAGCAACAGCCGCAAAACCTCACTCAAGCTGTGCAATTTGCACAGACTGGTGCAGCGGCACCACGAGATAACGAAGAACGTGTGCTGCCCAACTTTTGCTATAACCGGTGGTCCCTTGTCTTCACATACAATGATGTGTACCTGATGTGGCCTGCCATCAATCTGTTTGGTTTTGTGGTGGGGTACTTCTATCCATTCCTCACGCCAGGTATACTGTCCAATACACAGATTTTGTTTGCGCTCTGCTAATCCTGTCCTTACCTACAGCAAGAGCCCCACTTGGAAGCATGATTCCTTCCAAATGAGGCTCTTGTTCGTTCTTTTACCAGATGTACCTTTACATTATTAAGACCCCACAAATGCAAGGTGTGCAGAATCAGTGTCTTTAACTCAACACCTGATCCATCTGACGCTTCCTGCCCCTACTGACCATTAGGAAGTAAATCACCAAGGCCCCGAGATCCGCACACGCGATAACGATTCCCATTGGCACAGCTGTGCCTTCTCCCCCGATACCTACGAGGGGAGCGACAATACCACCAAACAGGAACGTCATCACACCAATAAGCGCAGACGCACTGCCTGCCGATTTCTCCTGATTGGCCATCGCCAAGGCAAAGGACGCGGTATTGACCAACCCAACACTGGATACCACCAGAAATAACGGAATCAGTACAGAGATTAGATTACCTCCAGCCAGAATGGCGATGAGCAGTGAAGTTCCTCCGAGCGCCGCGGTTAGCAGCCCCGCGATTAACAGCCGGGTTTCAGATACCTTACCTGCAAGTCTGCCGGCAATCTGACTGGCCAGAATAATGCCCAGCCCGTTTATGGCAAAGCAGACACTAAACATTTGCGGGGATACCCCGTATATCTTCTGAAGCACAAACGGCGAACCGGATATGTACGCAAACATGCCAGCAGCTACAAACCCTTGGGTTAACGCATACCCCATAAACTGACGATCCCCTGCGATTTGGCGAAACGTAATTAATGTCTGCTTCAATCCGCCGCTTGATCTGCGGTTGGAAGGCAAGGTCTCTCCAAGACCAAAAATGACAGCCAACAGCGTCAGTATTCCGATGAGGCTAAGCAAAATAAATACGCCGCGCCACGACGTATACGTCAACAATTGTCCACCAATAATCGGTGCAGCAATCGGAGCTACGCCGTTAATCAGCATTAACAGGGAGAAGAACCGTGTAAGTTCCGGGCCCGAATATACGTCTCTGACGATTGCGCGCGAGATAACGATCCCTGCCGCTCCGGCTACACCCTGAATGAACCGCAGCACAACAAAAGAGCCCATCGTCGGGCTGACCAGGCAAAGTATGGAGGCGATCGTATAGAGCACAAGCCCTGCAATGAGCGGTGTTCGCCGACCACGTACATCACTTAGCGGTCCGGCAAGCAACTGTCCAACCGCAAGTCCAATCATACACGCCGTCAGACTGAGTTGAGCATACGAAGTAGATGAACCAAACTCATCAGCCAGCGTGGGCAATGCGGGTAAATACATATCCAGGGACAACGGCCCAAAGGCCGACAGTGTCCCCAGAATTAAAGCCATCCGTACACGAGATGTGGAGTTTGTGTTCAATGAAGCTGTTGTACTTTTCATCAAATACTACTCCCCGCTACCCAGCAGCTTGAGCAGATTGGACGGCAGTGTGAACTGTTGATTGTTAATAATAATACGGCGCAATTCTTCTTCATCCCGCTCATTATCGGCGTCCTTAATCTCCTGAATTTCCCGGTGAAGTCGCTCCATCTGTTGATCCAGCGCATTTGCCGAATCTGCCGCACTCTTTAACTCTCTCGTCAAATGCTCGGGAACATCCTTATTGTATTTATAAAAAATCTTATGCTCCAGACTCGCCCAGAAATCCATCGCGATTGTACGGATCTGGATCTCCACACATGCTCGTTCCTCACCATTGGACATGTACACCGGCACTTCCACCAGAAGGTGAAGGCTTTGGTAGCCGTTTGGCTTTGGATTCTCGATGTAGTCTTTGACCTCCAGTACACGCAGATCACTCTGGTTGCACAGCATATCCTTAATGCGATAGATATCCGAGATAAAGGAACATGTAATCCGTACCCCGGCGATATCCTTGATATTTTGCTTGATGCTCTCAAATGTTAACTCATGATTTTTACGGAACATCTTGTTCATAATGCTCTCAGGAGATTTCAGTCTGGACTTTGTATGCTCAATTGGACTGTAATCATGCAAAGACTGGAATTCTTCCTTCAGGACCTCAATCTTGGTCTCCATTTGATCCAGAGCAAATTTATAGATCATCATAAATCTCGTAATTTCATATTTGAATTTCTTGAATTGATCGATTGGATGTGGAGCGTTCATCATGGCTTTCTCCCTTTCTTTCTGCACACTAAAATTAGTTTTATGAATATGAGAACAAGCGGTCAATCCACATGTCTCCTGAACCATTATAAATCATATGGAGCCAATAAACGAATTTCTTACATTTGGGCTGGTGATTCAGCCTGGAAGGTATGGGAACTTATTTTACGCGCATCCTATAGAAGCATCCCTGTCATTTGGCACGCAAATATTAATAAAAGAGGTGGATTTTACTGCTCTATCAAGTGACGTATTCATCCGATACACTTCGAGTTAAAGCTTATTTATACCTGCCACAAGGTTGTTCATTACCTGATATCACGACATATGAAACGTCTCATCCCGGCTCTGTCTCCTCTTCCTTTCCAGACTTCGCTTCCATACATAAGCCTCTACATCTTCATCTGCAACCGCTCGCCAGCCATTACCCTGCTGCAACAATACATGATACGGATAACTTACCGGAACAGTGGCCGGTTTTGATCTATTGTCGCGGTGGACTTGGCAGCTATGGCGGGGTAAATACCGTTTGGCTTGAGCAATTTGTACATAAAGGTTATATCGTGTTCGCCCCATCCTATCGTGGCAACGAAGGCGGTGAGGGGCGTGACGAGTATGGCGGAAGAGATGCCGAAGATGTGCATGCAGGTTACCGGTTGATACAGCGTTTACCTTTTGTCGACCCAACTCGGATATCGTTAATGGGGTTCTCCCGTGGAGCCATTAATGCTGTACATACCGCAACTGCCTACAATGAGGGACCGGACAAAGTACATAAGTTAATTCTTTGGAGCGGTGTCGCCGATGTGGAACGCACTTACCATGAGCGAACCGACCTGAGGCGCACATTGAAACGGGTGCTGGGTGGCTCCCCACGCGCAGTTCCGGAAGCTTATCTCGCCCGTTCTCCCTTGTCAAAAGCAAACAAACTATCTTGTCCCGTGCTAATCATGCATGGTACATCAGATACACAGGTGAATTACAGTCACGGAACCCGAATGTATCACTGGCTTAAGCGCCGAGGTGCAGACGTCACATTTCACGCTTATGGCGGGCAGGATCATCATTTTCACGAGAAAATACATGAGTCAGCGGTGAACAATATGTTTGATTGGCTCGCTGCACCTTAAGTCTTTCACTATGAATTTCATTTTGAAGAATCATGCGTTATGGCTGTATACTGGAGGGGCTACGTTTTTCTGAAAGGACGGATAGAATGAATCAAAGCACCCTCCAAAAATACGCTATGCTGCTTCTCTGCATGACTGCCGGAATGGTGGATCTGATCGGATATCTGGGACTCGGGCATGTGCTTACAGCCAATATGACGGGAAATATTGTTTTATTGGGTATTGCCATTGCCCGTGCTCAGGAATTTGTTGTGCTGCGGTCATTGCTTGCTCTCATCGGTTTTATTGCCGGCAATGCCATTGCAGCACATATGGTTGGACCTGTGCAGACCAAAAATGGCTGGTCTTCCAGGGTCACAGCAGTGTTCACTGTTGAAAGCATATTGCTTCTGCTGTTCGCAATCACCATGATTAGTCCATTTTCAGAACAACTGTCCTATCTGTTAATTGTCATCCTTGCCGTTGCAATGGGGATGCAAACAACTGCGGCACGCCGCATTGGCATTGCTGGCATCTCAACAACCGTGCTCACCAATAATTTGGCCGCTGTGGTTGAGGATACCGTAAGCATTCTCAAAAAGCTGCGACATGCCAATATCCGATCGTTAACCAAAGCCTTGTCCACAGATTCCTACCTTCGTGCAGCTGCTGTTGTCATCTATTTGATCGGCGTCATTGCAGCAGCATTGTTATTCCACCGTTTGCCCATGATTGCAGTCTGGATTCCTGTCCTGATCATTGGCGGCATAACCCTATACGCCCGATTACATGCATGGGGAACTTCACAACAAAGCGAAAGTTAATATTTGGAGAAGCAACCTATTCATTTTTAAGAGGCTGTTCAAAAATCCGCTATAGGATACTGAAAACTGGTCTTTTTGAACATGGACTTTAAGTTATTTTAAGTATAATCACGCTATTTATTTCATCAAAGCAGCTTCTTGGCGGATAAGCTTGACCAGATGTTGTGCAGCAGGCGACAACACTTCCCCTGCTCGTGTACATACGGCAACCGTATTTCTCAGCTGTACACCTCGAACGAACACACGTGCCAGCTTGCCTTGCTGCACATCTTCCTTCACAACCAAAGAAGATATAAAGTTGGCTCCATAACCTGCCTTCACCGCACTAATCGTTTCATTCAGCCCGTTGAACTGAAGCGCAATGCGGGGAGCGGCCAGGTTATTTGTTGTGCATAGGGAAACGAGTCGCTCACGCGTGGCGCTGCCTTCTTCACGCATGATGAACGGCTCTGCCACCATCTCATTCAGCTCGATTTCTTTGCCTGCATACGGATGGTCTGGATGTACAACAAACCACATCTCATCGTCAAACAATTCATCCCATTGGACACCCGCATGTGTAATTCCACTTCCACCATACACTGCAATCTCTGCCTCATAACGAAGTAACTGGTCAAAAGCCATCCGGGTGTTGGTTGTGCTCACAACAATCTCCACATCCTCGTGCATTTGCTTAAACCGCGCAATCCAGCCCGGCAACAGAAAATTTGAAGGCAAGTAGGTTGCGGTAAGACGGATTAGTCCTTTCTTGCCCACCCGAAAATCCTGCACAAAATTCTCGACATCCTGCTCCAGCATAAACAGGCGTTCCGCATAACCGGTTAACTGTACCCCCGCATCCGTAAGCACCAGTCTTCTTCCCTCCGAAACAAAAAGCTGGATTCCCAATTCACGTTCAAACTTCTTCACCTGAGAAGATACCGCAGGTTGACTAATATTTAGTTCCTCTGCGGCACGAGTGACCCCGCCATATCTCACGATGGCATGAAATAATCGTAATCCATGCAGATTCATGTGTTACACCTCTTCCACGTCAAATACATAATCTAAAGTTATATTAACATACATAATATATATTTTATTTATACATTCACTCCATCTATAGTTGAATTATGAAATCCAATACACGAAACAAAGAAAGGAACATGTGAAAATGAAAAATATAAATACGACCAACCTACAGCATACCTGGACTCAAGTCGACGATTACATGAATGATCTGCTGATTCCATCAGATACCCTGCTGGAACATACACTGCAAAGCAATGCCGAAGCTGGACTCCCGGCTCATGACGTAACACCAAATCAAGGAAAGTTACTTCAACTCCTGCTGCAAATCCAAGGTGCATCCCGTGTACTTGAAATCGGCACATTGGGTGGGTACAGTACCATCTGGATGGCAAGAGCACTGCCTGAACACGGACGCATCGTCTCACTGGAATCCGAACCACACCATGCGGACTTGGCGCGAGCCAATCTCACACGAGCAGGACTGATGCACAAGGTTGACCTGAGAGTTGGTCCTGCACTAACCACCCTTCCCGATGTTCAGGAAGAATACAGAGAACCGTTTGATATGATCTTCATCGATGCTGACAAACCGAGTAATCCCGATTATCTGAGATGGGCCCTACGACTGACTCGGCCGGGGAGTCTTATTATTGGTGATAATATCGTCAGAGACGGTGAAGTGATCCGCACAGACAGCACAGACCCCAGAGTTCAGGGCGTTCGATCATTCCTGCAGTTGATCGCGGATCACCCTCGGCTTGAAGCTACAGCACTACAAACGGTCGGTAGCAAAGGTTACGATGGATTCGTCATTGCTCGTGTGATTGATGCCCCTGAACCAAAATAAACAGTGGTCAATTCTTCCGCAAATTCCCCTTTCCTGTTAAACTGGAATCACTGCACAGGCAGACTGGGGGGAACCACTTGAGAGTTTTACAACATATTCATGATGAAATTCGCGGCTGGTCCCGCAATATTCAACTGTTTTTCCTGGCTAGCATTCTGTATCAGATCGGAAATGGCATGTTCTCTGTCTTGTACAATCTGTATATTCAGGGTCTGGGCTATAATGATACAATGAACGGCCAGATTGTAAGTATTCAATCACTCGCAACAGCCATTATGTTTGTTCCTATCGGTCTATGCGGTGATCTGTTCAGCCGCAAGCGATTACTCATTACCGGGGCGTTATTCAGCGGAATCTTTCTGATCGGACGCTCCTTCGATTATTCGGCTACAGGACTGATCTGGTTCGCGGTATTCTCTGGCCTTTTCGCTGGGGTGTTCCAAGTACTGGCCATTCCTTATCTGGCGGAAAACGTCAAGAAAAGCCAGCGGCTGAAAATGTTCAGTTATTATTCATCCCTTGTGCTCGCTTCCCAGGTGCTTGGTAGCCTGGGTGGCGGCGTATTCGCAGATTTGTTACATACGGCAGGACTCGCCAAAGTAACCGGATTGCAGACGGTTTTATTTGTCGGTGGTGCAGCAACACTGGCTGCATTTATTCCACTGTTATTTGTAACCGAAGGCAAGGCTGCTCCGCAGACAACAATTCCGGCGCAACCCGTTCTTCAACCCAATGCGGATCTAAAAGAAAGTTCAACAAATAACCCAAGCAACGACGATTCGATCACCAAGAAAAAAGATTCCCGACTGATTGGTCAGTTTATAGTGACTCAGTTGTTAATTGGATTAGGTTCTGGACTGGTTGTACCGTATCTGAATCTGTATTTCACCAATCGGTTCTCGGTTTCTCTGAGCGGTATGAGCTTACTGATTGCACTTGGTCAGATTATGACGATTGTATCCATGCTGATTGGTCCTACCCTGGCGGCAAAGGTCGGAAGCGTAAGAGCCGTTGTCATTTTCCAGGTCATGTCGCTGCCCTTCCTTCTATTAACAGGCTTCACCAATCTGTTGTTCATTGCTTCGCTCAGTTTCTTATTCAGACAAGCATTGATGAACGCAGCCAATCCCATTCATTCAGCCATACTGGTGGATCGGATCTCTGACAAACGCCGCGGCATTGCCAATTCACTGATGCAGACCTCGTTCATGATTGGTTGGGCTACCATGGGACCTGTCCAATCCTATCTGGTCACCACGTACGGAACGTATTGGGGTTATGCAATCACATTCAGCATCACAGGCTGTCTATACGTTATTTCATCACTGATGTACTTTGTAATGTTCAGAGAACCCAAACCTTCCGCTACGGCTCTCGCAGGATCTTAATGAGTTAAACAAAAGTAGCCTGGTTGTTCCGCAGATAACGCAACGTATCTCATCATCAGGAGTGATCACACATGAACATGAATCTTTCATTAAACCTGAATGTATACCTGAATCTCATACCACCTCATTCAACCGGTAGGCTAAACGGATGGAACTGATGCATAAGCTCGGTTCCCACGTTGTCTTTCGGTTTTTTCTTAGTCTGGGTGTCTCTGTTCTTGGCGGATTGCTGTTCACAGTCATTCATACACCGATCCCGTGGTTGCTCGGGCCAATGGTATTCATGCTGCTTGGTTCCCAAGTCGCCAAATGGCCACTTATGTGGCCTACCTCCATCCGGGACTATGGCATTCTCATTGTTGGTTATTCAATTGGTCTCACCTTAACAGAAGAGGCACTGCAAGGCATCCTGCAACAACTTCCCATGATGCTGCTGATGACCTTGCTGTTAATTGCATTGTGTGTAATTACAGCCTACATCGCTTCAAAGGTAACCGATTTTGATTTTCCCTCCCTGCTGGTTGGCAGTATTCCAGGAGGGCTGTCCCAGATGGTGTCCCTTGCAGAAGAGATGAAATCCATCAATCTGACGCTGGTTACTTTTTTGCAGGTGACTCGGCTGATCATGATTGTCTTCTGTGTTCCGTTCCTGCTATTTAGTCCTTGGATTGGAGGTACTGTAGGTGGTGGAACAGATCAGCCTTTCATTGACGTAGCAACATGGGGTACCCTTTTCCCTGAGATTCTTCTCTATGCTCCGCTCTGTGTAGCGGGTGCATGGGTTGCACGCAAACTCCGATTTCCGACGGCCTTTATGTTGGGTCCCATGATTGTCATGTGTGTTGTTCAATTAAGCACAGCGCTGCACACACCCAGTCTGCCAACCTCCCTCTTAAACGTATCGCAATTGATGATTGGCAGTCACGTTGGACTGATGCTCAAGCCGGAACAGTTGCAACGCAAGACACAAACAGTCACGCTAGCGGTGATGAGTAGTGTACTGCTCATTGTTGGTGCGCTTGGATTGAGTTATCTGTTAATGAGTGTGTTCTCCCTCTCTGCGGCAACCTCACTACTCAGTATGGCCCCTGGCGGGATGGATCAGATGAGTATCATGGCACATGAAGTGAATGCCGATCTTTCGGTTGTATCCGGGTATCAATTGTTTCGGATTCTATTTATTTTCTTCATCGTCTCTTCCGTACTGAAGATGATTCTTGTACATATGTTGAAAGAAAAGAAAGCTAAACCCTATCCTCAATGATCATATTCCTACCTGATCCCATGCCAAAGAGAGTATCCATTTGATGTCACATCCTGCGGATACCCTCTTTTATTTGTACAGACTCTGCTTCAGCATTTTGCCTCATTCAATTTTAAGCATAATGACTAATTATGAATATATTCGGTTGTACATCCAGCCCACAATGCCTACCGTAACCACTGTTGCCCCAATAATAAATGCATAATAGCCAATCTTACTTTTGGACTCCGAAGTCTGATGGTCATAATAATCCGAGTTACGTCGATAAAATCCCATCCATAACTCTCCGATCATATTCACAACAACCAATACAAAACGTTTAACAAGCCCCATTGTATTCGCGTCTCCTCTCTCTAATCAACCTTCTTCCATATTAAGTATAATTATCCCAATTCATTAAAACAACCTACTCATATTACCTTCGGTGCAGTTTCTTGCTCCAACCAGGTTAGAATATCAAATGCTTCCTGATCGGTGCTACCACACATCTCTTCCTCAGCTTGCAATCCACTGCATACCGCAGGACGATCTTTTTGGCCAAAAATTCCGCAGCGATTATCATCGGTAAGCTGCACACACCGTACACCTGCCGGCTTGCCATGAGCCATGCCCGGTATCGGTGATGATATGGAAATCGCGATACAACATGCGGCACAGCCTGTCCTGCATTCCATACATATTACCTCCTAATTTCAATAACTATAGTACTTAAAATACGTGTTCAAAAAGATCGGTTTTCAGTACCAAGAAGATGGGATGAAGCTAGAAATGGAGTAGCGGAGCGTAGATAGAGCTACGTGAGCAACTACAATGTTTCCGCAGGAAACATACTTCGTAAGCATATGCTTATTCGGCTGAATTCCATATTCGATGCTGATGATGCCATTAGGCATCCTTCGTAATCAAAAGCGGACTTTTTGAACTACCTCTTATTTATGAACGATTTATCCAGGTCCAGGTTCGAGCAAGCCCCTGAGCAATTCTCCGATTCATACTTCGATTTGAAAAATACCCCCCATGACTTAGCGGATTCCAACTCATAGCCACGCCGCCAGAGTTCACTTCAATATCTTCTTTGACCGCTTTCTCATAAGCAGGATCAATGGGACGTAATGGATAACCGAGAATATCATCCCGATCGTAGAAGTTCACCCATTCCCCTTCCAGCCCTGCATAATACTGATTCACATGGGAAGAGGGCACTTGAATTGGGCAACTAAAGTCATGGTAACGCAAGCTCCATAAGGGCAATGTTGTACCAAACGAGTAAAAATTGGTCAACGTGTCCCCCCGCTCCAGAGCCGAGTTCACATCCACAATTTCAGGTACACGACTGGACGGATATTGCAGATCGTAGAAGAAGTTACTCGCGATTACGGCACCCAAACTATGGGCAACCACACAGAGCGGAGCTTCCGGTCCATTACGCTGTGCAAGGGTATGCATCGCCTGATTCAACGTTCGATGTACGGCATCATAGTTATGGCCTTGATTTTCCACCGGTTGATAAGCAACCGCATCAGCCAGGTAATGGATAACAAATCGGCGCAACGCCTGAAAGTTCAATCCCGGAGAGCTGACGAGTTGTTGAAAGAGTGCCTCCTCCCGCTCCTCAAATACATCCGCCCAATATACAGGTTCGATATCCAGCATCTGTTTGGAGGCTCCAGGCAAGACCATTACCTTGTCCAATTCCTTATGCAAACAAGCAATCAGCTTGTCCGCATACCCTTCCTTCCGCATACCCAGCCCATGAATGACCATCACCGCAATACGTGTCATGGCTCTCCTCCTCATCGATTGACTAGGATCTCTTTCTCCACCATATGAACGCCACGACTCGAACATGCCTGAAGCTTGCTTTGTCAGAAAAACCTTTCCAACCACCATTATTTTAAAAATGTGATTCTTCCATTTTATATACAGTTTACCATGATCGTCATGAAAATAACGATCATACAACAAAAAGGAGCTGCACATCACGCAGCCCCTTCTTGTTGTTGTATTCAATTAACCTATCAAATGAACCTTCAGCACACCATTTTGATTAGATGTAACATCACCTGTGGTGACTTCCACCCGTTCAACCATATCCTGACCATCTGGAATGATAATTGGTGTAATCAGCGGGTATCCCGCATCTTCAATGACCTTACGATCAAACTCCAACAGCTTTTGTCCAGCCTTTACATGCTCGCCAGCTTCGACATGCATGTTGAAGCCTTCACCTTTGAGCGATACCGTATTGATCCCGACATGGATCAGAACCTGTAATCCACTCGCGTGTTCAAGAATCACAGCATGTTTACTCTTGATCACATGAGCGACTTGAGCATCAAACGGGGCAACAACAACGTTGCCGGAAGGTTCAATCGCTACACCCTCACCCATCTGTTTCTCGGCAAAAGCCGGATCAGGTACTTGCTCCAGCGATACGGCCTGGCCTGTTAATGGCGCCATAATTTCCAGTGTATTCACGGCTTCGTCCCCTACTTGAGCTGCACTACGTGTGCGCTGGTTTGGATCTGTTTTTGCAGTTGAAGAAGTAACACCTGAAGCAGACTGCGATGTAGACGCTTTAGGCTCAGCAACGGTTTCATTGCTTGCACTACGATCTTCTTTTCTCAGTTTGGCTCTGCCAAAAAGGACAGTCAGTACAAATGGTACAACCAGGACAATCGCCATGCCGATGAAGAAGACACCCCACTTGTTAGGGAAAATCGACAGGAATCCCGGTACGCCACCTACACCGATGGAGGTTGCCTGAACATTATTCATCGTCAGCAACACACCACCAATCGCGGAACCGACCATACCAAAGATAAACGGATAACGGTAACGGATATTCACTCCGAAGATCGCCGGCTCGGTTACCCCGAGGAAGGCTGACACCGAAGACGTTGCCGCAAGTCCTCTCATTTTCTTCTCACGCAAGACAAGCATCATCGCAAGTGCCGCTGAACCTTGTGCAATATTGGACAATGCCAGCATCGGCCACAGGAACGTACCGCCCTGACTACCAATGAGCTGAACATCCACCGCGAGGAACGTGTGATGCATACCGGTGATAACAAGCAAAGCGTACAGACCACCATAGATCAGACCGCCAAGCGCCGCGTAGGAATCGTATACATAGATCAAGCCAGATGTAATTGCATTTGCAATAGCAAATGTAACCGGTCCAATAATCGTAAATGCCAGGAAACCGGTAATCAGCAACGTAACTGGTGCAACAACCAGCAGTTTAATTGAATCATGCACTCTTTTGTTCAGGAAAATTTCCATCTTCGCAAGCAGATATGCCGATACCAGTACTGGCAGAACCTGCCCTTGATAACCGATCTTCTCAATCTCCCAACCGAACAGATTCCATGTTGGCACCGTGCCATTATTCACAGCATCAGCGTAACCATATGCACTCAGCAGATCGGGATGTACCAGAATGAGACCAAGCACGATCCCGAGCAGCGGACTGCCGCCGAACCTTTTTACAGCTGCCCAACCAATTAGAGCCGGCAGGAACGTGAAGGCTGTACTTGCGATTGTATTAATAATGGACGCAAGATCCTTCCAGGCTGGATAGACATCCACCAGTGATTTTCCATCAAAGAAAATGCCTGGACCTGTCAGAATATTGTTAATCCCGAGCAATAGACCTGCCGTAATGATTGCAGGCAAGATTGGAATGAAAATATCCGAGAGTGTTTTAATCGCTCGCTGGATTGGATTTTGCTTTTTACCAGCAACCGCCTTCACATCATCTTTGGAAGAACGATCTCCCCCGGTAATCTGAATCATCTCATCATAGACTTTATCCACCAGACCAGGCCCAATAACGACCTGGAATTGTCCTTGGGAAGAGAACTGTCCTTTGACCAGATCATTCTGATCCAGACTTTCAGTATCCACTTTACTCTCATCGTACAAGGCAAACCGGAGTCGTGTAACACAGTGTGTTGCAGCTTCAATATTCTCTTTGCCACCAACTGCCCGGACGATCTCCTCAACCTGTTTTTTATCAATTGCCATAGTGTCACTTCCTATTTATAAAATGTGATTAGTCCTGTTGTGGTACAAGCCACATATAGGAAGCATACGGACTGAGAGAGATTTCCTGCGTCAGCGCAGGGGCTGCCTCCGTATTTCCTATGAGTAACTCTGCTGATTTGCCTGCAATGTGATCATTCCAGACTGCTTCCGGAAGCGAGAACGTGACGTCTCGTTTACTGAAGTTGGATACAACAATCAGAGTTTCATTTCCATTGGTCCGTGCGTACGCGAATACATCCGGGTGTGCATCGTCCAATCGTTCATACAGACCGTCGATCAGCACGTTAACCTTTTTACGCAGGGCAATCAATTTGCGGTAATGGTAGTAGATTGAATCCGGATCAGCCAGTTGCTGTTCCACGTGAATGGACGGATACCTTTCATCTACTTTCAGCCAAGGTGTTCCGGTAGTAAATCCGGCGTTCTTACTGCCATCCCACTGCATCGGTGTGCGGGAGTTGTCCCGGGAACGCTCTTTTACGATGTTGAAAGCTTCTTCAGCGGATTTGCCTCGTTCTTCCTGAAGCAGGCGGTACATGTTCGTTGATTCGATATCGCGGAACTCACTAACGTCATTCCAGACTGGATTCGGCATTCCAATCTCTTCACCCTGGTAGACATAAGGTGTACCTTGCATTCCGTGTATCGTTGTTGCAAGCATCTTGGCACTCTCGGCACGATAATCACCATCATCGGCGAATCGGGATAGTGCCCGCGGCTGATCATGGTTATTAAGGAACAGCGCGTTCCAACCTCCACCGGCCTGCATGCCTGTCTGCCACTCACTGAAGAGCTGCTTCATCGCTTCGAAATCATACGGCATCAGTTCCCATTTCTGACCATTCGGATAATCCACTTTCAGGTGGTGGAAGTTAAACGTCATCGAAAACTCCCGGGAAGCCGGGTTCGAATATTGGATGCAATGTTCCAGTGTTGTAGAGGACATTTCCCCTACTGTCACCATGTTGTGAGGCCCGAATACTTCATCGTACATCTCGGTGATGTACTCATGGACACGCGGTCCATCCGTGTAATATTTACGCCCATCACCCGGTGACACGCTGCCATCATCATTAGGGAAACGCTGGTCTTTGGAGATCAGGTTGATCACGTCCATACGGAAACCATCTACACCTTTTTCGGCCCAGAACTTGATCATATCCCGCACAGCTTTGCGTACTTCTTCATTCTCCCAATTCAGATCTGCCTGCGTTTTATCAAATAAAGTCAAGAAATATTGTCCCGTCTGTTCATCGTACTGCCATGCAGGCCCACCGAACTTGGATTGCCAGTTGTTCGGCACACCGCCGTCCGGAGCAGGATCTTTCCAAATATAATAATCCCGGTACGGATTATCCTTGGAAGAACGGGATTGCTGGAACCACTCATGATCTGTCGAGGAGTGATTCACTACGATATCAATCATCAGTTTCATATCACGAGCCTTCAGACCTTTCAGCAGTTCGTCAAAATCCTCCATCGTCCCATAATCCGGATTAATGCGGTAATAGTCCGCTACGTCATATCCATTATCATGCTGTGGGGATACATATACCGGCTGCAACCATACAATATCGATACCCAGATGCTGCAAATAATCAAGCTTCTCGGTTAATCCACGAATATCTCCCGTACCCGATCCGGTTGTATCATTAAAACTCTTCGGATATACCTGATACACCGTTGATGTCTTCCACCAAGATGACGGAGTTGTGTTATTAGAACTCATGTTAACGCCTCCAATAAATTGTAATGCTCTTATGTGATGTTCTCGGTTAACTTCATATCTATATTACATAAGTAAACATGTATATACAAGTTGAAACTATAATATGTATATTCTTCGCCTCTTCTACACATTCCCCATAAATCTTTCCTCTGTAACATTTATTTTGGAACCTGCGTTCGTAAACTCCATGATATCTGTATTGGGACAACAAGAAACCGTCTGTTCTTCCCACGATTGGGTGGGCAACAGACGGTCTACTTGGTTGAACTTTTTAAAAACGCCTCTTATGACATCTCGGGTGAAACTACGGCTTTTCCCTGTTTTTCCTGCATGTTTAACTTCAATAAAGATAGTGCAGCCTGTTCTTCCCTTTCCAGTTCAGCAGCACTGATCTCACCAGAGAGTACGGCACGCATTCGCTTCTGATCCAGCAGACCTTCCCATTTTGCAACCACAAATGCTGCAACACAGTTGCCCATCAGGTTTGTGAAGACACGCATTGTATCCATGAATCGATCTGCACCAAGCAGCAGAGCAACCGCTGCTACCGGAAAAGCATTGACGGCCACTGCCGTTGCGGACAGGGCCAGAAATGCGGAGCCAGGTACTCCTGCCATGCCTTTGGAACTTAACATCAACACCAGTAAAATTGTAATCTGCTGCATCAATGTCAGTTCAATCCCTACGGCCTGAGCAACAAAAACCGTTGCCAAGGATAAATAGATCGAAGCGCCATCCAGATTAAACGAGTACCCCGTCGGCACTACAAGACCCACAACCGCACGATCACAACCCGCCTTGGTTAGTTTGTCCATCATGCGCGGCATCACCACTTCTGATGATCCGGTTCCAATCGCCAGCATCACTTCAGAACGGGTATACTTCACAAATTGCAGGAAATTCAGCCCGGTAATCCACCAGGCAGCCAGTGCCAGCATGACCAGAAACAGCAGCGCTGCGCCGTAACAGGCCAGAATTAACAGACCAAAGGACGATAATGTGGAAGCCCCATAGGCACCTACCGTGTAAGCCATGGCTCCAAATGCACCAATTGGCGCGAGTTTCATGATATAACCGATGATGCGGAACACAATGCTGAGCAAGTTCTCAATCAGCGTCAGTACATTCTCTTTTGCCTTGCTCTCTGTTGCTGCCAGAGCAACCCCGAACAAGCATGCCACGAGCAGTACTTGCAGAAGTGCATTTTGTGCAAAGGCATCTACAACACTTGTCGGAATAATATTCATAATAAAGTCTACCGTATGTGGTAACTCGGAACCATTGGTTTTCGCTTCAATGCCGCTTGCATCTATGGTTGAAGGGTCCACGTTCATTCCGGCACCGGGGCGAAGCAGATTGGCTGTTCCCAATCCAAGTACCAGCGCCACTGTAGTTGCAATCTCGAACCACACGATAGCTTTCAGTCCAATGCGACCTACCGACTTCAGATCACCGATCTTCGCAATGCCTGTCACAATGACCATGAAAATCAGTGGTGCGATGATCATCTTGATCAATTTGATGAAACCTGTTCCGAGCGGTTGCAGCAAGCTACCCAGATCCGGCCACAGGATGCCTACACCAATCCCGATGATTACCGCTACAATAATTTGAAAAAATAATGATTTCATAAATGACATGAACGCTCCCCCTGTTTGCGGTCAATTCGGATTTCCGTTTGGTTTCCGTGTAACTTTTTATATCATTCTAAACGGGAGTTCAACAATGGAATTTCAATGTTTTTGTCATTTGTACCAACTCTATTGGTGAAAATTGAACCTGAAACCGAAAAAAGACGAATACCACGTCAGTTATCTTGACGTGATATTCGTCTTTATCCATCAATCCATTTATTATTGAACAGGGGTTAAATGTGCATCACAGGGTAATGGAATCTCCTGGGGCCAGCACACGGCCTTCCAACCCTTTGGCAGCCAATTGTTGCACGAAGTGTTCCGCATCCTGACGAATCACCGGGAATGTATCATAATGGACCGGAATCGTCAGTTTGGCATTGAACCATTCCGCCGCCTGTAGCGCATCCTCAGGTCCCATAGTGAAATGCCCACCAATCGGCAAGAAAGCTACATCAATATCATGGCGATCACCAATCATTTTCATATCCCCGAAGAGACTTGTGTCTCCGGCATGCAAAATCGTTTTGCCACCAATAGTAATGATATATCCAGCAGGCAAACCTGCATACATGATCCGTTGTTCTTCTTCCAGCACAATCCCGGAAGTATGGAACGCCTGGATCATTTTGGCTTGAGCAAAGCCAAGATCCACCGTTCCGCCCATGTTCATGCCGAGCGTGTCCAGACCTTTCCAGGACATATATGTAGCCAATTCCACAATAGCGACAACTTTGGCGTTATTCGCTTTAGCAATAGGTTCAGCATCGAGGATGTGATCCATATGTGCATGTGTCAGCAACACAACATCTGTCTTAATATCTTCAGGCTTCGTGACAGCAAGCTCGTTGCCACGCAGGAAGGGATCAATGATCAGAGACTTCTCTTCTGTGCCCAGCTGTACACTGGAGTGACCGTGGAACGTAATATTCAACAACTTGGATTCCTCCCGACATATGTTTTGATTATTTTGAAACCACTATTTATTATAAATCATACCTCTTCACCAACGCAAAATTACGATAGCCTCCGTGTCACCGTTGCTTACGATACACCCTTGCTTCATACGGCTGAAGCTGGATGGCACCTTCATCGGTAGAATAACGTCTGCTTACATTGCTGATGATCAGTTTGGCTTTCTCAGCATTCCAGCCTTCTGGCCAGTGCATCTCAGGCTCATGCCCACGAAAATTCAGAATGACCAACATCTGCTCATCATCCAGCGTTCGTGTATAGGCATAGATATCCGGATCATCCGGCAGCAGCAGTTCATACGCACCATAGATAAGCACTTTATGCTGTTTGCGAATCGCAATTAGCTTACGGTAATAATGCAAAATGGATTGCGGATCACTTTCGGCATCGGCTACATTAATCTCGGAATAATTATCATTCACCTGTATCCATGGCTGACCCTTGGTAAACCCTGCGTGTTCCGTATCATCCCATTGCATCGGCGTGCGGGCATTATCACGACTCTTCAGCCAGATTGCCTGCATGACTTCATGCTTCGACTTACCTTGACTAATGTAATGATTGTAATAATTTTTGGTCTCGATGTCCCGGTATTGTTCGATGTCCGGGAATGCGACATTGGTCATGCCAATCTCTTCTCCCTGATAGATGTATGGCGTTCCTTCAAGAGTAAGCATCCATGTCGCCAACATCTGAGCGGAACGCACCCGATATTTACCATCATCACCAAAACGGGAAACCGGGCGGGGCTGATCATGATTGCCCATGTAATTGGCGTTCCAGCCTCTACCATGCAAAACCGTTTGCCACCGGCTCATGATTTCTTTGAGATCGGTCAATTTCCATTCCTTATAGTTCCACTTACCAATTCCGGAGGATTTAGCATCAATGAACATATGCTCAAACTGGAATACCATATTAAGCTCATCACGATCCGTCCCCACATAAGCCAAGGCCTGCTCAGGTCCAAGTCCTGAAGTCTCGCCAACTGTCATGGGTCCGTAGGGTTTCAGGATCATGTTATTCAGTTTCTTCAAGATCGAGTGTACCTGTTCCAAGTTGGAAAAGAGCTGATACGCTGGAACCACTGGCAGATTATTCGGATTGTGGGCACTTGGCAGGCCCTCTGCCTTGGCGATATGCGCCACTGCATCAAAGCGGAATCCGTCTACCCCTTTTTCCAGCCACCAATGCACCATCTCATACATCTCTTCTGCCATCTGTTCATTGTTCCAGTTAAGATCCGGTTGCTGTTCGGAATACAGATGCAGATAATATTCATTTGTCTCGGGATCATGCTTCCACACCGAACCTCCAAAATAGGACTCCCAATTATTCGGAACCTGCCCATTTTTACCTGAACGCCAAATATAATAATCCCGCTTCGGATTCATCTTTGATGAACGCGATTCAGCAAACCACGCATGTTCATCTGACGTATGATTCAGCACCAGGTCCATCATGATCTTGAGACCACGTTTGTGTGCCTCTGCCAATAAGCGATCAAAATCCTCCATCGTGCCATACTTGCGTAAAATGCCGTAGTAATCCCGGATATCATATCCGTTATCATGTCCTGGTGAATCATAAATGGGACAGAGCCAGATCACATCTACGCCTAAATTCTCCAAATAATCAAGCTTCTCATAGATCCCCTGCAAGTCGCCATATCCATCTCCGTCCGAATCTTTAAAGCTGCTCGGGTAAATCTGGTATACCACACTCTCTTTCCACCAAACGATATCGCCCACCTCGCTCTCATCTTTGTCCAATATATAAATTGAACTAAAGAATATTTACACTGGACACTCCGATGACAGAACAACCTTCCGATCGCTGTTATCCCCAGATTTTATGAATTCCCCTTATAGGGGAAAATCCGGGGATAAAGGCGAACGCTTTCGCTTCCTCTGGTTATTTCTGTCCTCTCCGTTTCGTGTAAATGTTTAGTTCAATTTATATATATAATCTCTGCTCACTGTATTAAGCCGTTAATATGTTTTATCCGAAAAGATTCCCTTGTAAACATTTGAAAGGTATCTTATGCAAAAAGACCCGGTCATGGACCGCGATCTGCGGTTCAATTCCGAGTCCTTCTTAATGAACATACGATTAACTTAAATCCGGCGTATCCGATCCAGGCACCGATCGTGTTCAGAATAATGTCATCCACATCAAACGAACCTACACGTGTAATCAATTGTGTGACTTCAACACCAAGCAGAAGCAAAACCACTGTGGATGTAAAAGTCAGGAACGAACGGCACCTCCGAAACAACCACGGAATCCAGATGCCCAGCGGAATGAACAATATGATATTGCCAAACAAATTCTTGACCCAGGCATCTGTATGGTACCTCTCCCTCTCCAATAGAAGTGGGCGAATGGTCTCAAAGGGCACGAGATTATATTGATAATACATGCCTGGTGTTCGGCCACTGACAAACAGTAAATTGCCCATAATCAGTAGGTAAAGCACTGCCATGCAAGCAACAATGAATAACATCCACTTGGAGTGAAGCCATGACTTTTCGTTCATTCATCCCGTCCTCCGACCTTGATTTCCGCGAAGCGGTAGGTCTATTTTAACGGGATATAGATCTTCATGTCCAATTGTTCAGGGGTCGATTTCCAGACATCCGTCACTTCAAAGTCTGGCCCTTCCCTCCGTTCATAGTTCGACTGCGGCAGCCAGCTGCCATAGATCATTTTCCGAATATCCTGCCCGGAGCCTTCCACGGTGAATTCTGCATACAAGCCACCCGGGATTTCAATCGAGGTAAAACCGAGTTCAAGTACCTGAGATGCTCCACTGCTTTCTTCACCCACAATAAAAGAAAATTCTCCATCCTCTTCAAAATGACAGGCCACACCGTAAGCCATATCAGGGCGTGTCCTCTCCGGGATCGCCATGAATTTCTGTTCCAATCCAAAATCTTGATAAAATCCGGGTATTTCAGCATAATGCTGATTGTCATTCAGGTCGGTCTTATATTCATAGCCGATGATCCAGTTTGGTGCCAATGTGACTAGATGGGGTGTGTTCATGTGGAATGTTCCACCAAGCGAAGTTCGATAATCATTAAAATCAATGCTCTGTTGCATCTTCAAAAGAGACATTTGATCCGCTTCCAGCTTGCGCAGCTTCGCGGGTGTCATTCCAAAGTAGGCTGAAAATGCACGGGTAAATGCCTCCTGAGATTGATAGCCGAAGCTCATCGCAATGTCCAATATGCCTTCCGACGTGTCCCGCAGCATCCCTGCAGCTTCCGTTAATCTGCGTCTGCGCACATATTCCAGTACCGTTAATCCGGTGATCGCCTGGAATAAACGCTGAAAATGAAACGCCGAAAAGCTCGCAGCAGCAGACGTCTCTCTGATATTAAACTCATCTTGCAAATGCTGTTCCAGATACTCAATAGCAAGCTGAATTCGTGTGTAATGATCCATAGCGCCGAGTCCCCTATCTAATTCGAAATATCAAACGATTTCTTATGTAGTATGACTGAGATCCAGATCATTTTTTTGATTTTGTGTGCGAACTTATATGATGAAAGATACGTGAGTTGCGCTTCTCTTCATGTTGAATGACACTATGATTCACTGTATGCCAAAAATCCCCTTGTTCTACAAGGAGATGCTCTCTACACTGGTTAATTAACCAGCAGAGATGGCTCTTGTGAACAAGGGGACATGTTTGTCTAACAATCTATTCTTAACCTTTCCAGTTCCCGGACACGGGATGAATACCCCAGATATCTGTAGCATACTCACTAATGGTACGATCACTGGAGAATATGCCGGAATGAGCCGTGTTCAATATCGCTTTCCGAGTCCAGCCCGGAATATCCCGATACGCCTGGTCAATGGCAGCATGCGCATCTGCATAAGCAGCAAAATCACGCAATACAAAGTATTCGTCACCATGAGCCAGCAAGGAGTCATAAATATCCCAGAACTCCCCATCACGATAACAGAATGCACCTGGATGTACTAATTGCTCCACAACCTCGCGAATGCGTTCATCATGCTGCACAATTTCATTCGGACGATAGCTTCCAGAACGATAATATTCAAGCACTTCATCTGCACGCAGACCATAAATGAACATATTTTCTTCTCCGACCTGCTCCGCCATCTCCACGTTGGCTCCATCCATCGTGCCAATCGTTAAAGCACCGTTCATCATAAATTTCATGTTGCCCGTACCGGAAGCTTCCTTGCCTGCGGTTGAGATCTGTTCACTAACATCCGCAGCGGGAATGATTTTCTCAGCAAGAGAGACGGAATAGTTCTCGAGGAAAAATACCTTCAAGCGGTCATTCACGGCCGCATCCCGATTCACTGTGTCAGCCACGGTGTTGATCAGCTTAATAATTTTCTTGGCAAAATAATAACTCGGCGCTGCCTTGGCACCAAAGATGAACGTACGTGGTACCATATCAAACGAAGCATCATTCTTAAGCCGGTTATACAGATGCATCACATGCAGAATGTTTAACAGTTGACGTTTGTACCCGTGTAGCCTCTTCACCTGTACATCAAAGATGGAATCCGGATTCACTGCTGTCCCGGTATGGTCCAGAATATACGCAGCAAGTCGCCCTTTGTTATGCCGCTTAATTGAACGGAACTGCTCTTGGAATGATGTATTATCCGCAAAGCCTGCCAACTGGTCCAGCTTGCCCGGCTCTGTTATCCATTCGTTACCGATTGTATCCGTAATCAGATCCGACAGTTTCGGATTGGCATGCATCAGCCAGCGGCGATGGGTTATACCATTGGTTTTGTTATTGAAACGCTCTGGATACAGCTCATAGAACGGAGCCATCTCACGCTCTTTCAAAATCTCGGTATGCAATGCAGCAACACCATTCACGCTATGACTGCCTACAATCGCCAAATGCGCCATCCGTACCTGATCGTTTGCAACAATCGCCAGATGCCCTATGCGATCCTGATCTCCCGGATACCGGTCCAGCAGCATGCCACAGAAGCGTTTGTTGATCTCTTCAATGATCATGTAGATTCGTGGCAGCAGCCTGCTGATCATGGATACAGGCCATTTCTCAAGCGCCTCACTAAGCGTTGTATGATTGGTATACGATACTGTGCGGGTTGTGATATCCCATGCTTCATCCCAGCCGTACCCCTTCACATCAATCAGGATGCGCATCAGTTCTGGAATAACCAAGGTTGGATGCGTATCATTAATGTGGAAGGCCACTTTATCAGGCAAACGATCATACGGTAGCTCCAGCTTGTTGAACGTACGCAAGGCGCTCTGTACACCTGCTGAACACATGAAGTATTGCTGCTTCAAGCGCAGCAGCTTTCCTTCGTACTGGGAATCATCCGGATACAGGAATTCCGAGATTGATTCAACCGAACGGCTATAATCCAGATAACCGTAGTAGTTCGAAGGGGTGTCGAGTGAAGTCTCGCGCTTTGGCTCGGCACTCCAGAGTCGCAATGTATTTACATGGGTTTGACCATAACCAATGACAGGCACGTCATAGGGAATGGCTACGACCGATTCGGCATCTTTTGTAACAAACTGATATTCTCCATCCTGTTCGTGAGCTTCTACCCGGCCCCAGAACTGTACTTCCACCTTTTTGTCTGGACGGCGGACTTCCCATTCATTGCCCTTATCCAGCCAATTGTCGGGTAACTCTACCTGATTACCATTGATGATTTTTTGCTCAAACAACCCGTATTTATATCGAATGCCGCAACCATGTCCTGCATATCGGAGTGATGCGAGTGAATCCAGGAAACAGGCAGCAAGTCGTCCCAGACCTCCGTTACCAAGTCCTGCATCCGCCTCCTGTTCTTCTACCTCTTCCAAGGAGAAACCCAGTTCAGCGAGACTGTCGCGGACCAATTCCAATTCATTTACATTCAACAAATTGTTGCCGAGCAGACGTCCAATCAGGAATTCCAGCGAGAAGTAATAGACCTGTTTATCCTGGCGCTGCTTAAACCCCTGATTCGACGCTGCCCAATCCTGGCCTGCATATTCACGGATCATGCTTCCCAGTACATGGTACACGTCTTCCTGTGTTGCTTCTTCAATCGGTTTGCCCAATTTGCTGACCAGATTCCGTGTAAATATACTCTTGAACGTTTCCTTGTTGTCAAACAAAAGTAGGTTCCTCCCGGGGAAATCCTGCAGGATGGTGGCGGTTCATACAAATTTTGCGCGTGAGTGTCAAAGCTATAAATGCTACACTTTCGACTGAAAGCCCGTTCCGGGGACGAATCGTTCTTATGATCGCTGTTATCCCCAGATTTTTTTGATTCCTTTTTTAAAAGGAAAAATCCGGGATAAAGGCGACCGCTTCGCTTCTTCAGAATCGATTTCGTCCCCTCCACTACGTTTGCACGTATGAAGGAGCCTTTACAGTAGCACCCCGATGCTTAGAAAATGTATGAACCTTAAATCCATCCTACAGGATTTTTATTTTATATATTTATAGAAGATATCGGTTACGGGTGGGGATTAGATAATAGTGCTTTTTGCTAAAATGTATGGATTCGACGGGACACCGATCAGCGTCTGTCCTCCGGTCAGCTTCACGTCTTTATCAAGAATGACGTTCTCAAGGACCGTCCCCTCACCAATGTAACATTTCTGCATGATGATGGAACCTTTTATTTTGGCACCCTTGGCCACCTGTACACCACGGAACAAAATGCTGTCCTCCACCTCTCCACCTACGATGCAGCCATTCGCGAGAAGTGAATGTTTAACATCTGCGGTATCTAGGTATTTGGCAGGGGCTTCGTATTTAATTTTGGTCTGGATCGGATCTTCCTTGAACAGTTGTTCATATTGCCCTGTGTTCAGCAGATCCATACTGTTGCGATAATAACTGTCAATGGAGTTGATGACTGCGTGATAGCCATCATATGCATACGCAGCGATATTCAATCCATCCGGATTTTTTTGAATCACATCCCGGAAGAAATGGCTCTCGCCATGATCAATGCAGCGTTGCACCTGGCGCAAGAACAATTCTTTTTCCATGATGAAAATTTCTGTATATATATTCGGGTGATTAGCGCTTTGGTGAATGTCCACCACGTTACCGTCCCCGTCATGATCAACTTTGACACAGGCGTCATGTTCTGGCAGCAGCTGATCTACCTTTTTGCATACCAGTGTAACGTCCGCCCCTTTACTGATGTGATACCTGTAGACATCCTGGAGGTCTGCTTTGGTCACATGGCGACTGCCCGCATGCACAACATATTGTCCTGCCCCTCTGTGGAAAAAGTCCAAATTGTTATGGAAATGCTGCAAGTCCCCTTGTGATGTATCTGTTGGATCGTTCCAGTCTGGTGGCAAAATAAACATGCCCCCATGCTTGCGATCCAAATCCCAAGGTTTACCGTCACCAAGATGGTCCATCAATGAGCGATATTTTCGCCTTACAAATACACCAATACTCTCAATTCCTGCATTCATCATATTGGATAGAACAAAATCGATCAGACGGTAACGCCCGGCATAAGGCACCGCGGCTCCGCAGCGAAAATACGTCAATTCCTTCAATTCTTCAAGTTCATGGTCAAGGTTAATAACTCCGATCAATTGTTTCATCGCATGCACCGTCCTTTTAACTTCAATTAGGCCTTGCTAGTTATTCCTTGGCGAAGCTGACGTTCCAGTTCTTCCTGATCCACGAGCAATATATCACTCTCATCTCCCGGTGCAGGCGAAATCTGTGTTCCATCAGGAATAACCAATCCTTCTGCGATAATAGCTCGGTAAATGCGTACATTTTGCCCGATTTTCACTCGTGGCATGATTACCGAATCGATGACAGCACTGTTCTCACCAACTTCAATCCCGTAGAACAGAACAGAATGATTGACCTCTCCATGTACTACACTGCCCTCACTAATAATACAATTCCGCACCTTACCCGAAGGCGAGATGTATTGTGCAGGTTGGTTCGGATTACGTGTGAAAATACGCCAGTCCGGATCATTCAGATTAAACGGTGTGTCTTCGTCCAACAGGTCCATATTGGATTCCCACAGACTGCGAATGGTACCAACGTCTTTCCAATACCCTTCGAATGGATACGCATATAAGGATTTTTCGTTTTTAAGTAACAAAGGAATAATATCTTTACCAAAATCATAGGAGGTGGATGCCTGTTGTTCATCCTGGATCAGGAAACGTTTCAGTACATCCCACTTGAAGAGATAGATACCCATGGAAGCGAGTGTGCTCTTGGGCTCAGGAGGTTTTTCTTCAAATTCATAGATGCTATAGTCATTGTTGGTGTTCAGCACCCCGAATCGGCTGGCTTCTTCCAATGAGACATCAATGACCGATATGGTGCAATCCGCATCTTTATCTTTGTGATACTGGAGCATTTTTTCGTAGTCCATCTTATAGATATGATCCCCTGACAGAATGAGCACATGCTCAGGATCGAATTGTTCAATAAAGTTCAGGTTACGGAAGATGGCATCTGCTGTGCCACGGTACCAGCTGCTTCCGTCTTCACGTTCATGTGGAGGAAGTACATATACCCCGCCGTTTTTTCGATCCAGATCCCAGTCACTGCCAATGCCAATATAGGAATGTAAGACAAGTGGTTCATATTGAGTCAATACACCCACTGTATCAATACCAGAATTAGAGCAGTTACTCAGCGGAAAATCAATGATTCGGTACGTGCCGCCAAAATATACAGCTGGTTTAGCCAGTGATTTGGTCAATCCTTTTAACCTTTTACCTTGCCCTCCGGCAAGTAGCATCGCTACAACTTCTTTTTTCGCCATCATTACAGCCTCCTCCACGTGCATTCGTTCTGATTCATTTCAGAGCCCATAATCGATATTCTGTTGTGTGGACACTGTTGTCTTGATTAGGAGCATGCTGTACAGATGTGTAACCGGTGAATCTTGTTGCAGTTGAACTTCTTGGATTGTAAAACCTGAAATAGAGATGATGCTGGTGTAGAATTGCCTTGACTGTCTTACAGAGGTGAATGTTAGATGCAGAACTTCAGGTGTAGCTCGTGCCAATGAAATAGACTACTCCTATTTAACATTAAACACGAAACGGACTGGGGAATCTTACTGGAAAACATCGACAACAAGTTTTGGGTGAAATTACCCTTTCTCGTGCCGCTGTTATTTATATTGTATTCGATAATAGAGAAGCAAAATCCTTTAGTTTTTGAGCAATCATTAAATGGAAAAATAAGTAAAAAAAATGAGTTCACATGACAAAAAAGCCGACTTTCGATCCCGGCTCATTTTGTCTGTTATTTTCTGACCATGTTTGGTCCATGATCCTCTAGCTTCAAAAGGATCGTACTTTGGTGTATCCGTTTCTGAAACAGTCTATATAATTTTACGGAACAGCTCCATCACTTCATCCTTGGACGGTTGATATGGGTTGCCTGGTGCACAGGCATCTTTCATCGCGTTATCGGCAAGCAGTTCCACATCGGGATCTTTTACACCCAGTTCAGACAGTTTCTCAGGAATGCCTACTTCCTTCGATAGCTGACGGATGGCCTCAATGACGTAATCCGAACACTCTTCATCACTTCTACCCTTCACATCCATACCAATCGCTTTTGCAATATGACGGAATTTTCCAGGTACATGCTTGGCGTTCAACTCTTCCACATAGGGGAGTAACATTGCGTTACATACACCGTGCGGCAGATCATATACGCCTCCCAGTTGATGCGCCATCGCATGGACATAACCTAATCCTGCATTATTAAAAGCAATCCCGCCAAGGAAACACGCATACGTCATATGTTCCCGCGCTTCCAGATCACTGCCGTCTCTCACGGCTCTAGGCAAATATTCAAAGATCAGTTCAACAGCTGCTGCAGCTGTCGCACTTGTCACTGTAAATCCACCCGGTGTAACCATCGCTTCTACGGCATGTGTCAACGCATCCATTCCTGTGGCCGCTGTGAGACTTGCAGGTTTGCTGAGCATCAGCTCCGGATCATTAACCGACAGGGAGACCAGACTATTGCGGTCCACCATCACCATCTTCACTTTACGTTCCTCATCTGTAATCACGTAGTTAATTGTCACCTCGCTCGATGTGCCAGCCGTTGTGTTAAAAGCCACAAGTGGCACGGACTTATGTTTCGATTGATGCAATCCTTCATATTCACGGATATGCCCACCGTTCGTAGCTACAATGCCAATCCCTTTGGCAGCATCCTGCGGTGAACCTCCACCTATCGATATAATGGCGTCACAGCCATGATCCTGGAATACTCGAAGTCCGTCATGTACATTCTGACATGTTGGATTAGGCTGAACCTCATCATATACAACATAGTCTAACCCAGCTTTTCGTAATGTAGACAGTACCTGTTCAGCAACGCCTGAAGTAATCAATTGACGATCACTTACAACCAGCGCTTTGCAGATACCCATCTGTTCAATCATCTGACCTGCTTCTTGTAAACATCCTCTACCCATCAAGTTCACGGGCGGAACATAATATGCATGTGTTGCCATTTGAACCAGCCTCCTGTAACCCCTGATTTACTATCTCCATTGTAACTGAATCCGTTTTCAGATATAGTGAAATAAATCACAATGAGTCCGATAAATGTTACACTTGAGGTTGATTTTTACCCATAATGAAAAAGACGACCCAGACACCCGCAGGTCTCCAAGCCGTCTTACTTATCTATCTTAAAGCATTATCCACTACTTATACCTTACCTAAGGTACTTTCACTAAAAGTATACGTACGAAGGCTTACAGCGCCTTATCGTTCACACCGTCAAGCCATGCCTCAATATCTCCAATTACGGAGGACACACAGCCATCCTCAAATGGCGAATTCAATCCAGCCAATTCAACCAATCCGGTGAAGGAAAGGCTTCCTCCCGCTTTGCACAATGTCAGATAATCGGCCCATGCAGACTTCATGTCCTCGTTGCTGCGTTTCCAGAACTGGAATGCACAGATTTGTGCCAACGTATAGTCAATGTAATAGAATGGCGATGAGAAAATGTGACCCTGCTTATGCCAGAAACCACCTTGCTCCAAATACGCATTATCTTTGTAATTGATATGTGGCAGATAAGTCTTCTCAATGTTGCGCCATGCCTGCTTACGCTCCGTTGGAGTTGCATCCGGGTTCGCATACACAAAATGCTGGAATTCATCCACAGCTACACCATACGGAATGAACAACAGACCGGAAGACAGATGATCAAACTTGTACTTGTCCGTATCTTCCTTGAAGAACAACTGCATCCACGGCCATGTGAAGAACTCCATGCTCATGGAATGAATTTCAGCCGATTCATATGTCGGCCAGTTGTACTCAGGCACTGCAAAATCACGGCTCTCATACACTTGGAAAGCATGACCTGCTTCATGCGTCAATACATCAATATCACCGGATGTACCGTTGAAGTTGGAGAAGATAAACGGCACTTTGTAATCGTTCAGGAACGTACAATATCCGCCGCCCTGTTTACCTTTTTTGCTTACCAGATCCATAAGCTCGTTTTCGGTCATCATTTGGAAAAATGCATCTGTCTCTGGTGATAATTCAGCATACATTTTTTTACCATGTTCAATAATCCAGTCCGCGTCACCTTTAGGTGTCGGGTTACCCGTCTTGAAGCTGAAGCCCTGATCATAATAATACAGCGTATCCACATCAATCCGATTACGCTGACGCTCTCTGAGCTTGGTCGCCACAGGTACGATATAATCACGAACTTGTGCCCGGAAGTTAGCAACCATCTCTGCGTTGTAATCCGTGCGGTTCATGCGATCATAGCCGAGTTCCACATAGCTTGGATAACCCAGTTTCTTCGCGATCTGTGTACGTACTTTAACCAGTTCATCATAAATGCGATCGAATTCAGCTTCATGTTCAGCCATGAAAGTGTATCTGGCTTCCGAAGCACGCTCCCGCATGGAGCGATCCGTGGACAGTTCAAATGGATGAAGCTGTGGCAACGTGCGCTCTTCACCTTCGAACGGAATTTTGGCCGATGCGATCAATTGATTGTATTCTGTGGAAAGTTTGTTCTCCTTCTGGAGTTCTTCAATAATTTCCGGGCTGAAAGTTTTCAGTGAAAGATCCGCCAGCTGGAACAGCTGTGAACCCCATTTTTGTTCCAACTCATTGCGGAATTTGGAGTTAACAAGTGCACGGTAAAAATCCGTAATATATTCCTGCACAATTGGAGCATTCTCATCCAGAAATTCGTTCTCCGCCTTGTAAAACTCATCATTGGTATCAATGGAATGACGGATGTAGACCAATTGGGCTTGCGTCTCAAAATCACTGCGCAGCGCGTTAATCTGATCCATGAATCCGCTCTGTTCTTCAACCGTTGCCGCAGCTTCAAAACCGCTCAACAGCTCACGGAAAGATGTCTTGATATGTTCCAGATTCGGACGTGTATACGTATACTCACTAAATTTCATTTATGTACACCCTTTCCTGTTTGGCAGAATTTCGGGAGTATCCCGAGTTAAACTACCCCCTATTATACAAAAGAGCAGCTAAAAAATCCCATAATTACGAAAAATATTTGTCCATCGGTCAAATTGTACAACATGAATGGTTACATATATTACGTGCTTATGTAAGGTCAGTGCCTCAAAATTTTCCCCACACAAATAAGCCCGCCTCGCGTTAGCGAAGCCAGCTTATAGGTTGTCTCTTCTTTTCACATGAAAAATACTAGCTTTGGTCTTTATCCATAATCTGATAGAACCAGCCCATTCCGACCATGCCCACGACCATAATAACAGCCATAATAATGATATATGTCATGAATGTAACCTCCCTGCTTCCGTATATTCATCACACTACTACTAGTGTACACGGTGAAACGCCGTTTGAATTGACCGAACATTGACAAAAATACGAAATCTTTAATTTTAATAAATGGATTATTTCCCCGATCACACTAAATCATACGTACCTCATTGCACGGTTCAAAGTTTCATCCGCCATGCTTACGGTGTATACTATACTTCTATGAAATGGAATTTGGATTTTTACGCAGAAAGGTTGAAAGACATGTCAACTCGCATCCCCTTACGTCAGTTATTTCTTACTGTTTTATTAGCCCTTATGTTATGTATTTTATCCGCCTGTGCTGATGGAGAAGCCCATCTTACGGTGAATATGGATGGATCAACGGATCTGGATCTCAATCTCAACGTAAAGAACTCTGCTCTTGGAAAAATTGGACAAGACAATCTCATGCCTCTGATCGCAGATGCATTGAATCGAAATAACTTCCAGGCAGAGGTTACCGAACAGGGAGATCAGAAGCAACTCACAGCGACCACCCATTATGAAAAAAGCAATAAAACCAGCTTTGATACGTCTAAGTTACCACAAGGGATCAAGGTTGAACAATCAACTTCACCCGGCTTCTTCACTTCCAAGATGCACATTACAGCAGAAGCCGACCTCATGGAGTCCATGCCAGATGGTGAGATTAAAAATCAGATTAACAAGGTACCTAGCTTTCTTAAAAACCTCTTGTTAAAAGATGTTAACTTTGACTTTAAGTTGTCTTTACCCATCAAGGCAGCCGATTCCAATGCAGATCAGGTGGAGGATGGCGGAAAAACACTCATTTGGCACGTTTCACCCCTCCAGATGAATAAACTGGATCTGACTGTACAGGTTCCCAATATCCGGAATATCATCATAATTGCAGTCATTGGCCTATTATTAATCGCTGCTCTGCTCATTTGGTTTTTTGTTCGTCGCAGACGGGCCAGACAGCGCCATAGTGCAAGATCACATCGCGGAAAAAATTAATTCCTTCACACCAATTTTATTTGTGACTTGCCAAACGGTGTTATGGATAGTAGAATACATCCGTACTGTGTGAACGGTTAATTTTTTATTAAGCAAAGCTAAAGAGGTGACAGGTTTCATGAATATCCGCGAATGCCCACTACCTGGTATCGGAGTTAAGTACCAGTTTGATACAAAGGGCGGCCAGCAGTTAGTCATCATTGTACATGAGGACGGACGCCGTGAATTATTCTCCGTTGATCCACAAGACAACGAAGAACTCACTCTGATTGCAGATTTGGAAGATGACGAATGCGTAACCCTCTCCGGGTTAATCGGAGGCTGGTCCTGAGTTTAGTTATCAGGTGCCTACTAATTTGAGTAAATGACAGAATAACCTGTACCTTGAATATCAAGGCGCAGGTTATTTTTCCGTTACGTTACCCTTTGAGAGCGGATATATGGAACCCATGTATTCAGTACGCGGCTAATCTCCGTGGAATGAAACGGTTTGCTGATAAAATCCTGCATCCCACATTTCAGACACTCCTCACGGTCACCGGCGCCCGCAAAAGCTGTAATCGCTGCAATAACCGGTATTTCCGGGTGGGTCTGTCTGATTTGGCAGGTCGCTTCAATCCCATCCATAACTGGCATTTGAATATCCATAAACACCAGGTCATATTGAATCTTGTTCAATGAATCGACGGCCTGTGCACCATTCTCAACGATATCACATACTCCGCCAAACTTGCGCAGCATCTCCTCCAACAGATGACTGTTGACCGCTTGATCCTCAGCAATCAAAATTTTGATGTCATGGGCAAGACTAGCTCGATCCAATTGCAGTTCCTCATTCGCAGTGATTTCAATCGGGTCATTACTTTCCTCTAACCACCGCTCCACTACGAGGGTGAACTGGAATTCTGCCCCCTCACCGATCTCACTCTGTACGCCAATCGCTCCGCCCATTAATTCTACCAGTTTTTTGCTGATCGCAAGGCCTAGACCTGTCCCGCCAAACTTGCGATTGATGGCCGGATCAAGCTGTGAGAAGGATTGGAACAACTGATGCTGCTTTTCTATTGGAATGCCAATCCCCGTATCTCTCACCTTAAAGGTCAACATCAGGTTATCCTGACCATGCTCATCTGAGAAATCAGCACCTACGCTCACCATAATACGGCCCTGCTCTGTGAATTTAACGGCATTACCCACCAGATTAATCAAAATCTGCCGGATTCGTGTCTCATCCCCTCGAATGCGTTCAGGAATACGATCTGACACTTCACAATAGAGTTCAATATTTTTCTCTGATGCCTTCAGTGCAAATAGCTCCATAACCCCACCCAGCATCGCCTTAATATCTACAGGTGCGCGCTCAAGATCCATTTTGCCAGCTTCGATTTTACTGAAATCCAAAATTTCGTTCAAAATGTACAAAAGGGATTCGCCGCTATCAATCATGATTTCCGCAAAACCTTTCTGTTCATCATCCAGCTCGGTTTCCATTAAGAGATGTGCCATGCCCATGATGCCGTTTAATGGCGTACGAAGCTCATGACTCATGATAGCGAGAAACTCAGACTTTGCTCGGTCTGCATGCTCTGCTGCTTCCTTGGCACGTATGATGTCCTTAACAGATGACATATCACGGAAAACCAACACTGCCCCGCGGGTTCTACCCTGATCCATAATTGGCTTCAATTGGAACTCCGCCAGGAAACTGGACCCATCCTGTCTCCAGAATACGGATTCGGTACGTGGCAGACCTCGTCCCTCACGAACAGCCTGTAGAATTGGTGTTTCCTTGGATGGGTAGGGAATGCCTTCGCTCTGCATTTGGATCATCATCTGCTCTAATGGTTTGCCATTCATTTCACTTGGACAGAAGTTCATGATCTCCGCGGCGGCTGGATTGGCAAAGTTCAGATTCCCATCCAGGTCCAGTCCAATAACACCCTCAGACATGCCATTCAAAATCAATGCCCGTTCATAACTAAGATTCTCGATCTCCTCGACGTAACGTTTGGACTCTGTAATGTCACTGGTAATTCCGTAGACCCCAACAACTTTGTCCTCAAGTATAATAGGAACATTAATCACATTTGTTTCAATTCGCTGCCCATTTTTGTGAATTAAGCCTATCTCGTAGCTCTGTGCATTGCCCTTCACCGTTTCCTCAAAATGATATCGAGTCTTCTCCAGATCTACAGGATCAATGAGGTGATCAAAAGGTCGACTCAGCAGTTCCTCCTTGGTGTGTCCTGTCAACTGTTCCTGACCCATATTGGCTTTCAGCAGATTGCCTTCCAGGTCAAGAGAAGCCACACCTAGGGGATTACAGTCAAATAACGATCTGTACTCCTGCATGCTTAACTGTTGTTGCTGGCTGGCTGTCATATCCCGGGTTACGGCGACCATCTCCATCAACTCACCTGAATCGTCATATACATAGTGTGTGATCGTATCTGCCCATACCGTAGATCCATCCTTATGCAGCAGGCGATAACTGAGCCGTTTGGGAGCCAGACCCTTTCTCTGCTCTTCCACGTACGCTTCAACCAAAGGCACATCCTCTGGATAGATAACAAATGTTCCCGGCTTACCTACAACTTCTTCCAACTCATAGCCCAACATGCTTTTACATGCATTCGATACATATTTAAATGTACGACTAGAATCAGCGTCATGTATTGCGATCAGGTCTAGTGAAGACTCCGCCAGCAGGCGAGAGATGCGACTGCTCTCTTCCAATTGTTTACGTTGCACAATGAGGATTTGCTCTGCATGTTTTTGTTTCGTAATATCAGCAGCTTGGACGAGCAGATACAAGGGTTCACCATTCGTTTCATCCCTCACGATGCAAGCTCTGATGGTTGCCCATAATAACGAACCGTCCTTTCGTTTCAGACGAACCTCCGTCTCGTACATCGAACTTGTTTCATGAGTCATTGCCCAGAACTTGCTGCGGAATTTCTCCATGTGCAGATCTTCTTCGTAGATCATATGTATGACCGAAGTATCGATCAGTTCATCTTCACTGTATGCAAGCATCTCGCAAAATGCAGGATTAAGCTGCAACCACCGTCCATTTACATGCGATGCGACAGCAATGCCGATTGGTGCGTGCGTATACAATTGTTCGAACAGAGATCGGCTCTCTGTAATGGATTTCGACATTACATGTCCTCCTTTATGAGAATCTGAATGTATTCCGTATGAATAGATCGACCTGAACATAACTTCATCTATAGAGTACTACCCCAAATGCCATGATTGATAAACGAGATCGGATAAAATCCCTGCATGAATCGACATTTTTAATTTTGGATGCTGACGACTTTCATTGTGTACATACCAATTCGAACACATCACGTCATATACTACACAATACTCGTGCTCTCCCGATTATACAATGTTGAATGTTTGAATAGGAACGGAGGTTAAGGATTATGATCATTGTCGCAAATCAACCCATCGAACTGAACCGCTTGGAATGGTCTGCTTTTGAATGGCATTGGTTACAGCAACTCCAGAATCGGCCTACAAGGTATGTGTACCAATCCATGGATCATCTTCGTTTTGAGTGGGACTTGAGGGGCTCTCTCGTGGATGCAGCGGAAGGATTGGATCGAAGCGGTGTGAGTTTTGCATCCTTTGAGAAATCCAGATGTAATCCTGCCTACTGGGATCGTAATGCGGAAGGTGGGTTCGAGCTAAGATCAAACGTGACACCCGCCGACGGTATCCGAGATATCTGGAGGAATGGACACTTATATGCCTTTGAATGTGCAACAGCTACCGTTATTGTGCTGTATGGTGGCGTGCTGGGAAGCATTCGCGAAGACGCCTTTAATTCCCTGTTTCGAAATCTGTTACTCTTCGACTGGCATTATGACAGTGACCTGCGATTAACCGAAAAAAACGGTAGTGAAACCGCCCTTCCAGGAGATGTGCTGTATTTCAAAAATCCGGATGTTTCTCCGGAAACCCCCGAGTGGCAGGGAGAGAATACGTTCATGCTGCGTGAGAACTGGTATTATGGTCATGGCATTGGTATTGCACGCGGCGAAGAAATTATACGTACCCTGAACCAGTTCCGCGTTCCAGGTAGCCAGGTCTCCGCCTACTTAATGGATATGGTGATCTATCCGGACTTCTTTTATTTATCCCGATTCGCCAAAAACAGCCAGAATAATATGGCCGCTGGTTCCACGCCTGTATTACCTGGGCAGTTATATGTACGTCTTGGTGGCAGCCGTTATTTACGCAGCTGAACTACTGGAACAGAAACGGCTTTTGCATTAAATTGGACGACACCTCAATCCAAGTGATGACAAACAAGCCCAATACAGCAGCAGTTAACCTGCCACCTCATTGGGCTTTCTTTACATCCAAAAAATCATTACTGTATCGACATTCGTTACCTTTGTGCTACATCGAGGATCGCTCCAGGCAGTTTACGCATTAGGGTCCAGTTGCACAACAACCTGTTTACCACTTACCTGAACACCTGTCGTTTTGCTACCGAATTCAGCCAGCGATTTGCTCAGTTGCTCAGCCCACTCCTTGCCTGCAACTCCTTCTTTGGCTCCATGCACCTGGATGACGAGTTTTACCGAATCACCCTTCTTCAGAATGCGCTCCGCCTGAGATTGCTTCGTATCCCGGTCGTGATCCTCCATCGCAAGGTTCAAGCGAATTTCCTTTACTTTACGTTTATCGGGGGATTTACTCGCTTTTTTCTTCGCCTGCTGCGCTTCTGCTTTGGCCGCTCCAGCTCCAATCAGCTTGCATGGCGGTGGACTTGTCATCAAGGACAAGCACACCAGATCTACTTTATGTTGCTTCGCAAGTAGAAGTGCTTCCTGCGTTGACATCACACCCAGATCTTCACCATTTAGGCCGGTGAGCTGCACTTCGGCCGCTTTGATCTTTTCATTTTTAATCATGATTCTTCCTCCTCTACATCAAAAGCCTGTCCTGACCATTTACGGATCAGAGCAGGCTAGGATGGTGTTGCTACTTATTTGTAATACATATCAGCGTATGAATATGCCAATCGGTTTGATTTACAGCGTGTTGAATACTTCCGTCAGAACCGGTACAATTTGTGATTTGCGTGATACTACGCCTTTCAAGATAGCTCTGCTATCAGACAGCGTCACATTGTAGGCTTTCTCCACGGCTTTAGTGGATGTACCATATGCCAAAGCTACAGAATCGTTGTTCAGAATGTCTGTTACGACAAATACAAACAGGTCGAGACCTTTGCTGGAAATGATTGCATCAATAGCGGCTTCAAGCTCAGGTTGCTTCACGAGAACATCATTCACGTCAACGGCATTAACCTGTGCAATTTCCACTTTGGATTGACCCATTACAAATTCTTTTGCATCCAGGGAAATTAGTTCAGCAATTGTTTTTTTGCTCAGATCCGCGCCGGCTTTCAGCATGTCCAGACCATAGCTGTCTGCATCTACACCAGCAATAACAGCCAGTTCACGCGCAGCGGCTACGTCCTGCTCTGTGCAAGTCGGGGATTTGAACAACAGGGAATCGGAGATAATGGCAGACAACATCAGGCCAGCAATTGGTGCACTCACTTCGATGCCATTTTCTTTGTACATTTTATTCAAAATGGTTGCTGTACAACCTACAGGCTCTGCACGGAAATACAGAGGTCCGCTTGTCTCAAAGTTAGCAATACGGTGATGGTCAATAACTTCAACGACAGTCACTTCCTCAATATCGCTTACACTTTGCTGACGCTCGTTGTGGTCAACCAGAATGACTTTATTTACTTCATTTGCAGCTGTTTTAATCAGACGCGGTGCTGCGATTTTGAATTGATCCAGTGCGAACTGGGTTTCACCATTGACTTCGCCGAGACGCACAGCTTCAACGTCCTGACCCAACTTTGTTTTCAGATCCGCATAGGCGATTGCCGAACAGATCGTATCCGTGTCGGGATTTTTGTGACCGAAGATTAACGCTTTCTCCATATTTATAGCCCTCCGTCAATTCTCATTTAGAATAATACATGTCATATTTTAATCATACCCTACTGATTATAGCGCTAATAAGGCTTAATTCCAATCCTTTTACAGCGAATTGATTGCAAATCATTCTCAGGTAAGTCATTTTGGAAAATAGCCAAACTTGGTTCATTACCCTCAAGTCGATATGATATGTATCGTATTTATTCATCGTACAACCTTATAAAATTAGCATACGAAACCCTGATACGCAACGAAAACATTAAATCTCAGGCTCTTCCGCGCTCTGCCCTTGTCGTACAAAAAAGGTCTGTAGACTGCCGTCTTCGCTAATCTCCAGCAGGTTCAATTGCGCTCCGTAGGCACAACCACCATCAATGCCAATTTTGTCTCCGCTCGGGTCAAACCAAATGCCTGTCTCATCATGCAAATGCTTCACGGGGGTGTGTCCAAATACGACCGTCTCTCTAATCGTCGTTGGTCTGGAATAGAATGATTCACGAATCCAAATAAAGTCCCGCTCGGACTGGCTTCTCCAATCCTCGATATCCGGATTGATCCCGGCATGCACAAAAATATAACCCGGAATTTCGTACACCAGCGGAAGCTGTTCCAGGAAACGAAGATGATGTTCATAGTGTGTACGTATCCACTTTTTGGCCTCAGCATAAGCTTCCCAATCTATCTGTTGCTCATCATAAGTAAGCTCCAGATCCAGATAACTTGCCATCGTCTGTAGTCCACCATTACGAATCCAGTGTTGATCATATTGCTCAACATCCTGGGTAAGCGCCTTCACCATCATGGCATCGTGATTGCCTTTGATCACCATAATATGGTGCTGTTGCTGAAGCTGCATAATCTGTTCGATGACCTGTCTGCTACTTGGACCGCGATCCACATAATCACCAAGTAAAATCAATTCATCCTGCTGCGGATTATAATCTGCAAGCTTAAGCAGTGCATTAAATTCATCGTAACAGCCATGAATATCACTAATGACACATCTGCGCATGTGAATCTCTCCTCTCCCTGATCACGCAAGAGTATAACCGGAACCTTGCATGCGCAAGATTCCAGTCTGTTTAGAGTAGTTATTCCCGCTTGCTTACCATTAGTCCTGCTTGAGTCCAAAGGCTTCTGCAATCAAGCCAAATGAGCGCAGACGTGCTTCAAACGAATGAACCGCTGATGCAATAATGACTTCATCTGCTTCATGGCGTTCTGCCATTGCGGTAATTTTGTCTTTCACCTGATCTGGTGTTCCCACGATGGAAAAAGAACGACGTTGACGGATCTGTTCCATCTCCATCGCTGTGTACGGATAGTTGTTCACCGTCTCCAGAGATGGGAAGGAACTTTGTTCAAGACCTCGTCCAAGGCGTAAGAAGAAAAGTTCATTGCTGCGCGCAAGTTCAGCCGCTTCTTCCTCTGTCTCCGCGCAGAATGCCGAGACAGCAATCATTGAATGTGGTTTGTCATTCAGGATGGACGGCTTGAAATGTCTGCGGTAATGTTTCATCGCTTCTTCGCCGCCTGGTGTTCCGAAGAATTGGGCAAACGCATACGATGTCCCTTGTGCCGCAGCAATTCTTGCACCTTCAGAGCTGGAACCCAGCAACCACACTTCTGGTACCGTGGGAACCGATGGTCCGGCTACCAGAGATGCAAACCGATGATCCTCAGGCAACTGCTCGTGGAAGTATCCGCCCAGATCCGCGATCTGTTGCGGAAAGAATTGTACATTCGATGATTTCCCCTCATTCAGCGCTCTGCTGGCAATTGGCATGCCTCCCGGTGCTCTGCCAATCCCAAGGTCAATCCGTCCCGGATGCAGAGCTTCCAGCAGACGGAAATTCTCTGCAACCTTATAGGCACTATAGTGAGGTAACATAACGCCACCGGAACCTACGCGAATTCGATCCGTATGTGCAGCCACATGTGCAATCATAACTTCAGGACTGGAGAAAGACAGCGCACCACTACCGTGATGCTCCGACATCCAGAAGCGGGAGTACCCCAATTGATCCGCATGTTGTGCGAGTTTCACCGTTTCCTGCAACGTATCCTGTACACTTCGTCCTTCGTTGATATGTCCATGTTCGAGTACACTCAGTTTCATATATATTCAATCCTCTCGTCTGTTAGGTTCATAAGTACTTTGAATATGAGATCTGCGAATATTACGCGCTTTTGCTCACTTCATTCTTGCTCATCCCATTGTAACATTAATTATTACAGTTTCAAACTTTAGTTATCCTCTTTATTACAACACTTGTGCAAGAAACATGCAAAAAAACGCCACCAGCTTTTGAACTGGTGACGTTTTTGATCTGACCTATTGCAGAAAAATTGATTTATGGTGCACGTTTCGGTAACAATTTCACATACTCGTCAGACAGTTTCATCAGGCTGAGCACATGTTCATAATCGGCACGATACGGTTCCAAATCCGTTACCGGCTCGTATGTCTTCAGCGAATAGGCTGTTCCATCGTCAAAGCCCGCACCCGGGATAAACATAATGTCATCGTTGACAAATGAACCCGTCGGCAAGTAATACCGGATACCGAAGGCATTGTGGTCCATGTTGAGCAAATCATGTCCGAAGGCAGTGAATTTCTCATCCTGGAGCGAAACTCCCATCAGATTCATAATCGTTGGCAACATATCCAACTGACCGCCTGGCTGCTCAATCAATTGCCCTTTGGTCTGTTTCGGCGTGTGAATCATGAACGGGATGTTAAATCGACTTACTTTACCGTCATACGGGACGCCCAGATTGGCCTGAATCTGCTGTGTAATCTCTTCGTCAGCAGGCAGACCAAAGTGGTCTCCGTAGAGCACTAAAGTAGTATTATCCCATAATCCGTTCGCCTTCAACTCATTAATGAGTTGACCGATGGCATAATCCGTATAGTTGATCGCTTGCAGATAATCGTGAAGCAGTTTATTCGTGATGGTCGCAGGAATCGTAATTCGTGCACGATCAGCGGGAACCGTAAACGGCGAGTGGCTCGATGCCGTAATGAACTGAGCATAGAACGGCTGATTCGCAGCCTGATGCGCAGTCATTTTTTCCACACCTACACGGTACAACTCTTCATCCGATGGTCCAAAGTCATTGAATCTGTCGTTAGTGAAGCTGGGCTTGTCGAAGTAACGAGTGAATCCGAGTGCCGGATACATTTTGTTCCGGTTCCAGAAGGTGACGTCATTGACGTGGTACGTCTCTGACTCATATCCCTCTTTCCCCAATAATTTGGGAAGACTCGGCAGTTCGCGGTCACTATACCCTGCTGACATGGGAACAACTCCGGTTGGATAGATAGACGTGTTCGACATGAACTCCGCGTCTGATGTGTTTCCCTGTCCGATCTGTTGGAAAAAATGAGAGAAATAATAGCTTTCTTTGGCCAGATCATTCAGTACCGGCGTTAACTCCTGACCGTCTAATGAAGCATTAATCGGAAAATTCTGAAAGGACTCCAGTTGCAGTACGATCAGATTGCTGCCTTTGGCCTGACCAAAATATTTGGCTTTCACGGCTGTACCATCACTTGGTTTATCCTGATACGGATACTGGCTAACCAGCTCATTGATCTTGGCAATTGTTTCGTTAATGTTACCATTCGCAATGGCCTCATTCTCTTTGCTTGTCAGAATGGCAGACGATACCTGGTAGTTCAGGAAACCAAGATTCTCGGCCCGAACCAACTCGTTATCAATCGTTTCACCTTTGACAATAAAACTGCCAGACAGCACGATGCAGAATGCAGCGGTAAGCGCAACGCCGAGCTTGCCCCAGTAACGTCTGCGAATTCTGCCAAACGTCAAACCGCTATCGCGGTAACTGCTGTGGTTACGCCCGCCAGCACGTCTGCGCATAATCAACCATATTGGCAATGCCAGTACGATGTCTGCAAAAAACAGAAAGTGCTCAGGTCGAACCAGTGGTCCGATACTTCCCCGCACTTGGGCAACTTGCCCCAGCTCACTTAGCGCGGTATAGGTGGGTACCGAACTGAAATGAACGTTATACAGCGTAGCCGCGAACAGAACCAGAGAAAACAGAATATTGAAGCCTCCGTATACTGCTCGCTTCCAGCCTTTGGGCACGATCAGATCCAGCAGGCATACCACAGTTAGTGCACCTAATGCGTCAGTTAACAGACCGATGCCGGACAGACCCTGGAAAAAGAAATACCGCAACAGTGACAGCTTCAGCAGCATAAGAATGAATAACACGGCGAATAAAGTCCGTGATGAAGTTCGTTCATTTTTGGAATTATACATGGTCGCTTTCAACCCTTACCCTGAAATTTTACGTTCCTTTTACAAAACGCATATTTCAGTATAACAGTTTTCTGGTTGCTATTCCATGGAAGTTCCGTGTAGGACGGGGTTAGCGTTACGCAATTGTAGATATATCCGTGTTCTGCGTGTTAGCTCCCTCTCTCTGTACCTTAATGGCTGCTTGTGCAGCAGCAATTCGTGCATAAGGGATCTGTTCAGGCAAACAGCTTACGTAATCCATACCAATGCGGTGACAGAAGGTTATGGACTCTAGATCCACAACATTTTCTCCGCAGATCCCTGTCTTCAGATGAGGTTTTCGAATTCGACCTTGGACTACCGCCATCTCAATCAGTTGTCCAACTCCCTCAATGTCCAGCACATGAAATGGATTATTCATTACCGTACGAGAGTCCGTATCCAGTTGAATGAATCGCTTCTCGGATTCATGGCGACTATATCCAAATGTCATCTCTGTCAGCTCATCCGTGCCAAACGAGAAAAAGTCAGCCTGGCGAGCAATGTGAGTCGCCGTCAGCGCCGCTCTCGGAGCTTCGATCATCGCCCCCACTCTATAGAGACAATGCCGCTTCTCGTCACCAAGCACTTGGTCAGCCACATGATCCACCAGATCTCTCATCACCTGAAGTTCATGCACATGACCGATCTGCGGGATCATAATCTCGGGACGTACCCACCAGCCTTGCCGGATGCCTTTCACCGCTGCGCGAAAAATCGCTTCAAGCTGCATATCAACGATCTCCGGGAACACCGTACTCAGCCGACAAGCCTGTTGCCCCAATGTCGGATTATGTTCATGCAATTCACTGACTCTGCGAATTACACGTTCCAGTTCCTCCAGTTCAATCTGATGGTCTTTTTGCTCCTGCCACTCCTCTGCTTGTAACCACTCACGTCGTTTCTCCAACACTTCCAGATCCGGTAACAGTTCATGCAACGGCGAATCGAGCAAACGTATCGTTACAGGGTATCCATCCATCGCTTCGAATATCTGTTCAAAATCAAACTGCTGCATCGGCAACAGACGCTCCAAACCACGCCTGCGTTCGGATTCACTGTCTGCCAGGATCATTTTTTGTACAAAAGGAAGCCTTGAAGCAGACATGAGCATATGTTCTGTAAGACACAAACCAATTCCCTCAGCCCCTAGTAGCCGTGATGTCATGGCATCCTGCGGATGATCTATATTGGACAGTATCGTCAGTTCCTTTATTTCATCAGACCATTCGAGCAGAAGCTGTAGTTCCGGTGTACCACTTGAGAACCCTTTCAACATCTCCGTCACATGCCACGGCTCAATACGTAACAGCGCATCCGCTTTGGTGATTACCCCTTCATGCACAAAATCAATAGTACTCTGCAAGGCGGCCTTAGCACTCAAGCATGCTGGACTGACATGCAGAAGACACAGCTCCCCTGAATCGATAATGAATTGGATTTTTTGAACTTTCTCCATATAGCGCTCCAGATAACTGCAAGCATCCAACAGAAGACCATATAATCCAGGTTCTTCTCTCCGCAACTGATCCAGTCCTTCATCCTGAGATTGGGAGAAAGCAGATGCAGAGTACTCGCCTGTCATGCCTCTTTCGCCCGTACCCGGATGACGGGAATATACCGTGCCGCTGCCGCTGCGTTCACCTTGCTCACCATTAACCATCACCTGAATAAGAGCCGGAGCTCCTTGATGATCCCCTGAGTGTCGAGTAGATTGGAGAAGAAGTTCTTGCTGGGAGTTAAGTCGTGGTGCACGTTGTGTATGAGAAACCGCACGAATCGCTTCTTTTAATTGTAATTGAACATCTTGAGGGAATGGATGAAACCCTATATCTTCTATTAATTGCTTATATTCTGCAATGGCGAATTCCAGCTTCGCTTCATCGAGGATCGAGAAGTCACCCAATTTCTCTTCAAATAGGGAATACGAGATGCCATGTACTAGCTGACCATAATCCTGCAATAAAATTCGATAACAATTAAGCGCATACTGTCGATCATTGGTCTGCCTGGCGAACCCTTCAACCGTCACATCATTCAATCCCACATGAAGCAAAGCAAGGGATTCCATATCATGGGAACTCGCTTCACTTGACCTCACGGCAAGTAGCAACGGTGCTAAAGCATCGCCGAAGAATTTGCCTGTTTTCCCTTCCAAGTGCCGAACTGCGCTGCCAATCTCTTGAACTTCTTCTGTGGAAAGATGTCCAAGACGGGTACAGAACGCGCGACAGCCTTCCCTTGTTACAATGAACCCGGCCGGAACGGGCCAACCTGCCTGAAGCAACACTGCAAGTCCAGCCCCTTTACTGCCCATCAGCCCTTTCATCTCTGCCGTACCTTCTTCCAACAGAACTACCCGTTTCGTCATTACAGCGCTCCCATCTGCCATTACATGGCTATGCTTCAAAGGCAACTCAACCTTTCGAATTGCCCTTTAGTTAATGGTATGTTGCAATGAGGCAGTCAAGGACATTTGCTTCGACATTTGTGTTCGGAATGTAAAACGTATTTTCTATCTTAACGTATACGTTTGCCCTTCATTTTTTTAAATGGATATAAAAAGAGCCCAAGAAGAACAAATCTCTCCTTGAGCACCATGTTATAAATCTAAACAATCTCCTATTCCCATTCACCTTTTTTAACGTAAGTTGCATCATAAGCAACAATTATATTTGTTTTATCTGTTACCTTTTGTAAATCATCGAACACAACTTCTTGTTCACCGTAATCTACTAAACTCGAATCCACTTTCTCGAAGACCCCACAATCCTTCACATAAATTATATCTGGATGGTTAGAATCATATCTTAAGCTTTCAGGAAGATCTTCACCCGAAATTTCATGCGATTCGGCGACCGCAGTCGTCGATATTGCTGTAACAGGAATCATCCCAATAACAGCTATTACTAAAAGCGAGGCCCAGATTTTTTTATGCATAGGATGTCTATTCTCCAATTCATTTTTCCTATATCATACAGTAAATCCGATTAATAGAGTATTTTTTTCATTTTCTTCGATTTTAATTTAATTATTGAAACCAGCTTGTTTGAAGTTAGTTTTAGCTCCCATTCATTATCAAGCCATGAACCGCAATACATCCTCAATCTTTTTCCCATGAGAGATCACACCGTAGTTCATCCACGACATGAAATCCACCTCGTACACATTGCCACTCTTCACCGCAGGCAGACGTTTCCATTCGTCCCTGTCGAGCAGTTCGCGCTCATCTCCAGGTTTGGCAGAATTTCCAGTGTCAAATGTAATCAACAAGTGATCCGCATTAAGTTGACTTAACTGCTCCAATCCAATGAAAATCCTCCGCTCGTGTCTTGTCCATTGCTGCACACGGGAATGCGGAGTCAGTCCAAGATCCTGATAAATTACAGGTCCAACGTAGCCCTGCTGATCTCCATAGAGAGTAATATCCGACGCAGATATACGCAAAAAAGCTACCGTCTGACCACGCATATAACGTGCTAACCGACTCTTAGCTTCCATTGCCTTGTCCTCATACGCACCAATTACATCTTGAACCCGATTCACCTTCCCTAACACATCGGCTGTCGATCTCAAAATGGAGCGCCAATCTTCTCCCAGGTGTTCCACGTAAAACGTAGGTGCTACCTGCTCAAATCGGTCCAGATTCCATCGATCATATCCCTTATCCAGCATGATAAAATCAGGTACATGGCCCAGATTAAATTGCGCATCCTGCTGGCTCACATCAAATTCGGGTACATCATCCAACCCCAAATATTGCTGTCTGCCCCAGGAATGATGTGAACATTGCAATACGGGTTTTACGCCTAGAGCCAACACAAAGTCTTCCAGATACGGAGCAAAGACACGAACCTCTTGACGGTGATGACGGCGGTACAATCCAGGTGAAATACCAGCATATTGCTTGAAACGGCGACCAAAATAATACTCACTACTGAACCCCACATTTTGTGCAATTTCATGGATACGGTCATCCGTCAGCTGCAATAGTTGTTTCGAGCGCTCCAACCGAACCGTATTCACATAATCAAGCGGGAGCTTACCCGTAATTTTTTTGAATTGCCGAGTGTAGCTGGCTCTTGTTAGACCAATATCTGCTGCGAGCTCATCCACGGTTATGGTCTGATCATAGTGATCGCCAATATAACGAATTGAACTTTGAAGACGGGCACGGTCATCGGGTACTTCTGTTTCGGGGACACTCTGGCGAAGCAAGGCACGGAACCACTCCTGGAAACGAAGCTCTACCTCCCATTGCTCCAGCCAATCGTCAGTGACCTGTTGACGCAGTATTTGTTCCAAGGCTTCCAGACAGGAACTCCACGGACTGTAGCTGAGTTGCATAAGCGGTAATAATGTCGGAGAATCTGGACTTTGGGAAAGTTCCTGCTGCTCCTCCGTGTTTCTTCTAGACAAAGCGTTCGAAGTCTCTTCGCTTAACTCAGCCACCATCAGATCAAGCTTATAGTACTGCAATTCACTTTCTGTCCAAGGCGAACCTTCTATTTTAACGGATGTTCCAGCCGAAACAAACATAATCATTCCTTTTTCCAAATGAACTTCCCGATCTGAGCAAAGCATTGAACCCTTCCCAGACGTTACAACGAATAGAGAGTGGGAAGACGACATTCTGTATAGCAAACGTTTATCAATATGTGATGTGTTGTGATCTACGTATTCCATATGCTGAAGCGTGCATAGCCAGGGCTTGGGAATCCATTGTATTATCGTGGGGCACATGTTCATCTTCCTTAACTGAGAATTGTTATCATTTAAAACAGTGTATACGAAAAAAGAAAGCTCTTCAACCCTGGCTGAAGAACTTTCTTATGGGATACTACTTATGGAGTCATTTTTTCCAACAGATCATCAATTTTCATCGAATTCGCTGTAATCGCACCTGATTGCCAATGTGCTCTTTCCATGATGTACACCTGATTGTTCTTAACCGCCGGAAGGGAGTTCCACAATTTGCTGTCAAGTACCTTCAAGGCTTCCTTGTTCTCAGGAGAAGACCATTCTCCATTGGAAGGGAAAATAATAAGATGATCCGCATCAAGTTGCGGCACGGCCTCTTCAGAGAGAATTTCCTGATATTCTTCCATCTTGCTAACCAGTGGATGAGGTGTTAGACCAAGCTCCGAATAAATAAATCCGGTAAATCGATTCTTCACACCGAACAACGCCAATGTATCATCGTTAACATTCAATCGGACAACTGCGACGGTCTCGTCTCCAACCGCTTCCTGCAACTTCGCCTTAGCATCTGCAACCTTGGCTCCGAATGCCGCAGCAACTTCTTCACCCTTTTCCGGTTTACCCACAACATCGGCAATGGTTTTCAAAATTTGATTCGAATCCTGCAACACGCTCTCAGGCAAACGATACGTCGGTGCCACCTTGGAATACATCTCATATTTCTCCGCATCCGCTCCACCATCTACAATAATAAGATCCGGATTATATTCCAATAAAGCCTCAATACTCCCTGTAGTATCGAATTGCGGGACATCCAATTCTAAATAATCCTGTACACCCCACAACGGATGATACCACTGCACGACAGGTGTAATATCGAGCGCCTTCAGATAATCTTCCACATATATTCCAGCAATCCGCTGTGGCTGAACCGGAATCGTCACATCTCCAAATTCATCCTGTACAACCCGTGTAGCAGGTTCTGTCTCGGTTCCAGTAGTATTTTCTCCAGAAGCTGCACTTTCAGTTGCAGGAGTCTGTTCCGCATTCGTAGCGGTATTTGTACTACATCCTGAAATAACCAGACCCATGAGCAGTAATGTAATTGTCCACCCTTTGAAACCTTTAACTAAACCTACCATGTTACCCTTCACCCCTATGTGATCTGTTGATGTAACCGTGAGAATGTTTCACATATAATGATTATCATTCTCATCGATTGCTTAGGTGAATTGTACCTTATGCCTCAGCCGACCCACAATGTACATTTGATGCTGTTTTTTTATACAAACGAAAACAGCCCTGTTGGTCCTCCCCCGCTTATCGCAGGGGCAACCTGCCTTGACGATAACTTTCCAACAGCTGATCCACAAAGGAATCGTTCACCGTACCCTGTAACAATGCAGCACCAATTAAACCAATATCATCACTCACATACCCCGCTAACTCAGGTTCGCCGGTAAGAGCCAAGGTCTGTTTAAACGCCTGTTCCCTGCATGCGCGCAGCACCTCTTCTTCAGCCACCGTTGTAACTCGAGCCCATCGTTCAAAAGCTTGCATCCACTCGTCAGCAAATACAGAGGCATCCCTTTCGTCCAGGTAAACTTCCACATCCAGTCCTTCGAATGTCTGCTGGGTCAGAATCCGTCCCTCGTTAAGATCCAACAGTAGCTTCTCCACATCCGTTCTGCTCATTGATCTCTCCTCCAGTTCCTTATCATGTCAGATACATCTCTGGTATAACGAAACGTTTCATCATCTGCTTGGGATCGGCAGTAAAATGATTCAATTGAAGTTTCTCATATTCGCTAAGAATACATTCAAAGATATCAGCGATCACACTACAATCTGCCAAAGCATTGTGCCTGTGAATTCCATCTGTATTCAGATCATAATACCCAATCAGAAAATCCGTTGAGACGACCTCCGTAATCTCAGGATGAATATAGGTAAACATCGCTTTTGTATCCAGCACCGGGTTGGTCAACATCGGGAGGCCATACTCATCACAATGCCGCTTCAAGATGGGCAGGTCATACTCATATCCGGCTTGTGTCACCAGGACGTTATCCCCTATGAATTCCTGAAAGGTCTGAAATGCTTCTACGAACGACGGAGCTTCCAACATATCCTCATTCGAAATGCCTGTTAACTTGGCCACAGGTTCTGGTATAGGTTTGTTCGCACGTGCAAGTGAAGAAAATGTTGTATTACATTGTTGACCTCTCTGGTAATGCATCGCACCAAATTGAGTCACATTCTCCACCACAGGATTAATGCCTGTCCCTTCGAGATCAAATATACAGTACATTCTATCCTGTAATGAAGATACGCTTAGATTTTCAATAAAGTATGTATCAGGCAACAGCGTAATTTTCATCCGTCCAACTCACTCCTCTCCACTATCATTCTGGTTAATACATTTCTCATATATAACTCTGTCACTCCCACAATCGGGTGACCTGGACCAACTTGCGCGTTCCATCAAACCGCAACTTATAGATATCCGGCATCGTAGTACTTTCCCAGAAATCATAACCGTAGGAAGAATCATAGTGTTGTAAAATAAGCGTCATGACATCTCCATGGGTTCCGATGACTACCTTGTGACCCACATGTTTATCCAAAATTTTCTCGATCGCCGTTACTGCTCTTAAGCGAGCCTGTTCACCAGACTCTCCTCCAGGATACGCATACGTAGGATCACGGTACAATCGTTGCTTGGCTTCACGAAAATTATCATGCCTCACATCCGAACTCGATAACTGGCGTTCACGCAGATCTTCCTCTGTCACCACAATTCCACCTGACCGATCTGCCAGAATCTGAATCGTATCCACCGCTCGCCTGTAAGGGCTAGAATAGAACAGTTGAATCTGCTCCCCATGGAGCAGACTGGCAACCGTTCCCGCATCTTGATGACCTTGCTCTGTCAGTCCACGCTTGCGTTCCTGTCCTTCAACATATCGAGACTCCGCATGTCTGACAAAATACAAAAACGTACTGGCTTCGCTCATCATCCATCCGCCAACCCTTTCTTCTTCTCAATGACAATCAGGCAGGTACTGTCTGGCAAAGGCGCAGGCTCACCATTTTCCTCCATGAAGATCATTCGTTCACCAAGTGCCTCCGTGTACCCCTCCTGAAGGAAATGTCGGAGCGTAATAATCTCGGCTTGTTCACCCAGCGCTTCTCGAATACAGTTCTCATAGGCTGTTGGCGTGAATATACCAAACTGCTCCTGAATTTCATGCACGTATGCCTCTTCACCCCATGTATAGGTATAGAGAAATTCCATCGCATCGTTGATCGGCAATACGACCTCATTGTCTGAGACCCGCTCATATTGAATTGCACGTCCCTGAAAATCCTCTGCATACCGCTCCAGCCAGCGCATCCCATCCGGTTCCAGAAAACGAATCCGGCGCTTCTGTGCCTCCGGTTCACTCATGATGCCATCCCGAATCAGAATTCTTCCTCCAGGTGACAGCACACGGAATGAACTTCTCAGCGCTGCCACAACCGTATCGGAATTAAATCTTCGACCGTCCAGTTCAATATAGGAATATAGTTCATGCAGAATGGATGAAAAAATAACCGTATCCACGGTGCCCGGCTGCACATATTGCTCCAGTTGCAGGGCATCGCCCTTCATCACTTGCCAGCGATGTCCCTCACGCTGTTTTTTGCGTTCCAACGCTTCAATGACATTGGCTGAGATATCGATACCGATAGGCTCCACTTCCGGTTTTTCCTGCTCAATCAGATCCAGCAGAATTCCTCCACCTGGACCAATATCCAGTACCCGTTTACCAACGATATAGTCAAGCAGTACTTTTTTGTAATCACCGGAGCTGTTCATATCGGATAAATACGTCTCTTCGTTGTGGAAACGGTCATAGGCATCCCGGCGCAATCCGAACAGGTCAAATAACAGCAGTACAGCCTTCTCGTATAACGGCGACTTTTCTGCTTCAATACAGAATGCAATCAGCTTCTCAGCCGCTGGGGAAAATTCGAAGGTCACAAACAGTGTATCGGGCAGATCCGTATGACGTTCAATGCGATGGGTTAGATGGGGATAGACGATCTGCTCCCCTGACACAATCTGTTCCCACGAATACTGTTCCAAATATTTTTCAATCATTCGTTTCTTGTAAATATTGAGCTTCTTGACGCCTTTGTAGTCGTAATACATCGTATTCATCAATGGTTCGAAGCTGATATGGCGAACGATTTCAGATCGACTCTCCATGGATGTTGGATGCATGCTCTCGCTGTGAAGTGTCAACAGGAACACTTTTACCATCTCCTGCAACGAAAAATCCTGCATGGCAGACTCCACATACCACAGAGTACGATGAGCCAGCGGAGCCAGCGCCTGTTCTACATCCAGTTCCGTTTGGAGCTTGGCGTAAGCCTTATCCATAGCTTCTCCCTGCCGAATGGATGAACTTCTTAAGCGGGATAACCGTTCCTTCACGCTCCAATCCTCATGATCCGGTCCAGCGATAATCCAGCCTACAATTCGCTGTACCTCAGCCTGAACCTGAACCCATAACGCTGCTGCATCAACGCCTGCAATAATGCATTCATTTAATGCCATCAGTATGGTGTGCAGTTCATCTGTAGTAAGCCATCCTTTGACGATCAAGGCGTGAAGCGGAGCATTCTCGGCAAATGGAATCTCACCGCGTATGTATTGACCAATAAGTCCATGTGTAGCAACTAGAGTACGTATAATCTCATGCCTTGGAGTATGTGTATTCAGCGCATCATGCTCGCTTATATCCGCATTGTTACTTTGAGCACCACTCGGAGAAGCAGGTTGATATATACTCGTCTCCTTGGTCTTACCGATGTCATTATCCAGGTGCTCTGCCCCTGCATATAGATCATATAACTGAGCGGACCCCACATTATGTACAAACAGGTTAACGCCCTGCTTTTGCCATACCCGCCGCTGCTCCCGAGATCCGGCCTTCGCCGTCTCTGACCAGATTAATACATCCTCCAGAATTTCTCGCACCCAAAAAGAAACCTGAAGCTTCTCCAGCACGTGAAGTGTACGCTCGGTGTAGTCCAGTACCGGATTTGTTCCCTCAAGTTCGGCGATGGAATGAATGCGTTCGAGGTTAATATGGGGCTTCTCCGCTGCTGCCAGCAGTTGCAGCCATTGCTGCTGGTCTTCCGGCGTGTTTCCTGACTTGTATGATTGTATGGCCTTTAATGAATGCAGCATGAATAAGTCCCCTCTTTCTCTACCCTTATATAAAATGATTAAATTCGTTCAACCGACGAATTCGTTCCTGAACAAACTTTAGCAGCTGTTCCACCTCTTGAGCGGGCAAATCCTCGTCAAGACGCGCGGCAGCAACTGGCAGCATCCAGGACTCTATTGCTTCACGTGTAATCCCGGAAAGTTGCATATAATGATGGATGTAATATTGGACCAGCGATTCACGAGCCGTTTCAAAACCCATTCGTATAGCAGGATCTGTATCTTCCGGTAATGTGCCGCTCATTAATATTACCCAGCTTCGAGCCACATCACCCGCAGGATCACCGGACATACCAGTCATCCAATCGATGACCCAGTATTGATCGCCGGCCTCACTGAGCATAACATTATCAGGGTGAAAATCGCCATGACAGATCTGCTGTTGATCAGGCAATGTTGTTAAGTAAGAAAGGACTCGCGCTTGATCATCCTCCGACAATAATCGAACATTGCGAATCGCTCCCGATAAAATCTGCTTCTGTAAGGGGAGCGTCCCTTCAGCATCTCGCTCGCAATGAAGTCTGTAATGGCAGTCAGCCATTTTAAAGGCCAGCTGCTCCAGCAACTCCGGTTGCTGAATGATAAGTGATAACAGGGTAATCCCCTGGATCCGCTCAAAAACAATGCCAGCACGCGACGTAGTATGTTCTATCAAGGATACTGCCTGTGGGACGGGGAGTCCTTTTTTGTATGCCAACTCACTTATTCTAAATTCATTTTGAACTGCTTCGAGTGGAAAATCCATTCGATATAACTTCATAATGTGCTCGTTCGAATACGTATAGATCTCCGCAGTTCTTCCCTGACCAATTCGCTCCATATCTACCCTCTCTTTACTCGAACTCACTGCCTCTGACTTTGGAGAAAACCATATAATCAACCAGCGTACCTGTGCTGTTCCGCCGCATCTTGCGCAGTATACCTTCCAGCGTATAACCCGCTCGTTCGGCTACTTTGGCACTTCGCACATTGCGGGCATCACAGCGGATCTCCAGTCGATTCGCCTTCAGATGAGTAATGGCAAATTGCTCAATGCCTCTCACCGCTTCTGTCATCAACCCCTCACCAGCTCGCGATGTGCGAATCCAGTAACCGATCTCAAAACAGCGTGCATTCCAGTCGATGCGATGTAACCCGCTGCTGCCTACGAATTCATCCGTATGTCTATCACGCAAATGTAACATCATGTCGGTACGCTCCAGATATTTCAGCCTTGCTTTGCGAACAGTCACTTCAGACTCTTCCAATGAAGGGATTTTCTCGGCAAAAGGCAACCACAACCGCAGTTGCTCCACACTTTCACGAACCGCTTCATTCATGGCCTGGCCATCCCCCCACTGCGGTGCTCGAATCGTAAGGCGTTCCGTATGGAAGCTCTCGGGTATCGTTAACATGATCGGATTAAATGAAGACGATTCTGTCATCGTTATACCTACTCCTCTACCTGAAAAATAGAATCAATGATCAGTGGCAAATTATCCCTTACGGATACTGCACCGAATACTGAACGTGCGTGGATTCCCTGTTCCCCGAATACCTCCATCATCAGATCCGAGAACCCATTCAGCACTTTATGATGCTCCTGATATGAAGCGGACGCATTGATAAAGCCCTGCACTTTAACCACTCTCTTCACCCCATCCAGTGAACCCAACACATCTCGAACGACAGCAAGCACCTCCAGTCCAGCGTTCCGGGCAAAATCATATCCCTGCTCTGTTGTGAAGTCTGATCCCAGTTTGCCACGTTCGGAGGTATCCGGTCCTTTCCCCGATACATACATGATTCCATTAACTATAACGGCATTGGCATATTTCGCTGCGGGCGCGCTGGCCTGTGGCAAAATGATCCCCAGTTCATTTAATCTTGCTTCAATCATTTTATATTCTCTCCCTCTTTTATGGTCCTCACGGAACCCGATTCCTTGTATTCCTGTCGATAGACTCTTGGTGATACCTGAACGGTACGTTTGAACATCTTGCCAAAATGAGAGAAGTTACTGAACCCCGCAAGCCAGGCGATGTCCGTGATGGATTCTTCACTTTCTCGCAGTAAACGCTGTGCTTCCTTCACCCGTAACAGATTCAGATAATCACTGAAGGTAAACCCCGTCGTTTGTTTGAACAATCGACTCAGATAATGCGGACTAATACGAAACATGCCCGCCACCTCCGGTAATGTCAGTGGTTTCTGATAGTTCTCATTCAGGTAACGTACAACTGCTTGTGTCTTGGGATGAAGAACCGGCTCACGATCATCGGAGCTTAACCTGCCCAGGTGTTGATTACGATAGGCATGCAGCAACAATTCAATAGCCCGGTGACGAAGCAGCAGGTTACTTCCAGGTTGAGGACAAAGCATTTCATCCACCATTTCGCTAACCATCCGCTCCAAAACTTCCTTGACCTGGGAAGGAAACCTTACAATTGGAATCTCCCAGCTGAAGGGCTCCTTCAAGGCTTCAACTAACTCCATTGAAATTGCCATGGCTGCAAAAAGCTCAGGCTTCAAATACAGCACCATCCGCTCATGGTCAGGCATGCCACTCTCCAATGTTTTATGAACCGTATTTCGGTCAACAAACACCAGATCACCAGCCTTTACCCGGTAGGTCCGGTCCTTAATGAAATAGATACGCTCGCCAGACAACAGGTAATACAACTCATAATGATCATGCAGGTGGTCATCCGTCATCGAGAAATATCCAATGCGACGATCATATTCGATATGTAGTAAATCCGTGGGATCATGAAAATCTGCACTGAAAGGTTCTATCATGTCGGCCTCTCTCCTTTCCATAAATTATAGCAAAATATGCGGCATTTGAAAGCGGTTACGCATAAAATGCGGCGAAAGAAGTACTCCCTTGTTATAGTCTAGAGCTATATTCAAGGAGGCGATAGACATGAGTAACAAGAAACGTTATGTATTAGTCGGAACTGGCGGCCGCGCCGAATTTTTTTATGGTGCTTTGACCCGGGATTACAGGGATACATCCGAGCTTGTCGGCTTTTGTGATATAAATCAAGTCCGTATGAACTACGCGAATCAACTGTTAAAGGAAAAGTACAATTATCCCGAGGTACCCACCTATACTGCAGATCAATTTGATCAGATGATTGAAAACCAGAAGCCTGACTATGTCATCGTAACGAGTGTTGACCGCACCCATCACAAGTACATCATTCGTGCGATGGAACTGGGTTGTGACGTTGTCACCGAAAAACCGATGACCATCGATGAGGAGAAATGTCAGGAGATTCTGGATGCCGTCAAGCGGACTGGCCAGAACGTCAGAGTAACCTTTAACTACCGTTATGCACCGCACCATACTAAGATTCGGGAACTTATTTTGAATGACACTATCGGGAAAGTTACTTCCGTTCACTTCGAATGGTTGCTGAATACCCGCCATGGCGCGGATTATTTCCGCCGCTGGCATCGGGACAAGCGTAATAGCGGCGGACTGCTCGTTCACAAATCCACGCATCACTTCGACTTGGTGAATTTCTGGATTGGCTCGCAACCGGATACCGTGTTCGCATTTGGTGATCTGATGTATTACGGCAGAGAAAACGCAGAAGAACGCGGTGTAACGCAGTTCTACAACCGGGCAACCGGTAACCCGATTGCAAAGGAAGATCCTTTTGCACTGCATTTGGATTCGGATGCTCATATGAAGTCCATGTATCTGGATGCTGAATCAGAAGATGGTTATCAGCGGGATCAGAGCGTATTTGGGGATGGCATCAACATTGAGGATACGATGGGCGTTCTTGTGAAGTATCGGAACAAAGCGATTCTGACGTACTCCCTCGTCGCCTACCAGCCATGGGAAGGTTACCGCATTGCCATTAATGGCACCAAAGGTCGGATTGAGATGAACATTGTGGAGCAATCCTATGTCAATTCATTGGGTGATAAAAGTAAGGAAGGTGCATTGATCGGTAAAACATTGCGGGTTCTTCCAATGTTTGATGCGCCATATGAGGTTGAAGTGGAAGAGAAAGCAGGTGGACATGGCGGAGGTGACCCGGTTCTGCTGAATGATCTGTTTGGAGAGCCTGTTGAAGATCCGTATCATCGCGCTGCTAACCATGTGGACGGTGCCAGATCCATTCTGACGGGTATTGCTGCCAATCGCGCCATCGCCACAGGCTTGCCTGTCAACGTCAATAATCTGGTTCGTTTCTAAGTCTCTCAGGTCTGCACTACATTAATAATTTCATTTAAAGGCTGCGCATATTTCGCAGTCTTTTTTATATTTTTAACAATAACCTGCACGCAAGTTGACTCGATAGAAGGAGGAAATCCATGTTCTTCTCTTTAAAAAATCGCCTGATTGCCTTTATCATTGTCCTGTTTGTCCTCGCTTTTGGCACACTCTCCTACTTGCTCTTCAAGGAATCACGCACGGTCATTCGCTCTTACATCGAATCCTCTGCTCTTGAGAAAATGGAGGAGTACGGTTCATACGTAGACATGGTGCAGATGCAGATCTATGATGTCGCCTCTCTTGTTTTCAATAGTGATATGGGCAAAAACTGGGATAACGCGATCGGTGATCCAAACCTTCCCGAAGGAGAAAAGATGCTGGCCAACCTTGCGATGAGCCGTTTTCTCACTCAGGCAACCAACAGTTACACCAGTATCTCAGATGTATCCATTTATCGACGGAATGGACTGCGAATTGGCAGCGAGAATCAGGTAACATATGACCGTGCCTTTGTACAAGAATCCTGGTATACGAATTTCTACACGCTCGGGGAACGCTGGTTACCTGCACACACGGATCAACATGAACGTGTCAGAGATCATGGCAATCCGGTGGTCAGCCTGCTGATGCCTATTGGCACCTTTCATCCTGCTGCAGCGCAGAGTGTCATGAAGGTGAATGTCAGTGAATCTTATTTTCTGGAGCCGCTCCGGCGCATACATCTTGCGGAAAATAGCACTATTTTTCTGCTGGGTGAGCAAGGAAATCCTATTCTCTCACAGCAGGTAGACGCGTTGGGTGCTATAGCTACCGCAGAGATCGATCGTATTCGTAATAGCCCACTCAAATCCGGTGTCACATATCTCACAAACCATGAAGGACAGCGAGACATCCTTGTATACAAGAAACTGGGACGTACCGGCTGGATGTTGGCGGGTCTGGCACCGGAAAAGGAAATGTACCTATCTCTCCATAAACTCCAAAGCACGATTGTGGTGATGACGATTGCCCTGATTCTGGTCTCCCTCTTGGCTGCTGCATGGCTATCCTATGGTGTAACCAAACCTTTGACCAGACTGGTGCTGGCGATGAGGCAGGTTCAACGAGGTGCTTTTGACCAAGCGGATTCACTTCTGCCTCCGGATAAAAATGTAAAGAGCGAAATCAGTTATGTGATCTTCACCTTCCGTTATATGATCAGTCAGCTGCGGCAGCATATCCAGAATGAATTTGAACTGAAACTTCTTCGCCAGCAAGCAGAGTACAAAGCACTTCTCATACAGATTAATCCACATTTTATGTTTAATACTCTGGAGCTGGTGAGCAGCCTTGCCATTCAGCGCCGAACGGATGATACGGTTCAGGTCATTGAGGATTTGGGTAAAATGATGCGCTTTTCCATAAACACTAATGACGACCGTGTTCCCCTGACCGAAGAGCTAGATTATGTACAACGTTATATCTCCATTTTGCAGACCCGTTTCGGTCATAAACTCAACATTTCGATAACGAAGGAAGGCACACTGAACACCTTGGTCATCATCAAGTTCATTCTTCAGCCGCTTATTGAAAATGCAGTGAAATACAGTTTTCAACATCAGACGACAGCCCAGGTCCAGATACGGATCAACCGGATGCATGATCGTCTGCATATCAGTGTTTCAGATAATGGACCAGGTATTCCAGCAGAAATAATACACAAGTTGCAACATCCCGTAGTTCCCCCCTCGTTGGAATCCATATTACATAACGAAGGCTGGCATATTGGACTAGGCAATGTCATTGCTCGTTGCCGTCTGCATTATGGTGCCTTGTTCACTGTTCATATGGAGAACGATGAAAGCGGAGGCGCATGTATTGAACTAACTCTACCCGTACAGGAGGAATATGATGTACAACGTATTAATCGCAGATGACGAATTCGAAGTTCGCGAAGGATTAAAATTAAAGGTCGATTGGCACGGCATGGGCTTTGTTATAACAGGGGAAGCATCTAACGGGATTGAAGCTGACGAACTTTTGAAATCTGAACATTTCGACCTGCTGATTACCGATATGAACATGCCTGTCATGGACGGTGTCCGATTACTGGATGTCTGCCGCAGTTATAATCCTTCTATCCAGATTGTCATAATCACGGGTTATGAAGATTTTCAATATGCCAGAGCGGGTGTCCGCAGCCAGGTCATGGATTATTTACTGAAGCCTGTAACCCGGGATGAACTGAAGGCCACATTAGGCAAAATCAAAGCGGATCTGGATGAACAACGTAAAGTGCAAGGCGACTCCGAATGGATGCAATGGCGACTCTCTCAGTATTACCGGGAAATGAAGGAACGTTTCCTTCTTGATCTCGTCAAAGGTAATCGCCTACCGCCTTCCTCCATGCCAGAACGGCTCAGATTATTCCATCTCGAATCATGGCAGGATCAGAAGGTCTGTTTCATCACCGCCAGTATAAGTCAATCGGACAAGCAGAATATTCGAAAAGATCGCTCACACGAGCAGATGCATCTTCCTTTCGAGATGGTATGTTATGAAATCGCCCAGTCTGATTCAGACAATGTCCAGGTTTTTCATGATTCGGCATACGCAGGCATCATGCATTTCATGGTACAAGACGGTATGAAGCACGAATTCATCCAACAGCTCACGGGACATACGGCATCTGTTTTTTCCATGAAACTTAAGATTGGGGTGGGACTTTCTGGTTCTGGACTTGAGCATTGGAAAGAAGGTTACATCCATTCCCTTCTGGCTTGGAATTCAGCTGAACGGGCTGGCGGCGATCCAAACCCAATGGCAGGAACAGATTATAGTCCATTACTGCCTGAGGAGACTACCCGAACGTTGCATCGTTTCCTCATTCGAGGGGAACTGGACTCCTTCCGCAGCATCATCCACAAGGAACTTCACGAGGCATTCCAGCTCTCTCCCTCCCGAATGACTCGAAGCATTTTTCAAATTTCACTGTTGATGGGTTGTCCTATAGCCCCGGAATGGATACTGTGGCTTAAGACGCCAGATCAAGCAGAACGCTTATTAATGCAATGGGCTCAAGACTTCCTGAGTCGACAACTTCCTTTAGAAGATGGGGATGGGACGGTTATTGATTTAGCCAAACGATATATCGAGGAAAACTACATGCAGGAGCTAACGTTGACGTTGCTCGCTGAACGATTTAACTATTATCCTACCTATTTCTCCGAATTGTTTAAGGAAGGGGCAGGTACCTCTTTTATTCAATATGTGACGGGAGTTAGGATGAAACACGCCTTGCAACTGTTGAAGGAAACCCAATTAACCGTGTGGGATATTACAGAACTGACCGGCTTCAGTTCACCAAGTTATTTCAGTTCGAAATTCAAAAGAATGTTCAACATGAGTCCATCAGAATATCGCTTGCTGCATTCCGAAAAAATCGATAGCCATGATCCGAAGAAATAAGATTCAAGCTTCTCCCCTTCCCCGGTATGATGTGGTTACCAAGAGAACCCCGTATGTTGTAAGCGGATTCATAATTGGCGACTTTTATTCTTACCCATTCAGAAGGGAGGCATATGATGAAAAAACAGACCAAGCCCTTATACGGTCAGCAAAATACCACAGCCTACTTGTTTCTTCTGCCCTGGCTGATCGGACTCTTCTGTCTGACACTGGGACCGATGGTTGCGTCCCTATACTTATCCATGACCAAATTCAATCTGCTGTCATCACCGACTTGGACTGGACTTAGCAACTATGTTCACATTTTTACCGAGGACGATACCTTTCGCAGGTCCCTCGGGCTGACGTTTTATTATGTCTTTCTATCTGTTCCACTAAGGCTTGCCTTCGCCCTATTGGTGGCAATGGTGCTGAACAAAGGTATTCGAGCCCTCGGCATCTACCGGACTGTATATTACATCCCTTCCCTCTTGGGCGGCAGCGTCGCGATTGCAATCGTCTGGCGTCAACTTTTTGAGGGAAATGGACTGGTCAATCAGTTTTTAAGCTGGTTTGGTATCTCAGGCCCATCCTGGATTGCGCATCCGGATTATGTAGTCTATACCATCATCACACTATCCGTGTGGCAATTTGGGTCTGCCATGGTCATCTTTCTTGCAGGTCTGAAACAGATCCCGGCAGACTTATATGAAGCGTCCGATGTCGATGGAGCGGGAAAAATACGTCAATTTTTCGGAATCACCCTGCCCATGCTCTCCCCCGTTATCTTTTTTAACCTGATCATGAGCATGATCAATTCATTCCAGGCGTTTACACCAGCTTACGTAATCGGAGATGGCCGCGGGGGTCCTCTCGACGCAACGATGTTCTATACCTTGTATCTGTATCTGAAAGGTTTCTCGTTCTTTGATATGGGTTATGCTTCGGCTCTGGCTTGGATCATGTTGGTCATTATCGGGGTATTCACCGCAATCGTCTTTGTTACATCCCGATTTTGGGTGTTCTACGGGGACAATCAGGAGGGGAGGTAATGCATATGCCAATCAAACGACAACTGGTTCAGGCCGGGAGGCATGCTGCCATTATACTCTTCGGTCTGCTGATGTTATATCCAGTACTATGGTTGATACTCAGTTCGTTTAAACCAAACCATCTCATTTTCACCAGTGGTAGTCTTTTCCCAACCAGTTTCACGCTGGAGCACTATATTAATGGTTGGAAAGGTCTGCAGGGCATCTCTTTCGGCCGTTTCTTCGGCAACTCCGTGCTGATCTCGGTCATGAGTGTGCTGGGTAATGTGATCTCCTGTTCCCTTGCTGCCTTTGCTTTCTCCAGATTAAAGTTCAGATTCAAAGGCTTGTGGTTCAGCATGATGTTGGTCACGATTATGTTGCCTTACCATGTTACCCTTGTGCCTCAGTACATTCTCTATAATGAGCTTCAATGGATTAATACGTATTTCCCGCTGATTCTGCCTAAGTGGCTTGCGCAGGATTCCTTCTTCATCTTGCTTATGGTTCAATTCATACGCGGTATACCGCGGGAGCTGGACGAGAGTGCAACCATTGACGGTTGCGGACAATCACAGATCTTTTTCCGGATCGTAGTGCCACTGCTCGTTCCAGCACTGATTACAACAGCGATTTTCACCTTCCTGTGGAGCTGGGATGACTTTTTCAGCCAGATGATCTATCTGAGCAAAATTGATCTGTTCACAGTGCAGTTGGGCATTCGATCTCTCTTTGATCCATCAGGACAATCCGATTGGGGCGCATTGCTCGCTATGTCCACCCTGTCACTGCTTCCCGTGACCATCATCTTTTTATTGTTTCAACGATATTTCCTTGAGGGCATTGCAACAACAGGTCTGAAGTAACAACACGTTCTCATTATCCATAGACAGGGGGATTTACCATGTTCAAACGTTTCATGATCAGTATGATCACTTCACTCTTGTTATTCGTAACCGCTTGCTCCGGAACAGACCATACGGGTGCTAATGATGCAAGTAATGGTAATGATAATGGTACTACCGAGGGCGGACAGGTCGAACTGCGCATCATGTGGTGGGGTGACCAGAAACGGGCAGATATTACGAATGAAGCCTTGAAGATCTTTCAGGCTAAACATCCGGATATTAAAATTGTAGGTGAATTTGCACCCTCCTCCGGATATTTCGACAAACTGAATACCCAGCTGGCATCAGGCACAGCACCAGATATCTTTTTCCTTGGCGGAAATGTCGTGGACTATGCCAAAAAAGATGTCCTGCTCAATCTGGACCCGTATGTAGGCAACGAACTGAATTTGGACGGGATGGATGAAACCATGATCGAATACGGACGTCTCGACGGGAAGCTGCAACATATCTCTGCCGGTGCAAACGCACGGGGAATTGTTGTGAATCAGGCACTCTTTGAGAAAGCCGGCGTGCCTTTGCCAGCATCCGATTGGGACTGGGCGGACTATGCCGCCATTAGCAAAGAATTGTCCGACAAGCTCGGAGACGGCTTCTATGGAACGTACAACTTTACCGTCGACGGGATGGATATTTATCTAAAACAACGGGGTAAACAACTGTATGACATGAAAAACGGCACACTCGGATTTGCCAGGGAAGACATTCTGGAATGGTTCCAGTATTGGGAAAAGACTTCGGCATCCGGCGGTGTAGTTACACCGGAATTGCAGGTATCCAACCCGCATGATGACACCAGTAAGTCTCTGTTAATCACAGGTAAAGCAGCCATGACCCTCCTGCCATCCAACCAGCTGGCTGCATTCCAGAGCTTGACGGAAGATCCGCTAGTACTTCTCCCTGTACCACGAGGCCCTAAGGGAACGGGTGTTGTATTTGAATCCAGTCAGGGATTATCAGGTTATGCCAATACGAAACACCCGAAGGAAGTGGCGACGTTGATGAACTTCTGGATTCATGATCCTGAAGCAGCCAAAATCCTCGGTAATGACCGCGGGGTGCCCGTTACGGAAGCCAATCGAAATCTTCTTCAGGAAGGTGCAGGCCCTGTGGAGGAGATTGTCTATAACTATACGAGCCTTGTCTCCGAAGCTACGAAGACTGAACCTTTTGACGTAAGTTACAATCCTCCTGGATTTGCAGAGTTCTCCAAGTTAGCTCAGACGACAAATCAGGAGATCGGATTTGGACGGAAAAGTGTGGAGCAAGCTGTCTCCGACTTCTATAACGGGACCGTTCGTATTTTTGAATCGAATCAATAAGCAGATGCTGTGAGGAGGAACATATGACAGAAGAGATACTGAATCGGCTGCGCAACATTTCGATTATGGATCAAGTTCAGCCTGTAAAATCGGAAGATCAGCAGTTATTACAAGAATGGCATGCGTCGGGTATCCGGTTTGCGGCATCGGGCGGACAAATGGAAGCTACGTATTATGCAGCTGTGGAGAAATTGCTTGCTTGCATCCTGCCCATAAGAGACAGCAATCCTATTTTACAAGAAGGTGGAATCTATCTGGGATGTTGGTTAGAGAGCACAGGTACCATCAATGCAGAGCTGCTGTCTCGCCTGCTGCCTTCTGTGTCCGAAACAACGTACCTCGCATTTGCCAAACAGCAAAGAGAAGATGGATTGCTTCCGTATAAACTCACGGCAAACGGGCCCTCTTTCCGGCAAATCCAATTGGTAACTCCGCTGGCACGCAGTGTGTGGAACCACTATCAGCTTCACGGCAATCATGGCAAGCACTCGCCTTTCCTGAACACCATGTATAAGGCTATGGTTCGTTACGATGAGTGGATTGCCCACAACCGTAATACCCGAGGAACCGGCTGTGTAGAAGCCTTCAGTACGTTTGACACCGGACATGACTTATCCCCGCGATTCTGGCATGTTCCGGATACACCTTACATGAATGATGCTTCTGCCTATCACCCGGATTCTCCGATTCTGCCTTTTCTGGCACCTGATCTAACTGCCAATATCTATTGTCAGCGCATGTATCTGTCCCGCATAGCTGAAGAACTGGGGGAATCAGGAACGGATTGGAAAGCAAAAGCCGAGTCCAGCCTGGAAAGTCTCTTCCGTTATTGTTACAACGAACAGGATATGTTCTTTTATGATCGGGACCGCAATGACGAATTCGTCAGAGTCCAATCCGATGTGCTGCTTCGCGTGATGGCCTGCGAGGTGGGAGACCGTGAATTGTTCGATAACCTGCTGCGTCGCTACCTGTTGAATACAAGTAAGTTTTTCGCTAAATACCCCTTTACATCAATTTCAATGGATGATCCCAGATTTGACCCCTCTTCCTCCTATAACAGCTGGGGAGGGGCATCCAATTTCCTGAGTCTGATTCGGGCACCACACGCATTTGAGTATCATCATCGTTATGTGGAGCTAACATGGGTAATGCAGCCTATCTTGTCCGCCCTATCCAAAGATAAACGATTTGGTCAGGTACTAAGCCCATGGACCGGAGAACAAGGTTTTACCGAGACCTACTCCCCCTCCATCCTCTGTCTCCTTGATTATGTGGAGCGATTATGCGGAATTATGCCTGTTGGATGGAATCAGCTCTGGTTTACCGGACTGCTCCCCATCGACATGGATCATGGTGAGGTCGTATCTGGCAACACCGCTTATAGCCGGAAGGTCCATGGAATAGGATATGAATTGGTGAACACCTCGGATCGTATGACGGTATATCTGGAAGGCAAGGTTCATCTGGACGGCCCGTCAGGGATTCGGCTTGTCACGGATCATAGTGGACATCTGGAGGCAGTCATCGGAATGACCGTTCGCACCGTTGAGGGAGAACTTTTCTATCAAGGAGAGCGCATTCCGATTCGGGTCAAAGGAAATGAAATGCAGCGTTACGCTGATGGAAGTTTGAGCACCGAGCGCGATATTGGCATCATCCATCCTACGTATCGTTAATTGTTTGTATGCAAAAAGCGCAAGTTGCCGAGGTATACTTCCCCTGCACTTGCGCTTTTCCCTTTTGCGCGTTTATATTTCTTTATTTCTTATTCATAAGGACACAAGATGGAAATTGACGACCACTGCGGAAATCATTCTCTCTCTGGTTACACAGAAGAGATGTGTTGTGTTTCGCCTTACACCTTCCGGTTCCACGCCGGGTGACGATAAAATTCAATCGTATCAATATAATTTACCGTGAACTGCTGTTCCACATCCGACAAGTTCAACAGTTTGCGGTCGATTTGCTTCATCCCCATGACCACATCATGCCTTAACAGGTCCATCGCAATTTTGCCTACAAACCCGCCTTCCATCTCTTTATGTTTGGCACGGAACTCTTCATTGTAGATCAGTTCAGGCGTGAATGCCGCTTCAACGAATGCATTAACGAGCGTAAGCTCATTGCCATCCATCTGCACTGCCATATAATAATTGCCACGCTCATCCTTAATGAGGTCTTTATACATTTCTACGATCATTTGAATCACTCCTCTATTATAAAAGAAACCCCGTTAGCCTTAGCGAACATGGGCTATCAAACGTACACCTTCCGACCCCGTGCCTTCATATACTAGGTACAAATGGCGAACGGAGGAATACTTATGAGCTGGCAGCATCTCCATACCGGAAAAACACTTCAGCAGCGCCTGGCAGAACTCCAGGGGCACCTTGCAGAACTGAATACTCCACTCTCCGGGTTGGAACCGGGACGTATTCGTCGTGTCTATCCAAGGCAGTTTATCAAAGTAAACCGTCAATTATTCATTCCACTTAGTCTGAATTCCATTCGGGTATTCGATATTCCTCGAACACGGCGAGGTGTCAGAGTGGGAATCCGCACGACTTTCCCTTCCAGGAATGCATTTAACAATATCAGACTTGTGGGTGTGGGACTGGATTATCTTGAACTCCAGGGAAAAGGCAGAGTCCCTTCCCGTATATTATTTCCTCTCTCCAGCGTCGAGTCAATCTATCGGCCAACCACCGGAAGAAAAAACCTGAAACGGCCTTGTAGGCGGAAGTAAAGCTGGTTCTTTTCGCAAGCCATATAATGGTTCCCGAATGTCTGCATACGGGTGCTCCCTTCCAATATATAATTATAACCCATGCAACCACTTATCTGCTGAAGAATCATTTTATGTCAAAAAGCGGTGAGAACAGAACTGCTTCTGTATCTCACCGCTCAGCCAGTTACGGATCAAGCTGACCCTTCACATGTCTATATCAGATGCCTGTCCATACATCCTTGGCATAACGACCTTCCTGCTGAAGCTGATTAAGCCAATCTTCTGCTTCCTTTGCGGACTTGCCATGAATATCAGCGTATGCCTGCTGGAGTGTAGCTTCCACATCAGGTGCCATCTTGCTGCCATCACCGCAGATATACAGATGCGCACCCTCTTCAAACAAAGGAATCAGGTAACGAGCATCGTCTCTCATCAGATGCTGTACATAACATTTCTCCTCCCCGTCTACACGGGAGAAGGCCGTATGAAGCTTCACAAGCCCTTCTTGCTGGGCTGCTTCCAGTTCATTTTTGTACAGATAATCATGCTCGGGATTCCGGCATCCAAAGTACAGGTGGGCTTCGCCAACCTCTTGACCTTGTTCCTTCAATACATGCCTTGCCTGCAAGAAACCTCGGAATGGAGCAACACCCGTACCCGGCCCTACCATAATGACGGGAACCTGTGGATCCTCCGGCAGTTGGAAACCCGATTCCGGTGTCCGCGTGAACATGACGATCTCGTCACCCGCTTTCAGGTTAGCCAGATAGTTGGACGCAATGCCTTTGTATTCTCCCTGCCCACTCCATGCCGGGGCACGCACAACACTGACCGTAATACTCGCTTGATCGGGCTGAACACGCGGTGAACTGGAAATCGAGTAATATCTGGCTTTCAGTGAAGGCAATAATTCAAGGAAGCGCTCAAACGGCAGTTCACATGCCTCATATTTCACCAGATAATCCAGCATGGAGATCCGTTTATTCCGAACTTCATCCATATACACAGATTCATCAAGCAGCGCTTCAAGTTCCTTCTTATGCGGTGGACATACGGTGTATGCTGCCATTTCTCTCAGTTGCGCACGAGTTGCCGCCTCCTGAAGCTCAACGCTATGACTGAGCAGATCATACAGGTTAACCGGTTGATGCAGCGGCAGATGCGCGGCACTCCGACCGGATGCATCAAGAACGAGATGCTCCGTTCCGGTGAATCCATAACGACGCAATACACGTTCCACCAGCTCCGGTGGGTTCTGAGGCAGAATGCCCAGGTGATCCCCTTCCTTGTAGGTTATGCCTTCAGGCAATTGGATCTCCAGGTGACGTGTGCTGCGTTCACTGCCCGCGTCGTGAAGCTCCCTGTTCTCGAGTACTTCTGCCACATGGGCATCATACGTATCCGCAAGCGGTGTTACGGCGAGCCCACTGACAAACTGTACAGATAGTGAGCTGCGTTCGCTATTGGAGCTTGTGTTTAGCTTCAGTCCCATCGTTCGTGCGAGATCTGGCCATAATTGCTCTGTCCAATCCCCCACCTGTTTCTCAAAATCTCCGCTAGCATCTGACTCACCCAGCGGTGATAACCGCTCTGCTCCTCTGGAAGATAACTGTTCATCTATTAAACGCGGGATACGCTGATAGGTGCTTGCCCAGTTGTGGTCACCACATCCAAGAACGGCGAAACGCACACCTTTGAATTCATTGGCATCCGCATGTTCGATCCACTCGACAAACATCTTGGCATTACTTGGCGGCTGACCGTTATAGGATGCACTGACAATAATGACGGCACCCTCCTTTGGCAGTTTGCCAACACGATCATCCAGCGCAGCGACCTCACTCCGGAAACCCTGATATCTGGCGGTATCCGCAATTTCGCGTGCAATGCCTTCAGCGGTACCCAGATTGGAACCGTACAGAACAAGCATCGGTGTGTGGTGGGCATTTGCTGCATCCGGCTCCGTTCTTTTGGCAACTGGCTTTGGTTCTTCGACCGCTACACCCGGAACGGCCATGACTGGCTGCCCCCCACGCGCACGTACACGAATTGTGAAGTTATCCGGTTTAAGCGTCAGCGTTTCTTTCACCTTTAACTGATAATCCGAATGATCTATGAAGTCAAAATGCTTCAACACCATGCCCAGTACCAGCGTTGCTTCCTGAAGTGCAAACTGCTGACCAATGCAGGCCCGTTGACCATTACCAAAAGGTTTATAGGCATCATGCGGCACTTTGCTCGGATCTTCGAACCTTTCCGGGCGGAATTCCTCTACGTCGTCTCCCCATGCTTCGCGGTCACGATGCAACTTGGGAATAAGTACACTGACGCTGTCTCCTTTTTGCAAAGGATATTGACCCGCAAGTACCGTGTCCTCTTTTGCATACAGAGAAAATGCCGGGGCCGTCGGCCATAACCGCAATGCTTCATTCAAAACCATACGAACGTACTTCAGATTGCGAACCTGGTTGTACGTTGGAACCGGATCTTTCAGAATCTGATCCACTTCTGCTTGGGCTTTAGCCAGCGTATCCGGATTCTTCATCAGATAATAAACGGCGAAGGATAACAGTCCACTTGTGGTCTCATGTCCAGCGATCAGGAATGTAATAATCTGATAACGGATGTTCTCATCATCCAGTGTTTCTCCCGTTTCCGGGTCCTTGCCGCTGAGCATGTGGGACAACAGATCGTCTGCACCTTCCTGCGGTTTCTCTTTACGCTCAGCTATAATGTGATCCACCAACGAGAACATGGAACGGATATCCTGTTCAAACTGTTTCTTTTTGGTGATCATCAGCTTGTCTTGCAGACGCAGTCGCTGCAATGAACTCATGGATTCATCCAACGCACGAACCATACTTGTAATGAATGGATGTGGTTCTTCCCGGTAGAAGCTGTTAAACCGATAGTTGAACCCACACAGGCCAATCGTGTCGAGCGTAAGACGTGTCATATCATCCGGAACGTTAACCGTCTCATCCGGGTTCAACCGTGACCATTTCTGAACCAGCTGCACAGCCAGATCAATCATTTTGTTGTGATATCCCTGCATGGCACGTTGACTGAAGCTTGGCAGCAGTACGTTATGGGCTTTTTTCCAATTCGGCTCCTCGGTCCAACTCGTAAATAGTCCATCTCCTGCAAAAGCACGAACCTTCGCAAGGGGTGCCCACACACGTTTGTCGAATTTGGATTCATCTGTTACCTCGGCGACCAGTTCGTGACCGGAAATATACAATTCACTTCGCCCGGGGTACTCCATACGAAAGATCGGTCCATATTCTTCAGCCAGTTTCACCAAGGATTGCACTGGTTCTTCAAAGTTCAATTGCGGCAAATTGCCCAGTGGACCAAATGTTTTTGGTTGAGGCACTGAAATTGGTGGCATGACGCTCACTCCTTCTTTCCAAGTTAAGAGTTCTACAACTAAAAATAATAACTTGATTTACAGACGCGATTACACTTACTCTTCAGATCAACAGATTCAAGTTATTTTTTGCACATTTTCATATTTCATCCAGATAACGATAAAACCATCAAAGAACTAACTGACCGAAATGGTATATTGGTCATTTTTGATTAAAAAAAATGGAGGACTTCGTTATCTTCTTTTACCCTAACATTTCCAGTTCTAATCTTCAACAGTCCCAAAGTCATAGGACCTCAGGACAGTGATTTAGGTATACTTATAATTTCTTTAACAGAATCTGAATAGCCGACTCCATCTCTAATGGAGCAACTGTCGTTTCATAGCGGCCATGGACGTTCCCACTGCGGTCAATCAGGAATTTGGTGAAATTCCATTTGATCCCGTCTCCTTGGTACAATTCTGGATGCTTCTCCTTCACAAAAGTGTCCATCCACTGTCCTTCCTTCGTGTCCAGATCATAGCCTTCAAACGGCGCTTCTTCAATCAGATAACGGAACAAAGGATGGATCGATTGCCCCACAACCTCAACCTTCTCCAAGATCGGAAAGGATATCTGAAACTGACTTCTGCAATACTCGGCAATCTCAACGCTGCTGCCAGGTTCTTTCTCGTTAAACTGGTTGCACGGGAACGCCAGAATCTCCAGCCCCTGTTCACCATATTTCTCATACATCTGCTGAAGTTCATTGAACTGGCGGGAGTAGCTACACCGACTTGCTGTATTCACTATAAGCAGAACTTTCCCTTTAAAAGCAGAAAAATCACCTTCGTGGCCACCCATAAACGGAACTTGGTAAGAAAATATACTCATCTGTATTCATCATCCTCTTTCTCTTTTGTATCTCATATGAATTCTATCTTGAGATGGATTATACACCTCCATTATTAATAGGTTAAATATATAATTAATATAATCTTAATAGTTTCTGACTATAGTTGACAAAATAAAAAAACTGCCCTCAGCAGACGAATTCTGCATCTCGGACAGTTATCAAAATCATGATGCGCCATCACGTTCAACACACCGTTAACCCATAATTAAACCATATACAATGCCTGGTCCGTGTACCCCAATGGTTAAATCATTTTCAATATCGGAAGATCGGCTTGGCCCTGAAATAAAGTGGATGCCTGCCGGAAGATTCTCTCTCCCCACTTCGTCAAATCGATCCAGCGTCTCACCCAGTCTGGTGTACAGTCGATCTACTGGAATAATGATGATGAGTACCGTAGGCAACAGACTCACTGACCGACCTTTTTCCGGTGAAGAAAGTACAGTGACCGAGCCTGTGTATGCTGTCGCATAATCCGCCATGACCACACCGATATCCGCCTCAGCTGCCCGAGCCTTCCAGTTCTCATCCGCCTGACTATTCCACACTGAGATCTGCACATCCGGAAGCTGCTCTTCCAATCCAAGATCCTGTAACGCCTGTTCATTTTGGCGAATGATATATTTGGCACTCAGCTCATGAGATTTGGTGGCAATAAATCGGGACACTTCTTCCAGGTTTTGAACCCGGGCAATGTGTGCGCCTACACTCACAAAGTTATCTGTAAATGCTTGAATACGCTTCTCTTCATCCCATTCCAGCCCAGTCCAAAAGTCGGGTGCTCCCCGAAAGGGTTGGGTCGGCGCATGTCGTTGCCTTGGTCTTCTCAATTTCGAAGCAATGTCATTCATGAACTGCTCCTGTTTCTCCATGGACTTCTTCTCCAATTGCGCGAGCCATTGCTGATGTTCAGTTACCATGCTGAGTACCCTCCCCTTCTTCTCGTTCACGAATAATCTTCTCCATACGGCTGCGAACGGAAGAATCCATGGCGGGTTGCTCCTGGTTCAGTTCCTGATCCAGCTTGTTCCATTGTTGCCGGAAGGATTTCTTGGCGAGACTTGGGGCAACCCGATAATTGTTCCAACCTTTGAGAGGACCCAACTTGAGAGAAATGCCGTTGTTGCGTACAACTGCCTTCTGCCCGATCTGTCCCAGACGTATGGCCGCACTGAAACGTTTGGAATTGGATACAACAGCGGCAAATCCCTTCATGCCCATGCTTTCCATTTTGTTACCATGGCCGTCTTCCACTTTACGCCTGCGTAGATAAACGAGCATATCATGCAATGGAATTTTAACTGGACATGCTTCATAACAGGCTCCGCACAGACTTGAAGCACCCGCAATATCGTTCCATTCATCAATGTTGCCATTGAGTGCAGGTGTCAGTACCGCGCCAATCGGACCACTGTATGTTCCGCCGTAGGCATGACCTCCAATATGACGATATACCGGGCAAGCATTCAGACAAGCACCACAGCGAATACAATTCAGCAACTCCTGGAATTCAGGATCACCGAGCTGTAAAGATCGACCGTTGTCCACGATAATAATATGCATTTCATCCGGCCCATCAGCATCCGCTGTACGACGCGGACCTGTGATGCCTGACATGTACATCGTTAGTTTCTGACCTGTTGCGGAGCGCGGCAACAAGGTTGCCATGACCTCCAGATCCGTCCACGACGGGATAATCCGCTCCATGCCCATCAGTGTAATCTGCGTTTTCGGAACAGTGGATACCATACGGGCATTGCCTTCATTTTCGAACAAAACCATGGAACCCGTCTCTGCAATCGCAAAATTGCAGCCGGTCATGCCGATATCTGCTTCCAGGAATTTCTCGCGTAACTTTTTACGTACAAATCCAGCGAGCACCGTTGTGTCCGGCTCCAGAATTTCACCCGCTTCCTTCGATAACAACTCTGCAATCTGATAGCGGTTCTTATGGATGGCTGGAATGACAATATGAGAAGGGGCTTCGCCTGCCAACTGAATGATATATTCACCCAGGTCAGTCTCGATGGCTTCAATCCCCGCCGACTCCAACACATGATTTAGATGTACTTCCTCCGACACCATCGATTTGGACTTCACCACCGTAGAAGCCTGCTTGTGCGCCGCAATATCCAGCGCAATCGCCGCTGCTTCCACCGATGTATCTGCAAAATGAATATGAACCCCGTTCGCACGGGCGTTATTCACAAATTCATTCAGATAATAATCCAGATGCGCAATCGTATGCAGACGAATCTGACGGCCACGCTCCCGCCATTCATCCCAGTTTCCATGTTCTTCTGAGGCAGACTTCTTCCCGTTACGCAATCGTTCTGTCGTAAATTTGACCGCTTTACGCAGAAAATCATCATTCAAGGCCAGTCCGGCACGTTCTTTGACCGTAGTATCCATAACTCCCGGTTGGCTCATCCTGTTTGCACCCCCTCATACAGTAGCTCCGCCAAATGCATCACACGCACCGGTTCATTCCGATAACGCAGATTACCTGCAATATTCATCAGACAGGCCATGTCCAGCCCAACCAGCACTTCGGCTTGTGTCTCTTTGACATGATCGACCTTCTCCGTCACCATCGCTCCTGAAATATCGGACATTTTAATGGCAAACGTACCCCCGAACCCACAGCAATCCTCAGCGAATGGAAGTGGAACCAATTCCAGACCTTTTACTTGGGACAGTAGCGCCATCGGCTCATCCTTCACACCCAGCAGACGGCTGCCGTGGCAGGATGGATGATAGGTTACTTTGTGCGGAAAATGTGCGCCCAGATCGGTTATCCCGAGTACCTGAACAAGGAATTGAGTAAACTCATAAGCTTTGGCTTCCAATCGTTTTGCCTTCTCCAGCCAGACTGGTTCATCTGCGAACAGTTCGGGATAATGATGAATCATATACGTACATGATCCGGATGGACAGACTACAAAATCACTGTCGTCAAACGCTTCAAGAATCGTCTTGGCCGCTACCCGAGTCTCATCCCAGTACCCGCTATTGTAGGAAGGCTGACCACAGCAGGTCTGAATCGGCGGAAAATCCAGCCGAACGCCATGAGCGGCGAGCAATCTAACCATGGCTTCCCCCACTCGGGGATAGATGGCATCGCTGAGGCAGGTAATGAATAAGGAGACCTTCATAATTACACGCTCCTATTAACTGATTAGTAGATAAATTGACTAAGAATATTTACACTGGACACTACGATGACAGAATAACCTTCCGATCGCTGTTATCCCCAGATTTTTTAATTTACTTTTTAAAGGGTAAAATCCGGGGATAAAGGCGCAGTATATGCTTCCGATGCAGCTTTCTTTCAGAAAGCTTTTAGCTTCGCTTCTTCAAGTTATTTCTGTCCTCTCCGTTACGTGTAAATGTTTAGTTCAATTTATATAGATTAAATCTGAAAGATTAAACCGTGATGATACCAATATCGTATCCGCTCAAACGTTCTGTCTGTTCAGCCTCCAATGGCTGATTGGTAATGATCGTATGGACTGCATTTAACCCGGATACTCGGGCAAAAGCACGGACACCAAATTTACTGGCATCTGCAAGTAAGATGACCTGATCGGATATGCCAACCATCTTCTGCTTCAGCCTTGCTTGAAGTTCATTGGATTCACTGATTCCGCCACCTTCGAGATGTACACCTTTGCACGACATGAACATTTTATCCACGTGATATGTTTCCAGAGAACGCTCCGCGAGTGGCCCAACAAAAGACAACGAGCGCGATGCCAACTGGCCCCCTGTTGAGATGACCTCAACCTTGTCACGGCTGCTGAGTTCAGTGGCAATTTGGATCGAGTTGGTTAAGACTGTCAGCGGGAAATCCGGCATATTCGCTGCCATATAACCTGCCGTTGTGCTCGCATCCAACAGAATGCGATCACCCGGATTAATCATCGCCAGAGCCGCTTGTGCAATCCGCTTTTTCTCTTCCGCATGGGTTGTCTCCCTGATCCGGTAAGGGATCTCCGGTTGATCTTCCTTCACACTCACTGCACCACCGTGAGATCGGCGCAGTCGTCCTGCCTGTTCCAGCCGATCCAGGTCCCGCCGGATGGTTTCCTCTGTCACCCGGCAGCGCTCACTAAGCTCGGATACACGCATACTTCCCTTTACGTTCACCATCTCCACAATCCGGTCATATCGCTCGGCTGCCAGCATGTTACACCTCACTCCCCGCTTGTGAATTAGATGAAGCCGTCACACGCAGAAATCTGCCGTAAGCATCTTCCCAGATTGACCTGTCCTGCGGCTCATACGCAGTTACCGGAAATGAATCACGAATGGCCTTACGGGCTTCCCAGATATCCTTAAAAGCTCCGCTTGCCATCCATTGCACAGCCATATTCCCGATGGCACTTCCCTCTGCCGGTCCCGCCCATACCGGTTTGCCAATGGAATTTGCAGTCCACTGACATAACAGGCGGTTCTGGATACCTCCACCGACCATATGCAATCCGTTGAACGTCTGACCCGACAATTGCTCCGTCCATTCCAGAACTCTTCTATACTTCAATGCCAGACTCTCCAGAATTGCCCGGGCATTAGCGCCCTGATCCTCTGGCACCACTTGCCCTGTATCACGACAATACTGGCGTATACGGGTCGTCATATCTCCTGCTGGCATGAACAGTTCATCATCCGGATCAAACAAACTGGCAAATGGAGCTGCCTGTTCCGCCTGCGCCAACAACGCATCGTAGCTAATTCCCTGCCCCTGACGATCCCACTCCCGCATACTTTCCTGCAAAATCCATAGTCCCATGATGTTCTTCAGCAGACGGAATGTTCCCCCCGCCCCGCCTTCGTTCGTGAAGTTCAAAGCCAGACTTTGGCTACTTATCGCAGGATGATCTATCTCCGTACCCATCAGGGACCAGGTTCCACAGCTCAGATAAGCAAATGAACGTTCCGTTGCAGGAACAGCCACAACGGCTGAACCCGTATCATGCTCCGCAACAGCGATCACGGGGATCGGGGACAATCCCAGATCGTTACAGATACTGCTTCGCAATTGTCCAACACGGGTACCTGGCAGCACGGCTTCACCAAACAGTTTCTCCGAAATACGAATATGCGCCAGCAACTCACTATCCCACTGCCCTGCTGATGGATTGTATAATTGTGTTGTGGTTGCATTCGTGAACTCATTCACCGCTTCCCCTGTCAGGAAATAACGTAGCAAATCCGGAATCATGAGAAAACGCTCTGCTTCATGAAGTAACGGGGAACCGCTGCGTTGAAGCGTTGCCAATTGATACAAGGTATTAAAGCTAAGAAACTGAATCCCTGTACGTTCGAAGATCCGCTGAGAGGTCAGCTCTTGGCGTACCTGATCCATCATGCCGTTAAACTGTGTATCACGGTAATGATACGGGTTACCTAGCAACTCACCATTACTGCCAAGCAAACCAAAATCAACGCCCCAGGAATCGATCCCCAGGCTCTCCGGCTTTTCTCCCTGCTGTTTCACAAGGGTAAGCCCTTGCAACAATTCATGATGTAATCGCAGAATATCCCAGTGCATCCGCTCGCCAACCTTCACCGGTTCATTCTTGAACCGATGAATTTCGCTCGTTTCGATCCCACGATCATTCAGATGTCCCAGTAACGCTCTCCCGCTCCCAGCGCCCAAATCATAAGCCAGCACACTCACCGCGCTTCACCAACCTTTCGAACCCATCCTATTTTCCAAACGGCATCTCTTGAATTCAGTCCGTAACCCTGTACTTTATTCTGTATTTATTGTTTGTTTGTTTTTGTTTAATACTGTTTTACTTTATTTTACGAGTATATCACCATTGTAAGCGTTTGAATACCCTTCGGTTTTTCTTTCTTTTGTCTATACCAAAAACGACTCTCTCCCGCCTGGGAGGAGCCGCAGTTCTCTTTTTACGTATAAAATTGACCTTTGCTTACCCCCGACTGGGGCTGTACATCTCTCTCAAAATGCTTGAATCGTGTCCCCTGATACGTCAGCATCCCTCGATCATTTTCCACCATCATGCCATAATGGTTTCCGCCAACAATCAGTTCAGTGCGCTCCCCATTGTCGAATTCAAATGTAACATAATACCGGGTCGTCGCACTGCTATCGCCGCTGCCACCTGAGACTTCCGTTCGTTTGGCCACCACCGTTGAGTGCAGGTTTAACAAGGCTGCTGCGTTATTTGACATCCCTGAGCGTATGCCTGAAATAATAACAAAAACAATAACTCCCGCAATGATGAGAAATATGGCACCAATGAAAATCGAAGCAAATGCATTCATTGCAGCAAACTCACTAAATCCCGAAAAAAAACCACCCTGATTGCCTTCAAAACCTGGTACTCCATTCATGTCGTCAAACACACCAAAGCCGTCTACGCTTAATCGGCCCATCGATGAGGACACGCTCGTTAACGCCATTCATCATCGTTCCTTTCCCCTTGCAAAATAAGATGCACCGCCCCCCACTCAAGGAAGGCGGTGCATGCAGACAACCCGTTCTGCCTTGTCCGTATACTATATGAACCAGATCAGGAATACAGACGTTCAAGTTCGTCGACCAGACTGCCGACATAAGCAACCGCGGAGCGAATCGGCTCAGGTCCGGACATATCCACTCCCGCAAGCTTCATTAACTCCTGTGGTGTGAGACTTCCACCAGCTTTGAGTGCATCAAGCCAGCGATCTACCGCCGGCTGTCCTTCTTCCCGAATCTGCTGTGCTGCCGCTGTGGAAGCCGTCAAACCTGCCGCATAGGTATATGGATAAAGTCCCATATAATAATGAGGTTGTCTCATCCACGTGAGCTTGGCCCCTTCATCAATTACCAGATCAGGTCCCCAGAATTCGGAAAGGATGTCTCCTTTGAGCTGACATAACGTCTTCGCCGTAATGGGCTCATCATTGGTTGCGCGTGCATACACCCTGCGCTGTAATTCACCTTCCAGCAGATGTGTAACGAAGTTATGGTAATACGTGTTCAACAGTTGCAAAATGACCCAGCGACGCATTCTCGGATTATCGGAACGCTTCAATAGATGATCGGCCAGCAGCATTTCATTCATGGTCGATGGTGCCTCAATGAAATAAAGAGATGGCCGTGTATTCGTTAGCCGTTGGTAACGTCCCGCAAGCATGAAGTGGCCTGCATGCCCCACTTCATGGGCAAGTGTAAATGCTCCACGCATATTGTTTGCCCATGAAATTAAGATATAGGAGTGTGAACCATATATAGAGGAGCAAAATGCCCCTGTGGATTTGCCTGCATTATCTGCGTAATCCACCCAGCGATCACTGAATGCGCGCTCTACGATCTCGCCATACTCCGGCCCAAGCACATCAAGTGCTTCTCGAATGAGTGTGCACGCCTCATCATATGTAATGGCAGGGCTGAATTCAGGATCAAGCGGCGCCTTCAGATCACAGAACATTAGCTTGTCCAGACCCAGCTCACGTTTCTTGAGAGCCGCCAGTCTGCGCATATGAGGTGCGAGTTCCTGCTGGATAATATCCAGAATATTATTGTACATCTCTTTGCTCACTTGCTGTGGGCTGAGAAGCATATCTGTAACATCGTCGTAACCACGCAGCCTGGATAAAACAACCTGTTTCTTCACTTCGGTTGCATAACCTTCTGCGAACGTATTTTTGTAATCATTTAATGTCGAGCTGAATGCAGCATAAGCAGAACGGCGCAGCTTTGTATCGGACGACATCTCATAATTATTTTCATAGAATGACCAGGACAGTGGACGATTATTGTCCTCTCCATCCAGAGCATCGTCAAACGTCATGTCTGCCAGTTTACCGCGCAGATAGATACGGTATGGCGAATCCAGTACCTCTCCGAGTGAAGCGAGTACCTTCTCGGTCTCTGGCGTGAGCCGATGTGCTTTTTCTCGAATCAAACGCTCCAAACTGCGCGCATACGGCTCCAATCCCGGAAGTTCTTCAAGGTAACGTTCAACGGTCCCCTCCGGCAGATCAACGATCTCCGAATTGACAAAAGACAAGGATGACGACAGATTTGATAGGATATCTCCTGCTTTAGCTGAATTCTCAATATTCACCGGATTGGTGCTGTCCTCTGACTGCTTCAAGCGGGCATAAGAAGCCGTCTTGGCGATCCGCTCCTGCAAAGCTTCGCGCGCATCCAGACAAGCCAGCAATTGTTCAGCTCCTTCGCCCAAATGTCCTTTGAACGTTTCGATCTGGGCAGCAGCCCGAGGAAGTGATCGAAGCTCCTGCTCCCACTCTACATCGGTTACAAACAAGTCTCTCAGATCCCAAGTGGTTTCTGGGTTTACCTCAGCACGTGTACGTATTTTTTCCATCTGTATATGTCATCCTCCTTGCATTTCCAATATCTCTCATCGTATCATATTCCAGTGCAAGGGAGTATAGATTGGACTAAAGATTATTCACACTTACCACTCCGATGACAGAACAACCTTCCGATCGCTCTTATCCCCAGATTTTTTGATTCCCTTTTTCAAAGGTGAAAATCCGGTGATAAAGGCGACCGCTCCGCTTCTTCAGGTTCTTTCTGTCCTCTACGTTCTCGTGTGAATGTTTAGTTCCATCTATACAAAAGGGGTATCTAAGATAAAGGCCAGTATGTGCTTGCGATGTAGCTTTTTTTCAGAAAGCTTTTAGCTTCGCTTCTTCAAGCTATTTCTGTCCTCTACGTTTCGTATAAACTTTTGCTCATGTGACCATGGTCTGAAAGTAAATCAAAAAACCGCCGGGTAATGGAAGAATCCATTTACCTAGCGGTCGTTCTAACTATAACTTATTTAGCTTTCTTTCCATATTACATTTTCACCGTAATTTTTACCCCAGTTATACATTGCGTGCAGCACGGGCATCAGGCTTTGACCGTGATCGGTCAACGTATATTCCACCCGAGGAGGGACTTCTGCATACACCTTGCGCTCAATCAACTTGTCTTCCTCCAGCTCACGTAGCTGGTTGGTCAGCATCTTCTGAGTAATATGAGGGATTAGGCGTTTCAGCTCACTGAAACGTTTGGTGCCTTCCAGACCCAAATGCCACAAAATAATCAGTTTCCATTTGCCACCGATCACCGCAAGGGTCAGTTCCTTCTCACAGTTGATTTCTTTCAGATTAATCCGTTCCTTCACTTCGGATGCCATGGCTCCGAGCCCCCTCATCTTCAATCTTATATCGCGTATATTACGCATATCACGGGGACACTTCACACGAAGTAAGCTTTCCGCTCCATGCATGATGTAATAAGTACATTCATTCGATACAGCTATCTATTAATTCTACTACAGCCTGGTCGGGATGCAAAGTTTAAGTGAAAATTACGAATAAAACCTATACACATAAATGACTGTGCATCGCAGAAAAGACCAGAACCCTTTGCAATCAAAGGATTCCGGTCTTTCTTTCATCTAATCGCTATTCCAGGTTCGCGTGGCGGCCAAACATATCCGCTCCGGTCATTCCCTTCATTTCCATCATCGTAAGGATGAGTGCATCCATGCCGATCAACAGTCCCTGTTCGAACAACGAACCCATCGGCTGAATGGTTACATCCGCTCCGGAAGTTGCTGTGTCCTCTTTGGCTGAAGCCGGAAGACGTACTACCGTAGTTGCCAATTGTCCAATCGTGGAATCTGGCTTGATCGTAATCAGACCGACAGGTGCACCTGCCTTACTAGCTTTCTGAGCCATCGCTACCAGACTGCCTGTTTCTCCTGAGCCTGAGCATAACAAGAGAAAGTCCTTCGAGCTGATCCCAGGTGTAACGGTCTCACCCACCACATATACACGAAGCCCCATCTGCATCAGTCTCATGGCAAAAGCCTTTCCCATAAGACCTGACCGACCTGCTCCAGCCACAAAAATCTGTTCCGCAGCCAGAATGTGTTCAGCCATCGCTTGCATCTCTGCATCGTCGATCTGGCTTAACGTACGTTCCAGCTCCTTCAAGATGTCAGCTGCGTACTGTGTTTTGCTCATCTGCTTACCCTTGTTTAACAAGACGTTGCATTTCAGCTGCAACTGCGGCTTTGTCTGCTTGTCCTGTGATACCGCCGCCTACAATAACCAGATCCGGTTGTGCTTTGATTACTTCTGGCAATGTTTCCAGCTTGATTCCACCAGCGACAGCCGTTTTAGCGTTTTTCACAGCTGCTTTGATCGTTTGCAGATCTTCGAACGGGCTTTGTCCTTCAGCTTGCAGGTCATAACCTGTGTGTACACAGATGTAATCTACGCCAAGCGCATCAATTTCACGAGCACGTTGTTCAAGGTTAGGCACGTTGATCATGTCCACAAGAACTTGTTTGTTTTGTTTCTTCGCTTCTGCTACTGCACCTTTGATCGTGCTGTCATTGGTTGCCCCAAGCACAGTGATCAGATCCGCACCAGCTTCAGCTGCTTTCATGATTTCATAACCACCAGCATCCATAATTTTAAGGTCTGCAAGAACTTGCAGATTAGGGAATGCTTCTTTCATCGCTTTTACCGCGTGCAAACCTTCATTAATAACAATTGGAGTACCAATCTCAACGATATCAATATATTGTTCAACCTCTTTAACCAGTGCGATACCTTCAGGGATATTTACCAAGTCGAGCGCCAATTGCAATTTCATTATTTATTTCTCCTTTGTTGTTCAAGTATGAGTCGTTCCTGTAAAAATAATAATTAGATATTTAGCTTGCACCTATTTGTCTGTTCAGATGCATGCAGTGTTTGTTTTGGCTACTCACTCATTGTAGACCCTGACTATCCATTCAGGAAGTACGCACTTTGAAGTGGGGTAGTTACCTGGGCGATACTATTGATAATTATTCGTTGTTAGGTGAATCAAATATAGGATTAATCCTGTGTTCCAATCCGCACGCTTAAGCAGAACAACAGCCTAATCATACCATTAGATATTCAATATAAAAGACCCCGCCACATGGCAGGGTCGTTATCTTTATCATTTTCAATCCAGCCAGGGCTGGTTTAGAAATTTATCATTTTACAGATATACAGGTTTCACGCATACCGGTTTGGATACACCTGTGCTGTGACCTGTGTATTTCAGACGTCCGCTCTCCTGATCTACCGTGAATGTCACGAGGTTGTTGGTATCGCGGTTAGCTGCGATCAGCAATTTGCCGTTAGGTGTCAGCGCAAAGTGACGCGGGTGCTCACCTTCTGCAGATACATGCTCAACCAGTGTCAGGTGACCTTTGTCTGCGTCTACTGCAAATACAACGATGCTGTCATGTCCACGGTTAGAACCATATACATAACGTCCATCATTGGAAACCGTGATTTCGGCTGTTGTATTCTCTTTGCCATCATATCCATCAGGCAGTGTGGATACGGTAGACAATTCAGTCAACGTGCCCGCTGCTGCATCATATTTGAACGAAGTAATGGAAGAATCCACTTCATTGATGACATATGCGAATTGACCATTCGGGTGGAACGCCAAGTGACGTGGGCCAGCTCCCGGATGCGTTTTGGTATCACTGTGCAGCACAAGTTCATTTTTGTCTGCATCAATGGAATAGATCGCGATGTTATCTGCGCCCAGATCCTGTACCATCATGTATTTACCATCCGGGCTGAAGAATGCGGAGTGAACATGTGGCTTGTCCTGACGCTCAGGATGCGCACCTTGTCCTTCATGTTTCTTCTCGTCCAGAAGCGCTCCAACTTCACCGTTATCCGTCAAGGCTTGCAGACCTACCAGACCACCGTGGTAGCTGGACAGGATCAAGTATTTGCCGGAAGGATCACGCTGGATATGACATGGTGGAGCTGAAATGGAGTTATTCCGGTTCAGCAACGTTAATTTTCCTGTAGAAGGATCAATGCTCAGAGCTACCGCTTCAGACATTTTGTTGCCTTCAGCTGACGCTGTTTCACCAATCGCATACAGTTTGTTTCTTTCAGCATCCACGTTGACAAACGTTGGGTTTTTCACGCCCGCGATGCCGTCAAGCTTGGACAAGCTGCCTGTATCCTCATTCAATTCATATGCATAAATGCCCTCATTTTCCGCTTCGGCGTAAGAGCCAGCAAGTACGAGCAAGCGTTTTGATTCACTCATTACAGTTTCCTCCTCTATGTGTATGTAATCTTGTTGCACCTCTTCTATAATAAATCTGCCATATCAAAATAGCAATCCGCTGTCGCTGCACATCAGGGAAATCCTTAGTTAAGCAAGGCGATTACTACACATCATCATACTGAAATCCATTCATATGAGGTGCATCTTCTGCTATGATAAGATAGGTTTTTCATCCAGAAGGGACTGAGTTGCATTGCTTCACTCATTTTTACTCACGTTATATCATGTGTTCCTGCCGATATCACTTCCCGTGATCGGAGGTATTCTGTTAAAACGCTTCAAGAATTGGGATACCCGGTCGCTCTCGACCTTTTCCCTTTATATTTTGAGCCCTGCGCTCATCTTCAATACATTGCTGCATGCCGAGATTACCTGGACGGACGTCACCAGCACGTTCTGGTTCTCTATTATTAATCTGATTGCTCTGTGGGCACTCGCCGAGCTGTTAAGCCGGATTTTCCGTCTGGGTGCAAGCGAAAAAGCGGGTCTCACCCTCGTCTCCACGTTTACAAACTGCGTGAATTACGGGCTCCCGCTTGTACTGCTTGCCTTTGGTCAACTTGGACTGGACAAGGCTTCCGTCTACGTCATTGGACAGATGATCATTGTTAATACAGTAGGTATCTTTTTTGCCGCGCGATCCGAATTCACGGTGAAAGATGCGATCCTGTCCGTTTTCCGCATGCCATCCATCTATGCTGCTGGCATCGCCATTGCCCTGCGTGCGTCCAATCTGAGCCTGCCTGACGCACTCGATGGAGGCATCTCCATGCTGGCTGCGGGCTACTCGCCTGTCGTTCTCGCCATTCTGGGAGCACAGATGCTCAGACCCAAAGGTGCAACGGCACCTTGGCTGCCCAATGTACGCCGAGCCTTCTGGACCGGACTTGTGGTCCGTCTCGCAGCTGCGCCAATCCTGTCCTGGCTGATACTGACCGCGCTTCAGGTCGAAGGCACGTTGTTCAGTGTGCTGCTGATCCTCGCATCGATGCCGACCGCAGTGAACGCCGTTATTTTGGCTGAACAGTTCAATGCTTCTCCGCAGTTTGTATCCCGCTGCATTCTGTGGACCACCGCTGCATCCATGTTGATGCTGCCCATTATGATTGTGATGTCTTCCTAATTAATACCTGAGGTGATACCGAAGCAATATCCGCTTGTCGGCGTTTCTCCAGCCGGCGTTCATAACGCCGGTTGAGCGCTCTGACGTAGAAGAATTTCACGACAAAGTACGAAATCACACCCAGAATGACACCAAACACGGACATGCCTGCCAGAATATCCAGTCCACCAAGCAACAATTCACTCACGGCCGACCAGTTCCCACGAAACAGCTCCATGAATGCACTCTCGTGTACCAGTCCCTGTCCCATGCTGTGAGCAGGCAGTATCCATGAGCCAATTTGTTTGGCAAGCGGCATCAGGATAATAGGTAAAAACGTAAGTTTCCCGATCACATTACCAACAATCGCTGCTGGCATCGAACCCCCAGACAGTCGCACAATCGGATAAAATACGAGATATATCAGGGAAGCGGTCGAGATCACGATCAGTTCCAGTCCGAACCCTATGGCAAATCCGGTAGATACTTTATGGGCACCTCCGGGAGCACGTAACAATTTGAGAAAATTCAGCTTCATAGCACGTGTTAAACGTGCCCAGCGGTTAGTCTTGCGCTTCTGTGTGTTCATACCGAATTACTCCTTATTTTACACAAATGACAATTTGAATTGTCTATTCTTCAGTATATCACACCGCGTTAGCTCCTGTAGTAACAATGACCGGCTGTGTCTCCATCTGGACATTACCTGCCACCGCTCGGGAGATCATACAGGAAGATTCAGCCTTATGAGCCAAGCGCTCAGCCTTGGTCAGATCCGCCTCTGAAGCATCTTGGCTGAGTACAATCCGGGGTCTATGTACGATCCGTTCGTACGTAAATACGTTATTCGTAACATCTACCGTTGCTTCCGATTCAAGCGTCAATTCATCCGGCGTAATATCCGAACGCTCCAGCATCGCTGCCAGCGTGATCAGGTAACAAGTGGAGGCTGCACCCAGCAGCATCTCGTCCGGGTTAGTTCCCGTACCGGGTCCGCCCATCTCCTGCGGAATCGATATGACCGTTTTTAACCCACCTGCATCGATTGTTCCCTCACTGTTACGCCCACCATTCCATACCGCTTTCAGATGAAAAGGATGTTTCATGACATTCATTCCTTTCTTGTTTACACACGTATACACGTAATATTCTGCTCAATCAATGCGCTAACGTGCTCTTCATCTACGCCCTGATCTGTAATCACTTTGCCCACACTGCTCATCTCAGCAACTCTGGTAAACGCCTGTATGTTAAATTTGCTGGAATCTGCAAGTAAAATGACCTCATCCGCAATATGGATCATTTTCTGCTTCACCAAAGCCTGTAATTCATTGGATTCACTGATACCTTTGGTCAGATGTACACCTTTACAAGACAGGAATACTTTATCCACATGATAGGCATCAAGCGAACGTTCCGCCAGTGGTCCTACAAAAGACAGTGACTTCGAAGCCAATTGCCCACCTGTGGCAATCACACGAATCTGCTCCTTGTTACTCAGCTCAGCGGCGACCTTAATCGAGTTGGTTAATACCGTCAGTGGAATGTTTGGCAATCCTGCCGCCATATACCACGCCGTTGTACTTGCATCCAAGGCGATCCGGTCGCCGGATTCCACCATTTTCACCGCTTCGCTTGCAATTCTGAGCTTCTCTTCTGCATGGGCTACAGCCCGTTCCGGATACGGAATCTCCGACTGTAACTCATCCTTGTATTTTACGCTGACCGCCCCGCCATGGGACCGTCTGAGCCTGCCCGCCTGTTCGAGCTTGTCCAGATCACGACGAATCGTCTCTTCCGTCACCCCGCAGCGCTCACTAAGTTCGGTCACACGCATGCTGCCTTGCGTATCCACCCATTCCACTATTTTCTCATACCGTTCAGCTACGAGCATATTCCTTCACTCCAAACCGTTGATTATCCAGTTGATCCTGTTCATCCATCATACCACAGAGCGATGACAAGAAGAATCTGGACCATGTGCAAAAAGAGGGAGCTTTCGCCCCCTCCATTCCAGTTCTGAAGTGTATCTTATTTATCTTCTGCCATAGGGAACCAGCCTGGCGTGTGGATGATTGCATTCCACAATCCGTCAGGGATAACCAGACGTTCCTGATCCGATTTGGTCAGAATCGTCTCGATATCTTCTTCACGTCCGCTCTCGATTTTCTCGACCCAATCCGGCTCGATAATCAGTTCACGTCCAATAGCCAGCAGAGGTACCCCCGTTTGGAGCGCTTCAGCGGCCTGATCTGCCGTATGAATCGAACCTACGCCAATCACAGGCAATTTGCCGTTCACACGATCCAGGATGAATTCCATTCTTGAACGTGTATCTGCCTCGCCACGTCTTGGCTTGGACCAGAATTCGTTCAGGGAAACGTGCAGGTAATCCAGGTTTTTATCTTTAAGCGCATCCACCAGTGCATACGTATCTTCCATTGTGAGTCCCGGTGTTTCCGGTTCCTCCGGGGAGAAACGGTATCCAATGATGAACGGCAGTTTGGTATGTTCGGCAACAACTTTCTGAATCTCATCCACTACAGCAAGCGGGAAAGTAAGACGTTTCTCGACGCTACCGCCCCAACGGTCTTCACGTCGGTTGGAATGAGGGGAGAAGAATTGCTGGATCAGATAACCATTAGCACCGTGAATCTCAACACCATCAAATCCGGCTTCGATTGCACGACGTGTCGCTTCCCCGAAGTCTTTAATAATGGAAGTAATCTCGGCATCCGTCAATTCTCTAGGTTCAGGCGATCCTGGACGTTCACTCGCAACCGCACTAGGAGCAACCACTTGACCCGCAGGTACAGCTTGTTCAGGTGTCAGACGGCCCGCATGGAAAATTTGCAACACGGCAACGGAACCCTGTTGTTTCATGGTGTCAGCCAATCGTTTCAGGCCAGGAATGAAGCGATCATCATATACGCCAAACTGAGCTGGGAAACCAATGCCATGCTCTGTTACATGCCCTACAGCCGTAAGCGACATGCCAGCACCACCGGTGCGACGTGCATAATAAGCAAGTTCTGCATCGGATATGGTACCATCAGCATTCGAGGACATATGAGTCATGGGAGCGAGCACGATACGGTTTTTCAGTGTAATACCAGTCGGCAGTGAAACTTGTTCAAACATCTGGTTAAACTTTGGATTCATTCGTGGTTCCCTCCTGATTATAAATATCTCTTTTAATAGATATATGGATATGTGCGTTCACTTACTGTAATGATTATAGTTACGTTTCACTGCAATTGCAACTTTTCATTTTCTGAAAGAAAAAAAGAGCAGAGTGTCTCCAGACTCTCAGCCCTCTTCATCTTCTTCACATCATCCAAAGGATATTCAGAAACTCCGAACGTAAGCCAGCTTCTGATCCATCTCTTCCACGCATTCGTAACAATCATGTTCATCGTTAGCGACCATTGGGGTGACTGGATACAGATTCATCTCTGTACTGTTATACGATTTCAATAACGGTAGCAACTGAGTCACCCGTGTATTAGCCGGGTCCAGCCAGGTGTTGATCTCTTCTTCGGAGAGAATGGCCGGCATTTTACTGCCAAACTCACGTGTAACCATATTTGCACCTGTCATAAGCATCGTGCAGGTACGAAGCGGCTCTTTCCGTGTATCTCTCCACACTTCGTATAACCCTGCAATGCCGAACAGACCACGATCCGGCATAACAACACGAACCGCATAACTTTTTTTGCCCTCTTGCCGCCAGTAATACAATCCGTTGCAAGGAATTACGCAGCGTTTGGTCTCTACCAGTTTGTAATAGGAAGGATTCTCATGCACCGTCATGAGATTCGCGTTAACGGCATCACGACCCCAGAATGGAATGAACCCCCATCTAAACTCATCCAATACACGCTCACCATCCTGATGCAAAATAATCGGCGTATGCTGGGTTGGGCTGATATTGTATCGGTTTTTGTAATAATACATCACTCGCTGAATCTTGAAATGATCTCTGACTTCATCCAAATCGGCTGCCAATGAAAAACGGTTGCACATGCTCAAGCACTACCTTTCCCTGTGAGAAGTTGAACGTATTGTTTGTTATTTCAGGGAAATTATGCATGCATATCAAACAGAAAATGACTTATTTTGACACCATTATGGTCGAATCAATATATATTTTATGTTTTTCACGACAAAAACAACGACCTCGGACTCATTTCAACTCAAATATTACTTGTTACTATAATAGAGAATAAAATACATTTATTGGAGGTTTTAAGTATGAAAAGGAAGTTTTTGATGAGCATCATGTTGTTCTCAGCGATTGCGATGTTTGGCAGTACCATCTATGCGGCAACCTTTCTGACCTACGGTTATCCCAGCACCACCATTCCCATTCGTACGTATAATTACGCCTCCTCATGGCAGACTCCCATGGACGCTTCCCTTACCAACTGGAACAATGCAGGTGCCAAAGTTAAATTCACCAAAACAAGTAACTCCCCAAACACCATCACCGCAGGAAACTTCAATAATACAGCATATGGTGTCAACTACGCCTCCGTATCCGGCAGTCAAGTCGTAAGCTTCCGCATCGAACTCAATGCATCCACAATCACCCCTGACGCGACCAACTTATCCAACTTCATTCAAAGCGTATTTGTCCACGAACTCGGACACTCCATCTGGCTCGGCGACAACCCGAGTACAAGCAGTCCTTCCATTATGTCTTACACCCGCAACCGCAATTCCATGACCCAACCTCAAACTTTTGATATCAATAACGTAAAATCCAAGTACTAATCCGCTACGAACTTATCCCAAAAATCCAAGGAGGATTCCTGTCCATGAACAAAAATCGAGTATTAACGCTGCTTCTCTCTTCCATTTTCATTTTATCTGCTGTTGGATGTTCTTCTGTTACACCTACCGCCTCCCCATCCGATGCACCCATGACCATTATTGCTTCTGAAGATTACCCGAGTTATGGCAGCATTGGCGACCTGACCGAGAGAGCAAATACCATTGTGAAAGGCAGTGTTGTTGAGACTCGTGTGGAAGCTTTAAACGATATTGTACAAATTACTGATGCTGCCAATGAAAACGAGTTAAACCCCGCGTCCGATCCGGGCGGAGAGCCATCTTCTTTTGACAAAATCTATACGATCCACACGATTCAGGTCGCTGAATCCTATAAGGGCGGTTACACTGCCGGGGAAAAACTTGAAGTGAAGCAACTTGGCGGACAACTAGGCAACACCGAGATTATTAATGATGACAACCTCAAGCTGATTCCTACCAAAGACTATGTACTCTTCCTGGAAACGTATGAAGACACCCCTGCCAGCCTGCTCAACTCCGTTCAAAGTCTCTACGTGATCAAACCTGCCACCAAGTCGAATCAGCCAGGTCAGCAACAATCACCGTCAGAAGTCATTGTGAGCGCAAACCCCGAGAATGACCTCACACTGCAACTGGAGGATCTGCAAGAAATTCAGAACGAACAAAAGAACGAATAAACTCTTATACGGTAATCACACTGCTACTTCATCTCCCTGCAGGCAGCTAATCCCCTTCTACTGTTCAGTCCTACATAGAAATATGAAAACCGTGCTGCTCAGCAAACTGGGTAGCACGGTTTTTTTGGAGTATCTTACTTAGACGGTGTATTAAGTCCAATAATCCATTCAGCCAGATCCTGTGTCTGTTTCAACAAGGCGATAGGGTCACGGAACCAGGATTGTTCTTCCGTCCAAATGTACACATTTCCATTTTTGATTGCAGGTAATGAACCCCAGATCGGATCTGCCTGAAGGTCTTTCAACTGAGACTTGCTGGTCAGCACAATGTAATCTCCAGCGTATTTGGAGAGCAGTTCTATGGAGAATTCATGATAGGCGCCCTGCATCAACTCGGATGGAATGTTCTTTGGTGCTTGCAATCCAAGCAATTCGTAGATGTTACGCCCTCCCCGACCTGACTGATTGCCAAATATGAAGACTTGGCGATCATATTCCTGCATAACGGAGAATGTAGCGTCAGCTTGAACAACGCTCTGCACCTCCTGCTTGATTTTGGCAATCTCCTCATCAAAATCAGCCAGCCACTTCTCTGCTTCCGCTTCTTTGCCAAGGACTTTACCGAAATAATTCACTTCGTCCTTGAGTGTTGGAAAAGTGATGGATGCGATCGAAACGGTTGGAGCAATCTTGCTGTATTTCTCATAAGCCGCCTTGTCCGGATTCAATGTAATAATGAGATCAGGTTCCAGCTCCATCAATTGTTCAACGGAATCCCCTATCGTTTCAAGACCATCCATGTGACCTTCCAGGTAAGGACTGTTCATTAGAAATTGGCCTCCACCAATCGGTTTTACACCAAGAGCAAGCACCGTTCCCAGATAATCAATGGCAGCAACTCGCTCCGGATGTGCAGGAATTTCTACCTCACCAAAAGTCGTATTTACCATTTGCGTTTCCACGACTGCCGGTTGTTCGGGTTCAGCCGCAACTTCGGATGTTTCAGCCCCCTGCTGGGCTGTTCCACAAGCACTCAATGTGAGTACAAGCGCAAGCGACATGATCGCTGATTTAAAATGGTTAAACATGTTGATTTCCTCATCTCCCGTATATTGATAATGATTATCATCATCAATTAAAGGATAACGTTCATCCCCTCCTGTTACAATGGATTCATTTGTTTCATTTAATGTACTTTCTGAAACTGATTTCGAGTTATCCTGCTGCTTCAACCGATATTGCCCCGGTGTGATACCGGTCTCTTTTTTGAATATACGATTGAAATAAAACGGGTCCATATAACCCACATACGCGGCAATCTCCTGTAATGAAGCTTCTGTGGACGTAAGCAGACTCCTTGCCTCACTCATTCGTAACCGAATCACATATTCTGTCGGTGTACATCCCGTCTGTTCCTTGAATTTGCGTGATAAATATTGCGGACTGTAACTCAGGGACTGGGCAAGCGAATCAAGTGAGATCGATTCCCGGTAATGAGCTTTGATATATCGCAAAACCTGATCGGTAAGCGAAGGCTGTTGAACTTCGTTAAACATGCGACTCCGCTGTAACAAGACAAGTTGTACCAGTTGAAAGAAATACACTTTGACCTGAATTTTGCCCACTCGCTCCTGCCCTGACCAGCATTCATGTATATTCCGCACAAGCTCACGCAGCTCAAGTGTATGATCAGGCACTGTCGCCCAGGACTCTTCAAACGGATTACGCTGGTTAAGCATCATTCGGTACTCCACAAGCACGTTGGAGGGCAAGGTTGATTTGTACAAAATCAGATGTACCTCCATAACCCCTGTCGCTTCAAGTGTCAGACGTCCTCCTTTTCCCCCATGCAGCAGCAAGAACTGGTTTGTAGTCCATACCTCTTCATCCAGCCAGACCTGCCCCCTGCCTTGAACATACACAAATGCACTCGTCGGTAACACATAATTGCGTATGAACTCGTGTGTTGCGAGTGATATAAGACGCACATCTAGCACGCGAACCTGTACCTGATCCCACAGCTTGATGTCATTCTGAATTCCCATATAAACTCCCTCTCCTAAGCGCTCAAACATGCACAATACCTTGGCATTGTGACTAAAAACCCACCTATAATTGATAATGATTATCAATTATAACAATGATGGAACCATCTTAGAAGCCTACCTCCGTTTTTGTTGAATGCCGCAAAATAAAATCAGTCGAAAACCCTTATAGAGAGATCTCAACCGTTCTAAAATTATGGCCTTATTATGTTTTGATAAAGTCAGCTGCCCTTCTCTACTCGATAAATGACAGTAAATACCCGTATCTTTCTTCCTCCATCTTGTCTAACGGAATAAACCGGATCGATGCACTGTTAATACAGTAACGTTTGCCGCCGCGATCTTCGGGACCATCATCGAACACATGACCGAGGTGGATGTCACCTGCCCGGCTTCGTACCTCCGTGCGATCCATACCAAAGCTCGTATCCGTTGTATAGGTAACAACCTCAGGTACAATCGGTTTTGTAAAACTCGGCCACCCGCAACCGGAATCATACTTATCCCGGCTGGTGAATAACGGCTCTCCCGTTGCAATATCCACATACAGACCGGGCTCCTCATTATCCCAATATTCGTTACTGAACGCATGCTCCGTATCATTGTTTACCGCAACCGCATACTGTTCGTCTGTTAATCGTTCCTTTAATTGTTCATCTGTTGGACGTGGATATTGAGCGGGATCAATTCCAATCTCCAGGTCATCCAGGACAGTCATATCAATGTGACAATATCCGTTCGGATTTTTTTCCAAATAATCCTGATGGTACTCCTCCGCCAAATAATAATTCTGCAGAGGCATTACTTCCGTTACGATGGGTTGGTCATATTTTTCTTGCTCTGCCTCTACAGCTTGCTCAATGATTTTGGCATCTTCAGGCAACGTATAATATATTCCTGTCCGATACTGAATGCCACGATCATTGCCCTGCTTATTCAAGCTGGTAGGATCAATAACTCGAAAATAAGATTCAAGCAATTTCTTCAAAGATACTTGCTGCGGATCATATTTTACATGAACGGTCTCCGCAAATCCCTGGTCCCCGCGAATAACATCCTCATAGGTTGGATTCTCTCCTTCCCCGTTGGCATAACCGGAAGTCACATCCTGAACCCCCGGAATACGAGCCATATATGCCTCCACACCCCAGAAACAGCCTCCTGCCAAGTACAGGTTACTCAGGTTTTCCTCGGAGACACTCGATGCCTTGACAGGTTGAGTGGATATCGAAGATGAAGATGCAGCTGAATGGCTCTCAGCCCTGTTTCCACAAGCAGACACAATTATCGCTATAACAAGGAGGCACAGGCCAAGCAGCGTCCTTTTCATGACACTTCCTCCCTTCTCACAAAATCTCTTGTAATGATTCCATGATCTGTTCATTGGATGCATGCCCTGGCTGCGATTTCGCTAAAATACCATCAGAGCCAATATAAAAGGAACTAGGATATGCTCTTACACCAAATTCCTTGGCCCATACACCTTTCTCATCCAAAAGAACAGTTATGTTATCATATGGCTGTTGGTCAAACCATTCGGTAAACGCTTGGGAGGATTTCTCTCCTTTGTAGTCCGGCGTCACAATCGTAATAACTTGAAAATCATTGTTTTGACCAGCCAGATTGTTCAGGTCTTCCAAACCCGCAAGGCAGATGGAACACCAGGAAGCCCAATATTTCACATACACTTTCTTGCCTTGAACATCAGAAAGTCCAACCGTGTTTCCTTTCAGATCAAGCAATGAAAATTCAGGAGCCGTCTCTCCCTTGTTCATCATGGTTGACGAACTCATATCAGATGTTGATGCTGGGGTTGATGTTGACCCCGTTTGTTTTGATTCAGTTTGCTGTGATCCACACGCGCTCAAGATCAACAGGACTCCAGCAAATACGATTACAGTTACCATCCATTTCCGTGCCATCTTCATACCAAATTCCTCCAATGATTATTGAAACCAGGTCACCAAGCTGTTTAGTCGGTCTGTCATTAACAATAGTCCCATTACAATAAGAATACAGCCGGAGGTTATTTTGATGACACCCATGTACCTGTATAAATGACGTATCCGCTTCATAAAATATTCCGAAAAAACGGACAGAATCAGAAAAGGAATCGCTAACCCAAGGGTATACAGGAACATGAGAAACCCGCCATACAGTGGAGAGCCTTCTCCTGCGGCGATACCAAGAATGGCCGCCAGCACAGGCCCGATACAAGGCGTCCAGCCAAAACTAAACGTCAGACCCAGCAGGAACGCTCCGACATACCCTCCTCGTCTGGCATGATCGTTTGACAGCTTTCTCTCCCGTTCCAGCCAGGATAGTCGGATCAACCCGGTTTGATAAATCCCAAAAAGCACTACGATGGCTCCGCAGATCGCAATAAACACAGGACTTGAGATCAAATTACCAACGATGCCAGAACCAAAACCGAGTAAAACAAATACCAGGGACAGCCCAAGAACAAATAAAAATGTCCGCAAAACAAGTGTGGACCGCAACCGAACCGAATGGGTGTCAGGCTGCTGCTGATTCGTACCGTTGACCATGCTTCCGGATAGATAAGACACATATACCGGGATCAGCGGCAGAATACATGGCGCAAAAAACGATAACAATCCTGCACCAAAAACCCCGAAAAGAAAAACCAAATCACTGGTCAAGTCATTCACCACCTGAATAAATACTACGTTTGATTAACCAAGGTTAACGACTGACGTAGATCGGAAGCGTGAACCAGAAGCAGCTTCCTTCTCCTTTTGTACTCTGAACCCCGATCTCGCCACCATGGAGTTCCACAATCGATTGAGCGATGGCAAGGCCAAGCCCGGCCCCACCATTACTCTTGCTACGTGATTTGTCAATTCGATAAAAACGTTCAAATATCCGCGAAGTTTCCTCCGCTTCAATGCCTTCCCCTTCATCCGTAACTGAAATTCGTATAAACGGCCCCTTCTCTTCGGCAGCCAAAATGATTTTTCCTTCAACAGGAGAGTATTGAATGGCATTTTGCAGCAAATTGGAAAGGACCCGCTTCATTTGTGCAGGCATCATGACCGCGGCTGGTAATTTATCGGGCAAATCGATTTCAACGTTCAGCGTTTTCTCAGCGAGATGAAACGAAAAACTCTCCAACGTACTGAGCAGCAACTCATCGACGTGACAAGGCTGAGGGTCAAATACATCCCCTTTCGCTTCCAGGCTGGATAATTCGAACAAATCTTGAATAAGCCCTCCCAAACGCTTCGTTTCAAGTCGTATCGTGTTCAGGTAACGTTGAAAGGTTTCTTTATCCTGAATGACATCATCCTCCAACGCTTCGACGAATGACTGAATGGATGCCAATGGAGTCCGTAAATCATGGGAAACATTGGCGATCAACTCTCGTCTCGCGGTTTCTGAGTGATGCAGATGATCAAAGCTTTCCTTCAGCTCGGAACTCATCTCGTTAAATTGCTGTGCCAGGAGCTTAAATTCCTGCGTACCGATGAGAGGGACTTCCGTATGGAAATCCCCTTCGGCAATGCGTATTGTCTGCTGTGTAATTCGCGCAATTGATTTCTCTAATGGCTTGGTCAGCAAATATTGAAGAATAAACGAAAGTAAGCCTACCCCTGCCGTTATAGCCGATAACCAATACAATTGTTCGATCGTAAGCAGCATTTTGGAATAACTGATGAACAAACAAATTAATAATACGCCAATGCCTGTGAGACTGGACAATACCAAGTACGTGCGAAGTTTCATGAACTGCCACCCGCAAACTTGTAGCCTATACCCCAAACTGTTTTAATATATTTTGGATCAGAAGGATTTTGTTCGATCTTCTCTCGTAATCTCCGAACATGTACAGTCACCGTTGTTGTATCTCCCTCATAGCTAAAATCCCAAATCTTGCTTAACATCTGGTTACGGGAGAATACCTGGCCCGGGTGACTTGCCAACAAATACAACATCTCAAACTCCGTAACTGTCAATTCAATGGCCTGCCCGCTGATGTGTACTTCCCGCTTGGTAAAATCAATGGTAAGCCCTTCATAATTGATCGTATATTCAGATGTTGTAACAGGTGATGCCTGCGCAATTCGCATTCTCCGCAGGATTGCCTTCACACGCAAAACAAGTTCTCTCGGACTAAAAGGTTTGGTCAGATAATCATCCGCCCCCATCGTCAGTCCCATCAGACAATCCTGTTCCTCACCCCGGGCCGTCAGCATTACAATGGGCACATCCTCAGTTTGCCGAATCTCGTTGCAAACTTCCCAACCATTCTTATGTGGCATCATCAGGTCGAGCACAATCAAGCTTGGCGTTTGGCTGTGCCACAGCTCAATAGCCTCCAGACCATCCTTGGCCGTCACGACGAGATAACCTTCCCGTTCCAGATACCTGCGACAAACGTCGGTAATATTTGTATCATCATCAGCAACCAGTACACATTCATTCAAACGAACCCACCCCATATTCCAGAAAATACATTTGAGCCAATCATATCATATGGTGATGGCGATGCTTAGCCCTTAAATTACTTCATTCCCATGGCTGGCATCATGTACTGTTTAATTACAGATTCAGCCGCATACGAATTCCCTTCATGGATGACAGGCATCGATTTCAAGTTAACTTGCATACCGTCTACCATGATTTTTTTCGATCCAATCCACAATTTAATCGTTTTTCCCGCAGGCATCATCGTGTCTTCCATCATGTTGTCATCTTTCATCATCATGTCGTCTTCCATCATCTTGTCGTCCATTTTGCCCATATACATCAGAGTTACAGATCTGTCCTTGCTGTCCCACATAATGCTGTAATCATACATTTTGGCTGCCTGTCTCAATTGAACAAGCTCCATGCCATCCTTTTTAATCGTTTTCATATCTGCAGCACTTGCCAATCCAGAAAAGGCCATAGACATCATCAATACCGCTGCTACCATCGCTTTTTTGCTCTTATTTGTTTTCATCATTCTTATCACTCTCCATTCGTTTATTACTTACATGGATTACAATAAGCAAGATTGCTTACGATTCTCTAAGCGAAGTATTACGAAACCATTACGATATATAAATGAGGTCAGGTCTCAATAAAAAAACGGTTGAAATCTCTCTTACGAGAGACTCCAACCGTGTCTTCTAGGTCAAACGAATAAAATCAATCATGGATCGAACCTCGATCGGTCCCGGATTTGATATCACATCATTAGACTGCAATCCCTCTCTGGAAGTGAACTGCACCTTCACCGGAATGCCAGGAATCAAGTCGAAGAAGTTATCCGAGAAGACACCCTCCACATCCGAAGATAGCCATACCTGTTTAGCAAGCACATCACTTTCCAGTACCAGATGAACGCCGTTCTCATCCGCTCCCCCGCTTACATTGATGTTTGCAGGCTGCAGAGCAAGGTCTTTGGACGGTACAAAATAGTGTTCCTGTACGATATTCGCCGCACCTTCCTGTTTCAGATCCAGGCGCAGCAGCGTGTTAGCTGTATCATGACCTTCAAGCCACTCCGCGTTACGTAATGACAGCACTCGTTCACCTGTATTAGGTGCCAGGGTCACGTCATGTGTTTCATCACGATGCACCGTTCCATCGAACCCGAGCAAACGAATCTGTAACTGCCCTTTTACAGGTTGTAATTGATCCGAGATGATATATATATTTGTTGTATCTTCTTTTGTTCCATCTACCGATACCAACACATCGCTGAAGCTGCGTTTCGCATAATATTGCAATGCTTTCCAGCGACCAAGGTAGTCCATACCTGCCCATGAAGCTACCGGCCAGCAATCATTCATTTGCCAGTAAAGTGTGCCCATGCAGAATGGTTTGCGGCGACGGTGCGCTTCAATGGCTGTCTTCATCGCTTCCGCCTGAAGCACCTGGCTCATATACAGGAACGATGGGAAGTCCTTCGATTCATGCATGTACATATCCATGTACTGTTTGATCAGACGATTGCCTGCCCCATTCTTTTGATGAGCCAGCATGACTTCCGATTCCAGAGCAAGATCCTCTTCTTCCGCGTAAGTGCGTACTGACTTGTACTCCGGGAAAGACTGGAATCCATATTCACTCATGAAACGACCCACATGCACGTTATAGTTCTCGAATGGTTCTACATTGTGCCACACGCCCCAGTAGTGGATATCCCCTTCAGCTGTGGATGGGTGCGCATGTTGCGTCTCATCCCCTGTCAGGGATACCAGTGGTGAAGAAGGCCAGTAATCCACACCTGGAGCATACGCTTCAACCACTTCTGGCAGCAGATCATGGAAGATGGCCTCGTAATCGGCCCAGATACTTTCACGCTGCTCGGCAGTAAATTCCTTTTTCCAACCCCAGCCACCATTCTCAACATAGTGCGCCCAAGCCGAATCAATCTCGTTGTTCCCACACCAGAGTGCAATACTTGGATGGTTGCGAAGACGTTTCACATTATCAATGGCTTCATGTCTTACACTGTTCAGGAACGCTTCATCTCCTGGATACATGCTGCAAGCAAACATGAAGTCTTGCCATACCAGGATTCCATATTCATCACATAGTTCGTAGAACACATCCTGCTCATAGATTCCGCCACCCCACACGCGCAGCATATTCATATTAGACTCGGCTGCGGATACGATCTCATGACGATAACGTTCATGAGTAATTTCAGTGATGAAGCTATCATTCGGAATGTGGTTGGCCCCTTTGGCAAAGACCGCAACACCATTTAATTCAAAGTAAAAGGATGCTCCTGCTTCATCTTTGTCACGTACCAAGCGAATGGAACGAAGCCCAGTCTTCACTGTAGATTCAGCCACAGCTCGCTCACCTTGAAGCACTTCGGTAAGGAAGGTGTACATATGCGGATCACCAAGCCCACGGCTCCACCACAGTTTCGGTTCATCAATGGAGACTTGAATCTCCACAGTCTGAGTTCCAGGTTGTAGCGATACGGATCTTTCCCATCTCTGTCCATCTGCGCCGATACGAATAATCGTATCTACCGCTTGGGATGTCTCGACTTCCACAACAGCAGTTAATGAAGCTGAGGTAGCGCTTACTTCATTTTGCTGGATATACACATCATTGATTCGTACCTGTGTCCAACCTTCAAGACGTGCTTCACGCCAGATCCCACTGGTTACAAAACGCGGACCCCAGTCCCAACCATAGTGATACGGGGCTTTACGTGCAAAAATACTTACTCTTTTGTCGCCAAGTCCGCCAACATCGGACTGATCATTCGATGCAGGTAATGCATATCCGAGCTTCTCCAGCTTCGGCAGATCTTCCTGAATCGGAGACCAAAAACGTATTCGGAGAATGTTGCCGTTCCCTTTTAATACGGCCTTCACATCCGCCTTCCATACCCGGAACATATTATCTGCTGATAACACATGCACATCATTCACATACACATCCGCATATGTATCCAGACCATCAAACACCAGTTCCAGATGTTCCTGCGAGAACAACCCTTCGGCCACATCAAATTCCGTCTGATATTCCCAATCTATCTTATCAATCCATTGTACTTCCTTCTCGTTTGTTCCATAAAAAGGATCTGGGATCTTGCCCAGCTTCAGCAAATCTGTATGCACACAGCCGGGCACCTGAGCCGGCATCCACTCTTGATCTTCGCAAGCCTTGAACGTCCAATTCTGAAAAACATGTGATTGTATTGTGCTCATGACAGCCTCCATTGTTGTTAGAGTTGGTAAACATTATTTTGTTAGGTTTTGTTATTATAAAAACAAATAACTTACAAAACAAAATTAACACGATATGCTTCTTATAGTCAATCTGTTTTGTAATTTAATTTGTTAAACAATCTCTGCATAACAAAAAGACATGAAGCTCTAACCTCTCCATGTCTTTCACCTAATTTCATTTACCCTAATGATCATTGTTAAATTGAGCCCATAAGTTCATATCCCATTACTGTATACTGGCGTTATATTCATCACGAATAATTAATTCCGAATAGATCAGCTTGCGTTCATAAGGTTCATCCAGGTGTTTGATCCGCCACAATAGCTGATCTACTGCTCTTGTTCCCAGATTCTCTTTGTTAATATGTACCGAAGCAAGAATGGGTTCATCCGTCTGGGTATTGTCAAATCCGGTTACGGCACAGCGTTCAGGCACCTTAATGCCTCGACTTTGGAGTGCCTGAATGACAATGACAGCTGTATGGTCATTTGCGCACACGATAACTTCAGGGATATCCTCCAGCTCCATTTCAGCAACGGATCTCCGAATCTGATCATACTCTGGTCCCAGCAAGCCTTCTTGCTGGGACCCCTCCAACTGCTTCTCTTCCAGCACCGTACGATATCCAAGCCAGCGTTCTCTAAAACTTGCTGCATCGGGCAGTTGCCCGGCAAACTGGAACCTTCTATACCCTTTTCCAATGAGCATGAGAACCAGTTCTTTCATACATTTCATATTGTCCGTAAAAACCGAGTCTGCGTATATGGCAGGGTCTTCATGATCCACCATGACAAGCGGAATACGCAGCCTGTAAATCTCCAGCAATACCGATGTCGAGATGGTGCCCACGGTAATGACTCCGCTAATTGCGTCGGGATTAAGAACCGAGAACATCCGATCTGAAGAGGGTTCTGTCAGCGTTAAAATATCCATACCCTTCTCATTCAGCCTCTCAGAAATGCCATCAAACACAGGCCCCCAGTATAAGGAAGCTCGATTCTGAGAACGAATGTTGGGAAACAAAATTAATATCGTACCTTGTCGCTCCGCTTCTGGCTTCATCGCCGCTGATATCTGTGTCTCGCCCGGATAACGCTTCGGTTCGGTTCTGAAATACCCAAGCTGCCCCGCCGTTCTGACAATCATCTCGCGTGTATGCTCACTCACACCAGGCTTGCCCGTCAGCGCACGGGAGACTGCGAATTTGGACACCCCCGCAGCATCCGCAATTTGCTGCATCGTTACTCTTTTGGCCATCCTACTCACCCGTTTTTCCTAATTTTCCATTCAGTGTAGCATAAAAAACAAAAATCAACAAAACAAGGTTATGTTATTCTGTTTTTGTTAGGTAGTTGTTTATCAGTTACACTAGGTGTGCGACATAACCAAAAAAGGCCCTCTCCCCACCTTCCATAGAAGATGACGAAAGGACCTTTTATCCCCAAATTATACGCCTGGTGCTCCCTGATCCCCAAGTTCCGACTGTAAAACCGGGCGTTTTCTACGCCAGAAGATAGGCTGTGGAAGTTTGATCTCTGTGATCAGAACACCAACCAACATCAAAGCTGCTCCTGCATATCCTTGTAACGTTAGCGATTCCCCTTGAAAGGTAAATGCAAATGCTGCTGCAAACAGTGGTTCGAGTGAAAAAATCAGACTTGTTCTTGTAGGAGAGGCATGACGCTGCGCGAGTGTCTGCAGAATATACCCCAAGCCGCTACATAAAACACCTAAGCCGAGAATCGCTGCCCAGGATTCAGCCGTATCGGGCATACGTGGCGTTTCCAGTATAAATGTAGCTGCAATTCCCCACATCGCTGCAACACCTAATTGAACTGTCCCCAATGTTAATGGATCATGCTTCGGTGTGAACTTGCCAGCAATCATTATATAGATGGCATACACAAGTGCTGCTAGTATGCACAGAATATCTCCCGTGTGCAGACTCAGCTGATGCTGAAGCGTCAGCAAGCCAAGCCCGGTAACTGCAACCAGGATACTGAGCGTCAATCGTTTGTCCGGCATACGACGATGCTGGATGGTCGTCAGGATCGGTACAAAAATAACGGCCAAACTTATTAGGAATCCCGCTTGGGATGTCGTTGTTCGTTGCACACCATAGGTGATGAATACAAATGCAGCAAATAAAGCTGTCCCCATAATAGCTCCTGCCACAAGTGTTCTGCGATCCATGTTAAACAACCGCCGATGAAAAAGAAGTCCTGCCGCAATAAAGGCAATTCCAAAACGAAATGCGACCAGATTCAATTCTTGCATGGACTCCAGGCCCGATTTCATAAACAGGTAGGATGATCCCCATATAACCGTTGCGAGCAGCATCTGTATGTCCGCTCTTCTTGTTGCCTGACCTTGATTAACATGTACACCATTCATCTTGCTTCAACCTTCATTCTATGTATTCTGAGCTGTGTGATCGTGCGTCAAACTAACTCGCCTTGGCAAGTATAAACGATCTCTTTGCATTATAAAAATGAATATTTATAATGTATTATATGAAATAAACTCATACATTAAATGAGGGAAGGAACGGAACCGTTCATGTCACTGATCAAATACGAAATATTGAATACCGTTGTGGAATATGGCAGTCTCACCAAAGCAGCAGAAGCATTAAACATCACCCAATCCGCCGTCAGCCATGCCATCGCCAGTCTGGAGACAGAATGTGGTTTTTCACTGCTCCATCGCGGCCGCTCCGGGGTGCGGGTTACCGCTGAAGGCGAACGTATTCTGGGATACACACGTGAGATTCTGCGCTGGACGGAACTGATGAACCAGGAAATCTCCCTCATTCGCGGCGCGGAGATTGGTACGGTGCGTATTGGCACCTTCGCCAGTGTCTCCACACAATGGTTGCCAGGCATCCTGAAACAATTTCGCCTGCGTCATCCAGGAATTGAGATCAAGCTGTGGGAGGGCGATTATGCTGAGATTGAGGGCTGGCTGGCTGGAGGTGCCATCGATCTCGGATTTCTGTCCCTCGGCGATTCATCACCTTTTGAGACGATCCCATTGCAAAAAGACAGGATGATGTGCATCCTGCCTCTGGACCATCCTCTTGCCTCAGAGGAATCTGTTTCGTTTGATAATCTGCTGGAGCAACCCTTTATTCTGCCCAAATGGGGCGGAGACAACGAGATTGAACGGCTGATCCGGCAGCATGCAGCCAAGCTCAATGTCGTCTATGAAGTCGCAGAAGATCAAGCCATCATGGCGATGGTCCGTAATGGTCTGGGTATCAGCTTGTTGCCGGAAATGGTACTTCAAAATCATACTGATTCGCTCGCGCTCGTGCCACTCACTGGAGATCCTTATCGCACGATTGGCATGGCCTGCCCGTCTTTGGTTAATCTATCGCCAGCTACGCGGCGTTTCATTGAAGAGGTGCAACAGTGGCTCAGCCAGGCTATGTAAATTTGGAGAATTACTACGTTTGTCGTTATAATCGATCGCTCCTATCTGTGCGTTGTCAGAATTAGTAAGAGTGATTCATCAAAAAAACTTATGTATGAATAAAAATTTTCATAATTATTGAGAGAAATTTATTATTCAATTTGAATTGCTCAATGATTTTCATAATGAGTGATAAAAAGCGGAAACTCACTTTGCATCTTTATGCATGAATATCTTAATCTTGATTATACAACAAAAAACCACTATCTAGTATTAGATAACAGTCTCAAATTTAACATACTCTACTCACTTAAATTAAAATCATTTCGCCTTCTACTCTTCTACAGAAACATCATACTTAAATCCAGATTATGTAGCATTAAACATATAGCACCATAAGCTAGTTTAACTCAGACTTTTTATTGAATTATTTAAGATATTCAAATATTGTTAAACTTAAAATTTAGTAGATTCAACATACAAATTTATACCTTTAAGAATCAACGTACACGCTATTTTAGCATAGCGAGTGGCCAGACGACGATAATTTTTCACTTTATTGAAAAAGCATTCTAATAAATGACGTTCTCTGTATATAACTCAATCATAAGGTTGAATCTCTCGGCGATTCTTCTGCTTGGAATCACTGAAATTGCTTCTTACTCGTCTAAAAGCTCGAACCGCTTGGTACAATATGCTCGATTAGCCAATACTTGCTTCATCGAAGAAGTTCATAGCCCTTAACGGAGTCATGAGCTTAACCGCCTGTTAATTCGAAACGAAGCAAATTGCCTAACGCATCAACAAAGGCATGTATTTTGGTGCTTAATCCACCACAGGATCGTCCGATCGTTTGCTTGCTCTGCCGCCCTTTTGTGCCGATCCATGCTGATGAACGCGCACAATTGTGGCATCAATCATGACCCTTTCTTCACTGGTACCTTGTGCTTTCTGCCAGCCTCGAAAGCGGGTTAGACAGATTCCCAATGGGGAAAGTAACCAGGGAGACCACGACATGGGGCGCCTGAACGTGAAACCCTAGCATTGAATTTAACATGATTTCGGTTGTCCAAAACGGAGCGTCTCCTTGAGGTTTCCGTTCAGGTGGAAACAAATCTTGGACTGGCTGCCATGGTTGGGGTATCTTTAGTATGGTCATAAAAATTAACTTTTAAACACATAAAAAGGACGGTTCAAGACAGATACTATGATCTTGTCTAATAATTTTGCAGCTCGATTAGACCCGTTAATCTAATCAAATCACACAGATTAACGGGTTTTAAAAAACTTAATAAGCATATTCTCTGCCTTTGAATAGAATGCCATACTCGGCTGCACATTTTGAGATGATCAGTTTAGTAAAGTTCCCTTACTTATGACTTGCTCGTGAAGTCCGTTTTAAACTGGTACAAAAATATAAAATAAAGTACTACGTCTAAACCTCCATATTTTTTAACCTCACCTAAGCTTGATTCTTAAATGTCATTTATCACAATGTCATTCAAACCAACTATTTAAATCCCTTGAAAAAGTTTATATTCCAAATCAATAATAGTACGAAGCTTTTCCTTAGATTTACGATCGTTTTTATCACTCCCGGAAACCATATTTTTAATCATTACATTTTTAAAAATCTCCCATTCCAAAGCTAGTTCCAAAGACCTTTCCGCAAATTTTATTAGTCCGGTATCTCTATATTTCGGTTTATCTTGCATTCTTTTAAGCAGCATATGACCATTTTTTTTGTGATTTTGTACAAATGAAGTTGTCCGAAGCGAGAAAATACTTACATCCTCACAACTACCAATAATCTCCTCATATTCTTCTAAATATTGATCTAATACAGATAAACCCACCTGATAATATAGATCATATTCCTTTACATACCTTATTTCACTTAAAGAAATCGTATCTTTAATTTCTTCCAACATTAGATCATAGTTACCAAAATCATTATTTTTGATTTTATTTTCTAGAGGTGTTACTTCACTGAAACAAACTTGCCTTCCTTGTTGTAACAAAAACTTCGTCGACTCTGTAACAACTTCTTTTGGAATCTGATAGCTTTGCATATGACCAGGTGATAAACAGTCCTCTATTGCCGTATAAGTCCCCTGTTCTTTAGAGTATCCATATAAAAAAGTCGGATGAACAAAGTGTAACTTTCCTGTCTCTCTGCCTGATGAGAAAAAAAAGCGATCAACGTGTAAAAAAACAAACTTATTTTCTGAGAATGCATCGCATATTAATTCATGTATCCCATTAATTTTCGAATTCTGGAAAATCCTTTTTTCAATATTAAAGAAGGATTTTATCTGATCAGTTTGATAAATAATCTTGGGAATAAATAAGCCTTGCTTCAATAAACTCTTATATGTATCCCGTGAATCAAATTGTTGTGATTTTTTTTTTTTCCAATATTCGAATTTCATTGTTGCAGGTAATAATTCAAAAATACTATCATATGAAATTAGTATAGACATCAAATTATTTTGAATACAGTCTAGCCAAATCTCATTATATGGCTTTAAATTGCCCCTAACACTGTAATTCATATATTTTCTCCCTTCAACCAAATTCCCCATATTTGTATATAATGGTTTAATACGGATTAGTAATCACCTAAAAATTTGTAGATATAGCAAGAGGTGATGCGTGATGCTTGTAAGTACTTATTGCAGACTAATTTATACGTTGGAGTTTATCCCAAACTTCCTTTACTTCCTCGGTTAGACGAGGGTGTTCCACTCTTTTACGGCGTGGAACAAGTTCTTTTAAATATGGCGCTATCTCAATTCCAATAAAATTAGAAAGCCGATCATTTTCAATGCCTTCACAGAGGCGCTGATATTCAACAACAAGGTAACGTTCCTTAGATAAAGCAGTAATCTGCTCAATCGCTTCGGAATGCCACGACACCCACTTTGTTAGATTTCCAGGAACGGAAAGAGGACGCCATGGGCGATCTCCTTCCCACTCGATTACAGATGAAGCAACATCATATGGATCTCGAAACATCAGAATATATTTGGCGTCAGGTACTACGTTGTTAAGATAAGAAAATATCTGAAGATATTCATTGTATTTATCTCCCCATCTTGTAAAACCTTTATAGCTTTCGGAAACAATTCTCCTTCCTAACTCAAGTTCATTGCCTTGATATCCCTCGGCAACATCGATCGCAACTTCTCGCAACACTTTCTCAACCTGGTATAAATATCGTTCTATACCGATTCCACCAGGGACACGTCGTTTCAATGAAAATAATATTTCATCCACACGTAAGTGACGATAATCAATATCCTTCATAGTGAGCCATCGCTGTAAATAATACATCAATTTTCCATTTACACTAAACAACCCATTATCTACATCAAACGCTTCGCTTAACTTATGCGCAAACACCGTAGTCCCAGATCTCTGAAAACCAAGCAAAATTATAGGATTTTCATTATTTTTTTTCATTAGGACACCTCATTGATATAAGATAGCAGTCGCTGCATACATTCTACTGAAGCTTCATACCCATCCATAGAAAAAGAATCAAACCATGGATTGTCCCGTTGTTTCTGGTCAAGCACCCGTCCTTTTCTCCAATGAGTTTCTAGAGAGACATAGCCTTGATAATCATCGTTCTTCAATGTTTGAATGATATCCCGCCATGGGACATCACCATCACCAAATCTGACGTATTGACTCTGACCTTGCGGATCTTTAATATGTATGTGTTTAATGAACTCTTTCCCCAAGGTATAATCTTCTGGAAACGGATTCAAGTGTTGTCCGGAAAATACCGAATTTCCAGGATCCCAAACAATACCTAATCGGTTATCAGCGACCTCATCTAGAAAATCAAGCATATGCTTTATTGTGGGTGTATTCGTTCGCATACCAGTCTCCACATAAATTTGAATATCATCTGGAACAAGCCCATCAACAATTTGTTTTACAGCTCTTGCAGCTAGCTTGGGTTGTGCTTCTCCTTCTCGATAAAATGTGAATACCCTAACAAAACCGGAATCTAACAAACGAGCCTGGTCGATAGCTTTTGCCAAAGTTTTTCGAGAACTCTCCAATAGTTTATCTGTCGTCGGGAATTCTACTTTAAAACAAGGGGAATCAAAGCCAGCTATATTTAGTCCTGCAGAACGAACGGAATCACGGATCAGCTCTAATTGTTCATTACTTAATTGGTCCGGACGTGTATTCCAGACGGAACGCACTTCAATACCATGGAATGTATTCTCCTGAACTGCATGAATTACTCGATGCAAATCTTGATCTATTTCATCACCAATAATAGCTAGTTTCATTGTTGATCTCCCCTTAATATTCAGATTTTAATGCTAAGAGTGACTGCAAAATCTTGATATCCTCCGGTGCACTTCCTGACCTAGTTTCAACTGTAACTGAACAATTAGTATCCACCAGCATCTGCAATATGAGATAAGTTTTATTTATGTCAGTCTCGGAAAGTGGAACGTGCATACTTTCAAATGGTTTATCCCAATTAAATCCTTTAGTTTGCACCCCAGAAATGAATTGCATAAGGCTCTTCATAGCTTTGAGAGGATCCTCAGAAATACATGCAAATCCCAAAGTATCCAACAATATGCGGGTGCCAAGCAATTCACTTATTCGAACAAGTTCATCTACACCACAGTTTCCTTTGTGAGTCTCGACCCAGATCCTATCCTTCCCTCCTGCAATGCTTGCTAACACTTGCACTTGCTCATATGTTGATTCGATCTGTTGGGTTGTAGTACATCCGGGTTTTGAAAAAACTTTTAGAGGAATATCAGCATAAGGAGCTATTGATTTGATAAGAGTTTCTTTATCAAATCTGTCATCGCCAAGTGTTAAACTTATACCAATAAAAGCAATGTCAATACCGGATTGCCGCAAGGGAGTAAGACCCTCTTCTTCCCATCTATGCCCTTTTCCCACCCTTAGATCGACCGTATTGCAACCAGTCTCACTTAATTTCTGAATTAACTCTTTTGCAGTAAGATCCGGCATACTACCAGAGGATAAACCGATTCGTAGTGACATTAAATACGTATGCCTCCATTCATCGCGATTTGTTCTAATAAACGTGTAACTCCACGCCCACCTTGTAAATGACAGCGTTCCGGTTGTACTTTATTTTTTATAGAAGAGGCAAAATCCATATAAAGTTGTTTTCGCATCTCATGCGTAGAGTGGACAGGATACTGTCTTAGATCACCTTTGGATTCTACGGTAGACCTTCCATCTTCGATAGTTAGACGTATATCCGGTCCATACAAGGACAAGCGCTCTTTACGCGCTTCTGCCTCGCATGTAACCACAAATGACATTGCGGCTCCAGTGGAAAATTCAATTGTTCCTACCGTGCGTAAATCAATGCCAGGAGAAAATTCTCTTGTTCCTGCTTGGTGAAACGAAGTAGGTTCTCCAAGCATTTGGCAAGCTAAATCTAAATAATGTATTCCAAGATGAGCTGTAATCCCGCCAAAAGATAAAGTAGGATCTTGTCTCCAGTCATTGAAGTATCTATTTATAACACGCGGCCGCGAAACTTCCAAAATAGCTGTTGTTTGGTGATCCCACTTAACGTTAAATGCTTCCTCAGGAAGACGATATCTATGCTGGAACATGATTCCGATGGTTTGATGTGCATCGTTTGCAGCTTTCAGTAACTGATCAAGTTCTTTTTCCGTCGTACATGGTGGTTTTTCAAGAAGGACTGACTTTCCTGCTTCCAATGCCTCAAATGCCATATTCGCTCTTCCGCCAGGTGGGAGACACAATGCTATAGCGTTTACATCAGGATTGGACAGTAACTCCTCCCACGAGGTGAATCGATAGACACTATCTGTATCGACCATCGAATTTTTTTCGTAAATACCATAAAGTGAAACATGATCCATATCCAATAGAGTCTTTGCATGTTGACGTCCTGCAGACCCATAGCCAACAATAGCTATATTTACCGCCATATCTTAAAGACCTCCTTTATAATTAAAACGAATTTTAATATTCAATCCCTAACCAACTAAATACAGCTGACGGTAGCTACCCATTTGGCTTATCAATTCCTCATGTGTACCCTCCTCCACTACTTGCCCTCGTTCCATAACAATAATTTTATCGGACTGAACAATTGTAGAAAGACGATGAGCAATAATGATTACTGTTCTACTTTGTGATAGGGTTTGAATGATATCCTGAATTTTCGATTCATTTTCTGAATCTAATGCTGAAGTTGCTTCGTCCAGTACAAAGATGGGAGAAGGTTTTAGAATAGCTCTTGCGATTCCGACCCTTTGGCGTTGTCCACCAGAAAGTCTTATCCCCTTCTCTCCTACCTTAGTATCATATTGATCTGGCAAGGTAGTGATGTAATCATGAATTTGGGAAAGCTTTGCAGCCTCAATAATCTCTTGATCGGTAGCATTTAGACATCCCATTCGTATGTTCTCTCTTATAGTGGTATTAAATAGGTAAGTATCTTGAGGCACATATGCAATTAAATCTCTTAAATCTTTATGATTATATTGACTTATAGATTTTCCGAATAATAAAATATCTCCGGAATCTGTATCGTAGAAACGCATCAACAATTTGGCTAAAGTGCTTTTTCCAGAACCACTTGTTCCCACCAAAGCTATACTTTGATTTCTAGAGATAGATGCATTCACATTGTCTAAGATTTTTTTATCACCATAGCTAAAAGTTACACTTCTAAAATTAATGATACATTCAGTTAGCTCTTCTGATTGTCTTTCCGATCTTGATACTTGTTCTTCTCCTTCAATTTGAATCGAAAGCATTTTTAGAACTCTTTCTGTGCCAACAATACTATTCTGGAGCTGCACGATTAACCTGCCTAAGGTGTTAAACATAATACTTACACCAGCATATAGTTGCATGATAGCAACTACATTACCGAGAGAAGTAAGATTGTTCACTACCATATAAGCACTAATAAACAATAGGGTCGTGAAATTTAACCAATGAATAAGTGTATTAAATTGTTGTTGTTTTGCTCCTTCATGAGTTGCCTTCATACCCAAGTTGACTAAAACACTGTTTGTCTTCTCAAACTTCGGATAAATAAAGTTAGAATAGAATTTAAATACTGACAGACCATGGAAAACCTCTAACATTACTTTTGCAAGCACAGCATTGTTTTCCGATTGTTCTTTGGCGATCTTTTTCCCAATACGTGCAAACTTAGAGTTCACAGCTGTAGCGAGTAATGCAAAGATAATTAAGAAAACGCTAATTCTCCAATCAAGAATCATCATGAAAATAGCAGAATACATACCGGTCATGACAGATGTAATTACATTACGTAAGTGCCCTCCATATACCATCTCCATTAAATACTGATCATAATTTAGAATAGAAAGTGCGTCCCCGCTGTGGATCTTATCAAAATGGTCGACGGGCACCAGTTGTATTTGTCGAAAGATTTTTTTCTTCACATCAGTCATAGTCCTTCTAATACTTGTTCGAAAGGTATAACTGAAAAATACGTACATAGTTACGAGCAATATCATACCCGAACCGAGTATATACACGCTGGTACGGAGCAAATTGCTTTGGCCATTGACCGAGAAATCGATTACGAACTTCATCCCGAAAGCCAAGATAACAGGTACAATTGCGTGAGTCATACTTAATCCAAATAGACCAATTAAGTACCAGCCAATTCTAGGTTTCATAAATGCATATAACTGAGAGAATACACTTCGATTTTTTTGTTCCATTACTGTATAACCCTCTTTAATTGAATGGATTGTTTTTCAAATAAATGATAATAAACTCCTCTTTGCAGAATGAGTTCTTCATGAGACCCTTTTTCCACCAGATGTCCGTTTTGAAGTACGAATATGGAGTTCACATATGTAATAGATGAAAATCGATGCGAAATAATAATGACACTCTTGCCTTCAAGCTTGGTGAGAATATTATGAAAAATTTGTCTTTCATTCTCGGAGTCTAAGGCTGAGGTTGACTCATCCATAATAATGATATCAGAATCCTTTAAGAGAGCTCTTGCAATACAAATCCGCTGTTTCTGGCCTCCCGATAGCCCGTTTCCGGATTCAGATAAATACGTGTTGTAACCCTCTGGAAGACTCATAATAAAATCATGAGCATTGGATAATTTGCATGCTTCCATGATGTCTTTAAGTGAAGCATCAGGTTTCCCACATGCGATATTTTCTAAAATTGTGCCTGAAAACAAATACGCGTCCTGAGAAATGTATGCAACACGACTTCTTAATGACTCTAAATTCCATTGCTTTAGATCGCGCCCCATTACTTTTAGAGACCCCATGTAATCATCGTAAAATCCACAAAGCAACTTAGCTAATGTACTCTTACCACTCCCACTTTCGCCTACCAAAGCAATTTTCTCACCTTTTTCAATCTGGAGAGACAATTCATTTAACCTTATTTGAGCATCATATCCAAAGGTAAGCCGACTAGCAGAAATTAAATTGTCTTCTGTTTCTTTCAAATCACGATCACCGGAAGTTCTCTCTTTAGTTTGATTGACAACTTCAAGTAAACGTTGACATGCCCCTTGCATACTGTAAGTATCAATTATCATTTCAGGAAGAGTACCCAGAAATCCAGTTAATCTTCTCAGTATTTGTAAAAAAGCTAACAGTTCTCCGGCACTCATAGAACCTTGTGAGGTGAGAAACCCTCCATAACTTATGCAGATTAACATAGGAATAAAATCAACGAAATAATTCATTGCTCCCATCCAAGATTTTCTTCTTTCAAATATGATTTTCTTTTCAAGTGCTCTATCAATGTAGCTTGCATACTTCTTAAACCAATGATTTTCCAGATTATACGATTTAACAATTTCTCTGGCACGTATACTATCTAAAACGATTGTGTTTGACTTAGACACAATTTCTTGCTCTTTTTTGCTCAAAGACTGTGTAGAATTTTTAAATATTCTGGTTATCAAAAGGATAATTGGGGTAATGGAGATACTGATTAAAAAGAGCTTCCAATCAAGCACCAACAAATAAATAGCAAAACCTATTGAGAGAATTAGAGTTCTTGATAAATTGATGAATGTAGAGCTTAAATAATTACTCACAACTTGTAAGTTATTTGTAATTACTGATGAGACCTTACCTGAATCAAATCTTTCAGCATACGAAATGGGCATGCCGGAAATTTGTTTAGCAATATAAATCCTTAATTTCTTCAGTGTTTGAACTGAAAATCTACCACTAAACGTAACTTCCATGTACTCTACAAATATAGCGATTACAATAAATAGAATTACATATATCATAAAATCGAAAATTGCACTTATTTGCCCACCTAAGGTGAGGTCAATCATCTGCTGAATAACGTAGGCCTCTGAAATCCCTACAAAGACCTTAGCGATCATAAAAAGTACACAAATGGCTAGAGTAAACCATTCCAAAAAGCATACAGAGTAAAAATTACGAATCGGGCGTTCCTTCAAAGAATGATTCCCCCCTCCTGAAAAAGGAGACCATAGAATGGTCACCTTAACAATAAATTATACCTTGTCGTATTGTAAAAAATTGTATACTTTCAATTTATTACTTTTCTCATCAATAGTTAATTGTTTCTGCAGACTCACTGTAATTTCAAGCTCAATCCCAAGCTTATCTAGAAAGAATGATTTTATATGTGTGCGAAGTTCTTCTTGAAAAGAGGTATAATCACTTACAATTTTAAACTCGAAATGGTGTTCTTTTAGCTGTATCACTTGGAATTGCTTAATAAATGTCTTCAGTTTCAGGACGTTAAAACTTTCAATACAATTTTTAAAAATGTGCGCGTGTACTTTATTCGATCCATACATAAAAAATTCTGATGTTCTCCCGCTTTTTAACTGAAGAACAGGTTCTTTCCTCCCACAACTGCATCGTTTCGTTTCAATTTTTCCGATATCTCCAATTTTGTAACGTATAAATGGCATAGCGTAGTTATGAAGACTTGTAATAATAATCTCTCCATATCCTTCTTCATCTTCATTCACAGTCTCAACATGTAGTTGTTCAGAAACAATATGAAGATTATGGTTTGGACAAGAGTATGCTACACAAAAAAATTCTTGGGTACCATAATTATTGGCTACAACTGCACCAGGAAATGCCTCAATGATTTCATCTCGTATATACTCAAACAAATACTCACTCCCTAGCTCGATGTATTGTGCTTGAATATCCATAGTACTCTTATTATTTCTTTTACAATATGTAACCAGTTCAAATAAAATCGAAGGTTGGCAGCGTATCATATACGGGCGGAATTCGATTAAAGCGTCATAGATTTTCTCAACGTAAGTGTCACCAACATTTAAATAGTTAATGTAGAGTGTGTTACCGTCACGCGCAATCAATCCATTACGAGCGGAATTTGCATGCCTGCGATTACCTGCATGAAAAACTGCCATTTTCTTCCCCATAATATCAGAAGAATTCTTTTTTCGTTCTCCCCAAAGAGCTAACGATCTTCTGATTCTTTCATTTTTATCATACCTACAGTTTAAAGGAATTCCTGACGATCCACTCGTTCTTTCTAATAAAAGAGAATTAATATCATATTCATCTGAAATGATCTCTTTCTCATTGACTTGGATACCAGCTTTCGACAAGAAAGGGATTTTTGTAAATTCATTGATATCACGAGTGTTAATTCCATTATTTGAAAACAGCTTTGAATAGTACTCCGTATGATTCTCTGCATATTGCAACAGATCTACGATTTTTTTTTCATCCACTATACTTCCCCTCCTTTTACTTTCTCAAGAATATATTCAACAACCTTCCCATAAATTTGAAAGTTACTTATAATCATATCTTCAGCTGGAATCTCTATTTGAAACCGTTGTTCTACAATAACGATTAACTGAATCATATCAATTGAGTTTAAGCCAGCATCTTGAATTAAATCGACATTGTCATTAATTTCAGACACATCTACCGTTGTAAGACCTCCTACAATTTCTTTCAGTTTGTTACGTACTTCCAGCTCAAAGTCACTCATTCTCAGTACCCCTCTTCTATGAATTAGAATTTACTCTTGAACCACGTTGAACTTTTCCGTTTTCTGTTCTCTTGATTGAGTCCACTACATTAACAGACTTCGGAATCTTATATTTTGAAAGATAATCTGAACAAAATTTACGAATATTAGACAACTTAACTTCACCTAAACGTACTACAACCTCTGCGACTACCTGTTCACCTGTCAATGAATCCTCTGTTCCATAAACATAGGCATCTGAGATATCAGGAAAACGACAAAGTACTTCTTCCACCTCTTCAGGGTATACATTCATACCACCAACTATAATAATATTTTTGGATCTTCCTATAATAAAGAGTTGATTCTCGGCATCAATATATCCGATATCCCCCGTTTTCAACCACTCTTCTTTAGGTTTTTGTTTTTTTCCTTTTTCATAATATCCATTATATAGGGATGGACTATTAACCCATATCTCTCCTGGTTCGAACAATAGACATTCTGTTCCTTCGTTTTCTTCTCGCATCACCTTAATTTGTACACCCTTAAGTGGAACCCCTGATGAATCATTAGACACGATCTGGTTTTTCAGTCCACATGAGACCCTAGGTCCTGCCTCTGTTAGTCCATATGCTCTTAAAATATCCGTATGTTTAAACATCTCTCTTGCTTGGCTGATTGTCTCTATGTCTGTAGGGGCTCCAGCACAAACCATAAGCTTAAGCGTTTTCACATCATCAGGAGAAGGTGGATTTTGTACAAACAACTTAAGGTGAGTAGATACACAACCCATACTAGTGATCTGGTAATTATGAATAGTCTGATAGATATCCCGCGGGAATAAAACGCCATTGTGTATTACACACGTTCCTCCAATTAAAAGCTGTGCTAAAAATTGTGTTGTATGTGCAAAACTTGAGGTTAGAGGTAGAATAACAAGCGCAATATCATCATTCTCCATATCTAAGTGTTCATTGTGAGTCATTGCGTTCCAGATCAATGCTTTATGGGATAACTCTACTATTTTGGGTTTTGAGATACTTCCCGACGTTGGAATCATGACTGCTGTGTTGTCGTTTGTTATTAATTGTTGATCCGATTGCAGAAGATCAAAATTACCCTGCTCAATAGAATAAACAAAGATTTTCCCAAAAAGGTTGGTAAGATCTGTCCTATCGGTAAATAACACATCACAATCTGCTTCCTCCAACATGGTAATAACTTCAGATTGTGATGAACTTGCTGACAACAATAAATTTTGCCCTCCGCCTATCAAGGATCCTAAATAGACTATTGCGAATTGTATTGGATCTTTTATACAGATACCAACGCGCAATGGTCTAGTGAACCGTTTGGCTAAATCCCTTGCTCGGTTAACCAATTCTTGATATGTTACGGATTTATTTAAGGTAATAATGGCCTTTTTATCACGATACTTATCTGCAACAAGTAGGATGGATTCGTGAATTGTTGTTGGGACTGTCCAGTCTTTCATAACTTAGATTAACCATTCTAAAAATTCCAACCGATTTCCAAATGGATCATTTACATAAAATCTAATTGCTCCTTCAAGTGGCTCATCATCTTTAGTCTTTATCCCAGAACGCTCTATATGTTCTTTTAACTCCAATACATTTTTAACGTGAAAGGCAGGGTGAGCCTTTTTAGCAGGAACAAAACTTTCTTGTACTCCAATATGCAATTGATGTTGACCACATTGAAACCAAACCCCTCCACGCTTCTGTAAATTTACTGGCTTTTCAATCTCCTGCATACCTAGGACTTCCCCAAAGAATTGACGAGCTTGATCCTCACATTGTTCAGATGCTGCAAGTTGTACATGATCAATTCCAACAAAATTATAATTCATAGTAGATCCTCCTCGTATTAGTTAAATAAATACACGCTTTATTCTGACAGTAGCTACTCTATATGTTTACTTACAAGTCCAATTCCAGGCTATATCAGGCTAAGCTGTAACTGGTCATTAATTAACTTTAATTTATTGTACGTGCCCATTGCTATCGGAATACCATCTTTCCTGTCCTCCATTGCTTTTTTCTCTTTTTCTCCAGGTATCAGTATCTCTTCCACCCCATCAGCCTTCAAACTGTTCTTAATGCTTTCTAGCCAATCTTGGACTCTTCCATTGAACTCTTCCAAAGGAGCAATCTTGGAAACATCCAACGCAATAAAGGTATGACAAGATTCAGAAATCTTATCAGCATGTGCTCTCTGACGCTTTACATTCACGGAATACGAACCACCACTTAAAACCCCTGTAAGTAAATCTACGACCATTCCAATACCAAACCCTTTATGACCACCGAAAGGAAGTACAACTCCCCCATCGATAAACTCTTGTGGATGAGAAGCAGGTTGTCCTGCTGCATTAAGTGCCCAAGTCTTAGGCATCTCATTAATTCCCTTCTCAGCTAAATCTCTAATTTTTCCACAAGCCACCTCTCCGGTAGCCATATCCAGCACAAACGGAATACCTCCATCATTCGGTAAAGCAACTGATAGAGCATTATTCCCAAGAACAGCTTCTTTCCCTCCCCAAGCAGCAACGTTGGGCCCAGAATTTGTTAGAACAATCCCTACTTGGTTCTTACTCGCAATCATCCTAGTATAATACCCTAGCATTCCAATATGATTGCTATTTCTAACCATAACAATCGATATACCATTCTCATTTGCTTGATTTATGGCCTCTGTTGCAGCCTCACAAGCTGTGACTGGTCCGATACCACCATCAGCATCTATAATTTTCATGAACGATGTTTCAAAGATCACCTGTTTTTGGGGATTTTTAAGAATACCTCCTTGTTCAATTCTACGCAGGTAGGTTGGCAGTAGATCTACACCATGGGAATCCATCCCCATTAAATTTGCATTAATCAATACGTTTGCTACAATACCTGACTCATCCTTCTCAATACCTGAAGCGATAAGTGCAGATACGACAAGTTCCGTTAATTCTTCAATGCACATGGTTTTTGTATTCATAAGAATGATTCCTCATTTCATATTTTTAAGCTGTATCTCACGTTTTTGGATTCTTCCAAGAAGATGAATGGCATTTAAACTCCAGTTTAAAGATGCTATCCAAAAAGTCTTTCCAATTGCACTCTGTTTCACTGCCGCTAGATTTCGCACTGAATCTCGTAGACTGACTTGCTTGGGATGAAACTTCCCTGAATTGTAGGCTTCAATTATAGCCTTCATCAAACCTTTGCTATTGCGGTGTAGAATAATTAATTCTGGAATGAAATGAATTTTATAACCCTGATTTTCGATATCTATAACAAAGTTATTATCTCCACCACTTCCCAACGAATTAAAACCATTTACTTTTTTAAACAATGTAGTCCATACAGCAGAATTACCACCAGAAAAAAACTGGACAGGTTGCTCACGTGAAACACTCAAATATCTCATATCGTACCTTGCTTGACGTGCAGCAGATACGATACCACTATCAAAACGTAATACTCTTCCTGTAATTCCTCCTCTATTTTGGAGAAGCTCTCTTTCAATCACGGATAGCCAGTCCGCTGTTGGGACAGCGTCATCATCCAAAAATGCGATTACGTTAGACTCAACTAACATTCCGGCAATGTTACGACAGATGGCGGCTCCCTTTGGTTCTTCGTTACGAATAACCCTAATCGGTAAGTTAAAACTCTCAACTAACGGAGCAATTGCTGTTTCTGAGCCGTCATCAACCACAATAATTTCATGGAGTAACTTTAAATCATTATCTTGAATTCCTTTAATACACCGATGCAGATCTTGAGGACGATCCTGAGTCGGAATTATCACCGTAATTCGAACCATTGTTCCCTCCAACTTTTAGCCATTGCTGGCCAGATATTCATTTGTCCTGTTGGTAAGTACGTACGACGTATATTAAATGGTACTTCATTCCAGGGATTTGGAGGCGCTTTGACTGTCCCGTAAGCAAAACATCCTTTTGGAAAATTCAATACTTGTTGAGGGATGAATCCATAGGGGTATGCAAAATGTATTGGATTTTCGGGATTAGTGCAGTGCTCTTTTACTTTGTTTATGGACTCTTCCATCTGCCATTGAGAAGTTTGTATTGAAATCTCATGCATTCTCGGATGGGATAAGGTATGCGCACCAAGCACATGTCCAGCGGTTTCTATTTCAACAAGGTTTCTCCAATTCATAAAAAGATGTGAAGCGTCCGAATGGTTACAGTCTTCAGCATTTAACTCCATATTATTGGTAATAACAAAGAACATTGCCTTTACTCCGAATTGCTCCAATATTGGTACTGCATATTCGATATTATCCTTATATCCATCATCAAAAGTTATGAGAACAGACGGTTCTTTGGGTAACCATTTATCGCACTCATTGGATACAATCTTTGGATCCACACTTCCTCCGACTTCATTCAGAACAATCTCAAGTGAACGAGCAAATTGATCAGGTGTTAGTGATGTATAATGGTCAATTTTCGGATGAATGTGATGGTAATATAAAACAAGTGGCCAACCAGGCGCTGAACCAATACTTGGATCAAAAATGTGAAAACAACTCCTCCATTAACTAATGCTCATTTCTTAAGAACTAATCGTCCACTCTCAAGCCGAAAAGTAGTATCAAGACAGTCTTTATAGATCTCCAAATTGGATGAGAGTAGAATTGTTATTCGATTTGCAAATAACTTTTGATTGAGAACCAATGATATGTTTTCCCTATTAATAGAAGTCTCTGCATCGTCAATGATAAGTAAGCCAAGATTTCTCTGTTCAAGGGCGATAAGCAGCGGAGACATATTGGAAGTACGTTTAGTACCGTTTATCAATATGCTTTTCAGTTTACCTTTCTGTACCTCTCCATACTTTGGTTGCAAATCTCCTACTAATACAGACGCAAGAGTTGACTTACCGGATTTAGAATCACCTTCAATTCCTATTACCTTGCCTGCTGAAACATCAAGGTTTAGAGCTCTCAGTACAACCACTTCTCCACCTTTCTTGCCGTATGAAACTACGATATCTCTCGCAAGTAACACTTATATCCCTCCAAATTAGGATAATAAACTGGTACTGTGTTTTGCTTCTGTGTGGACATCTTGAAAAGTTATATAATGACGTTGTTCCAGTAATGCCACGACTTTCACTGCACATTGCTCAACTGTTTCTAAATCTGTTCTTAGTACCAAATCAGCATTATTAGGACGCTCATAAGGATCATTAACTCCAGTAAAAGATTTAATTTCACCTGCAATTGCCTTTTTATAGAGACCTTTTACATCCCGTTTAATTAACTCTGAGAGTGGTGCATCGACGAAAACTTCGATAAATTCCCCAATCTCTTGGCGAGCCATTTCTCTCATGTTGTTATAAGGAGAAATAAATGAAGCTAGCGTAACAATTTGATTTTTAGTTAATAGTTTAGCGACAAATGAGATTCGCTCAATATTTTTGATTCTATCCTCTTTGGAGAACCCCAAGTCTTTGCATAACGAATTGCGAACAACGTCTCCATCCAGTGTTTCAACTGCAATTCCTCGTTCTTGTAGTATTCCAGTAACATATGAAGCAATCGTAGTTTTTCCTGCACCGGAAAGACCAGTAAACCAAACTGTCACCCCGCGTTGTGACATTTAATATCCCTCCAATATTTAAAGGAGTATAATTTTCTCCCTATTCTCCATTACATTTTTCGTTGCATTTCGAGTATCTATGATTATGGGGGCATATTTAACAACGTTGTCATAATCTATAAAGCTATGATCTGTAACAATGACAACTGCATCTAAATTTCTCAGAATGTTTTCGGTCAATTTAACAGAATAAAGCTTGTCTATACCAGACCTGTGATCGAATTGAACACTTGCTATGTTTGGATCATGATACATCACTGAAGCTCCTCCACTATGGAGCAATTCTATTATTTTTAATGAAGAAGACTCTCGGTAATCTGCAATATTTTTTTTGTACGCCACTCCTAGAACTAATACGCGAGAATCACGTAACGGTTTACCGCTATTATTCAAGGCTTTAATCGTCTTATCGATAACGAAATAAGGCATTCTAGAATTCACATCGCTAGCTAATTCTACAAATTTTACGGGAAAATCGTATTCCTTGGCCTTCCACGCTAAATAGTGAGGATCTATCGGAATACAGTGACCCCCTATCCCTGGACCAGGATAGAACTCTTGCAATCCATAAGGTTTAGTGAATGCAGCTTCGAGCATTTCCCAAACATTGATACCCATTCGATCACATAGCAAAGTAATTTCATTTACCAAGCCAATGTTGACCATCCTATAAGTGTTCTCATATACCTTTACCATTTCTGCAACAAGTGCAGATGATACTGGGACAACTAGTGCCACTGATTCAAAAAATACTTGTGCTATTTTCGTGCAAACTGATGTGCTTCCACCAACAACTTTAGGGACATTCGAACGTGTGTAATTTATATTTCCAAAATCAACTCGTTCTGGCGAGTGTGCTAAAAAATAATCAACCCCTACACGGAAACCCGTTCTTTCCAAGCAAGGCAAAATCACCTCGTCCGTTGTCCCCGGATATGTAGTGCTCTCCAATATAACTAATTGTCCAGAGTGTAGAGAGCCAGCAATCTTCTCCGTGACACTCCGAATAATTGAAATATCCGGTTCTTTATTAATTGATAATGGTGTTGGGACACAGATAATCACTATGTCTGCATCTTTTAAAACTTGAAAATCAGATGTTCCAATGATCCTCTTTTCTCTAACTAAACCAGAAAGTTCATCAGTGGATACGTCTTCAATATAGCTAATTCCCAATTGGATCATTTCAACTCTCTTTTGATCATCTTCTAGACCCCATACAATGAATCCAGCCTTAGAAAGTTGTACAGCAAGCGTAAGCCCGATGTATCCAGCTCCAATTATTGCTATTTTTGCATTTTTCGTTTTAATTTTGTTGGTTAATTCATGTGCAACCGAACTCATATCCTCTAATAAAGCTTGTGTTGTATTATCACTCAACCCCTGTGACGCCCCTCTCCGTTAATGCGATAAAGTATTAAGGCAGAATTAAAACACTTAAAATCTGTACATTACAATAGCTTCGCCACCTTATATCAACATAATTTAATACAATTTTTCCATAAATCGCGCTTATATATCGGTAGTCTTCTTACTTAATTTTCAAGTACATATCGTAATCGTACTAGACTCCCCAATATTACAAATTTTCTCTATTATGTTAAGTGATGAAGGCGGTTACATGTTGTAGCATATAGCATTCCTTATGTCGAAGTAAGGGGAAATTTGTCAAAAATAAAAAAACATGTGATTTTTGCAACTTACTATAAAAATAAAATATTTTAAATTAATTCAAAATATTGACTAAATTGAGAATGGGGTTATTATGAGTCTAATGCAAAATTACAATATTACATCAAAAATAATCGACATTATTCTAAAATGTTTTCTTGAAATATCCCAACGTTTTCAAAAAAAACTATGTATTGATCAAGTATTGATCAACATTTTCATACAAGAAAGAGTTTAATATTTCGAATATTATAAGGAGCAACTATATGGACAAAACTGTTAAATTAGTAGGTTTTAAAGCGTTCGATGGAATGAAAAAAATGTATCCTGACTATAACTTTCCTTACTTTAATTGCAGTTACAATGCATTACTAACACTCGGTGAATATTATCAAAAAAACACATTATCCATATTATGTAATCCTATCAGTATTTATAGAATAGACAGTACAGACAAATTCAAATATGAAGTTACTGAATTTAATAAGAAAGAAGAATTACTTGAGGAGTTAGGGATAAAGACTAATTCACAACCTATTATGATAGATGCTCTGCGCGAACAAATTACATCATGTATCCTTGATGGTAACCCGATCAGAATTAAAATTGATTTATTTTATCAAAATGGGCGGGAGTTTTATTTTGGTAAAAAACACGGACTTCATCCTGTGTTAGTTCATGGTTACGATCCTTCAAGAGATAATATCTATATTGTTGATGATATCTCAGAGTATACCGAGTATTGTGTTCCTTTTACTGAATTCTTAGAATATTTTACAGAAAACGAAGCCATCACTGATAACTCCATTACACAATATGTTTTGAAGCATTCACATTCAAGCAATATAAATGAAAAGGTCATTCAAAATTTTGTAAGTAACTTGTTATTGTTGGAATCCGAATTGTTTGATTCTATCTCAAACATCCTTCAATTAGCCGATATCTACCCTTTTGCACTTAAACATGAGGATTTAATTGAAACTCTAAGTAGTACAATTTATAGAAAATGCTCTGAAAGGTACAGACTTCTCAAACTTCTTAATTTAAATAATGATAGTAATTCAATCAAAAACAGCATAATCAAAAAAATGGATCAGGTACTTGATGATTGGTTGTTGCTCCGAGCATTATCAATTAAAGCCATTTATACCCGCAATTACGGCAAGAAGTTAATCGATAACTCTAGAATTATTCTACACAGGATATCTAAATTAGAACGGGAATATCACATACTCTTCTATTCGCTAATTCACAACTTTAATTTTAATTTTTCTGCTGAACAGGAGTTCTATCATTAACTACAAAGGAGCGAGGATACATGTCTTCAAAAAAGTTATTCATGAATAATAATCCATTGATAAATACTTTCAATGTATATGCTAGTGTGCTATCCATTATTGGCAGAGATAATATCAATATCTCACCCTGGTTATATAATAACTTTATCCAGATTCGTTATGTCTATGATTGGCATACATATTTTTTTGACAATCATCATCAGATTTTCGATCAATGCCCATGGATCAATCATCATGTAATTCCTGAAACAATTTTAAAGAATAAATGGACTTCTTTACATGAGTTTATTATTGATGCGATTAACGAGTCGCGTTATGTGTATCTATATGTTGATCGCTACTATATATCGGCTTCAAAAGCCTATCAAAAAAATCACAATTGGCATGAAATATTTATTTTCGGGTACGACTTAGAAAAGGGTACCTTTCATGTAGCGGATAATATACAGGAAGGGAAATATATCCATGCCGAATGCTCATTTAGCGAATTAAATGAAGGCTATAATGCTATGAACTCTGACAATGAATTTTTTCATAACGTCCATTTATTGGGTATAAAAGAGGAGCATGAGTACAAATTTAATTTACAGCAGGTAGCCTCAACATTAGAGAATTACGTTTACTCCAAACCTACAATTGATATGTCATTTAAAGAAAAGTCAATATTTGGAATAGATGCATTAAATTTAACTATAAAATCTGCCGTTAACTCCGATCCATCTAGTTTTCGTTTTGATAAAAGAGCATTCCATCTGTTTTGGGAACACAAAAAAATGATGACCCTACGTTTAGAGTATATGTACCAATTGTCATTAATCCCGAATGGACTCGAGTTAATCAGTAGCTACAAAGAGCTAGAATCACGGTATTTGATGTTAAGAAATTTAGTTATTAAGTACAACATATCTAAAAAAAATACTTTGTGCGAACAAATTATCGAAATTTTAAAAAGTAATATTAACAAGGAAAAAGAAGTTATATACAACATACTTGGTAAAATACAATAATTTCAGGAAAATGGATACTTGCTCTCAACAAATTCGTAGAGGTATTTTCGTGATTTTTTGTTTTTGTACCTAAATTAATCTCTAATCAAATACTTCTATATTACTCCCTTATCACCACGCCCATAATCCTATTCACTTCACTTTTAATAACTTCTTCGCTTTTTACAACGAAATTATTCATTTTATGTATCAATAAAACATAGTTAAAAGGGTGATAAACCTGGATAGGAAATTGTATATTAACAAACCAGAAGTTCCCAGATATCCCCTGCATGCTAGCATGACCTCCATACTTACTAAACACCATTCATATAAAAATTGGCTCTTTACGAATTTTACTTTTATCTGGCCACATAAGTTCTGTCATGATAATACTTAGATAACAATCTACTCCGAAATGACACATTGTTCTTGTCCTTTTCGGCATTGGAACCAAGTTCTTGTCCTTAGCTTGTGACAAGAACTTGGTTTCTCTAGAGTAAAAGGCTGGGGAAAACCCAGCCCCTCCTCATCAAACCGTACGTGAGGTTTTCCCTCATACGGCTTTCCGATGTTCGTCTTTCATGGGCATGCAGATCACAATAACGTTTTTAGTCCATACATTTTGGTTATATACTTGACCTCAGATATTGAATTCATCCATCTCCTGCGTTGTCTCTTCTTGGCGTACCACCGGGCGAATCTCAGTAGATTATACCAATCCAGCTTCGCTAATCTCTTTTGGCTGTATGTATCTTCCGATTTCACCAATATCTTTGAGAATTCAATAAATTCTTTTAGGATCATAAATCTATGGGCATCCACTAGCAATTCAGGAGTTTCTCTCTTGTCACAGAGAGGATTGGAGTAAGAATGATCCCACGCGTTTATTATAAATGAAGGTAACTGAAAGTGTCTCTCGACTTGTTTAATAAGTCTTCTCCATTTAATTAAATTGAAAAAAATTCAAGTGTTAAGTATCTTTCACTTATAAAATGGGTGTGGTGGGTTCGATGGTTTTAGAAGTTGATGATTAAGAAAAGTTTGATTCTCATGCAGCATTCTATGCTTAACTTAGCGAGTATTCCGACTGCAATACGGATTAAGGTGCCGTCTATATTATAATAACTTTTCATCATATCACCCTGAAGTGACGTCCGATTTCATTAAATCCGATTTGTTCAACTAAATCAAACACTTTCCAGAAACTAATTTTTCCATGCGAACCGTAAAACCTCCTTTTTTTATTGAATCCCATAAAAAAAGATCGAGATAGCTTCTCTCGACCTCTTTGTACTACCTAATCAATCATAAGACTCCTTGCACAATCCTACTTTCTTCTCACTACATATCCTTTATCCCTCCAGCAAGTTCAAAATACTATCATCACCTAGGGAGTGAACTGCACCAATCACGATGATACTCCTCTGATCCATTAGATTAACAACAGAATATTTTTCAAGGGTGCAATGCCATCAAAAACATACATATTTACGCGCATAAACATACATTTCTCATTAATTTTGAAAAAGTTTTATCATAAATCATGAAAATATTATCACTAATTGTGACAACGCACACTATCCGTTACTAACAAATTGGATAACACCAAGAGTCAGCAGCAGTACAGATATAATCGCAATCGTGATGCCAAAACCAATCAGGAAGCGCACGCCAGGTGAGCGTTTGCCCTGTTGGCTGCCTCCCAGGTTATCCAGCTTTTTATCAATTTGATCCAACCTTTCATTTACCTGTTTCAGATCTTGATTGGAGTTCATTCATCCATCTCTCCCTTTTCTGTGTATTCGATCTATTCCCACACCCGATCGAGCTGATCTGCGTAGTAACGGATGGCTCTGTTATAGTCATTGATTCTCTTGTCACTTGATGTGTCCGCAAGTTGCACGAGCAGTCTTTGCATCGCTTCTGCATGTTCACCCAGATTATAGAGCACCATGGCATAGAAAACTTCAAATTCCCGGTACGCCGGGAATTCTTTCATCCCTTTTTCAAACCAAACTTTCGCCTGCTCGTACTGTCCAAGCGTTCTGTATGTACTGCCTAATCCGAGTATTGCACCTGCTCTGTCCTCCCCAGAAAGTCCAAGACTCAGTGCCTTCTCATAATACGGAACAGCTTCCCGCTCCAATCCAAGCGAATCATGTGCCCAAGCCAGCTGATACCAAACATTCGCATTCTCGGGTTCCTGGACTGTAATCTCTTGCAAAAGTTCAATCGCTTCCTGCACCTTGCCTTCTTGTCTCCATCGTACGGCCTGTTCCAAATCACTCATGATGTCACTTCCCATCTTGCATTATAATTTCCACATATATGATTCAATTGTTTTATTATACCAAAAAAGCACACTGAAGAATATGTTGTAACAACTCAAGGTTGTCCAAACGCTATTCCATCGTGTGCTTTTTCATTCAATGCAGCCAGCTAGCTTAAGGTGAAATCTCTCTGAAAATGATCTGTTCATCACTTAATTAAGACCATGTCGTATTCGCTACCATGACAATAAATACGAGCATGAGATAATTAACCGAGATCAGAAAGTTTACTTTTGCCCACTTCTCATCATCCTGTGTCTTCAGTCCGCTAAGTGTATGCACGAACCAGATCAGTCCACCGACCAGAGATACAATCAGAAATACCAGACCAACGTAGTCGTAATAATACAACAGAAATACAGCAGGAAGCAGCAGAAAAACATAAGGAATCATCTGAAACTTGGTGCGTTTCACCCCTTTAACCACTGGCAACAACGGGAAGCCAGCAGCACGATACTCCTCTACCCGGCGAATACCCAATGACCAGAAGTGTGGTGGTTGCCACAAGAATAATAGTGCAAACAGCAACCAGGCACCTGCATCAATCTCATTGGTTACAGCCGTATAACCGATGACAGGCGGCATCGCTCCTGCAATTCCACCGAGCGACGTGCTCCACGTTGAACTGCGTTTCAACCACATCGTGTAAATCATGATGTAAGCGAACCATCCAAGCAGTGCCATCCAGCCTGATAACGGATTCACCAGTAGATACAGTACTGCTAGTCCCACAACACCAAGGATAATGCCATAGCCAAGTACAAACCCTGGCTTCAGATGGTTAATGTAATCCATCCTTTTTTTGGTGCGCTCCATCTTTTGGTCCAATTCACGATCCCAATAATTGTTGATTACACAAGCTGAAGCAATAACCAAGGTTGATCCAATCACGACCATGAGAAGAGATAACCAGTTGATATCCCATTTTGAAGCTACCCAGAATCCTACCGCCACCGCAAACACATTTAACCTTAGAAGTCCGGGCTTAGTTAATGCAATCATGTCTTTAAGCATGAGGCTCCTCCTGAACTATGTAAAAACGCCATTCCAATAATGATACATGTACCTACCATTAATTACAATCGCTTTCATGAATTTGTCATAACCAAAAAGCATCCCTCACCGTTCAATGAACAGGAGGAATGCTTGAATGATGAATTTCATCTTATTTTATGGGATGTATTGTTGCACAATTTTAGTAACTTTTCCGTCCTGCACCGTCAGATGATACGGGAATACGGACAGATCAAGAATACGGGTATTCTCATACAATGATTCGAACTTGGATAATGTCACAGGTTCATTCCACTGAATGTCTGCGCCCTGCATCGTACCATCCCGATCATACAACTGCATCAACACTTCAGCATTGGCACTAACCTCAACTTGTTCCTGCTCTTTGCTATCGTTGACAATATAGTAACCATCTGGAGCACCATCTATACCAGCTTCCGGATTGCGCTGTGCAAAAATCGCATCGGCTTCTTCACCCTGATACCAGCCAATCTTGTCCACTGTCATAAACAATTTGCCGTCTTCTATATGCATACCTTCAACATAGGCTGTAAACATCTCGGAGTTTGCAACTTGAGCTTCTTTCGCAGAAGGTTGTTGAGCGTCCGTACTACCTTGAGCATTCGCAGGGGTAAGTAAATATGTAGTCAGCACAATCATACCAAGTAAAGCAACAACTGCACCGATCATTCCTAGTTTCCATTGTTTTGTCGCGTTCTTCATAGGTAACATCTCTCCTTAATATGAACGTTACTATTCCTTAACCGGAAGTCTTGCTTCTCAAACGCTCATGTGAACTATCGATTCCAACGTTCTTTCTTTTCCTATCATACTTCGAACAGGGATTATAAAAGTATCAGCCAGATTAAAAATAGTTACAATGTGCGTCATCACTCCTGTCTGTAGTCTCCGTAAACGGCAATAACCCCTGAAGGCATCGCCATTCAGAGGTTATTTACTAGGGTGTGTCTTTTAAACTCAGGCAAGTGATACGTTGAAGGATGTCTGTGTCCCAAACATCTTGAAGTCCAAGCTGCCTAGTCCTGACGGTTGATCCATACAACTAAGGAACCGAGGAAGTCTTATTTGGCCTTCTGGCGCACCTTTTATTTTGTAAGGAACATGAGACACGTTATTTTCCAGAATTCCCTGAAAACACGCTAGCAACGGCTGTTTATACCAATATAGCGTGTGTCAGATTCCTTAGATTGCTGCGGGGCTTTCAAACCCCTGAATAAGACGTTACAGGTTCGTTAGCGCCCCGCTCTATGCCCTGCTCCAGACACGTTCAGAGTTACACTCCGGCTTATGCAGGGTATTTGACAGGTTTGAAGACCTGCTCAAAATATTTCTTATGCTTACGCATAGATGTTGATCTTAATGATTTGGTGTGGAGCTTTGTGCCAATCGAACGAGCATGTGAGCCAACATGTGACGTTCCTCTTCCTTGCCGACATTCCACAGCTCCTGCAGCAGTTTTTCTTCACGATTACGGGGTTCCTCCCGAGCTGCCAGATGATCCGCTACTTTCTCGGCAATTTTAGCCATCTGCTCCTCACTTAGTCCGATCGATTCACCCATCGCAATTCGCTTACCCAGGTATTCTTTGAACGCATCAAAGTTCTGTAAAATCTGTTCTCTTTCTTCCGGCGCAATCTTCTCGATTGCATTGTCCACCTTGTCAGTTGAAACTTGGCCATCTTTATGGATTACATGATTTTGTTCATTCATCTGAATAACCTCCTGTATAATAGTTGTTTATTGGTTTTAAGCTTTAAACTTAATACTCATTGGTTATCTATAATATAAACGTATTGCAGAAGTTTAATCAGTACGTTCAATTCTGTATATATCTTCTATATATGAACAAGTACGCGTTTCAAAAGAACTACAGCGGTTAATCGTTTACATATACGTAACGGTGTTTGGATATGTTAATGAACACCTTATACAATATCGAACCAGGAGGGATTTCCCATGCGTGATAAAACCAAACATGAAAAGACAAACGATGAACTTGAACCAGGAGTGAATACCGTTATCCATCCAGACAAAAATAATCCCGGACCAACCGATATGATCGAAGGCGTGGTTGGCGATATCGTGGACAACATTCGCAAAGATTTCTCCCATGAATCGAAGGACAAGACGTCCTCTTCCAAGTCACAGGATTCATCAGACAAATAAGTGTAATCCTTTTCTCCCTAGCAAAAGACAACTCAAAAAGTCCTCCTGCCACATGCATGGCTTGGGAGGACTTTTTGGTAATGAACGATTGAATAATCAAACTCATATCTGGAGGTGAAATTCAACGTTAATCCTTGGTCATCTGCTGTAACGCCTTATGAATCCAGATCGCGGCAATGGAACCTTCACCCATCGCAACGGTTGCTTGTTCTGCGTGCAGTCCCAGATCCCCGGCTATCCATACATTATTCGCTGCCTGCAAGCTACGTGGATCAGCTTCCACATGTTTATTATCTGCGATTACAGCTCCCAGTTGCTCCGCCAGTTCATAGTGGACACGATTGCCTCCAAATGCGATAAACCCACGCTCAGACTCAAAAATCTGTCCATCTTCGGTCAGAACACCGGTGATATGGCCATCCTCAATCTGTTGTACTTCCTGAACAGCCGCTTCCAGATAACGAACGCCCGCCTCTTTCATGCTGCGATGAAGCTCTGCAGATATGGGGGCCTGCTCATGATTGATATATAACAGATCATTCGTACGCTGAATTAAAATCATCGCCATATTGGCACCTGCTTCGCCAGATCCCAATAGTACCGTACGTTGATCCTGAATCTCATAACCATCGCAATCAGGGCAGACATAGACTGTTCGGCCCAGCGTTGGGGTTAGTCCTGGAATATCTGGCACTCTATCTGAAAGCCCTGTTGCCAATAACACGGTTTTACTCCTATATTCAGCGTCTGAAGTACCGAACAATTGAATCTTCTCTCCATGACGGCCCGCTTTAACAATACGGTCTTTCTCAAAAGATACACCCGTCCGCTCTGCCTGCATCCTGCCTCGGGCTCTGAGCTCTTCACCGGATACCCCATCGGGGAAACCGAGGATATTATGATAAGTCCTGCACAACGTCGATCTGCCTTCTCCCGCGTCGATTACCAACACCTGATGAGCTGAATAACGTCCAAGCTGAATGGCTGCCTGAAGCCCTGCGAGCCCTCCACCTACAATTATGCAATCAACCTCTCGCATGCTCCTTCTCCTCCTGAACTTCCATTTATCTAATTTAATTAAACAGTTTGTCCTTATATACATTAAACCGTTCAGCCAAGCTTAAACGATTCCTCATATTGCTTATCTTATACCAAAACAAACAGACCCAAACCATCCGGCTGTATCCCGGTCCGCTTGAGTCTATAAGATTCATGAATGTTTAGAAGTTATACGATTCAAATCGCGAAGCATTCGAAATGGCGTTCCATACATCAGCTGTTTCGCCGCCCATATACCAGTAAGCCAGTCCGGCAATCTGCCGCTGCTCACTCATCAACACTTTGGCCGATAAAGAACGACTATCCTCTGCCCATATATATCTTGGCATACCGTTACTGTTGTACCCAATAATATATTGAACCAGACTTGCATCCCACCGTCTTACAGATCCCGTGGTATGCGCACGCGTTCCCTGTTCTGACAGTGTAATGTCCCAAGAGCTGGTTGCCGGATTCACTGAAGACCAGTCCCGTGTATATAGCGGAAGGGCCAATATAGTTTTGGCACGTACCACCTCGGAGAGCATGGTATCCAGTGCCTTTTCCACCCATGGAAGAGACGCCACTGATCCTGCTGTCGGATCACCGTTCCAGTGTTCCTCGTATCCCATCAGCACCATATAATCCGATACAGCGCCCAGTTTGGCATAATCAAATGCATCCGTCCAATCAGTACCCAGGTCTGGCGAAACGTCCACGGACACCACAGCACCGAGTGCGTGCAACGTAGCCGTCAAAGAGGTCACAAATGTCGTTAACCCTTCACGATCCGCAGGATCAACATTCTCGAAGTCCACATTAATGCCGTCCAGTTTATAGGTTTTGACATAAGCGGCTACCTGTGAGATCACTGCCGCTCGGTTGGCTGAGCTTGATAACATCTGATGGGTAAGTGCCGAATCGGAACGATTCCCAAGTAATGGCCATAACTGCCTGTCTGTGGCGGATGCCCAAGAGATCAATGCAGGGTCCGCGTGATCTGTTACTTTCATACTGCTGTTCAGGAAAAACCAGCGCGGGACAAGCGTATTCACTTCAGACTGTTCCACTTGCTTCTTGAATTCAGCTGTAGTGGAGTTGTATTGCCAGCCCAACTGAACGCCAAGTTCATCCCCACGTTGTAACTGCTCAGACCATGTTTTCTTTTGTAAAATGGCATCGAGCATTACGGCTGCTTCTTCTCGCGTTACCTGGTCATGCGGTCGGAACACGCCTCCACTTCCCCGCATCAGTCCAAGCTGGTATACCGTCTGCACATAGGGACGTGCCCAGTCCGAGATATCCGCTGCGTCGAAATACGTTGAAGATAAGAGTGCGGTCTCTACGGGTTGTTGTTTCAACATTCGCACAAGAAGGGCAGCCGCTTCTTCACGTGTAATGGAAGCATTAGGCTGGAACGTTCCCTGACCCTTACCCTCCAGAATAAAAAGATTCGTCATGGCAGCAACGTTGCCGTAATACCAAGCATTCATGCTTATATCCTGATAGGGATTTATATTATTTTTAACGGGCTTCAAACCTAGCAATCTCACCGCAAACGTCGCAAATTCTGCACGAGTAACGGCCTTCTTCGGTTCAAAGGTAGTCTCTGACGTACCTGCAGCAATGCCTTTGTCCTCCAGATGTGTAATGGCATCCTTCGCATAACTCGTACGCGTATCCTGAAATTGTTGCTGTACGGTTGCAGCTTGAATGGTATTGCTGTATCCAGCCACCGATCCAAGTGCTAACATTCCGCATAAAGCAATTTTCCATATCCGTTGGTTCGTTATGTCTTTTAATCTATTGTTCACATTAAAAAGCCTCGCTTCATTGGATTACGATCAACTATCATCGTATCAAATTGAAGCGAGGCCGTATGTGGTTAAATGTTGGGAAATGCGAAGCTTACTTGTGTACTTTTACGCGCTCTTCAATGGGTTGGAATTCTTTCTCACCCGGTGCTGCCGTTGGTTTACCAAATGGCATCTGAGCGATCAATCTCCAGTTCTCAGGGATGTTCCATTCTTGCTTCACTTTCTCGTCAATCAACGGATTGTAGTGCTGCAAAGATGCACCCAGACCTTCTTGTTCCAGAGCAGTCCAGATTACCAGTTGCAACATACCGTTGGATTGGTTAGCCCAGATTGGGAAGTTATCTGCATAAGCTGCAAAATTTTGTTGAAGCTGTGCGATCGCATTGTTATCTTCGAAGAAGAGAACCGTACCATATCCGCTGCGGAATCCAGTCATTTTTTCTGCTGTGGATTTGAAAGCTTCTTCATTGCCTACCACTTCACGCAAAATTTCTTCTGTGTGATTCCACAATTTATCATGTTGTTCACCGAGCAATACAACGGCACGGGATGTTTGTGAGTTAAAGGAAGTTGGTGTATATTTCACCGCTTCTTCTACGATTTCCTGGATTTTAGCATCCGAAATTGTAGATTCCTTGCTGATTCCATAATAAGATCTTCTGTTTTTCAACGCATCAAAAAAAGTTGTCATTCTTATTCGCCTCCCAAATTTTTTTTCAATTGCCAACATAGTAACTATAATATAGTAACATACATTAGTCAACAAACTAATTTATTTTCACTAAATATACATTCACCGAAAACATTTCAACAAGTTTGCCCACAACAGCAATTGGAATTATCCTTCGCCCGTCTTTTTGCGATAATCCGCCCGGTATTTCTCTTCCGTAGACGAGTTACTTTTTGTCTGATCTTTATTCTTCTCTTCCTGAGCTTCCATATTCAGATCTTCCATTGGAATTGGATCTACAGTCTGTTCTTCTTCATGTCGGTCAAGCAGACTTTCGTGCTCTGTCTTATATTGTTCAGGATTGTCATGGGATTGTTCCTGATGGGTATCGCTGTTATTTTGATCCGGTGTGCGCTGTTTCATTCATATTCGCCTCCTCTGGGTTCATTACCTTTCTTTACCTGTTCTGCGTGTCCTCTAAACACAGTGGTATGCATTCCTCAAACGAAAATCAACAAAAAAAGCCGACCAGACAAGCTGGTCAGCTCACAGAGGGCTTCTAGGATTGGCGATGCAATTGGGTACGGTACAGATCAGGCGAACATCCCACACTTTGTTTGAACATCCGACTAAAATGCGAAAGGCGTTTGAAACCGGACAATCGACTTGCTTCTGTCACAGTAATCTCTGGTTGGAACTGAAACAAAAGCTTCGCCTGATTGATGCGACGGTCATACAGGTATTTGAATATTGTCAAACCTGTCATTTCCTTAAACATGCCTGCCAGATATGGCTTGGATAGATGTAATTCCAGTGCCAAATCATCCAGACCAATGTCCTTCATATAATGGGTATCCACATAACGAATAATATGCTGGACATGCCGCTCCCTCTCCGATGAGGGAAGTTGTTCTTCGACATCGCCCTGGCAGATCTCTGCTACAAAATACAACAGATCACACAGTCTGACATTCATTCGCTCCTGCCTGAAATTGCTCTGACTTTGAGACAGACGATGAAGATCATGCAATAGAGCTTCGAATTCAGAACGGCTATCACCCATCAGATTGACCCGGCAATTTCTTAGTTCTTCAAATGGCCTCAAGACCTCAACCATACGGTCCGGATGCAGGCTGCTGCGAATGGCAGACGGATCAAAATGCAGTGTGCTTCGCTCATAAGCACTGCCTGGTTTCGGATGTGGTCGATGAAGAGTCAAGCCATGCATCAACACCAGATCACCCGGCTCCAGGTTATATACCCGGTCTCCTATGATATAGGTACATTCTCCATCATGAAAATAATAAATCTCATAATGTGGATGGGAATGGAATCCATCTGACTTGCCCGGGTCAAACGTGCTGGTGGAACGGTAACTATACTCCAGTGAAGCACTAAATTGCATCATGCTCGGCACATTCATGCACCTCCTGTTCGGAAGAGGGAAACGATTTGTGTCATGCCCCTGTAGGATATATGAAAGTGAAATTATAGAAGCTGTTTAATACTCTCTTGAATCTCGTCGATGGAGTCGATAGGTTCGAAGCGTCTGACCACACGCCCCTCTGCATCAATCAGGAATTTCGTGAAATTCCATTTGATTGCATCGCCGTGTAACCATTCTGGTGCCTTCTCAGCCACCATTAATTTCAATAATTTGGCCTGTATATCTGTTTCATCAAAGCCAGCAAAAGGCCCTGATCTTTTCAAAAAGTCGTAGAGCGGGTGTGCCGCTTCTCCATTCACATCCAGTTTGGAGAACATCGGAAATTTCACACCATAGTTAATCTGGCAGAACGATTCCGCTTCCGAACTGCTTCCAGGCTCTTGCTCTGCAAACTGGTTACACGGGAAACCAATAATCTGAAGCCCTTGATCCTTGTACTGGTCATACAGCTTCTGCATGTCATCAAACTGGTGCGTATATTTACATTTACTTGCCGTGTTTACGATGAGCACAGGTTTTCCTTCATATTGATAGAGTGGGAAACGCTCCCCACTGGTTCTGGTTACGGTAAAGTCGTAGATGGTTGGCATAAGTCTAGTGCACCTCGCGATAGTTATGTAGTCATACAGCATCATATGTCATTGTTAATTATATACGAAGTTTGAACTATTGTATTGGGGAAAGATTGCCGAGATTTACGATTGCAAAGCTACATATATATCAATCTCATTGTTGGGACTTTCGGGTTGGTAACGCTCATCCCAAATTTCAAAATCATAATCTTTCGGTTCATGTCCCGTCTCACCAAACCACTGTCCATATATATAATCGTATGTATCACCAATCTCTGACTCAATTCCTCGATGCGTGCACGTTACATACTGGCTGTCAGGCACGTCATGACTTATCATCTCTGATGGGATGTTATCCAAACTAGTTACTTCATATCCTATTAGATGTGTGAACTTATCAACCTTTGCGTTAAAATCCTCATGTATCGGATACATCTGCATCAATATGACGTTGTCATTTTTTCGATGTTGAATTTCCTTATTTCTCTCAACAAGCTTATGAAAATGGCTTTTGCCCAGCCCTGATTCGAACTCTTCAACGGTCGCTTCGATTGAATATCCTACAACGTGAAAAGCAGGCAATGTGATGACTTTCACTTCCATGAGAATCGCCTCCAATAGATAAACTCAGATCATGGATTAATTCTCCCTTTTAACAGAAAACCCTTCTGCCGCGAAAATCTCTTCGTTCAGCAAAAGGGTTATGATATGGGATCACAGTGACAGCAGCTTCAGCCCTTCACGGCACTTCCGGCCACGCCCTGGATAATATAATGCTGTCCCACCAGGAACACGATGATCATCGGAATAATACCTGCCGTGGCAGCGGCCATCATGCCGTTGTAATCCACATTGTTCTCCAGAATAAAGTTCTGTAGTCCGAGCGGCACGGTGTACAGGTCTTTGTCGATCAGGAACACAAGCGCATTCTCATAGTCATTCCAATGCCAGGAGAAATCAATGATCGCCAGTGTAGCCAGCGCTGGCTTCGCCAAGGGCAGAATCAGCCTGAAGAATATACGCAGGTGACCGGCACCGTCAATGAACGCAGCTTCCGAGATCTCTGAAGGCACCGACAGGAAAAATTGCCGAAGCATAAACACCCCAAAGATCGTGAACATTCCAGGCAGGATCAAGGCCCAATGCGTATTATATATGCCGACCCACTCAAACATCAGGAACTTGGGCACAAAGAGCACCTGCGGCGGCACCATCATCATCGAGAGATAGATCAGGAAAAGAGTCTCCCGACCTTTGAATTGAATCCGTGCAAAGCCATAGGCTGCAAACGCCGAGAGAAATACAGCTCCGATCGTGCTAATTAGCGATATTTTCAACGAGTTCAGATAATACGTGGCAAAGGTATCCACTCCGCTCCAGACCTTGATATGATGCTCCCAGTTCAAGCTGGAGGGTATCCACTGGATGGGATAGGTGAATACGTCCGCAGGAGATTTGAACGACGTGCTGATCATCCAGATGAACGGCATAATCATCAGCAGGGCAAACCCGGACATCAGAAGTGTCAATATGATTCTCCGAATTTGCGTCAAGGACTCCCTGCGGACTTTCACTTTAGGTGAATGTGGAACTGTGGGTTTCAGGTTCACAGCATTTAATTTCTCCATAACGATCCCTCCTCTCCTAGTAGTGAACCCAACGTTTCTGACCAAGCCACTGCAATACAGTAAAGATCATGATGATGGCAAAGAGCGCCCAGCTAATGGCAGCAGCGTATCCCATCTCGTAGTAGCGGAAGGCATTCTGGTAGATAAACAGCGACAGCACGGTTGTACTGTTACCCGGCCCACCCTGAGTTATGGCCTGAATAATGCCAAAGTTTTTGATCGTCATAATCAGTCCTGTAATCAGCAGCAAAAAGGTCGTTGGGCTCACAAGTGGCCAAATCACGTGGCGAATGGTCTGCCAGGGACGGGCTCCATCTATCCTTGCCGCCTCAACCAGCTCCTCCGGGATTTCCTGCAAAGCGGCCAGATAAATAATCATGTTGTACCCCAGCATGAACCAGATCCAGATGATATCAATCGCATACATGGACCATTCGGTTGTTGATAACCAGCCGGGTGGATTCGTAATACCGATTCCCCGCAAGAAGCCATTAATGGGCCCCGATGTTGGCTGAAACAGCAGCATCCAGACAAAGGCGATGGCAACACCGCTGGTGATGTAGGGCATGAAATAGAGAGCACGCAGCGTTTTTTGCCAATACACAGACTTGTTCAGCGCCACCGCCACGATAAAAGCCAACCCCATCGATACCGGAACCGCCAACAGAAATACAAATGTATTTCGCAGCGCCACGCCAAACAGATCATCATTCAACATCCGGCGGATATTGTCCAGCCCGACGAAATTTGTCTCCGGGCTCATGAATTTGTAATCAGTGAACATGAGATAGAACGAATAGACAGCCGGTATAATAAAAAACAACAGCACGCCAATCATATTGGGCCCAATAAACAGATACCCGAGCCTGCTCTGCCGTTTCATCCAGGATTTATACATATGCTCCCCACTCCTTAACATCTGTTCTGGAATTAAGCATAACAAGATGTCCTCTAACATTTAAGGAACATAACCCTGTACCTGATATCACAGATATATGTATTTCGGCAGTGCCTTTCGGGAGGAAAACAACATGGAATTGTTCTATTACCTTTAGTCCGGAAAGCCCTAGCTAATGCCATACATCTAATGCTGTATTGTTCTATTGCTTATATAGAAAAAACCGTCCCATTGGGGACGGCCTTTGGACTCATTACTTTTGCATTCTATTTATTCTGCTTCAGCCAGTCATTATGGCGTTTGACCATGTTCTGTACCGTAACTTCGGCAGTCTGGTTACCAAGGAAGAACTTTTCATACTCCTGTGCACGCAGATCGACCACTTCCTGCGCAATGCTGCGGACAAACGTAGGTGTCTCGTCACCATACAACACAAATTCCAGTGACTCTTTATCATAAGAATCGGCATAATCGCCCAGCAGGTGATCAATAGCAGTCTGTTGATCAACCGCATTTGAGGAAGGCAAACGTCCACCCGCAGCCATCGGCATCATTCCCCCATCGGCGTACCATTTCAGGAACTCCCATGCGGCTTCTTTGTTTTTCGACTTGGAATTGATCGCGATAAAGTCACCAAGTCCTCCACTCTTCACCATATCTGCTTCTTGTGCAGCCAGTCTCGGTACAGGTGCAAAGGCGATTTTCCAATCCCGCGGGAACTCGGTCATATTGTTTGATGTGCGAATCAGCCATTCGCCGATATTAATCATGGCAGACTCACCGCCAAGGAACATGTTTTCCACCGGCATTTTGGAAGTCAGCTGCTCTCCGAGCGGAGGGGTAGTTGCATCCTCCTTCATCATTCCGTTCAACGTCTCCAGCCATTTAGTGACAAGCGGATCATCGAGGTTAGAAGTACCGTCTGCCTTAACATAGCCGTTCTTCACCAGAACGGAATCGAGCGGGTCTACATAGGAAGCGGTATGCTGAACCAATCCGTACTTGAAGCCAGCCGTCTTCAGTTTGAGTGCATACTCACTGGCTTCATCCCATGTCCAGGCTTTCGGTACACTCAGTCCGGCCTGATCAAGCGCTTTCATATTTAAAGCGAAGAAGGCAGCGTTTTTCTTGGTTGGCATCCCGTAATATTTGCCGTCCACTTTCCAGGAAGCCGCATCTTCACCCATTTTCTCATCAATGTTGTAATCGGTGAACTCTCCCAGGTCCAGTGCTGTCCCACCCTTGATGCGTTTATCGAGGTTCGTGAGAGTGTAATTGACATATAAGTCAACGTTCTGCCCGGTGGACAGCGCCGTATCCAGCTTCAGGTTGCCGTCGTCATCATTCACAAACCGCACATATTCCACCTGAATATCAGGATGCTCCGCATTCCAGGTATCCACCACTTCCTGTGGACCATTCTCGGGCGGCACCGCGCCCCACATGGTGAGTTTCACTTTTCCCGCGGCCGCTCCACCTCCGTTGTCCCCACCGTTCGTCTCATTTTTACCAACACAGCCGGCAAGCAAGCCCAGCATCAGCGCACCTACGATTAACCCCGTTAATCCTTTTTTGATTCTCATCTGGTCACATGACCTCCCTGAATTGAAGTGTACCTTCCGTTACATCGTAGCAGGGACCTTGCTGGGTTCATAAGATACATATCCATGATTCGGATTGAACAAAAATACGGATTTATCCTTGCTTGCCTGAGCCCTCGGTACACATATTCCTTCTACTCCTCCTGTGAGTCACGAGCGATGGCGATACTGGCTGGGCGTGCAACCGGTCCAACGCTTGAATATTTTAATGAAATAATTATCACTTCCGAACCCTACCCGGTAACCAATCTCCTGTACGGGAAGGTCCGTCTCGCGCAAATATTCAGCCGCTTTCTCCATCCGTACCCCATGCAAGTAGTGAATCAGGGTATGGCCGGTTTTCTTTTTGAACAAAGCGCTCACATAATTCTCGCCCATCATCACATATCGTGACATGGATTTGACGGTAATGTCCTGGTCATAATGCTGTCCGATGTACTCAATTATTTTGCTAATCTCCGGATGCTTCACAACCGGCTCACGAACAGGTGTAAATGGAAGATCCGTATCAGACGGGGTCGCAGAAGAGACCGTAAGAGAATTAGGCAAAGCAGGCGTTGATGTGAGAACCGGTGTGGAAGGCGGCACTTCATGTTGATCTGTCTCTGTCCGGGCTTCAGCCGAAGCTCCCAGTTCCGCACTTACTTTACGCAGAGTATCACGCAGTGAATTTACACTCATCGACAGCTTCAGAATATAATTGGAAGCCCCGTATTCCATTGCACGGCGTACATATTCGAACTCCCCCATACAGGTGAGCATGACAAATTTGGTTTTTAACCCGGCCTGACGGGTCTGTTTGAGTAATTCCAGACCATCCATACCTGGCATGACAATATCGGTCAGCACCAGATCGGGTGTATCCTGTATAATCATTGCCAGCGCTTCGGTCCCGTTACCGGATTCTCCGATGACCGTGAAGCCCAGCTCTTCCCAGGAAATAATCTCTCGTACTGACTCACGTACAAATACTTCATCTTCTACAAGCAATACCTTCCACATGCCAGATTCCCCTCTCCAGTCGTGTAGGACATGTCTCAAAAACTCGCGAAGTGCATCTTTTACCGCCTTTTCGCCCCATGCTGCGTCACTTCCCCTTGACGTGCCCCGGCACGCCTGCGGAAAACTTCCTTGCTTGGAACGAAAATTCAGCAAAATCTGCTTCTTCGGAGTTTTCAGACACGCCCTAGTCTGACCGCTTCTGTACGTAAGGCGTCGACAATAAAAAAGGAATACTGAACCTCACTAATGTCCCCGGCTTGGTATCCATCACTTCAAGTTCACTTTGGCCTTTGAACAATAACCGCAATCGTTCCCTGAGGTTGGACAGACCGATCCCCGGACGCGTGCGGGTCGTCTGCTGACGCCGGGATTCCTCCATTCCAATTCCGTTGTCTGCCACCTCCAGCATCAGCATTCCTGTGTCTTGCTTATAAATTCCAATGCGGATCTGACCAAGCTGTTCCAGTGGCCCAACACCGTGGTGAATGGCATTTTCCACCAGTGGCTGCAAGCTCAGTTTGGGCACCAGCGCATATTCCAGTTTATCGTCAAATTCACAAGTCACCTCAAAACTATCCCGATAACGAATCCGCTGAATATGAAGGTAGGCTTGAACCAACTCGATCTCATCCTTCAGGTATACCAATTCGACCTGTGAATTCAGGCTGACCTCCAGTAGTTTGCCCAAGGAAACACACATCTCGGAGATCTCCTCATTCCCGCTGCGTATCGCACTCCATTTCATTGTATTCAATGTATTCAGGAGAAAGTGCGGATTCATCTGGGCCAGGAGCATATGAAAATGTACCGCTTCCTTCTGGCGTTCCTCCGCCTTGAGTCGGTTGATCATCTGATTGGCGTCATCCAGCATCGTATTAAACGTGCGTGTCAGTTCCAGTACTTCCCCACGGCTGCGGCCTTCGGGAATACGAATCTTGAGGTTTTTGCGAACAACCTCCTTCATCTTATTCTGTAAGTGTGACAGAGGGCGCGTGAACGTTGCCGAGATCATAAAAGCCATCACTACAAATGCTCCTGTGAAACCAAAAAAGGTCAGAAAGTAACGCTGTTTAAGCTCGGATATCTCTGTAAACAGGATGGAAAGGGGAATACGATTTACCATATACCAATCCAGTGATTCGATGTACACGTAGTTAATCAGCGTATCCGAGGCTGGATCGGTCAGATAAGCCTGTGCCGGATGAAGAGCTATTTCACGCGTAACTTCCGGGGAAAGCGCCGCTGTTTTGGATGAACTGGCTATGGTCTCTCCACTACCTGTGATAAGGTAATACTCCTGGTTACTCTGTGAATCCTTCAGCATGGTCTGGAACCAGTAGGAATAATCGATACTAATTCGTGCCAGCCCGTATCGCTTGCCGCCGCTATCTTTCATGTAAGCATACAGCGACAACAGATATGGGCTGGAGGATAACTCTCTAAGCACAGGGTTGGAATCCCGTGCATCCCAGCGATAGAAGAGTTCTTCCGGTTGAAGCGAGTGTGAATCCGCACCGCCTTTTGGAATGGTTATTTCCCCCAGACGTTCGCGGAATTGCTCCAGATAGGGGCCATAAGTCAGTGCTTTTTTGGGCAAATACGAAGTGTAAACGCTATCATAAAAATCCAGCAAGGTAAAGTACACCGAAGGATTATATAGAAAAAAACTGTTGTTGATCATTTTGAACTTTTCTTCCACCAACGACTTGTTCTCAAGCGGCGTGCGACTGTTCGGGGAGGTTAGCACACTTCTTACCGCAGAATCCTGTTCCAGAAAAATGAGCGTTTTGAAGGCAATGCTCATCTGGTCCTCCAGAGAGCTGTACATCTGGACTAGCTGCTCATGACTCTGCTCACTGATTTTCTGCTCGACCAGCGATTCAATTTGCTGATAATTGTAGACATTCAATGCACTGAACGGCAAGAGAATCAACACCACAAACGCACCGAACAGGCGGTATCTAAGCCGCTGTGGCAACCAACTTTTCCAATTTGGCTTCTTCATTCCTTAGTGCTCGCTCCCCTACAATTAATGACCCCATTATAGCACCTACCTGCCATTCACAGCCGGAGTCGAATGATTTGCATGGATTTGTGATATTCGTTGCCTACATCCATGTGAACTACACAGATATGTTCTATTCGTGTAGGAAAGAAATGAATGAATGAATGAATGAGTGAATGAGTGAATGAGTGAATGAGTGAATGAGTGAGTGAATGGATGGATGGCTAGATGGACGAGACCCTTTACCTCATACTTGATGTCGTCTCCGATACTCCGAGGGACTGATTCCTATGGTGGACGAAAATACACGACTCAGATAAAATCCGTTCTCGTATCCACATCTCTCGGCAATCTGCGTAAGGGTCAGACGGCTATCTGCCAGCAAGGCTTTTGCTTTTTTGAGACGAATCGCTTTTAGATAATCGGATGGTGTTTCTTGAAAGGCCTCCCGGAACCTTCGGGTGAGCTGAACTGGACTCAAAGCCAAATGTTCGGCCAACATTCGGAGACTGACCGCCTCTCCTGCCCACTCCTCCAACAACACTGCCGCTTCAGCCATGAGAGCATCCTCCGTGAACTTCGTTTCCATTAGCCTGCTCTGTCTGCGCTCCCATTGATACAGCCGCCACAAATCCAACATCAGATGAGTTTTCCATCCTTTTGTAGCCTCATCGTTGTCCTCGCTCGCCAGACGTAGGTAGGCATATGTTGAAGCCAGACGCTTTGTATCATTAATGAGAGATTTCCCTATTGGCGGCAGGAGACTCTCACCCTCTGCGGAGTTACAACGGAACAGCATATAGTGAAACGTCAGCGGGGTTACCGTCTCTCTGCGAAAAGGAACGTGGGGCGGACATAACACCAGATCAGCAAAACCCGCCTCTCCGCTCTGCCCGTCAATCTCGTAACGAAATACGCCCTCTTCAACGGCAAAGACCACCCAAGCGTCGTAGATATCTTCTGCCAGAGAAAATTCAGCTTTCTTCTTCCAGTAGATGTGATTAAGGAGGTCCATGACACACCTGCCTTTGTTATGAAATAAAGTATATGCTCGATGATAATATAGTGTATTTGAAAAGTAAATATATAGAACTAATATGAAATTATAGATATGAAATATGAAATCTGAGCTTAGGCTCATCCATATTCAATGAGAGAGGTGTTCATATGAAGCACGAACTCGTTAAACCGGATATCACCGTCATTGGGGGTGGGCTTGCTGGCGTATGCGCTGCCATATCTGCTGCCCGGCTGGGCCAACAGGTCGCTCTGGTGCAGAATCGTCCTGTGCTCGGCGGCAATTCCAGCAGTGAAGTACGCGTATGGGTCTGCGGCGCTACCGCCCATGGGATTAACCGCTATGCCCGCGAGACAGGCATCATGGGGGAACTGTTTGTAGAGAATCAGTATCGTAATCCAGAGGGCAACCCTTATTTTTGGGACTTGATCATTCTGGAAGCCGTTCGAGCTGAATCCAACATCAGCCTGTACCTGAACACGGATGTACATGAAGTTGAGGCGACTGGGGATGGCGAGGAACGCATGATCACCTCCGTTACCGGATGGATGATGGGTTCTGAGCGCAAAATCCGATTCGAAAGTCAGATCTATCTGGACTGTACGGGTGATGGATTGGTCGGCTTTCTGGCTGGAGCCAAGTTTGCACTCGGCCGGGAAGCCCGCAGCGAATATGGCGAAGAGTGGGCACCGGAGGTGGCTGATCAGATCACGCTGGGCAGTACACTTCTCTTCTATACCAAGGATGCTGGTGCACCTGTCCGTTATATCCCGCCTTCTTTTGCCAAGGATATTACACAGACCAGCATTCCGATTCGCCGGGTCATTCGCAGCGGGGATTCCGGTTGTCATTATTGGTGGATTGAATGGGGCGGTGAACATGACACTGTTCATGACAATGAGCTGATCCGTGATGAGCTGTGGTCCGTAATCTACGGGATCTGGGACTATATCAAGAATTCCGGCAAGTTTGATGCCGACCATATGACGCTGGAGTGGATTGGTTCTCTGCCTGGCAAAAGGGAGTACCGCCGCTTCACGGGTGACTATGTGCTCACCCAGAACGATATTATCAGCCAGCGGGAATTCCCGGATGCCGTTGCCTTTGGCGGCTGGTCCATTGACCTGCATCCCCCGCAGGGCATGTATGCCGAAGCGAGCGGCTCGAAGCATATGCATGCCGATGGCGTATATCACGTGCCGTTCCGCTCGTTGTATTCCGCAAATGTGCGGAATATGCTCATGGCCGGGCGCGACATCAGCGCATCACATGTCGCCTTCGGCACAACGCGCGTCATGGCCACATGCGCGGTCATCGGCGAAGCCGCGGGTACGGGCGCAGCGCTCTGCGCGTCCATGGGTGTGTCGCCGCGCGAGCTGCACGCGAGGCATCTGGCGTTGCTGCAGCAGACATTGCTGCGGCAGGACGCTTCCATCATCGGGGTGCGCAGCCACGATGAGCTGGATCTGGCCTGGCGTGCCAAGGCTACAGCCTCCAGCACGCTGACGGGCATTGCTCTTGAGCAGCCTGGCGAGACGTACCCGCTGGGTACGGATGTTGCCCTGCTGCTGCCTGTGCATCCACTGCTCAGCGGCCTGGAGCTGCTGCTGGATGCATCCAGCGATACCGCGCTGACGGTAGAGCTGTGGGATACGGGGCGTAAGGAGAACTACGTCCCGCATTCGTTACAAGTTACGGCGACTGTTAACGTTACAACAGGAACTGCGCAGTGGGTTAAGCTTCCGTTCGAATGGCGACCGGATGAACCGCAGAATGCTTTTATTATCATCCGCTCCAATAAAGCGGTCTCTCTCTACCATTCGATTGAAGCACATAGCGGGGTGCTGATCTTCTTCAGAACAGAAGAGAACCATGTGTCCAAAAATCTGGAGGATCACGCCACGGATCAGCCTGTTGTATTGTGGTCCATGCAGGGGTTGGCACGTCAGCCTTTCTGCTGTCGTACCCTCTCTGAGACTACGGCCTATTCAGCGGACAATACGATCAACGGATACCATCGCCCTTACGGCGGGCCGCAGCAGTGGATGTCGCAGCCGATGCAGTCTGGCAAGCCGGAATGGGTGCAACTGACATGGAAAGAGCCACAAACCTTGGCTGAATTGCACTTGACGTTTAATGATGATGTGAACGAGGACCTGGTTAATTTGCATCACCATCAGACTGTATTTCGTGTCATGCCTGAACTTGTGCGTGATTATCGGGTGGAGGTATTGAGTCCAGCTGGCGAATGGACACAAGTCGCAAGTGTTCAAGAAAACCATAAAAGAAAAGTTATTCATTCCCTGGATGTCCCTGTTTCAGCTCAGGCTCTGAGAATCATAATTGATACCACAAATGGCAGCAGATATGCCGAATTAATCGAGATTCGAGCTTACTAAAATCAGGACCACCCGTCCAACGGGTGGTTTGCTCTTGGGGTATAACCCCCTGTTGCCAAACTGCGCCTAAAGACGCTAGCCTGACAGCAGGGCTGTTCAGGCTCAGTGTTGTTTGTCACTTTCACTCACCAGTTAAACTGGTTTTACTTCTTTTTGCTCCGATTACTGCTGAATGGATCTTCGTATTCTTTTACACTCAGCTTATCTAACGCTTGATCATGTGCTTCTTGTTCACGAATATATTTTCTTACCGTTGCTTCATTTAGACCCACTGTACTCACATAGTACCCTTCTGCCCAAAACTTTCGATTGCCGTATTTATACTTGAGCTGGGCATGCTTCTCGAATATCATTAGCGAACTTTTCCCCTTTAAGTATCCCATGAACGTTGAGACAGCTATTTTCGGTGGAATCGCTACCAACATATGAACATGATCGGGCATCATATGACCTTCTATAATTTCTACTCCCTTGTACTTACATAGACGTCTAAAAATTTCGATTAAGTCTTTTCTCACTTGATTATAGATTTCTTTCCGTCTATACTTCGGGGTGAATACAATGTGGTATTTGCACATCCACTTTGTGTGAGCTAGGCTATAGCTCTTGTTTGCCATCTAAGACCATTCCTTTCACCCAGCCTGAACATCTCAATTTTATCGGAATGGTCTTAGTGGTCAAACCCTCGATTCCTCCACCCGCATAGCGGGTGGTTTTTTGTTTCGCACGTTACACGCACTCAACTGGCTAAAGCCATAAAAACAAAAAAGGAGGATACAGGAAACTGTATCCCCCATCCTCCGTACAAGTCTGCCTTCTTCTATTCGGCGGTTGGGACCCGCAAGCCCTCAATCAGGATAAACAACGTAAGTGCTTGTCCATAACCCATCGGACTGATCGCGATATCTTTATAAAACTGAGCATCCTGCCCCACAGGAGTACCATAGGACACCTGCTGTACGACTCCGTGATCATCAATTTGTTTCAACACCGCTTCAAGCGCACTCAAGCCATTATGGCGATAGGATTCATCCAGGTATCCATACCTGATTCCCTTGAGAATGCCGTATCCAATCGCTGCTGTTGCCGAGGTTTCTTTGTAAGAGGTTGGATCATCCAGCACAGTATGCCACATGCCATCCTCACCCTGAAGCTTGCTCAGTGCTCTGACTTGAGAGGTTGCTGTATCCAATAGATAGGCCTTCAGCCCGTCTTCGATCGGAATGATATTCAGGAAATCCATAACTCCCGCCGTATACCATGCATTGCCCCTTCCCCAATGAACAGCACCATAGTTATGATTTTCATTGAAATCCCAGCCATGATAGAACAATCCGGTTTTCTTGTTATATAGATATTTGATATGCACAAGGAACTGTCGTTTGGCTTCTTCCACCATGTCGGGTTTCTTGAAGTATACCCCTGCCTTGGCCAAAAATAACACCGTCATAAACAGGGTATCAATCAGAATTTGACCATCATTGGCATCTCCTGTGATCATATGTTGAAACGCACCATCTCCTGTTCGCAGCAGTCCATCCATGATCCAACTGCTCCATTCCTCACAGACCTGTTCGTACTCCCTGTTTCCGGTCAGCTCGCATAGTGAGATCAAAGTAAGGAGCGGAGCACAGGTGTTCACATTTTTTTCCGGTAACCCTTCCATCAGCCTTGCATTGTACCATGATTCCAGAAATTCCAGCACTTTAGGATCTTTCGTTGCCTCATGGAGTTGAAGCAAGCCATACAGACCAACACCTTGCGGCCATTCCCATAGATGTATGTCGATTAGTCCAATGGGAAACTGTTCATTGATGCTTGTGTTTTTCATAGACTCCATCGCTTGGGATACCTTGCTTATTCTCTCCTGCAGCACCATTTGATTCAGCATGTTGGTTATCACTCCCTTGGTTTCTTGCACACGATTCAGCGCTCCATGTCCAGTAACTTCAGTTGTCCCTTCACTCCATAACCTTCGTGTATAATTTCCTCTTCTTTAATAAGAAAAGGCTTGTTCATTCCCCATTGAATTGGACCATATACCGGGTCTGTTAGAGTGAGAGTTAAAGCTTGATTATCGAATTGCGGGCTTGCAGAACGAACTTGCTTGATAAAAGCGTCAAATGACCCGAATTGCTGTTCGCTTCCTGCTCTTATAATCCAGGCGTTACGCAAGCCAGGGGAAATAAGCTCACGCTCTCTTGTCACCCCGTTGCTCTCCATACTCATCCCGTTGGACGCATATATAGCTGCATAACCCTTATCCAAACGGGCAAAGTGCCAGTTCTCATGCCTTACCCATTCCGTGAAGGAGTGAGTAGGAAAATAAGCATGTGTCCAGTCAGAGTTGTTATCCGCAGGAATATCAAACATCATCAAAGCGATCCCCTCATGTTGAACAACATCGGGCAATATTCCATTCCCAGCCCAGAAGCAAGGTCGACCATCCCCATGCTTGTATATTTCTGCCGGATGATTCACCCAGATCAGCGCCTCAGGTGACAGAGATAAATGTTGGACATGCTCCTGATAACCTGGCTTGCCTGGACGGAAGCGAATGATGGAGGATAAGGAGTATTCCTTGGTCCGACAATGGTAGAGCTTGGCGTAACCTCCCTTGCCCTGCTGATTGGCGAACACCAACTGCTGATTGTCCCCAAGCAACAGATGCTCCTGATATGCTGCTGGAGGGCTGTAATCGGATAAACTCAAGGCAACATTGCTTATTGAATAATTGTTTACATTGCCAACGCCATAAGCGATCCAGCACATTGAAGTTGTTCCCGCTGCATAACTGCCCAGCAGTTCCTTCTCATAGCTGCGCCCAAACGTTGTGGACAAGACTCCTTGATGCATCTGAACGGTAATATAATAGAATAACAGGTCCATTGCCTTTTTGGCTTGCTGTCTGAGCTGTTCATTATGGGCAAATTCATAGATATGCAATAACCCAACCGCATCAATCGGAATGTATGCACTTGAATTCCATTCTGCCAATCCTTCATCCAAAAAGCGCTCAAACCATAGTGCAAGCCTTTGCTCTGCTTTTTGATGGTGTACTGCACCGGATTCACCACTGTTGCTGAACGTTTCATCCCCAAACAACTGTCCGGCTAACAGTTCATTGGTATGGAACAATAAGGCATGGTTCTCACTGAAGAACCACATCACATCATCGCCAGGTTCATCAATCCAATATCGATAGCCCAGAATACTTGTTTTCACCCGATCCCAGAACGATTCACTGAACAAACCGCTATTTCGTTCATCTCTCCATAGACGGAACAGCCCCACCAGATAGAAGTCACTGCAATCCTTCCGTTGCTCAATCCCTTCCACACCATCAAGCAAAATGTTCTCTGCTTCTTGCAGATTACCTCCTGTTTTGAGCATGGCGATCGCCTTATGAATATTGGGACTGCCTTTCTCGGCAATGCATCGCAGTGCCAGGGATTTGCGGTCTTCAATATCCACAGCTTGCTGAGCTGCCTCATCATAGCTGGTATCATAGGATTGGCAGCCAAATTTCTTGGTTAGTACAACATTTGATACTGAAATAGTCAGCGTGAAATATACGTAATGATGACCGAGTTGATTTGTATGTGCCAGGACCAGATCCGTTTCCTGTTCGGCGATGTGTATTGTTTTATTTTCGGTGCCATCAAAAAAATTACCATACTGAATATCAACCTCTCTAACGATATCCGGTAAGGGAAGTGGCAGCTTGAGCTTAATCTGCTCACCTCTGAAAAGATCCGAAGGAAAATAAGCCTGTTCGAGGGCTTCCTCTGCGGATTTTACAGACTCCGCCAAATGAGGAGCAATAGGCAGAGAAATCACTAATTCCTCGTCTCCTAGGTACTCCACCGCAAAAGCATACATCGTATCCCGCTCAGCCAGATCCTCCCAGCAGGCATAGATCTCATTGATTCCGGCTACAAGTTCAGCTTTAATAATGATTTCCTGTTCCTTGTTACGCGTGAGTGGTGCAAAGTCCGTCACCATTTCCCCATTCATCCACAACGTCAGACTGCCATAGGTCTTAATCCGCAAAGAGGCGGTATGAGCAGTCGGAGAAATGAGTCTTGTCGCCGCGTAACTGCGCAGATGTGTTGGCACAAACCAAAATCCTGATTGCTCCACCCGTGGATTATTCCAAGGAGAATACAGTGCCCAAGGCATTCCGTTTTCTTCTCCAACGAAGTCGTCTCCCGGGCTAGGAAACTCGCTCCATTGATCAAAAAATCGGTTCAGAGGCTGCGTCCTCCTATGTTCTACAAATTCCTTTCTGCATGGATTCTCATGAATGGCAAAACCGTCGATTAACCAATCATTAATATCTCCCTCCATCGTTGTTGGAACAAAGGCAACAGGTTTCGTATATATGCCGCTGATCATCCAATGATTAATGACCTGATTGTGACCTAATTTCATAGGTTTATAATTCAAGGTATCCATCCCACTCCGGGTGGTATCTGACATTCAACTCATCCTTTCATTCCTGAAGTAATCATACCGCTGACAAAATATCGCTGGAAAACCATAAAAACAATCAGTACCGGAAGCATCGTGATGACGGACATCGCAAGCAAACTTCCCCAATCCACGTTGTATTCACCAATAAAATTAGAGAGCGCAAGCTGAATCGTATATTTTGATGGATCACTAATCGCAATTAATGGCCATACAAAATCATCCCATCTCCACATGAAGGAGAAGATTGCAAGCACCGCAAGAATCGGCTTCGCTATCGGAAGAATAATGCTCCAGTAAATTTTCCATTCGCCCGCTCCATCCATCCGGGCAGCTTCCAACAGCTCGTCCGGTACGGACAACAAATACTGCCGCATAAGGAATACACCTGTTGGGGTTGCTGCTGGCGGAATAATAATCGCGAGTAGGCTATTATACAACCCCAGTGCGCTCAGCACCTTGAATATAGGGATCATAATGACCTCAATCGGAATCATGAGTGTTGAGACAAAAGCGATTAATATGATCGAGCTTCCGCGGAAGCGGTACTTCGCCAATGCAAAACCTGCCATGGAATTAATCAATAACAGTAGCAGCGTTGAGCTTACAGTTACGATCGTACTATTCATAAAATACAAGCCAAAATCGCCTTTACTGAATGCCTCCTTGAAATGCTCGAAGGTGATTGGCTGCGGCCATAGCTTTGGAGGGAAGCTGTACAAATCGCTATTCGTTTTCAAAGCAGATATCACGACCCACAGGACAGGCAGGAGCCACACCACTGCGGCAACACTTAACAGACTGTAGATGAAGATTTTGATCATAGGCTTCATTACCATTACGTAGCCCCTCCTTTCGATAGACGGAATTGCAGAGCCGAGAATCCACCAATAAGGATAAACAGTATCACCGACATGGCACTGGCCAGACCAAGCTCCTGTCTGTTAAAGCCAATCTCATAAATATATTGAACAATATAGGTGGTATCTTTGCCCGGACCACCACCTGTAAGCGCAAACATAAGTGGAAATGCTTTGAACGCGTCAATCAGAGTCAGCATAACAACAAGCAAGCTTGTGGGCTTCAACAACGGAAGCGTGATATAGCGAAACACCTTCATTCCCGTTGCCCCGTCCAAGCGGGCAGCCTCATAATAATCCGTAGGTATAGCCTGCAAACCCGCGATAAAAATGACCATGAAAAAGCCTGCACGTGACCATACTGTCGCGATGATTACAGCCGTATTTGCCCAAAAGGAAGAGGTTAAAAAGCCGACAGGTTCCACACCAACCACGGTTAACAGATGATTCAAAATGCCAAATGAATCTCCGAAAATCCACTTCCAGGTCAATCCTACGATAATGTAAGAAATCATGGTCGGCCAGTAAAATACGGCCCTGAAGAACCCGCGCATTCTAATCTCGCGTGCAAGTAGCAAAGCAATGCCTAACGCTGCTGCATATATTAGCGGGACAACAATTGCTGCATAAATCCCCGTTCGTCCGATGGTCGACCAAAATTCCCGATCTCCTATAATTTTGATATAATTGTCCAGCCCGTTGAACTTCATCGGGTTCAATCCATCATAGACATGGAAGGAATAATAGAGGCCCAATAAAGAGGGAAATACGATAAAAGTTCCAAAGATCAGGAGGTTGGGAAGTATAAACAGATAAGGAGCAATAACGAGCTTCCTGTTCTGTTTTGCCAGCGTATTCCTGTTTAATCGTTGTTCTTCACTCATCTGCTTGCCCCTTCCTTATCGTTATTCGAGAGGGAGGCTTTACAGGTATCGATAAGCCTCCGTTATACGAATTATCCAAATGACTTTACGTTTATTGACTGCCAATAGCCTCGTTAATCAGCTTGGCTGTTCGATCCAAAGCCTCCTGCGGAGTTGCCTTATCGGATAAAACCTCAACAATATTATTTTTCAGGTCCGTTGAAATTTTGGATATAATGGTCTGTCTGGACCAGTCATTAGCTGCAAGAGGCGAACTGTTCTTCAGTTCATCCGCGAAAATTTCAAACATCTCCTTGCCGAATTCATAATTCAATACAGAGCTGTCCTTCCGCGGACTCATAAACAATGATTCCTGGTTATATTTTGAATTCACTTCTTTGGACGTTAAGTATTCAATAAATTCTGCTGCCTCCTGCTCATATCCGCTGCCTTTGAAAGCCATCAGAAACTTCCCGCCTGGTACTGAAGAACGTTGTGTTCCTTTTGGCATATAGGTGACTCCCCATTCAAAATCGGTGATATCCTTGTAATTGCTGATCATCCAGTTGCCAGCCCAGTGGGTGGCCACCGTCCCGGAACGGAACAGGTTGTTCGGATTTTCCCCTCCGAGCCATACGGATTCGGGCATGATCCCTTCTTGATGAAGCTGCTTGAACTGCTCCATGCTACGAATTCCGGCTTCACTGTTAATCGCTGCTGCAGTGCCATCCTCTGTTAAGATGCTTCCGCCATTCTGATACAAAAGAGTGGACCATCTATGCGGTGTGACATCCCATACCATGCCATAACGTGCTCCGCCTTTGTCCATAACCTCTTTTAACGCAGCTGTATATTCATCCCACGTCCATACCTGGTCAGGAGAGGTCGGTACTTTGACGCCCGCTTTATCAAATAAGGTTTTGTTATAAATAAGCCCATTCGCTGTAACATCCATAGGCGCCGCTACCAGCTTGTCATTAATAACATAATAAGGTTTAAGTGAGTCAATAAATTGATCCTCGAATTGGTCCGCATTGTCCACGTAAGGTGTCAGATCAACCGCCTGATTAGCAAATGATCCGGTATCCGTGACCCGGCTCAGGGCAGGTGGCTTTCCACCGGATAACATTGTTTTTAATTTGGTTTGGATGTCCTTGAAGCCAACTTCAATCAGGTTGATTTTAACCTTGGTATTGGTCTGCTCATAATCTTTAATGATTTCCTTGATGACTTCTCCTTCTTTTCCGTCAGAGAACCACAGGAAATCCAGAGTTGTTTGTTTTGAATTAGCATTGGTACCCGAATTTCCGCAAGCAGTTAATACGATGAGTAACATGACCAATACCATGCTAGTGGTGAGCTTAAATACTGTTCTTCTTGTCATATCAACATCTCCTTGGAAGGGTCTAATGAATTTTGGCTTCGTTGAGCAATTCACTTTTACGGAATAACTGTGGTGATACACCCACATATTGTTTAAAGGCCCTGCTAAAATATACAGGTGTGTTAAAACCTAGCGTCTCAGATATGGATAAAATCGGTGCATCCGTAGACAGCAACAATTTTTTGGCCTCTGCAACTCTTTTCCGTATAACATAATTGCTTATGGTATATCCCGTCGTCTCTTTGAAAGAGTGACAAATGTAGTACTTATTCAAATGGAGTGTTTTGGACAGTTCATCCAACGAAACATTCTCCGTGTAGTTCTGGTTTAAATAATGAAGAACCCGGCTCACGCTTGTCTGCTTCTGGGAAGAACATAAGATAGGATTGGCGGATTGCTCACTGGTTGTTTTCCGGTAAATCCGCAGTAGCAATTGGGTAAGACTTAATTTGACCATTGTTTTGTACCCTGTATTTCCTGCCCCCATCTCCTCCTTGATTCCCTTAAATACAGCTGTGATATGCTCACGCTCCTCCGGAGGCCAATGCACCAATAACCCATTGGGATGACGGAATATGGACATCAGATTCTCCAACTGACTGACAGCAAGCATGTCCAAAAGCAATAATTCCGTGAAATTGACAAAACTTCGCTTGTACACGATTTCTCTTGAAGGATTGATTCGGTGGGGCACACCGCCTCTGAATATAAACATATCTCCAGGCAGCGGCTTATATATTCGGTCACCGATTAGAAAGGTTGCATCTCCTTGAATAAAATAATGTATCTCATACCCATTATGCGTATGAACAGGCCATTCATCCTGAAAATTATCTGCTTCAGATCGCACATAAACTTCATTTTCCTGCAAAGCAATATTCGTCGGGGTGTGTATGGTTAGCATCAGTAAAGATCTCCCTTCCCAGAATATAAAAAGCAATATAGTTTAATAATTTACAATGATAGCGCTTTACAATGAATTGTATCACAGTTATTTCGTTCTAATCTGAACTATATTGCTGTATTGTTGATCACAATTGTTGAAAATGATTAGAAAGGAATTCATAGGGACTTGAAAGATGAAAACAAAAAAACCGCTGTCCAGCCCGTAGGCTATCACGCGGTCTATTAGCATTACCTCTCAAACCCATTCATCCCAATGGTTTTCAAGAAAAATGACTTCTTTCTCATAGTGGGCCAGATGACCCTCTTCGACCATCTTCACAAAAGCGACATCTCCATCCGCCGCACGATCAGTCAGTGTTATACACATGAAACGGATACGGGATATGACCCAATCCTTCAAATCTGCTGGAACACTCAGCCCGTACGTAGCCATAAATAAGGCAATCCGTTCTTTTCGAATAGTTCCGTGCGCCTGGCTAGCGTATGGCATTACACCCTTTCCATCCATCTCTGGTGAGAAATCTGCGAGTGGAACGGATGTATACAAGACATAGGCGATATCCCACATTCGCGGACCCTGACCCGCCATATCAAAATCAATAATGCCTTGAGGACGGCCATCCTTGTACACCACATTATACGGCGCAAAATCGTTATGACATACAACTTCATCTTCTGTTATGCCTGGATATCTGTTCGTTGATACTGATGTTGTTGTAAATCCAACGGTCGCATCATGGTAACTTCTCAACAGTCTCGCGACTTCAATCAAAGATTCGTCTGACCACATATATTCTTCTAGATTAGGATAATCATTGCCTGGAACGATGCCTTCGAGGTAAGAAAGAATTTCTCGCCCCTGTTCATCTATTCCCAGAAATCGAGGGGCATGATCATAACCAACTTTTTCGAGATGTAATAGCAATTCATGCACATATGAATTTGGTTTCGCATGCCGGCGAACCGTCTCATCTATTCGGACAACCTGATTCACATTACCTCCCGATAACACTTCCTCCCTTTTGGCCACCTTCATCCCTCCTCAAGCTAAACTTCCTTGTTAAGCCCATGATTACGATTTTTCTTATAACTCCCTGGGAATCCCGCGACCAATAGTATGAATCCAACGAAGAACATGAAGTATACAAGTAAACCTGTTGGATGCTCGTTCGTCTGAGCGAACTGGGGCACGTTAGTCCCTCCTGAAGCATACCCTGCTTCTACTATAGCGACAGATACTCGTATTGAGATTCGCTCCATTGTCGAAATAAACACACTGCCAAGCATGAGGACTACACCCAAAATCTTGTTGATATTGTTCATATCACGCCTCCTACATTAACCGCACACAATATTGCATACGCTTTATCTACTTATGTGACTTTCGATTCTCTATTCCATATTCCTGCATTTATGTCCAAATATGTTCTATTTCCAATCTCATCATAGCAAATAGCGCCGTCATCTCTGACGCCGCTGTTGACGCTCTCTGAATAAGTTACGTGGCTACCACTTGGTGCAGATCCATACTATTTTCGAAAAAGGCTGCCCGTTCAACATGATACAGATCATACATCTGTTCATTCATATTAATCCGTTGATATACATCTGGATACACATCATTCGCTAATTTCACATAAGGCAGTTTTTGTACGGCTTTTCTGGATCTTATATTTTGCTTGCGTATCTTCATAAATACCGTCTCAATCCCATGTTCCAGAAACAATTCAACAAAGAAGGCTGATTTGGCTCTTTGGCTATACCCATTTCCAAAAAACGGTGATCCAATCCATGTGGCTAAAAAGCCGGTTTGATGCTCAATGTGATATAGATCTATGGTTCCAATCGGCTGACCTGTTTCATTCAAAATCGTTCGGGAAATCACTGTCTTTTGCTCTTCTTCGGCTATCAATTGTTTCGTGAGGAATAGATATTCTTCATACGATTGGCATTGATAACGAACGTAAGGAGAAACTGCGGGGTCCATCATTAAGCTGTACAGTGAAAGGCATTCCTGCAAATCACGCTTTTTTAACATTCTGTCTACCACCTAGTCCTTTTAGTTCGCTATATCAAGCAAATTAAGTATATAAAAGCTAGTGTGGGATTTAATGAATTCTGTATGTGGCTTATGTAAAATGCATTGGTAAATGTTGTTCAACACTCATCTCGGGTAACACAAAAAACGGCATGTCCCTTTTGTAGGAACACGCCGTTTGCATGGATACAACCAGACAGTAAATTATTGCATACCTTGCATGATCGCATTAATGATATTTTGCTGCGTCACGGTATTATTCGAACGGTTAAACAATGCAAATCCATGTTGACCGTTGTGCCCGTTATCCCAGTAAACAGGAACCATTTTGTATTTCTTGGCTTTTGCGGTAACTGCTTTTGCGTATGCAGCACGATATACATTGTTGCTGGAATCGTAGGACGTTTTATCAATAGAACCGAACTCACCAATCACTACAGGATAGCCCTGAGTTACAAATTTGTCGTACATGGACTTGAACTGCGATTCAAGATAATCCTCTTGTCCCCATGTAGACTTCTTGGCAGGATTCGTAGAAGTTGCACCCCACTGTGTGATATTACCGTTTTCCTCACCTGCAAAATCCCACGGAGAGTAATAGTGTGCCGAGATCATGATTCTCTTCTGCGAACTAGGAATAGCCGAGGATCTGTAATTATCTGTAGGAAGAGCAAAGCCATAATTACCAACAGTGTAGTCAATATTGGTATTCCAGCCTGGAATCAGCAACCATCTGGCATTGTTGTTACCACCAGTCTGACGAACCGTATCCACGAAGATTTGATTGTATGCGTTCAGATTGGCGTAATACGCCGAGTTTGGATTGCCATAGTTGCCATCAAATACTTCGTTCATGGATTCGAAAATAAGGCGATCATTGTAGTTGCTAAACTTGGTGGCAATCTGCTGCCACACCTTTTTGTATTTTTCCTTAATGGCAGTCTGATTGCCACCATTCACGAGCAGCCATCCACCCTGGACGGAATTATACCCATCGCCATGGATGTTGATAATAACATACAGACCTTCATTGTACGCGTAGTCCACGACTTGCTGAATTCGATTCAGCCATGCCGCATTGATTGTATAATTGGGAGCGCTTCCAATGTTGTTCAAATAGGAAACGGGAATACGAATGGATTTGAATCCTGCCGCTTTTACCTTTTTGATTAACTCTGGAGTTATTGTAGGATTACCCCAAGCTGTCTCATTCGGTGTACCGTTCACCGCTGCTTCCAGCTGATTGCCGAGATTCCATCCTGCACCCATCTCAGCCACCACTTGCGAAGCGTCTGCTGCTGATGCTTTAGGGCTCCATCCGGTAAAGGCTACGGCAGCCACTAACACAAGCGCCAAGCTGCTGACGCCAAATCTCTTCCATTTTTTGAACATAACCATACCTCCGCTTATTCTATTATTTTTAACAAGCAGTGCAGTTAATCTATCCATACAGATTGAATGATTCGAGAATACGTGCCTCCTCTCCCTATCGATCAAACAAATGAATTTTTCGCCCGACACCAACATAATAACACATTTATGGAAAATAAAGCGATATCTTTATTGTTTTTTGTGACTATTTACTACAAAATAATCCATCTATCCGTTTAAGTGGATTGCTTGAATTTGTTCTCTATCAAAATCAATAATCATGATGTGATCGCGCGAAATATGATCTCCGCAAGATATTGTTGCGCCGTAGTCGGTTATACCGTTAAATGTGATATCCACACGATAGACTTCAATCTCATTAAACCAATTCTGATGTACCTTTTCCTGAAGTTCATTCTCATAATATTCTCGAAAGACAGTCTCACAAATAGAAAACCACTTAATGTAGTCTTCTATTTTATTAACCATTGAATCTAACGGTGTATTTGTGGACACATATATTCGGACGTCATTTAAATCCTCATCCTGTATGCAATGTTTGAATATTTGCACTGTATTTTGCAGAGTGTAACACCGGTAACTCTCATCACTCTCTTCTTCAAGCTCAATGAATTCACTTAACAATATGATCTTGCTCCTTTCAATGCATCTTAAAATAGCTCATTTAACCACTTTACGAATTTTTCTTTCTCCTCAAACTGTGGGTAATGCGCTGACTCGTTGAATACAATGAAGTCTTTGATCGGTGCATCCAATACATCAAAATAATCACGTGCTGCATTCGCAGTAGTCATATAATCATATTTACCCGTTACAAAATAGGTAGGAATCTCCAGATGATCAACAATATCAGGTAAATTTTGATCAAATGCTTCCTTCAGTAAGATGTCTTGTGAACTGAACATCCCTGTATAAAAGCGAATCATATCCAGCCCATTATATTCGGGATTTAAAAGGAATCCTGAAATATAATCTCTATTCTCGTTGATGAGTCTGGCTGCACCACCGTACTTTTGCAACAAAATTCTAGGCGTAAATTCCTTTCCTTGCTCGATCGAGCTGCGAATTAGCTCCAGTTTTTTAACATCATCTTCATTGCCGGCTTGTTTTGCTTGCTCGTACGTGTACTCCAAACTTTCCAGTTCGCTCTGAAGTGTATTAGCCATCTGTCCAATGCCTATATAAGCGTGAAACTGAGTGGGTGCTTTAGCCGCAGCTTTCATCCCGATGTATGTACCAAATGAATGACCAATTAATATAACCTTCTCTTGATTTAACTCCTTAGACACATAATCCCTTAACGCTAATAAATCATCTACTAATACATCTGTTGTCAGATTCGAGTAATCCTCAAAAAAGTGATAGGACTTCCCACTCCCACGTTGATCGTAATGCACCACCGTGAAGTGTTGCTCAAGCTCTTTCTGATACTTCCTTACGTACGGAATCTCCGAGCATCCCGGCCCGCCATGCACAAAAATCAGGATAGGATTACTCCGGTCAACTCCCCTGATCATGACTTCGTGTCCTGCACCGTTAATTTCGACCTGCTTTAACATACTGATGCTGTTTTCACCTTTAATTTTGGGTGTCCATGTTGGAAATATCATTGCTACTATAACTATTAAAATAATACTAAGTATGCTGTATTTGAGTGTTTTACGTATTTTTTTTCGCATGTAATGCTCCTTAAATGATAAGTTTCATTTGTCATTCTACCAGCGATTTCTTTATCGTAACGGATACAGCAATTCAACGGGTTCTTTCACCAGCTCTTCTTGGAAAATATAATTATGATCGGCTCCTACGATACAGAGGATTCGTTTTCCTGGATGAGCTTCAATTGTATTTCTGACTCTTTGAACCATAATCTGATTACGGACCACCCAGCGAAAGTTCTGTGCCTTCGCGTTTACCTGATGCAACCATTCATACTTTTGTCTGGTTACACGATCAAACTCCTTTGAATTAAAAGGAATCTCTCCAAACTGATACGTCTCCATTTGCTCCGCAAACCAATGATCATCCCGTTGTTCAAGTTCTTTGCGTTCCACGCCCGAATAACCGTTGAATGGATCAAAAGCATTCCACACATCCAATTCAAACCAGTCAATAGGGACAAATGGGATGTTATGCTCCTCGCATAAAGGGAAGACCAATTCCCAATACTCACTAGCTGGTTCTCCCCAGTATCCTCTATCATGTTTGTCCTTCAGGTACCTCAACCAACTCTGCGGATGAACTTCACCACAAATGAGATCTGGTTTAAACTCAGTGATCACATCCTTGTAAAGGGAAAGGGAACAATGATATCGCTCTCTGAGTTCTGGATTATGAATGGTTCCGAGTATCCCAACCGTTGTCATGTGCCCAGCTCCTTTATCATGTGTATATCTTTCGGCTCTTTGTCATAAAGTTCTTGATCAATCTCGCTTGCAATCTGACTGCCCTGACTTCTATAAAAGGATACCGCTGATTTCGTCTCTGTGGAGGAGATATACAGATACTGTGCACCACGTTTCTTAGCCTCTTCACCTAACTCGTTTAGAATACGTTTTCCAATACCTTGTCTTCTGTACCCGCGTGAGACATACATCAAGTCAACTTGTAATTGATTTCGTTCTTTTCCTCTATATTGATGTGCCAGCACTCCAAATCCGATTAATTGATCGTCAGCAAACGCGCCATATGCCATGCCACCTTGTTCTAATTCGTACACATATCGATTTTGAATCTCTTTTAAAAGCATCTCATCCCAGTTGGAGCACTCATGATTTTGTTCAAGCTCAACCAATCGGTTCTCTCTCATTTCATAAATGAGATCAATATGTTCCGAGCGATCTATTTCCTGCAGTTGGTTCACATCTTCAAGGGTCAACGTTCTATACGTTATCATGGTCGTTGCCACCTCTCCTTCTCCATGTTATTCCTAAGATCCTATGGCTTTGTAGATCGAAGTCTGTATTTATCTAAAACTATTTTCGTAAAAAATTTTCACTAATTCTTTTCATCTCTTTTAGTTTCAAAACAGAGCTCCTCCAACTAAAACTAGCTTATTTTAATTTCAGGTAACTCATTCAAATGATTTATTTCGATAGTGTATTTCTTAAGCTTATGGTTCTCAAGTCCATCCCATCTATCCGAGAAATGATAAAACATATCTCCGAAGTTCATACCTTCAGGTAATACATCCACAAGCTTTATTTCATCAATTTCAGACTCCGGTAAGCTCTCCAGCAATTTAACCTCAGCATAAGAAACCATACCAAAGCTCCCATTCCATTCATATACACCATAAGGTATTAATTCGAAGCGTACTGCCCCTGTCTCTTCATAGAGTTCTCGACTTGCCGTGTGTAAAATTGTTTCCCCTATTTCTTTGTTGCCTCCTGGTATCTCCCAACCTCCTCTTTTCCTATTTTTTATAATGATGAATTTATTATTGTATTTCGCGATCATAACTGCAAATTTGATTAACTCTGGATCAAGTTCATCTAGATCAAACCAGTGGCTCATGTTATCTCTCCCATAAACAACTATTCTGTCAATATATAATTGTTAAACCATTGAAGTGGTAACAAACTATCATCGGATATAATCGTTGTGAATACCGCAACCAATCCTCGCTTTTGGTTAACAAAGATATATTGCCCTCTGAAATGCTGAGTCTATCATTTTATTTCCAACCTGTAGATCACTTCATCATCTGAATTGGTTCTGTTCTCACTAAAGAAGGACATGCTCTTATACAAATTCTGTGCTATTTCGTTATCCCGTTCAACCGTTAATGAAATAACCTTGCATACCGGATGCTGTTTCGTAATGTAATCTAGAATGACTCTTAAAGCGCTCTTTCCCATTCCTTTACCTTGATAGGATTTATCGATTTGAAAACCACCAATCCAGTAATTATCTGTACTATCTGGCGTATAACTTAGATAAAAGAAACCAAATACCTTCCCATCAATCTCAAGTACGTAAGGATCAAATGCTTCATCCCACGGTTTTATATAGGCGTAAGCGATTCCCTCAATAACGGACGGAACTAATGACGCTTGGTGTTCATACAAAGAGATCTTCAGAGCTTCTTCCCAATTCTCTCGTGTGACTGGTTGAATTTTTATATTCACCACTGTATCTCCTCTTTGGACAATCCTTGATTACCTATAAGGTTCTTTTCACTTTCACTTACAACCACTTCCAAATGATGTTCAATCAACTGGTTCACTTGTTTTTTATTCTTTGTGATTGTTGCAGTTTTGCGGTTTGTGTTAATTGAACATATAACTTCTTCTATATTATATTGATGGTTCCATTTCACAATCATTTTGCATAAGTTCTTGAATGACTGCTTGTAATTCCAAGGTTGCAAGCCCATTCTGGACAATACAAACCTCTTTATAATTCGATAATCTCTAATGAAAACATTTGGAGCTAATACAAAAATCAAATCCGCTTCCTGGATGGACGCTATTGTCCAATCTTTGCACTGTACTCCTTCTATGATCCAAGCTTCTGAACTGACAATAGACTGGACTGATTCATCCCTAACACTTTCAGGATATCTCAGATTTTCGGCGCTTCTGTCCCATATGAGATTGTCTAATTCATAGGAAGGAATACCGTATTTATCCGACAACTCTTTGGCTAATGTTGATTTCCCACTACCACAAGATCCAATAATTCGTATTCTCATACATATTCTTTCTTCAAAAATGCATAGATGACATTATCAACAAATCGATTTTTCCAAATAAAATTCTCTTTCAATATACCTTCTTCACTGAACCCAATTTTCTCAAGCAACTTTCTTGATCCCGCGTTCTCTGGCTCTACAAATGCTTCAATTCTATTTAATTCAAGGTTCTTGAATCCATATTCAACGATTTTCTGAGTTACCTCGGTCATATAACCCTGTCGCCAAAACTCCGGTGCTAACTCATATCCCATCACAACTTTATGATGTTGTTTCATCCAACCATGAAATCCGCATGTTCCAATAACTCTGTTGTCCGATTTCAAAGCAATTCCCCAACGGATGACCTGACCATTTTCGAATCGTTCAGTCCATCTTTGTATAAGTTCTTCTGCTTGTTTGGTATTCGTAAAACTTTCTACATCGTAGAATCTTGTAACTTCATCCGAAGAAAAATATTGAAATATGTCTTGCGAATCACTCTGTTTAATCTCTCTTAACAGCAATCTTTTGGTTTCTAGTTCAGGAAATGGAGTCATATTCACTTCACCTCAATCGAGTACACTGCTACATTTTTCCCAATGATGTCTACGTCCTTCTCGTGTTTCATGCCATTCTTTTGCGCGACTTTCATAGAACCCACATTGCCATGTTGAATTAAAGATATTAATCTTTTCTTCTTCAAGTGATCCATGCCATATTTTTTCCACGCTTTTGCTTGTTCATATCCGTAACCCATTTCCCAGTATTGCTCGATAACCCAGTAACCAACTTCAAGCTCATCAGTGCCTTCAATGATTTGAGGAATCAGTCCAGAGGTTCCAATTAACTTGTTATCCTCTTTGTTGAATGCGAGGAACAACCCCTTATCGTCTTTATTCCAGTTGATGAACTTTTCCAGGCTTTGCATGGTTTCTTCCTTCGTCCAGGGTCCGCCATGTCTTATAAATTTCATCATATTCGGCTCGCGTGTCATCTCAAAAAGTAAATCGAAATCATTTTTGGTATATTTCCGAAATTTAAGTCGTTCTGTCTCCATCTTTCTCTCAGCTCCTTTTTTATTCATAAAGATGTAATCGTATTCATAAACCTTCACATATCATGGGGAAGCGGACTAAAGTGTGTCTTCAAACTCAGACGATTTTCTAAGGAACACAGGACATCTTATTCGGCCTTCACGTCCTCTTTTAAAATTGTAAGGAACATGAGACATCTTATTTCCCAAAATCATCTGACAAAAAGGCTACAAAAGGCTATTTTTTCTGATATAGCGTGTCTCAGATTCCTTAGATTTCGAAAGGCGTTTCAAATCCCCGAATAAGACGTGTCAGGTTCGTTAGAGTTAACACCTAACACCTAAACTCAACGCTATGTTAATGTATATCAACGTATGCATGGGATGGTCTATCAAACCTTAGCAGTTAATCCCAATCTCCTTTATCACCAGACCGATAGTATTGTCCTCGTATCATTCTCATCCGTTAAATATTCGAGAGATTCAAATCCCTGTCTATTTATATGATTATATAATTCCTTGACTTTTTCTAGATCTTTACAATAAACCGTGACGTAGATACTATCGATCACAAGAAGAACCATCTGACACTCACTCTCCACATAATCTTCATAGGTGATTACATCTGTTATTTGTGTGCCTTTTGGAAATGCTTTTAAATTCGTAAATATTAAATAATACTCGTTGTTCTCAATAATCTTTTGTAATTCTTCTCCATTCATACCAATAATCATATCCGGAAAAAGATCATCCCCTAACGTATCACCCTCAATGAGATAGGATTCTTCTCCACCAATAAACCAATCAAAATTAGATACCCCCATTGGTTTTAAAATCTCTCCAAGAAAGCGACCATAGGCATTTGGTATTTCAAAACGTATTCCTCTGTTCATCTGTTCACCTCTTATCATTTTCAATTCGAAGCATAATAACAGTGCAGTTATTTCACCCGATATTTCTCATTATTTATAATTTCACTTACTATCTCAGGTAGTTGTTCTTCTGTAAAATGATTCGTATACAGCTTGTTATCACTTCTCAAATCCAGATGATTTTCAAAGTCATCCAGCAGGATTAAACTTCTTTCTTTCATTTGATATTCTTCTGCTCTTAGACGGTCTCTACGAATAATGGTTTGACGATCAACCATTAATACAACATAGATTATGCGAACATGATAGTCTGCCAATTCTGTCATTAACCCATCCATGTCTTCCGGAAGGGCCACATAGTCCAGCACTACATCGTATTTATAATCCAATAAGTTTTTCACTAGGCTAGATATATTTTTCCAAGTTAAGTCGTTTGTATCCTTATCAAGCCAGGGTTTACCTCTCCCTTTGACCGGAAAATGACTAACCGCATCTCCAGAAATGTAGGCACTTTTATCTAAAGTCTGAACCAGCAGCTTGGAAGTTGTAGATTTCCCTACTCCAGGGGGGCCAGATATAATATATAGGTTTTTACTCATTTCTTATTCTCCTTACAATATCTTTTGGAAACTTCCAATATCCAGTTTTCTATCGAATTTATATCCAATCTCTTTGAACAGAGCACATTGTTCATAACCATTTCTCTCAAATAATGATTTACTTCTTGTATTCTCCATGCAAATTGTCGCAATTAAGGTATGGAATCCTTGTTCTTTTGCAACCTTCTCAATGAAACCTAGTGCTTGTTTCCCCAAGCCTTTTCCCAAAATATCGTGCTTTAGATATATTGTGACTTCACCACAAATGTCATATGCCTGTTTACTCTTATATTGGGTGATCAGAACATAGCCCATCATTTGATTGCTTTCAAGCATTACATAAGTTTTATACCGTGTATCTTTGTTCATTACAGAGGATTTAATCTGATCAAGATTTAATTCCTCCGTATGAAACGAAATCGTTGTATTCATTACATAATAGTTATAAATCTCTCTAATTTCAGGGAGGTGCTGTTCGGTTACCTCTTCAAAAGTCACAGTCGTCAATTAGGTTCCATCCTCTTCTGTTCAATTTCTTCAACGAAACCAGCGTCTATCCAAGAAATCTGACATCACTGCATGTTCTCTAAATCAGGAGGTAGCGAAAATCTCCCTTCTTCATTAGGCTCAAAATCATATGTATGAGATACAGCGTCAAGATTTAACTCACCGTAAATATGAGGATATTCCCTGCCTTCATTATACAGATCTTCCCATATAACTTCTGATTTTATTTTAGATGCATCCAAGCAAAGTAATACTAACCCCTTTGTCCCGTGGTAATTATAATTAGCCACAGCTACGATCTTATCCACAGGTGAGCAATGAATAAAACCTTCCTTTTCTAAAGATACTGCTCTGTATACCCCATTGATCAACGCGGCCTCCCAATCTTTTCTTGAGAGTACATGTACAATCATCATCCTAAAATCCTCCTTAATAAAAAAGATAATTATTTGGATAGGACCTTCTTCAAAATGAGTTCTATGATTTCACTAGTCTCCAAATGATCGGTAATAATGCGAGTTTGAAATTGTTCATCCTTGAAAGCTCCAACACACTTTGGTGCTTGTTGATACTGCCAGCCTCCATATTCATCTCCGCGTTTAGCCAAACGATGATAAATCGTCTCTTCTGTAGCCGTTAGGCAAAAATGATGAATGTCCTGATCGATCTCTTTCAACCCGTTATAAATGTAATTAAAGTTTTCCTCTTTATAGATGGTCATGGGGACAATTAAGTGTCTGTTGTATTTCTGCTTTACTTCTTTAGCCGTCTTTACGGTTAGAATTTTCCATAGATCGATATCTTGAAAATCATCCGTACGTTCCCTTTCCTCTCTACAATTCTCCGGAAGAAGTTTTCTGAGCATATAACCTATTTCTTCAGGATCGTAGATTATGCTATTTGCAATCAAAGGTAGAAGTGCTTCTGCTGCAGAAGTTTTCCCCGAACCAAACGCTCCGTTAATCATAATGATCATTTGATCAATCCACTCCTATTCCATAAATAGTTTCAATACAAACCAAATTCTTCCTATCCTCAATTTCATCCATTATAAATGTTTTTCTTCCACTTTTGTGTTACAAAATGTCCAGAAACATGATGAAATCCCATTGGATTAACCCAACGGGATCTCATCATCGTGCATTATTTTTCAATCAACCTTGAGCTTGTTAATGTATTTCCAAGTAATCAATATAGATATCCCATGTACCGTCATCGGCTGTTACAACCAACTCAATGACCTGATTTCCCGTTCCGTGGCTGATATTATTCAGGGTATAGACCGCTGGAGAGCTCCCGCCAAAGTAAAAGGTTCCCTTCGTCTGTCCGCCAATCTTCAAATCAACTCTCGCCATGTTGGCATTGTTTGAAGCTCCACGAAGTGAAAAATTGTGTGTGCTCGTTGCAAAATTCTGAGTATATTTAACCATATCATTGTTAGCATAAAGGACCACGCCATTGAAAGGAGAACTGATATTGCCGGTGTATTGCCCACCTTTGGTCATATTCTCAGCTTCCACTTTGGTTCCGTTACTTGGCGGATTCGTAGTGCTACTATCGGGTGCAACTGCCCGACCGGTCGTTGATGAGATCATGCCGGAGCAAAGGCCACGATTCTTCAGATTTTGTGCAATCTGTGGAATGGCTTGAAGTGTCGTCTGGTACTGATCATGCATTAGAATGACGTCACCACTTTTCATCGTGTTCACTGCTGCTACAATCTGGGCTGCGCTGGCACCATTCCAGTCTTGGGAATCTACGTTCCACAGTATTTCCTTCAGGCCGTTTTGGCTCACAACGGATTTCAAGGTTGCATTTGTCGCACCATAAGGAGGTCTGAACAGTTTAGGTGAACTGCCGGTAATGGACTGGATTGTCTGCTGTGTCCGTGTAATCTCTGACGACATCTGAGAGCTGTTTAATGTGGTCATGTTTGGATGTGTATACGAATGATTGCCAATCCACATACCAGCTGCCACCTGGGCAGTAACCAGCGATTGATTATTTTGCGCATTTTGCCCAACATTGAACATCGTTGCCCGTAAACCAGCTTGCTTCAACGCGTTAAGCATGTTTGTTGTGTTTCCAGATGGGCCATCATCAAACGTCAGACCTACATAACCATTCGGACAACTTGCATCTGCAGCACGAGCATCGGGCACCGCCGGGATAGAAAATAAGGTACCGAAAAGTGCGAGAGATATTACCGCCTTTGCTAGCTTTACTTTAAACATAAAATTACCTCCTCATAATATATTCACAGCATACTACCTTCTACACTCCCTCTCTTTATCAAACTCCCACCTTGAAAAAAGCGCTTTCAAATGTACGCAATCCGCTGCGTACTTTCTCATAGATAAGAACTTTTAGTTCAAGGTGAGTTCAGTATAAACGATAACTTTATTTAAAGTAAATTGAATTTTATCCAAAATGTTCTATTTATTCACGTATTCTAGAATCGCCTGTTGTACATCTCCCGTTTAGCACTCTCCTGTGTAAAAATGTCCTCCGGGGGCACCATGCGCTTCGGGAGTGTACGCCCTGCAATAATTTCTTTTGTAGCCTGCATAAGCTGAGGACCAAGCAGCGGGTTACATTCCACCACAGCGTTGATTTTCCCACTCGCCAGAATTTCAAGTGCTTTGCGGGAGCCGTCCACCGAAACAATGATAATGTCTTCTCCCGGCTTCAGCCCAACTTCTTCTATCGCTTGTATGGCGCCAAACGCCATTTCATCATTATGGGCAAAAAGAACCTGCGGCCGTTTGTCTTCCGGGACCTGAAGGAATTCTTTCATCACTTGTTTCCCAGTGTCCTCCGTAAAGTCGGCAGGAGCACTTTGTGAGAAGATGATATCTGCTCTGGTGTCAAAAATGCTTCTAAAGCCCTCGCCACGCTGGATAGAGGGTGTAGAACCACTCGTGCCTTGCAGTTCGGCAATCCGGATCAAACCCGGATGATTTCGCATCCGATCCTGAATGTACTTCCCGGCCTTCACACCTTCCTCATAAAAGTCCGATCCAATCGTTGTTACAAAAAGTGAAGTATCTTTGACATCAACTGACCGGTCTACGATAATCACGGGTATACCTGCATCCCTGGCCTCCTGAAGAATACCATCCCAGCCCGATTCCACGACCGGTGCAATGGCAATGACATCCACCTTTTGCCTGATGAACGACCGAACAGCCTCGAACTGTTTCGTCTGAGACTGTTCTGCATTTTTTATTACAAGGGAGATTCCCGATTCAGCCGCAGCATTCCGAATAGACGTGGAGTTTGCCAGACGCCAGGCACTCTCTCTGCCCAGTTGTGAAAAACCCAAGACAATCGGTTTCGTAGAGGTATCCCTTGCTACCGCTGATTCCATCCATTCCTCAACGGAGGGAAGAGTTTCCAAGTTGTTAGACGAGATGGGAGGAGGAACAGATTCAGACTCAGGGGTCGTGCAGCCGACAAGCAGCAGTAGAATGAACAAACACAACCCGTTCACATGTCTTCTCACTCACGTATCCCCCATCTCCATGTTACGCTCAGCATTCACCAATGCAGAGCGCATATTGTTATATCATTGTTTCGGTATCCGTGTTCAATATCATTTCATTCGATCAATTTAATGCAGTGATTTCGAGGATACTCGCCGCCCGCTAAGAAGTCGCTGGAACAAAATAAAAACAAACAGCATCAGACCAATCACAATTTTGGTCCACCATGAGCTGAGCGTACCTTCGAAGCTAATTATAGTTTGGATAGCCCCCTGGATCAATACACCAATAAAGGTTCCCGCTACATACCCCACACCACCTGTTAACAAGGTGCCTCCTATCACAACAGCCGCGATGGTATCGAGTTCAAGACCCATGGCGTGTAATCCATAACCGGATAACATATAGAAGGTAAAGACAACACCGGCAAGCGCGGAGCACAAACCGCTGAACGTGTACACCAGGATTTTGGTACGTGCAACCGGCAGTCCCATGAGCAACGCGGATTGCTCGCTTCCGCCGATGGCGTAAACGTTGCGCCCAAACCGGGTGTAATGTGCCAGGTAGATCGCGAGTAGTACAATAACCAGTGCAATAATCACATTAATGGAGACAAAGCTGCCCCCTGGCAGGGAAATTTTCGCCTGCGCAACCTGTGTGTAAAATGGATTCGTAATAGTAATGGTGTCGAGACTGATGACATAACACATCCCCCGCGCCAAAAACATGCCTGCCAATGTCACGATGAAAGGCTGGATTTTGAAGTAGTGGATGATCGCCCCCATGACTGTGCCAAACAACGCACCCATGACAAGCACCATAGGTATAACAATCGCAGGCGACCACCCTTGCTTCTCGACCAGACTTGCGCTAATGATGGTCGTCAGCGCAATTACAGAACCTACCGACAGGTCGATTCCTCCCGATACAATCACAAAAGTCATGCCAATCGCCGTGATAATCAGAAAGGCGTTATCAATGAGAAGATTAAGCAGTACCTGTGTAGAAAAGAACCCCGTATAGCGGAAAGAGCCTATGGCAAACATCACGGCCAGCAAACCGAAGGTGACAAAAACCGGGAGATACTTACGATTAAGAAACATGGCGGTTAACCCCCTGTTCGGCTGGAAACTTCCGTTTTTTCCAACGGATCACCATGGAATTGCGGAATGAATCGGATTGAATCAAACATACGGCAAGTACTACAAAGGCTTTGACAACCAGCGTAACTTCTGGCGGGACTCCAATCATATAGATCGTCGTTGTTAAGGTTTGGATAATGAGTGCTCCAACGACGGTACCCATTAGATAGAAACGACCACCATTGAGCGAAGTACCCCCGATGACGACAGCAAGAATGGCATCAAGTTCATACCAAAGACCCGCGTTATTTCCATCCGCACTGGATACATTTGAGCTGAGAATAAGCCCGGCAATGCCGGCACACAGACCACAGAAGACATATACCGTGAGAATAACTGTTTTTGAACGAATACCTGCCAGTTGGCTCGCGTTTGCGTTACTTCCGACCGATTCGATAAACAGTCCCAGTGCCGTTTTTCTCGTCAACAATGAGGCAACTATCAGCACAGTTAATACGATGAAGATGGAAAAAGGTAATGCTGCAAGCGAACCTGCCCCGATATAGGCGTAGTTTGCGTTGGATACAGTAATAATCTGTCCACTCGTAATCAATTGCGCAATCCCACGTCCAGCTACCATCAGAATAAGCGTTGCAATAATGGGTTGGATTCGGGCGACCGAAACCAGCGCCCCATTCCATATGCCCAAGATCAGTGAGAGACCTATAGATAATCCAAGTGCACCCAACACAAGCCCGAACGAACTCTGATCTACTCCTCTGCTGATGCTCATACAAGCCACGGCACCGGAGATCGCTACAATGGAGCCCACGGACAAATCAATACCTCCGGTCGCAATCACCAGTGTCATACCGATCGATACCAGAATTAAAGGCGCTCCAAAATTGAGAATATCAATCAAGCTGCCATACAGATTCCCTTCACGCATGACGAGGGAGAAGAAATCCGGAGAGTACAGCAAATTAAAGATTAAAAGTAAACCAAGCATACATAACGGCCAAAACAAATGATGTTTACGCATCTTGCCCGCCATCTCTTTAACCTCCTGCCATTGCTTTCATGATTTGCTGTTGATGGATCTGATCCCCGCTAAGTTCTTGCACTTTTTTGCGGTCCCGGATTACGGCAATCCGGTGGCTGACACGAATCACTTCTTCCAGCTCGGACGAAATGAACAGCACGGCCATGCCCTGCTTCGACAGAGAGAGCACCAGCTTCTGTATTTCAGTCTTGGCACCGATATCAATTCCACGCGTAGGTTCATCGAGAATCAACAGATCGGGGTTCATCAGCAGCCACCGTGCAAGCAACACCTTTTGCTGATTACCGCCGCTCAGATTTTTAATTAAATGCTCCGGGTTTTTCGGATGGATATTTAACAGGTTGATGTACTTTTCGGCGATCTCATCCTGTTTCTTGCGTGAGATTGGTTTGGACCAGCCTCGTGTCGCTTGTAAAGCCAGAATAATGTTCTCCCGAATGGTCAAATCATCGATTATGCCTTCGGTTTTACGGTTCTCGGAGCAAAAAGCAATATTCTGATCAATTGCATGACGCGGCGACTTAACCGTACTTCCTGTATCTACAACGAGTAGTTTGCCTTCATCTGAACGATCTGCACCAAAGAAAAGGCGAGCGATCTCGGTACGACCAGACCCCAATAACCCAGCCAAGCCGACGACTTCTCCCTTGCGAATGTCCAAATCAAACGGCTCAATTGCTCCTTTGCGTCCAAGTGCCTTAGCGGTAATTAACAGTTCTCCCGACTCCGCCTGGGCAGCATCCGCTTCCTTCGGAAGCTCCTCAAGCACCTCAAGCTCCTTGCCGATCATCTTGAGCACCAGTTCCATGCGTGGAAGTTCTGCGGCTATGTACTCTCCTTCCAATTCCCCGTTACGGAGCACCGTGAGACGATCCGACATTTCGTATACCTGATCAAGAAAATGAGTAACAAAAAGAATCGCGAGACCTTCACTCTTTAATTTGTGCATAATACGAAACAGTTGCTGAACCTCGTTTTTGTCCAGACTGGATGTGGGTTCATCCAATATGAGCACTTTTGCCGAGATGCTGAGTGCTCTTGCAATTGCAATCAGTTGTTGAATCGCGACGGAGTAGGTCTGTAAAGGAGCCTTAACATCGATGGACAGATGTAATCTGTCTCGCAGAAGGTTCTCCGCATCTTTGTTCATTTGCTTCCAATTGATTTTGCCAAATCGCATCGGCTCCCGCCCGATGAAAATATTCTCAGCAACCGTTAAGTTCGGACAGAGATTGACCTCTTGGTAAACGGTACTGATTCCCGCCTTTTGCGCTTCAAGCGGACCGGAGATCGAGAGATCACGGTTATCCATGGTTACCGTTCCTTCGTCAATGGAATAAACGCCGGTCAGAACTTTAATAAGCGTCGACTTCCCCGCTCCGTTTTCACCCATCAAGGCATGAATCTCGCCCGGAAACAAGCGAAAGCTGACGCTGGATAGCGCTTTAACCCCGGGAAATTGTTTGGTGATGCCTGTCATTTGCAAAATCGGTGCTTGCTCGGCCATATAACCCTCTCCTTTGTTATGGAAAAAAGTCATTTAGCGACAGCCTGGTCGAAAAATGACTTTTCGGTGTTATACGAATCTGCTTTTAATATTCGCGTGTTGGCAATGCTTCTTTGGCTTGCTCCGATGTGAAAGTTGTCTCATCCGTAACGATTCGGGGTTCGATGTCTTTCCCGTCCACTACCGCTTGAACCGCTTCCATTAATTGAGGTCCTAACAACGGATTACATTCAACGATAAAGTTGATTTTGCCATCAGCAGCAGCCTGCATCCCATCCTTCACGGCATCCACAGAGATAATGGTGATATCTACGCCTGGTTTCAGTCCTGCCGCTTCAATGGCCTGAATTGCACCAAGTGCCATATCGTCATTATGTGCATAGAGAACATCTATTTTTTTATGTGCTTTGAGGAAAGCTTGCATGACTTCTTTGCCTTTGGCACGTGTAAAGTCACCTGATTGTGAAGCAATCACTTTAAGCTTCGAATTGGAAGCAATCAATTCCATAAAGCCCTCTTGACGGTCATTCGCTGGTGCGGAGCCTGTTGTACCCTGCAGCTCAACGATATTGATCTCGTCTTGTGTGTCCTTGTATTGGTCACTAAGCCACTGACCTGCTTTGCGTCCTTCTTCTACAAAGTCGGAGCCAATAAAGGTTTTGTAGAGGGTTTTATCTGGCGAATCCACAGCTCGGTCCGTCAAAATGACGGGAATGCCTGCATCCTTCGCTTCCTTCAATACAGTATCCCAACCGGATTCTACAACAGGGGAAAAAGCAATCACCGTCACCTTCTGTTGTATGAAGGATCGCAAAGCTTTAATTTGATTTTCCTGCTTCTGTTGCGCATCGGAGAATTTCAAATCATAACCCGCTTCTTTGGCTGAATCCTGAATCGACTTGGTATTCGCCGAACGCCAGCCACTCTCCGCACCAACCTGCGAAAAACCAAGCGTAATTGTTTTGGCGCTGGCAGGTGTACTGCCATTCCGACTCGTTGAAGTTTCATTATCGGAGCCTGCTGCTCCATTGGTACTGCTACATGCCGTGCTGACCAGCATCACCATAGCCAATGTTATGGCAAGTCCCCACTTTTTTTTGGTTCGCATGTTGTGATCCTCCCTTTTTTCGTTTCACCTTATGGTGTGACCACATTATAGAACGCTTTCATTCCGAGCTTATATGGAGTCTCATACTTTATTTATGTAATAATTTAGTAATTTCAAAAAATGGAGTTTAAAAAGTGTAATTTCTTTGTTTAATTGTGTAGTATTTAGCGATTCTCTTACATATTAGAAAATCATGTTATACTAATGATACATTTTTGATCCCTTCAGATGGAGTGGAATACGTTGAAACTCATTCAATGGATTGCTTCAAGCCTCAGGCTTAAATTACTCAGCATGTTTATCATCCTCAGTTCAGTACCACTGATCGTGGTTGGATTGATTTCTTACCACAAATCCTATACGGTCGTATCCAATCATAACAAGGCATCGACACAACTGGTTGCCGACCAGCTTGCCAGGAATATTGACATCTTGTTTGAGGATACGGAACGGCTGCTTGAACTGGGCAAGAACCCGCAAGTGCTTCAATACCTGTATTCTCAATCGGAGTCCTACCCGGAAGCCAAAGCCATCCTTCAGACATACAATCTTTATCGGGAAACCTACAAGTATGACAAGGTACTTAATATCTCGTTCGTGAATTTCTATGGAAAAGGCATAAGTGAACGAAAAGGCGTGTTCAAGCTGGAACGAAATCCGCTGCGTAACCCGTACTTCAAGTATCTGATACAGTATCCGGATGCCATTCTGCGCATCCCTCATTCTGCAGCCTATGCCGAATATAACAGGCTGGATGGGTTTGCTTACCCTAAACAGAATGCGCTTTCAATTATAACCACGGTCAAAGAGCGGATTACGCATGAGGTCATCGGGTTCATCGTAATTGATTTGAATGATTCGTTCATTGATGATTTTTTGACGAATACCCCCATTAAGGATTCCGGTTTTTTCTATATTAGTGATCAATACGGAAATACACTCTTCAGGCCGGATGCCACCCCGGCATCCATAACCATGATGGATCAGATCCGATCGATTCCTTTACAGCTACAGCACGACAGCTTTATCCTGTCTGCAGGATCCAAGCCCCAGTTTGTTGTATACAGCACCTCAAAACAGACCGGATGGAAAATGATCGGGGTAGCTCCTTATCAGGAAATCATTGCAGAGGCCAATAGCATTCGCCAATTGATCATCATTACCGTTTTGTTAAGTGCGTTCTTTGCAATATCGTTATATTTTTTCCTAAATAATCGACTGATTCTGCCCATCCGAATTCTGATGAACAAGATGCGTAAAGCTGCAAACGGTTACTTGGAAGCCAAAGTCACACCACACGGCTCGGACGAAATTGCTGATCTGGGCAAAAGCTTCAATGTGATGCTGGATAAGCTCAAAACACTAATTGAAAAGAGCATTCGAGAGAATGAACAGGTGAAAATAGCTGAACTACGCACGCTGCAAGCTCAGATCAACCCTCATTTCCTCTATAACACGTTGGAATCTATTCTATGGATGGCTGAAGCAGAGAAAAAGGAAAATGTAATCAAACTTGTGCAAGCCCTCTCGAAGTTCTTTCGTTTGAGTCTGAACAAAGGATTCGACTGGGTATCCATTCAAACCGAGCTTGAACATGCGCGGAGTTACTTGGTTATCCAACAGATGAGGTACCACGATATTCTCACCTACGAGATCAGCGTTGATCGTGAGCTTCAGGATTATCCCATTTTGAAAATGACGCTGCAGCCCCTGATTGAGAATGCGCTCTACCATGGGATCAAGAACAAACGCGGTCAAGGGCTGATATCCATACACGGATATGTAGAGGACAATAGCATCATTCTGACCGTACAGGATAACGGAATTGGCATGTCTGCGGATCGATTGGCACAATTACGTGAAGAGCTGGAGAAGCCGGCCGGTTCCCGTTCACCCCAAGATGACGAGCAGGAAGGCGGATTCGGTCTGCTCAATGTACATCACCGGATTCGACTCTATTTTGGAACAGCTTATGGCGTTGAAATGGAAAGTACGCATATGGAAGGCAGCACATTTATGATTCGTATCCCCAAAAGCAAGGAGGTTAACCGTTGAAAAAGGTGATGATCGTGGATGACGAAATTGGAATTCGGGAGAATATACGTAGCTGCATTGATTGGGAAAAGGAAGGTTTTCACTATTGCGGGGATGCACCCGACGGCGAGCTTGCGTTACCTTTAATTCATGAATGGGCTCCGGATATTCTGATTACGGATATCAAAATGCCATTTATGAACGGATTGGAACTGACCTCCATCGTTCGCACTCAACAACCTGATATCAAAATCATTATCATGAGCGGTCATGATGAATTCAGCTATGCCCAGGAGGCCATCCGTCTTGGTGTGACCGAGTACTGTCTAAAGCCCATTAGTGCAGCAGAGCTAATCCAAATGCTGCATAAGGTCAGCAAACAAATGGATGAAGAACATCAACGCATGACAAACCGGACGATCACCAAAGAAAAACTGCTGGCCGATCTGTGCGGAGGACTCATCGGTACAACCGATGCGATTGAATCAGCCAAACAACTCTCACTTCCTCTCTCGGCCAGGTTTTATACGATTGTCATTATCGACGTTCGATTAACAGATGAATCCCGGGATTCAGAATCCCTGATGAAGAAGCTGATTCCCATACTGGAGGAAACTCGTGATCCCCACGTTGAACTTCTTCCCTATATTCGAAGCCGGACAGAGCTCGTGCTTCTGCTCAAGTATCACTCCGATGACAGCATATCCGTATATCTGGAGCAGCTTCGCGGGCGGGTTCGTATTGAACTTGAGCATACGTTCAAATGTAATATTATTCTGGGCATTGGCAGTCAACAGGAGCGGCTGCAAGGAATTCATGTCTCATATCTGGAAGCGGAGGAGGATAAATATATTAATCGACTCACCCTTCAGAACAGAGCTTCTCTACATGAAAATAACCTGGATGAGCAAACGACTCTTTTTCTCGACAGGAATTCGTTTCTTGAATTTCTCAAAATCGGCAGCCCCAATCAGCGTGACCATTTTGTGGAGGAGTTTGCCGCTCCATTACAATCCTTGGACTGGAAGTCCTCCTCGTATGGCTTCTATCTGTTGAATGATCTTACGCTGGAGTCGTTCCGGCTTGCGAATCAGCTGTTCCGCATGAGTGACCATTCGGATGAGAACATTACTTCCCTGCAACAGACGATTCGGAAGATTACGAGCTGGGAGGATTGCACCCAATACCTGTGTTCCCTACTTAACTTGTTATGGCAGAGAAGAGCAGCTTGCTCCGGAAAATACAGTGATGTCATTGATCAAGTGAAAGCCTATGTATCCCGTGAATACAATAACGAACAGGTCTCGTTGAAGATGATTTCTGCACACGTCAGAATCAGTCCAAGTCATCTAAGCAAGATTTTCAGTCAGGAAACCGGTCAAACGATAACGGAATATCTAACCCAGATTCGAATCGGTAAAGCCAAGGAGTTACTGAAAACAACCAACAACAAAACCTTTGAGATTGCTTACAAAGTTGGTTACAACGACTCTCACTATTTTTCAAATATATTCAAGAAAACAACAGGCTTTACACCAAGAGAATACCGAACTCAAGGAACCGAGGAATCGCAAGCCAGACCATCAGATATGAGAAAAGAGCCCATGTATGAATAAAGCCAGATTTGCACTTTTACTTACACTAATACTGCTGTTCCCGATGATCATTTCATCCGGTTCTGCACACATTCGTCCACAACAAATGGCTGCAACACTTCCTGCAACTTCACCTGTAGAGAAATCTGCAGCGAGCAAAACTTTCGGTATTATCTATCCAATGACGTATCCAACCTATGAGATGATCACGAAGGATGCAACGGAGTATGCAGGGAAACACAATATCACGTTAATTGTAAACGCTCCTGATGAAGCCAATACCGAACAACAGATCCGTATCATGGAGAATATGATTAAACAGCATGTGGACGGAATCGCTATATCTCCTGTGGATGCTGCTGCACTTACACCCGTTATTGATGCAGCCCAAGCTGCGGGTATTCCTGTCATTACATTTGAGTCAGATGTCCCATCCAGTCATCGAATCGCTTATGTGGGCGCCGATAACTATCGCACTGGCCAGCAGTTCGCGATGACAACTACAAGACTTCTGCATAATCAAGGCATGATTCTTGTCGAGAATGGTTTGGAGGAGATGCAAGGTTTGCAGCAGCGGCTTAATGGATTCATTGATTATATCCGCAGTGAAACAGACATCGAAATCTTGGAAGTTCGTTATCATCAAGGGAATGAAGATCAAGCCATGTCCGATATGGAGAACATGATTCAAGCTCACCCTCACTTCAATGCGATTATCGGGCTCGATTTTGTTTCTGTCTCTGCTTCTACCCTGATCTGGAAAGCAAAAGGCCTTAACCGGCATTTAATCGCGTTCGGTGATAGCCCGACCAGTGAAAACGGGTTGCTCAACGGTCAATTGTCTGCCGTTATTTCGCAGAATGAAGGAGTCTGGGGTGCCAAAATGATGGAGACTCTGTTACTTGCAAGCGACGGTGTGCCTGTGAAGGAATTTATTGATACGGGGATCATTGAAATAAACCAGGAAGCAATTAATTAAGGGGATGTCCTCCTGTCATTCTGATGACAGGAGGACATCCCCTTTTAAATTTTCGTACACGTAGTTATTACATCCGTTCATCGAAGGGTTTCTCATGAAATATGACCTTTTTCTGAGAGTTGCTCATATCTATCCTTTACGTTTAAGCTTCATAATGAGCCGATCCAGGATGAACCCCACTCCGCCCCAAAAAATCAAATGTAACAAGTATATTAAAGGCCTGAACAATGAGTTCGTCTCTGGATTTGTATTTATTTTGATCAACCAGTCATTCAGCAACGGATTTATAGGATTCGTTAGGTAAATCAGAATATTCTTATCATCATTTCCTGATAGATTAATGAAACATACGGTTAGCGAGAAAATAACAAACCAAAAAGTCAGCTTTTTCAGTAGGCTCAGCATGACGAGTGGGAGAACCTCCTCTCAAGTATGATGATCGCTTTTGAGATGCTATTTTTTCCATTCATTTTCTAATATGCTCATTTCGATAAGATTCCAGAAGGTATCTTCATATCTTCTCGCATCACGAATAAGTCCCTCTTGTACAAAGCCCGCTTTTTCATAACATCGGATGGCTGAGACATTAAAATCAAATACGCCCAGACTGATCCGGTGTAACTTCTCCTCTTCAAATCCAATTCGAAGTGCCTCATCGATCATTTGCTTCCCATAACCTTTACCCTGATATGGCTTGCCAAGTAGCACCTTACCGATACGCCCTGAACGATTATATCGATCAATCCCGCCAAGAGCAATATGTCCCACAATCTCCTGAGTCGATTCATCCATCACTTTATAAATGAACTTGTTTGAAGTGTTCTTATCATTGGCACCATGCAAATAATCCGATAGCTGCTCTCTGGAAAGTGGATATTGGAACTGAGGACCGGCCCACTGGAGCAGAAATGCTTCATCCCCACTCCATTCGATTAGTTGTTCAAAATCTTCCGGTTCAAAGTATTGGAATGTAATCATATCAATCTTCCCTTTCTTTTTTATGTCATATCATAACCTATTTCAGTTCTCTTGTGTCGTCATAATTATGAGTTTCATCAAACGCTTTGTTTCTTATATTCATTTCACGGATGGAGTTCTGAACCCAATTCATTGTACTAATTAAACAGATAACTCCACCCAGAATGCATATCGCGCCTATCCAATAATTCAGTGCAAAATTCACTTGATAATCACTCGGAGTATAACTGCCAGCTGCTGCTGACTGGAATGCTGCATAGCCTAGCTTGGGAATCACCTCTTCAATCATTTTCGAGATCGTAATAATCACAATTCCTAACATGATAAAGAGTAATGAGAAAATAATGTGTACATGCTTCAAAGACAAGCTACCTCCTTTACAATCCACATCGCGTGTGTTTTGGCACTACTTGCATCTTAGAAGCCGAACGACTTCGCCATCAATCAGCCCTTCACTTACGCTGTGAGAACCAAGTAATTCATACAGATTTCCGGCGATACCATTTTCCGGCCTGTGTCCAATCATGATGCGTTTGCAATTCTGCGATTCTTTCATTAGATCAATTAACTTCCTCAATGCTTCTCTTCCATAACCTCTGCCCTGATATTTTGTATCTATCATTAGAGCAAAATGCCAGTAGTTATCCTCATGATCCGGCTTATCTGAGTACACAGCAAATCCAACCAGATCCGAGTCAAAATAGATGGCCATGGGTTGAAAGTCTTCCACTACTTTGGATTCAGCAATCCAATATACAACCGGAGCGGGAAAACTTTTTTTCTGTTCTTCCGTTACATTCAGATGAGTACATGCATACCAATTATCCACCGATACACGTTTTAAATGAATCATATATTGAAATTCCTCCTCGTGAAAATTACACAGAGGAATCCCTCGGAACCCTTTCTTGGGTCCTCTGCGCTAGACAAAAACACCTCTGGCAACTTTATTTCTTCTACTCAGATTCGTATTGTTTCTCATATCACATCACTCCTTTCACGTTGTTGTGTAAACTTCTCCCAACTTCAATTAATTTATGCTAAACCTTTGATCTCTAATAGTTCAGGAGTATGTGTCACAAGGTCAGCTATTTCATAAGATGCATTAACTGCTAATGCATCTTTAACTGCCTCTGTCCCTCTTGTCTTCCAGATCGAATATATCCACTTGGAAAAACCATATGTATTCATGTGGTGACCCCGTTCCTGTATCTGCATAAACAATTTCACACTTTCCTCATACCTTTCAATATCCTTTAAAATACAGGCCAAATTGTTCAACGCAATGTTGATATCTCTCTGCGAATTTCTAGAGACATTAATATCCTCCCAGCTACCGACCACTTCATCTTTTCTTGAAGTAGGCATTGCTCCATCATTGATTTCATCAATCCAGTCCATCGTTTCGTTTACAAGAGCTTCGACTCCCGCAAAATCCCCGGCATGATAAAGCCTAGTCAGACGTTGTTTGTTATACGTAATTCGGGCAAAAAGAATATTGGACCATGTCTCATCTTCTTGTATGAGTTGGTTCATATTGTCAAGCACACTGTCCATTTCACTGTACCTCTCCAAAACCCAAAGCGAACCACCCAAAGCCCGATGGCTCTCGAATCGAACACCTCGGTTGGTATCCAACTTCGGGGCATGATCACAGGCATATTGGTACCAATCCATCCAATGGTCAAAGTAGTTTCCCAGAGATAATGACAACGCTTGTGTTGAATCCGAAACAATCCAGTGTAACTGCTCCGGAGCGAGATTTTCTTTCCCCCATTCGAAGAATGCCCGGTGATTGGCATAAAGCAGTTCCGGCTCTCTTAACAAGGCATAACCGTCGGAAACATTCCAGTAGACCCAGCCTCGTTCATTAACAGACAACTTTCTGGATTGTTCGTAGTTTTTTAGTAACTCAATCATACCCTGATGATCCCCTCGAACTACTAATTCCTGAAAAGAATGAACGATATTCATCCCCATCCTCCGTCCTTAATTAGTTTCAATTCAGCTATATCAATGGCTTCTTGCCGCAAGCTGTAATGAAATTCATCATGGCATAGGCTTCCCGCGAATGATTTATCGCTTCAGAAGCTTGTTGCAGCTGAGCAAATTCCTCCGAACTGATCACACCTTTTTCAGCAAAATGTACAAAACGATTAAGATTAAACTGCTGCTTGAACCCTTCAATACCTAACAGATCACTATGTTGAAGGACAGAATCAATGTCAACATCGATGTATCCGTTCCCAGAAAGGAGACGCGGCAGACTTCTGCCAATTAAACGATTACCGCCGTGTTGTGCCACATAGTCCGAAATCTTCATTAATACCGTATGCAAAGCAGGAACATCAGGATTCACTGCTCCAAAAACGCCGTCATCCACATCAATAATGGCAAGACGGCCGCCAGTCTTCAGTACACGATATATCTCTTTTGCAGCTTCGTCAGGATTGTTCAAGTGAAGGAAGATAAGTCTTGCCACCACAAAATCAAAAGAATCATCCGGCAGATCCATCTGGTAGATGGAAGACTCTACAAATTGTAATCGCTTGGAAGGAACAGCTTTCAGCCGTTCTTTGGCTTGTGCTTGCAGTGAACGATCGATCTCAAGAGAGGTAAGCTCACTGTCCGGCAAACTGTTCAATAGTTGCTCTGTAATGTAACCTGGTCCGCTTCCGACCTCCAATACACGCATTCCATTTTTCAACCCATACCACTCTATATTTCGGAATTCTTTGGACCACCCCATTACCGCCTGCATCTTTAACCTCTCTAATTCCTCTTGTAAACTTAACACTGCCGTTTGGATACTGTATGTTGAACGCGGATCACTCATATATTCCCTCCTGTTCTTCTGTGGAAAAATAAAAACATCTAATAGAACGTATAACAGGCCTCAAGTTACTTAAAAGCATCATGTGGAAGGACAGCATGCACACCCTTCACGCCATTCACAATTTGGGTGATACGCAGGTCAATTACCGCGCTTCCAAGTGCAATCGCTTCCACTCGATCTAGTCCGTACAACTCACCCATCAGATTTAACATGCCGTCTAATGCTTGAACGGTAGCCTCATTCAGATCTTCATGAAAACCGAAGGTAATCCAGCCGGATGGCGTATGTGCACGAGGATTGGTCAAAATCATATCCTCAATCACGTTGATCGTGATATCGACAAGCTCCATTGCACATTCAATAGCCTGACAGCTGACTTCACCATCTCCCTGCCGTGCATGACCATCACCAATCGCGAGATAACCTCCGTCTACGGGAATAGGTAAATATAATTTACTTCCCTGCACCAGTTCCTTGCAGTCGATGTTCCCTCCACAATAGCGAGGTGGCCAAGTCGTATGAATCCCTCGTGACTCTGGTGGCATTCCCACTACACCCATAAACGGCGAGAGAGACACCGTAAAGGATTTTCCGTGTATTTCACAAGTTCCACTCATCGTTTGACGATCAAGTGTCCAATTCAGCGACAGTTCTTCAACCTCTGTTAGATGTAACTTATGGTTCTGCCAGTTCGGATATCCGCCAGCGGAAGTAAACCCGTAACTCCCCGGTACGATCTCATTGAAAACAATCTCCAACGTCTGTCCTTGCTTCGCCTCATCGATATAGATCGGACCGATTAAGGCATGACCTCCATCTTTTTCACCTTGTCGATCAAAAGGTTTCATGCGTTCCGTATAACTCACACCCGTTCCCCAGCCCGCATCCAGCGTCTGAAAACGAATAGAATCACCAGATTTCACGCTCAAAATGGGAGTTACCTCATTGGTAAATGAACCAATCAGATTTTCCTGAGTTAATTCAATCGTATGACTACTCACTACAATCCCTCCCTGGTTTGGAATACGTATTATCAAAGCAAGCCACATGCTGCATTCCGTGCCGTCCCCAGCCTACTAACCCCTTTACGCTTCAAGGTTGGCAAGATATTTCTTCAACGGTTCCATATGATGCTGGTCATGCCATATAAAATCTTTAAGGTATTGGGGAATATAAAATACGTTACCCTCTGCGTCCAAATACGTCTGATGAAGCTGTTCCTCCGATAACCCTCGAATGTCATTCATAATTTTATGGCGGTACGTGATAGCCTTGTTTACGATTTCGGACGTCTCTGTGCGGTTACCAAATTCAATAGCTTTGCGATTAAACTCTTCAAAATTCATATGTTTCAACGTAACTGGCTGCTTCAGAGCAATCTTCTCAATCGTTTCCTTGTAAAAATATCGGTCCCATAACATGATATGACTGACGATGGATTTTATAGTCCATTTCCCTTTTTCCATGCTGGAATTCCAGGTCTTCTCTTCAAGATGATTCATCGTCTTGACAAACAACGCCCATTCTTCAAAATTTTGAAGCAAATGTTCAATCTCTTTAGTCATGATTACATTTCCCGTCTTTCTTTTTGAGATGATTCACTGCTCTATATGTTCTCTTCGGTTTCGATTCATCCATCCCAAAGCATAATCAACCATCTCTCTTTGGGGTATCAGATAACTCACAGCTTCCCCTACCATTCCTTCGGTAACAGCGTTAGTCTGGATCTTAAACTCATTAAAAATCAATTCAAAATCATCTGATTCATTGTTAATATCATCGTATGTAGTCCATTGTTCAATTCCATCCACCAGCATTTTTACTCCCCAGACTTTTGGCTTAACAAATGTATTCTGCTGTTTATACTCGGCCAGGTGCAAGGAGGTGTTACTATTTGTAGGCGCACCAAGTAACAGAATGTATCCACTCAAATCACAGATTTTTCCTAACGGAGATTTCTCATTTAATGCATAATGCAAGTTGTGATCTTCCATTATCCGTTTGGCCTCTTTCCCCCAGGCAGCAAAAGACATGTGCGGATGTGAGCTTCGAAACACACCATCTTGCCTCCGAAACACCTCAGGAATGATTCCCATATACGAGGTTGGTGTTAAATCAGGATAATAAATAGGCATGTTGTCTTTGATGAACTCAATTTCCTCTGAAGACAGGTTCGTATCATGCTCTGAAGGTTCACAAAGATGTTCTGTTTGAGTGGGCATGACAATGGTTCCATTGGTTCCTACGGCTTCTTCCAGCGCTAAAATAACACTTACCGGGCCGCCTATAACCTTACCTATTGCTTTGAAGGAGGAATGTACGATCACCGTCATGCCCTCCCTTACCCCCATTGACTTTAAATCATTAACTATACTTTTTCTTGTTTGTGACTCCATTGGATTCCTCATTTCACCCTCTAGACAAAAGCGGACAAAGTTGTTTATTTGATATCGATTCCACTACAGCTTCGTAATATCATCTTCACATATTTTTCGATGGTTCATGATGGGGCTTGAACAGCGCTACAATAATCTTCTCTGCACATTCTTCCGGTGTGTTCATACTTGTATCAATGGAGTAGCTATAGTTGATGTTTTGGGCCATGATTTGATGCTGCTCATCCGATTGCTCTTCTCTTCGATCCCCACGTTCGATGTTCCGCTGACGGCAGATGTCGAGAGGGCAATATAACTCAACGATATCCAGTGGATACCCTTCAAAAATCTGTTTGACTTGTTCATAATGCGGCGCGAGCTCTGGTCTTTCCACAAGTATGCCATCGATCAGAACATGCTTGCCATGGTCTGAAAATACTTTTGCCGTATGATACATCATTACAATCGCTTCACTCAGATACTTCCAGTAATTCGTCTGTAGATGTTTATCACCAATCGTATTTTCAAATAAATCATTAGCCACAACATAGAAAAACGGATCATCGTATGATTGCATCGCCTCTACAATTGAAGTTTTACCAGAACTGGTTACACCGTTCAAAAATATAATTTTGCCTTTTTCCATGATAGTCATCTTCCTTTGTTTAAGTATAATTTTATAAATGTAATATAGCGTGTACTACGTGTGTTTCATTGATTTTTTGAGCAGCATGATCTGGCCAATATGATAGGCGTTATGAATACATAGATTTGATACAACTCCCCACCATGGCGCGTTGAAATAGGAAGGGATTTCACGGGTCAATTTATGTTCTTCGCTATCTTCGAGTGCCCTGTTCCAATCACTAAAGACGGTTTTCAGTCTATGTAATGTCTTGCGCCATTCCACATCATTCAAGTTAGACAGATCTATGTCGAATGTATCCTCATTATTCACTGAATTCTGCCCGTCGACCTGTTCGGCAATATATCTCTCAAGCCACTTCTCATTCCAGAAAATAAGATGATTGACGATCGCCCAGATGGAGTGCTCCCCCTCATTTTTTACATAAGAGGCTTCCGCCGCATTGAGGTCTGTCAAAATATCATGAAGCGGTATAAACCAGCTCTTATCATGATAACAGGCATTTAATTGGTCTATGAGAATAGTTTTGTAACTCATCGTTGCACCTCACTCAGATAATATAAAATTTATCCGTTCATTGACTTCGCAATCTTCATCACAAGATCTTCTGACATGTTTCTGCCAATGATCTCGTATTGTAGTGCCTTCCCATGCATGTCCTCTTCGATCCATATCAATTGGGAAGTTTCATTATCGAAAATATAAAATGCTTGAACGCCGCGTATAGCTGTTTGTTTAACCGTAGTACCACCATGATCAGGCAATGCGATCCGGCTCTTCGTTGTCCCGAAAATATTAAGTTTATAACCACCGTATTCTTTATATGTGATGCTGATGCCCACAACCTTCTTATTGGGCTTCAGGTCTCGTATCACTACATTTCTGCCTGACCTGTTACTTTCTTCAATCATTTCATCGATTTCTTGCGGAGTTAAATTATCAAATCCATAAAATACATGAATGGCATCTATATCAGAATCAATCGGAAATTTCGGCTGCCATGGAGAATAATGTCGTTGCAATTGTTCCAAACCGTCTTCCCATGAAATGGGTGCATAATTGGTCTGTTGCGTGAAATGGTTCTCTATAACATCTGAGGTGTATATCGCCTTCCCTTCACCAGGCTTTAAGTCAATGACGATTCGGTCAATCGCATTATCATTGCGTAAGGATTCAAATTGAATTTTTCCAAGCACATCTCCGCTTTTGTTTTTGATATCCATTGATCTTCACTCCTTTCCTTTCAAAACATCTTCCTGATTCTCATACAATAGAAAGCCGAGCCCTACAGAAGATAAAACGATCATAAGGACTCCAAATATGCAAATGGTCGGCAAGATATCCTCGTAACCATAACTTATCGTTTATTCGTCTGAGATAAAAACCTTTTGGAAAATCAATATCCTCCGTAAGGGCTTCAGATGCTATAGTAATCGAGCCGGACGGAGCTTTGTTACCCTCTGAAATATTGGTAGAACATATCTCAGGCTGATCTAAATATTGCATTCTTAGATATGGACCTAACTCAACCGGACAACATTCTAGCCCAAGAGCATTTGCTCTTCGAAAGAGCTGAAAAGTCGTAGCACCATCCGAAAATCCAAGTTGTTTGACGGTTAACTCAATCGTTTGCAAGCTTTGCTTTCTACTGGAAACTATAAATCTCTCATCATTTAACAACTGTTCTCCATATTTATTCAATGAAATAGAGTATTGGTCCAGTTTCTGAATAAGCTGTGGCTTTGTTAAGCCGCCAACGTCTACCGTTCTTATTTCAAATGAACAGTCAGGGTATACGTTCTCATCTTCGATCAACATCCGTATCCCCCTAATCTAGTTCTGAATTCGTTTACATACAGATCCTAGGTAAGTGATAGCAGCAGACCAAGGCTCCTCATTAAAAATTCAATTCACAATCATGGTGTTCCCACACATCAAATAAGTTACCGTCCAGATCTTCTAACACAAAAAACTTCCCATACTGTCCCTCATCACTAACAGCCCCTACTTTCACATTCTCTGATGTTAAATAGTTATGTAAAGAACCAATGTCATCGGTGAAAAATGTAATGACCCATCTCTTTTTCTGATGTACTTCAAATGTCGCTCGTGTTTCATTATCGCTTTGGATCAAGTCCAAAATTGGGCGATCACCCCGAAATAAACTCAAATATCCTTCGCGTTGGTGGCGAATGTTAAATCCAAAATGTTTTACAAACCAGGCGGCTGACACTTCTAAATCTTTCACTGGAATTACATTATATGCTATGCCCAGAATCCTTCCATTCCCCATATGTTACCTCCACACTTGAGATGTATAAGACCTACCACCCCTGCGATGTTATACAAGATTTAATTTGAGCAATATGATGCTGCCCGTGCCATACAAATCTTTGAATCGCGATATCCAATGTAATTGTACCTAACACTTCTGTTTGGAGTTTTCGTCTAAACTGATCGGGATGTAAACCATACAACAGCGTGAGAAATCGCTTGTGTAGTATCTCCATCAGCAAAATTGAATCTTCGATGGGCGTATTCCTGTAATCATGTAATGATGCCCATAAATCCTCTCGATATGAGCTTGCCATCGGTTCATCTTCAGTTAACGCTCTCTTGAATCTGATATAAGCGTTCATGTCATTGTCCGCAAGGTGGTGCACAATCTGTGTGAACGTCCAACCGCCATCACGATAAGGAGTACAAAGTTGATCATCATTGAGATGTAGTGTAATCTCTCTTAAGGTTTTCGTAATTCCGGGAATTCGACCTATGCTGTGGATTCGGTCCTCATTAGAGAATTTAAGACTTGGCTCAAAGTGTCCTATCGGAAAGCGTACATTTTCATCCAAAGTTGACTACCTCTCCATTTCTCTACTATAGAACCAAATCATATCCAATATAACCCACAATGTTCCATTTGCGAAGTGTAAAATCAAAAAAAGAAGCAACCTTTGTTCTCGGGCTGCTCCTTATATTAAACTACTCTCATATCTGTATTTTGATTAGAAAACTAGCGCAATTAAACCTGAGTTACGAAGGCACAAGCAAATAAAAATCGCCCCTATCTTGGGTCGAATGGTGTTCGTCTAGAACATCGCTAACCAAGAGAGGAGCGACTTTAAGGTGGAGTCTACCATAATGAGTGACCTTATTCTGAAAATTCAATCAAAAATGGATGGCTTTGCTCATCTAATGCATTATGAATTCTGTCATAAAAATTTCCCCATGTTATCATTTGCTGAGCTTCTTCTAAAGTAAAGTAGCCCACTTCTTCACTTTCATCACTGGTAGTTAAAGATCCACCAATCGGTTTTCCAGTAAATATATTGTTGCATACGCCACGCGTTATGTTCTGATACAATCCACAAAATTTAATTAATTCAATGTCAATCCCAGTTTCCTCTTTCACTTCTCGAACTGCTGCCTGCCTAATCGTCTCTCCTTCTTCAACACAACCTTGAGGCATTTCCCAACCTCTTCGACCTTTCATGAGTAAAATCTCATTATGTTCATTGAGAACGATTACACTTGCAGAAACGATAAATTTCATTCTAATTCCTCCTATTAAATTTATTTTTTAAAAATTTATCTTACCTTAGTTAATCCTATCTTAGGTCCGCTTCAATCGTTCCTTCCAGACTAATAATATAATTAACTGCTTCTTCGAAATCACTTGCAATAAAATCCGCTTCTGTGTTTAACCATTTATGTCTGTATTTATTTAAAGCTTCATTCCCTGCTCCAGTCAAAACTAATATCTTTTTGCATCCAGCATGATGACCTGCTAAAATATCAGACCATCGATCCCCAATTACAATACATTTACTTAAATCTAAATTGTTTTTCTTAGCAGCGTCAAGTAACATTCCTGGGTTCGGTTTGCGGCATTCACATCTCTCAGTATGTTGATGCGGACATATAAAAACATTATCAAAGCCAAATTCTATCATTTCTCTTACAAATGCTTCTTTTGTAGCTTCACCTCTTGAAATACCGGGCTGATTCGTAAATCCGTACAGTTTAATTCCAAGTGTTTTTAATTTTTCCAGAGATTTTTTAGTGTATGGAAACAATTCAAATTCCCCCGGGTAAAGGACTTCATCTGAACCACCGATCGTTCCATCACGATCAATAAAAACTGCTTCTACATTGAACGCTCTCATAATTAACCTCCAAATTATCGGATTTTGATCATTTATAAATACATCTTCGCTAGACTTTCCGATAACGTTTCTGTAATCACCACTCGAAACCAACATTCGGGTTATCTCTTGGAAAACATCTAAGATTGATTCTAAATCTAGCTAAAGTTTGTCTTCAAACCACTGTTATTCCTCCCTGCTTTTAACATTAGCGATAATCTCACAAAACGTTCCCGTACTCACGACGTTCATTTTTAAATATGTAATCTGGAGCGCTTCCATAAAATACATTTCCAGCAGACTACGGCTCCGTTAGGAGCCACAGCATAAATATAATGTTATACGGCGGAATCGTTTCTCTGATTTGACTAACATATTATTTATTTCTTCAACTGAGTTTCGAATCTGCTATATGCTCCAATAGATCTCCAGGCTGGCATCCCAATGCCGTACATAATTTATCGATTACTTCTAACGATACATACTCATTCGTATTAAGTTTTGCCATCGTTGCCGATGAAATCCCCGTCATTTTCAATAAATCCTGCTTCTTAATCTCCCTGTCAATCAATAATTTTTGAAATGGTTTATAACTTATCATCTGGTATCCCTTCATATCCGAATTGAAGTTTTATATAGCGACCTTCTTAAAAACAACTCCATCTATAATCAATTCTCATTTGATCGGAATCTTTACTTCAATGCTATACCATATCTGAAATAAACATGGCTTTTGTGCCTTCTTCTGGCTTAAATCCAAATAATCCATAGAATTTTTCTGCACTATCGTAGGATATAAGCACTTTTGTTTTGATATTAGAATATCGACTAAGCATTTGTTCCATCATTCTCTTTCCAATTCCTAATGATTGATATTCTTTGTGTACTAACATGTAATGAAAATATACTGTCATCACGCCGTCAGACAATGCATTTATTAAGCCAACTAATTTGGTATCATCCCATGCAGTAATAACCGTATGCGAGTTGTTTATTGCTTGTCTAAGATCTTCTGGGAAATCTCCTGATTTCCAGTCCACCGAATGAAACAGTTCTTGAATTGCCTGTGTATCAATGTCTTTTATTTCTTTGAACATGATTGTCATAATATTGCTCCTATGCTTGTTGTTTTGATTGAGAGTATTGGATAATGTTTCTGTAATCACGAACCCCAAAGGGGTGTGTCCGCTGAAAATCTTCTCGAAATCCATCCGCAGCCCCAGGCTCCGAAGGAGCAATGCTTGAATATTATGTTATAGGACTGAATCGCTTCTCGAATTGACCTTCATTATTTATTTTTCTCCTGGTACGTATTCAATTAAATCAGATAATTTACAATTAAATGTATCGCATAGCTTGAATAAGGTTTCCAGCTTTGTTGTTTCTATATTTGTTTCCCTATAGAGCTTATTGATCGAATTCCGGCTTAAGCCCGATTTTGCCATCAATTCTGTTATATCATCTATTCGATGTTCTGCCATGAGTTCTCGTATATTACACTTGATTATGTTCATCTTTTCCCCTCCGTAATTCTATCTTATGGAGTGTCATAGGGAGCCCACTCAGCTTTCTGCGGAGACAGATCAATACTTTAAAACACTTCGTGATGCTTTGCCCGATCAACTTCAACATACAGTTTTTCTTTACGAAGACGCACAAATCTCACTCCAATCCATCCTAGAAAGAAGTATCTACATACAAGGTTTCAAAGATGCCCTACAACTATTTAGTGAATTGCAGAATTCTAGTATTTAGAGGGTTATATGACCCTCTTTTTCTATTGTTTTTGATTCTGTCGTATAACGTCCTGCACGTTCACGAAAATACCCAGCCTTAGATAGCTCTTATCTTAGGCTGAGTCGTGTTTTCTGAGAGTTCTTCCATGATTATACATCTTACAACCAAAGGGTGGTATCCCTACAGCTTGAATACATTGTTATGTGCCGTTACTGCTTCGATGCATCACCTAAAAACCTTTGATCCAGATTCCAACTCTATTTTTTACTTTGGTATAAAAACTCAACTTCACCATCTAGCAAATATCGATATTCAAATAATTGCATTGTTCTTTCCCTAATTCTCTCCCGTATAACCGTGCCTAGGCTTACCGAACCTTTTGATCCAAGGTAACCATTATTAATAAATGCCTTCTCTACAAATTTTGTTTCCTTTAAGTGATACTGTAACCACTCTTTCTGCGATTCGATTAGTGCTTCTCTTGGTTCTCTATCCAACTTAGAACGAAGCTTTTTATATATTTGATTCAACTCTTTATCCCAAATCTCTGTATATTTGCTTTCCAACGCCCCCCATCCCATTGTTGTAATAATCTCTTTTGAATTTTGAGCCTCATTAAATTCCACTTCATAATCATGATCTATAGGATTTCGAAGCATTTCATCATAAAATTCTCCTTTCAATTCATAGTTCCCAATGCTCATGGATAACACTTCATTGTTAGAAGCATCTGATCGACCTTCAGTTATTTCTTTCGGTTCTGTTCCATTACCTGTACTCACTTCATCAGGAGGCAGTTCAGAATTCATTTTTGATTTAGTTTCGCTGTTCAAGGTAGTCGATTGACTACTATTTTGGCAAGATGAAAACACTATTGTAATAAAAACTAATAAGAGTATCTGACCTTTCATAAATTATCTCCTTTAATGGCGCATAACGTTACTGTATCCACGACCCTCCCACCAACTTAAGCGACCAATTGGAGCGGCCGCGATGCGGTTAGTCGTACGGATGTGTCCGCTGAATTCTCTTCCCTGCCGATCGCTTCTCGTGGACAGAGGAGCTGTCAAGCTCCGGAGCGTGGATATAATGTTAGATGATGTCAGTTGCTTTTAGCGTTAACTCAATCCTTCTCTTACAATTTGCAATAATTCTTCTTTGTGGTCTGGGTGACATGCAATTAAATAAGGTTCTTCTTTCATTCCATTAAACTTATTTCCATCAAAATCTATAACAAGTCCCCCTGCTTCCTTAACCATTAAAATACCTGAATACAAGTCATCACCTTCAGAATTGTACAGAACAATTCCATCAATATCTCCTTTGGCCAACATACACCATTGAAGCGTTGGAGCCCATAATCTTAACATTCGTTTAAATTTAATATCAATGTATTGTCTTAGTTTTACTGCTTGTGGGTCGTTTTGTACTCTGTGACCTTGAATCCAAGCTATATTTCCTTTGAAAATATTCGGGTTACTCTTCATTTGTATTTGTCGATTATTGCAGCTTGTCCCTTCACCAATAACAGATACAAATAAACGTTCTGTTAGAGGTTCATAGACCACTCCAAGCACAGGCTCTCTTTTGTACATTAAGGTAATTGATATCGCAAAAACAGGTAAACCAATCGCAAAATTATTAGTTCCATCTAAAGGATCAATTAACCATAACCAATCGTGCTTAGTTCCGATAAGCCCTGCCTCTTCACTGTGTATCTGATGACTTGGAAATACGTCTTGTATTTGTTTGATAATGATTTCTTCACAGATATGATCTACTTCAGTAACCACATCCCCAAATTCATCTTTAGATCTCAGTTCAACAAAGTTATCAAACTTCTCTTTAGAGATTAGACCTGCTTCGCGAATAATTCTTATTGCTATCTCTTTTGCGGTTTGAACAATCTTACGATCCATTACGCACCTCATATTGATTTTGATTTTAACTGATTTCATCTAACATTTTGTGTTCACGACGACCGGCGAATGCTGATACGTCTGGCTAAATACATTCTTCTGCTTATAGCTTCTATCCGACCAAGGAGCACTAGCGAAGATGCTTGAACATCTGGTTAGGCGATATCGTTGCCCTCCATGATTACCCTTACATACTCATCCCAATCCTTACCGTCTGTATTGATTTCTAGTGTTGGCACTCTTGAGATTTGAGCTTGATGTCTTAATACATTTTGGATTTTTAATAATTCACATACCGACGATCTTACATCTTCTTCTGTTTTATAGATCCATTCTTCGGGTTGTCTACTTTTAATTCTTTCTTCTACAACTTCGGGCGAGATTGTAAGCAAAATACACTTGGCATTTAAAGACTCAAGCTGTTCTTCTATTTTATTTATCTCTTCCAAATCCGGATCTACAAATGCAGCTCTATGATTTAAGTGAAACCTCTCCAGAACATAAAATAGTCCCCTAGATCCTCTAGATGCAGGACCAAGTTGAATTGCCCATTCGTTAAGTTTCTTTAGCATGTCAACCCGCTCTTTAAGTAACTCAATGTGTTCTTCTCGCGTTAGACTCACATATTCTCCATGTTTATTATTCAAAATTTGAGTATAATGTTCTCCAAGGATAACTACGCTCCGTTCTGAGGATTCTTCTTGTGATTGATAACGTTTAATTGCTTTTAATACTGAAGTCTTCCCGGCATTTGAGTATCCTTCAAGAATTATTCCTCTAATATGCATTTAAATCTCCTTCCACTAGCAATTATTTCGCCTAACGTTTCTGTATTCATACGTTCAACGTAGTTTAATATTTTTATGAAGCGCTTTCATTCGGTAGACCAAGGCTCCGAAGGAGCCGCAGCCTGAATATTATGTTATCTGATGCTGATACTTCTTTTAAATCCCCAAATACATTCTTTAGTTTTTATCTCTTCAAAAGGTCTTCCCATTCTTCGATTGATAATTTATTGGAAATATTCTTTAAGTTCTCAGGGACACTTACAAAACACATTAACTCTAAACTATTTCCATCTGGATCATTGAAGTAGACTGAAGCATTTCCCTGATTAGGCCTTACAAATGGGTTTATTGAATCTCTTTTTCCAAATGGGACAGGCTCTATTTCAATAGTTTGAAGCCATTTCACACTGTCTTTAAGATCTTCATAACTCACTCGAAATGCTATATGCCTTAATGATGGATGATAAGAAGTGAGATACTCTGCACCTTGCCATAGACCGACCCAACTCTTTTCTTTTTCAATCCAGAAGAAAGCTGTATCTTCATCTCTCCAGGCCAGCTCTAATCCTAATTTAGAATAAAATTCGATTGATTGATGTAAGTTACTCACTGGTAAATGTGCTTCATACAACCCAAGTATCATGCTTTTCTCCTTTCGAACTTGCCAGTTTCAGACTTTCTGTATTGAGGACGTCCAATAGCCTTAGGGGCTGGATGTGTTCTCTCGCTTCTCAGAGTGACTACGAGCGTAAATATGTTGTTAGCCAAATGAATTTCTGGAAGCAGCCATTGTATTTAGAGCGTTCTCAAAATAGCGATACACTTCATCTGCAATTCTCAAAAACTCTTCAACAAGTACATTGCTGCAATCCAAGTAACAAGCATATAGATACTCAACTAAAGCGGCGTTAATCTCACAATAGTTTAATATGGCATTCTTCATCTTAATGATTTCATCTTCCCATACCCCTGTATCTTCTAAAACCAAAGAGTATAATGCACGAATTAATCTCTTAGAGTAACCTTTAATATATCTAGTTTTCATTGAGTGATCACTAACATTAGAAAGTGATCGATGTACACGATCTACTTCCTCCTTGGTATCTGTATTTAAGTCTAAAATGAATTCTGGAGAAATTATGATCGGGGGTACTTTTTCACCAATGTCCTCCCCATGTATGCACACACAAATGATCTTAACCCAAAAACCCCAATCGTTCGGTCTACTTAATACATCATCAATCGAGCAAATGATCGTATCCATCTTAGTGACGAATGAATATTCTTCCAAAAGCCTGTCTTTAATCATTGACAATCTTTCGTAATCAATATCTTCGGGATTTGCACATACAATAGTAAAGTCTGCATCTGACTTAAAAGGTTGAGCCGTTCCTTTGGGAATCGAGCCACACATATAAATGCTATGAATCTTATCTTTGAATTCGTTAAGAATATGATCCACATACTTATCAACCAAATCCTTATATTCACTTTGTATTGTAATTCTATTTATAACTTTTTCTAATATCATATAGACTCCTCCTAAAATAAGAACTTCTTTCGGCTAACGTTTTTGTATTCCTGACGTTCAAGCAGCTTAACGTAGGGAACGGGTCAATAGACTTAACTGATTGAATGTGTCGCCTTAATCAAACTTCTCAGATATCCCTCTTGGGGACCGAGGATTAAGTGCGACGATCTATGAATGCACTGTTAAAGTAACCTTGAGTTACCCACAAAATCTTTCTAGACTTACAGCAACACCGTTTTCATCATTATTAACGGTTATTTCATCAGCGATTTCTTTCAATTCCCTAATCGCATTTCCCATAGCAATAGAATATCCCGCCATCTTAAAGAGGCCTACATCATTATGATCGTCACCAAACACAATGACGGAATCCAATTCTACATTATATAATTCACAGAGTTTAGTAATTGCCATTTCCTTAGATGCCAGAAGAGGCATGATTTGTACTAGTTTATTATTATCCGTAATTAGTATATTCACTCTACCCTGGAATTTTTCAATCAATCCAGAACTGTGATTATTGCCAGAAAGGAGTATCTTCGTAGCATCATATTGCTTTAATTCTTTTAAAGGTTTTACTACGGGATTTGATTGTGTGTTCATTGATCTAATATAATCTAGCTCTCTTAAACTAAACCACTCATCCTTCACTTCCATAGTCAGCTCAATTTGAGGGTCATACTTCAAACAGTAATCAAGAATTTCTGTAGTTACATTAGCAGGGATCGATTCATTAATTTCTATCTTTGTTTCCTTACATATCACTTGAGCTCCGTTATAATATACAAAAGCCCCGATATCTACTAATCCTTGTGGAAGCAACCAATTAACCGCCCTCGGCGGTCGAGCTGTTGCAAATATTATTCTCATTCCTCTCTGATAACAAGATAAGACCGCATCTACGTTTCTCTTAGATACTTCTTTTTTTGAATTTAATAATGTTCCGTCCAAGTCAAGAACTACAGTTGAATACTTCAATGAATCAACTCCCAATATAAACTTCTTCGTTATTTTATCTACCGTTGTTGTATTCACGAACCCGAGAGACTTAATGGAGCGACTGGGTCGAAGACTTAGCCTCACAGGAATTGTCTACTGGATACTACTTCCTCGAAACCCCACTGACAGACCAAGGGGCTGAGCCCAGCAGCTTGAATAAAGTGTTAGTAAATTTCAGGAGCTTTTCCGAGCAACTTTCAATAAATTCACGACTTTCAATGTGCTTGGTTTATTAAGATTGAGATATATTCTTCATCTTTAAGCCTTGTCACCTTACAGTTCTCATTGGATTCAAATTCTACTATTCTCTCTTCAATTGTTTTATTAGTACGATCTTTAAATATGTCCTCTCGATCACAGTGAGGAAAAATAAGCTTGTCGGTTACACCTAATGCCTTTAAATCCGTTAAATTTATTGTGTTCATCTGCGGAGTAAAGAAATCGACAATGTTAATATTCGGCCCCAGTAATAACGTTCCTGCACTTACTCCAACTATAATTACATTCTGTGCGGCCAGTGTTCTGATAATTTCATCAGCACCACTTTTCTTAGCGCAATACAATAGTGTAAATGGATTTCCACCATTAATATATATAATATCTCTATGTAAGAGAATTTGCGGGTCATCAAATTCTATATCTACAAAATTGATATGCTGAAATCCCATATCCTTAAACTCTTGCATTGCTCTTTGTGCATATCTATTAGTTTCTTTTCTAGGGGATGCTGTTGTAATAATTGAGACTTTTAATTGAGAAATATCTCCATCAATAAATTCCAAAAATTGATTTTTAATATCTTCAGTATAAAAACCACAAGAGGTTAGTAACAAGCTACTCATTGAAATCCCCGTCCTTTAATAATAGTATATCTAATCTTTATAATTTAATTAAGCATTCCCCTGATTTCCTATAACGTTCTTGTATTCACGAACACTCACTGACTTAAAGCGCGACAGCGCGGGTCCGACGGACTTAGTCAGTGCAGGATTGTCGCCTGACCCATCTCCCTCGGTATCCCTCCCAGCGACCGAGGGCGAATACCAGATGCGTTAATATGTTGTTAGATGATTCATCTTACTTCTTCGAATTACTACATAGAAATCCTGCTTGCTTTATAAGATCAGTTTTGCCAAAATATCGCCTTCTTCATCTAACTCCCCTGTTTCTACAAAACCAAGAGAAGAATAAAGTTTCCTTGCTACCTTATTCTCGGGCGAATAAAGAATCACGACTTCCGAGGCCTTTCCATGCGGCAAAGTTCGAAGTAACTCAATTGACTTTTCTATTGCTTTTCTGCCATATCCTTTGCTCTGATATCGTTTATCTATCATAAATCTATATGTGTCATAATAATTTTCAGAATCTTCACTCTCAGAAATGACATATGACATTGCGATAAATCCAACCATCTTATCATTACAATAAATCGCATATGGCATTGGAATAAAGCTGCTTTTATTTGTTATAACAACATACAATTCCGCAAGAGTATATATAATAGATGCTACAAATCTGCCTTGATCTTCCTCAACTCTTAAGTCCAGACATTCTGAAAAATTATCAAATGTTATTTTCCTAAGTTCTATCATTTATGTTTCCCCCTTAAAAATGAAATGCACTCAAAAGTATTTTTAGTCTTTATTGATTTCGGGGATTTCATCTAACGTTCCCGTATTCATGAACCCCTAAAGGGTTGTCTGTTGAAATCCCTCTTTGAGATCCTTCCCGCAGACCAAGGCTCCAAAGGAGCCGCAGCGTGAATATTATGTTATAGGATGTTGCTTGTTCTTATTTACTCTCTTTTATTATCATTGATACGTTCTTCTAATTGCCTCATTTCAAAAAATCCATTTAACTCAACTTCTCTTGATACAACAGTCATAAATTCTTTCCATTGTGGTATTTGAGCATCATTGTATTCAATGACTATTACGCCACTTTCTTGAACCCATAGTCTTATACTTATATAGAATTTTTTCCCGAAAATATCTTCGTAAGAAATCGTTGTACTGTATGTAATGAAGAAATAATCAGTAGGATCTTTCCTCGCAATTCTAATTACAAATGGTACATGTTCACCCTCAGGTATACTAATTGAATTGTTCCCCACTCTAAATTCAATAGGTTCTTCTTCTTCACTTCTAAAGTTAAGCACGTTTACATTTTTCGCAACTCCTTTTCCTGCATTCTTTATTCCAAAATGAACTAAAGCGGTTGTTCCTACATCATCAGTCAGTGGATATTCGTAATTTCCAGCAAACAAATTATCATCATTAAAAAATTGATTAACTCTACCTGGCATCAACAAAGGTCTAATTGAGGTTTTTCGGGAAGAGATGTTTTCTCTGAAAATATAAATTGTAATTATAAAAGTTAATACAATCGCAATATTTGCAGATACCTGAATTATATCCATTAGTAATTTAGACATATATCCTCCTTTTGTATTTTCGGGTTTTGCAATTTCCTATAACTTTCCCGTATTCACGACATCGAAAGGCTAAAGGCAGCGAAGCTGCCGGGTCAACGAAATTAGCCTCGCAGGTGCTTCGCCTGATCACGCTTCTCTGCCGTTCTCTTCTGGCGAACCAAGGCTCCGTAAGGCGCCGCTACTTGAATATGATGTTATAAGATGTCAGCGTCTTCTTCCATAACACTTACACAAATATTCCACTTCCCATGATGTTAAATATATTTTTTCAATTCAAGTAAATCATCAATAATATAATCCGCTTGTTTAAGCTCCCATTCTTGGGCAAAGTCAAATCGACAACCAAAAGCCTTCAATTCATTGTTTTTTGCTGCATTGATATCAGAGATCCTGTCGCCAACTACAGCAGCATTGTTGATGTGATATTTCATAAGGATATATCTAACTAATTCATCTTTATTCTGAGTCTCTATTTGTTGGATGCTAAAGGTTTCTGTCACCCAATTATTTAACTTGTAACAGTTAACGATAGCATTGAGGTATTCGATTAGTCCATTACTTGCAATAAAAATTAAGCAACCTTCCTGTTTTAAAAAATCAAAAACTTCTTTGACATGCGGATAAAGTGCACCGTTGCCATAATTAATATTTGCAATTAACTTCTCCAAGAAGATTTCGTCCACAATTCGTCTGATTTCGTTTGAATGGTTCGGTAGTAACGTTTCCCAAACTACTGGAAGAGGAACTCCCATAATTTCACGATATTTTTGAGTTGGAGTTTCACTCGACCATTCATTACGAGACCTCAAGACAGAAAACGTTTCTTCTAACGATAACTCTAAGATTTTGTTTGTTTGAAATAGTGTACCATCCATATCGAAAATAACCGCTTCCAGCATGATTTCACTCCTATTCAAAAATAAAATAATGAATTGTTATATTGTTTTTACGCTGATTTATAAAGTTCTGTATTCACGACGTCCCACCGAATTAAGGCTCCGTCAAAAGACGGCCGCGATGCGGTTAGTCGGTGCGGATGTGTCAGCCAGATTCCACTTCCCTGCCAATTCCCTCCGGGCTGACCCTGGGAGCGTCAGAACCCATAGCTTGGATATGATGTTATCTGACGTAAACCTCTACTGTGAATTAGCTATAATCTTCTTCGTTAAGTTAAACTCATGACGGCATTCATAGTAATAACTTTTGAGTTTATATCCCCCAGCTTTAAATACAGGTTTATGTTGATACCACACTATAATTAGCGTTCCTTCAAAAAGGATTCTACGAAGGATATAAACTATTCTGTTAAAGAGAACGTTTCTATTCTGAGCAAATTTATGAAGTGTTTCGGATTGAAACTGAACATGTTTCTCCTCATCACTTAAAATCTGATTACATAAATCTATTAATACTTCTGACTTTGTAGATTTTTGCAAAGCTTTATAGTACAACTTAGCAATGATCTCAGCGGTTAATAGAACAATGACTGATTGTTCTAAACTCGCATATCGACGTAATCTTCTAAATACATTGTCCACCCAATGTGTACGAAGGAGTGGGATTCCCTGTACCTTCATAAATCTGCCCAGATCTCTAGCGTGCCTTTGTTCTTCTTTAATGAACTCTATAAGCGCTTCATAGTAATCCTGATCTTGTGTCTGATGTACATATTCTTGTGCACGTTTAATTAGATATTTACCTTCAGAGTTTTCTCCTAATTGAAACTGTTGAATTGACTTAATGATTATTTCTCTTTCATTAGTTGTTAATTTATAGTTGTCATCCCAATGAATATATTTGAGGTTTTGATTATTTCTTCGATAATATTGCACCCATTTCGTGAAAGTGATATTCATTATTGGCTCCTAAAATGTAATATTTTTATGTCAGATAACGTGTTGTGTTCACGAGCCTGAAAGCCTTAAGTGACCAAAGGGAACGGGTCGATAGACGTAGGCTTGCAGGGTTGTCCTTCTGAACCTACCTCCTGGCGTCTCAACTTCTACCAGACCGAGGAGCGGACGCGCCAATACGTGAACATGGTGTTATGCGTTGCTTTCAATTTCTTCGCTCCACTTACAATTATTAATCTTGCATAACCCTTTGATAGCTCTTCACTTTTGTAAAAGATCTATATAGATCTTTTACAAAAGTGAAATCTTTATTAACATAAATATATCCTCTCTCCTAGTTCATTTAGTTGAGTTCCCATTGCCTGTAAGTCAAATCGAATTTATAATGGAGAATCATTGATCCATGCACCTACATGAATATGTGGATGTCTTGAATACCCATTGTTTCCTGCTTTGGCAACTTCTTGACCAGCCGTTATAATGTCACCTTCTTCAACACATATCTCCATTACATGGGCATATGTAACAATAACACCATCTTCTCTTGCAAACTCAATAGAACTTGCTCTTCCCGGTGTGATTTCCCCAGGCTTATTAGTAATCGGATTAATAAATATAGATTTCACCATTCCATCAAATGGGGCCAGCACCTCAGCCTCCCAAGTATACCAATCCGCATTTTTTGTACCATCACCGTCATACATTCGCATCCAACCGTCTTTAAATCGAGCAATCATGCAATCTCTTCCCAATGCGTCACCTATGTACTGATACTGTCCTTCGGGATGTTCAATCGTTAGAAAAATATGATGAAATATAGGGTGTATAGTCACTTCAAAAATATTCAAACTTTTCATCCCCTCTTCATTAATCTATTACCAGATATTGCACCGATTGAGTATTTCGCTTTATATTAACAAGTCCGGAAAGGCTAAATTACCAGAGAAACTATTGGATTCTGCCGTAACGTTTACCTTATTGTAAATAGAAAATACGACTGTGCAGCCATTTGATTGATATTGCTTATTAATTATTGCTCTCTATATTATTACGGATTTAGGAAGTTACGCATAACGTTTCTGTATTCACGAACCCAAAGGGTTGTCTGTTGTAACGCCTCTTCGAAATCCAACCAACAGACCAAGACTCCGCAAGGAGGCGCAGCTTGAATATGTTGTTATCTGAGGTCAAGGCCATCTAAGAATTTTCCTACTAAATACTACTAACGCCTTAACTTTTCACATTAATTCACAATCAGTCAAAAGCAAGAAGTAACTCTCTAAGCCCTCTATTATAATCTTCTCTGAAATCAGCATATTTTTTTGTTTTTAACAATTCAGGTATGTTGCAATCCTCAATTAATATAGGAAGTATTTTAACTTTCCTTTCAGTAATCTCATCCCAATATTTTGTGTACCATTCTTGTTCAACCCATGCAGATTTGATTGAGTTCTTCGAGAGTAAGACAAGGACATAATCACTTACTTGTAGAGCTTGAGAAATACTACCTGGAATTGATTCACCAATTTTTATGTGCTATTCATCTAGCCATGGACTATGTCCTGCTTCAGCTAAGTCCGTTGCTAATAATCTAGCAAGCGGCTTATCCATTGAAGAATGAGAAATAAACACGGTCTTACCACTCTTATTATGTAAGAGTCTCGCATTGAAATATTTATCAGAAAATAAGGTTTCTATATAAATAAATTCCGTCAGTAAGTCTACCTTTATTTTTTCGTGGTTGGCTCTCCTCGTTGAGTAATTTATTTTCATCAATTCATTTTGAATGTCTCCCTGACGTTTATATAAATCTTCTGTATTAATTTCTCTGAGATATGTTATTGGCATCTCGTATTCACTTGAATAAAGAGGATTTCCGAGACTAACAAACCCAATCGTCAAGCCATTTTTATCTAATTCAACATCATCAAAATACCCAATTCGTCCCTTAAATGTGCCTTCTGTTATGAACACAGGACAACCATAATAAAGCTCCATATTGTCGCTCCTTTTTTATTCGCCTTGATTTCAGATAACGTTGCGCATTTCTGACGTCCAAACGGCTTAAGGACCGGAGGTCCGGGTGGCTTTGCCACTTAGCTGGTTGGATGTGTCCGAAATTCCTCTTGAAGACCGAGGAACGTCAGCGACGAAGCAAAAATGCATTGTTATATGCTGCCCCTTTTTCTTCGATTCCACATCCTTATATGTCTTGTGTGTTTTATGTATTTAATATGTCTTTACGTTTTATCTTCTGGTTCTATCTTTTGGTTCTATCAAATCCGTTTCCGCATAGGAAAGATCCCCTCATTTACTCTCGTACGCCTTCAGCAGTATCAACTTTGGTTTGTGTAGTAACTTCATCCAATGAACGCTAGCCTTATAAGAGGCTCGTGTTCCTCGGACCGGAGATTTGCCGATGGCTTCATTCAGATTCCTGCTCACGTTGGACACCCCTGCCTTAAACTATGGCTTACTTCTACCCTCACCATTCGGGACTTAATCCTTGATATAGAATACATGCTGAACGCACAATTAAAATTTAAGAGGATTGTTGTCCTCCCTTTAAGTCGCAATAGACAAATATGTATTAATGACATGCACAATACCAAAAAGTACTGTTGGTATAATAGCCAGATAATTCTGAAGCCAAATCTCAGCTAATATAAAATATACTACCGGGAGAAAGGCCATCCCCAAAAAAATAATCGAGTTTGCGTTGCCTGTAAAATACAATATCCATAGCCCATAATAAAAAATCAACATTATTGCCATACCAATTATATACGGACATCGCATTTCAGATGCTTGTTTTCTTACAACAAATATCAGAAGAAAGAAAAATATCGCCTGACTTCCGTGCTCCAAAACATCTAAAATCAAATGGCTATTTGCATTGTTTCCTGATATATCTGACGCAGGAATTAAAAAATAAAATATATTTGGTATCATTGGCAATAAAAAGATTATCAAACCCTTCCATGAAAAACCAAAATGATAATTCATTTGATCCTCTCTTTCGCATAATAGAAATATTCTTTAGTTTGCACTTTATTATGAATCCGCTTCTCTGGTATTCCTCTTGATGACCAAGGAGCATAACTAACGATGTGGAAATTTATTGTTATATGGTACACCTTCTAATATTCCGTTCATCCTGGTTTTCAACTGCTACGTTGTAAATGTATTCTTTCACCTATATTTATTATTTGTTATTAATTGGTTGCATGGTTTAACATTCTTAAGGGGTTGCGTATAACGTTCCTGTATCTACGAACTCGAGAGGCTTAAGGGAGCACCAGCGACCGGGTCCGACGGACTTAGCCTCTCAGGGTTGTTCGCTGATTCAACTTCTCCGCTTTCCACTTCTCGCGAACCAAGGGCCGAACGGCCCGCAGCGTAGATATTATGTTATAGGATGTCAACCCTCTTTGAACTATTTAAATTCTTTAATTCCATTCTCAAAAGCTTCTTGGTCATTATGATCTATCCCATGTAAAGCTTCCTGTAAAGCAAAGGTGCTTCTATAAAAGTGAACTCGTTCTGAAATTTGTTTTCCACCCGGATACAGATTAGTGCATATTTCAAAAAACTCTTCTCCGTAACTGGAGAGAATTCCTGCGAAATCGTATGCTGGATCCCCAAGTCCTGAGCCTCCGAAGTCAATAACTCCTGCAATTCGGTTTTCTTTTCGATTCCATATGATATTGCCTGCTCCAAAGTCTCCATGAATATAGGTTTTCTCTAAATTCTGATTATGAGTATTATTTAAAAATGTATTAAAGTTATCTACTACTTTTTCTTGCGCATCTACACGCATAAATGGAAAGAGTTTCTCTCTTATTCTAATAAACAGATTTTCTATAATTCTATGTACACTTTCATGTTGTTTTTGAATAACAACTGCTTTCGGTATGTCCATAGAATGGAGTTCAATAAGAAAAGTAACAAGTTGTGAGGCAATTGTAACCATTAGGTCTTGGCTTTTGATGGTTAATAATTCTTCCTTCCAAAAAGGAGCACCTTCAATCAGCTCATAGCCCATGAAAGCCTTACCTACCTCCATCTCATCAATGGATTTATAGGCTGGATAGGGAATCTGCAATGTTACAGTCTTACTAATAGTTTCTAACATCTCGGTTTCTCGCTTTAATTTCTCTAATCCTTCCTTATACTTAGGAAACCTAAAAACGAGAGATTCATTAAGAATAAATACGTTATTATTCTGACCGATCTCGTTTTGTTTAACATCTTGAATATGTAAATCTGAGTAAACTTCTTGAATGCGTCGAACATAAGTAGAGATCATATATACAAGCTCCTTCGATAATGAATGTTTTACTTTCTTGAATTTTAGCTGATTTCCTATAACGTTCCTGTATTCACGACCCGACCTATGTCGGGTGTCCGGCGAAGGCCGGACCAAGAGCGAATTCTCGCAGCGTGAATATTATGTTATCCCAAGAAACAGGCTTCTTTGAAACCGCTATACTTCTTTGTTCAAGGTCTAAAACCAATTCTTGTCCAATGATGTTCTAAATAATCAGTGTTAACGCATGTTTGCGCTTGCTTGATAGGATAACCATTAAATTCTTTTATTCGATTTATTGGATTACCATAATTGGCTAAGCGCTCAGTATTTATTGATACTAGCAAATCACTATCAAAAGTAAATAAGCCCATTTCAAAAGCTTTATCGTGCATTAAACAAAGACACAAACCGTTATCTATTTCTCCTCTTAATTCCGGTCTGTCCGACCATCGTGCTATATGTGACCCTATCAAAAAGTTTTTATCGCTAATTTCGCAACTAGGAAAGCAACATTTATTGTGAAAGTTTTCTTTAACATTTTTCGAAAATTCATTTTGTCCGATTCGAATTGCTAAACTTGATTGACTTTCATATGCTTTTACCTGTTTTCTGATATTAGTTTCTTTAACGTTTGTATAGCTTGTAATTTCATCAAATAGAATATCACTTAATATCCTATCTAACTCTGACAAATAAGCTCCATTCTGCCTACGTAAACTATCGTTTTGAACTACATAAAACAAAAGTTTTTTTTCATTGCCTTTCTTGATTTTATTTATATTGAAATAGTATCTAAGCTGACTTTCCTTTTGACTGAATAATTTACTGAGCAAAATTTTTTCAGTAAATAATTCAAAGTCTTTTAAATTTACTCTGTTAAACATTTCTGCATAATCCCATTGGCTTCCGGGATTAGGCGGTCTGAGATCTGTAACAAAGCCATCAGCTTCAGCAATAGAATATCCTACAAATCCAGGCTCTGCATTACCTTTAAGATGTAAAATAACGTCTCCCTCTTTAACACGTATCAAGCTATTCCAATACGGCCAAGGTCTTCTAGAGTTCTTAACGATCTTATATGCTGGAGACCATAGACATTGAGAAAATCCCCATCCTTTTCCTCCATGTGTTTCCTCTGTTGACATTTCAATCCACATCATAATCTTCTGCTCCTAATCCAAGCTGATATAGCTTTCGCTTCACTTTTGTTATTAATAAGTATTTAAGTTTTTTCGGATAACGTTCCTGTATTCACGCCCCAGCGTATGCTGGGTGTCCGGCTCCTGCCGGACCAAGGGCGGATGCCCGCAGCGTGAATATTATGTTAGGCGAAGTTACATTCTTTCATACTTTAATTCTTTAATTCTTTAATTTGGTACTCTAGATCACATAAAATCATTATTGTTTTCATAGTAGGTTCATAAATTTTAAATTCACAGATAAGCTCATTCTCGTTCTTATAAAAATCAGTCAGTACTAATTCTCTATAATCTTCTCTTGTTCTTTCAGCTACCTCTCTTCTAAGTTCTTTAAATTTTTCATTATTTATAGAAGTACTTTTAATGTTTGTACGTTCATCTTCAAATTTACTAGCCAAGATCCCTTTCAAAACATCCCAAGTAACTCCTGATAAAACTGAGCTGCCGATGAAAAACAAAAAGTCTTCGGCTCCTCCAGATAATCCTCCATCAAATCTCGACTGATAATGCTGTATGACCTTAAAGTCTTGATTTTGAGTAGCCAATAGCTGCTTTATTTCTTCCGCTACTCCCCATTCTTCAATTTGATGCGCTTTAAACACGAACCCATCTTCATTCATTATTTCATTCAATAAATCAAAATTATTTGAGGTTGTTTTTAAACCCAATTCTTGTAAATCCTTAAAATATGACTCGCATGCTTCTTTTACTCTATTAAGAGTTCTATCTATTTCGTTTGCTGGATCAGTATCATCAAAGATTAGAGTAATATAGATGTAATAATTTTCTCCTACTATACTGACTTTTAAAGTCATCCAATCCTCTTTAATTTGAAGAATTAGTGTATGTAAATCATCAATCATACTCTCAGTTAACCGAATATTTTCAAACTTATATTTTTGAGAAGGTGTGATTTCTCGTTTTGAATAATTGGAACTCCAATTCATTTTCTCTAAACGCAATTCCAAATTAAGGTTTGACATAATAAACCTCCTAATCTTACAGGTAATTTCGCCTAACGTTTCTGTATTCACGACCCGACATATGTCGGGTGTCTGGCGAATGCCAGACCAAGGACGAATGTCCGCAGCGTTAATATTATGTTATGTGCTGTTGCCAACTTCCCTGAATTTCTTACAAATGGCCTTTAATTGTTCTTCATACAACTGTTTATTGAATTCTAATGATTTGAAGTTAGTATAATCCCAATAACCTCCAGCTGATTCTTCATCCCTAAAAGGTTGTTCAAATTCACTCCAAATAATAACCTCATCTTCTTCAGTTATTCTAACTATCAAAGGCCAACATCCCGGCTCGCCACAGTTACATCCCAGCACTAATGTTTTCCCATCGTAATTGTAAATATCATTTTCATTAAGTTTCCCAAAAAAATGTTCTTCAATGTCTTTTAAATATTCTATATTCAAACCCTCATATCCCCCAGCAATTGAAGGTTCAAACTGGATTTCATATCTTCTCATTAATTCGTTCAGATTCTCGCCATTTATATAAACACCTAAGATTTGAGCATCTTGCTCTTCGGAATATTCCATAGTGAAATGAATCACGTCCATATATACAACTCCATTTTTCTTTAATGATTGATGATACATAAAATCTCTTGGCAATTGCACATAACGTTTTTATCTATGAACCGGAAAGGCTTAAAGGAGCGCAGCGACTGGGTGGCTTCGCCACTTAGACTTGCAGGGTTGTCTGCCTGAACAATTCTCCTTGAAATGCTTCTAGCAGACCAGGGGACGAAAGTCCCACTGCATAGATATATTGTTATGAGATGTGACCAGCATCCTTGAATAAACTCAAGAAAGTTTGTTAGTTATATATTCTTTTGTATATGTAAACCATTCTGGCACAAGAATTTCGTTAATAGAATATTCTTCAACGCTATTATTATCAACATTTATTTTCCATAATTTCTGCTTTTTGCTCTTAGTATCGTTCCACAGTTCATCAACTTTATTTAAATTTGGATCTAATACAAAATAAAAATCTTTTTTTCTATAATCACTATCTTTCTTAATGAATCTCTCTCTACAAGTCAAAAGAATATATGGTACATACATAAATGTTAGTCCTTTAAAATTCCAAACTCCCTTCGATGTTGCAAAATCAATCAATTCTCTAAACTCTTTTACACTCAAATTATCAGCCAAACCCTTACACTTTTCATAAATTGAATATGAGTTAGCAATGGTCAGTGATTTAATGTACTCTCCATTCTCATTATCAATATCACTAGCAACTAAATGTTCAAATGGCTTATGATTTTTTTCAATTGTAGGACACTGTGATCCTTTTCTATGTGTAAAATGTGTTCTTGTATTTTCCGATTTATCAGCTCGTAAAGAAATCTCTTCATCACATACGGGACATAATCCCTCTCTGCGATTGCTACATACCTTTAACCATTCTTGTACCTCTAAGAGTTTACCACTTACTGGATCTATTGCTTTATTCATTAGAAGACTCCTTTTTGTTATTTTGGTCATTTCTTATAACATCATATCTACGAACTTCGTAAATACCTCTCTTATCAATCCATATCCGAACTACATATAATATAACCCAAATTAATCCATATGCGAAGTCACGAACATACTCAAAAAAAGCAGCCCCAGTGTGAACTACTCCATTCGTTAGACATAACTAACCTGTTGGATGCAGTTTAACATTTGAGCTGCTCTTTCTTCACTTAACAAAAGAAGAATTACGGATAACCTTTAGTGATCAACCTTTGCTCCCCTTCACCTAAAACATTTACTTCGCTCCGCTACTCCACACCACGCGCTCGCTCATCGCTTTATGCTGTGCAATCAGGCAGAGTTCTGCTGCTTTGAATGCATGTTCCTGTGTCATGGCTGTCTCGGTCCGGTCCAGACAATCGCGAATGAGTTGGCCGAAGAACGGGTAACCGACCTTGCCCTTCACGCTGTAGCGAAACTCGCCTTCATGGTTTACCAGATAGACCTGATCTCCTTCAGGTTCTCTCGCAACATCGATATACTTCCGCAGCTCGATATAACCGTCCGTTCCCAGAATAACCGTACGCCCATCGCCCCATGTGCCCAGACCATCCGGTGTGAACCAGTCCACTCGGAAGTAACCGGAAGCTCCGTTATCACCAATCAGAGAAGCTTCGCCGAAGTCTTCCAGTTCCGGGAACTGTGGGTGATTGAAGTTATGCACACGACTGAACCCTACCTCAGCGTCCGTACATGATGCAAACGTCAGAAATTGTTCGATCTGGTGACTCCCGATATCACATAGAATGCCGCCATACTGCTCATGCTTGAAGAACCAGTCGGGTCTTCCTCCGGCATTCAGGCGATGCGGGCCTGTGCCCATAACTTGCACTACTTTGCCGATTGCCCCTTGTTCGATAAGCTGCCCCGCATAGATCGCACTTTCTACATGCAGTCGTTCACTGTAATACACCATGTACTTTTTGCCCGTTCGCTTCACTTCTTCTCGTGCAAGCTTTAATTGCTCCAGCGTGGTAAATGGGGCTTTGTCTGTAAAATAATCCTTGTCTGCGGCCAGAACTCTCATGCCAAGCGGCGCACGATCTGAAGTGATCGCTGCACTTGCCACCAATAACACCTCATCATCTGCAAGCACTTCGGCTTCAGATCCAGCAACTTGAGCCTGTGGGAACTGCTTCTGAAATGCCGCTACCTTCGCCGGGTCCGGATCATACACCCACTTGAGGGTAGCACCAGCCTCCAACAATGCCCCAACCATGCCGTAGATGTGTCCATGATCCAGCGCGACAGCAGCAATCGTGAACTCACCCGGACCACATACGACCTCTTTTGTAACACTTTTTGGTGCATAGAACATCCCGTCTTTAGCCATGTCATCCCATCCTTATTATAAAATGTTGATTACAATGAACTCGTCTATATAAGCTGAACTAGAGATTATTCACACAGACACTACGATGACAGAATAACCTTCCAATCGCTGTTATCCCCAGATTTTTTGATTCCCTTTTCCAAAGGGGAAAATCCGGGGATAAAGGCGAACGCTTCGCTTTTCCAGGTTTTTTCTGTCCTCTCCGTTACGTGTAAATGATTAGTTCAACTTATATAACAAATCGTCTTCATTTAAACGTCTGACTCAGATCAGCAGGTTGACTGCCACTGAATGCCTTTTCTTTCTTTGTCGTTGAACCAGCAATGCGTTCCTGCAGATGCTCGTAGAACAGATCCTCATCGATCGGCAGATCCACCCAGTTATCCGTCCAAGTGGACAGCAGCATCGCATTGGATAACGTCAATCCGTGTATACCATCCTCACCGGGAGCAATAAGTGGTACGCCTGTACGAATCGCATCAACCCAGTTACGAATCAGACCCGGGTGCCCCGTTTCCACACCTGTAATCGGAATCTCACACTTCCAGCATTCTGGCTGCCCAAAACCTCCGGTAAACCGCTGATTGAATTCAGGCTCAGATTCCCGAAGTCGCCAGAACGTAAGTTTTCCATCTTCAATAACGATTTTACCCCGGTCTCCGTTGACCTCAAATCGATTGGTACCCGGTGCTTCTCCAGTAGTCGTTACGAAGACACCCGTTGCTCCATTTTCATACTCCACATAAGCTGTTACATCATCTTCCACTTCAATGTTCCGATACTTGCCAAACGAACAGAAAGCACGCATTCGCACCGGCATCATGCCGATGGTCCACTGCCACAGATCAAGTTGATGCGGGTCCTGGTTAATCAGTACACCGCCCCCTTCACCTGCCCATGTTGCCCGCCAGCCGCCGGAATCATAGTAACTTTGGGATCGATACCAGTTCGTAATAATCCAGTTGGTACGCCGTACCTCACCCAGTTCGCCCGAAGCAATCAAGTCTCTCAGCTTAATGTAGAGTGGATTGGTCCGCTGGTTGTACATCATGGAAAAGACTTTGCCACTGGCTGCGGCCGCTTCATTCATCTTGCGTACCTGTTTCGTATATACACCGGCCGGCTTCTCGATCATGACATGCAAGCCATGCTTGAAAGCCTGAATGGCCTGTTCCGGATGATCATAATGCGGCGTTGCAATAATGACTGCATCAATCGTACCCGAAGCCATCATCTGCTCTGCATCCTGCCAATAGGTGACCGTTGCCGGAAGGTGACTGGATACCCAGCTCTCCATCTCTCTTCTTACATCACATACGGCGACCAGCTCTGCACCGGGTACTTCTCCAGCCACCAACGTTCTGGCATGTGCTGCTCCCATGTTTCCTATACCAATAACCGCTACTCGTACGATACTCATGACTGCTCCTCCTCGTCCACACGACGCTCAATTTCTTCGAAAACGTCTGCAAAATGCTGTAACATCGCCTTGGATTCCAAGGCACCACAAAAGTCCTCTATTCCGTAGTATCCGTCATACCCGACGGCACGAAGATCCCGCACCATCTGTACCCAATCGACCATGCCTTCAGTCAGCGGCGTCCAGTGACATTTCCAGGCTGTATTCAGAGTCACTCCGCTGCTCTTCTCAGTCACATTAGCCTTTTGCGAATCTTTCCCTTCTGCTTCAAACCACCCGGCATTTTTTACATGTACATGAGCCAGATAAGGGCCTAACAACTCAAGTCCCATCCGATGATTCTCATATCCTTCATGCACCATATTGCCTGGATCGTACAATACACCCACATGCTGCGGGTCGAGCGATTGCACAAGCCGATAGGCCAGCGATGCGGTCGGAGCAATCGTCTGATGATGTGTCTCTACAATCGCCTTGATGTTGTACTGTTTGGCCAGATCTTGTACTTCACTCAGGTAATCCACGGCTTTACGATACAACTCAGGATAACTGGTCTTGCGATCATATCCAGGAACACCCACACGCATCATAGATGCTCCTAAACCAGCCGCAGCCTGAAACGCCTGTTCGGTGGCAGACAGATCTCCACAGTCCAGATACGGTACAAGTGCGATGGATTTTCTACCTTGCCCTACCGCTGCTTCACGAAAAACAGGAACCTGTTCTTCCCAGCGGCTCGGATCTACGGAGCATCGATTATTTCTCCAGTATGAAGGCTCTTCAGACATAGCATCTTCAGGAATTCCACGGAATCTCCATTCAATTCCATCAATCCCCGCTGCTGCCGCAGCCGATGCCAATTCTTCTGCATTCAGATCAGGGGTAGCCACCGTGAATACAGACAGTTTCATCATGATCCATCTCCTTATGTAAACGTATTCATTTCATGTCGTAAAGGCATTGTATCACTCCACTGAACGTCACCATAGGGGAAAACGCCAACAGATGAATGACAGATAACGAACTGAGCACATTCCCCATTCAGAGATAACTTCCCAAGAGAATGATGTGATCTCAAATCAAAAAAGACATCCTTGGAACAGATTTGAATTCTGCTCAAAGATGCCTTGTACAATAATCTTTTTATCTATAAGATGAAATTTGAGGAAAAGGTTCCCTATCAGTTATCCAGTCGCCACTTCAGTAGTTGGTTCTGGCTCTTGTACTCGTCCAACTTGCAACCAGCGTATATCTCTCTAATCCCGATCAAAGAATACGTGTTCAGCCTGTATTTTCCCCTGATCTATTGTCATGATGCCAAATGAGTATTGCTTCTGAAAACGTTTATCCGTAGGCGACCCCGGATTAAATACCAGCGTGTTGTCCACGGTATGCATCACTGGGATGTGTGAGTGTCCGTAGATCACAGCATCCAGATGCTGGCCTGCAAAGGTATGAATTGCATTCTGCTCCGTACCCTTTGATCCCAGATGCCCGTGCACAAGCCCCAGACGAAGTCCTTCCACTTCAACAATACGGGAATACCCCAGTTTTTCCGCGATTTCGGACGGGTCCGTATTACCAGCTACGCCTTCAACAGGTGCATACTCGCTAAGCAATGGGTATACGCTCCAATCCGACCAGTCACCGGCATGAAGAATAAGATCGGCACTCGGCAGTACATCAAGGAGCCTAACCGGTAATATCTGTGATTTACGTGAACAATGCGTGTCAGAGATGACTACAATTTTCATATAACAACCCACCTTTCCTTTACCTCTGATTACAATCTACTCTGTCTGTGATGGAACAGCTTGCATCTGAGTACAGGAACGTTCCATATCTTCAAGTGTAATGGATGCAAAGAACTGCTCCACCTTCGCCTCGGCAACCTGATACAGATTGGTCAGCAAGCTGTCAATATGCAAGCCCACTTCACAATCCGGGTTACAATTGCCATGAATCGGGAACAATGGACCTTCGTCCTTGGCAGCCTGATAGATCATGGCTAATGTGATTTCACTTGATGGCTTCGCTAAGTAGAAACCTCTTGTTCCAGGAGAGGAGTTCACCAATCCCGCCTTTTTCAGCCCGCCCAGAATACGTCTGACGACGACAGGGTTGGTATTCACGCTACCTGCAATATGTGCAGACGTGATTCGTTCAGGCGCGCTGAGAGACAATAACAACAAACAATGCACACTGACCGAAAAATGAGTACTCATGATTAACCACCTTTATTTAATATAATCCAGGACATGCTGCCGTTATTCAGAGAACAGATCCTTTTCGGGACGTGCTCTGATCTTGAGCTGTCGCACACTGTACTCCAGTTGTTTCACAATATCATCCAGCTGTTTGCGATCAATCTTGGTCGGATCTTCCACCGGTTTTGCAGACGACTTGAGATCACGGATCGTTAACTGCTGTTCTTGCCATTTGTCCATCAGATCTGCAATATTGGCATAGAAACGTTCGTAATCTTTGATGACCAGGTCAAGATAAGCATCTACCTCATCCGGATCATAACCACGAAGTTTATAATTAAATTGTTTTTCATGAATCGATAACGCATCTAGCTGCACACCCAATTGTTTGAACAATTGTCTCTGTTTATCCAATCTTCGTTTCATATGTTCATCCATATTGACAACCTCCATTATAAGCCAAGCCGTGGTTCTAATTCCTGTAAAGAACATACGGCATTTTCTCTCTCTATTTTTTATAACACATAATCCGTCAGATATAAAACGATACAGCCCTATTCCTCACGAAATGATTGCTTTTCACCCAATTCGGGTAAAGACTCACTACACCCCACAACGGGAAAGGAGCATGCCCTTATGAGTACATTAACTAAAGATCAACATCAAATACTGAAAAACGCCCTTTTGGAGCAACGTGAAAACTTGCAGCGTCATTTTGAATCCAGCATGGAAGACGGTGCTCCAGTCGAGTCGCTGAAAGATTCAACTGGTGAACTGTCCTCCTATGATAATCATCCGGCAGATGCGGGTACAGAAACATTCGAACGTAGCCGTGATCTGGCGATTGACGATACATTAACAGACGAATTCAATCAAGTGAACGACGCATTGGAACGTATGGAGCAAGGTACATATGGAACCTGTGTAACGTGCGGAGAAGATATTCCCTTCGAACGACTTGAGGCTATCCCTTATACCGCTTACTGTATTGACGACACGCCTAATCGGGAGATCAGCAACGATCGGCCCGTTGAAGAAGAAGTAATGACCATGCCTCCGAGTGGTGCTGGAGAAGGAAGACAGCAGCGGGCCGGCAAGTTCGACAACGCAGATGCCTGGGAAGCGGTCGAAGAATATGGTACATCTAATTCCCCCGCAACCGCAGCCAAACGTGATGTGAAGGGCTACGATGAGAACATGTAACTTCGTTATGAAATGAAACGGTAAGCGACAAAATTGAATTGGATTCCGTAGGCTGCTCCACCATTAGCCTTCCTTATCACGCATTAAAAAGCCGCCATTGGGCGGCTTTTTCTAGTTTTCTCCTAAGCAGACTCTCACGTTTGCCGTTACTTGCTTCCAGCGATAACGCTGAACACTTGGATTCCATCCATTTATTCTTTCGATTCACTATCAGATGCTGCAGACTCCTGCCGCTTAGACACAGATCGAGGCATTTTTGGAGTTGATTTGCCCTTATCAGACGTAGCTTTCTTTTTCTCTTTTGCATCTGTCTTAGAAACAGGCATTTTCACTACAGGTTTAGAGAGGGCAGAGAATAACTGAAAGACCTCCTGTTCCCCTTGTTGATTCTCTTTTGTTGTATAGGGTTCACAGAGTTTTATGATGTTTTTATACAACTGCTCTACTTCCTCACGGGTTGCGTACAGCGTGATATCCGAGAGAAACATCCGATCTTCGTTTTCCGCATGATACATGAATCGCTGACGACTTTGTTCAAACATCTCATTTAACAATTTGAGCGTCTCGGATCGAAACACCTGTTTCAATGGTGAGTTTTCCTTGTCTTCATCTTCGTGACGGAGATGGATCTCTCCGGTAAACGGTTCGTAGTATTTTGCGATAATCCCATTAATCTCACGCGTGGAAACGATCGTCAGTAGACCGATTTTCTCCAGCTTTTTTACATGATAGTGAACTTTGGCTGGCACCTCACCCATCTGATCGGCGATCTCTTTAACCGTGGATGGTCTGCCCTGCTTGTTAAACATATTCATAATCTGTATCCGATACGGATCGGAGTAAATTTTAATTTCTTCAATTGTTGAAAGAACCTTGTGCTCCATCCCTGTATCCTCATTTCCGGGGTACCTGTTGTCCATCGATGTCTCTATTATACCGCTGCGTCAGGACTTCGGTCAAAACGAGCCGGAAATGACTTGATACAGAAAATCGGCTAATGATCACTTCTGAATATCTTCACAGAGCACTTCGAAAACTTTTGCTAAATAACAGCATACCTGCTGACATGGCCAGCATAACACCAAAAACGATAAACAGAACCGGCATGGTCAGCCAATCTGCAAGTGCTCCCGAAACCAGACTCCCAAGTGGTGCAACACTCAAGACAAGCATAGTCTGAAGGGCATACACTCTGCCCAGCATCTCCGAAGGGGTAACTTCCATAAGATAGGTACCAAGCGGTGTTGTAGCCAGCGGAATCCCCATACCCATCAGTAGACAAAAGGCCGCTGCAACCGGCAGTTGGAAGGAAGTCATATAAGCGGGTAATGCCGTCATCGCATAACTGAGACCCAACATGACAATACCACTGATGACCAGCACACTTTTACGATATTTCGCTCCCCTTTGTGTCAACCATACACCGCTAAGTAACATGCCTCCCACCATCAGCCCACTGAGCAGACTCAATCCCCCAGCGCCAGCATGCAGCGTTTCAATGACATAGGGTGTACGGAGAACATTAAACGGCATCAGGCAGAAATTAATGAAGGCAAACAGGATAGAGACAATTAACAATAAGGAATGTTTACGAAGAAAATGAAAAGCTTCTGCCATTTCGGAGAATATACTACTTTTTTCGGATGGAAGAGAATCTATTTCAATCGATGTCCTACTATCATTGTTAGCAGATGTTGAGGTTTCAGGATAGCCGACTCGGCTCATAATTAAAGCACTTAGCGCAAACAATCCAGCATCAATCAGGATCGTCCAGGCAATGCCTATTGTAGCAATAAGGGCACCCGCCACTGCAAGTCCTGCGAGTTCGGCCACTCTGGTTGCGGAAGAGGACATGGCATTACCCGAAAGTAGCATCGATTGGGGAAGCAATCGGGGGACACTGGACACTTCCGCAGGAGTAGTGAAACATTCCAGCAAAGAATTCAGAATTGTAATGACAAACAGATGCCAGACTTCAAGTTGACCCAATCCAAACAGCAGAGCTGTAATCCCCACAAACAACCCGCGGCCAGTATTCGTAATCACAATGACTTTTTTGGGAGACATGCGATCAACCAAAGCCCCGGCGAACAGACCCAGGAGGATATTGGGCAAAAAATTCACCGCCAGCAACGTGCCCATCAGCACTTTCGAACCGGTCAGAATGTACACCATCCAACTGTAAGCAATCGAATCAATCGAATCACCAAATCTGGATACAACTTTACTAAGCATAAATTGCATGTACGGTCTGATTCGTATTAACTCACCCATACCTTGCTTGCCAACTGCTGTGTTATCGTTCATGACTTTCCACTCCCTAACGTTAAAATATTTTTCATGTTAATTTTATTTTAACGTAAGTTATGCAGAAATCAATACCTTCGTGAAAATAATTTTAACGACAAGTAAGCAAAGTAAAATCTCGCTCTACTTTCAGATGATTCGTAATCAACACAAAGACTTTTTGAACAACCTTTTCGAACAACTCCTATAACACAAAAAAAACAGACCACATGTGGTCTGCTCGGCTGGACGGATTATATTTGAACTGCCTTTATTTGCTGCCTACTTCTCAACACGCAATTGAAATCCAGCCTGTTCAGCCTGTACCTCCAACATCAAATCACGTACCCGGCCTGCTGCATTCCCCAGTCGTTCTTCGCTGATTCGGTAGTTGGTCCATCTTAGCTCTAGTGGAAGTTCAACCGTACCCGTCAGGCAATCCCATAGAGCGTCGAGATTACCCCCATAAAAATCCGGCAGCTTCAACTTAACCTTTAATTGCTGATGAAGTTCAGCGCTACTAGCAAAGTCTTCTCCATCCAGAATCACGGTGTTCATGACTGCTCCTTCCTCTATTTCATGCGTGTAAATGATACATAGTGATCTGTCGTTTTGTAGATGAGTCCATCATTGGAGTACACAATCCGATCCGAATTACGGAAGCCGGAAGTATAGTTAATATCTGCTTCGCGCCATGTACGTCCACTTGCTGAAGGCAGAAGCCCCTCCCGATTGCCAAATACGTCTCCACCAATGCTTTTCCCAGGAGCCACTACAGCCAAGTTTCCTTGTGAAGCTACCCAGCCGAGTCCTGTTGCTTGTGATTTGGTAATAAAGTTACATGGCAACGTTCCGTTTGCACTCAAATAGTTAGCTACACCTGTAAACGTATTGATGATGGTACATGTTGCAGCAGATGCCTTCTGCTGTCCAACTGGAGTGAACTGTGAACCTGTGAGGAAAACAAACGTTAACAACAATGCCAGTAATGCGGTGGATATCAACTTTTTCATAATCCGGCCTCCCGATCCTTCAAAGTAGATGAACGTTGTCACGACATGCATCCTGCAAGCTGTAACTTTCTGGTTGTGCGTTCTGCTAGATTATAGTAAACAAGTCATCTCATGACTATTTATATCACATCAATTTGGTAGAAATATCAAATTCAGACGTTTTAATTGTAAAATATTATAATTGTAACATTTTAAGACAGAAAAAAAGACTCTCATCCCTGAAGATGGAGTCTGCATTTACTAGTATGTGTAAACTGACTTGACCTAATCTAATCGATCAGCTGCACACGTTGACGAGTTCGAGCCGATTCCAGGCACGCATCAATCACGCGCATGTTTTGAATGGTATTTTCCGGACTGAAAGGTAGAGCTGCTCCATCAAGCACAGCCGTTGCAAATGTCTCCACCTGAAGCACATAGGAATTCGACACCGACACACGCTCCTCACGGCTAACCGAATCGGTGTGCACAATAATCTGAGGTGGAATATCACTGTTCTCCCAGCCAAACACTTTTGGCAGTTCAATCCGCCCTTCCGTCCCGAGAATCTCCATCTCCGCTCGTCCTGAAGCCCACATGCCACAGTCAAAAGTTAAGGCTACCGAATTCGGAAATTCGACCAGTCCCGACGCCATCATATCCACTCCATCATGCTCGTCCGAGAATAAAGCGTGTACGGTCACCGCTTCCGGTTCCTGTCCCAGATACATCCGGGCTGCCGAGATCGGATACACGCCAAGATCGAATAATGATCCGCCGCCCATCTCTCTTTTGAACCTTACATTTTCCTTGTCATCAGCGGTATTACACGTAAAGTTACCATGGATGGCTCTAACGATACCAATCTCCCCACTAGCTATAATCTCTTGCACACGTCTGTGCTTGGGATGATAACGATACATAATTGCTTCTGCAAAAAGAACACCTTGCTGCTCACACGCCTCAATCATTTCTGCTGATTCATCTGCATTCAGGGCAGCTGGTTTCTCACACAACACGTGTTTGCCAGCCTGTGCCGCTTTGATGGTCCATTCTTTGTGCATATGGTTAGGCAAAGGAATATAGACGGCTTCAATGTCCGGATCAGCGATGAGCTCTTCATAACTGCCATACGATCTGGCAATGCCGAGTTCTTCGGCAAGGGTTTCCGCCTTTTCTTTGCTGCGGCTGGCAATCGCCAACACCTCACCACGTTCAGACTGCTGGATTGCCGGAATGACTGCATTTTTGGCAATGGTTGACGTACCGAGTACCCCCCACTGTAACTGTCTGTTCATGCTCATCTTCCTTTCATACCGTAATTGTCCTCTTCTGCCTTGTGTAACATGCCGAGACAACGATCCAGGTCCGTTTTGACCTGTTTCTTGTATAACTCAGCTTTTTCCGCACCATCATCCGTGAAATGATATAAAACGATTTCCTGAAAATCGACCTTTGGATCATTGCCCTTCAGTTTCTTTGTCCGATAAAAAACACCTTGCTGTACCAATTCATGCAGTGCCCGATATACCTCGCTCTGGGGTGGTACGTAACCGTAGTCTTTGAATTCCTGCTTCATCGCCTCCAGCATCTCGTAACCATACCCCCTGTGCTGTTCAACCATTGTAATCAGATACAGCTTGATAAATGCCCGCTGTGCAATCATAAAAGCCACGTTCATTCCCCTCCTGTCAGAACCTATATATCTAGTATTATAAAACTTATGTTCGGGTTCTGCCATCTTTCTCCGCTTTGCCTCCCTTTTGTCCATCTTCAAAGAAGGTGAGAAAGAAATCGTGTGGATACGCGGTAACTTGGGGGAAGCACGGAAAAAGGTTTTCTGTTGTGAATTTTTCATGTAATGAAATTTTAATTTTTATTCAAAATAATCAATTTCATAATACCTTTAGCTGCTTCAATCAAGGCTGGATATAGATTGAAACGGTTCAATTTGTCTATATCCAGTTACAGAAATCCATTTTTAGTGAGTTATGAAATTGATTCAAAAGTTGTTTATTTCAGGGCTCAGGGAGTCGTGAGATCGAATTTTAATAATAAGAAAGACTGTGCACAAGCTGTAAAAGCTGTACTACCTGTGCTCCTGTATCTTGTGTTCGTTTACTCTCGTACTCCCGTACACTTCTGTGCGGCTGTGGTGATCTATTATGAATTTTTCATATGTTGATGGATTCATTTATCGCGAACAGACTTCGGTACGATTCCCACAATCCATTTGCCCCAGCTTACACGAGAGATAAGCCATGTCACTACACAGGATAATGTAAGAGCCAACAACCAGGTGATGATCATCCGAACGACAGGGTTCCAGCCCATAGCAACGTAAAACAACTCATCCGGAATGTAGCTATACCGCAGCATCAACATATGCATCAGATAACCGCCATACGATACACCACCAATCCATCCCAGCAGTCGTGTAACTCTGAGGTTATGCAGTTTTCCGGCCAGCTGGTACATGACCATAATAGAGGCTATCAGAAAGAGTGCCATATCCGGGCGGATCAGGCTGACCGTATAGAACGTAATTTTGATTCCCTCCGGCTTCTGAAACTCCAGCATTAATAAATAAGTAAACCGCAGACCCAGAACAATAAACACTGTCCAGTATATCCAGCGCAATCGATGAATCCATTCATTCCAATGCTGGACGGATAACCCCGCTGCTGCACCAAGCACAAAATAAATAAAGAAATAGAGGAAATTGCGGTCTGCATACGTTGTAAAAGCATCTGTCAGCACCGGGATATTCAGCCATTCCATGAACTTGGCGATGTTTCTTAATTGATCCGCAAGTACAAGATACACTACACCAGAAATCAATAATGCGATCATACGCCCCTTGGCCTCATATCGGTTATATACATAACGAATTGCACGCAAGAAGAGCGGAAATAACAGATAAAACTGGATCAGCATAATAATGTACCAAAAGTGTGAAGTCGTTTTGCCAGTAATCAACTTCAAACCTAGGTCCGGGATGTCATTCCATCCAAATCCGGTCCAGCCACGCGGTGCAAGTGTAAAATAAATGAGTGACCAGATCAGATAAGGCACGATGACGTCGTTTACTCTTTTTCTTATGAACTGGCCATAATGCAGCTTGTCTCCCGTGTTATAAAACAGCACCATACCTGTTATGAATATGAATAAAGGAACTGCAAATTTGGAGAGCATCAGCAGTATGGCCAGTAACACACCATCCTCCAGTCTCGTCTCCGGGACTAAAGAGTAATGTGCGATGGAATGCTGAAGAACCACCGCTCCAAAGGCAATTCCCCTTAAGCTCTCTATTTCTGTAATTCGTTCTTTGCGAGGCATACATTCAGCCATCCTTTCTTGGTTTTGCGATAAAAACAAAGTACAATGAAGCCGTAGATTTAATGAACGGAGTTGATAAACATTTCTTTAACAGACAAAGACGTAACCACTACCGATTCCAAGTATGTCCAGCAACATCTGGCTAACGAGCGAACTTTTCTGGCCTGGGTACGCACCGGTATTGCCATGGCGGGCATCGGCTTTCTTGCTGCCGGATTTGGTTTCAATTCGTCGGCGTATGATCGGCTTGCACATATTGCGGCGATTATTACGGGTATAACTTCTCTGATTGGCGGCATATCCATCATTGTGTATTCGGCAGCAGCGTATCATCGGAAGCGTACACAAATCAATGAACAGAAGTTTCAGGCATCGACCGGATTAATCCGGTTTCTTACCATGATGCTACTGGTGATTGGACTCGCTTTGGCTGTTCTGTTATATGTATTGTTATTCCCTGCTTGACTGGGTAAAAACACCATCCGATATTATTGACACCCACCCATATGCAACACAGGGACAAAAGCCGGCTTCCCTTAAGGAAACCGGCTAATGACCATCTGGTGGATCATATATGTCATTCCATTTTGCAGATAATAAGTCATTGGGTTTTATTTCATATCGATTAAATTCACGGCAAGATTACAGGAATGTATTGTTACCGAATCGCGCTGCCTTGTTTTGGGCTTCCAATCTGCGTTCTTCCATATCCAGATCCGGACGTTCAGCAGGTACATCTGCACCATGAACTTGCGCTCTGTCCCGATTAAGTTGGCTGTTGCTGCTAAACACATCGTACACATCGGTGTCCCGATCTGTGGAGTCTACGAGCAGCAGAATTTTGCCATTCTGTACATACTCCTCATACTGTTTAGCATCCTCTTCCGGAATACCGAGACCGACCAGACCACCCACCAATCCGCCAGCTCCCGCACCTACAGCTGCACCGGTAAATGCTGCTGCAATGGGGCCTGCGGCCAGAATGGGTCCTATGCCGGGTATGGCCAGTGCACCGATACCTGCAAGCAGACCAGCCACGCCACCAAGTACACCACCTGTTGCTGCACCCGCAGCCACGCCTTCAGGGGCTTTGGTACCTGTCTCTTCCCGAATGGCCTTCAGTTCATCTCGATCTTGTGTAACAACGGAGATTTCATCTGAAGTGAATCCTTGTGCTTTCAAACCCTCGATAGCCTGCGATGCTTCACGTTCTGTATTAAACACACCTACGATTTTCTTCTGCATAGTGAATCCCTCCTCATATTATTGAGTGGTTCGCTATGTTATTACCCGCCTAAGTTTCTTTTAAACGTTTGCAAGTCAATATACTATGTGTTGATAGTAAAAAATTGCTGATGTTCATTGCTTTTAATCCTCATCAGGTTGTGCATTCAAACTCAGGCATGTGATACGTTGTCAGGCATACTCTTACGTGGAAGGACATCGGCGTCCAGAACATCTTGAAGTACAGGGTGGCTGATCCTGGCGGATTGTCCCAGACGATTTTCTAAGGAACCGAGGACGTCTTATTTAGCCTTCGGGTCTTCATTTAAGTTTGTAAGGAACATGAGACACGTTATTTACCAAAATTACCTGACAAACCCGTTGTAAACAGCTGGTTATTCAGATATAAGGTGTTTCAGATTCCTTAGATTGCTGCGGCGCTTCACATCGCTGAATAAGACGTCACAAGTTCGTTAGCGCTCCCGCTTCACGTTGTGCTCCAGACACGTGTCGTTGATATCTGAAAAAACGAAATAATTCATCTATTTCCCCCGTGGCTTGGCCCGATTTGTGGCGACCGCTTCAAGTGGATTATCCGGCCAGTAATGCTTCGGATAACGACCTTTCAGATCTTTTTTGACGTCAAAGTACGTCTCTCGCCAGAAATTGGCCAAGTCTCGTGTAACCTGTACAGGTCGCTGAGCTGGCGATAACAAGTGGATGGTCAACGGGACTCGCCCACCCGCTATACGCGGTGTCTCCTGTTGTCCAAACATCTCCTGTAATCTCACCGCTAAAGCAGGGGCCTCTGGACGGCTGTAGTCCACCGGAATACGTGAACCACTGGGCACCTGTATATGCGTCGGAGCCTCATCGTCCAGTTGTTGTCGTTGCGTCCAGCTCAATCCACCCAGTAATACATCCTGCATCGACAATCTCTTCAGGTCGGCTGCCGATCGCATGCCTGTCAGATAAGGGGTAAGATGTTCTTCCAGCTCTTCGGTCAGATCATCTTCGATCAGGTCGGGCCAATCAGGTAGATGGAGATGCAGGAACCGCAGCCTGTCCGCAAGTTGTCTGGATGTTTTTGTCCAGGGCAGACAATCCAGCCCTTCCATTCGTATTCCGGTTAACAGTGCTTCCAGCACCTGATCTTCAGGTGGCTGTGCAATACTGCTCTCTTTAATCACAAGGGCTCCAATATGAAGTCTCTTATGTGCGCGCACGCTGCGGGTATTGGAATCCCATGCCACTTGCACTTCATTGTGCAGCAAGTGCTGACCTGCCTGCAACAATGTCTGCTCCTGCAACGGCGCAGCCAGCAGGATGCGCGCATCTGCGCCCTGGTCGTCTGCCTCGGCTGCGACCAGATACGCTGAACGGCTCATCGATTCTGTCGCTGCGAGCCGTACGCCGCGGCCGCTGCTCAGCAGATAGCGGCCGTCCTCCCGGCGTTGCCCGATCCGGTCCGGATAGGCGAAGGACAGCAGCAATCCGCAGCTGTCCTCATCCGGCCGCACCGGATCGGCCGCCGGGCCGAGCGCCGAGCGCAGCTGGCGGCTCTCCTGGAGCATGCGCCGCACGGCCGCGCCGTCTGCGACAGCTGCTGCCGCTTGCGGCATGCCGCTGCTGTCAGCGGTCAGCAGCGCTTCTACGCGCGGGCGGAGGTCCGTGCCCGCGCCTGCACTGGCACTGCTGCGGAGGCCCGCAGGCTCCTGCAGCAGTGCCGCCAGCATGCTGGCGTAGCTGGCCAGCCCAAGCTCCGCCGCGCGGAGCAGCATGCTGGCCAGTCGCGGATGCACGCCAAGCGTGTTCATCCGCCGCCCGAAGGGCGTGATGCGGCCTGCGTCGTCCAGGCCGCCCAGCTGGCGCAGCAGCGCCTGTGCCTGGCCGTAGGCGGCGTCAGGCGGAGTGTCCAGCCATTGCAGCTCTGCTGGGGACTGGACACCCCAGACGGCAAGCTCCAGCGCAAGCGGCGCAAGATCCGCGGAGGTGATCTCCGGGCGAGCTGCCTCAGGCAGCCCCCCATGAACCTCTTCGCTCCATAGCCGGTAAGACACCCCTGGGGCAATTCGCCCTGCACGACCCCGCCGTTGATCGGCTGACGCCTTGGACACCGGCAGGGTAACAAGCCGGCTCATGCCCGTGCGCGGCGAGAATGCCGATGCTCGGCTCAGCCCCGCATCCACCACAATCTTAACTCCAGCGAGTGTGAGACTGGATTCCGCAATGGAGGTCGACAACACAACTTTGCGTGAGCCCTCAGCCGCCGGGCGTATGGCCTCATCCTGTTGTTCCACCGGCATACTGCCATACAGGGAATGAACTTTCACATGCGCAGGAAGAGAACTGTTTAATAACTCTCGCTCTGTACGGTGTATCTCTCTTGCGCCAGGAAGGAAAACAAGCACGTCTCCCTCCTGTTCGGCTAATGCCCTCGTCACCGTCTGAGCCGTGAATTGTTCCAGCGGCATGGCTGCTGGTCTCGGCACATATCGTGTTTCCACCGGAAACGTGCGACCCGGACAATGAATTGATTTTGTACCTTCGCCAAGCAACCCACAAACGGGAACAGGATCAAGGGTCGCCGACATCACCAGCAATTTCAGATCTGGACGTAACATCGCTCGCGATTCCAATGCCAGAGCCAGACCCAAATCCCCGTGTAGGTGACGCTCATGGAATTCATCAAATATAATCATCGCCGTATCCTCAAGCCCCTGGTCCTGCTGCAACATCCGGGTCAATACCCCTTCCGTCACAACTTCAATGCGCGTCGCCTGACTCACCCGGGTATCCATGCGTACACGGTATCCTACGGTCTGCCCCGCTTTTTCCCCAAGCGTAGCCGCCAGTCTCGATGCAGCCGAACGCGCAGCCAGCCTTCGGGGTTCCAGCATTATGATTTTCCGTCCCGCAACCCACGGCTCCTCCAGCAAAGCCAGCGGTACAACAGTTGTTTTTCCCGCCCCCGGCTCTGCAATTAACACACCTGTATCTTGATCCCGAAATAACTGTCTTAACTCCGGAATAATCTCTTGTATCGGTAACTCTATATGCATATTATCGCTCCTAATGAATGTACCCTACTGCTCTTCAGTATCTTTAATCGAATGTTAGCATTATAACAAAAAAAGCCGTTCCAGAGGAACGACTATCGCAGACACACCCTAAGACACGCCTAAGCAAAAATGAAATTTATCCGGAGTGCTCACTTAGCTGAGCAATGATTCGGCACCATCAATAACGATCTCTGCTCCGGTAATATGTCTGGATTCGGAAGATGCGAGGAAACTTACCAGATCGGCAACATGTTCCGGCTGACCCGGCCCGTCCGCAAGTGGCTGCTGTCCTTCCGGGAACTCCATCGGAATAATGATCTGTTGCAGATCATCCGTTTTGACCGTACTTTGATCGATATTTGTCGCAATCGCTCCTGGGCAGATCACGTTTACACGTATCTTGAACTTCGCCAGCTCCAGCGCAGCCATCTTCGCAAAAGCAACCTGCCCTGCCTTGGACGTGCTGTACGCCGACATGCCAAAGCTTGAGAAGCGTTGATTGCCATTAATCGAACTCGTGATGATGATACTGCCTCCACCCCGTTTTTTCACGTGAGGCAATGCATACTTAATGGTGAAAAATGTTCCATTCAGGTTGGTTGTAATAATCTGCTGCCAATCTTCAACCTGAATCTCCTCAATGGGTGCCGATACACCGTTAATGCCCGCATTGGCAAAAACAATATCCAAACCGCCGAATAACTCAACCGTTTCCAGCACAGCCTTTTCCACACGTGCCGGGTCGGAAATGTCTACATCAAATGCTCTTGCCGCACCAGGGTGCAGCGCATTAATCTCTGCTTCCGTTTCCGAGATTCGATCATTCACCAGATCAAACAATGCAACATGTGCACCCTCTTTAGCCAGCTTAACCGCAGTGGCCTTCCCGATACCGGAGCCTGCTCCGGTAATAATCGCAACCTTGCCTTGGAAACGTGACTTGCCGTTATGTTGTGTCATTATCCATTCCACTCCTTTGATTTAGCAATTATGTAAGAATGTACGTTCAAGCTCATCATTGGTACTGAAAACCGACCTTTTTGAACACGCACTTAAAATCAATTCTTCACAAGATTACCCAAAAAGAGTGTCTTTTAAATCAACACCAGCAAGTTTTTTCACCGTTGATCAACACCAACGTCACAGCAATATCAGGATCGGTCCACAACTTTGTAACTGGCACTCACCATTCCAGCTCAATGAAAGCGGCATCATCTTCAAGACCGCCGGTATGTGTGGCATCCAGCAGTACCTGAATGTGTTCATCCGGGACATAGGCTTGAATGGCATCCAGATCATTTAATCCATCCGTATATAACTGAAGACGTAATGAATCTCCTGCGGATCCTTTCATCTCGTAGATGTGCGGCTTACCACCAACAGGTCCTTCAAGTGTAGACCAACGCTCATTTGTCTTGCAGTGAGTCTGAAATAATTCAGACTGTTCCTGGCCATTACGCCACAGACGAATGCGGGAATCTCCTTGCCACGCAAGCCACACCCGACTTTTGCGACCACCTCCCGTAAGCTCAATCCGTCCACATACATACATGGCTTGACTGCCTCGACTTCGCTTTTCCATCAACACTTCACGTAGAAGCAAAGGGGAACTTTCCAGTGGCTGTAATTTCTCCAGTTGCTCGGATGCCGGAAGGGTCAGGTCATGAAGAAGACGCTCCACGGCATCCTCCGTCGGATTCTGCGTCGTTTCCAACCAATCCAGCAAAGCATTCCCCAGAAAACGCGCTGCAAAATCGCCCAGGTAACTCATGCCTACGCCATCACACAATACAAAATTGCAGACATTTCCTTTCATACGTACCGCAGCAAAGTCCTGTCCGGTATCTCCCTGATGTACCGTCTCAGCCGCTCTGCCATAACCATATCTGCACTTAATTGTGCCCTGATAGCGGGTTAGTGGCTGTTCTCCCGTCTGTACACTCACATAGCGAAAGTTGCCATGCCGTTGCTCGGCATGGCCCCCCTTATCTCCAGCAGACAATGTTGCCAAACGCATCGCTCTCATGATTCCCCTCCTATCTCACAGGCGTAGCAGCGGACATCTGGAACCCGATTGATACCAATTCTGCACATGTACCTGGCAGCATCATGAGTGCACCGGGTGCAAGCAAATAATCAGCTTCAACAAGCATTTCCCGATAACTTTCGGGCAGGACGGATGACATATTCCGCAGCTTCTCTCCATGCTCATCCTGTAGATTTGTTTCCGAAGAGATTCCCTTCCATCTTCTAGGTTCAGCAATTGGCCCTTCCAGCAGATGATCCGATATAAAAATATTCTCCACCAGCACATTGCCATCAGGTACACTCATGCCCATGATTCTTTTCGCAATGGGCTCGGGATCTTCACCTGTGGCTACCCCATCGGTCATATGGCACACAAGTGGTGCAGGACAATCCTGCATATTCGGAATTTCGGCCTGCAGAATCTTTTCAGCCTGCAAGAAAGCCTTCGCAGAATCCGAAAACCGTTTCGGTGTCAAGTCAGGCAGAGAACCAACTGCAGCGATCTCGTCAATTCCTTTGATACCGTTTAACAAGTCATATACATCATCGCTGTATGCCAATATGGCTATACGATAGCGAGGTGTCAGACGATTACCCTTGGTAGAGCGAAATACCATTTGGCGGATCGCAAGAGATAAGGCATCATAGACAACGTCAATCCGTCGACGATTTTCCAGAACCATATTCATGGAGGCGCTAATATCAATTAAATATATGATAAGTGCAGGTGTACGCTGTGATGCTTGAATCGTGTAGTTCATCTAGGGTGAGTCACCTCCGTCATTCATTCACGTGTTATTTTATAAGTTGGGCAACGTATAACTGGTGTTGCTCAGGAATTTGTTAATGGCACTCATTCGAGCTGCCACTTTACCGACCCCTTTGAAATAAGCAGCATCGGTATTATATAGATTTTTGAAATCACGGGCATACGCTTCCGCATTTTCAATCTTTCTGCCTTTTTGTGCGTTATACGTTTTATTGTAATGAGCAATCAGCGTGACTACATTCTGGGCTCGTTTTTTCTTGAGCGCGGCTTTCTGAGCAATCTCCTGTTGACGTTTAACTTCAGCAGCCGCTTTACGCTCCGCTTCCTGTCTTGCAAGCTTGGCATCATTCTCTTTTTTCCAGACCAGATAAGCTTCATATTTTGCCTGTTTATCGTACTTCTCTTGCTGCGCTCTCTTGGCGGCTTCTTTTTTCTGCTGTTCCTGCTTCACCAGATAGGCCTCATATTTCGCCTGTTTGTCGTACTTGGCCTGTAGCGCCTTGCGTTCTTCTTCTTTTTTCTTTGCTTCCGCTTCCTTCTGCTTGGCTTCAGCGAGCTTTTTCTTTTCCTCTGCATCCAGTTTCGCAGCCTCAGCGGCCTTTTGCTTCTCCTGCTCTTCCTGCTGTTTGAGCGCAGCTGCCTTTGCAGCTTCAGCCTCTTCCGCAGCTTTGATATCTGCCAGTCGTGTGGCTTCCTGCTGTTCTTTCTGCTTCACCTCTGCCTGATCGGCGAGTATTTTGACCGTTGGCACGCCACCTGCCAGCAATACAATAAGCACAGCGGAGGAAATCATGAACTTTTTGGATCTGTAGAATGGCACATGTACAGGCTTGTCTGTGTCTTCTTTTGGATTAAGCTTGGCATCCAGTTCCTTAATTGCAGCCTCAACTTCCATCTGCATCGCGCTGTTATGAGGAATAAAATGATAAAGCGAGCGGTACACTTCCAGTGCTGCAGCCGGTTTATCTTCATCCTCCAGGGCTCTTGCTTGCAGGAACAGACGGTTCACAACCGCTTCCTGATCGGGAGAGTGCGGCGTTTGAGGAATGTTCCCGTCCTGCGTATTCACCGATTCATTTACTGGTTCTGAGCTCTTTTTCAGATTCACATCAGCTTCGGACGGATTGGCAGCTTCTTCTTCCGACGTCACAGCAGCAGCCGCATTGGCCTGATCCACGTCTACCGCAGCCAATGCAACATACCACTCGCCAAACGTCGGACAGCTGCTCAGATCGTGACTTTCCCAAGCTCGAATGAACAGATCGGACAGTTTGGAACCCCAACGTTTCTCGAGGGACTCCCGCATCGCATAATACCGTTCACTTACCGTTTGCATTTCATGCTGGTCAAAATAACTTTCGCCCCATGCTTTCTCTACAATCACGGGGTCTGACCAACTTAACATTTCAGCAATGATAACAGCTCCGGCAAATCGGTCAGCATATGAACTCCACAAACCGCTGTGCACTGTTCGATGGGCTGCATAACCGGGCGACCCGGCAAGCAGGGCATCCGGACGATCCATCTTGGAACCGTACATCTGCTCGACATCCACAAGTTCTACCGCAGACGTCTTCCCCAGGTTCTCCACTTCGGAAAAAAACGGAATCATTACATTGGGAGCGGACATATCACAATGAGCCAGTCCACGTTGTTCCATAGCCGAACCCGTTCCAGCAAGCGCTCTGGCCAGCTTCAGGCTTTCCTCAGCCGTCAACTGTCTCTGATCACTAATCACATCGAACCAGGTCTGACCTTGCACCCATGGCATCAACACCGCATATAACAGATCGGGATGTTTTCCAATGAGCGCTCCGTTTCTTTCCGGAGTGAGCACATCACGCTTGCATACCTGCAAACCTGGCAGTTCACTATAGGACTCCATATGCTCAGACTGATATACCATAGCCGGAATACGGAATTTAGGAAAAAAGACTTTTAGTGCTTTGGCCCCATGAAGGGAACCATTTCGGGGTAACAACTGATAAACAATCCCCTGCCTTCCGGCTTGGGCATAAGCCAGACCCGGCGCAGCCGGATGTTGCCCAATCGTATAGGCAATGTCGTTAATCACCACTTCATCCCCGGGATTTGGTTGAAAAGACATGCTTATCCCTCTCTCTGTCCTAGTGTCATAGTTGCAGCAAAAACCGGGTGTTGTGACAACGCCCGGTTTTTGCTGTAGTTGTACATCTTCAGCTTGCTATCCACCTATAATTCAGGGCGAATTCAGACTTCACATCGGCCTGATCTATGTAAAGCAGATTAACGAGCTTGGTCAGCTGTACGGAATTTGTTAGCAATAGCTGTAAGTTCAGCGCTGATGCTGTTCAGCGTTTGAACGAATGATTGCATTTGTTTGCTAGCTTCTTGGAACTCCTGGAAGAAGCGTTGCTTTGTCATACCTTCCCATTGTCCTTCCATGCTTGTGATGGATTGAGTCAATGTAGATACGATTTGCTGACTTTGCTCACCGCTTTGTTTAAATTGGTTGGAAACCTGATCAAGCTGCTCTGGGGTAACTAAAATACGTCCTGCCATTGGTAAATTCCTCCTTGGTTTGTGCAATTAAATTTTTACTTGTTCAAATTGTACTATACCAGGATCGATCGGACAAAAGCCGAAGGACCTAATCCTATTTACCCCATTTTCAGCACTTGAAACTTCTCCTAACAGCCTATTTACAAAAAAAGATTCACTTTCTGCTGTTACTTTTATTCACCCTGTTCAGGAAACCACAGGCTCGGTCCCTCTTCTTCCCCGAAAGGAAGGATCTGTGAATCTCCAAGCTACAGGCTCAGGCTGCATAGCCTGGACTAATGTAGCCGGGGAGCCATCAGGCGGAGCGGCATCCTGTACACGATATACGGCCGCCATTGCGGAAAGGGGATCGGATACTACAGCTACAGTTGCAGAATGTGCAGGCATGATTTCTCCTGTACGATTGTTCTGAAGAACATTCAGCATATTGACCGCATTACCATAGGCTGTGTTCACATGACTCAGCACGGAACGATACTCCATGTCTGCCTGCTGGAATAACAACGCTTTGCGTCCCAGCTGTACGCTTAAGTCCATTAATCGACGCAGCGCATCCTCGCCCAGTCGTTTACTGTGATTCCATTCATTCATCACCGCTGCGCGGGATTCAACCTCCCACTCCAGCGAATGAATCGCCTGATCCAACACTGTCATCTTTTGCTGTATTTGCTCCGCTGCATACTGAATCTGCTTGCTCAGTGCCCGAAGCACATCCGGTTCCACACGAATGCGCATTTACCATCACCTTTCCTCTTCCCCTGCAGGCTGTTTAAGCCAGTCCAGCAGCATCTCGTGAAACTGTTCTCTAGTCGTCAGTGCTGCAACTAGCCAATCATCTGAAGCCGCAGTGCTCATCCGGAACAACCAGTTGGATACCGCACTTGCAGCAAACGCTGCGGACTGCGACTTCCACCCATCTTCATTCCATACGAGCAACCTAAGCTCCCCGTCTGACTCCTTACCCACCAGACAGCGTGCCAGTGCAAGTGAGCCCTCAGGATCACTTGTCTCCTGTTCAAGTTCCTCTGCTACGGTCTGTACCCCGCTGTTTTCGAGCTCATTCATGACATCATAAAATTTTTTCTTGGAGCACATTAGGGCCGGTTTCTCCGCAGGAGAATGGCCGCTCCATTTCATCCGCTCTATCAGAACATCAATGGCTTCACGAACACTTCCCAGATCGCTGAGCCGGAACGAGTCCGGTACGTCGTCAACACGGGAAACTTCAACGACCCGCTCATCCGTGCAATGGATATAACTCTCATACGACTTGCTGTTGATCGTGTAGCGAATCCAACAAGCTCTGTCGGACAATCCGGCAATGGCTACCCTCGAGAAAACGGTCGGTGTCATGATCAGCTCATCGGTATCCTGATCCCGAATCAGATATCCTTTGTCAAGCAGGGAGGTTTTGACACGCTCCCACTCCATCGCGATATCCTCCGCCATATAGCCGCGAAACGGATCTTCCACACCAAGCAGTCGGTCTGAACCGAGAATACCAGCCAGGAAAAAAAGTTCCTTTGTTTGCAACGTGACTACCTTTTGCTTAGAATCATGAACCGTCAACATTATGAGCCACCTCCCCTCAAACTACAACATGCCATCGGTCACGAATTTCAGAAATCCAATCGGTCATTTTCCAGCTGTCATCACATGGAACTGCACCTTTAACCCTGGAATATTTACGTTTTACATAATAACCTTGACCCGGAGGCAGTACCTTCAGCCCACCTGAACTACCTCCAGATTCGGAATAAGGTATACGGAAGAACGAGAGATCGTTAGGGTCTAAAGTCCCGAACAGCATTCCGCTCTGGGAAGCCTTCACATCCGTTACCCAGTCAGAACCAAAGGTTGGAAAGTCTGCCGGAACTCCGGATAGAATCACGTGTACACCGCGATCCCTTCCTTGACGAACAATCGCTCCCAATTGATCTTTTACATTAAAATCGTTTAGCTGCTTGGACAAGGTGTCCGCATCGTCGATGACGAGCACAAGTTCCGGTCCACCGGAAATCTCGCCTCTTTTCAGAACTTCATCGTACAACTGTTGAATGACAGGTGCAAGCTGTTCTTCTCGCGATACATGTCCACGGACATGGGGCAAACTGCTGATTTCCCCCAGCCCACCTGAGCCATAACGCATATCTACTGTGTATATTTGTACAGCTTCCGGAGAAGCATGATAAGCCAGTGATAACATCCATGTCAACAAAAATGTTGTTTTACCGCCTTCCATCGGACTCGTTACCATGAAATGCGGACCTTCACGCAGATTAAGCTGGAATGGTTCCAGATCATCCGTAAGTAGTCCCACTGGAACAGTTACAGACGATGTATCCCAAGCCTGACCATATGACCCTGTCCGAATGAGCAGATCCTTGAGTTTGATCTCTTCCGGAAGTGGAGCAATCTGCGGCGCTTCTTCCCCTGTCCAGCCTTGGCGAATCTCAGCAATCGTACGGCGCAGTGCCGATGAACGCTTGCCCTCATCTGCCCCGGAAGAAGGTAATGCCGCCTGGAACATTAATGGAGGCACTTGGCCTTTGACCAGACCTCTTCCTGGCGGAAGTTGGCTTGGCGCCTTGGAAGGTCTTCCCACGGCATAATAATAATCGCTTGGATCGGATAACTCAAATGAAACCGCATTGGGAATATTGCTTCTGAATTTTTCAAATACATCGGTTACCCGATTGGCGGTGAGCACAAAGGTGATACCCAAACTTCCGCCTTCACGCAGGATCGTCTCCAGAAGTTCATTTTCTTCCGGATAGGCATTGCGGAATGAAAGATAACCATCAATAACGACCACAACCTGCGGTACAGCCGCGTGAGCTGTCCGGCGGTACGCCGAAATCGTTTTAACACCCGCCTCCGAGATGATATCTTTGCGTTGTGCTGACAGCTTGAGAATATAGCGGAATAACCGCTTGATCCGGTCTTCCTCTTCAGCCATCATCACGCCACCGATCTGAGGTAGTGCTGCAAAGTCCTTCATCATACGGCCCATATCGATAATGTAACCATGCCAAGGCTCAGTTCTGTGGGAACGGGCCAGAGACATAAGCAAGGTCTGAACAAATGTTGTTTTGCCCAGTCCTGGCATACCGTACACGACCAGATGGCCTTGATCTACAGGCAATGCAAGCGGTTGTTGGCGCTGATTCGGGAGATCATCCAGCAAACCTACCAGTGGTTTCAGACCACTCGCCCCGCCATCAAGCAGCAGATCCCGATTCTCTTCTTCCTGCCATTCCTGAAGACCTTCCCATTCCAGTGTCTCTGGTAAAGGTGGCAACCATGGTCCTGGCAAACGACGGATACCCGCATCCGCTGCAGACTTCGCAACATAATCAATAAATACCTGGAGCTGTTTCGGAACATCTTCACCTTTGAGAACGGCTCTGCGCTCTCCGGTTAACAGAGGCTCCCGCTTACCGTTCAGGCGCACCTCCATAACAGGTAATACCGTTGTTGAATCCTCCTGCTGGTTATAAGGTGCACCACTCCAGGCAAATTGCATTTCTTCAAACACTTCATCACTACCAACCTGGAAATATCCGCGACCAGGCTTTGTAATCCAGGCAGCATTTGGAATCTTGATCATGTCCCTGCTATCTCCCTCACTTTGTACGCGAAGGCAGATCCGGAAGCGCGAATTACTCCATATTTTATCGTCTACAACACCAGCTGGCTTTTGGGTTGCCAGAATTAGATGAACCCCAAGTGTCCGGCCAATGGCCGCTATACTGATCAATTCATCCATGAACTCCGGCTGGTCCCGCTTCAATTGAGCAAACTCGTCAATGATAATAACCAGATGTGGCAGTGGCTGTTCATGTCTGGAACGCAGAATCTTGTAATATTCATCAATATGCTGGAGGTTTCCCGCATCATTTAATATTTTTTGCCTTCTGACCAGTTCGGCCCGAAGTGAGATATTTGCCCGCTCGATCAGATTTCCATCCAGATTGGTGATCGTCCCCACCACATGAGGCAGATCAACAAATGTATTGGACATCCCGCCACCTTTATAGTCAATCAGCATGAAAGCCAGATCATGTGGATGGAATTCAGCAGCGAGTGAAGCTACGATGGACTGGATGACTTCACTTTTACCTGAACCGGTTGTACCTGCAATCAGACCATGGGGACCATGACCCTGACGTTCAATTTTGTCATGCAGGTTTATCGCAATTTTTTTGCCGCCAGCGCGTACACCCATTGGTACAGGCAGCGTATCAGGATATCTCGTCTGTCCCCACCTGGACACCACATCCAAATCTTCCACGCGTGATGTGCTCAGCATATCGAATAATGGAAGCACTTGTGGGATATCTGAAGCAGATGACCGCTTTAACCGGATCGGTGACATATAACGGGAAAGTGCCTCTGCCATCTCCTTCGAGATCACATCAGGCTTGTACGTTTGTTGAATAACATCTGCATCTTCCGTTTTTTTGATATACACCCCTTTGCCCTTGGAGGCATCCATAATCAACTGACAATGCATCGGCAGAGACTCCTTGCGATTAGCCAGTATGATAGTGCATACATCAATTTCCTGAGCCGATTCCAGCAGCAAGGGGAGTAACGGTTCTTCTTCAATCAATTGCGTATCGGAGAGAATTACAACGTAACATGGCGTTTGTACGCTTTTCTTGTAACGGTCTTCCTTATTGTTACGACGCCGGTTCAACACGGAAAACAAGCTGTCCGCTAATTGATGCGCACCGCTGTGCCTGTCGGCCATATAGCGTTGTCCTTGGTCTTCATCCCAGATATGGGGCATCCAGCGAAGCCAATCCCATTCCTTGCTGTCCTTTTCTTCATAGAAAGCAGCAAGCTTCAATTCATCCGGGGAATGGCGTACCGTCAGCTGTGAGATGATGACTCGCAGGGAAGCAAGCACTTCCTCCCGATCACCGACAAGTCCCATAACCTTCGATTGGAACAAAGGCAATGTAATGGAAGCATCCGGTACCGTCTGGAATTCAGCCGCAAGTTCATGGGCCGCTTCAATCAGCTCGTCCTTCTCGTATCCATCAATCCGCGGTACCTGAAGTTTGATGCGGAATGGAATCTCTCCCGTACCAATGCGAACCTGAAGGAAATCATCATCCTCTGGTGAACGTTCCCACAAGGAACTGTTCCGGTTCTTCACCACTTGAAGACACACACCCGGATCACCATGAATTTCGTACAGGCTCTTCACTTGCTCCGCCTGAGCTTCTTTCAGTTCTTCCCGGTGTTTGTCCAGTTGGGCAAGATACATTGTTTTTCGTTCTTCCAATTTTTTGCGATATGATTTCTTGTTGCTCAGATACACGAAGAATGGAATGGTGTAAGAAGTAAGCATCATCATGACCGTCATCATCTGAAACATCATATAATTGCTGTTGCCCATTTTGCCGGTCATATTGATATATACGTAGAAACCAATGCTGACCATGGTCATCATGATCGGCACAATAATGGATATCATGGAAAACGTGGGTTTGCTCGGTTCTGTTGGAGGCCTGAGTATTTCGAGTCTCTCTTCCTTGAGAACCGGTGTCATTCTTGGAGAACGCTGATATAACACATTCACGAAGAGAAGACCTCCTTTAGTTCGTTCAATAATGAATGTATACGTTCAAAAGCCCTATTCGTTGCTGTCCTGTTGAAACAATGAACGTCTTCCATATACAGGCGCTTCTTCCGAAGTCGTTGAAAAAGCCCGCTGGACACGTACGCAACTGCCTTGTCGCAGCCCTGTTTCCATTAACTGCTGTGCGTTCTGTGGAGAAAACCACAGACCTTCCGGAAACTTGGCTTCAAGGATGTACTGAATGCCGTCGCCTGGTGCCTGTCCAAAAATGCGAACGCCGAGTAATGTCTTCAAATGTTCAATGGTACATTCGTCCGGAACATCGATGTCGAACCATTCTCCTTCCTCGCGGCCGGAATACACGGTTAGAATCATCCGAATCCCTCCCATGGTCTCATATGTAAATTGTCCTAATGTCAGATTAAATCAAAAAAAAGAGAATGAATCGTTATATCAACCCTATTTTCTTACATAAACACCCTGTTTGCAATGTACCACCTGTAATTTTGTTACATATGACCCACGTATATATTAAAATATCGTACATTCGACTCAGAACTTTCGTGGCAGTTATGCAATTAAATATTGCGAGGATACGAAAATTTTCGTTTTTTGTTCCATTTAAATGGTAATTAATTTTCGTTTTTCAGGACTTTTATTCCTTCGCTCACAATTGAATTGTGAACACTTTTCAAACATTACCCACCTTTATGTTTTCATAAGCTGATTTTAAGGTAATTTTAAGCATTGGAATTTAATATTAGCTGTATGAAATAACAACCGTGAGGTGATTTCAAGTGAGAACCCTAATAACCTTTCAAAACAAATCAATCCCTGTATATTTTAATCAAGAAAACAAACAACCTATGCAGAAGACATTAAGATTGCTTAGCAGTGCTCTGGAGCATAAAATTAGCAACGGTAAACGCGCCATTCAAAAATGTCTGCATTCTTTAATTAGTATTGAGATTGTTAATGGAGAAGCCATTCTCCACAGTCGAAGTGAAAACGACTCCCTTGCTTTATCCTTATATTAAAAGGAGTCACCCAAGACACATTCATTACAAGACATGAAAAAGGAAGCTGTCGTTATAGACAAGCTTCCTTTTTTGAGTTGTATACACGTTAACAGCGGATCGCAATTATTATCAGCCATCACTCAGTGCAGTTTGCTCAGGACATAGGCGGCATCATGTTCTTCCGCAATCTCGGCTTTACGAATACGAATGACAAACAGCCGAACCAAATTGGCACGTGTATGTTCTTCCTGACAGGTATTCAGTTTCCTCAGAATAAAGCGGTCAATGGACATGAATTTAAAGCCCCTTTGCCATTGGATTTACGGATCGATTCTTCCGTGTATCCATAAATAACCAGATAGCGTCAGCCCCAAACAGCTTTTCCGTTCTTATATTAAGCCGTATTTTGCTGCGGTGTAAAATTGTGCAAAAAGCCCGTCCCACCAAGCTGGAGACGGACTTTCGCATGATTTGTCGATCTTTTTGCAGCCCATTCTAATCATTCATAAATGCCTCTGCCAGTTCACCCTTTTTCGACTTATTTCACTCCCGGATATTCCCGATATTGGTGCTGAATGCTGATCCAACGAGTACGTGTAAACTTCTCAATGGCCCAATCCCCACCGAAACGTCCAATCCCCGAAGCTTTTTCACCGCCAAACATCACATGCGCTTCATCGTTCACAGACTGATCATTTACATGCACCATACCAGATTCAATGCGCTGGGCAACCTCATATCCCCGATTCAGATCTTTGGTGAATACGGAACCACTAAGTCCATAAGGAGTATCATTCGCCAAACGTACAGCTTCCTGCTCATCTCGAGCCTTCATGATCACTGCCACGGGGCCGAATAATTCCTGCTGCACGATATCTTGTTCAGGTTTAACATCGGCAAGTATAGTAGGAGATAGCACGCTGCCTTTACTGGTCCCCCCGAGCAATAACCGTGCACCTTCGGCCTTGGCTTTGTTCACAAGCTCCAGCAATCGTGTTACCTCTTTTTCCCGAATGAGAGGACCCACGAGTGTTTTGGCATCCGCCGGATCACCTGTCTGGACATTCTTCGTTTTGGCAACAAATGAATCGACGAATTGGTCGTAAATATCGGCATGCACAATGATACGATTCAAAGCCATGCAGATCTGTCCCTGATGCAGAAACTTGCCAAAGACCGCGGCTTCGGCAGCACGTTCAATGTCCGCATCTTCCAGCACAACCATGGCGTTGTTGCCGCCTAGTTCGAGTGCCGTTTCTTTTAAATGTTCACCCGCCAGTTTACCGATCCCCTGTCCAACTTCTGTGGAACCCGTAAATGAAATTACTTTGGGAACCGGATGAGCGACAAAGTAATCCCCGATCTCGCTGCCACTTCCGGCAACAACATTCAACACGCCTTCAGGCAGACCGGCTTGTTCAAACAAATCGGCAATGAGCCAACCTGCCGTAATTGGAGTGTCCGATGCTGGTTTAATCACCACACCATTACCAAGGGCAATCGCTGGAGCTACAGATCGAAGGCATAGATGCAAAGGGAAGTTCCATGGCCCGATAACACCAATCACTCCCTTCGGCTCGCGAACCACACGGTTCTCTTTGCCAGGAGTATTGGACGGAATAATCTCACCCTTCATGCGATAAGGAAAAGATGCTGCTTCATCCACAATGCGTTTAGCCGCTGCAAACTCCGCCTCCGATTTGATTCGGGTACTCCCGGATTCCGTGATCAGCAGCTGAATAATCTCCTCTTTTCGCTCTGTCATCAGGGATGAAACTTTACGCAATACCTCTTCTTTCGCAGCGGGCAAAGACTTCGCCCATTCAATCGAATTTTTCTGAGCTGACTCATAAGCCTTATCTATGTCATTCTTATTGGAAGAGCGCCATGTAGCAATGACTTCTCCCGTATAAGGATTGATATTCTCCATTGTTTTCTCACCGGAGCCATCTACCCAGCTGCCATTAATATATTGTTTCGTCCATGTTGTATGTTCAGTGTCCATTAAAGTCATGTGAATACGCCTCCTGATTAAGATTAAATGTCACACCTGCACAACGGTGTACTACATCATTAACCTTGTTCAGAATTACGCAAACGTGAAGACCTGAATTAGCTCTTCCATTCTTTAAGCTTAAGGGAAACAATACAACTCCCACTATTCTCTCAGCATCTGGACGTCTTTCAACAGTCGGGTAGTCTCTTCTCTCCAAAGAGGTTTAAGTCTTCCCATCCGTAGCCAACTTCGATCAGATCTTGACCAGCGATGCGGATAGACTGTCTATGGACTGGTGTGCCTCCCATCTTTTCATAGAAGCGGCAAGCTGAATTACGCTCCAAAGCCCATATGATCAAACGTTTCATATTGTGGGTCTGCAGATGATGAACGACATGTGTCGCCAGTTGCTGACCTATCCCCGTTTGTTGCACTTCCTTCAGCAAATATATAGCGTACAACTCTCCATCATAAGGTAATTTGCCTTCACGCTCCTTACCCCCACACGCAAATCCGACAATGTTCCCATCATCTTGTTCAGCTACCACCAGAATCTGATCCTTTTCGCCAGAACGAATGGTCTTCTCCCACTGGGACAATCTTGATTCTATAGTCAAATGATCCAAAAAATTGTCGGGCACAATTCCCCGATACGTTGTCTTCCAACTCTCTGTATGTACATGGGCTATACCTTGCGCATCTCCTTCACGCGCCAGCCTGATCAGCATAGCTATCACTCGCTTTCTCTCGTAACTGCCATAGTTTTACCATATTATATGTTCTTCTTTCTATAATTCCAAATTGATCCATCGAACTACCTCTTATAAAGTAAAATCCGGCCCTACGGCCGGATCGTCACTCTCGTACCTACAGATACCTTGGAAGACAGATCCAGTACATCCGAGTTGTACATGCGTATACAACCATGGGAGACGGATTTGCCAATTGACCAAGGCTCATTGGTTCCGTGTATGCCATAATGGGGAGCAGACAGTCCCATCCAGAACACGCCAAACGGCCCACCTGGATTGGATTGTTTGTTAATAATAGTAAACTCCCCGTTTGGAGTCTGTGTGAGCATCTTGCCAGTGCCCACGGGATATCCCTTAATCACCTGATTGCCATCCAGAAGATATAACATGTGGTCAGACAGATCTACAATAATCCTGTAATCCGGCATAATGACATCCCTCCTGACCTATCTTATGCAAGGTGCCGGATGATGCCCGCCTGATTTCAGGCTTCCTCCCACTCTTTCACACTACGGGAGTGCTTGGGTTTACGACTATTGGCCGGTTTGCTGGAGGCGGTACGTCTTCTCGATGCCACTTCTTCCTTGCGTTGCTGATATTGCAATTCCTTTTGCATTTTCAGATAATTATTCAGTCTTTTTTCATCCAATGAACCATCCTGTATGGCCTCTTTCACTGCACATCCGGCTTCCCGTGTATGACTGCAATCCAGAAATCTGCACGTGGCCGCAAGCTCCTCAATTTCTCCAAACGCATGCGACAGCCCATCATTGCCTTCATCCCAGAGATTAAGCTCCCGCATTCCTGGAGTATCGATCAATACGGCTCCCTGTGGAAGAACAAACATCTCCCGGTGTGTTGTCGTATGTCTCCCACGGCTGTCTCCCTCGCGGACGGATTGTGTAAGCTGCACATCCTCACCCATCATCCAGTTCACCAGCGTAGACTTGCCACTGCCAGAAGATCCTGTGAGCGCAACAGTCAACCCTGGCTGCAAATATCGTTCCAGTAAGGATTTTCCTTGCCCCTCCACTGCAGATATTGCAAGTACTTCAACGCCTGGAGCAATTCCTTCTACACTTCGGATCTGTTCTTCCACATTGTTGCATAGATCACTTTTGCTCAAGACAATGACCGGCCTTACGCCACCATTCCAAGCCATCATCACGTATCTTTCGAGTCGTCTAAGGTTGAAATCATGATTAAGTGCAGCCACGATTAACAGTGTATCTACGTTTGCGGCGATTAATTGTTCCTTGGTCACCGGACCTGCCGCCTGCCTTGATACCCTGCTCTGACGTGGCACCAGATTGTGAATAATTGCTTCTTCACCTGCCTGACCTGTAATCGCCACCCAATCTCCAACCGCTGGTACCAAGCTGGTCTCCAGACTATCATGACGCATTCGGCCCGATATTCTTCCCCAGCATTCGCCCTCTTCTGTAACCAAACGTTGCAGATGTCCATGGTCTGCGATAATTCTGGCTGGCTTTTTCTCCTGCTCTTCCATTCCTGTCTCTTGCCACAGTTTCTGCCACTTTGCAGACCAGCCGTACTTCTCAATATGATTATCTAAAATAAAAATTCCTCCCAAAATAAGTTTGTTTACTTCATTCAAGCCGAGTGAACAATTATCTCCGGTCCAGATCAAAACAAAAAACCACGAGTAGAAGTACACCCGCGGCAATAAGTAGTTAGCTGAATAAAGATCATCCCTTCTCGTAGATATACCGGATAGAGTACTTAACCCTCCGATAATAAACAATTCAGGAACACCCTTTTATTGGCAAACAAAAAAGCCACGGGTGCGTCACCCGTGGCTTCATCTGAGCATGTCATACTTCACGTTACAATGGATACTGCTATCCAGCTAACGCAAAATTACATGCTTTGATCCGTTCCGGAGACGCTGTTCATATTCAAATTAACGTATACTGCATTTAAGTTTGTCATAAACAATCGCCTCCCTTGTAGAATTATCCATTATGTTACACACTGAGCTTTGCAGTTGTCAAGCCCAAACTATTTTTACCCGTCTACTTTATTTGACCTGATCCCAGCGTGTCCACATCTCCTTCGGATTCAATTCATAGATCTCCTCTTCCCGATACATGAACTGATGCATGATAAATTCCCGCCGAATCGTGGCAAAGTCTTCATGGTATTGTTTTATAAATGTATTGATTTCTTTCTCCGTATACTTCCGACCAAATTCAAGCTGCTCGACCAGATGACCAAGTACAATCAGTTTTTTCTTGTATTGAGCCGGAATCTGACGCAGTCGCCCATCTTTGGAGAAAAAATTTCTCATGACCGACGCTTTCAATGTTTCGTTCACATCACTCATATCCGTAACCTCCTCTCGCTTAAAAATAAAATCAACCGAAGCCTGTGCATTCTCGCGGATAAACGAAGGATTGAGTGTGAAATACACTGTATTTTTCTCCCGTCGTTCCTTAATCAGCGCCGCCTCTCTCAGCTTGGATGCATGATGTGTCACGGTTGGCTGTGACAGATTCAGCCGTTCGGCAAGTGCCTGTCCGTGCAGTTCACCCTGTGCCAGCAACAGCAGCATGCGGAGCCGGGTCGGGTCAGCCAACGCTTTATGATAAGCCACAATTTTCTCCAGCTGCATCATCGTTCATCTCACTTTCAATTAGATAAATATCTAATTTGATATTAATCTTTTCCTCTCTCTACGTCAACTCCTTTGGATTCAATTAAACTTGTCTGAGTTAAACTCACGCTTGAACTGGCATTGGCTCGTTATTTACGGTAGGATTATATTGCTTGAAATAAGGAGGATTAAGAACATGGAAGATGTCATTATTATTGGCGGAGGCCCATGCGGTCTGTCTGCTGCCATTGAATGTGAGCGGCTGGGACTGTCCGCTGTGATCGTTGAGAAATACAATATCGTTCAATCTATTTATCTGTATCCAACCCATATGCAGTTTTTCAGCACAGCCGAGCTGCTTGAGATCGGAAACGTTCCGTTCAGCACACCTAATGATAAACCGTTTCGTTATGAAGCACTTGCCTATTATCGCAGGGTAGCCGAACATTTTGGTCTGCGTGTTCATAACTATGAAGAAGCCCGTGAAATTAAACGCAAGGATGATGGTACGTTTGAGGTACATACGCTCAATCGCCGCGGGGAGGCCATCGTACATGTTGGACGCAATGTAGTTGTGGCTACCGGTTATTTTGACCATCCTAACTATCTGGGTATCCCTGGAGAAGATAAAGATAAAGTAACTCATTACTTCCGGGAAGCCCACCCTTATACCCGTACACGTGTCGCCATTATTGGCGGAAGCAACTCCGCCGTGGATGCGGCCATGGAATTGGTTCGGGTCGGAGCTCATATTGATATGGTTTATCGCGGCAACGGTCTGTCCCAGCATATTAAACCATGGGTACGTCCGTTATTCGAGAGCATGGTGACAAAAGGTCGTATCACACTGCACCTGGAATCACGCGTGAATGAAATACTGGATGATTCGATTCGTCTGATACACACGGATGGTTCCACTCGGGAACTGGATAATGACTTTGTACTGGCAATGACCGGTTTCCGTCCAGATCGTCAACTACTCACATCGGTAGGTGTGGAAATGTCTGATGATATGGATAAACCTCTATATGATGCACAAACGATGGAAAGCAGCGTACCTGGTGTATATGTGGGCGGAGTCATCGCTTCGGGGCGTAATGCCAATGAAGTCTTTATTGAATCCGGGCGCTGGCATGGACGTTACATTGCGGAACATATCGTTAGCAAACAACGTGGACAGATTGAAGGGAAATGAAAACCATGGATATGACTTCCCTGCTGTTGCTCGTATTTGCGGCTCTCGGGATTATCAGCAGCAACACACCTGTGACCGTAGCGATGGTATTTCTGCTGTTGCTACGAGTCCTGAACCTGAATCAGGCATTTCCATGGCTTGAAAAATACGGACTTACACTGGGCATTATCATTCTGACCATTGGCGTGATGGCACCTCTTGCCAGTGGCAAGATGAGTCTGCAGACGATCGGTGAGTCTTTCCTGCACTGGAAATCACTGCTCGCCATTGGCGTAGGATTACTCGTGGCATATCTCGGAGGACGTGGTGCTACGCTGATGGGTACACAGCCAACTGTCGTTGCAGGGCTGTTAATCGGAACGGTACTTGGCGTTGCCCTGTTCAAGGGTGTACCTGTGGGTCCATTGATTGCGGCGGGAATTTTATCATTGCTACTGGGCAAATCCTGATTCAAGTTGTGAAGGTTGTGACCTGACATGCTATGCAGATTGGCTGTATTTCCCACCGTTGTGTGATATACTTCTATTCATGCAAATTATGTACACGAGTCTACAGCAGAATAATGCATATTAGAGGTTGTTCAAAAAGTCCGCTTTTGATTACGAAGGATGCCTAGAGGCATCCTCAGCATCGAATATGGAATTCAGCCGAAATGTCTTCTCGGTACTGAAAACCGTCCTATTTGAACACGTACTATTATGGTTATGCTGTTGCATAAACGTATAGATTCACTTTGCAACTATTAATGGCGCAGGAGGATTAAGGAACCATGTCACGTCAGTTTATTACAGAAGCCGTGATGGTGGCCATTTACGGTCAATTGCTAGCGCCGCCCGCGCCTGTTGAATATATTGTTCCTTATACCACCATCCTTGAGCTATATGAATTCCAGACCAGTCCTGATCCCATGATGGATAACCCGGCAGATGATCAGCATGTGAAATCCAAAATCAATGAAATGATTTCTTATTTCGAGGAACCGCTGAATAAGAAAAAAATAGAGCGTGCATTACTTATTCCATGGGCCAAAAGCCCCTCCATTTTATTCGGTGACCAAGTATCCGTTGCCATTATCAATGCAATAGATACGGCACAGTACGGGGAGTATTTCGATCCCATTGAAACAGAACTGCTGCTGACATCTCATCGCCTGAGTATCCCGATTCTCACCGATCAGGTTGAACTGATCGCACGCATAATTGAGTCCGAATCACCTGTACAGGTATTTGACATTGATGATTTTGATTTTGCGATGGATGATGAACCTCTCGATCAGGTATAAATGGCTCAATGAATACGTAAGTAAGTTTCAAAAAAATGACCTCAGTACCCACTTTAACGTGGATGCCAAGGTCATTTTTTGCGTTAACACTTATTTTATTCGGCAATATCCCGCGCTAACAGAATTCGGCTAATCTCATTCAGAGTTGGTAACGACTCCAGAGCAAAAAACTTCAGACCCGCATCGCTATTTACACGCGACTCCACAAGGTCATCCTGAATAATCACTGTCCGGAACAGGGCAATGACATAATACTCTTCATCTCCGCTTGAATGCAGATACCGCAGGTCAGGCCCCGAATACAGACCTTCCAGAGTCATCGTATCAGCAGTCCAACCTGTCTCTTCCCATAACTCCCGATGTGCAGCATCTTCAATGGCCTCCCCCGGGCGCATCTCACCGGCTGGCAACCGCCAATGACCGTGCCCCGCATGCTGAATCAGCAGTAATTCACCTTGTTCGTTCTCAGCCCGCACCGCCGCTTTTACAACAATATGAGAGCGTTTTGCGATATACTGGGCCAAATCTCGTGGTGGCAGATTCACTGCTTATCCCCTCCTCCTACTCGGAAGCCGGTGGCGACCTGTAATCCATCTATTGCTTAGCAAGACTTCAAAAATTAGATTTCCGTATAACGATATTCGATATCCTGACCTTCATCAACGATATCCACATGCAGTTGGTGCCCTTTCAGATACCAATAATCGTGATCTTCCATAAAGAATTGAATCCCCGACACTTCGGTTTGATCCGCAGGATGTCTTGGTTTCTCCACAGCAATACCTAGCGAAAATCCAGGGTGAAGACCTCCGCCAGAGCTATAACGGGCAAAAAATCGAATGCTGTCTCCCTCGTTCAAATTCAGTTCTTCCTTGTACCAGCGAGCAGCTTGATCGGATACATGTATGGTACTCATTTGGTGTCAGCTCCTTCTGTATATATATGTTCCATCATATCTCGACAGGGACTTGAATACAAACCCGAGAGAGCATATGAAGACAAATTAAGTTGTGAAAAATGTTTGACAGATTGTAAAAGCTGGTGTTAAGATGCAAACATACGAGGTCTACATTGTATTTATTTCCAAAAAAGAAAGGGTGATTACGGTGTTTAACAAAGATATGATAGGTCAATTCAGCACACAATTAAATACCGGAGCACACCCGAAATCATTATTCCGTTCATAAGTCGGCATGACAAGGCGTTCTTTCATTAGAACCTCTGTGATGTTTACTCACAATCGAACTTATGTATGGTGGCGGCTCTGTTCTCGGAGCCATGCTGCCGTATGATCATATGAAGACATACCGCCTGCGTGCGGTATGTCTTTTTTTGTGGGTACATTTCGGCATACATGAACGGAATCTGCATTTCTCGGACATCGAAAGGAAGGGATAACACTTGTTCTCTGTACTTAAAAACCTGGCCTGGTTCTTCCGGCTGGAACGCAAACGATACCTAACCGGTGTCATCTTGCTTATTCTGGTGGGCATTGCCGAACTGCTGCCCCCTCGTCTTCTTGGCAATGCCATCGACGAGATTGTGCGCGGTTCCATTACCGGCACCTCACTTACCCGTTATATTTTGCTTATTCTGGGAACAGTCATCATTATCTATCTCGTTACATACGTTTGGATGCACAAACTGTTTGGTGGTGCCAATCTGGTGGAGCGGCTGCTTCGTTCACGCTTTATGGACCACTTGTTACGGATGACTCCTCCCTTTTTTGAGAAAAACAGAACAGGAGATCTGATGGCTCGGGCCACCAATGATCTTCGTTCCATTGCTACTACAGCAGGCTTCGGCATGCTGACCTTAACAGACTCTACAGCCTTTCTGGCCACCGTATTGTTCGCCATGGGTTTCCTGGTTAGTTGGAAACTGACCTTGGCGGCAATCCTGCCATTACCTTTTATCGCCATTGCCATGATGATCTATGGTAAAGCTGTACATCAACGTTATACCCTAGCACAGGATGCATTCGGAGATATGAACGACCAGGTGCTGGAATCCATCGCCGGGATCCGTGTTGTGCGTGCCTATGTGCAGGAACGTCTGGACGAGAAACGGTTCGCCGATGTGACCGAAGATGTGTATCGCAAAAACCTGGCTGTTGCCAGAATGGATGCCCTATTTGAACCCACCATCCGCCTCTTCGTTGGACTCAGTTATGTGATTGCACTTGCCTACGGCATATATCTTGTATTTCATAATGAAATTACCCTGGGGGATCTCGTATCGTTCAACATGTACCTGGGGATGATGATCTGGCCCATGTTTGCTATCGGCGAATTAATTAACCTGATGCAACGTGGTAGCGCTTCGCTTGATCGAGTCAACGAGACTTTATCGGTAGAACCTGCCGTACAAGATGTGGAGCAACCTGCTCACGTTACGAATCCGGAAGAAATTGCGATGCAGGATGTTACATTCCGTTACCCAAGTTCCACTGTCGACAATCTCAGTCATATCAGCTTTTCGCTACGACGGGGTCAAACGTTGGGTGTTGTGGGTCGTACGGGTAGCGGTAAGTCTACTTTGCTCAAACAACTGCTTCATGAATACCCTGCCGGTTCGGGCACATTAAGCATCTCGGGTCATCCGATTCAGGATATCGCCAAAGATGACTTGCACAGCTGGATCGGGTACGTACCACAGGAACAAGTTCTGTTCTCCAAATCAGTTCGTCAGAACATTCAATTCGGTAAACCTGGGGCCAGTGATGAAGTCATCATGGAAGCCATTCGTACCGCCGCTTTTGACGGGGATCTGGGAACCTTGTCCGATGGACTGGATACACTTGTTGGTGAAAAAGGAATCTCTCTGTCCGGCGGACAGAAGCAGCGTGTATCGCTGGCGCGTGCCTTTATTGCTAATCCTGATATTCTGATCCTCGATGATGCCTTATCTGCTGTCGATGCACGTACTGAAGCCAAAATTATTGAAAATATACGCAACAAACGCTCGGGCAAAACCACGCTGATCTCGACTCATCGCCTGTCTGCTATTGAACATGCTGACCGAATCATCGTACTGGAGCACGGGAAAATTACGGAAGAAGGCACTCACCAGGAATTGTTAGCCATGAACGGCTGGTACCGTGAACAGTATGAACGGCAACAGGTCGAGTCCAATCTGTCCACGTAGGAGGTCAATTCATTGAAGTCTAATACAGGCAAAAGGCTGCTTGATTACGCCTTGAAAGCCAAAGGAACATTTATCGCTGCATTAATTATGCTTACCATTGGTGTTGCGGCCGAGCTTGCCGGGCCGTTCATCGCCAAATCCATGATCGACAATCACTTGCTCGCGATTGAGCAGCCTTTCTATGAGACAACAGCTTCAGATGAAGCCGCAGTCTACAACGGTAAGAACTACAAACGCGAAGGCTTGTTCGAACCGGATGAAAACAAAGGTTCCGAGGTCCGGGTATTACAGGCCGGCAGAAGTTTTTATTTTGTAAGCGAACCGGTAAGCGCACCTGACGGGGACCGCACATATGCGGATGGAACCCTCACGGTTATACGTGCAGGTGAGGTAACAGGTCAATATGCGGCAACCCCCCTGTCAGCAGGTGAACTGTTTGCTTTTTACAAACCGGAGATGCCCAGCATCTATCAATTAATTGTGTATTACATGATCTTCCTCGTGATCTCGGTCATTATGGAGTTTGGCAAAACATTCTGGCTGCAGTCCTCGGCCAACAAGGTCATTCAAAGACTGCGTAACGATGTGTATGCCCACATTCAGCGACTGCCGGTGCACTTTTTTGATAACCTGCCCGCAGGTAAAGTTGTATCTCGGGTCACAAACGATACAGAAGCCGTCAAGGATCTGTTCGTTGCCGTTCTTTCGAACTTTTTCTCAGGTATCATCACAATTACGGGTGTGTATGTCGCACTCTTCCTGCTTGATGTCCGCCTGGGTCTGATCTCATTATTCGTTGTGCCGATGCTCGTTACATGGATTGTGCTCTATCGGAAATTCGCCACTCGTTACAACACGATTATTCGGTCACGACTGAGTGAGATCAATGCCATCATTAACGAGTCCATTCAGGGGATGTCCATTATCCGCGTATTCCGCCATCAGAAACAAACCAAACAAGAATTCGAAGATCTGAATGATGACTATATGAAACACCAGAACAAAATGCTCAACCTGAATGCCTTCACCTCACACAACCTGGTTAACGTATTACGGAATATCGCCTTTGCGGTGGTCCTGTGGTACTTCGGTTCCAGCGTGTTGGATGGCACAAGTATTATCTCCCTGGGTGTTCTGTATGCCTTCGTTGATGTTCTGGGTCGCTTGTTCCAGCCAATCACCGGCATGGTGAATCAACTCGCCAACCTGGACTCCTCCCTCGTATCCGCTGGTCGCGTCTTTGAGCTGATGGATGAAAAGGGAGAAGCTGTAACCGATGGCTCTATGCCAAGATACAAAGGGAATGTTGTCTTCGACGATGTATCCTTTGCCTATAAGAAGGACTTCGTACTCAACAATATCTCGTTCAAAGCATCCCAAGGTCAGACGGTCGCTCTGGTCGGTCATACCGGTTCGGGTAAAAGCTCAATCATCAACCTGTTATTCCGGTTCTATGATCCGCAAAAAGGCAAGATCACGATTGACGGTCAGAACGTCAAAGATCTGCCTAAACAGTGGATTCGCGAGCATATGGGGATTGTATTGCAGGACCCCTATCTGTTCACAGGCACCATTGCTTCCAACGTCAGTCTCGGCGATGAGAAGATCTCCCGTGAACGAATTGAACAGGCGCTGCGTGATGTAGGCGCTGAACGTATACTGGCTCATTTGCCTCAAGGCTTTGACGAACCCGTCATCGAAAAAGGAAGCACATTGTCTGCTGGACAGCGTCAGTTGATCTCCTTTGCTCGTGCACTGGCGTTTGATCCGGCCATCCTCATTCTGGATGAAGCAACTGCCAATATTGATACGGAAACAGAAGCTTTGATTCAGAACGCACTCGAAGTCCTCAAAAAAGGACGTACCACCTTCATCATTGCTCACCGTCTCTCCACTATTCGTTCGGCAGATCAGATTCTGGTTTTGCATCGTGGACGTATCGTTGAGCAAGGTGCACATGATGAACTGATGGAGCTTAAAGGCCGCTATTATAAGATGTATCAGCTTCAACAAGGTGCGCAAGCAGCAGCCGTCGCAACTCTCGAGAATCCGTCAGGTGATTCCGTTCCAACCTCAACCTCCTTTGCCGGAGGCAATGCATAACAGAGTAAAACTGAAAGTTCTTTAAGTAACCAATCAAAAATGATGTACTCGACGGCAACACAAAAACCGATCTACACCGCAAACCCTGAGGTAGCTGTGTAGATCGGTTTTTTGTATTTCATCGGGATTCAAATTCCGATACTGTTTATTTCCTCCAGTCAAAAAAACAATCCGCGTGCAACCTTATGGCTGCTGCGGATTGTCTATCCATCCTTTGATCGTATATCCCATGTACATCACGGTCTCTCTTGCGAGAAAAGGAAACTTGCTGCGCCAGGTTCGATACGCCGTAGTTCGTGTCGGAGAGGGTACGGCATCCATACCCAGACCGGCAGCCAGCTTCATGGCCCGTTTCATATGTAATGGATCACTCACAATCGTATAGGTTTGATAACCGGCCTGTTCACCAATTGGAATTGAATTGACTAGATTCTCCTCGGTAATTCTGGATTTGGTCTCTATGCGAATGTCCGCAGGATCTACTCCATGTGCGATGGCATACTTCTGACCCACTTCAGCTTCCGTATGTTCTCCCTCATCACCTGAGCCACCTGTGAAAAGCAGATTACGAACGGTACCCTGACGGTATAATTCAATCCCGTGTTCAATACGTTCGCGAAATACAGGTGAAGGGTTATCCCCCGCCACGGCTGCGCCCAGAATGATTGCTGCATCCGATATCCTGGATGAATCCTCATCCGTATATGCAGATATACGGATTGCGGTAACCACGGTCCACAGGATTCCAACCAGTACTACAGCCAGAACCGTCATTAATATCCAGCGTTTCGTTATCCGTTTGCTTGTCATTCATCCTCTTCCAAAGCCCTTGCTTGCATACTCTCGCTATGAATCCGCTCCAGCGTTTGCAGAGCTGCTGCGGATTCGGCATCCAGACCAAGCTCTGCAATCCAGGCACCCGTATATTGCTGAAGACGGATCTCCAACTCCTGTGCACGGTCTTTGAAATCCTCCAATTCCTTAATCATGCGTGATCGTCCTTCCGGACTGAATGTCTCGTGAATTCGTTCCTTGAAATAATGATGTACGATACGGTTACGTTGCTGCCATAATTCATTCAACTGGCGAGTCTCTTCCTCAGAGAATGTAAAATGATGGCGCACTTCGTGAATGAGCTGCCCCAGTGAACTGCTCATCTTTCGTTCGTACAGATCTTCCAGATCCTCTTCAGACACGGCTTTGCCCTGAGACATTTTCATTAATAAAATCAGATTGACCAGCTGCTGTTCAAGCGCCTGCCCGTAGTACACGGCCAATCCGTAATAGGCAAACAATTCCCTGGAGTGTTCGCTGTCCAGCATGTCACCATTCTGGATATCTGTATTTTGCATATGCGAGCGCCCCCTTCAACCGTACAATGTTAACCATTCCATGTTCCTCTATCCTAACCAAACCAAGAGCAACATTCAAGTTATCGGGAAGCGCGTCTTCTAACTCCGCAGATCTCTTCTACCGGACAGCCACACATGGATGATTAGTAACCCCATTGCGTAGAGCACAGTCCACAGCGTAACCGAAACAAAAGAGTCCATCTTTGATTCATCAAATAACATCATCTCACGAACCAGATAAAAAGCTGGCGGAAGAATGCGGCCAAGCCATTCTAATGATTCAGGCAAACGTTCACTTAAGGAACCTTGGATAAACGATAGTAATAATACAATAATGAGGGCAGGCATACTTCGACTAAGCAAGGGAATGTACGATTTTTGAAAAAATACACTGATGCCTAATCCCAGCAGTGATAACCCCAAATGTCCTAACCAAGTCATCATCCACTCCTCACCTGTGGGTTGTCTCTCGAACATTCCAGCGAACACGGGATACAGCACAGTGATTACGGTGAGCATGAATTGCATTATCCAGGCACAGATGAGTTGACTTGTTACAACCTTACGCCTGCTTCCTGTATGAAGGACGAGCAATTGATACTGCTTTGCAGGTTCCGTATTCATCACCATTACTCCGAGCCAAGCAGCTGCCAGAAATAACAGCATAGCCGTAACACTGTAACTGTCCGCAATAGGGTTGGGTTTGTAGGAATAGATTAGCAGCATGGCGATGATATAAAAGATAACCGGTGCAAAATATTTCTGTGAGCGAATGTGATGCCTTAACAAATATCGGGTCAGATAGATCATTCGGCTTCTCCCCCCGCATCATCCATGGAAGAGCTTAAGTCCACAGATTCTGTGACATCTCCACGACTCGCATGTACAGCTGGATGTTGTCCTTCCAGCAGACTTTCCATATGTAATTGACTTTCTTCCTGTTGTACGGACACAACCGAACCTCCGGAAGCCAGAATCATTCTGAGTACATCATCAGTTGATTGTTGAACCACTTTCCAATCCCACAACCAAGACTTGGATTTCTCCGAGCTCGTATTACGAACTAAAGACAGTACTCCCGGTTGTTGTACAACGGATGGATTTTTGGCCAGATCCTCTCCAGCTTCCGTCAGACTTTGAATACATACAACGGGTTCGCCAGCTTGTAGTATATCTTCACGACTCCAGTAACGGAGGATGCGGCCTTGCTTCAACACAATCACCTGGTCTGCCAAACGTTCAATAAGCAACGGTTCATGGCACGCTGTAACGATGGATGTCCCTTCATCCTTCCATTGCCCCAATAAGGATACAACTGCCTCTTGAGCTGGAATATCCAAGCCTGATAAAGGTTCATCCAGCAACAAAAGACCACCCGGTTCAGGTAACAGGGCCTGAATCAAATTTACTTTTTGCAGTGTGCCCTTCGATAATAAGGGTAACTTCTGATCAATCGCGGTATCGAGATATAAAAGTTCACTAAGTTCTCTAATCCGCCCACGCAGTACTTCGGGGCGAATGCCCCGAATCCGACCCATGTCCCACAAGTACTCTCCAGAGGTAAAGGGTAAACGTGGCAGACCATCTACTGCATACCCATCAGAACCCTTCATTGTGCGCTGGATCGATCCTGTATCGGGTAACAAAATACCTGCCAACATACGTAGCAACGTGCTTTTGCCCGAGCCGTTTCTGCCAACAAGCACAGAACATTCGCCCTGTTTCACTTCCAGATTAATTTGATTCAGTACCTGAGTACTGCCTAATCGCTTGCTCACTTGTTGAAGCAACATACCTCGACCTGATGAGTCTGCTACATCTTGATCGGCTTTCTTGAAAAGTCCACGTGTACTCCATATCACCTGGGATCACATCCGCTCTGGAGCTTGCACACCTAGCAAATGTAAACTGTACGCGAGGCGTTCGGCAGTCCGTTTGGCCAATGCCACCCGGAAGGATCTTACATCAGATGACGCATCCGCAATCCGTTCGGCGTGATAGAAGCGGTTGAATGCTTGAGCGACATCTATTGTATATTTGGCAATGACCGAAGGCTCATTCCGATGAATTGCTTTTTCCAAATACTCGGGATATTCACCAAGCAGTTTCAGCAATGCCCATGAGGTATCTCCGATAAGGGATGGAGTGGTTACTGTGTTATTCTCACCTTCCGCAAGGTTGGGCTTAGTCAAAGGGTTTTCATTTTCCACGCGGTTCGCCTCTTCTGCCTTGGCAAGCACACTTTGAATCCGAGCATGGGTGTATTGCACATAGGGTCCGGTCTCCCCTTCAAAACTCACCGCATCTTCCAGTGAGAAGTCCACATCGTTTAACCGATTATTACGTAGATCACCGAAGACAATTGCACCTACACCAACAGCCTCGGCCACTTTCTGAGGGTTCTCCAGATTCGGGTTTTTCTCCTGAATAATCTGTAGTGCACGAGCAACTGCCTCATCCAACACTTCCTGCAAAAAGACGACTTTACCACGACGTGTAGACATTTTCCGTCCCTCAAAACGCATTAATCCAAACGGGATATGTTCACACTTCGCAGACCATTCATGACCCATCCGGGATAGGACCGCAAATACCTGCCGGAAATGTAACTTCTGCTCGCCTCCGACCACATATAACAACCGATCTGCCTTCATCACCTCATGACGATAAACCGCCGTAGCCAAATCCCGTGTAGGATAGATTGTTGTTCCATCTTTTTTGATAATCAGGCACGGGGGCATGTTCTCGTCCTCCAGACGTACCACGAGTGCTCCATCACTCTCTTCAAGTAAACCTTTCTCCTTGAGTTCTTCAACCACCGCGCCCATCTTGTCATTGTAAAAGCTCTCCCCCAGCGTATGGTCGAACTGTACATTCAGACGTTCATACATCCGGTTGAATTCCTTCATGCTCACTTCCACAAAGAACGCCCATAACCGCTGTGCTTCATCATCCCCTTGCTCCAGCTTGCGGAACCACTCCCGTGCCTCAATCTCCAGAGAAGGATCGTTCTCCGCCTCATCGTGGAAACGCACATACAGCTCCAGAGAAGTACGGATCGGGTCTGCCTGCAAGGCTTCATCATTGCCCCACCGCTTGTACGCTGCGATCTGCTTGCCAAACTGGGTTCCCCAGTCTCCCAGATGATTCACACTTACGGAGGTATAACCCGCTTCATTATACAACCTATACAGTGCTGCACCGATTACAGTAGAACGCAAATGTCCGATTCCGAAGGGTTTTGCGATGTTAGGGGAAGACATATCAATCACAACACGTGAACCTTGACCAAGCTGAAGCTTACCAAATGTGGCATTCCCCAGTTCTTTCAGCAGATTCGGCGCGAGCTTCTCCCGGTTGAAACGGATATTTACATACGGCCCGGCGGGAGTCGCTTCAAGTCCTGCTGCCTGCAATCCCGTTGCGAGCTCGGTCGCAATGACTGCCGGTGCTTTTTTTAATGACTTCGCTAATACAAAACAAGGGAAGGCTGCATCACCCATCTCCGCCTGCGGTGGGACTTCGAGTAATCTCAGAACCTCTTCTTCATTCAATCCCGTTAAAGGGGCAATATCGGCCGCAGCCTGCTTCATCAACATGTCGGACACTCCTTATCCATTCATTATTGGGTGAAAATTAACACAAAAAAGCTCTCGTCTCTACATAAGAGACGAGAGCTGACTTAACAGTTCCCGCGGTACCACTCTAGGTGAACAGCTACTCTTAATATGCATTAACATGCATACCAGTAGAACCTGTTCCGCTCGATGCGTATAACGGTCGCAAGCCGAATTACCCTCAGACAGATATAGTACACCCACACTTAGGATGCATACATCTTTTCGGATAACCATCTCACGGGTGCGGTTCACTCAGGTCATATCATACCGGCTTCCACCTCTCCCGGCTCGCTGTCATGTATGGATCTGGTTACTCTCCCGATCATTGATATTCTTCGTTTCAATTCATTGCCATCATTATACATACCACGATCAGACTTGGCAACCCGCATTAAAAATCCCCTACTGAAAGGCAACACATAGGCACATCTTCTCAGATGCCTGTGTTCACTGCCTTCCCTTAGGGGACAACGGTCATTATCGGTTTTAATTATATATATTCCAGAGAAAAAATAATTACGCTACTGCTGCCATCAATCGGCAAGCTTCTGCACATCTGCGGCAAGCCTCTGCACATGCTTGGCAGTGATCATGGTGATGTTTGCCACACTCTGCGGCGCAAGCTTCACAAGCTTTCACACACAATTCGCATATCTCAGCAATAAAATCACTTCCACGTGTCATCGCTTGTGCAGCAAAACTGCAAATCTCCGCACATTCCCGATTCAAACGAATGCAATCACGCAGCATCGCCAGATCATATTCTTTCAGACTCGATATGTAACATACGTTGCAAGCATTCATGCACTCCAGGCAAGCATCGATACATTGTTGATATTGTTGTTGTGTCATTTAAAGTTACCTCCCAGGCAAAGTTTGCTATGCTTCTTAATACCCAGTTGGGAGGAATATTGAATCATCTAACCTACTTTATCGCTTCCAATTCCAGTAATTGGTCACGAATGACAGTTTGGTCAAAATGTTCACCTATAAACACAGCAACATTAGGGACATCTCCCTGAGGTGTGATCTTCATGTAGTCCGATTCACGGTAGGCATACTGGAACCAGAAGCGGCTCGCCGTGTCACTAAACGATAAAATGCCTTTTGCTCGATACACATCCCGTGGCAATGCGGATACAAATTTTTCAAACGCCTCGCTGTTCACCGGATGACTGAAATAATGCGTATATACCATGACATGTTCGTGTGAGGCATGAGGAGCAACATGCTCGTGACTGTGGTCATGGACATGGCTATGGGATGCGTTAGTATTCGTAGTATCGTCTTGGACCATGTGATCTGTATCTTTATGAGCATGACTGCATCCATGTGTACCACAGGCTTCTGTGTGCACATGATGATCTTCCTGAGCCAGCTTCCTTTCTTCAGAAGCTGAATCACGTACGTGTACGTCTGCCCCGCTGCGAAGCAGCAGATCCATCTCCACCTCACATTTCACTGTAGGAATTACAGGTGCGAAGCCATTCCATTTTGCCAAAAGCTGTTCCAGATCCTTCAGTTCCTGTGCACTCACCCGATCCGTTTTATTCAAGAGAAGCACAGACGCACAGCGAATCTGCTCCTGCATCAGTTTGAACGTCTGCCCCTTCTGCTCCTGATATAGGCCAGATAGATGTGCTGCATCCACAACGGTAATGAGACTTTTCAGTTCCAGTCGCATGTAGAGTGAGGTCTCCGTTACCGCATCCAGAATCTCCATGGGATTCGCCGCACCGGTTGCTTCGATGATGATCACATCAGGTGATTCCTCCTGAACAAGATCAGCAAGTTGCAATCCCAAGTCACCACGTACGGTACAACAGATGCATCCACCTAACATCTCTGTCATCGGAACGGTGGAATCCACAATCTGACCATCCAGATTAACTTCGCCTAACTCATTCATCACCACTGCGGGACGCAAACCCTGCTGTTGCCAATGTTCGATCAACTGAACAAGCAGTGTTGTTTTGCCACTTCCCAAAAAACCTGACAGTATATATACAGGTATGGATTGTTCTTTTAAAATCGTTTCGTTCATCCTTAAACACCTCTCTGATTGTCCTTCTTGTAACCTGATCTATCTATATCTAGCGAGTGTACACCATCCCGCATTCGTTGTGCAATAATGTTCAACTCTTCCCCAGTACATTGCCTGATTCTACCGGATGGTCTATGCTATGAGGACATGTTGATTGAAGGAGGAAGTTTCATGACTAATTCAGTGGAACAACATCGCCAGGAAGCTCCGACCACGGTATCGTGCATGATTGTTACAGTATCGGACACACGCACTAAAGACACTGACACCAGTGGCCAGCTCATGCACCAGCTTCTGAATGAAGCGGGTTATCAGATTGTTGAATACATCATCACACCAGATGAAACGGAGAACATTCGAAGCATCCTGCAAGATGCAGCCGTTCGTGATGATATCGAAGCCGTGCTGCTTAGCGGCGGAACAGGGATTGCACCCCGAGATACAACTTATGAAGCTGTATCCTCACTACTCGACAAGGAACTCCCGGGCTTTGGTGAGATCTTCCGTTTTCTCAGTTACACCGAAGATATCGGTTCCGCTGCCATCCTGAGCAGAGCCGTCGCTGGAACGATCGGACGCACAGCCGTATTCTCCATGCCGGGTTCCAAAGGAGCCGTCAAATTGGCCATGGAAAAACTCATTTTGCCCGAGCTGCGGCATGTGATGCGTGAAATATATAAACCCGTCTGAAAGATCAGACGGGTTTTTCGGGTTTATTTTCAGCTGTACGATATGAATTGAAAGGTTTGATGCTGTCAGCTCTACCTACGTTAATTGCTCCAGCACATGTTGGAACACCTGCATAACGTCCTGCTCATACTCGTCCTTTTCCCCACCAGAAGCCGTATACACGAGTGAGACGTTTCCTTTGCTGCGAATCGTTGTTCGGCCAAGCGCATTCTCCAAGACAGCTTCATCACGATTCTCACTATACATTTGTTTCATGCTGGCAGCCCGGGTTGTCGCATCACTGAAAATATGGACTTTCACGATGTGTCTGCCACTTCCATTCAACAAATACATATAAGAGATCCCACCATGGCCGTCATCGGCAGACATGTTATTCATCAGCTGAATGCCTTTTGCTTCAAAACTCTTACTGATCTCACTCACCAATTCACCGTTTAATCCGTGTCCTTGACTCTGTGCTCTCATATTTCCTTCATCTGTCGCTTCGCGGGTGTAGACCTTTCGCTCCTGCTCAATGGATGATGCCGAACAAGCCACCAGGGACCAGACACTCGTGATCAACAAGCCACTTACAAGTACCGACTTCATTGTTCTTCGAACTATATTTCGCTCTTTTCTACCAAACCACATGCCAATCCTTCCTTTCCAGCCACGTGTACTGTGACCCAATCAGGTAGAATTAGCATGTCTAAGGACTTAGAATCTTATGCGGATGGCAGATCTGATATCGTATTGACCACAGTCCGACCTACTGCACCACCTTGGAGTATCGTCTCCAGCGTATGAGGCAACTGGTCTAGAGAAATTTCGCGGATTCCCAGTTCCAGCGCACGCTCCGGTTTCCATTCTCCGCCAAGCAGTTTCCACAATCGTTCCCGACGTTCCATCGGACAATACACAGAGTCTATACCAATAAGCTGGATGCCACGCAAAATAAACGGAAGTACCGTGGATTCAAAAGCTGTGCCGCCTGTTAAGCCGGATACCGCTAACGCACCTCCGTATTGAATCTGTTTTAATCGCTCCGCAAGTGCTGGTCCTCCTGTTGGATCAACAACTCCCGCCCATAGCTGTTTCCCCATGGCTCCTTTGGCTGGAGCATCAGCTTCTTCACGAGTAATAACCTCTGAGGCACCCAAGTTTCGGAGCAATGACTCCTCCTGATCCTTCTTGCCTGTGCTGGCTGTTACTTCAAAGCCAAGTTTCGCCAGAATCGCAACTGCCATACTTCCAACGCCACCTGTTGCACCCGTAACCAGAATCTTGCCCATCTCCGGTTTCACTCCAGCCTGTAACAGCGCATCTACCGAAAGTGCAGCCGTAAATCCTGCGGTTCCAATCGCCATGGCTTCTTTCTCACTGAGACCCGGTGGCAGAGGCACCAGCCATTCACTGCGCAGACGAGCATACTCGCTGTACCCTCCGTAATGGGATACACCAGGTTCAAATCCTGTACTGATCACCCGATCTCCTGGTGCAAAACGTCCACTGACCGACTCCTCTACTGTTCCAGCCAGATCAATTCCCGGTACCATCGGATATTCACGAACGACACCACCCTTTTCAAGCGTCGCGAGTCCGTCTTTATAATTGACACTGGAATATTGCACCTTTACCGTAACATCTCCATTTGGCAGATCTTCCTTCTTCAGTTGCTCTATAGAAGCGTTCACTCCGCCCTGTTCTTCTTTACGGACAACGTATGCGTTAAATTGATTTTTCATTGATAGCCACTCCTTCTTTGAATTTTGTATATTTTTCCATTAAGCACATGAATTTTTCGTATTTCGGCTTAACGGCTACCTTTTACTTTTGGATTCTTCCTCATGTTAATGATCAAGCTCTGTCTCTCCTGAGCGTCAACAGATAGATTAGTGGACCCACGATGGGGATAATGCCTGTCACTGCCCAAGCTGGTGAACGTCGACTCGCTTCAGTATCCCTGTATATCGCAATCATGGAAAGTAAGGTCAGCAGTACAAAATCAATCGTCATGATATGTACAAAGGCAGATTGATTGAATGCTTCCATATATACATCCGGATGACCTTTCGTCACGGCATAGAATGCTGTCCCCAGCGTCAACAGCAGAAGGACAACATGCGTCAGCTTGTGGGATGCTACCCGTGCAATTCCCGACTTCCGCTGACGACCAAAGTGCAAGCTTGTGTAACCCGAAGATCTATTCGCGGACGATGACCATGCATAATAGGGAAGCAAAGCAAAAGCACCTAATCCAAAAGAAAGTATAACAAAAGGCCAAGCCTGTACACGGCCACCTCGTTCTTTCACAGATGTTCTTAACAGCATACAGGCATAAACTGCCGGGAAAATACCTAACCACGAAAACACCGTAAGTAACCAAGGCTCTTGGCTTTGCATTGTGATCAGTTCTTTGAATATCGGATCACTTCCAGGTGACTGCCCCGGTGCCAACAACAATGCATAGGCAATAAAAGCGATCCAGACCAGTCCTAGTATCCATCTCATATCTGCACCTCCTCTTACTTTCATCCCCTACAGCTGCTGGATTGAATCAATAGTTTCAGAATTTGGCGGCTCCTGCGCTTTCCCGAGAAATAATTACTGCTTTTCCCCTACATCTTGAATTGGGCATGGCTATTTCCAGTATAGCCTGCTACCTCGGCAGTCTGTCCATGAGATTTCTTACATCACTGGTCCATCTCATCGGGATCATATAAGAAAAAGTCTATCGAGGTCTTTCATAGAAGACAGACCGCATTTAGCTAAAGTTTTTCTTACAGTCATCGAATTGTTCGGCTCCGCTAAAAACGCAGAAATTTTATGAGCATCAAAAAGGCATAAGCCAGTATTCCTCACTGGTTATGCCTCTCTGTAATTCTTGTGTGTAGATCATTCCTCTGTGGATTTCACATGTTCCGCAATGAGCTTCTGCTTCATATTCCATGCCGCAGGGCTGATATTCACACGGTAGATCTCGGGGTTGAGCTTCCGCTGGTATTCAGGCCAGAACAGATTCATCTGTTCCTTATGATACGCACGAATCTCATCCAGATTAGGCAGATCATACACTTTGCGTCCATTCACAAAGATCGGCTCCAGCATATTGATCGCTTCGTAGCGGGTAACCGTCTTTTTCAGGTAAGGGTGTAGCGGGTTGAACAGCTTGAGCGGTCCGCCCTGTAGCGGCTGCTCTTCATCTGGATAGCAGATATAATCTGCAATCGCTTTGCCATGTTTCGGATCAATGATCCGGAACACTTCCTTTTTACCTGGAGTGGACACCTTTTCAGGATTGGCAGATATTTTGATCGTAGGCAGCATGGCACCGTCCACTTCACGCTCCACCAATTTGTACACTCCACCCAAAGATGGCTGGTCAGAAGCGGTAATCAACTGTGTACCAACACCCCAAGTATCAATCCGTGCTCCTTGAGCCTTCAGGTTGAAAATCGTATTTTCATCCAGATCATTGGATGCTACAATTTTCACATAATCCAGACCAGCCTCATCCAACATCTGACGTGCCTGAATCGACAAGTACGCTAGGTCACCACTGTCGAGACGAATGGCATTCATCTTTTTGCCTTGGCTCTCCAACTTCTTGGCTGTCTTGATGGCGTGAGGTACTCCACTGTTCAACGTGTCAAAGGTATCAACCAGCAGTGTAACCTGATCAGGCAACACTTTGGCATACACGTCAAACGCCTCCTGTTCGCTCATAAAGCTCTGTACCCAGGAATGGGCATGTGTACCTGCTGTTGGGATTCCGAAGCGCTCTCCAGCCAGCATGTTGGACGTTGCATGGAACCCTGCTACATACGAGGCACGTGCGCCCCAGATGGCAGCATCCGCTTCCTGTGCACGCCGTGTGCCGAATTCGAGCAACGTATCCTGCTGCGCTACCTGTTTGATCCGCGAAGCCTTGGTTGCAATCAACGTCTGATAATTCATGAAGTTAAGTATCGCCGTCTCCACCAATTGTGTCTCCATAATGGAGCCTTCTACCCGAATGAGCGGTTCGTCAGGGAAAACAATTGCACCCTCCTTCATGGAATGAATCGTCCCCTGAAATGAAAACTGGAGCAATTCTTCCAGAAAGACCGGATCGTAATTTTCCTCTTGTTTGGATAAAAATTTGATGTCGTCCATCGTAAACCGAAGCTGGCTGATATAGTTCACAATCCGTTCCAATCCGGCAAATACCGCATATCCGTTGCCAAAAGGAAGCTTACGGAAATAGGCTTCAAATACCGCCTTCCGCTTGTGAGTACCATTCACCCAATGGGCGTACATCATATTGATCTGATATTTATCCGTATGTAAAGCCAGGCTAGTTGTCTGCATTTGTCTCATCCTCTCTGACTTCCGCTCGTGTCCCCAGATTTGATCTGTGAACACGGGTTAACATATGGAGACTTATTCTTCATGATTCTGTTCATCCGTATTAAACAAACAAGTCTCCCGTAAAAAACTCTATACACCATTCACCACATTCATCCAGTTCCTAACATGAGGCCAACCAAACATGACTATGGAGTAAATTAAGCCAAGACTGTCTCGCTCGCCTTAACCACCGAAGCACCAAGGCTGGAACGAAAATGTCCAAGTGCCCACTCATGCCCTGCCGCATTGAAGCTGGCAACGGCATCTTCATATACCGTAATATGAAAACCTTTATTGTAAGCGTCCACTGCGGTATGCAATATGCAAATATCCGTGCATACCCCAATCAGTGCAATATCCGTAATACCACGTGCACGCAGTCTGAGTTCCAGATCGGTCCCACAGAATGCACTATATCTCGTCTTATCCATCCACTGTATATCTGTTTTCCGTTCTTCCATCACTTGGGCAAGACGACCATATAACTGTCTTCCCTCCGTATTTCTGATGTTATGAGGTGGAAAAAGTGCAGTCTCCGGGTGATACGGATCATTCTCTTCGTGCAGATCCACAGCCATGATTACCTCATGTTTGTTCTTACAATAGGCCTCGGTTACAGCTGCAATCGTCTCGTCGATCTCTACTGCCGGCTGACCTACAGGCAAAGAACCTGTCACAAAATCCTTCGTGAAATCAATGACAATCAGTGCTTTCATCGTCAACACTCCCTTAGCCCAGAAATGGTTGATCCTGATTCAATCAGGTGGACACATCTACACCTTATTACGTATAGATGGACAGGCGTGGTACAAGTTCTGTAAAACGATATAACTGCGCCGGTCGCTGCGAGTACTGATTGGAACTCACCAGGTTCCCCTCTTCATCTCTTACTTCTTCCACAATGCCTTTACGGCTGCGGGTAGACGTAATCTTGCGTATGAAGTTTGGTTCTTCAAAATCCGGTACAACACTTTGAATAACCTGATATAATTCACTTAATGTAAAATCACGTGGCAGGAACTGACGAGCAATCGTCGTTTCCAGCATCTGCTGTTGAATACGTCGATAAGCATCTTCAATGATTGTTCTGTGATCAAAGGCCAGTTCCAGTTCTTGCAGCGCCTCCTGAATGGTGAACAATCCAACATCCTCAGCATCATCTGCTGCTTGGCGTTGATCCAGCATCCATTCTTCCACAAGCGCAAAAAATGCGTGAGAGATAATCCAGCCCCTCGGGTCACGACCCGGCTGACTGTATACATTTAAGTACTCCAGATGTCCACCGTCTACACCTGTCTCTTCCATCAGCTCACGCTTTGCTGCACCATAGATGGATTCATTTTCCTGACAAAATCCACCGGGTAATGCCCATCTGCCTGCAAAAGGCCAGCCTTTGCGCTTGATCAGCATCACTTTCAGTTCCCGAATGGGAAGTGTCTTCGTCACCGTCTTGCGCTCCCGCTTGGTTAAGGTGAACATAACGATATCCGCAGGAACACCATCGGGGGTACGATATTTTTTGGAACTATAAGCACGTGCTGCTTGTTCGTCGCTCTCTGCATTAAAGTGTTCGTAGTTTTCGCTCATGGGCACCACCGACTATTTTCATTTTGATAATTTCATTATGACATAATAATATCTTTTGTCAACCGCAGGATTCTTGCGTTACGTTCTCGGGCGTGCTATGCGGAATGTCGCCGTTGCCATACATCCCAACGTGCCCGATGCATCACGAACCTCCGATTGAGTCGTCACACTGCGTCCTGCTTGATGCAGTACCGTAGCTGTCACCGTTAACTCCCCTTGTTTCATTGGTGCAAGAAAATGCACGTTCAGATTCGTTGTCACACAGCCGTCCACTTCCATTGCTGCTGTTGCGACCATCCCCATCGCCTGATCCATCAGTGAAGTCAATACACCCCCATGAATAATCCCCATGGAGTTCGTATGATGTTCGCCTGCTGTCAACGCAATCTTAACTTCTTTTCCGTCTCCTTTAATATAACGACAGCCGAGAAATCCCCAGAATCGTCCGTCTCCGTCTTCCACCATTTTGTCCAAAATACTCATTATTCATTTCTCCTTTATTCACTGTACGTATCAAGCTCTCTTGATGTCATGTGCCTTTATCATTAAAAATCAGCTGCGCCACACAAAATAACCCCACAGCGTGGAGCTTTGCTTGGAATTATATTCCGAGTACTTGGCGATAGCCACTCCACGTTTACGGTTATGTAATGTAAGAAAAGCTTCCGCTCGAAGCCTTAACGATGATGCCACATTCGTGTTTTAGCAGTTGCTTTTCTTGCGATTATCGAATCCTTCAGCTCCGCTGAAAACTTATAATTCTATAATCGTCAAAAAAGGCGCGGACAGCGTCCGCACCCTTCCGTCATTTAACCGCAACTGGTCGGAGGTGAATCCGTTCCAGCCTCCACGTTTACTTTTTCAGAAACCGTATCCCGGATTACAGAGATCACTAGTTGAAGCAAGTAGTTGATGTCGCTCTGGCTCTGCTGGAATTCCGTAACCAATGGAATACTGTCCAGTTCGCTTTGCAGATCTTCAATTTCCTGTTCAATTTTGCTGACCATCTCCACATTTTTGAAGCTTTCAAAAGCAACAATCTCTTTTTGTTTTTTCTTGATCGTTGCAATCAACTGCTGGATGCGCTCATGATCCCGAATTTTGGTTTCAGCCTGTTGAAACTGTCTAACTTCCTCACTCGTTCCGAGCATATCAGCCAATTCTTTGGCTTTTCCCATAATGTCGTCGCGTATGACCAGATTGCGCGTATCGTAGGTTGGCATTCCATAATGGTTGTACTGCACTTCTTCCTGCGCCACTGAAATCGCTCCATTCTATGAGATGATATAAGATGAATATTCATGTTGCCCTAGCTCAGTTGACTGCTCAGTGACCGCTACGGTGCCGGATCGTTCTTTTGATCGCTGTTGTCTCCGAATTTTTTCGATTGAGATTGTTCAAGGTTAAAATTCGGAGACAAAGGCGAACGCTTCGCTTCTACAGAATCGATTCCGTCACCTTCGCTACGCTCGGCGCAACCCCCGCTAAGTGCAAAAATCATTCATCTTATTGGTGTGTGTATTACTGATTGGCAGCTACCGGCTCGGAGAGCAGGTTGCCCCGAATATAAAAAGTCATCGGATCGGTGATTTCCACTTGTACAAAAGTACCGATCAATTCTTTGGGTCCTTCAAAATGCACCAGCTTGTTGCTGCGCGTACGTCCTGCAAGAACTTCGGAATTCCGCTTGCTTTCGCCTTCAACGAGCACTTCAACGATTTTGCCGCGTTGCTCTTCATTGCTTCGGTGGCTGTATTCGTTGATCGTTTCGTTCAAGCGCTTCAAACGTTCCTTCTTCACTTCCATCGGTACGTTGTCTTCCATCACCGCAGCCGGTGTACCTTCCCGTGGGGAATAAATAAAGGTATAGGCAAAATCATACCCTACTTCACGGACAAGGGAAAGTGTATCTTCAAACTGTTCTTCCGTTTCCCCCGGAAAACCAACAATAATATCCGTTGTTAACACCACATTCGGAATGGCCTTTTTAATTTTGTCAGCCAGTTTCAGATAGTGTTCCCGGCTGTACTTGCGGCTCATACGTTTGAGCACTTCCGAACTGCCAGATTGCACCGGAAGATGAATGTGCTCCACCAGATTTCCACCTTTGGCCAGCACTTCAATCAAGTGGTCATCGAAGTCACGTGGGTGACTGGTTGTAAACCTTACTCGCGGAATATCAATTTGGCGAATGGCATCCATCAAGTCACCAAAACTGTAGTTCAGGTCGGTGAAATCCTTGCCGTACGCATTCACATTTTGACCAAGCAGCGTGATCTCCTTAAAGCCTTGTCGTGCCAAATCCCGAACTTCGGCAATGACATCTTCCGGACGACGGCTGCGTTCTTTGCCCCGTGTAAACGGAACGATGCAATATGTACAGAACTTGTCGCAGCCATACATAATGTTCACCCAGCCGCGCATACCCTCACGTTTCTTCGGCAGGTTCTCAATAATGTCGCCTTCCTTGGACCATACCTCAACAACCATTTCTTTGCTGAACAACGCTTCCTGGATTAGATGTGGCAGTCGATGCACGTTATGTGTACCAAAGATCATATCCACAAATCCATGCTTCTGCATGATTCGGTTGACGACGCCTTCTTCTTGGGACATACACCCGCATACGCCAAGTAACAATCCCGGACGTTCGAGTTTTAGCGTTTTCAGGTGACCCAGCTCACCAAATACTTTATCTTCCGCATTTTCCCGTATGGCACACGTATTGAGCAGAATAATATCAGCTTCTTTGCGATTCTCTGTAGCCTGATATCCCATAGACTCAAGCAGTCCTTTGATGGTTTCCGAGTCATGCTCGTTCATCTGACATCCATACGTATATACAATATAATGTTTGCCTTTCCCTATGTTTTTCAGTTCATCGGGAACGGCATTTTCGTAAAGCACCTGGACGTCTTCCTTGCCCCGCTGTTTCTCCTGACGATGATTGGGTTCCGATTTGATGTTAATCTCCCGGCCCCGGATTCTTATCTTTTTGCTGAATTCATCTTGCGAAATTACTTTGGCATCGGAGAAATCAAAATATTGGGAGTAATCCTTTTTTGAGTCTTTAGCCATTTCCTTCGGTCACTCCTTACAGCCTCTATTAATAAAAAATCGTTCATTCATCCCTGTTCCAGGTGAATTTCTTGCTTGGAACACTAAAAGAGCATTACAGCAAATTATAGCATGAATTGGGCTGTAGTTCCACATCCAAAGCACATGTCCCTTCGTCTAATCCGTAACATGCCATGTTCAGAAGAACACTCAGAAAATACAAAAACCTGAGCCTTGCCATCAGGGGTGGAATTAACCGGCCCCTGTTGGCTGTGCTCAGGTTTATATGTTATTCAGACCGCCATAATTGGGGGCTGAAGCTATTACATGTAATTAATCGATGATTTCAGCAGTGTCGCCATTACGAGCGCCAGCAGCGTTAGCTTCATCTGTATCAATATGCATGTCCAGTGCGAAAGAATCGGATACACGAGCCAGTACATTTTCCAGTACAAGACCGCGATCTCCGCCGAGGCGAACTTTCAGCATTTGTTTGTCCTCGATACCCCATTTAGCAGCATCAGAAGTATGGAAGTGAATGTGACGAGCAGCAACGATAACCCCTTTATCAATCGTTACCTCGCCAGCAGGACCTTTAATTGTGATTCCTGGTGTACCTTCAATGCTTCCAGATTCACGTACAGGTGCTTTAACACCAATCGCAAATGAATCTGTCATGGAGATCTCCAGTTGCGTTTCAGGGCGAACAGGTCCAAGGATACGCACTTTATCAAACTGTCCTTTCGAACCAATTACCGCTACAGTTTCGTTAGCAGCGTATTGGCCAGGCTGGGACAGAGGTTTAAATTCAGTCAGTTCATAACCTTTACCAAACAAAATTTCAACGTGCTCTTGGGATACATGAATGTGACGGGCAGATACGCCCACAGGTACTGTTTTACTCATTGTAAATTCACTCCTTGTTTATCTATGGCCTGTACTCAGGCTCTTACCAATCCAATGGTATTATACCCCTTTTTGGAGTGAAATGAAAACGAACTGGTGAAAATTCATGAAATACACTTATTTCACCATCATTCCCGTCCTTTATTTGGAAAACTAGTTTCAATTCAACACATTCAGCGCACACACCAGTTCACTATTTCACGGAATTCCCCTTTATCTTCGGATTGCTCTCTGGCAAGTGTTCCCCCAGATAACTCATCGCATTCCCCCACAACCAGCCACGAACCAGATGTTCATCATAATGTTTGAGCAGGATTTCCGTCAGTCTCGGATAATGCCCTGAGTGTTCAAGTCTCTGAATATACGTGGAGATCCCATCAAAATCAGACCCCATCATCAGATGGTTCTGCCCGCCCAGAGAACAAATCTCCTCAATATGAGGAAGCAGATCTTCTATACGTACCTCACCCTCCTGTTTTACAAACCAGGGCACAAACGTCAGTCCGATCCGCCCTTCCCGGGCAATGATGGCCTGAATCTGATCATCTTTCAGATTACGCACATGGGGACATACGCTATAACTGTTGGAGTGGGAGGCGATAAAAGGACGTTTACTCAAATCAGCCAGCTCCCAGAAACCTTTCTCCGTCAAATGTGACACATCTAACAGCATTCCCATTTCATTACACTGGCGCACCAGTTCTTTCCCCTTCTCGGTCAGACCTGCTCCACGCTTCTCCATTACTCCGTCAGCCGCCCAATTGGCATAGTTCCACGTTAGTCCAATGATTCGAACACCCATCTGATAACATAACTCCAGATAGAACAGGTTGCCCTCCAGACCATCCACACCTTCCAGTGTGATTAATCCCCAGGGACCCTCTGTTTGCCCCACCTGAGCCACCTGTTCACGCCATAACAACGTCTGTGTACCGCCAGGCCGCTCCTGACTTCTCTCTACACGTCTACGATATATCTCCAATTGCCCCATAACATGTTCAAACTTGCCTCTTCCAAGAACTTCGGGTAAATAGATGGCAAACGCCTGCAACCCAACTCTACCCTCTTTCAAGCGTTGCAAATTCACATCCAGTTGTGGAGCATCTTCAAAAGAAAAAGCAGGCTGCATCAAAATTTTGCTCAGTGCATCACAGTGAAAATCGGCTACACGCCAATCCGACATGGACATCTTAAACCCTCCTCCATATTTCATTGCAAAAAAACGCAAAAAAACCTGTCTACATCGTAAACAGGTTCAATGCATACTGCATGTATTATCTGGGCTCCACAATCAGCTTAATGGCCGTTCGGTCCTCGCCGTCGATCACAATGTCTGTAAAAGCTGGAATACAAATCAGGTCAACTCCGCTTGGTGCTACAAATCCCCGGGCTATCGCTACCGCTTTAATGGCTTGGTTCAGTGCTCCCGCTCCAATTGCCTGCAGTTCAGCATTTCCACGTTCACGAAGAACCCCTGCAAGAGCGCCGGCTACAGAATTAGGATTGGACTTTGCTGAAACTTTTAATACATCCATGGTAAGTACCTCCCTGGGAATGTTGAAAGTTTGTTTCCACTTACTAGATGTTATTCGCGGGAGGCAAAAAAATTCCTTCTTTTTAGACGGGTTTCCCTGCAAAATGGGACAATACCCCTATTCCATGCGCCACTCGTCCTCCGTCAGACGAATTTTTTCGATGCGTGTTGCCGCGCCTGTGGCTTCATCAATTTCAACAAAAACACCATGGAAGTGCCATTTGCCATCATCCACAACAAAACGTACAGGTAGCTGGGTGTAGAACTTACGCAACACAGCCTCACGCTCCATACCCAATATGCCGTCACGAGGTCCTACCATGCCTGCATCCGTCAAGTAAGCTGTTCCTCCAGGCAAAATCCGATCATCGTTACTCTGTACATGTGTATGTGTACCTACAACGAGAGACGCACGTCCATCCAGATGCCATCCCATGGCAATCTTTTCTGACGTCGCTTCAGCATGCATATCGACCAGAATACATTTATGGTCTTGGCGTAGCTCGTCTACAATCTCATCAACCACACGGAATGGACAATCCAGAGCAGGCAGGAACGTTCTTCCTTGAAGATTGACAATCGCTAGCTCTTTCCCTTCACCTTTGACAACCGTGTATCCTCGTCCTGGTGTACCTGGTGGAAAGTTTGCTGGACGAATCATGCGGGGCTCATCATCTATAAAATCAAAAATATCCTTATTGTCCCAAGTATGATTACCAAGTGTAATACCATGTACACCCCAGTTGAAAAACTCATTCGCGATTGCACCGGTAATGCCGCGACCTGCTGCCGCATTTTCACCATTCACAATCACCACATGTGGCTTATACTTCGATTTTAGGTACGGTAAATTTTCCTTTAATGCCTTACGTCCCACGTTACCTACAATGTCACCAATAAACAAAACTTTCATTGATTACTGCCTCCTCAATTCCTGCAAAGTCCTCTTACTTCAAATGTTGAACCTTTGCAGGACTCTATCTCATGTTCCATGATGTGTAGTTGCCATTTAACAGGCTATCAACAGGAAAAGTGGCCCACTACTGCGGCCACTTTTCCGTAATGCTCTATTTTGCGTATTCAACCGCACGGGTTTCCCGGATGACGGTGACTTTGATGTGACCCGGATAGTCGAGTTCATTCTCAATCATCTTCGTGATGTCACGGGCTAAGCGGAAGGCTTCAGCATCATCGATCTTCTCAGGCTGTACCATAACGCGAACTTCGCGTCCGGCCTGAATGGCGTACGATTTCTCGACACCTTCGAAGGATTCTGAGATTTCTTCCAGCTTCTCCAGTCGTTTGATATACGTTTCCAGCGTTTCGCGGCGTGCGCCTGGTCTTGCTGCGGATAGCGCATCTGCTGCGCCAACCAACATGGCAATGACCGAAGTCGCTTCGCAATCTCCGTGATGGGACGCGATACTGTTGATTACAACCGGATGTTCTTTGTATTTCTTCGCCAGTTCCACGCCAATTTCGACGTGTGATCCTTCCACTTCGTGATCCAGCGCTTTACCGATGTCATGCAATAGACCTGCACGTCTTGCCAGAGTTACGTCTTCTCCGAGTTCGCCAGCCATCAGTCCAGCCAGATAAGCGACTTCCATGGAATGTTTCAAGACGTTTTGACCGTAACTTGTACGGAACTTCAACCGGCCCAAAATTTTGATCAGATCCGGATGCAGACCATGCACGCCCACTTCAAAGGTAGCTTGCTCACCGTATTCACGGATGCGCTCATCCACTTCTTTGCGGGATTTCTCAACCATCTCTTCAATCCGTGCCGGGTGAATACGTCCATCAGCCACCAGTTTCTCCAGGGCAGTACGGGCGATCTCACGGCGAATCGGGTCAAAGCCCGACAGAATAACAGCTTCTGGCGTATCATCGATAATGAGGTCAATCCCTGTAAGGGTTTCAAGCGCACGGATGTTACGTCCTTCACGACCGATAATCCGGCCTTTCATTTCTTCATTTGGCAGGGTAACAACAGAAACCGTTGTTTCCGCTACGTGGTCAGCCGCACAACGTTGGATGGCGAGTGTAATAATCTCGCGGGACTTTTTGTCCGCTTCTTCCTTCGCTTGTTGTTCAATGTCCTTGATCATTTGAGCCGTCTCATGACGAACTTCCTGTTCTACGTTGGACAGTATGATACTGCGTGCGTCTTCCATGGTGAGGTTGGATATACGTTCCAACTCTGTCACCTGGTTTTTGTAAATCATTTCGATCTGCTGCTGAGTCTCATCAATTCGTTTCTCTTTGTTAGCCACTTGCTCTTCTTTACGTTCGAGTGATTCCAATTTTTTATCCAGCGACTCTTCTTTTTGCAACAATCGTCTTTCTTGTCGTTGAATTTCATTCCGACGTTCACGAGTGTCTTTTTCAGCTTCAGCACGAATGCGATGGATTTCATCCTTCGCTTCCAGCACCGTTTCTTTCTTCAGTGCCTCTGCCTCTTTCTTCGCGTTCTCCACGATTTGTACGGCAGCTTGTTCCGCACTAGAGATTTTAGCCTCTGCAAGAGATTTGCGAATAAAATACCCTACTCCGAACCCAATGATTAGCGCGGCCACAACGAGAGCGATCGTGATTGCAGGATTCATACTGTTCACCTCCTCGTTGGTTCCTCCAAGGCATTCCTTGGGTCAATTTGCAGTTTTCAAACCTTACATATGTTTGGGAATAACGAATACTCACGGCGATCCCCCGCCGATTTTCATTTCACATGTACATGTTTCCACGTACTATTCACTGTTTCCAGCGAACCCATAATTAAGAATGGTATAAATCTTAAGAAACCGAAACCGCTTTTTTGGAAGGAAAAAGGGTTGTCCATTTCTTACAGACTCATGTCCATTTTAGTATTTGACGAAAGAAATTGTCAAGAGAATGCAGTATAGAGACTGTAGTCTGCTAATCCCATAACAACGCTTCGTCATCTTCAGGGCCCCCAGCCTCATCTTCTTCAATTAAACAATTCACGACACGGCGCACCATATCCATTGAAAAACCACGTCTCATTAGGAAGGGAAGCGTTTTATTTTTCTTCTCTTTAACGTCCCCTTTGACCTGATTCCATTTTTTGCGTCCGGCACTCAAGGCAGTCTCAAATTCCGCATCTGTACTAATACCTTCTAGTGCCTCAACGATGAGATCATTGGCAATGCCCTTTTGACGCAGCTCTTGCCTTATCCACAGTTTTCCCTTCCGCTTGCCCTCCATACGCTGTCTTGTCCATTCCTTCGCAAATAGATCGTCATCCACTAACTTCTCCCGTTCAAGTCGATCCAGCGTCTCTTCAATTAATGGTGCAGCAAACTCCTTCTGACGAAGTTTCTGACTTAATTCATGGCGTGTACGCGGCTTATGTTCCAAAAAGCGCAGAGACTGTGAATACGTACGCTGTCGCTCATCAGCTACAACAATTTCTTCAAGGTCCTTCTTCATAAACGTATTGCCTTGAGTCATCCTGTATTTAATCATCACATCTTCAAGAACCGTAATGGAGTGGATGCCAAAAGTGATTCGATAACGAGCTTGCCTGCTCTTCGTTCGTTCTACACGTGTAATAATAAGTTCTTCGTTATCCGGAAATTGGGATAGGCCGTCCTCTTCTGCTTCTTCATATAAATCCTCGTCATGTTGATCCATTCAGGTCTCCCCTTTCATAACATTTTCATTCTGATTACGCCAAGCACATCTTCACATAAGACAGAGAACGCTAATACAAAAGGCCGGGGACTCTGCCCGGCCTTTACTCCACAGTTAGCGTGCCAACAGCCCCTGTCCATTGGGACAGGGGCTGTTGGACAGCATGAGCACTCCCCCACTACAATCCATTATCCAGATTGATCCAAGCTCAATCAGATAAGTTTACGGAGTCCAGTGGGAAACACCCTCAGGGCCCTCCCTACAAGGGAGGATTTGAGAGATTACTCGTTGATTTCAAACAATTCTTGTTCTTCTTCTGCTTCTTTTTGTTGCTCTTCACTAGTTGGCGCAGGGACTGCGGTAGTCAAGTTACTAGCTACCCGAATTTTTTGTTCAATGATTTCAGCAATATCTTTATGCTCTTTCATGAACTGCTTCGCGTTCTCACGGCCTTGTCCTAAACGCTCGCCTTCGTAGGAGTACCATGCACCACTTTTATTAACGATGTCCAGCTCTGTACCAATGTCAATGATACTGCCTTCTCTCGAAATACCCTCGCCATACATGATATCCACTTCCGCTTGTTTAAACGGAGGTGCCACTTTGTTTTTCACAACTTTAATACGAGTACGGTTACCAATCATGTCATTGCCTGATTTGATACTCTCAATACGACGCACATCCAGACGTACTGTGGAATAAAACTTCAGAGCACGACCACCAGGTGTTGTTTCCGGGTTACCAAACATAACGCCGACTTTCTCACGAAGCTGGTTAATGAAGATTGCGATTGTTTTGGATTTGCTGATTGCACCAGACAATTTACGCAGCGCCTGAGACATCAAACGCGCTTGCAAACCAACGTGTGAATCTCCCATTTCGCCTTCAATCTCTGCTTTTGGAACCAATGCGGCTACAGAGTCAATAACGACGATATCTACTGCACCACTGCGCACAAGAGCTTCTGCAATTTCCAGCCCTTGCTCACCCGTATCTGGCTGAGATAGAAGCAATTCGTCAATGTTAACGCCCAATTTGCTTGCATATTGAGGATCAAGAGCATGCTCGGCATCGATAAATGCTGCTTGTCCACCAACACGTTGTACTTCGGCAATCGCATGCAATGCGACAGTTGTTTTACCTGAGGATTCAGGTCCATATATTTCAACAATACGGCCTTTAGGCAAGCCGCCTGTTCCTAATGCAATATCCAAAGCCAAGGAACCGCTGGGAATAATTTCCACATTCATATGAGTGGACTCACCCAGTTTCATGATGGATCCTTTACCAAATTGCTTCTCTATTTGACGGAGCGCCATATCAAGCGCGGCACGACGGTCTGACAATAAGCTCACACCCTTTACTGTTTATAAGATAATGATACCTTGTTTTAACACGTTTGCCAAGCTTTTTTTCGAACATACATTCGTTTTTTTTTGTAAAGGCCGAGGCGCCTCTTCCTCAAGGAAACTTTCCATTAAACAGAAAAAAGAACCGTAAATAAGGCTGTAAAGCCTAATTCTACGGTTCTTCCGTCTTCCTTAATTATACTTGCTTGGAACTGTAAATGCAATCGAAGCTATTAACTAATCAATCCATCGCCACAAGTTTTTGCCATAAGCGATAGAGAATCGCTTTGGCTGAACGAATGCGAACAGTCTCACGATTACCATTAATACGCAGCTCATGAATTTCCGTCTCTTTTCCACGTTCAGCAAGAGCGATGAAGACAAGTCCGGGTGGTTTACGTTCCGAATATCCCGGTCCAGCTACACCGGTAACAGCCAGGCCAAAATCAGCATCGCCAATCATACGGATCTGTTCAGCAAGCACTTTTGCAACCTCAGGACTTACCGCCCCTGGTGCATCTTCACCTTCCAGATAATCATGAGGCACATTCAGCAACTTTTCTTTAATTTCATTGGAGTAACAAACAATTCCACCTTTGAGCATTGACGCACTTCCGGGTACAGAGGTCAGACTTTGCATGACAAGCCCTCCTGTACAGCTCTCAGCAGCGCTGAGCGTCAACCCCATGTCAGACATCATGGTTACAATCGTGTACTCTATAGGCACATCCTCGTTCGCGTAGAGATGTTCTGTCAATCGCTCCCGAATCTGAACCTCCATCGCATCCAGCTTCAGCTTCGCCTCTCCCTCACTCGCAGCCTTCGTGGAGACACGTACCGTAACTTCGCCTTCACTCGCGTAAGGAGCAATCGTAGGGTCTGTCTGCGCGTCAATCAGATCCAATAGTCGATCTTCCAGAGCAGATTCACCAATACCTGCGAATTTCAGCATTCGGGAATAGATCGGCATTTCTTCCGTGAGTACATGCTGGAACAGCCAGGGCTTGACTTCCTGTTCAAACATTGGAATCAGCTCTTTAGGTGGTCCAGGCATCACAACATAATATTTGTCATTATCAGAAATCGCATTTCCTGCCGCAAGGCCCGTTTCATTGGCCAGAGGTGTTCCGCCATCAATAACGATCGCCTGACGTCGGTTATTCTCTGTCATGTCCACATTACGATCTCTGAAAAAGCTCTCAATTTTGTCCATTGCCATTCGATCTGTATGCAGTTTCCGGTTAAGAACAGCTGCGAGCGCATCCTTGGTCAGATCATCTTGGGTAGGTCCGATGCCACCGGAAAACAAAATAACGTCTGCACGGCCCTGCGCAATGCGAATAGCTTCACTAAGACGGTTCAGGTTATCCCCAACCACCGTTTGGAAATATACATCGATCCCCATCGCAGCCAATTCACGGGATAGGTATCTGGCATTAGTATTGACGATTTGTCCAAGCAGTAGCTCTGTGCCAACTGCAATGATTTCTGCCTTCATTGAGCATCCTCCTGTACACGTGGTGAGTGATCAAAGGGCAATAGGATAATTTCCTATTGCCCCTGACCCAATGCTTCCTTCATGATTACCCATTTAAGAACAAACCATTATGCTTTTGTTAAATGAAGCAAATTTTTGTTTTTGATAAAGTAATCGATACCCGACCAGATGGTAATAAGCGCTGCTGCCCATACCGCAATAATATCGACGTGAATACCCGTGTATGAAAACGGGAAATTGTTCAACAGCAACAGCACAATCGCCACAATCTGCACTACAGTCTTCAGCTTGCCCCAAGCACTAGCGGCAACAACCGAACCATCCAGCAATGCAATTTGACGCAAGCCGGTAACTGCGAATTCACGACTAATAATAACAACTGCAATCCAGGAATCCAGCTTGCCCATCTCCACAAGCGAGATCAAAACTGCAGTAACCAGCAGCTTGTCTGCGAGCGGATCAAGCAGTTTCCCCAGATTGGTAACCATGTTATTTTTCCGCGCAAGGTATCCGTCAATTCCATCTGTGCTTGCGGCGATGATAAAAATAACAGCAGCAATCAGTTGATTATACGGAAGCGAAAAACTTCCAAGCTGCAACGGCTCTGGATAAAATGGAAAATCCACGAGCAGGAACACCATCAAAAAAGGGATTAAGCAAATTCGTGCAAGCGTAATCCGGTTGGGTAAATTCACAAGACGCCCTCCCTCATATCCTCCATTACTCCAAACAATCATCATAATCCCGTTATCATCATCCGGAACATGAAATGTACAGTTTCAATGTCAATCCGTATTAACATGATCCCACTATGTAGAAACGCAAAAAATAAAGTCAACCGCTCAAAAGCAAAACCGCTTTAAACGTTCCGGTGACTTCCAGAAGATGTACTGCTTTTCACAAAGTCAGCAAACGATGAGGACTGGACTTGATGCATGACTGCCAGCAATGCACACTTAGTATAATATACGCCCAATACCGTGTCAAAAAACACTTTTGCTACAAAAAGGCCATATTACTTGAAATTTGTATATTGCAAATCCAGAGGCAGGTTAGCACCATTTAGCAACTGCATAACTGCTTGCAAATCATTTTTACTCTTACCAGTTACCCGGAGTTGGTCTCCCTGAATCTGGCTCTTCACCTTCATCTTGGAATCCCGAATCAGGATATTGATTTTCTTGGCGATGTCCTGATCAATCCCCTGTTTAAAATTCAAACGCTGGCGGACTGTACCAGAAGACGCCGGCTCTACTTTGGCATAATCAATGTTTTTCAATGGTAGACCACGCTTCGCCATTTTGGATTGCAGCACGTCAATGACAGCCTTGAGTTTGGTCTCATCATCAGATACGATCGTTAACGCATCCTTATCCAGTTTCAGGCTGCTCTTGCTGCCCTTGAAGTCATAACGAGTGCCAATTTCCTTCTCGGTTTGTGTAACGGCATTTGTCAGTTCTTGCAAGTCCATTTTGGACACGATATCAAATGAATTTTCTGAGCTCAAACCAGTCACCCTTTCAGTTAATCGTATGTTCTGTAACATTATAGAGGATACCTTAAGCAAAAGTCTAATTTCAAGCTGTTTTACACAAAGAAAAAAGCATTTTTGGCTTCCACTTGAAGTGGCTGCCAAAAATGCTTGCTGGTCCAGCTTCCAACCTAATAGCGGCTGCGGTTGGGCTGTCTGAACATATCGAGCACACCCAAAAGCACATGTGCAAGTCCAAAACCCAATATTCCGTAACCCCAAGCACTTGGAGTCAGGTAATAACCCAGGAGGCTGACAATGATCCCTAAACCTGTTACGATCCAGCTGACTGTCACAGCCATCCACCTCACTTCACCAAAAGTTAACTGCAAGTTAAGACACGGTTATTGTCTCCTGCAGTTGACCCGGTTATTCGTTCCCCGTGGTACCCCCTGTACCGTCCGTTGATCCATTTTCAACACCTGTAGAAGAAGTAGTAGTACTACTACTGTCTTCACCAAGCTTCAAACGGATCCGATTGGTCGCCTTGCCATCCGTTACAACTTGCCCGCCAACCTCAATCGTGGTCGCTGCAGCGTAACCGGACTTAATATACATGCCTGCACTATCCAACTCAAAGGTATAGCTGTCACCTTCGGCTGTGTTACCATACTCCAACTTCTCTCCACTGGAGTTTTCGCCTTTGTACACTTCCAGCCAGCTATGACCTGTTGCTTTGATCGTAACCGTTACAGGTTGCCCTGCACTACCGTTAACTTTAAAGTTCGTAATATTTCCTGATTTCCCATCTTCCGCAACAGTCACATTAGACGGTGAATTGTCAGTTGGTTCTTCCTCAGTTTCATCCGTCTGTCCGTCCGTTTGGCCATCAGTTTGACCATCCGTCTGTCCTTCCGTGTCTGTACCGCCGCCGTTACCGCCAGCTTCGCCCTCACCAGTACCGTCAGTACCTGAATCTGTCGCAGGCGGATTAGATGCCTGTCCGTTGTCGGCAGGTTGATCCGGTTTATCCTCAGGCTGTTGTTGACTGTCCGTAATTTTGACCTGATCAAGCCCCGGATTATCTGATTCATCACCATTGTTATACACCACGTATACATACAACAGTACTACGATCAAAACAGGGAATGTCCACATCAGCGCGACAGACATCCACCGATTACTACGCTCAACCGGACGGCTGGAACGCTTCTGTATAACCGGTTCCATCGTTGCTTCCGCCTCTTCTGCGGGTACGTCTTTTTTGTGTCCCTCCAGCAGCTCATCAGGGTTCAGTCCCACGGTCTCCGCATAGGTTTTGATGAAAGCACGCACATAGAAGCTACCCGGCAGCACTTTATAGTCTCCTGCTTCTATGGCCTCCAGATACCTCTTGCGAATTTTTGTCATTTCCTGTACATCGTCAAGACTCATCCCTTTTTGCAGCCGGGCCTCCCTTAACTGCTGACCCAGTTCAGACATGCCATCTCCTCCTTATGTTTATCTCTTGAGTTGTTGCTAATCTATTTCATGATTCCGTACGGTTCCTTACAATTCGTCGGTGTAGCTAGCCGTAAACGTATCATAAATAATTTCTTCATTCGGATTGTTGCGAAGTTCAATAATAATATCAAAATCATTAAAATCATATTCGGATTCCTGTACAAAAATATCCGGATGTTCAATAACTTTGGTGCTAGGCATGGTCATAATATCCTGCAACAGGTTGTAATGCCGCTCACTGGAGCGTATCGTGCTAACAATACCGTCGATAATGAACACATTGTTCGGGTTCAATTCGTCTTCGGACATTTGACTCCTTATCGTCTGACGGAGAAGTGTGGAGGAAACAAACGTCCATCGCTTCATTGCACATACGCTACCCGCAATAATGGATTCCGTTTTGCCAACACGAGGCATTCCGCGCAAACCGATGACCTGATTACCTTCCCTCTTAAATACTTCACCCAAAAAGTCCACAAGTAACCCAAGTTCATCTCGTGTGAAACGAAATGTCTTGCGATCATCCGAGTCACGGTCAATGTATCTGCCATGACGCACGGCCAAAATATCCACCAATTTAGGTTGCCGCAAAGCCGAGACGGTGATGCTGTTTACTTTGCCAAGCATTTCACCAAGCAAACGGATTTTTTCATCATCATCCGATTCAAGCAGCATGCCTCGAGTTTTGCCTTCAACACCGTTAATGGTCAATATATTCACTTCAAGCATCCCCAGCATAGAGGCAATATCGCCTAACAGACCGGGTCTGTTCTTATGTATTTTATATTCCATGTACCATTGTTTAGATTCCATTTCAACACCCCGTAATGCATTATTCCACATTATTCGACAGCAACAGAACGTGTCCACTGGACAACAATCTGAGACATCTTCTAAAAATGGGTCACGTTAATGATATATAAAATGAAAATGAATTACAAGAACAGCTCTGTAATCCGTTTGTAATCATTAGAGAAAAGCCCCCTTGCGGGAGCTCTTCATCTTTAATCTTATGCGTTTTGTTTGGCCAATTTGACCATCAGGCACGCAATCGTACGACGCTCATCTGCATCGCCGACATCCCATAACTCTTTCAATGCCCGGTTGGAATGGTTCGCCGGATCGACTTTCTCATCGAGGAAATCGCCGATTTCATACGCAAGTTTGTTGATGGTTTCTTCACTCATCCCCATCTTCTCTGCTTGCAGTACGCGGTCACCCAGGAACTTCTTCCATGTGTCAAAACTGGAGAGCACTGTTTTTTCTGTTGACATGATAAATCCTCCTTAGATGACGCATGAGATTTAAAATCAACAGTTGTAATATGTGCTTTCGAGACATTTTATATACGAGCAATTTGAAAATAATCTAGAGACGGTTGCTTCCAGGCAATCTTCACCTGTTTCGTCTACAACCAGTCAAGTTTTCTTGCTGTTTTACGTTAACCAACCGCCATTCGGACTGATAATCTGCCCATTGATATAACCCGATTCAGGGAGTGCCAGAAAATAAACCAGTGATGAGATTTCATCAGGTTGAGCAAGTCTTCCTGCTGGAATTTCCTCTTCCAGCATCTTCAGTTCACTCTGATCCAGATGGTTCAGCATGGATGTCTGAACGGCGCCAGGGGCAACGGCATTTACGGTTACTCCGGAAGGTGCGAGTTCTTTCGCAAGCGCCTTGGTGAATGCATTCACCCCACCTTTGGTTGTGGAATACAGCACCTCACAAGAAGCACCAGACAGTCCCCAGATCGACGATACATTAATGATTCGGCCATACCTTTGGGAGATCATGTGAGGCATCATTTCCTGTGTACACATAAACGTGCCTTTGAGGTTAATCGCCATCACTTCATCCCAGATCTCCTCTGTAACATCAGACAACATCCCGTAGTGCGAGATTCCTGCATTATTCACCAGAATATCTGGCATGAGATTATGCGACTCGAGCTTCTCACGCATGCGCTCAATCTGTTCCCGGCTGCGAAGATCCGCAGACACGGTCATGATTTTTCCACTGCCCTGTTCCATACACCGTCTGGCGGCTTCATTGGCTGCCTCATGCGATTTCATATAGTGTATAACAACGTTCATTCCCACTCTGGCGAAGCGTTCTGCGATAGCCGCTCCAATACCACCGCTTGCGCCAGTTACCAGTACAGTCATTTCCCCGATTGCCTTCAATTGTCCCGTTCCCCTCTCCATATCAAGGACTCACGACTAGCGATACAGCCAGTTGATCCCAGCGAATATGCTCTCTCAGTCTGAGATTTACATCTTCCAGTGTAATCGATTCATAGAGCGGGAGCATATTGAAAAAATCACCGCCACGGAATTGCTGACGTGTAAATTCATGCGCAATGTTCTCCGGAGAATTGAGCATACGCAAATATCCGCCTATTTTCTTTTTGCGTGCACGTTCAAAATCCGTGGATTCGAACCCTTTTTCTACAATGGCATCCACTTCTTCACGTATACGCGCGAGCAGTTGATCCGGGTCTTTTGTATCACCACCAATGGCTGAAAACGCATATTGCGGCGAACTGTTATACTCATGTCCAAAGCTGTCCGAGATCAGATCTTCATCGTAGAGCTTCTGGAATAAACGTGTGCTTGAGCCAAATAAAAGATCCATCATCAGTTGTGTTGTCATATCTCGCCGTAACAATTGTTCCCCGGTAAGTCCAACGTCCGTCTCCTTGAATCCAAACAGACATTTGGGCAGTGAAACAGCCAGTTTTGATTCCCGTCTGGCTTCTCCTACCTGCTCAGGCTCCGGTTCGAAGAAACGTTGAATGCTCCCCTGTGGCTTATAATCCTTCTGCTCCTGGTTCGATCGAACCATATCAATGACTTCTTGTGGATCTACACCACCCACCACAAACAAGAGCATATTACTCGGGTGATAGAAGGTGTTATAACACTCATACAACATCTCTTTGGTAATCGTACGGATGGATTCCACCGTTCCTGCAATATCGATATGCACCGGATGTTTCTGATACATGGCTTCGATCAATCCAAAATAAACACGCCAATCCGGATTATCAGCATACATGTCAATTTCCTGTCCAATAATGCCTTTTTCCTTTTCCACGTTTTGATCGGTGAAGTAAGGATTTTGCACAAAGTCGACTAATGTTTGTATATTTTCATTCACATATTCGGTCGCTGAAAACAAATAAACCGTCTGATCAAAGCTCGTAAACGCGTTAGCTGAAGCACCATGAGACGCAAATGTTGCAAAAATATCACCTGTTGGTTCTTCAAACATTTTATGCTCCAGGAAATGAGCAATCCCATCCGGGACCTTCACTTCTTCCTGCCCTTCAACCTGAAAATGATTATCCACCGATCCATACTTGGTTGCAAACGTAGCATACGTTTTCTGGAATCCCGGTTTAGGCAAAATATAGACATGCAGTCCGTTATCCATTACTTCGTAATATAGTGTCTCCTGCAAATGCTCATACCGAATGCTCTCCACCGATTATTCCTCCTTCTCATCCCGCAAGAAATAAATCGTATCCAGACGGAATTGTTCTGCCGCCTCACGCACATCTTCCTTGCTAATATGTTCTACTTGAGCCAACAGTTCTTCAGCCGTTCTTTCTTTGCCAGACAACTGTCGATTGAAGTCATAAGCGATCATCTCAAAAGCAGAATCCTGCATTTCCTTAAGCAGGTTACGGATCATCGCTTTGGTCTGGGACATTTCAAGGTCACTGATTGTACCGCTTTTCATTTCTTCCAGCTGCTGCTTGATGATCGTGACGGCCTTCTCATAATTCGGGATTTCAATCCCGGATTGAATCGTTGCAATGCCCTTATGTCCGTCATATCGCGAAGATGCGTAATACGCCAGGCTTTCTTTTTCACGAACATTGACAAACAGTTTGGAATGAGGATACCCACCGAGAATCCCGTTGTACATTAGTGCTGCGGCATACTGAGGATCTCCATAAGTGATAGATGTACGGAGTCCCATATTGAGTTTTCCCTGACTCACATTCAGTCGCTCAACAACGGTCTCTACTTCCTTATCTCCTCGAACCGCTGCCTGTGTCTGGTAATCAGAGGAGGACGTTCGATCTACATTGAAATGACGCTGAACAAGGTTCTCGACCTCCTCCAGTGTCGTATCCCCTACCACGTACAGATCCATACTCGCCTGCTGCAGCCACTCCTGATAAGATGCAGTCAGTGTGTCGGGCTCAATCCCGGGCAGATCCTTTCGCTCACCCAGTGGGTGAAGACGGTACGGCTCGTTCTTGCACATTTCCTCGATACTGCGTTCAGCGGCATAGCGCATTTTATCATTCACGATGGACTCCAGCTTTTTACGAACCGTCTCTCGCTCTGCTTGTACATAAGACGTCCTGAAATGTCCATTCTCCTGTGCAGGTCGTGTAAGAACCTCTCCAAGGAAGGCAAATGAACGATCCAGTAGCTGCTCATCCCCTCCAACAAATGAATCATTAATGGTATCCATTCGGAACTGCACAATCTGGTAATCCCCGCGTTTATAGACGTCAAAACCAAAACCTGCTCCATACAGATGCTCCAGTTGCTCACGAAATTGCGTTGTTTCCGGATAGGACTCCGTGCCGCGTCGCAGAACAAAAGGGGTCAGCGCTACTTTGGTTACTGTATCTTCCCGTAAGGGAACTCCTGCATATAGCGATATAGCAAACGTTTTGAAACGTTTAGTCGGAAGCACATGTATACGAAACTCTCTCTTGCTACCTCGTTCGAATCCTGATGTATTCAAATGTCAAAACCCCTTTACGGCGTCATTTATCATGCAATCGTATTAAGCTAAACGTAACAACCATTTTAACCCATTCAAAAGGCAAGAAGCAACCGAAGTCACGCCTTCTGGTTGCTTCCAACATCATCACATACAAAAGATATGCTGTCCGATTGTTTTCACTTGTGGGCGGGTCCAGATCCATTTGGATGTTGCTGTCTTCGGGTTAAAATAATAGAGACATCCACCGGACGGATCCCAACCATTCAGGGCCTGCTCAACTGCCTTTTTGGCTTGTGCGTTTGGTTCCAGATAGATCTGTCCGTCCGCTACAGCCGTAAATGCACCTGGTTGAAAAATCACACCAGAAGGCGTACTTGGAAAGCTAGGTGAATTTACGCGATTCAAAATTACTGCTGCTACTGCGACTTGACCTTCAAACGGTTCACCCCGGGCTTCACCATATACTGCGTTAGCCATAATCTTGAGTTCATTCTCTGAGAGACCAAGGGCATTGGCAGATCCCATATTGTCTTGCTCTTTATCTGCCGTATTGTTGCTGCCTCCACCCCCACCTGAGGATTCCTTGTGTAGTGGCGGCTCTGTTGGGGACCATTTGGTTGACGCATTGTACAGCTTGAGCTTGGTCTCAGCTCCAACCACACCATCTGCCTTCATGCCAAACTCGGATTGAAACCATTTGACGGATTTCAGCGTGCTGCTGCCAAAATTACTGTCGATTTTACCATTGTAAAATCCCAGATACTTCAGACGCCCCTGAAGCTCATATACATCCTGACCGTAACTTCCATATTTCACTGTATTGCTGCTAAACGTAGGCAAGGCCTTTTCTTCTACCTGTGGTGTACGCTCGGCTGAACTTTCAGTTGCTGTATTCCCAGGAAGCAAATAACGAATTCCCAATGCGGATATCAGCAAAATAGCAGTGAAAAGCCATAGGTTCATTTTTCGCATCGACTGTGCTCTACCTTTCTCTTGTGGGATTAACAGAATCGCTAAGGTTATTATGACAAGCCTGCTTGTTTCCTATGCACCAAATCATCCGATCTTTGGAGTAGATGGCAAAACTTCAGTCTCCTGAGCAAGCAAAAAGCCCTCAACCAATAAGGTTGAGGGCTTAAACGATTCGTTGTAACCATGTTACATATTACACTACGAGCTTATTTTATTCTGCTGATACTGTTCAAGTGAAACCAGTACTTCCCTTGGTTTGCTGCCCTCGTAAGGACCGATTACACCCCGGGCTTCCATGGAGTCAATTAAACGCGCTGCACGTGTGTAGCCAACCCGCATACGACGTTGCAACAAGGAGACTGAAGCTTGTTTTGCCTCCAAAATAATCTGTACAGCTTGCTCATATAACTCATCCTGCACTTCATCTGCTGCCTGAATGGAATCATCCACTTCAGGTACAAGGGACTCATCATACTGAGCTTCACCTTGACCACGTACGTAATTCACAATATTCTCGACTTCTTCATCGCTCATAAATGCACCTTGTACGCGAACCGGTTTTGATGCGCCCATTGGCATGAATAACATGTCTCCACGACCCAACAGTTTCTCGGCCCCACCCATATCCAGAATGGTTCGAGAATCCACCTGTGAGGATACACCGAAGGCGATACGAGACGGTATGTTGGCCTTGATTACCCCGGTAATAACGTCAACCGAAGGACGTTGTGTGGCAATAATCAGATGGATTCCGGCTGCACGAGCCATCTGAGCGAGTCGTGCAATGGCATCCTCCACATCTCCGGCTGCAACCATCATCAGATCTGCAAGCTCATCCACAATGACAACGATATAAGGCAGAACAGCCGCAGGATTATCTTTCATCAGATTATTGTAACCCTCGACGTTACGTGTGCCTGATTTGGAGAACAGTTCATATCGTTTCTCCATCTCAACCACAATCTTTTTGAGAGCAAGTGACGCTCGTTTAGGATCAGTTACTACTGGTGCCATCAGATGTGGAATTCCGTTATATACGTTCAACTCAACCATCTTGGGATCAACCATCAGGAACTTCACTTCATCCGGCTTGGCTTTGTACAATATGCTGGTAATAATTCCGTTAATACACACCGACTTACCGGAACCTGTAGCACCCGCGACCAGCAAATGGGGCATACGAGCCAAGTTACCAATAATCGTCTGTCCCGAGATATCTCGGCCAAATGCAATGGTCACTTTGGATTCTGCATCCTGGAACGTTGCTGTTTCCATTACCTCACGCATCGTTACAACCGATACCTCGCCATTAGGTACTTCGATACCTATAGCAGACTTTCCGGGAATCGGTGCTTCCATCCGAATATCCTTTGCCGCCAGAGCCAACGCGATATCATCAGTCAGGCTGACAATCCTGCTGACCTTAACACCAATATCAGGCTGAATTTCATACCTTGTAACGGCAGGCCCCCGGACCACTTCAAGCACCTTGGCGCGAACACCGAAACTCTCCAGTGTAGCTTCCAGCTTGCGTGCTGTCTGCATATAATCCTTCTGGTCACCCGCCTTGCCCCCATTGTTTGGCTTGGCAAGGAGACGGAATGACGGCAGCTTGTACGGCTTAGGAGGTGGCGGTGGTGGTTTCACCGGTTGTGTTTCCTGCCCTTCAGGAGTAGGAGTATCTGTTCCCTGCATTGCATCATTAGGGACTTCTTCTCCACTCTGAATCTCATCCACAGCATTCAACCCGTTCGTACCCGCATCGGATGCAGACCACGCTGTCTCTACCAGTTCATCCGTTATTTTAATGGCATGCTCGCCCTGTTGTACTACGTTTGGATCGGCCAGATCATCCGGGAAAGGATAAGCATCGTCCAGATCATCTTCAATGCTTGCCTCTTCTGCTCTAACGTGCTCGAAAAAGTCTCGAATGATTGGCGCTGAGTTAGGTTTAGCCTGAACAGGAACACGTGATGAAGCTGATTTGTTCACTACGTCTTCGGTCGCATCCTGCCACGCCTCTACATTGTGATCTTGTTCGGCGCGGTACACAATCTGTTCTGTTTCTGCCGAATCGACCTCATCCATTTCACGTCCTGATGTCGCCTGTTCCCGATTAGCTCCCCATTTCCCAAAAAGTTGGAAGAATATGGGCGATTTTCGTTTTGGCAGATGCTGTTCCTCTAATTCATCCTCATACTCGTCTTCGTCATCTTCAACAGGAACAGGCACCACTTTACGAGCGTTACCTTTCTTCCTTCCATCAGATGCTGAAGCAGAACGTGCAGAGGGCCTCGACTCCAGCTTCTTGTACATCGAACTCCCGGCATCCCAAATCTTTGTACGGAATATTCGAATCAAATCCACATAAGATAGACTCGTAATCAGCATAAAACTGATGATAAACATGACAATCATGATGAGTCTCGCCCCAAGGCTGCCGAACAGCCACAGGAAAAGAGCAAATTGCCCAGCTCCGAGATAACCACCGCTAATGTCCTTGTTAAGCATGGAGTCCCTCTCCCCTGGCGCAGCAGGGGTTAGCAACTCGGTTTGCATATCATTATGTACCTGCGTAATCACAGCACCAGGCTCAAGCGCACCAACCGGAATGAGCTTCTGGTGCATTGCAGAGACAGTACTCATCAGGGTTAAGGCAAAGACCAGCAATACCAGTCCTGTTTTGCGAGTAGTCCAGCCACTCGGCCATTTCCGGTGAATCATCACCATGAGACCATAATAAATACCAACAAGTGGAATCGCAAAATAAAACTTACCAAGCATCAGTCCGAACATCTTGGAAAGCGAACGTCCAACGGTGGCTTCACCCGATAATGCTATGACAGCAAGAGTAATAAGCACAATCCCGTAAATTTCATATTTTAAAACGCCACTAAAACCAGCGCCCTTTTTTTTCCTCTTTTTTCTTCTGGCCAAAATCAGGTCACCCCCAGAAGAATATTATACCATACAAATATAATCCGTACATATGTTCTTTTTCTGCTCAATTTGTCTGAATTCGTCGCGTTATGCTGATCCCAAGTTACCCGAAAGCCGAATGGTCGAACCGGGCATATTTGCAGGATTGAGATAGGCTTCAAGTGGACAATCCAGCAAACGTACAATAACGGCTTCATTGTCATTAACAGGTCTCACCTGCATCAATAAACCATTCATCTTGATCTCCTTTGTATCTTCGCCCTCTTTCCACATTCCCGACCAGAGTTGTTCCGGGGGCATCACTGTATATAATGTCATTGGGTATAACCTCCCGCCTGCAGGGTCTGTCTCTTGTCTCCTATGAGCTGATTTAACTGAGCAATGGCTTGTCCAATTCCGCCTACTGCATCCATCAATCCATATTTCACTGCATCTGCGCTTCCTACAGCTGTGCCGATGTCCCGATTCAACTCACCGGTCTTAAACATCAGCTCTTTGAACATCTCTTCAGAGATATTCGAATGCGAAGTCACAAATCGAACAACCCTCTCCTGCATTTTCTCCATATACTCAAACGTTTGAGGTACACCAATGACAAGGCCGTTCATCCGAATCGGATGGATCGTCATCGTTGCACTTCCGGCAATCAGGGAATACGTTGAAGCTACAGCAATCGGTACTCCAATGCTATGCCCGCCTCCAATGACCACAGTAACCGTAGGTTTGCTTAGAGAAGCAATCATCTCAGCAATGGCCAGACCCGCCTCTACATCTCCACCCACCGTGTTCAAAATAATCAGAATACCTTCAATACGCTGATTCTGTTCTGCGGCCACCAGCTGTGGAATGATATGCTCATACTTTGTTGTTTTATTTTGTGGTGGCAAAATCAAATGCCCTTCGACCTGTCCAATAATGGTCATACAGAAAATATTTGATTCACCAGCAGGCGACTGTGTCTGCCCAAATTGCTGAATAGTCTCTGTCACGGGAGAGATGGCCTTGTCCTCCTGAATCGGAATCTCCGGCGCTTCAACTTCCGGTTGATTGGATCTTGACGCCTGCTTGTCATTCATACGTTCATTCATTTCAATAATCCCCTTCTCCAGAAACATTTAATGTATTTCCTTAGTATGGGGATTTTTCCAACCGCCTTATACCCGCTACATCAAATTGCTTCACATATTGGCCCTATTGCAGATCTTCCTGAAAACGCAAAAAAAGCCCCTTCTCTACGAGGAACCGTCCAATATTACTCGTAGAGAAGGGGCGACTGTGTGCCTGAATATATGTTTTTGTTTAGCCTATTTTAAACTTCCATAATGATTGGCAAAATCATCGGTCTACGACGAGTTTGCTCATACAGGAAGCGTCCCAGTGCATCTTTAACATTCGTTTTGAGTGAAGCCCACTCGTTAACGTTCTCACTCATCAACTTCTGCAATGTGCTGCTAACGATCCGGTTGGCCTCATCCAGTAGTCCTTCCGATTCACGTACATACACAAATCCGCGAGAGATGATGTCAGGACCGGAAACAATTTTTCCATCCTGTTTGCTCAGTGTTACCACAACAACAAGGATACCATCTTGTGACAACAATTTGCGGTCACGAAGTACAATGTTACCCACATCGCCTACACCCAAGCCGTCGATCAACACATTACCTGCAGTAACTTTACCTGCTCTACGTGCTGCTCCACCTTGAATTTCAATCACTTCACCGATATCCGTAATGAAAATGTTCTCAGGTTCTACCCCTACAGATTCAGCAAGAACCGCGTGGCGACGCTGCATACGGAATTCACCGTGAATTGGCAAGAAGAATTTCGGTTTCATCAGGTTGAGCATCAGTTTCAGCTCTTCCTGGCTACCGTGACCAGATACGTGGACGCCACTGTTAGCACCGCTGTAATGCACGTTAGCACCCAGACGGAACAGTTCATCAATCGTACGGCCTACATATTTTTCATTACCTGGAACCGGTGTTGCTGCGATAATGACGGTGTCACCTGGCAGGATGTCCACTTTACGGTGTGTGGAACGAGCCATACGTGTCAATGCTGACATTGGCTCTCCTTGACTTCCTGTGCAGAGAATCACGACACGATCAGCTGCCATCTTGCCTACTTCTTCAGGTTCAATGATCATGCCATCCGGAATCTCAAGATAACCCAGTTCTGAAGCAATACCCACCACGTTCACCATGCTGCGTCCGATAACTGCAACTTTACGTCCAGTCACTTCTGCTGCATTGATCACCTGTTGGATACGGTGTACGTTGGAAGCAAATGTCGCTACAACAACACGTTGACTAGCTTTACGGAAGATATCTTCCAGAACGATACCCACATTTTTCTCCGATGGTGTGAATCCAGGTTTCTCAGCGTTTGTACTATCGGACAACAGCGCTAACACGCCATTTGTTCCGATCTGTGCCATACGCTGAAGATCTGCATATTGACCATTGACTGGAGTATGGTCGAATTTGAAGTCACCTGTGTGAACAACTGCACCTTCCGGTGTTTCGACACATACACCAACAGAATCCGGAATACTATGGTTAGTAGCGAAGAACGATGCTTTCAGAACAGATCCAAGTTGGATCTCGGAATCAGCATCAATCAGAATACGTTTTGTTTCTCCCAGCAAATTCGCTTCTTTCAACTTGTTTTCTACAAGTCCAAGCGTAAGTCTTGTTCCGTATACAGGAACATTCAGATGTTTGAGAACATATGGCAGACCACCAATGTGATCTTCATGTCCGTGAGTAAGGATGATTCCTCTTACTTTGTCACGGTTCTCAGTCAGGTAAGAAATGTCAGGGATGACAATATCAATACCAAGCATATCTTCTTCCGGGAATTTAAGACCAGCATCTACGACTACAATGTCGTTGGCGTATTGGATGACGTACATATTTTTACCAATCTCGCCTACGCCGCCCAAAGCAAAAATCATCAGTTTATCGTTATTATTTTTCTTAGACAAATGAATCTAAACCTCCTATGGTAGTTGGACGTCGTACCTTATTATTTATTGTAAGTTAAGAAAAGTAGTCCATACATCACATACCCACCTATCGGTATGAATGCAAAAGAACACCTTTATTCACGATATTTGGAAGAAGTTCTTCGAAGTTATTCCCTTTGACCAACAAGTTGGATTTGAAATTCCCTCTTAGCCGTTCCTTCCTTTTTCACCGCAAAGCTACACCACGAAACGATGTCGCTTTCAATTTCAAAAAAATACCGCACCCAGTCACTTGACATCATTATACATGATTAAAAACAAAAAAAACAAGTCACTCTCTCGTTAACCTGTAGGTTTCCCCTTAGCAGTGGAAAAGAAACCTCACATTACTCGTAAAAAAAAGAACCGCAGCCTCTACGAAGAGGAGCGGTTCTTTTGCTGATCTGAAGGATATTCCCATGATTAATAAATTAGTCCATATACAACCAAAATGATTACAAATTAAGCAAACCTTTGATATAAACCTGCTCCTCTTCCGTTGGCGGAATAAGGGGCAAACGTACGGACCCAACGTCTAGACCACGCAATGTCAGCGCATATTTCACCGCTACCGGGTTCGGTAGAGGCTGTGGACACTCAAACAGGCCTTTGAACACCGGGAACAACTGCTGATGAATCTGAGCAGCCTGAAGAGGTGCTCCGCCATAGAAGGCGTCAATCATTTTCTTCATTTCTGCCCCTACGACATGACTGGCCACGCTGACAATTCCATGTGCTCCAACCGCAATCGCTGGTAAGCCTGAAGCATCATCACCGGAATAAACTCTGAAATTTTCTGGAGCACTTGCTGCAATCAGCGTAACCTGCTCCATAGACGCACATTCTTTCGTAGCGACGATGTTAGGAATCTGCGCAAGACGAAGCGTTGTCGCTGCTGACAGGCTGGTTACTGTGCGCCCAGGCACGTTATAGAGCATAATTGGCAGCTTGGTGGAGCCTGCAATCGCTTCAAAATGTTTAAACAAACCTTCTTGGCTAGGTTTGTTGTAATACGGAACAACCAACAATATGCCATCCACTCCGGCACGTTCAGCTTCCTGTGTCAAATGGATGGAATGTGCCGTGTTATTGCTTCCCGTTCCGGCTATAATTTTGCACCGACCGGCCGCATGTTTCACTGCAAATTCGAATAATTGAACTTTCTCAGTATCACTAAGTGTTGGAGACTCCCCTGTTGTTCCAGAAACCACAAGCGTCTCCGACTTTTGATCTACAATCAGATAGTCGATTAGACGTGCCGTTTCCTCCCAATGAATCTCTCCTTGTTCATTGAACGGAGTGACCATTGCTGTAATCAATCTTCCAAAGTCCAATTCGATTCCTCCTTCAAAACAGGTTTGGCTCCTCTAACTTCAGTTATTTACAAATGAAGTTCGAATGAGGCGTGAAGTGCCCTCAGGGCCTGAACCATATCTTCTTTTTTTACGAGTACCCAGATCGTTGTATTCGAATCTGCTGATTGCAGGATCTGAATGTCAGCCAGTGTCAAGGACTCTACGATTCGAGCCATAATTCCAGGTACACCATTAATGCCTCCGCCAATGACGGACACTTTGGCACAACCGGACAGGCTTTGTGGCTTGAGACCTATCTCCTGCAATACCTGTATGGCTTTCTCGGAATCACTGTCAAAAACCGTATAGACAACTCCCGAGGGGGTAACATTAATAAAATCAACGCTGATTGAATTCTCAGCCATGGTTTTGAACACTTTTAGTTGCAATCGATCTGCACCACCAGGCACATCCACCGTAATTTGCGTTACATTGCTCACGTAGGCGATGCCTGTTACATAACGGTCAACAATGCCTGTCTGCACATCCTGGAATCCTTCCGGATGCGTAACCAGCGTTCCTTCCGTGTCTGCAAAAGTAGATCTTACCCGCACTGGAATCTGGGATTGCATCGCAATCTCAACCGCACGTGGATGGATTACCTTGGCCCCGTGGTGGGCCATGTTACAGATCTCTGCATAACTCACAACAGTCAGTGGACGTGCATCCTCAACAATTCGCGGATCAGCGGTGAGTATCCCGTTCACATCTGTGTAGATATCCACCATTTCAGCACGTAATGCTGCACCGAGAGCTGTAGCAGACGTATCACTTCCCCCACGACCCAGTGTCGTGAAGTCTCCGTTCTCTGTCTGCCCCTGGAATCCGGTTACAACAACGACACGGCCAAGCTGAAGCTGCTCCAACACACGAACAGGACGGACATCCAATATCCGGGCATTCCCGAAATTGTCGTCCGTCACAAAACCTGCTTGTGCACCGGTCAGCACTGTAGTTGGAATGCCTTCATGTTCGAGTAAACTGCTCAACGTTGTCGCAGATATGATTTCACCACAGCACAGCAGTAAATCCTTTTCGCGTGCGGATAGTGCGTTTCCGTTCTGTGCAGCCCAGTCCAGCAACGTATCAGTCGCATATGGCTCGCCGCGGCGCCCCATTGCAGACACAACGATGACCAGACTCAATCCTGCTTCAAGTTCACGTTTAACGTGACGGAGCACATGCTCTCTCGCCTGAACAGTGGAGAGAGACGTGCCTCCGAATTTCTGTACCATGATACGCATCTTTATTCCTCCATTTGTGTACGCAAGAAGACTGGACACGGGTCAAATCAACAAATGGATCACTCTAGGGAGCGTTCTGATGCGATAATTTCAGCATTTTATACGGCATTCCATGCCGCTCCTTGTTTTTTGTAATTGTCTGGGACAATCGCAAAATCAAAGGTCGCGGTTGTTATCGAGGTCATGATGCATACATTCACAATAGACCTCTCCCGCTTGCTTAACCTTTACTGCCCGCAAGCAGGAATGCCTTATAGACAGGAACGTGGACAGAGTAGCTGTTCAATCCAGCATATCGTCCCCCATGATTTTCTTTGTCTCTCGAACCCTTCTTCATTTCTCCAAGCGCATAAACGTTGTCACCGAATCATTGTTCCATCAAGCCTGTGAAGAACGCTCCACAATCATCGGCTGCAACTGTTTGCCCTCAAGAGCACTCCAGCAAGCCTCTGGAATCAATTCCATTTTGGCGACTAACGAGTTTGGTTTTTTCACTGGATCGTCCTGCCCAAATGGCACAAAATACAAGTATTTGGCCACGAGCAATTTGGCGATATTCGCAGCATTCAAGCCCAGACCGTCATTCGTGGAAATCGCGAGCACAAGCGGACGCTGATTGCGCATTTGCGCTTTGGCTGCCATTAGCACTGGACTGTCGGTCATCGCATTAGCCAGCTTGCTTGTTGTATTCCCTGTGCATGGAGCAATCACCAGCACATCAAGCAGCTTGGAAGGCCCTAATGGCTCCGCTTCAACAATTGTAGAAATGATATCATTACCTGTTATATCTTTCAACTGTTTTTGCCAATTCTGCGCCGTACCGAAGCGTGTATCTGTCGTCAGAACCGAATTCGAAATAATCGGAATGACGTTGGCACCTTCAGCTACGAAGCGGCTAATTACCGGCATAACCTCTTCAAACGTACAATGAGAACCCGTAATTGCATAACCTACCGTTTTTCCCTGCCAGTTCATGATTTAACCTCCCGTGCGTTCTGTTCTTCCAAAAGCAAACGGATCAACGCGTCGGCAATAATGCCGCCAGCCGTTTTGGGAGCAACAATGCCGGGGAGGCCAGGCGCAAGTAGCGCTTTGATACCGCGTTTGTCGGCATACCTGAAATCACAGCCGCCAGGAGCGGATGCGAGGTCGATAATGACAGCCTTTTGCGGCATTCTGGACAGGATTTGTGCTGTGATTATCATAGTCGGTATCGTATTAAAAAGCAAGTCAACTTCCCCGGTCTGAGCGGCCAAATCCGTTGTCATGAAAGGCTTCCAGCCCATTATTGTAGCGCGGGCAGCATCCTCTTCCCGCCTGATTCCCACCCGTACATTTGCTCCAAGTCCCTGCAGTGTTTTGGCCATTGTGAATCCTGTTCGACCAATGCCAAGCACAATGCATTCCGAACCATGGATTGTGAAGTCCGTCTCCCGAATAGCTATGGCGATGGCTCCTTCAGCTGTTGGAATAGAGTTATAAAGTGCAATATCATCACGATCAAGTACTTCAACAAGTCGCAGCCCATTTTCAAGACAAAGTTCGCGCAAGAACGGCTTTGCCATACCTGTGAACACAATACAATGCTCCGGTAATGCTGCAATATGTTCCTTTTTCAAATAGATCGGTGTGTCACTGAATGAAGTACTTACTTTTCCCTGGTCATCGCAACCGACGACAGGCAGTACCAGTACATCTGCGGAAGCAAACACTTCGTCCTCCAGTTCCTGGTGCTCGATCCCTGGAATGGAACGCTCTATTTTATCGAAACCCACCACACTTACCGTTGCATCCAGCTCAGCGCACTTTTGAATGACTTCAAGCTGCCGCGCATCTCCGCCCAGGACTACAATCCGGACTCCGGTCAGCATCGGGACGTCACTCCTTTCACCACATGTATGCCTTATCGTATGCAGGGGCCCACAGCGGGGTGAAAACAATAATTGCATTCCACCGTCCGATTCTCGAATATAAAAAAGAGCCGCCCCTGTCAGGGACGACTCTTAAGAATAGGTATATTTACGCTGATTATTTACCGGTATGACCGAATCCGCCTTCACCGCGTACCGTTTCCGAAAGCTCATTCACTTCCGTCAATTCAACCGCAGGCACGGTCTGGAAGACGATCTGTGCGATGCGCTCTCCCCGTACAATCGTGAACGGTTCCTGACCCAGATTAATCAACAGAACTTTAACTTCTCCGCGATAGTCCGCATCAATGGTACCCGGTGTGTTGAGGCAGGTAATTCCATGTTTGAAAGCCAGTCCGCTCCGAGGACGGATCTGTGCTTCCAATCCAGCTGGCATTGCCATCGCAAGTCCGGTAGGAATCAGCGTACGCTGACCCGGCTGCAAAACAACGTCTTCCTGAAGTGCAGCTACTACATCAAAGCCGGATGCCAGCTCCGACATTTTTTGAGGCAGTTTAATATCTTCATTGCCCGGCAGTTTCTGTATTTGAACGTAATGCAACAAAATCATCCCTTCTCAATCCAGCGATCGTTTTATCTGAAGCGCCAACCATAGCAAGTGCAAAAGGTTCAGCAAACATCAGATCAAGTACCGCATTAATATCGTCCATGGTAACTTGCTCAATTTTGGTGATCATCTCATCCAGCGTATGGTGTCTGCCCAGCATGAGCTCGTTTTTACCCAGACGATTCATGCGACTGCCTGTGCTTTCCAAGCTCAGAATCAAGCTACCTTTCAGCTGTTCTTTTCCTTTACGAAGTTCATCTTCGGACAAGCCGTTTACAGCCAGGTCGCGCAGAACCTCTTTGGTCAGATCGAGCACTTCTTTGGTCTGTTTCGGTGCTGTACCCGCGTATATCGTGAAAAGTCCACTGTCCGCATGAGAGCTATGATAGGAATACACGGAGTACGCAAGACCCCGTTTCTCACGAATTTCCTGGAACAGTCTGGAGCTCATGCCTCCACCAATGGCGTTGTTCAGAACAACCATAGCGAATTGCAGCGGATCTCCGATTTTACAGCCCGGGAACGAGATACAGATATGATTCTGTTCCGTTTTCTTTTTGTGAAAGAGCTGTCCGCTTTGGAAGGCTGGCATCGTGACTGCTTCCGTTACTCCATTTACATCAAAAGCACCAAAATGTTTCTCCATCAGATCGATTACACTGTCATCAATATTACCCGCGATACTAATGACCGTGTTCTCAATCGTGTAGTGCTCCTTCATATATGCACGCAGATGACTGGAATCCATCGCTTTGAGACGTTCTTCCGTACCCAGGATTGGGTATGCGAGTGGATGCTCACCATAGGCGGCCAAGGCCATCAGATCATGAACCATATCATCAGGCGTATCTTCATACATCGAGATTTCTTCCAGAATGACGTTTTTCTCCTTGATCAATTCACCATCATCCATTTTGGAGCGGAAAAACATATCAGACAATACATCAACCGCAATCGGCAAATGTTCATCCAACACCTTAGCATAATAACACGTGTATTCTTTGGAAGTGAACGCGTTCACGTTACCGCCAATCGCATCGAACTGCTCCGCAATCGCCTTGGCATCATAACGATCTGTTCCTTTGAATAACATGTGTTCAATAAAATGTGATACTCCGTTACTTGCAGGTTGCTCATTGCGCGAACCTGTCTTGACCCATATTCCGAAAGACACAGAACGGCAGGTCGGTATCTGTTCCATGACAACTCTGAGGCCATTGCCCAGCTGAATTTTTTTCATGGTTGGCCCTCCTACATCTCTATAATTGCCTTGATCTCAACCTTGAAATTGAAATCGACATTTGGTTCCAACTGTTTGATATTAACAAAAAAACAACGTTCACTCAACCGCAGAGGTATTTACACGTTCCGAAGACAGCGTCTCACTTACCGTTCCGAGCACAAGACCTTTGGCCCGAATGGATTGAATCATACCCTTTAAAGCTCCCGAAGAAGAAGCAGTAGGGTGCATTAGAATTAACGTGCCTGCCTCGGTATTTTTAGCAATTTTGGCAACAACGGCATCCGGGCTTGGCTTACGCCAATCCACAGTATCTACTGTCCATAACACGGTTTGCAGTCCCATGGATGAAGCAATGTCAACGGTCTTCTGATTAAAGTCACCGGAAGGCGGAGCAAACCAACGATTCTCTACACCCAGTGTTTTATGGAGCAGATCCTGGGTTTTGCTAATTTCCAGCTTGGCCCGTTCTGCGCTCAATCGACTCATATTAGGGTGAGAATATGCATGATTGGACATCTCATGCCCACGCTTCTGAATTTCTTTGGCCAGTTCAACGTTTTTGCTTAACCAACTTCCATCCAGAAAAAAAGTAGCCTTCACATTCTCAGCATCGAGCGTATCCAGCATCGGTTTAATGTATTCGTTCCCCCAGGCCACATTAATCATAAAAGAAACCATCGGTTTGTTCGCATTCCCCCGATAGATCGGATGTGCTCCCAAATCTTTAAGCTGAATCTCCGGCTCAATCTGACGGTAGACATAAGCAATTTTGGTATTCAACGTTCCACTCAGCGCTTTACGGTATGTCGCTTCCACATCAATCTCCATGCCATTATAACCAGGAATCGCTTTCCATACCCGATCCACTCTGGCATTCACCGGAGCAATTTTCGTTTCAGCCGCTTTATCCCGAATCGCAGACAACAGCGCATCTTCTCCAGTTGCCTCCTTAAACATGTCAAATGCATTTTGCGTTCCTGGCCCATCACGGATCTCCGTAATGTATGTACGTACACTGCCAACTTGTCCGATCAATATGACCGCAGTCACACCCGCCAGAACAGCCGCCAGCTTTTTGGATTGGTTTCCCACAGCTCCATCCTCCCGCCGTCTTTGTCCCCATCATATGAGGACAAGGGCAAAAATATGAATGCTAAACCATGGTTTCATCCTTGCTTTACGTATTTAAACGTTAAAAAAAGAGCCAGAAATTCACATTCTGTCTCTTCATTCAATCTATCCATTTATAACTTGTCGCTTCGGTATCCTAGGATTGAGCCGGAGCTTCAGCAGTCAAAACTGCTTTACGGGACAAGTTGATTCGACCTTGTGGGTCAATTTCCGTTACTTTTACCGTAATGGAATCACCGATAGCTACAACATCTTCCACTTTGGCAACACGTTCAGTTGACAGTTGCGAGATGTGTACCAGACCTTCTTTGTTCGGAAGTACTTCAACGAATGCACCGAATTTCTCAACGCGTTTTACTTTGCCGACATAAATCTCGCCGACCAATACTTCACGCACAATACCTTCGATGATAGCTTTGGCTTTATCATTCATCTCCTGGTTGGAAGAAGCGATAAAGACACGTCCATCCTGTTCAATATCAATTTTAACACCGGTTTCTTCGATGATTTTATTGATAATTTTACCACCTGCACCGATCACATCACGGATTTTGTCCGGATTGATATGCATCGTTGTAATTTTAGGTGCATATTGTGATAACTGCTCACGTGGCGTATTCATCACTTCAGTCATTTTGCTCAAGATATGCAAACGACCTTCTTTGGCTTGAGCCAATGCTTCAGACAAAATTTGACGATCAATACCATCAATTTTGATGTCCATTTGAATCGCGGTTACACCTTCAGGTGTTCCGGCTACTTTGAAGTCCATATCACCGAGGTGATCTTCCATACCTTGAATATCACTCAGAATGGATACATGATCTCCATCTTTGATCAGACCCATAGCTACACCCGCAACTGGAGCTTTGATTGGGACACCTGCATCCATCATAGCTAGTGTGCTGGCACAGATACTTGCCTGGGAAGTTGAACCGTTGGATTCCAGAACTTCAGATACGAGACGAATCGTGTATGGGAAGTCTGTTTCGGAAGGGATGACTTTGGAAAGCGCACGCTCACCCAGAGCACCATGTCCGATTTCGCGACGGCCTGGAGCACGTAATGGACGAGCTTCACCTACGCTGAATGGTGGGAAATTATAGTGATGCATGAAACGTTTCGTTTCTTCAAGGCTGATTCCATCCAAAATCTGAACGTCGCCCAGTGCACCAAGGGTACAGATGCTAAGTGCTTGTGTTTGTCCACGTGTGAACAAACCTGAACCGTGCGTACGTGGCAGCAGGGAAGTATCACATTCAATTGGACGAATCTCAGCAAGTCCACGTCCATCCGGACGAACTTTATCATGCGTAATCAGACGGCGCACTTCTTCTTTAACGATATCGTGCAGGACTTCCTTCACGTCTTTAAGCAATTCAGGACTTTCAATATATTTCTCTTCGAAGTGAGCAACCGTTTCGTCATTCACTAGATCGATTGCATCTTGACGAGCATGCTTCTCGGCAATTTTAACGGCTTCAACCAGACGAGCACTTGCGAAATCACGCACACTGCTGTTGACTTCAGCATTAACGGCATGCAACTTAACAGCCATTTTTTCTTTACCAGCAACTTGCACGAGTTGTTCGATTACCGCAACAATGTTCTTGATCTCGTCATGTCCAAACATGATTGCTTCAAGCATTACTTCTTCCGGTAATTCATTAGCTTCAGCCTCAACCATCATGATGGCATCTTTGGTTCCTGCAACCACCAACTCAAGTTCACTGATTTCAAGCTGTGCAATCGTTGGGTTAATGATGAACTCGCCATCAATACGTCCAACTTTCACGCCACCAATCGGTCCGCTGAATGGAACATCCGAAATGCTCAATGCTGCTGATGTACCAATCATTGCAGCGATTTGCGGTTCGCAATCCTGGTCCACACTCATAACGATATTCAGAACTTGTACATCATTCCGGAAACCTTCCGGGAACAATGGACGAATTGGACGGTCTGTCAGACGGCTTGAAAGAATAGCTTTCTCACTCGGTCTGCCTTCACGTTTAATAAATCCACCCGGAATTTTACCTACGGCGTACAATCTTTCTTCATAGTTCACCGTTAATGGGAAAAAGTCCAAATCTTTCGGCTCACTTGATGCTGTCACGGTACACAATACCACGGTATCCCCGTATGTTACCTTAACGGCAGCATTAGCCTGCTTGGCCAAACGCCCGGTTTCAAACGTAAGCTTTCTTCCGCCAAGCTGCATTTCAACACGCTGTTCCATGAAATTCCTCCTTTTATTCGTCCTAACTCAATGGATTCTGCATATTCACAGTATTTCCTGCTTGTCCTGCATTCATTAGCTATGTAAGATCTAGCAACATGCTAATCTGCACAACAAAAGCTCCTCACGGAGCCCCATCTACAAATATATGGCAACATGTTCATCTACAAAACAACCCGGCTGTAAGTTCCGCTTGTCCTTTTAGACAAAAGAATGACGGATAACAGCCAGGTTGGTTTTGAAAACATGTACGATAATTAACGACGCAATCCGAGTTTTTCGATCAGTGCGCTGTAACGTTTAACATCTTTGTTTTTCACGTAAGCCAAAAGCTTACGACGTTGACCTACCATTTTCAAAAGTCCACGACGTGAGTGGTGGTCTTTCTTATGCGTACGCAAGTGGTCTGTCAAACTTCTGATGTTTTCCGTAAGGATAGCAACTTGCACCTCTGGAGATCCTGTATCGGACTCGTGAGTTTTGTGCTCGTCGATCAGTTGTTGTTTACGTTCTTGAGTCAATGCCATCCTGTTCACCTCCTTCAATATAATCGCCATTAGCCTCGTCACCGCCGGTGAGAGCAAGCAACCAAGCCAAGGTTAATGTTGTCTCAATCGACAACGTAGTACAGTATATCATAATTGCCTAGTTAAAGTAAATGTAAACATACATTTAATCCTGAACCTTTAAGATAACAGGCGGCCGGCAGTTAATGCATCTTCACGAATCTGGCTAATCAATGCATCAATGGAGTCAAACTTTCGTTCTGCACGAATATAGTGAACGAGCTCAACCTTTAGTTCCTGGTCATACAAGTGTCCATCAAAATCAAGCAGATGCACTTCAAACGTAGGTTTCATCCCGCTTTCGTGGAACGTAGGTTTCACACCGAGATTCATTACGCCATGCAGTTCCTGTTCGCCATACTGCACACGAACAGCGTAAACCCCCTTCGACGGGGTAACGTAATGATCCGTGAGTTCAAGGTTGGCTGTAGGAAATCCAATCGTTCGTCCACGCTTCTCCCCGTGAATGACGGTTCCTCTGATGCTGTAAGGTCGGCCAAGCCACTGACTGGCCTCATCCATCTCCCCACGCTTCAACAGGCCACGAATGAGAGAGCTGCTCACTTTTTCACCATTTAAAAGGAATGGAGGAACGGTCTCCACCGTCATCTCTCCTTCTCCCAAAGTACGAAGAAGTTGTTCATCCCCTGCACCCTTATGACCAAAACGGAAGTCAAAACCCACCACCGCTGTTCGTGTCTGAAGAGGAATCAACAAGTCGTGTACGAATTGTTGTGGCGTCAACCGTGAGAAATTTTCATTGAACTCCACCACGTAGAGTACATCAACGCCCATTCCTGCCAAGATGTCTTCTTTATCTCTCAAGGGAGTTAAATAACCCTCGTAATCCCCTTTGCGCATAACTTCCTTCGGATGTGGATGAAAGGTCATGACCGCTGCCTGCATGCCCGTTTCCCGCGCAATGCGGACAGCTGATAAAATGACACTTGCATGTCCGAGATGCAGTCCGTCGAATTGACCAATCGCAAGCACTTGGGGCAGTGTGCTCAGCTCAGTCGAATGTAACGTCTGCGGATAGGTTAGCATTACGGTTTTCACAATCATTCACCTGCATTTCACTAGATAGGCCAAGCTTGAGCATCACCACAACTCCAAGCCCGAAACCTCTTTATTCCGGCAAAAAGACTTTAACTGCCCTCACCGTTGGTTTTAGTTCATCCCGTTCAAATATCCCCAGAAACGTACCATCCTGAGCATACAACCGCAATAAACCAGGTTGCTCTACAGGCGGTTCCAGAAGACGTGCAGACAGTTTCTGACCTTGAAGTGCTCCTTTGGCCTGTTCTTCTCCAACCTTGTGGGCCGGAATTGAAGCAATAGCCTCGTCAACAGGAATCAGCGCCTCCGCCAAAGTCCCGTCAGCCATAAGTTGTTCCACTTCTTCAATACGAAGACAACGATCTGCAGAGATACCTGCCGATATCGTACGCTCCAGTTGAACCATGGTCGATGGATATCCGAGTTGCCGGCCAATGTCTACACACAATGTCCGAATATAGGTACCTTTTGAACATAAGGCCCGGAAGGATATATCGGTGGTCTCACCCTGAGTCTCAATCCCTGTAAGTTCGAGCTCATAGATTGTGACCTCACGGCTTTTACGCTCTACCGTCTTACCTTCACGAGCAAGCTCATAAAGACGTTTGCCGTCTACTTTTACCGCAGAATACATAGGTGGTACCTGTGAGATCGTGCCCAAAAATTGCTCAAGCACCTGTTGAACCTGTTCCTGTGTTACTTCCACAGTCGTTTCAGCCCGCTCAATAACTTCCCCTGTCATATCCTCTGTGTCAGTAGACAGTCCCAATCTGAGCGTAGCCAGATATTCCTTCGGAAGCTCCTGCATGTACTCCACCACACGTGTCGCCCGTCCAAGACAGAGCGGCAGAACGCCTGTAACTTGTGGGTCCAGTGTGCCCGTATGCCCAATGCGCTTCATTTTGAGAATGCGACGCATTTTGGCTACAACATCATGAGAAGTAAATCCCGCCGGTTTATATACCGGAAGTACACCTTCAAATGGCTTTACCATTGTGAATTCACCTGCTTCAGTACTTTTGCGACAATATCATCAAGTTTTCCTTCCAGACGACATCCGGCTGCGAGCACATGCCCGCCTCCGCCAAAGGTCTGTGCTAGTGCAGCAACATCAATCTTCCCAGCTGAACGCAAAGAAACCTTGACTGCATTCTCGTTGATGACTTTGAAAAAGATACCAACTTCCACGCCCTGAATGTTGCGCGGATAGTTCACTACCCCTTCAATATCTTCATTAGCTGCTCCACAAGCCACCATATCATCTGGTGTAATAACAACCCAGGCTATCTTTCCATCATCTGTCATCTGCAGGCTTGATAGTGCCTGATGCAAAATCCGTACTTGTGGAAGAGTCACCTGCTCTAACAAGGTCTGGGCGAGATAGGGTCCATCCACGCCATGTTCAAGCAGTCTGGAGGCCGTTGTCATTACATTTGGACTGGTGTTGGCATAGCGGAACCCACCTGTATCCGTAAGCAATCCTGTATAAACTGCCGTCGCAACATCTTTATCCCATGTTATTTGGAACAGGTTAAGAAAATCGAACAATATTTCAGCCGTTGCAGCAGCATCTGACTTAATGATGTTGACTGTACCATAAGCGTCATTTGTAGGGTGATGATCAATATTCAAAATAACAGCATCGTCTTCGAAATAATGACGTGTCAAACCTACTCTGGAAAAGTCTGCACAATCCACACAGATAACAGCTTTGTATTTTCGCTGCGGTGGTTGTTCGGTCATGTTCACAATGTTGCCTGCTTCCCACAAAAATTGCATGCGCCCGGGGATTTCACCTTCATTAATCATCGTGAATGTCTTACCCAGACATGACAGCAGCCAGCCCACCGTTACCGTCGAGCTGACTGCGTCACCGTCCGGCTGTACATGCGACACGACCAGGTAATCATCATGCTCCAGCAGAAATTGCTTTCCCGCCTGGAGCGCCTGTTCATAAGTGTGCATTGCCGTCTCCTCTATTCTGTTACTGGGATTCGTTCTTGTCGGAACCAATATCGCCAAGCAGCTTCTCAATTCGGCTGCCATAAGCGATGGATTCATCAATCTTAAATATCAATTCGGGAACATGTCGGAACCGGATACGTTTACCCAGCTCGGAACGCAAAAATCCATTTGCTTTTGCCAGAGCTTTGAGCGTGTTATCTTTTTGTTCCTGTTCACCGAAGACACTCAGATAAACTTTGGCTTGCGACAAGTCTCCTGTCACTTCGACTCCCGTTACCGTAATAAAGCCGATACGTGGATCTTTCAGTTCAGACTGGATGAGCAGACTGATTTCTTTCTTGATCTGCTCGCCCACTCTACCTGTACGAATCTTAGCCATCGTTGTTCACCTCATGCTTCCTTGCTTATCGTTGTACTGTCTCCATAATGAAAGCTTCGATAACGTCGCCTTCTTTGAGATCATTATATTTATCCAGTGTGATACCGCACTCGTAACCTTGTGCTACTTCTTTGGCATCATCTTTATAACGTTTCAGGGAATCCAGCTTACCTTCGTAAAGGACAATGCCATCACGAATCAGGCGTGCTTCCGCAGAACGCGTAATTTTACCCGAGGTAACCATACAACCAGCGATGGTACCCACTTTACTGATGGAGAACGTGCTCCGAACTTCAGCATGACCGATAACTTTTTCTTTGTAGATCGGATCAAGCATACCTTTCATCGCTTGTTCAATTTCTTCGATAACACTGTAGATTACGCGATGCAGACGAATGTCTACTTGCTCTTGATCTGCAGTTGCTTTCGCCTGGTTATCAGGACGTACGTTGAAACCAATCACGATGGCATTGGATGCTGCTGCCAAAATGATGTCGGACTCAGTGATTGCACCAGCGCCGCTATGAATGATTTTCACGCGTACACCTTCAACTTCGATCTTCGCAAGGGAACCTTTCAATGCTTCAACCGAACCTTGTACGTCACCTTTGATGATTACGTTCAGATCTTTGATCTCGCCATCTTTGATGTGCTGGAACAGATCATCCAACGTTACGCGAGTATGTGTACCCAGATCGGATTCACGTTGCGTAATCGCACGTTTGTCAGCGATGGAACGCGCTTTGCGCTCATCTTCAAACACCATGAATGGATCTCCCGCACCTGGAACTTCAGTCAAACCTGTGATTTCTACAGGTGTTGAAGGTCCAGCCTCTTTCAGACGACGACCTTTGTCATTGACCATCGCACGGACACGACCGAAGCAGTTACCTGCTACGAAAGCATCGCCGACTTTCAATGTACCGTGCTGTACGAGGATACGTGCAACTGGGCCACGTCCTTTATCGAGCTCGGCTTCAATCACTGTACCACGGGCACGTTTGTCCGGGTTCGCTTTGTATTCGTTCACTTCTGCAACGAGCAGAATCATTTCAAGCAGACCTTCCAGACCCATTCTTTGTTTCGCTGATACGTTAACAAAGATGGTATCTCCGCCCCACTCTTCCGGAACGAGTTCATAGTTAGTCAATTCTTGTTTTACTTTATCCGGATCAGCGCCCGGTTTGTCAATTTTATTGACAGCCACGATAATTGGAAGCCCCGCAGCTTTGGCATGGTTAATTGCCTCAACTGTTTGTGGCATAACACCGTCATCGGCAGCTACGACAATAATTGTAATATCCGTAACCTGTGCTCCACGTGCACGCATTGCTGTAAACGCTTCATGACCCGGAGTATCCAGGAACGTAATTTTTTTGTTGTTGATTTCGACTTGGTATGCACCAATATGTTGCGTGATTCCGCCTGCTTCGCCGCCTGTTACATTCGTGGAACGAATGGCATCCAGCAAAGTTGTTTTACCATGGTCAACGTGACCCATGATTGTAACTACTGGAGGACGAGCTTGCAAGTCAGCAGCATCATCATTCTCTTCCAGTGTTTCGAAACGGTCATCTTCAAGCACAATCTTCACTTCAACCTCAACACCGAATTCACCTGAAAGCAGAAGGATCGTTTCGATATCAAGCTCTTGGTTGATTGTTGCCATAACGCCCATAGCGATGAGCTTTTTGATAACTTCGGAAGCATCCTTATGGAGCAACTTCGCTGTTTCACCCACGGTCATATCACCACGAACGATGATTTTCTTAGGTGTGTTATCAATTTTCTCACGTTGTTGGTACTGTTGTTGATTTCTGTTGCGGTTGTTCTTGCCACCACGGTTACCACGGAAGTTGCCTCCACGGTTGTCATCATAACGACGTCCACCGCCACCGCTGTTCGAACGATTACCACTATTGTTGTTGCTGCCAGTAGTACCACCTGGTCCGCTTCTGCGTTGGCCTTGCCCTTGGCTCTGACCTTGGCCACCGCTACGGTTGCCAGCAGTACCTGTATTACCACCGCTGTTAGGGCCTGTAGTTCTTACTTGACCGCCACCGCTGTTATTCGGACGTTGACCCGTTCCTTGCGGACGGGATGCAGTACTGCTTTGTCCACCTTGAGCTGGTCTTGGACGGTTAGTTGATTGTCCTCCTTGGCTTGTGCCTTGGGAAGAGTTCGTTCTGTTGCGGCTGTCTTGGCCGCTGGGTCTTTGGGTGCCATTGTTATTGTTGGAATTTGGTCTATTGTTCATACCTACCTGCTTTTCCTGTTGTATTTTTGTTTGTACGGGACTACCGGATGGGTTACTGCTCTTCGGCGTGTTCACTCCGCCGGCCGGCTTGTTGCTGTCCACTGGTTTGTCACTGCGCACTGCCGAAGTAGCAACTGGTTTTGCATCGTTGCCTTGTTTCGAAGCAGCAGTGGATTTTATATCTTTAAAAAATTGTTCCACCTTACCGACTGAACCATTCTCCATGACACTCATATGATTGTTTACGGGAATTTCCAGCTTTTTAAGAATGGTTATAATTTCTTTACTACTCATATTAAGGGACTTCGCATATTCATAAACTCGCAATTTATCCTTGTTTTCCTGTTTACTCAATATACTCCACCTCCGACATTATACCGACTTGCTTGGAGATCATTTTTGCAAACCCTCGATCCGTTACTGCAAGAACAACACGCGTGTCTTTACCGATACTTGAACCCAGACTATCCCGGTCAAATCCGATCAACAGAGGAACCTTATAAGTTCCGCATTTATCGCGAAATTTCTTTTGTGTATTGGCTGAGGCGTCACCCGCAACAATAACCATTTTAGCTTCGGAAGAACGGATCGCTTTAAGTACAATTTCTTCACCTGTTACAAGTTTACCTGCACGCATAGAGAGTCCCAGATAAGACAGCGTTTTAATATTAGTCATGTTCACGCTCCTGTGCTGCTTTGAATTCATCCTCAACCGCGATGAAGTCAGCTGCTAATTGCTCGTAAATTTCAGGTGAGACTTTGCCTTTTAACGCCCGATCCAAAGCCCGGTTTTTGAGTGCAAGCTTAAAACAAGACTCTTTGCCGCATAAATAGGCACCACGTCCGGATTTTTTGCCAGTCAAATCGATCAGCACTTCATCCTCTGGCGTTTTAACAATGCGAATCAGCTGCTTTTTGGGCATCATTTCCTGGCATGCCACACATTTGCGCAGCGGCACTTTTTTTGGTTTCATACGTCAGCGCCCCCCGTACTTTACTTTAGTCGACGGAGACGGAATCCTGATGCATTTCAGAAGAAGAATCTTTTTCTCTGCCGAATTCCTGTTCCGCCTGGCTCTCGCTCTTGATGTCGATTTTCCAGCCGGTTAATTTGGCTGCCAATCTGGCATTTTGGCCTTTGATACCAATTGCGAGCGAAAGTTGATAGTCCGGAACGATAACCCGAGCCATCTTTTCTTCCTCAAATACATGAACTTCCAATACTTTGGAAGGACTCAGTGCATTAGCAACATATTCGTCTACCTGATCGGAGAAACGAACGATGTCGATTTTTTCACCGCGCAGCTCACCCACAATGGTCTGCACGCGCATTCCCTTAGGACCTACACATGATCCAACTGGATCAACTTCTTCGTTGCGGGAATGAACGGCAATCTTGGAGCGGAACCCTGCTTCGCGAGCGACGGAGCGAATTTCAACTACACCGTCAAAGATCTCAGGCACTTCCAGTTCAAAGAGACGTTTCAAGAGGCCCGGATGGGTACGGGACAAAATGATTTGCGGCCCTTTCGTCGTATTCTCGACCTTGGTGATATACGCCTTAATACGGTCACCATGAACAAACTTCTCGTTCGGCATCAATTCGGTCAGCGGTAAAGCCGCTTCGATTTTGCCCAGATCGATGTAGATATTGCGCAAATCCTGACGCTGCACCACTCCCGTAACGATATCTTCTTCCTTATCTACGAAAGCGTTGTAGATCAGGCCGCGTTCGGCTTCACGAATCCGCTGGGTCACTACCTGTTTGGCAGTTTGTGCCGCGATACGTCCGAAATCACGCGGCGTAACTTCAATCTCCGCAATATCTTCCAGCTGGAAGTGTGGGTTGATTTCTCGTGCAGCAGGCAATGAAATTTCGGTACGTGAATCCAGGACTTCTTCCACGATCAATTTACGGGCATACACCCGAATAACTCCCGTATTACGGTTCATGTCAACACGCACATTCTGGGCCGTGTTGAAATTCCGCTTGTAGCTGGAAATTAGTGCAGCCTCGATCGCTTCAAACAGCACATCCTTGCTGATCCCTTTTTCCCGTTCCAATTCATTCATTGCTTCAATAAAATCCATACTCATGAATGTTGATCCCCCTTTCAAACATGGCATCTCATACGTAAAACGGCGAAAGGCTCTGAACTCATGAGCACCTTGCCGTTATCGTGAGATGTGTCTTTTTCATTAATAAAGTGAACAAGGCACTTAAAACAAAATAGCTAGGCGCGCACTGGCAACCTTATCATAAGAAATGGCATGCTGTTTTTTGCCTGCTTCGATCACGAGTTCCCCGTCATCAAAGGAAAGCAGCTTGCCTTCAAATTCCTTCAATCCGTTCACCGGTTCGTAGGTTGTAACAAAAACATTTTTGCCTACAGATTTGGTAACGTCCTCAGGTTTTTTCAGTGGACGCTCCGCACCGGGAGAAGACACTTCAAGGAAATAGATGGTTGGAATCGGATCGTTCTCATCCAGCTTGGCGCTCAGCTTTTCGCTGATCAAGACGCAATCGTCGATGTCGATGCCACCCTCTTTGTCGACATACACCCGTAAAAACCAGTTGCTGCCTTCTTTGACGTATTCGATGTCAACCAGCTCGAAGCCTTGTTCGTTCAAGTAGGGTTGGATCATTTCTTCCACGGTAGATTTAATGTTCGTTGTGCTCAAAACCAATAACCTCCAACTTAGGTTACACCAGCAAAAAAGCACTGGCAGATTATTCAATACCCAAGATTCTTGTATACCAAAGACTAAAGAGTGGGTTTCCCCACTCTTTAGAAATTCGTACTATCTCGTTCACTTCAAAAATTATAACATAGTCTGGTAATAGTGACAAGTAAGCGATGGTTCAGGCAGTTTACTTACTAATGAAGGAAAAATTACGTTTCTCCAACAATCGCTCTTTTTAGATCCAAATTCAATCCTAGAAAAGGGAAAGCTGATTGCTCTCTGGCAAGCCACGGAAACATCCCATATTCGACAGGAGTTCAACAATGGTCTTACTTGCTTTCGACTTCTGCTGGAAGTCCTCAACCGATAGAAACTCACCATGATCTCTTGCTGCAGCAATATTGCGAGCAGCATTATCCCCGATTCCTGCCAACGCCGAAAATGGAGGGATTAGTGATTTTCCGTCAACGATAAACTTTGTCGCTTCCGAACGGTATAAGTCAATGGATTTCAGCGAGAATCCGCGCGCTGCCATTTCCAGACCCATTTCCAGAACAGGTAACATGTTTTTCTCTTTCGGAGGTGCCTGGAAACCTAATTGCTCAATTTCCGTAATTTTGCGATAGATCGCGTCATATCCCTGACACATCAGTTCGATATCAATCTCATCCGCCCGAACGGTAAAGTAAGTTGCGTAATATTCAATCGGATGATAAAGCTTGAAGAACGCCGTACGTACTGCTGAAATAACATAAGCGGCCGCGTGAGCCTTCGGGAACATGTACTGGATTTTCAGACACGAATCAATGTACCATTGAGGCACTTTACAATTCTTCATCTCGTCAATCCATTCCTGTGGCAGACCCCGTCCCTTACGAACACTCTCGGTAATCTTAAAGGCAAGACTTGCGTCCATTCCCGTTTTATAGATCAGGAACAACATGATATCATCCCGACAACCAATTACTGTCTTAATGTTACACGTTCCGTTCTTAATCAGATCCTGAGCGTTACCGAGCCATACCCCAGTACCATGGGACAATCCGGAAATTTGCAGTAAATCGGCAAAAGACGTCGGCTGGGATTCAACAAGCATCTGACGTACAAACTTCGTGCCCATCTCTGGCACACCAAACGTCGCGACTGGCGACCTAATCTGTTCTGGTGTAACACCCAGAGCTTCGGTTGAGTTAAACATGCTCATGACTTTGGGATCATTCATCGGAATGGTCGTTGGATCGACTCCTGTCAAATCCTGTAACATCCGCATCATAGTCGGATCATCGTGCCCCAGAATATCAAGTTTCAGCAAGTTTTCTTCAAAAGCATGATAATCAAAGTGTGTTGTTTTCCACTCCGCATTAACGTCATCAGCTGGGAACTGAACAGGTGTAACGTCTTCGACCTCAATATAATCAGGTACAACGACAATACCGCCAGGGTGCTGTCCAGTGCTCCGTTTTACCCCTGTACATCCCGAAGCCAAACGATTCAATTCAGCTCCGCGCCATTTCTTGTGATGTTCTTCCTCATATTTCTTGGCAAAACCAAATGCTGTTTTCTCAGCCACCGTACCAATGGTCCCCGCACGGAAAACACTCTTCTCACTAAATAGTACTTTCGTATAGTTATGAGCATGAGGCTGATAATCACCAGAGAAGTTCAAGTCAATATCGGGAACTTTATCTCCTTTGAATCCAAGGAAGGTCTCAAACGGAATATCCTGGCCTTCTCCTTTAAGTGTGCCACCACAATCCGGACACTCTTTCTCTGGAAGGTCAAATCCACTCCGAACACTGCCGTCCAGGAACCACTCGCTGTGTTTGCATTCCGAATTCACACAAATATAATGAGCAGGTAGTGGATTAACCTCGGATATACCCAGGAATGTAGCAACAACAGAGGAGCCTACCGATCCCCGTGAACCTACGAGATAACCATCCTGATTCGATTTTTTAACCAAGCGTTCCGAGATCAGATAGTTGGCAGAAAAACCGTATTTAATAATTGGAATGAGCTCTTTCTCTAGTCGTGCCACGATTACTTCTGGTAATTCCTCGCCATAGATGGACTTGGCAGTGTTATAACAGGTATTACGGATTTCTTCGTCTGCACCTTCCAGAATCGGAGTAAACAGTTTGTCCGGGAATAACTTAATTTCCTCAAAGCGGTCAGATAACTCCACCGTATTTGTAACAACGACTTCGTAAGCTTTATCTTGGCCCAGGAACTGGAACTCTTCCAGCATTTCCTCTGTCGTTCTAAAATGTGCATCCGGTTTACGTTGATCTTTCAGTGGACTAAATCCTGTAATACCGTGAATGGTGATATCCCGATATAACTTGTCACGCGGTTCCAAATAGTGCACGTTACCTGTGGCTATGACCGGTTTATTAAGTTTTGCACCTATATCAATGACTTTACGGATTGCTGTTTTGATTTCTTCGGGTGTAGCCACCAACCCTTTATCCACCAAATGCATATACATTGTAAGTGGTTGGATCTCCAGTATGTCATAGAACTCAGCGATCTCTTCCGCTTCTTCGAGCGATTTGTTAAGCACCGCTTCGAAAAATTCACCTTTTTCACAGCCTGATATAACAACAAGGCCTTCACGCAAATTAATCAGTTTCGATTTGGGAATGCACGGTACCCGCTTGAAATGTTCCGTATGAGAGAGAGAGACCAGCTTATATAGATTTTTCTTACCCACATCATTCAGTGCATAGATTCCACAGTGGAAAGGTCTTGTATTCGACAAGTCGACACCCACATAATCATTCAAGCGATCAAGCCTCGTCAAACCTTTCATCTGGGCAGCATCATTTAATAATCCGATCAGGATACCCGCGAGTGCAACCGTATCATCAATGGCACGGTGATGACTTTCGAGTCCAACCTTATATTTATCCGCCATCGTATTAAGACGGTGGTTCTTATTTTTTGGAAATAACAATCTCGCCAGTTCCAACGTATCAAGGACTGGATTAGGAAGCTCTGGCATTCCAATTTGCTTCAGGGAAGCCTGGATAAAGCCCATGTCAAAACGTGCATTATGCGCAACAAGCACACCATCACCAGCAAACTGCACAAAATCACGGATAACAGGCTCCAGCTCAGGTGCGTCTTTTACCATGTCATCATTAATATTGGTCAACTGCTGAATGTTGTAGGGAATGCGTTCATGCGGATTCACAAACGTTGCAAACCGGTCGATTTCTTTACCATCTTGCATCTTCACGGCTGCAATCTCAATGATTTTGTTCTGTGTTACCGACAGACCTGTGGTCTCGATATCAAATACAATGTATGTTGCTGTTTGCAGATCCAATGGCTGAGGAGCCATTACAACGGCAACAGAGTCATTCACAACATTCGCCTCAAGGCCGTAGATCATTTTAATCCCGTTTTTCTTAGCAGCCTTTGAAGCCTCGGGATATACCTGCACCCCACCATGATCACTGACAGCAATCGCCTTATGTCCCCACTCCGCTGCCATTTTCACGTATTTGTCAATTGAAGTTACAGCATCCATCGTACTCATCGTAGAGTGCAAATGGAACTCCACCCGCTTCTCTGGTGCATTATCTTTACGAGATGGCGGTGCTTTGACTTCAATCAGATCCGATGGAATCATCGCGAGTTCAGGAATTTGCATAAACCGGTCATATTCTACACGACCACGTACTTTTACCCATTTACCGTTAGCCAACAAACTGAGAATTTTAACATCCTCTTTTGTTTTGGCAAACATCTTCATTTGCATGGAGTCCGTGAAGTCGGTCAGGTAGAAGGTAAACAACGTATTTCCGTTTCGCAGTTCCTTACGATCCAGACCAAATACCGTACCTTGAAGCGTGACTTTCTTCTCTTCATCCTGGATTTCCTGCATGGGTACTGCTGGCTCCTTGATGTCGTAACCCATCTGCAAACGCAGATCACCCTGCTCCTCATCCACCGGGATTTCCGTGTCCACTTCACTCATCATCTTCTCGATGACCTCAAGTTCTTCTACACGTTTTTGGGCCTGGAACTGTTCCATAGCCTCTTTATTACTTCCCACTTCGCCCACTTGCATCTTGATGCGAAGAGGTAGATGAAAGTATTTTTCATAGAATTTTGTAATAGCTTGATCAATCTGTTTCTTACGAGCCAATTCCATCGACGTTGCATCACTCATTGTCAGTTGTAGGAGATCCTCTTCACATTCAAAGGTTGTCCGGTTCATCCAGCCATTTACAGACGGAATCTCACGGGTAACCCACTCCAGAAACAGATTCCAATATTCACTGACGATATCACCATTTTGTACCTTGTCCGTGTATTTGAAGCCAAATGAAATTTTGGCGATATGATTCATCTTCTCTTGAATATGCAGGCAAAATGTGCGATAGATTGGAGCAGGTACCAACGTATCCTTCGCAATCAGAATATTCCATTCCCGATTACTTCGATTGGTCTCTACTTGTTCAATCCATCCATCCAAAAAATAGGGCTCTAATAGACCAGCCGGAAGCTCTGCCTGTTTCATCAACAACTCAAACCGTTTTCTCTTCTCCTCGAATCCGCTCATCGTGTTCCTCCTTGTACCCCCTTAAAGCATGAAAAGCCCCTGCATTCAAAAATGTCACCGATCCGAACTCGCACCGACTCATTTTATCCGACAGAAGCTCTCCATTCATTACTCTTACAGTCCGTACGTGCCATTATATACATTGAACAAAAAGATATTTACACTTACCACTCCGATAACAGAACAACCTTCCGATCACTGTTATCCCCAGATTTTTTGATTCCCTTTTAGAAAGGGGAAAATCCGGGGATAAAGGCGCAGCGTATGCTTCCGATGTAGCTTTCTTTCAGAAAGCTTTTAGCTCCGCTTCTTCAGGTTATTTCTGTTCTCTACGTTCTCATGTAAATGTTTAGTTCAATGTATATAGTCAAGTGATCCTGACTTAGTATGCTCTTGCAAACACAACCGTGTGTTCTGCCTGTTCACCACAAGCCAGGCACGTATGCTTTTCTTCCGCAGGCTGGAACGGAATGTTCCGGCTTGTTGCACCTGTAACTTCTCTTACTTTATCTTCGCAAGCTTCTGAACCGCACCACCCAGCCAGTGTAAACCCGCGTTTATTTTCCATCAGTTCTTTCATCTCATCGAGTGTATCCACGGAGTAGAAGTTATCCGACATAAATGTGCGAGCACGCTCTAACATATCTACCTGAATCTGTGTCAGCATAGCCTGGATTTCTTCTACCAGGTTTGCTTGTTCTACCACTTTCTTCTCACCTGTGATCCGTGATACGAGTACACAAACGCCATTTTCCATATCACGCGGACCAATCTCCAGACGAATCGGAACACCGCGCATCTCGTATTCATTGAATTTCCAACCTGGGCGAACATCGCTGCGATCATCCATTTTCACACGGACTCCAGCTTTTTTCAACTCAGTGAACAACTCATCCGCACGCCCAACAACAGCATCACGCGTTTTCGGAGGTCCAATTGGAATCATGACCACTTGTGTTGGTGCGACTTTAGGAGGAAGTACGAGACCACGGTCATCTCCGTGAACCATAATTAATGCACCGATCAAACGTGTGCTTACTCCCCATGAAGTAGTGTAAGCCAGCTCCAGCACATTATTCCGGCTAAGATACTGGATTTCAAATGCTTTTGCAAAGTTCGTCCCCATGTAGTGAGATGTACCTGCTTGTACTGCACGTCCATCCTTCATCATGGCTTCGATCGAGTACGTATCCACCGCACCCGCAAACTTCTCGGATTTGGTTTTCTGACCCACAATTACAGGAATAGCCAAATATTCCTCAACTACTTCACGATAAATCTCAAGCATTTTCATCGTTTCTTCACGTGCTTCTTCTTCCGTCTCATGCGCAGTATGACCTTCCTGCCACAAGAACTCACTTGTGCGAAGGAAAGGCAACGTTCTTTTTTCCCAACGAACTACGTTAGCCCACTGGTTAATCAGTACGGGAAGATCCCGATAAGACTGAATCCACTTGGAATACATGTGACCAATAATCGTTTCGGATGTAGGACGGATTGCCAGACGTTCTTCCAGCTTCTCTCCGCCAGCTTCCGTAACCCATGGTAATTCAGGGTTAAAACCTTCCACGTGCTCTTTTTCCTTTTGAAAGAAGCTCTCAGGAATGAACATCGGGAAGTACGCATTGCGATGACCCGTTTCCCGGAAACGACGATCCAACTCATCCTTAATATGTTCCCAGATTTCAAAGCCATCTGGTTTGAACACAATACAACCGCGTACGGGTGCATAGTCCATGAGATCAGCTTTTTTGATAACATCAATGTACCAGCGTGAGAAATCCTCACCCTGTGGTGTGATTTCAGTCACGAACTGTTTATCATTTTCCTTTGACATAAGACTCCAGCGTCCTCCCATAACGACTATCTCTGAATGTCCAGAGCGTAGTCCAACCGTAATTATCCGTTAATTAAACGTAATATATCATTGTAAGTTACTGCCAGCATCAACACAAACAACATTGCAAATCCGATGAAATGCACCATGCCTTCGCGATTGGGATCAACAGGTCTGCCGCGCAGCGCTTCAATTCCCAAAAATACCAGACGACTGCCGTCCAGTGCAGGTATTGGTAGCAGGTTGAAAATCCCAAGGTATAGACTCAAAATCGCTGCCCATCTCGTTAACTGCTCAATCCCTTGTTTAGCAATTTGCCCTGTCACTTCAAATGTACGAACTGGACCACCAATATCATCCATGTTGAATTGATTGATCAGATGTTTAAAACCTTCAAATATCACTTTGGTTGTATCAACCATGGCCACGCCCGAGACTTTAAATGTCTCTACAAATCCAACAGATCGGGTTGGTAACGTAGGTACAATTCCCACTTTACCGCCCTCTTGTCCTTCTACAGCACGTGGAGTAATCGTTATATTAAACGTATCCGAACCCCGGCGCAGCGTCCATTCCATCGGCTTGTCTTTGGAATCGGCAATCATCGACACCATTTTTTGTGAATCTGTACCAATAACAGTACCATTGATCGTCTCAATAATATCCCCTTTTTGCAGGTTCGCCTGATCGGCTGCCCCACCTTCAAGCACTTCACCAATTTCAAGATTTTTTGGGTTTTCTACCGGAACTCCTGCCATCTGCGCATATACAGCAAACAGCACAAAGGCCAAGATAAAGTTCATGAGTGGGCCCGCAAAAATAGCCAATGCACGCTGTCCAACGGTTTTGCTGCCGAATTGACGATCTTTCGGTGCAATCTGCGTTTGTTTGCCACGACTTACCAACATTGCTTGAGGATGAATACGATACTCCTGAATCTCACCATCTACATCCAGTTGAAGCTTCAGGGCGTTCTCCATATCAATGGAGATGACTTCACCACGTATTACATTTTTACGGTTATCCAACTGATCCAGATAGATCATCTTCACCTGGTCATCCGCTGATCTTACCGCAATGGTCTGTCCTTCCTGGATCTCTACCAGTTCCGGATCTTCCCCTGCCATCCGTGCATATCCACCAAAAGGCAACAAACGCAATGTAAACTGGGTCTCGTTTCTTTTATATGAGAACAATTTGGGACCAAAACCGATCGCAAATTCCCGTACAAGAATACCGGCGCGTTTGGCAAAATAATAATGCCCCCATTCATGAACCGTCACGATGACAAAGAACATGAGCACCGTTAGAAATACCACTTGTATGGTTTCCAATCCCTATCCATCCTCCTTCACGGCACATACCGCAGTCTGTCCCTCTAGATTATCATTATTCTCTGATGCCGCACAAGAGAATCACTTCTTCCAATTTGTTATGAAAAAAGAGATTACAGACTGGACGCAAGCTTACGGCTCTCCTGATCACAACGGGCGATCTCCTGCAGATCAGGCTCGTCCACATTGTCGTGTGCTTCCAGCACAGAAGCAATAATATCTTCTATTTTAAGGAATGAAATCTCTTTACGCAAGAAACGGGATACAGCAACCTCGTTGGCTGCATTAAACGCCGTTGTTGCGGTTCCTCCCATTTTACCACACTCATATGCCATTCTTAAACACGGGAACCGTTCCATATCCATCTCACGGAAATGTAATTTCCCAGCTTGAGCAAGAGACAGACGCTGTGCTGGTGATGGCAAGCGGTCAGGGTAAGTCAATGCATATTGAATTGGAACTCGCATATCCGGATTCCCCAGTTGAGCGATGATGCTGGTGTCATCAAATTCCACATAGGAATGAATAACACTCTCTGGGTGAAGCAATACATTAATCTGATCATATCGAAGACCAAACAACCAATGTGCTTCAATAACCTCAAGTCCCTTGTTAACCATCGTTGCCGAGTCTATCGTAATTTTGGACCCCATTGACCAATTCGGATGTTTAAGCGCATCCTCTATAGTCACGCTCTTCAACTGTTCACGGGTAAGATCACGGAATGATCCACCTGAAGCGGTGAGCGTAATGCCTGCCAAGCGTTCTCTGTTTTCACCATTCAAGCATTGGTATATCGCAGAGTGCTCACTATCGATGGGCAGCAAAGAGACTCCTTTGGCAGCAGCTCTTGTAGTAACAATATGCCCCGCCGTAACCAATGTCTCCTTGTTCGCCAGCCCGATCTGTTTGCCTGCGTCTATGGCAGCAAGCGTTGACTCCAATCCAACACTCCCCACCACGGCTGTAACAACCGTATGCGCATCAGTTCCTGCCGCAACTTCTACGAGTCCTTCTGTGCCATAAAATAGTTGCGTTCCTGCAGGCAAATGTGGAGCTACCTTCTCCGCCAATTCTTTGGACCCCACCGATACTTTCTTCGGTCGATAGCGTTTGGTTTGTTCGATCAGCAGGTCTGTATTGCCTCCGGCAGCCAGTCCCTCCACTTGAAAGAGTTCTGGATGCATGTCAACTACATCCAGTGTCTGGGTTCCAATGGAACCGGTTGACCCAAGAATCGCAATTTTTTTCATGCTGCACCTCATCTTAAATTATCCAATGCCTACGGCGAACAATGCTGTTATCTCAGACTCATGTTCTTCTTTAGTAGGGCAGTAGCATTAGTATATGTACGAATGGAAAAACAACAATCCAGCTGTCGCACCGATCAAGAATGCCTCCATGCCCTGGGAGAAGACTGCCTGAATCCTTGATATTATATACACGTTTGTATGCAGACTGGATCAAGTCACCCATCTGACCTACAACTGCACAGGCAATTCCGATCACAATCGCTCTCTGCCAGGAAAGCAAACCATCTGATACTAATGCAAAAATAACAGAAGTAACAATTGCAATCACGATGCCACCCAGTGCACCCTCCACGGTTTTGTTTGGACTGATGGAAGGCCACAGTTTGTTTTTACCAATTAGTTTCCCTACAAAATAAGCTCCTGCATCACTGGCCCATATGGAGCCCAGCAACAGGAATGTCCAGAACAACCCATGAAGCAGATGTCTGGATTCTGCAATGTAATAGAAACCGATCCCTATATACAACACGCCAAGGAAAAGCATCGCCACTGTATTGACGGGAACCTTATTTTTGGTGACAACCGAAGCTGTCATCAGTACAAGCATTACTATCCAGATGACCTGAAATAAGGATAGCGGTCTTGCCTCCCAAAGCATTTCCCAAGGAAACACAATGGCAAAAACACCAGCATATCCGATCAGGGCCACACCTGAAAAAGGCATCACCCCGGTCATTTTAACAAATTCATAATAACCGATGAGAGCCATAAGCAATACCAAACCATGGTACCAGGGTCCGCCCAGCATGCAAAAACCTAAAAACAACACACCTGCTATGATTCCTGTCGTTAATCGCTGTTTCAACGGCTTCATCCTCCATCTATTTCAAACCGCCGTAACGCCTTGTTCTGCGCTGATATTCGGCTACTGCTTCAAGCAAATGCTTTTTGCCAAATTCGGGCCAGTATATATCCGTAAACCATAATTCACTATATGCAAGCTGCCAGAGCATAAAGTTGCTTAATCTCAACTCTCCGCTCGTCCGGATCAGCAGATCCGGATCGGGCATGTCAACCGTCAGCATATGTCTATCAATGAGTTCAGGTGTTATGTCCTCTGCCGATAGTTCCCCCGATTTCACCTGCAGAGCGATCTGTTTAACACAGTCCGTCATTTCACGACGACTTCCATAGTTCATTGCAAAGTTTAAAACGAGACCTGTATTATGTTCCGTAAGACGAATGGCTTCCCGCAAGGCATTAATGGTATGAGAAGGTAAATGTTCCTCTTGACCCATCATGCGAATGCGCACATTTTTTTCTATAAGTTCATCCAGCTCTATGGCCAGAAATTCTTGCGGAAGTCGCATCAGAAAATCCACTTCTTCTTTTGGACGCGTCCAGTTTTCTGTCGAAAAAGCGTACATCGTCAGATATTTGATGCCCAGTTCATCCGCCGCGATGGTCGCACGTTTGACCGCCTTCATGCCATTTTGGTGCCCGGCTATACGCGGGAGTCCCAAACGTTTGGCCCATCGTCCATTGCCGTCCATGATGATGGCGACGTGCTGCGGGATATTGTCCTCGGATATAGTCAGCGTTTCCTGCTTGTCAGCCCCATTCCACCACGACCGAACCCGTTTGATCATTCCTGTTCCTCCAAAATCCCTGAAGTTTCTTTATCTGAAGCTTGGAAAAAGAGACAAAACCCCACCGTATTGGAGGGGCTGCGCTTGTCTTACACTTCCATGATTTCTTTTTCTTTGGCAGCGAGTACCTTATCGACTTCAGCAATAAACTTGTCGGTCGATTTTTGGATATCGTCCTGATGTCTCCGGGATTCATCCTCGGAAATATCTGACTTCTCCATTTTCTTGATGTCATCATTCGCGTCACGGCGAATGTTACGAATCGCTACTTTACCTTCTTCACCGAACTTCTTCGTCAGCTTAACAAGTTCCGCTCTACGTTCTTCCGTCAATGCCGGAATTGACAGACGGATCATGCTACCATCATTGGCTGGAGTAAGACCCAGATCCGATTTCATGATGGCACGCTCGATGTCACCCATGGAAGATTTGTCCCAAGGCTGAATCATCAGTGTACGGGAATCCGGAGTACTGATATTAGCGAGTTGATTCAATGGCGTCATTGCTCCATAATACTCTACCTGAATTCGGTCCAGAAGAGCTGGAGTTGCGCGGCCTGCACGCAAAGTAGCCAGGTCACGACGCAATGCTTGAATTGCTTTTTCCATACGCTCTTCGGCGTGTTGTTTAACCGCTTGTGGCATTAATCTACACTCCCTTTAACGATTGTTCCGATACGTTCGCCCAGAACAACACGTTTGATGTTACCTTGTTCCGTAATGGCAAATACGATCAACGGGATGTTGTTGTCCTTACAAAGCGAGGATGCCGTCGAATCCATTACACCAAGGTCTTTGTTAAGAATATCCATGTAAGTCAACTGATCAAATTTCACAGCTGAGCTGTCCTTAAACGGATCTGCTGAGTATACACCATCAACTTTATTTTTGGCCATCAAGATAACTTCTGCTTCAATCTCCGCTGCGCGCAGTGCTGCTGTTGTATCCGTGGAAAAGAACGGGTTACCTGTACCTGCTGCAAAAATAACGACCCGGCCTTTCTCCAGATGGCGAATAGCTCTACGACGAATATAAGGCTCTGCAATCTGTTGCATCGCAATAGATGTCTGAACACGCGTAGGCACTTCAATCTGCTCTAAAGCATCCTGCAGTGCCAGCGAGTTCATTACTGTCGCCAGCATACCCATATAATCGGCAGTTGCACGATCGATGCCGTTTTCGCTACCGGCAATTCCACGCCAGATGTTTCCGCCGCCACATACAATAGCAACCTGTACACCAAGTGCAACAACCTCTTTTACCTGTTGGGCAATCGACGAGATCGTATCTGCATCAATACCGTAGCCGTTTTGACCGGAAAGAGACTCTCCGCTGACCTTTAAGACAACACGTTTAAATACTGGCTGTTCCAATTATTCACCCTCCACTTTGAATCGAACACGCTTGGTGTTCAACCAACAAAACTTCTCGCGCATGGCCTCCTGCTTAAAAAGAAAGGAACACAGTTGTGTTCCGCTCTTTTAGGAAAAACGTTTAACCGGTAAGGCACTGTTTTCCTGAGATATAAGGGAGTTTACGCTTCGAAGTTTCATCATTCTTATATCTTCGAAAATCAATTCTGCTCGCCGGTTTATAAGAACCGTCTTATTTGTTTACTTGGGACATTACTTCTTCTACGAAGTTGTCTACTTTTTTCTCAAGACCTTCACCCAGTTCGTAACGAACGAAACGACGGATGGAGATGTTTTCACCAATTTGGCTGATTTTTTCGTTCAGCAATTGAGAGATCGTTTTGTCTGGATCTTTAACGAAAGTTTGTTCCATCAGGCAGTACTCTTCGTAGTATTTACCGATACGGCCTTCAACCATTTTTTCAATGATTTTCTCTGGTTTGCCTTCGTTAAGAGCTTGAGCTTTAAGGATTTCTTTTTCTTTTTCCAGCTCATCTGCAGGAACTTCTTCGCGTGTAACGAATTTAGGATTAGCTGCAGCGATTTGCATAGCTACATCTTTAACAAAATCCTTAAATTGATCCGTTTTACCAACGAAGTCTGTTTCACAGTTAACTTCAACCAAGACACCAATACGTCCACCAGCGTGGATGTAAGATTCAACAACACCTTCGGTTGCTGCACGGCCTGCTTTGCTTGCTGCTGCAGAAAGACCTTTCTCACGCAACAATTCAGCTGCTTTCGTTACATCACCGTTTGCTTCTTCCAGTGCTTTTTTGCAATCGAGCATACCAGCGCCCGTTCTTTCGCGAAGTTCTTTTACTGCACTCGCATTAACTGCCATTATAAATTCCCTCCAAAATTAAGTATTGTACGTACACTCTAAAAAAAGGGCAGTGAGAGGTTATCCACCTGCCAACCACCCTTTTCATTTAGTTTATAACATATGTTCGAATCTATTAAGCGGAAGTTTCTTCGCCTTGGTTAGCTTCGATTACAGCATCAGCCATTTTACCTGTCAGCAATTTAACAGCGCGGATCGCGTCGTCATTACCTGGGATAACATAATCGATCTCGTCCGGATCGCAGTTAGTATCAACGATACCAACAATTGGGATACCCAATTTGCGAGCTTCCGCAACAGCGATACGCTCTTTGCGTGGATCGATGATGAACAAGGCGCTTGGCAGGCCTTTCATATTTTTAATACCGCCCAAGAATTTCTCCAGACGATCTTTTTCTTTGCGAAGCAAGATAACTTCTTTTTTAGGCAATACAGCGAATGTACCGTCTTCTTCCCAAGCTTCCAACTGTTTCAAACGATCAATACGTTTTTGAATAGTTTGGAAGTTAGTCAGGGTACCGCCGAGCCAGCGTTGGTTAATGTAGAATTGACCAGCACGTTCAGCTTCTTCTTTAACGGAATCTTGAGCTTGTTTCTTAGTACCCACGAAAAGAATTTTACCATTCTCTCCTGCGATTCCTTTAACGAAGTTGTAAGCCTCTTCGACTTTTTTCACCGTTTTTTGCAAATCGATGATGTAAATTCCGTTTCTTTCAGTGAAGATATAACGATCCATTTTTGGGTTCCAACGACGAGTTTGGTGACCGAAGTGTACCCCAGCTTCGAGAAGCTGCTTCATGGAGATTACTGCCATCTTCACACACCTCCTAATATGGTTTTTATTGTGTCCTCCGCCGGCATCATTTTTCGCCAAGACTCTCCATAAGGAAAGCACCCTCAACAAAATTAGCACATGCGTGTGTTTTAACACCGTTATCTAATATATCACAACTGATTGTCTGATGCAACAGTCTTTGAAGCTAAAATCTACTTTTTACTTTTTGCTAGTATCGAATCATTTTAAACTTGATATGTAAATCAACACTAATTATTATCAAGCTTTGAAAATGCACCGTTTAATACGCAAAAACCGCCCTGTCCGAGCATGCTCAGTTTGACGGTTCTTTCGTAATTTTTGCGATAATGGATTTGAAACTTTCACCTTTTTCAAGCGCATAAGTACCCACTTGGATTTTGGTATTGATTCGCTCAGCTTTGCCAGCCTTTATGAATGCTTGAGCATCATCTACGATTCCCGCGGTTTTTAGATTTGCTGCAACGATCGCCAGACTATTGCCTGAACGTACTTTGAATGATACTGTTGCGCCTTTCGGATTGCTCGGCGTTACAGGTTCTGTTGTCTTCGGCTCAGTTATCTCTTTCTGCCCTTCAACTTCACTTGCAGCAGGCTCTTGTGGGTTCTCAGGCTCTGCAGGTGTCTCCGTAGAGGTTACTGTCTCAGGTGGCGTTGCTGTATTCCCCTGCAACTCACTGCTCTCCTGCTTTTTCTTTGCTACCCACTCTGCTTCTGTGTATAGTTCCTCTTCAGAACCGACCAACTTCATATCCAAGGTTTTTGCGGCCGTTTCAAGCTGTTCTTTGGTCATATTGGCAGTCTGCTCGGGGTCCAGATTACTATCGGATAATGCATTTTGTCCGACTGTGGCCAGTTGAAGCAAAACTGCACCAATAATCATGCCGCTCCCCAGGCCAATCCATAAGGATCGCTTGTCCATGACTTAGCTTTCCTCCCGTTCTGCCAATTGCAGTATTAACTGTACCTCACCACGCTGAATGCCTGTCTGCTTGGATATGGCATCCATCGACTTACCTTCAGCATGTAGAGTAAAGAGTTCTGCGTATCTATCTTTAATCGACTCACGTTGTGGCAAAGATTCGACTTCACTGGTCTGTACGTCTGCTTCTAACGCCTGCTGGGCAGCCTCTGCTTGTACACTTTTCACAAGCGCTTGTGCTTGCAAACCTTCGGAAGCTTGTACCGGTACACTACCTGAGTGTGGCACAGGTGATGCGACAGGTTCGTTTTTTTTGCTCTGTTCCAGCTGATCCAACCGCTGCTGTAATTCCTGAAGTTGCAATTGCATGCGTTGATCGGCTGCTGTCGCTTCTCCCTTCATTTCAGCCACACGTTGAATAAGAGCATCATTATCATTTTCGATCTCGGTCATGTAGTGTTCAAGCGTAGATTCCATCTCCTGCACCAGTTGATGCCCGGACTCTTGCGCCTTGTTTTTACGAGGCATAATATAAGCGTAGGCGATGGCGCAAGCCCCTAATATGACAATAATGATCCATGGTGACAAATTGGGTTCTCTCCTTCTGATTCAACCATCGGTGCGAAAGACTGCATGTCCATAACAACCATTTATTATAAAGACAGATCTATGTGTTTTCCTTTGTACGGGTGCTCTGCAGGTTTAACAGTTTCTTGAGCCTGAGCAGTCTCCTGTCCATCGGAACCACTCTGCTGATCCCCATCATGGGTATGACCATCACGCACCGAAGTCTGTGAAGTTTCGTCCATTGCTTCACTTCGTTGCCTTGCTTCATTTGCTTCTTTCGACGTTTGCTCTGCCAAAAGATTTTGATCCGTAATCGGTCGCTGCTGGGCTTCACTTTGATAACGTCCCGCTTCACTTGTTCGTGGTACCGCAATCTGCAACTCCACTGCTTTGAAACTCATACGCTCACCTCACGGTTTCGAATGGATTTCTTCCTGTGCCTGAATGCTGTACTTAAACGTATGGAACCATCGTAATATCACCATCGTGATAATAAAATGAAATTCGACTCACTGGATCTTTAATAAATTTCGTGTATCTGCCGATAACTATTTTAGAGCCTCCATAAATCATCTTCAGAATATCAACACGAGCCTTACTTGTATCTTCAAGTGCCTTCTCAATTTCAAAGATACGCATTTTCGTTTCTTCACTTATACGAAGAGCGGATTTCTGCGTAGCATTCAGCTTGATTCGCATCGACATCTTATCTGGAGTTAGTTGTCCAGCGGCAGCTAATTGATCCAGCAATGTCAAAGCTTTCTTCGTTTTGTCCAAGGAATCCATCTGCTCTCTGACTTCCTTGCGCAAATCATTGAGTTCGTTACGCAGCTTTGGCAGCACACCAACTTCAATGGAAGTGACCGTGGACATGCTGTTGCCCACAACACGCGCTGAGACGTTCTGACCAGCCTGGATCGAGCCACCAACGATAAGACCTTTGGTGCCCGCACAGATGACACCATGGCCAGCACGAATATTGGAATGCATAATACTTTGGGAAACCAGAACATCTTCACCGGCATCCACGTTGCCTTCTTGAATGAAAGTACATTTAACATTATGGCCTGCTTGTACCAGTCCTTTGTTATAACCAATAATACCACCGGTAATTTCGATTGAGCCGCCTGCTTCCAGTTCAGCTCCTTCGACACCTCCGACGACGCGAATGTCACCTGCTGCTTTTACTTTAAATCCGGTAAGTACATTGCCTCGTATGACAACTGTGCCTACAAAGTCGATATTACCATTATTGTAATCAACGTCACCATTGACTTCATAGACCGGAAACACATTCAGTTTGTTACCGTCTGTTTTGGTAACCAGCCCATCCAGTGCAGCATACATCGCAGAACCATCCGGGTTAATCACAACGTTTTTCCCTACTTTAAACCGAGCTTCTTTTCCCGGACGATAAGGAATTTCCTCGCCCGTCACTGCCCTGCCGGGTATACCATCGCAAGGAGCGATCCGCTCTGCAATGATCTGACCACTACGGACATTATTTAACCGGGTCACTTCTTTGTAATCGACAGTTCCATCTTCCGATTCCAGTGGTCGTCGTTCATTCGTATCGTCCATTCCAACCAGAATCTTGATGAAGCCATCTGTTCCTTGAATGGGAGCGACACCTTCTGCAATCTTGTATTTATCTTTCAAATAGGTTTCAGGGTTACTCACAAAAAGTAACAATGCTTCTCGCGATACACCTTGTTTGATGCCCTTGTCCGCCACAAATTGTTCAAGTTCATCGATCGTGCAGGCAAAGCCTTCTTCCTCTTTGGAAAATTCAAGGTAGGCTGTGCATTTGTCGTCCGATAAAACAATGTTTAAACATTGTTCCAAAGCAGTCCGCTGTGTCACTGCAATTCTTCCCCCTTTTAGACTTTCCACTCCCCAAACTCCAATGATATTACTTCTCTCTATTAATCTTTACGCATCAACAAATCTTTCTGTTTGTCCAACGTGCCGCGTAATCGTAATATTGCCTTGGAATGTAACTGGGATATACGAGACGGAGAAAGAGACATAACCTCAGCAATTTCACTAAGAGAAAGATCTTCGTAATACAAGAGTGAAACAACCGTTCTCTCTTTTACCGTCAACTTGTCAAGCCCTTGCACCAAAGCTTCCTTCAAATAAAACTCATTCACTTTATAATCCGGATTTTTGGCTTTCTCATCCACCATCAAAGACAGACGAGTCTCAGACTCTTCCTCACGAATTGGGTCCTCCAACGAGCAAAGTGACATGACTGCCACTTCCTGAAGCATATGTTGAAAATCTTTAGTGGACACGTCCAGATACTCGCTCATTTCCTCATCACTAACGGACCTGAGATAACTTTGTTCCAGCTGTTGATAGGCGTCTTCGATTCGTTTGGCCTTCTCCCGCACAGAACGCGGAACCCAATCACCTTGACGCAGACCGTCAAGAATGGCTCCGCGGACCCTCCATGATGCATAAGTTTCAAATTGCAGACCACGTTCATAGTCGAACTTCTCCAATGCATCAATTAACCCCATAACGCCATTGCTCTCCAAGTCATCCTTGGGAACATTTTTGGGCAAACCAACAGCCAGTCGACCGGATACATAATTTACAATGTGAAGATACTTTTCAATCAAAGTTTTCTTGGCTTCAAGATCTCCATGTTCTTTCCACTTTTCCCACAGATCAGAATGGTTCAAATGTGAAGCTTTACGCTCGTTCAATTGCTTTCACCCTCCTTATTTGTCTGTCAGGTGACGAACGGCCTGCGCCAATTCCTCCGGATCCTTGGTCCGGACAAGTTTAGGCGGATCCAAAGGGGCGAATCCCGTTGGAGCTTTCGTCTCAGATGGCGGAAGATCGTCCCCAGATGAAGCGTTCTGTCCACTCTTGAGCAAATCATTCAGCTCTTGTCCATCGTCTTCGATTTTAATGTCCACCTGTGAACCTCTTTGATCTTGAGCATTTGGTGAATCATAACCATACCCATTTCCCTCGATCTGAGGGTTCAGCAGCAATCCCAATCCCCAGCGTAAACCATATGCAAGGACAAACCAGGCTACGAATCCGATCAATCCGCGAATTAAACTGGTCATCAGCACATTGCTGCTGTATGCTACAAAAAAAGTAAGAATAAACCCAACGATGCCTGCTCCAAGATTAATGCGGTAGTTTCCTATCATAGTCTTATAGTTCCTTTACACCCATTTGTACACTTCGAATAGTCAAAAGTCCAGTTTCACAATCCATCTCAATCGTGCGTCCATAATTCCCACCCGTATCTTCTGCTAGAAGAGGGATATTGAGTTTTTGAAGCCATTCTCGACATGAATCTGCATTCCTTGGTCCAATGCGCATTGTATCTCCAGCGCCAGCAAAGGCAAACATCTGAGAGCCTCCGGCCATTTTAGACACAATACGTGAGTGAGAAGCGCCTAGTTTTATCATTTTTTCCAAAAGCTCAGGCAACGCCGTATCCGCATATTTCGCAGTGTTCAGTTTCCCTTCACGGGCGATCTCTGAAGTAGGAAGCATGACATGCGCCATTCCAGCCAGCTTCAAATGTGGGTCATACATTGTTAATCCCACACACGAACCCAAGCCAGTCGTACGGATTACACCAGGAAGATGAGCGATGTTTAAATCCGCCATACCGACTTTAACGACGCTTTTGTCCTCAATCATGGCTCAGTGGCACCCCTAGCGATTCAAATATCTTTGCAAAGGATGGTGGATCCGGAATGAGGAAAAACTGACCCTCGACTTGATCTTCACCTTCAAAGAAAGATGTGTCAATTAACAATGCAGCGTCACCCATCTCGCCAAATTGCAGCAAGCCATAACTTAGAATGGCACCCGCCATGTCGATGGCAAGTCCAGGAACGGTTGGATACATAGACAACTTCGTAAAATCTGCCAAAGAAGAAAGATAGGATCCAGCTAAAATATTTCCAATCTCGGAAAGCGCTGATTGTTCCATATCTGTAAAAGCGAGTCCTTCTTTCAGATCGAACCCGGCAAGTCTGTTCAACAACATTTTAGCAGCCTCTGGTGTCATCATAAAGAAAAGATTTCCCGGTGCTTCGCCTTCTACACGAAGAAACACGGTAACCACGATGCGTTCATCTCCGCCCACTTTTTCGGCAACTTCTTCAAAAGGGAGCATTTGTACTTTAGGTACACCCATGTCAATCGGTCTGTTGAGGAGTTGAGACAACGCCGTTGCGGCGTTGCCTGCTCCAATGTTACCGACCTCTTTGAGCACATCCATCTGGAATACCTCAAATCGGTTGAACATCTCCACGGTACTAGCCCTCAACACTTTCCAGCTGTACAATCTCGCTTTTATTTAATACTTCGTTTAGGTTGAGCATAATCAACAAACGTGAATCCTCCAATTTAGCAACACCTCGCAGGTATCTCGCCTTGACGCCACCAACCACTTCTGGCGGGCTATCGATCGCACTGCTCTTGATATCAATAACATCATTGGCAGAATCTACGATAAAGCCAACTTGCATGTCGTCTACACCTACGATAACAATACGAGTCTGATCCGTGTATTCCGTTTCCGGAAGGGAGAAACGACCGCGTAGATCAATGACTGGAATTACAACACCACGTAGATTAATAACTCCTTTTACAAAGGAAAGTGTCTTGGGAACACGGGTAATTGGCATCATACGCTCAATCGTCTGAACCTTGTCTACCTCAATACCATACTCTTCGGAACCCAATTTAAAGACGATGACTTTCAACTCTTCTTCCATGTAAAAAACCTCCCTATTAAATGTAAGACTTAGCTCTATGCTTATTTAATAAATGCATTAGGATCAAGAATCAGGGCTACTTGTCCATCTCCGAGAATGGTTGCTCCAGAGATTCCTTCAATAGCAGGAAGATAGGTTCCCATTGATTTGAGAACAATCTCACTTTGTCCAATAAATTCTTCAACAGCTACGGCTGCAAGACGGTCGCCTTTGCGAATCACGACTATTTCTGTTTCTTGCTCATCAGCGTCGTTGAAATCCGGTACCGAGAAAACTTCGCTCAAGGACAAATACGGAATCAGTGACTCACGGAACGTGATCATTTTATTGCCGTGAATATTACGAACTTGCTCACGTTGTACAATGGCCGTCTCTACAATGGAGGACAACGGAACAGCGTATTTCTCTGAACCAAGTCGTACAAGCATTGCAGCAATAATGGATAGAGTCAACGGAAGCTGAACAGAGAAGTTCGTGCCTTTGCCTGGAGTTGAATGAATCGTTACATTACCGCCAAGCGAAGTGATCTTCGATTTTACTACATCCAATCCAACACCCCGGCCAGAGATATCCGAGATAATATCAGCAGTACTAAATCCAGGTGCAAACAACAGTTGATTCACTTCATCGTCACTCATCTTGGCACCTTGTTCTTCGGTTACAACACCACGTTTGATCGCGGTTTTCAAAAGCTTGTCGCGATAGATACCTTTACCATCATCTTCAATCTCGATAAATACGTGATTTCCACTGTGGAAGGCACGCAGGTTTACTATACCCATCTCTGGTTTACCTGCAGCTACACGTTCTGCAATGGATTCCACACCATGGTCAACCGCGTTACGCAGTAAATGCACAAGCGGATCACCAATCTCATCAATTACCGTACGATCCAGTTCCGTCTCAGCACCTGTAATCACCAGATCGATTTTTTTATCAAGTGTCTTAGCCAGATCACGGATCATGCGCGGGAATCGATTGAATACGGTATCTACCGGAACCATCCGCAATTTCAGTACAATATTTTGCAAATCTGTGCTAACTCGACTTAAATGAGCTACTGTATCGGATAAATCATTGTTGCCTGTTTCACTGGCCAGTTGCTCCAGACGCGAACGGTCAATCAACAATTCACTGAACAGGTTCATCAATACGTCAAGACGTTCAATATCCACACGAATGGTACGCGAAGGTGCAGCAGCTTGCTTCGGTGCAGCAGTTTTTGCTGGTGCCGTTGTGGTTTCTTCTTTGGGTACAGAATTCTTATCCGGCGAAGCAACCTCAGCTACAGCTGTTGGTACGGGTGGCGCTTCAACTGTAGCTGCTACCTGATTGGCCATCTGCTGAAGAGTCTCCTGATCCAGTTGAATGAGCTTCGCACTTTCAATTTCAGAGATACTCATGATGCCTTCTTCCAGTTCGTGCGCCTCTTTAGTTGTTATGTAATACAACGAGAAACTGCGCTCAAACTTCTCCTGCTCAATATCCTGGACAGATGGGTAAGCCTTAACGACTTCACCTGAACGTTCCAGCATATCAAAGACCATATAAGCCCGTACACCTTTTAACTGGCTATGCTCGCTAACAAGCACATCCACGTAGAACACACGATGACCTTCGGCGATCGACTGATCCAGCACTGAATATTGGAATTCATCCAGCTCCACAGCCGAAGAGATTGAAGCGTTAGCCGGCTTGTTTGTTTCTGTAGCAGGTCCATTTCCGTTTGTCATTTCACCATTTTCAATGGCTTGAAGTGAAGCTACGATTGACGACACATCTGCTTTACCTTGTCCACCTTCGGTAATATCCTGAACCATGGTTTCCAAAGCGTCCAGACTCTTGAACATGGTATCAAAAATGTAATCCTGCATTTTCAACTTCTCATTACGAACCAGATCCAACACATTTTCCATTTTATGTGTCAGTGATGCCAAATCTTCAAAGCCCATAGTTGCTGCCATACCCTTCAAGGTATGAGCCGAGCGGAATATAACCTGAACTATGCCCAGGTCTTCCGGATTGCCTTCAAGTTGAAGCATGTTTTCGTTAAGCGATTGCAGATGATCATTAGACTCATCAATAAACATGGATAAATATTGGTTCATGTCCATTGTGAGGCACCTCCTCCGTGAGTTACACTCCGTTATTTCACTGCTTGAACAAGTTTAGAAGCAATCTCCTGCAATGGCAGAAGATGACGAACGCATTGCAGCTCTACAGCAGAACGCGGCATACCATATACAACACATGTTTCTTCATTCTCGGCAAAGGTTGATGTAACTCCAGCTTCGTATAATCTCTTCATCATACGTGCTCCATCACTTCCCATTCCCGTTAGCAAAACAAGATGTCTTTGTAAAGATGTAAACGGCAGAAGTGACTCAAACATCGTATCCACTGAAGGTCTATGTCCATTCACTGGTTGATCTTCAGTCAACTTCACAATAAACTTCCCGTCTGCTGTTTTGTTAACTTTCACATGGAATCCGCCGGGTGCTATATAGGCGGTTCCTTTCTTCAGAACCATGCCCTCTTCAGCTTCAACCACATGCAGTGGACTGAATGTATTCAATCGTTGAGCCAGAGAACGTGTGAAATTGGGCGGCATATGCTGCACAATAATGACCGGTGCAGGCAAATCAGCAGGCAACTGCTCAAGCAATGTCTTGAGAGCCCTCGGCCCACCCGTAGAACAACCTATTGCCACAAGTTTGTTGAATGGTCCTTCCAGCCCCCCTCCACCTTTGGGAACAGGATTAGGCTTGATTACATCCTTGGCTTTTGCAGAGGCAGAGGTTGCCGCTATTTGATCAGCTGCCACTCTAGCTGCATTAGGTAGTCGAACTTCCTTTGGAGTCTGTACTGGATTAGCTGACCTCACTGCTTTTTCTGCCTTCGTCCCCAAATTACGCTCAGCCTTTGGCAAAGGCTCAGGTTTATTCTCTACGCGACCTGGTTTTGAAGGTGACAATGGTTGAATTGGTTTCTTTGCTTTGGCCTGAAAGGCTTCAGTCCGCTCTCGAAGAGAGCGTTGAATCGTCTCGACAGGGTCGATCGTTTTTTTCACAGGCTCCGCTCGATCCCTGGCCGGCAGTTCTTTCTGCACTGGCTGAGTTGGGGGAACAACTGCTCCTAGCAACATGTCTCTATTTTTCATGGATAACTCACGATCAGCTTTTCGTTTGATCTCATTCATCGCAGCTCGCATGCGCTCAACCAAGGCTTTACCAACTTGAGCAATATCCTGGTCATGTGAAATAGATGGTTTGCGAATGAAGTCAAATGCCCCAGCTTCAAGCGCCATAATGGTTTCTTTCATGCCTTGTTCATTGATACCAGAGAGCATAATCACAGGAACGAAAGATTCCTTCATAATTGATTTTAATGCATCCAACCCATTCATTTCGGGCATCTCAACGTCCATTGTAATAATATCGGGTTTCAATTCTAGTGATTTTTGAATCGCTTCTCTACCGTTTGATGCCGTTGCCGTAACCTTGAATTCCGGATCCGCTTGGATCAAATCCGTAACAATCTTACGCATAAAAGCGGAATCATCGACAACCAATACTTGATACGCCGCCATGTTGTGTCACCCCTGTTTCCTTTATTCAGAAATCATGTTGTCCGTTTAAGCCACTTATTCATAAATCCCCTGATTCCTGTCAAGGTTCCGGATCCCGGAGTTGCAGGTACAGCCAGATAACGAAGAGCAAGTTTCTCTATATCTTTGGAGGCTTTGGCATTGGGATACGCCAGACTATAGGGCATTTGCCTTTTAACCGCTTTGACTACCTGGGCGTCTTCTGAAATATACCCAAGCAGCGGAATATCCGTCTGCAAAAACCGCCTCGCCACTCCAGCTATTTTTTCTGCCACCCGTTCCGCTTCTCGTTCGTCTTCCACCCGGTTAACGATCATCCGAAAGGGCGTAGCATTTTCCTGGCCGTGCATAACTTTGACTAAAGCATAAGCATCGGTTATTGAAGTCGGTTCAGGTGTGGTTATAATCAGGCATTCATCGGCAGCACCGATGAACTTCATATTCTCTCTGGAGAGTCCTGCCCCAGTGTCAAAGATGACATAATCCATTTCCTGGGCAATATCCTCGACTTGACTGGCGAAGAACTCGAGATCACGATCAGACAATGAGAACAACTCTTTCATGCCCGATCCTCCAGCAATGTAAGGCAAGCCACTGGCACCCAGTTGTATGATTTCCCTTATGGATTTTTGTCGGTACAATAGGTGGTAAAGATTATAGGAAGAAGACGTACCCATAAGAACATCAATATTAGCCATTCCAATATCGGCATCAAATACAAGTACCTTTTGCCCCAAAGCCTGCAATGCCAAGGCAAAGTTCAGTGTAAAATTGGATTTACCAACACCTCCCTTACCACTGGCCACAGTAATGATTTTCGAGGATCGAATATCTCGCTCAATGCCTTCCAATTCCAATGGCGCGGAGACCATACTTCGAAGTGCAGCTGCCTGATCCTTCATTGTGACCATTCTCCCAGCAACTGTTTAGACAACGAATCTGCATCCGGCTTCAACAAATCGTCCGGAACATTTTGTCCATTTGCCACATATGCGAGCTTGAGTGGAAAACGGTGTAACAAGTTAAATAGCGGACCGCAGCTCCCAGTCTCATCCATTTTGGTGAAAATCACCTTATCCAGACCATATTTACTGAAATGTTCCGTGATCTGCACCATATCAGCACTTTTGGAAGTCATACTCATGACCAGAAAGGTTTCGCTATTCTCCACAGGAGCAAGCAAACTTTGCAGTTCCGAAACAAGTAATTCATTTCTGTAGTTTCTACCCGCTGTATCCATAAAGATCAAATCACAATTCTCTAATCGAGAAATGGCACGTTGTGTATCACCGGGCGATTGCACCACTTCAAGTGGAACATTCAGTATAGATGCGTACGTTCTAAGCTGTTCTACCGCCGAGATCCGATACGTATCTGATGTAATGAATCCAACTTTACGCTGTTTTTTGAACATTTGTTCAGCAGCCAATTTTGCAATTGTCGTAGTTTTCCCTACACCGGTTGGTCCAGCTACATAGACGATTCGCGTGGTAGGAAGAATGCCTTCTTCAATCCGTTGCTCCAAAAAGTGCATGACCTCAAGCTTCACCACTTGTTCTACATCCTGTTCTTTCAATCCATCCTCAGACCATTTTGCTTGAATTGAATCAAACCAGGATTCCCATACTTCAGGCCAAACATCTTGTTCTGTCAAACGCTCTCGGATCGAATGCAGCTCCTCTGGCACAGGGTCCGCAGAAGTACCTTGCTTTGAAAGCCTGGTCACCATCTGTTTAAGATCCTGTAATTCAGTCATCAACTTATCCTGCTGCAGGTCTGAACCTGTTGGCTTCGGACCAGTTGTTGAACCCGAAAAATCCGCCCCTTGCGGTCGCGGTTTATGATCCGTGCTCGAAGAACCTGAGCCGCTGTCTATGTTTGAACCGATATTACGCGATTCAAACACAGACGACGCAGCCGCAGATTGGTCCTGTACACTTTGATCAGCTATATTCGTTGTCGCCGACTCATCTGAAGCCGCAACAAACGAACGAGCTGTTTGCCGATAAGCCTCAGGTACAAATGCACGAGGTACAGGTGTGAATTGATTTTGTACTGGCTTTGTTGTTTGCTTGTTTTCTTCCTTATCCACTGCAGCTACAACTTCGATCCGTTTTTTGCGGAACATTCCCATCACACCGCCCACCTTAATCTCTTTGGTGGACAGAATAACGGCATCACTTCCCAGGTCTTTGCGAATTTGAAGCATAGCTTCGGGCATGGTCTCAACAACGTATTGTTTTACTCTCATAAGTTCACCACCCCGATACTTTGAATTTCAACATTCGGCTCCAACTCGCTGTAGGAAAGCACAGGAATGTCCTGCATTGTACGTTCAATAACCTGACGCAGATACATCCGAATGGTTGGAGAAGTTAATACAACAGGTTGTTGACCTGATTGAATCAAACGGTTCACTTGTTCACTCAGCTTCTGATACACACTTTGTGTAGATACAGGGTCTAGCGCGAGATAACTGCCTTGATCCGATTGTTGCACACTTTCAGCAATTTTCTTCTCAAGACCAGGTCCAACCGTGATCACGCGAAGTGTCTCACCTTTCTGTGAGAACTGCTGAGTAATCTGACGTGAGAGGGATTGTCTGACGTATTCAGTAAGCACATCAGGATCCTTCGTATACGTACCATAGTCAGCCAGTGTCTCGAAGATGGTCACCATATCCCGAATAGATATTTTCTCACGCAATAACTTGGCAAGCACTTTCTGTACATCACCAATGGAAAGTAGAGAAGGGATCAGTTCATCCACAAGGGCAGAATAGTTCTCTCTGAGATTATCCACAAGTGCTTTTGTTTCTTGTCTTCCAAGTAACTCATGCGCATGTTTCTTAATCAGTTCCGTCAGATGTGTAGCCACAACGGAAGGCGGATCAACGACCGTATATCCTGCAAGTTCGGCTCTGTCTTTGGTTACTTCATCAATCCATAGTGCCGGAAGTCCAAAAGCAGGTTCTGTCGTTTCAATACCTGTCACAGATTCCTCATCATAGCCAGGACTCATGGCAAGGTAATGATTCAACAACAGTTCTCCGCCGCCTACCACATTACCCTTGATTTTGATAACATACTCATTGGGTCTGAGCTGGATATTATCTCGAATCCGTATGACCGGAACGACTAACCCCAGTTCCAGAGCACACTGCCTCCGAATCATAATGATCCGATCCAATAAGTCACCACCCTGCTGATTATCAGCAAGTGGTATTAAACCATAACCAAATTCAAACTCAATAGGGTCCACCTGAAGCAAATTAATTACACTTTCAGGACTTCTAACCTCTTCAATCTGCTGTTCTTCTTCCAACTGTTCTTCCGCTACTTGTTTCAAATTCAGATTATTCTGCATACGCCACGCGGCATATGCCAACACACCTGCCAACGGAAGCGTAGTAATAACATGAATTGGTGTGAAGAAACCGAGCATGGCAATAACGAAAGCTACGATATAAATTAGTATTGGATATGTAAACAGTTGCCCCGTAATATCATCTGCCAAGTTTCCTTCTGATGAAGCTCTGGTGACGATAAGTCCTGCTGCTGTGGAAATAAGCAGAGCAGGGATTTGGCTTACCAATCCATCTCCGATAGTCAGTACAGAGTACGTTGACATTGCATCTGCAAAAGCCATCCCATGCACAGTCATACCGATTATAAATCCACCAATGAGATTGATCAGGAGGATGATAATACTTGCAATTGCGTCACCTTTTACGAATTTACTTGCTCCATCCATCGCTCCGTAGAAATCAGCTTCACGTTCAATTTTGGAACGACGCTCACGAGCTTGTTGCTCGTTGATCAAACCCGCATTCAGATCCGCATCAATACTCATTTGTTTACCAGGCATCGCATCGAGGGTGAATCGGGCAGCAACTTCAGCTACTCGCTCAGACCCCTTTGTAATAACGATAAACTGAACGACAACGAGGATCAAAAACACGATAAATCCAATCGCAATTTGCCCTCCAGCAATCCAGCTACCAAAGGTAGCAACTACGGCTCCCGCATCCCCATCACCAAGGATTAGCTTGGTTGTCGAAATGTTCAGTGCCAATCGGAATAGTGTAGTGATCAACAGCAAAGCTGGAAAAATAGAAAACTGCAACGCTTCTTTGCTGTTCATGGCAACAAGTAGTATCATCAGAGCAATTGAAATATTGACGACCAGCAACAAGTCCAACAGCCAGGTCGGGATCGGAAGAATCATCATCAACACAATGCCAATGATACCCGCAAGGACAGCTATATCTTTAATCTTCAATGAATGTACGGCCTCCGATCCCCTTTTATTTCGTTCTGCCCTTTAGTTTATATACATAAGCCAGCACTTCGGCTACCGCTTGAAACAAATCGGCCGGTATGGCGTCACCAATCTCGGCTCTCTGGAACAACGCCCGTGCTAACGGCTTGTTTTCCATCGTAATAACACCGTTTTCTTTGGCAATTTCCTTAATACGCAAGGCGACATAATCCTGACCTTTGGCAATAATCTGCGGTGCCTCCATCTCGGAACCTTCATACTTTAGCGCAACCGCAAAGTGGGTCGGGTTCGTGATGATAACATCCGCATTCGGCACTTCCTGCATCATACGCTGCATAGCCATACGACGCTGGCGTTCCCGGATTTTGCCTTTGATCAGCGGATCACCTTCCATTTTTTTGTACTCGTCCTTAATGTCTTGCTTGGACATACGGATCTTCTTCTCATGATCATACTTCTGATACATGTAATCAAATATCGCAAGTATCATTAATGCCACTGCAATCTTGATACCAAGACTTAAAGTGATCGACGCAGCGAAATGTAAAATAGCATCCAATGAAAAATGAGAAAGTGAAGCAATATCTGACTGGTAGCCCTTAATTGTACTGTAAACGAGATAACCGATAATCGACATTTTCAAAATGGATTTAGCAAATTCCACTAATGAGCGGAGAGAGAATATATTTTTGAAACCTTTAATCGGGTCCAATTTCTCAAGTTTTGGCTTCAAACCTTCCCCTACAAGAAGAAAACCAACTTGCATATAGTTAACGATCAAAGCAACCAGTAACGCACCCAGCAAAACGGGAGCGATCAATAACAAAACTTCAATGCCATAGCGCATCATAAGCGCCATCACATTCTCTCCGGTGATTTCCATACTCAATCGATTGATGAAGATATCTGTAAACAGACGAACTATACGTTCTTTATAGAAATTGCTGAATACCATCATGATCAAAAACGCGATTAGGAGAATGGATGCGCCAGATAGTTCAGCGCTTTTGACGACCTGTCCTTTTTTTCGTGTATCCTGTCTCTTTTTCGGGGTAGCTTTCTCCGTCTTCTCCCCTGAAAACAACTGGAGGTCGAGTTGAAGTTTCATCCGTGTCTTTTCCTCCGTTTCACTCAGCCGGGCCTTTGTCCAATGGTTCCAAGCAATTTTTCCATCGATCTGAATATCGCTTCGAACAACTGACTAAATACAAAGGAGAAACTGGGAACCAGCAAAAGCAAAATAGCAAGACCAACGAGTAACTTAAGCGGCAACCCAACTGCAAATACATTAAATTGAGGAGCTGTTTTGGCCAAAAAACCCAATCCAACATCCGTCAAAAATAACGCAACTACAATCGGAGCCGACATCTGAAAAGCCAGCATAAATGATTGACCTAAGGTCTGAATCAAAAATTCAGCAATACTTCCATCTGCCAACCGTAGGAAAAACACATTCGATAATGGTACCCACCGGTAACTGTAAACTATCGCATCCAGCAAATAATGGTGTCCATTCATCGTCAGAAACAGAAGCATAGCAAATGCATACTTCAAGTTTCCCGTAAGTGGCGCTGAAGCACCTGTCATTGGATCGTATACATTAGCCATACCAAAACCGATTTGTAGATCGATAAAGGTCCCCGCAGTCTGAACAGCTGTCATCAACAGATAAGCCACAAAACCTAAAAGCAGGCCAATTAAAATCTCTCTGATGATCAATAAGACATAGCTCAGGTCTGTGGGTACGGTCTGGTCTATTCCATAAATCAGATAGACAGACAATGTGACAAATGCAGAGATACCAATTTTAACTGAAGCCGGCACATTTCGAGCCGAAAAAACTGGCGCAGTTACAAAAAATGATGCGATTCGACAAAACATAAGCAGAGCGACAGGGAAACTTTGCAACAATGTCTCCATCTGCTAAAGCCTACCCTATGTATCTGTATAGATTATCGAGAATGTTAAACGTAAAATCGACCAAGATATTCAAGATCCAAGGTCCAAACAAAAGTACTGCCAGAAGTACGGCAACAATCTTGGGCACAAAAGCTAATGTTTGTTCCTGAATTTGAGTTGTCGCTTGAAAAATACTGATTGCAAGTCCTACAACCAGAGCTAGTATAAGCATAGGTGCGCTGGCCAGCAATGACGTGTATACCGCTTTCCCGGCCAGACCGATAATAAATTCCGAAGTCATGACCGTCCTCCTTTAACTTTCCGGATCAAGTGTTAAAACTCAATAACAGTGACTTGACAACCAGATACCACCCGTCGACAAGGACAAAGAGCAGTATTTTGAAAGGTAATGAGATCATGACCGGCGGAAGCATCATCATCCCCATTGCCATGAGTGTACTCGCGACAACAATATCTATAACCAGAAACGGAATAAAAATCATAAACCCCATCTGGAATGCTGTCTTCAACTCACTGATTACATATGCCGGCACCATAACAGTAATTGGGATATCCTGATAGGTCTTTGGTTGTTCAGTCTGATTGTACTTCATAAACAGTAACAGATCTTTTTCTCTGGTGTGACTAAACATAAATTTCTTTATCGGGTCCGCTGCTTTTTCAAGTGCCTCGGTTTGTGTAAGTTCTCCCTGAAGATAGGGCTGAAGCGCTACCTGATTTATGGAAGACAACGTCGGCGACATAATGAAAAGTGTCAGAAATAGTGCCAAGCCAACCAAAACCTGATTGGGTGGCATTTGTTGTGTACCCAAAGATGTACGTACAAAACCGAGCACAATCACAATCCGAGTAAAACTGGTCATCAGTACAAGCATTGCTGGTGCAATGCTAAGCACAGTAATTAACAGAATGATGGACAATGAACTTGTGCTTGGTGTCCCTCCGTCACCGTTTCCGATTTGAATATCAATATTCGGAATGGGCTCGGCAAAGGCAACTGTAACAGAAGCTAGACTGATAAGTCCTAGCAAACAACACGCTAACCAAATCTTTTTCTTCATGAATCCCTCGACCGATCTGTAGTATTGTCTTTATCCAGGAGCTTCTCCATCTTCTCTTTACGGTTAGGCATCTGCCGAAGTTTGGATTCAAACATTTCGTGAAAAGAAGTTGTGTCCTCCAGTTCCATTTCCCGCGGCGGTTCATCTTTACGGAAGCGTTTTGTGAGCTTGGCAATGAGAGGTGACAGATTCCCTTGTTGTGCAGCAGCATCTCGTTCGAAGGAATCAATGATTCTTTGCGCCTCTTCCAGATCCGAAACCTTATCTATCAACTGGATGTCTTCACCTACACCAAGCAGATATACACTCCCACCAATTTCTATAATTTGCAGCGACTTGTTTTGTCCCAGTCCAACCCCGCCAAGAGTACGAATTGTGCCGTGCCGGAACATTTGCTGATTCCGTTTGTTTAAGAACCGGATCAGATAAACAATAAGGACCAGGATGACGGCCAGGACAACAATCACCCATACAAGCTGTAAATAATAATTGGCTCCCGCGCCAGCTGTTTCTGGAAAATCACCCTGAGCCATCATCATGTCTCTTAAACGCCCAGTGTCTTGCTAATCGCTTCAATAACCCGATCAGATTGGAACGGTTTAACAATAAAGTCTTTAGCACCTGCTTGAATAGCGTCGATTACCATCGCTTGTTGACCCATCGCGGAGCACATAATTACTTTAGCGTTAGCATCAATCTTCTTGATTTCTTTCAAAGCTGCAATGCCATCCATCTCAGGCATCGTAATATCCATTGTGATCAGATCCGGACGAAGCTCTTTAAATTTCTCAATTGCTTGTGAGCCATCCTGTGCCTCACCAACAACCTCATATCCATTTTTGGACAAAATGTCCCGGATCATCATTCTCATAAATGCAGCGTCGTCTACGACTAAAATTCGGTTTGCCATCTTGATTCAAGTCCTCCCTAAATTGTGCTTATTGTAATTTCTGAATTCGGTCCCATTGGCTAACGATATCTATAACACGAACACCAAAGTTTTCGTCAATAACAACAACTTCTCCCTTGGCGATCAGTTTGTTATTCACCAAAATATCGACAGGTTCCCCGGCTAACTTATCCAGTTCGACAATCGAACCCTGTGACAGTTCCAAAATATCTTTAATTTGCTTCTGGGTCCTTCCTAATTCTACGGTGACTTTAAGGGGAATGTCCATCAATAAATTCAAATTGTTTTCGTCTACCTGCCCATACGCCCCATTTTGCAAATTGGCAAATTGAACTGGTTGTACGTTAACATTCCTATTTGGCATTCCACCGTAATGTTGAGGTGCACCATAAGGTTGCTGCGGTGGCATGCCATACGGCTGCTGTGGCGGCATTCCTTGAGGCATACCCATCGGGACCTGTCCATATCCGTTATAGTCCTGAGCAGGCTGTTGTGGAGCCTGTGGAGCCTGTTGGTGCTGAACGGGCGGCTGCTCCGCAACCGGTGGTGGCGTTGCTGGTACAGCTGCTGGCGCAGGTTCAGGTGTTGATGCCACTGGTGCGCTGGCAGTTGACTCCTGAGCGCCTCCAATCAGCATATCTACCATGTTTTTGGCAAAATGCACTGGAAGCAACTGCATCAGATTGGAATCGATCAGATCCCCGATCAACAAACGAAATGAAACTTGAATGAGGGTCTCATCTGCTGGAAGATTACTTACACCCTCTCCACTCTCCAGATTGAGAATATCGATTCCCGGAGGGGAAATATTCACAAAACGATTAAAAATCGTGGACATTGAGGTTGCAGAGGAACCCATCATCTGGTTCATCGCTTCCTGTACCGCACTAATATGGATTTCATTCAGTTCTTCATCGACCGGATTTCCTTCGCCACCCAGCATCAAATCAGCGATGACTTGAGCATCTCTCTTCTTGATAACAAGTGAGTTAATGCCTTCGAATCCATCCACGTAATTGACATGAACGGCAACATGCGGCTTAGGAAAAGCTTCTTCAAACTGCGTTCGACTAATGATAGAAACTTTAGGTGTTGTAATATCTACTTTGAGGCCTAATAGCGTGGATAATGCTGTTGCCGCGCTACCAAATGTAATGTTACCGATCTCCCCCAAGGCATCCTGCTCCAGCTCGGTCAAAAAATCATCAACCGTCTTTTCAGCGGGTTCCGAGCTGTTTATCGATTCCGATTGCCTGAGCAAAGCATCGATTTCTTCTTGGGATAAATAATCCTTACTCGTCAAATTCTTCAACTCCTTCGGTGACAATCTTGTCTATTTGCACAGCCACACGGTCTTTGATTGTCCCCGGACTGCCCATGTATTTCAGTTTGTCACCCACTTTAATGGAAAGTCCCTCATCAACTGGTTTGTTCAACGTAATGACATCACCAACGGACAGACCCAGAAATTCTGCAATTGAAATTCTCGATTCTCCCAATTCCGCAACGATTGGTAACTTGGCTTTGTTCACACGCTCTTTTAGAGCATCATACTCCTCCGGAGCTCTCGTTTTCTTCTCCGAAACAAACCACTGATGAGTTGACAACCGTGACATAATAGGTTCAAGAACGACATGCGGTATACATAGATTGATCATGCCTGTCGTGTCACCAATTTTGGTACTGAGCGAGATCAGAGCAATGGTCTCATTGGGAGATACAATCTGCATAAATTGCGGATTGGTCTCGAGTGCTTCCATCCTCGGGGTAATATCCAACACGGTCTTCCATGCTTCTTGCAAACTTTCAAATGCACGGCTGAATATTCGTTCCATGATGGTCGTTTCAATCTCCGTCATGGATGCAATCTTTGTTGGAGCACTCCCGGTTCCACCAAGCAGGCGATCCAACATCGCATATCCCACGTTCGGATGGACTTCCATCACCATTCGTCCCTGTAGTGGCTCCGCTTCAAAAATGTTCAATATCGTCATCTTAGGAATAGAACGGATAAACTCATCATAAGGCAACTGTTCGACCTGAACGACATTGATTTGAACGAACGTCCGCAGTTGGGCTGAAAAATAAGTGGTGAGAAAGCGTGCAAAGTTTTCGTGAATACGAGTCAAGCTTCTGATATGGTCTTTGGAAAAACGCACTGCCCGCTTAAAATCGTACGATCTGATTTTCTTCTGAGTTTCTTCCTTCTTCAATTCTTCTGCGTCCATTTCACCAGAAGAAAGGGCTGCTAATAGGGCGTCAATCTCATTTTGTGATAATACATCCACCATGTTCTCACCCCCTTACAGGTCTACAGCATGTTCTGTTCATTTACATCGTTGCTATCACAATAGATGAAAAGCTCGTACTACTTAGATTACCTTCTGGTAAAGCTTCATTAATAAGACCGGTCAATTTCTCGTTAAATAATATCCGGCCCTTCGCTGTAGCCAGTTCCTCAGATTTCGTATCTGCAAGCGTCTGAATGATGATTGGTTTTACCACAATTTCTTTGATTTTCTCAAAATCTTCTTTTGCAGTTTTGTCAGTCAACTTGAAAGAGAAGCTGACAATTACAACATGATCCGTATCAGCCAAATTGGTTTTAATTTCTCCAAGTTCAGAGGAAACCTCTACAATCTCATCCGCAGTCATCTTCTTGGCTTCTGAAGCTGCCGCCGTATGTGTGTCGTCCTTATTCCCGTTCTGTCCTTGCATAAATACAAACACAACCACCACAATGAGTGTTATTGCCAGCAACATTGTTGCAAGCCAGGGCATCATTTTTTTCATCAGGATTCCTCCGTTTGCTGCACTTTAATAGTGGCTGCCTGAACCCCGATTTCACGGTTGTAATCTTTAATCTTGGAAATAACGTCATCAGCTTTTTCAAGCACAATCAGTCTCTTTCCAGTTACCAGAGTAATATACGTATCCGGCGTTTCTTCAACAATTTCAACCATCAGCGCATTTAACCACATGGGAGAACCATTTAACCGCGTAACCGAAATCATGCTAAGCCCCCTTGATCAGAGTGGGAGGAGCAAGCTCCCCCACGTTTTAAAAATTCATTAATCAGCTATTAACGTTTCAGGTTAACAACTTCCTGAAGTATTTCATCCGACGTTGTAATAATCCGGGAGTTTGCCTGGAATCCACGCTGAGCTACGATCATCTCAGTAAACTCTCCTGTCAGATCCACATTAGACATTTCGAGCTGTCCTGTGATAATAGAGCCAGTTCCATTTTCGGCATCATTCGCTGTCAAAATTTCAAGCTCACCATCGGGATTGGCATTTGCTGTCATACGGTATAGATTACCGCCGATCTTCTCTAAACCTTCCGGATTGACCACTTTTCCGATTCCAAGTTGTGCTCCCGCTTCAACTGTTCCATCCGCCATAGTTTGATTGATCGTACCATCCTGACCAATCGTGAAGGAAACAACATCATCAGGTATCGTAATATTTCCACCACCGTTATCCAGAACAAACAATCCATCGGATGTCAAAAGGTTACGTGCAGCATCCACATGGAAATCCCCCGCACGAGTCAGGTAAGGTACTTCCTGATCTTCACTTAAACGTACCAAGAAGAATCCATCTCCATTAATCCGCATATCTGTTGGGTTGTTTGTTGTCATTGGACTTCCCGCCAAATGTAATGTATCAATAGATCCTACAGATACACCTAGACCAATTTGTTTTGCATTCACACCACCGGTTGCATCACCAGGCGCAGTCACACCTGAAGTGGTTTGGCTCATAATATCTTTGAACATAACCCGACTGCCTTTGAAGCCAACCGTGTTTACGTTCGCAATATTGTTACCAATTACGTCGAGTTTGGTTTGAAAACCCCGCATCCCGGAAACGCCTGAGTACATTGATTTCAACATTTTTAAAAATCCTCCCAGTCTTCATTTGGTTACCGCATCAGTCGGTCAGCGGCATTCCGGCTCCCGAGAAGGGCCAGCCGGTCAAGAAATGATTACGGCACTATCAATCTGAGTAAACACATTATCCTTCATGCTCTCACTATCCATAGCTGTAACCACAGTACGATTTTTGACATTGACGATAAAAGCCATATCTTGCATTAAAATCAATGACTCTTTGGCTCCTTTAGCAGCAGCTTTGTCCAAAGCAGAACCAATCTGTTCCATTTGCTCGGTCTTGAGTTCAATGCCACGTTGTTCCAAACGTTTGGCAGCATGATTGCTCAATTTCAGAAGATTATCTTCCAGCACTTTTGCAAAAGGTTTTTCGGGTATAGCCGAAGCTTCTCCCGTTTTAGGTCTTTGAAGCATATTCGGTGTAATCGGGCCTGCGTATAATTGTCCAACCGTTATGCGATCACTCATATCGTTTTCCCGCTATCTTCCGTATCACCTGTTTCAGCGGATGATTCAACTTCCTGGCTCTCGTTCGTTTCTGGGGTTACATCCTGAACGTTCTGTACCGGAGTTTGACTCTCTTCTGCCTGTTTTGGATAATTCACCTGAATGATCTCATCCAGCTTAATCTCGTCGTTGCCCACTTTTGCGTATTGAACGCTATCTCTTACAATGATGGAATCTACAATACCCTGACGAAGAATTCCGTTATCATCTTTATTAGAAGAAAGCCAACTTACCTCCATGCCAATCATACCGGATACAGCACCAAGGGACTGGTTCAATGTTTTAAGCTGGGTAGAAATATTGACCAGTTGTTCCACTGAGCTGAACTGTGCCATTTGAGCGATAAATTCCTTATCCTCCATCGGCTGCATCGGGTCTTGATTTTGCAGCTGGGTAATCAGGATTTTTAGAAACTGATCTTTACCCAATTCTTTTGTTGCAGCACTTGTGGTTGCTTTATTGGCTGCCGAATAGTTCGGCCAGGTATTATTCATTGAAACAATTTCATTAGCCATATTGTTCACCTCATTTCTGTTTAAGCCTTAGCACTAAACGTATCTCTCTGTAATTCAGTTCCTTCGACTTGCTCGCTACGCCAGTTACGCAATTCTTCTTGAATCCCTGCTGTAGCTATAGCATCATCCGATTGTTCCTCACGCTCGCGCGAACGGCGTTGTTGCTGAGAGTTACTTCCCGGATGACGGCCTCCGTCCTGATACATCTGTGATCCGATTGAACTGTTCTGTGTAACCTCAAGTCGTTCCACTTGAATTCCTTGGGCTTGAAGTGAAGAACGCAGCTGCGTCATTTGTTGTTCAAGCATGTCTTTAGCCATCGTATGCTCAGTCATAAACCGTGCAACCAACTGCCCGTTCTGCAAGGTAATTTGAACATCCAACTTCCCTAGATGCTCAGGTCGAAGTGAGATGGTCGCCTCGGAAAATCCTTTTTGCTGGACAATATCCAGCTTGTTAACAACAAACTGTGTCATTTCCTTGGCAAACTGTGATGTTTGCATTACAGGTTCAGCCGGTTTGCCTGCTGTTGTACCTGATGAACGCAAGGAGAGCTCTCCTGCAGTAATGATGGTTGAGTGTTCCACTTCTCCACCTGCATTTGAAACAGATGTTGTCTCAGCCTCAGCTTTCACCTGGGTTCCAGAATTCGCCACTGCGGCAACAAGAACTTGTGGTACGACCGAATCCTGTTTGGATGTTTGAAGCGAAGTACTTGGAGCGACCTGTGCAGTCTGATCCTTAACTGCAGTCAATGTATCCAGTATGGATTTCAGTTCAGTCCATCCTTTGTTATTAGTGGTATCCACTCCAGCCTCTTGAAGCTGACTCTGCAGAGATTGTAACAAATGTTTGAATTCAGGAGCGTTCTTCGCAACGTTACTCTCAGAATCATTCATTCCAGCTAGTAATTGTGTAAGCATATCTTGCAGAACAAAACGTACTGCTGCCGGATGCTGCGACAGTTCAATTGCGGGTACTTTTTTTACGCTTTCCGCTCCGTTCGAAGACTCGTCGGAACCTTCTGCATTAGTACCTGAAGGATTACTTAATTGTGTATACATCTGTTGAATCAGCGTTTGCAAACCTGCAAGTAGAGCTGGGTCATTTTCCAAAGCTTCGTCAAGCGAATCCAAGTCCGTGAACAATGAATTCAGTATATCCGTGATTGATGTCGCTTCTCCTTCTTCACTTGTAGCAAAGGAAAACACCAATGGATTGGCTGTTAAACTTCCAGTAGCGCTTGAACTATCACCTTCTGTGTTTCCTCCGGATAATGACTGTGCAAGAGTTTGGAGAAATTCACCACTAGCCCCTGCAGCTGAACCTTTCGATTGTGCTCCGGTTGTCTGACCTGCTCCTGTTGCAGATGCTGTGGATGCCATTTGATATACAATCGACATTTTTTTCACCTCCTCTCGGTTATACAGTTTAATCATTTCTACTTGTTGCCCATTAATCTGTTCAAAATTTTTGCAGTTTCAACCGAGTCCTCTGAAGACATGTTCTCAAGCAATTGAGAGCGTGTTGCATCATCTACTGAATTCAGGATGGTCAATGTTTTGTCAGGACTTAACTTGTATGTTTCCAATAATAGCTTGGCACCACTTGAAGCAGACATCGAAGCAAATGTTTGACTAAGCTGGTTTTTATCCAGGTTTTTGCTTGTCGTTGTGGATGCAGTTGAAGTTGCTGCGGTTTCTTTCTTCAATCTGGATTGCAGCGCATCCAGTGCCAGATCCCCGGACGGTTTGGCATCCTTCATCATCATGGTGACATCGGCTGCTGTTTTCGGGTCCATCTTTTCAAGCACCTTGGTCCGAGCGGATGACTGCATGGCATTCAACAACAATACCATTTCCTCATTCGTCATATTTTGCAAAATAGGTGCAGCTTTACTTGGACTCATGTCAGCATACATTTTAGCCAAATCTTTAATTTGTTTTTGATAATCGGATTCCGTTTCCGGCGTTGTTGCCGTAGCCGTTTCAGCCGCTTTTTCCGCATCATCCAACTTCTTCTGAAGGTCAGTGGCCTTCTTCGCTTCGGTTGTTGTTGCTTCCTGTGCTGCCTTGAGCTCTGTTTCTTTGGCAGTTACCTGGGATTTCAGCTTTTCGATTGTGGCTTCAGCACTTTCAACCTGCTGTTCACTCTTATCCAGCTTCTCCTTCTCAGGATCCAGAACAGGATCAGGTACCCATTCCTTGACTACCGGTATCTTGTTGGCGAATTCAAACAAATTATTACGAATATCTACATTAAATAGCGTAAGTAATACACCTAGCAAAACTACGGTGAATACAATCGGGATTGAAATCATGAGAAATTTTTCCCAACCGCCTCCCGACTCTTTTTCCATGTCGCTATCATCTTTAACAGCCATCGTTCATTCCTCCTTCACGAGACAACTTCGCGTCCGGCTCACATCAATTCGCGCGTCCGGCTTTGGCAGCGAAGCGTACAGTAGCCATCTCGTCCAGATCGTTCTGTTCCCGGAGGAGCATCTCCTGCTGAAATTTGATTTTGGCCTTGTCTCTCGCTCCAAGCCATACTTTTTCGTCAATCATCTTACCGTTTAGAAACGTCTGATTCCGCTGCACATTGACCTGAGCATGTTTAACATCACTGTTTTTGCGTGAAATGCACTCGTCAAGGTGATGTACATAACGCTGCATCTCCTGCAGACTGTTTACAGACGCTGTATTTTCCGTAGCAGATTGGATAATGCCGATCAGATTACTTCTGTCGTTCAGAAGTTGTATCAGATGTTCTTCCTCCGTCTGAAGTTTGCCGATCGCTGTGGATAACATCCACTCTGCCTGTGTTTTTTCATTACTCTTCAGGTCAACAACTTTCTGGAAATGATATCGAAATTTCATCGTTTACCCATTCATCTCCTTGCAAATTCAAGAATCAAACGTTCCTGTACTTCACTTAAAGTGACTTTCTCGTCGACTTTCTGCTTGGTAAAGTTCCATATACTATCAATCTGGTCTATCGATTCATCTATGGCTGCATTTGATCCCCGCTGGTAAGCTCCAATATTGATCAAATCTTCCGATTCTTTATACACAGCCATCAAACGTTTCATATTATTAACGGCTTCCAGCTGCTCTTCCGGAGCAATATCCTTCATAACACGACTTATGCTGGCTAGCACATCAATCGCTGGAAAATGACCTTTATTTGCAATGGATCGATTTAACACAATGTGTCCATCCAGAATACCCCTTACCGCATCCGCAATTGGTTCATTCATGTCATCCCCATCGACCAGAACGGTGTAAAAGGCTGTAATCGAACCGGTAGGTCCTGTACCCGCCCTTTCAAGCAGTTTGGGCAAGCTTGCAAAAACCGATGGCGTATATCCTCTCATTGCCGGAGGTTCACCTACGGCAAGACCCACTTCCCTTTGTGCCATAGCATATCGGGTTACCGAATCCATCATGAGCATCACGTTCATTCCACGATCTCGGAAATACTCTGCAATAGTGGTCGCAATAACTGCTCCCTTAATCCGAATCAGGGCAGGCTGATCTGAAGTTGCAACAATGACTACGGAGCGTTCCAGTCCTTCCGGACCCAGATCCCGTTCAATAAAGTCGCGCACCTCACGTCCACGCTCACCCACAAGCGCGATGACATTGACATCTGCTGCTGTATTACGAGCAATCATGCCCATCAATGTACTCTTACCAACACCAGAACCGGCAAAAATACCTACACGCTGTCCCTTACCTACGGTCAACAATCCGTCGATAGCTCTTACACCAACACCCATCGTTTCAAGTACACGTGGACGATCCATTGGATTGACCGGCGTATTGGAGGTAGAGTACATTGGCATTCTTGATGGAAGGAGGGAACCGTCCAGCGGTTGTCCAAGTCCGTCCAATACTTTACCGAGCAATTCGGAGCCTACCTGAACGCCGAGTGGTTTACCCGTACCTACTACATCGCAACCAGGACCGATGGATTGAAGTTCACCCAATGGCATAAGCAGCACTTTGTTATCTCGAAACCCAACAACTTCGGCTTGAAGAGGCTTGGCCGATTTACCAGGATAGATATAACATACGTCACCGATACTTGCATCTGGCCCTTCTGACTCCACCATAAGACCAATGACCTGAGTAACTTTGCCGTTAATACGAACAGGATCGAATTGGCGCAAATGTTCCATATATCGCTGTGAACTAAGAACCTTCATGTTGATTTCTCCGCTCCTCATCCTCAAGTGCTATGCGGACCAGTTCTTTTTTAATCTCAGCAAGCTGTGTATCAATTCTCGCATCTACACTTCCGAACGAAGAACGAATGACACATCCCTTATCTTTGACCGTTGAATCAGGCAAAATCTGCAATTCTGCTTGAGAGTCAATGGACAGAGACAATTCTTCACGAGCTGCCTGTACAAATGTAAACTGATCAGGTGCCACACAGAGTGTGATCAAACCCTGCTCCCGTTTACGTGACAAACTCTGACGAATCAGTTCCAATGTATGATCGGGTTCAATGGTAAGTTGCTTATCAATGACTTTCTCAGCGATCCCGCAAGCGAGCTCCACGAGGAACGGTTCGGCTTCCTGAATAATCTGATCTTTAGCTACATAAGCTTCCTTGAGCACTTCCTGGGCTTCAATCATCATCTTTTCGATCTGCACCTGGAGATCCAGTTCAGCTTGTACTTTGCCTTCTTCAAAACCCTGTTGGAAACCTTGTGAACGAAGCGCTTCAGTCAGATGTTCATCCTGTTGTCGTTGTTCCTGCCACCAGCTGTCGATCTGTTCACGGGCCTCTTGAAGCATGCGCTCTGCCTCTTCTGAAGCTTCACGTACTTGCTTTTCTGCAAACTCCTTGGCATCTTCCAGCATTTCTGCGGTAAGACGTTGTGTTTCTTCGTCCACGCGTGCTTGAAGCGTTTCTGCTTCAGAACCTTCAGCACTGTCACCGTATAATTCCGTTTCAGACTCCTCAGTACCACCATAATGATGATGATTTTCAAGTTTTTTGCGGTCATCAACGGGTACATACTGGAAAGATTTAATCAAATTAGACAATGATATCATCTCCTCCACCGCGTGCGATAATGATCTCACCGGCTTCTTCCAATCTGCGTATCGTTCCTACGATACGTGTCTGAGCTTCCTCAACATCACGCAATCGAACAGGTCCCATGAACTCCATCTCTTCTTTGAATGTCTCGGACATCCGTTTCGACATATTCCGGAACACGGCATCCCGAACTTCTTCGCTTGCCACTTTGAGTGCCAGCTGCAAATCTGCGTTGTCGATATCCCGAATAATGCGCTGAATCGAACGATCATCCACATTGACGATATCTTCGAATACAAACATGCGTTTTTTGATTTCCTCTGCAAGCTCAGGATCCTGAATTTCAAGCGAGTCCAAAATGGTACGCTCTGTACCACGATCGACTCCGTTCAGAATCTGAACGATCGATTCAATACCACCCGCATTCGTGTAATCCTGCGTTACGGTAGAAGAAAGTTTTTGTTCCAGAACCCGCTCCACTTGAGAGATGACTTCCGGCGAAGTACTATCCATAACAGCCACCCGGCGAGCGACATCTGCCTGTTTCTCTTGTGGCAAGGATGATAGAATCGCTGCTGCCTGTTCGAATTGCAGGTAAGACAGAACCAGGGCAATCGTTTGCGGGCTTTCATTCTGAATAAAGTTCAAAATTTGGTTCGGATCTGCTTTGCGTGCAAAGTCAAATGGTCTGACTTGCAGCGTAGCTGTCAAACGGTTAATGACTTCAAGTGCTTTTGAAGAACCCAGAGCTTTCTCCAGGATTTCTCTCGCATAATTGATACCGCCCTGAGAAATATATTCCTGCGCCAGACAGATCTGGTGAAACTCGGCCATGATCATGTCCTTTTCGGAAGAATCAACCTTGCGCACGTTGGCAATTTCCAACGTAAGTTGCTCAATCTCCTCATCACGCAGATGTTTGAAGATCTGAGCCGATACTTCCGGACCTAATGTAATCAACAAAATTGCTGCTTTTTGTCTTCCAGTCAAACCTTGACTGCTTGCCTTCGCCAATGCGTTCACCTCTATTCGTCAGCCAGCCATGTACGCAGCAGATTGACGAATTCGTCTGGCTTTTTCTTGGCCAAACTCTCCAATTGTTTGCGCACCTGACTTTCGTTCGTTACACTGTCCAGCGTAATGGACGGGAACTCTGTTGCTATTGGAAGAGGAATCTCTTCTTCTTCGACTTCGTTTTGTTTGCGGCGACGGCGTACTAACAAAATAACTACCGCTGCGATCAATGCCGCTATGAGTGCGCCTCCACCCCACATCATCGTTGAGGAAAGCTGGAAACCTGTATTGTCTGCAGAGGCAGTCTGGAATCCTTGTGACATGACTGAAACTTTCTTTGTCAGATCGGCGTCACTTATTACAGTGCCTGAGTCTGCCAGTGAAGCACGAACAATGTTAACCAAAATGTTTTCAATTGCGTCCTGAACCGGTCCCTGTAATTCTGTTTCTCCATTCGGTGGTTCAACTGCAACGTTAATGGTTAAGTCTTTTACAGTATATGGACTGGAAATAATATCCTTGGCGATTCGATTAACATCGTAGTTTATAGTGCTTGATGATTCTTCGGAGGTAGAGTTACCGGCTGCATCAGATGATGGATAACCCGGAACTTCCTCTTGTCCTGTGCCAGCAACTCCACCTGTTGGGTTGCTTGCGCCAGTGTAGCTCTTTTGAATCTCCTGCACACTGATCTCGATGCCTTTCATATTATCTACATCAACAGGTGTGACCAGATTTTCCTTACGTGTTTCTTTGTCAAAATTAAGCTTGGAGGCTACCAAAACATTAACTTTGTCTTCGCCTACAATCTGGGAAAGGAATTGCTTTACGTTATTACGGACATCGTTTTCAAACTTTTTCTGTAATGCCATGTTCTCTTGGACTTCGGAAGACAACCCGCCACTGCCACCTCGGGCAGTTGGAATCAATTCTGCTTCATCTGTGTTCGTAATCGTGATGTTCTCAACAGGCAGATTAGGAATCGCAGTCTTAACCAAGTTAAAGTAGCCATCTACCGCTGCCTGATTGGGGTGATAACCCGGTTTGAATTGGAGAGCTACCGATGCTGATGCTTTGTCTTGTTCTTCTAAACCAGCAAAGATGTTATCTTTCGGCATATTAACGAGTACTTTAGCATCCTGTATCCCTTGCATCCGCTGAAGTAACTGTTCAACTTCTCCGTTTATAGCGTTGTTGTACTTTACATCAAACTCTTTATCCGTCATCCCGATCGGCGATGATGACTCCTCGAATGACTTATATCCTAATGAACCATTCTGTATAATCCCTTGAGATCCAACATTCACCTTTGCAATTGCAACACTTGTACTCGGTACGGAAATGGTCTTGCCATCTGAACTCAATTTGTATGGAATGCTAGATGAATCGAGATAACTGATAACGCCCGCTGAATCACTTGCATTCAAATCTGTAAAAGCAACTTCATATTCCGTTTTGGACAATTGCATCGTGAGTACAACAGCAGCCAAAATCAGGAACAGGAAGGTGGATATAAATAATACTTTTTGCTTTTTGCTAAAACTATTCCAATACTGGGATGCCTTATCCCTGTACTGGGCGATTCTCTCATTCACTCTGTCACCCCATCCGAAACTTTGCTTAGTCTGTCCTTACTCAACCCTAGCCGTTTCATAGGTTGACGATCAGGAGCAGCATCGCAGCTGCTTTGTTGTAATGATCAGCGCTATTATCGAAGCGCAAGTAGGTTATTTTATAACTGCGTTCGCATAACTTCTTGGTATGCTTCGACCACTTTGTTTCGGACTTGAGTTGTGAGTTGTAGGCTTAACAAGGCCTGTTCTGAAGCAATCATCACCTGATCCACATTCGCTTTGCCGACCAAAAATTGATTCGACATTTCATGCGATTGAGTCTCCTGTGCTGCGACGGACCCTAATGCATTCTGTAAGTATGTACCGAAGCTCTGAATGGTTTCGGCTGGTGTAGAAGGCTTACTTTCGGTTGCACTCTTCATCTGTAGCGGTTGTATCCCCTGTGTGCTAAACATGTTGTTCTGAATCATTAATGTCCCTCCCCTTCATCCCTGGTTTGTATTTTTCTTATTTTCATTTCAAAGCAGATTATCTTCCAATCTCCAAAGCTTTGGAGATCATCGCTTTGGTTGAATTCAGTGCTGTTACGTTTGCTTCATAGGAACGCGAAGCAGAGATCATGTCAACCATTTCTTTCGCAATATCCACATTAGGCATAAATACATATCCTTCTGCATTGGCATCCGGATGAGAAGGGTCATATACAGGCTTCAAAGGTGACTGATCCTCGCGAATCTCCGTTACTCTCACGCCATCTCCTGAACCGCTACCTCTCATCTGATTTTGCAGCATCGTACCAAATGACGTTTTATTCGGCTCAAGCACAACCATTTTACGTTTGTAAGGAACTGCTTCACCATTGGATACGCTCGCGCGCGTCGTCTCTGCGTTGGCAATGTTGGAAGATATAACGTCCATCCGCAACCGTTGGGCTGTCAGAGCTGAGCTACTGATGCTAAAACTATTACTAATGTTCAATTTAGGTTATCTCCCTTCCACGCCAACACGCATAATTTTAATTTGTTCGTTCACTTGCTGAATATAAGCGTTATAACGCAACTGATTCTCCGCCAGAAGACTCATTTCTCTGTCGATATCGACATTGTTTTCGTTGTTATTCATGGAGGTTGACTGGTCCATATTAACTACTGGCGTTGGTACGGAAGAGGAAGGACCTATGACAAAATGCCTTGCATCAGTTACTTTACCTTTAAGAACAGGCATATCTCCATTCATTTGCCCTTGCAACATTTCTTCAAAAGAAACGTCCGAGCGCTTGAAATACGGGGTATCGGCGTTCGCGATGTTGTCAGCAATCGTTCGTTGTCTGATATTGGACGCATCGAGTGCACCTTGCAATCTTTTAAAGCTGATATCGTTTAAAAGATTCACAATCCCCCTCCTCTCTTTAGAAGTAATGGAAAAAGATTGAATCTTTTCCCTTGAAAATTCTTATGTTTTTTTCGACAAAAACATTCGTCTTTACACGGTTTTCTAGGACTTAAGTAGAATTAACTCTGATGTTGTCGTATAACATAAGTTTCTTCGAGTTTGGGATTTATTACAATAAGAAAAAAGCCCTATCTTTTCTGAAAGACGGGGCTTTTTGTGTATTTTCTGCAAATTATGAATTTTTTCGTAAATGTTCGGGCCCAAAACAAAAGTATGTTAATACTCTCCCTTATTGTTCTTAAACATTCTTTAAATTAAAAAAAACTTTCAAGCCTCAACATGAGCTTACAACGCCCGTAATTATGTATATTTTCGAATATTTCATAATTGATAATGTTAGAATTTTTTGCCGTTGTACTAAGGGTTTAAGGACAATATGATAGGTATACATACAAAGCTATATATTAATCAATTGACAAGTTATCTTTCAATGATGAAGAAAACTCGTCCTTCCTACACAACACTTTCTTAACAATTAAGTGGAGTCTATATATTTTAATTTTAAGAAAACAATTAGTGGCTTCACACTTTTCTACAATTCATCATTTTGCGCATTTACGCAACATTTACCAATCCATCGACTAAACCGATGACCAGACTTGGAATAAGAAAAATTCTTTTAATGGGAATCATTGGTTATGGAAACGAAGAATAACTACCACTCCGATAGGTTTTAAATCCGTATACATGCGGCACAAGTCCTAGGTTTTGTCGATCCTTATAACAACCCCACATCTTTTATCGGTTGTAACATCGAAATCCTTTAGATAGAAACAAAAATAAACGATATGCGTCAAGTAAGAGGGCCTTTGTGATTCGCTAAAGGATCGCTTCCCTTTGTGGATCACATAAATGTTCTCTACTTTCTTGCATACCGTTCATTTATAGCATCATTTTAACAACTACATTGCTAATTCCATGTTACAGGATATACTGACTCAAATCACGATCAAGCGCAATATCATTTAATTTCTCCCGGACATACTCCGGAGTGATCACCATACGTTCCAGTGTAAGCTCAGGTGCCTCAAAGGATAAATCCTCCAAAAGCTTCTCAAGAATCGTATGCAGTCGACGTGCACCTATATTTTCTGTATTTTGATTGACGGATTCGGCCAATTTGGCAATCTCGCGAATGGCCTCATCCGAGAACTCAATCTCAATATTCTCGGTGCGCAGTAGATCAACATACTGCTTGGTCAATGCATTTTGCGGTTCAGTCAGAATGGATACAAACTCCTCCAGTGTAAGACTACTTAGTTCCACACGAATTGGGAAGCGCCCCTGAAGCTCAGGAATCAGATCAGAAGGTTTGGCAACATGGAATGCTCCAGCTGCCATAAACAGAATATAATCGGTTTTGACAGGACCATACTTCGTCATTACTGTAGAGCCCTCTACGATAGGCAGAATATCCCGTTGAACACCCTCCCGGGATACATCGGGTCCACTACCGCGTCCTTGACTGGCAACCTTGTCGATTTCATCAATGAATATGATACCTGTCTGCTCCGCCCGGCGAATGGACTCTTGGGTAACATCATCCATGTCGATCAATTTCCCTGCTTCTTCCTGGATCAATACTTTACGTGCTTCTTTAATAGCGAGTTTACGTTTTTTCGTACGACGAGGTAAGAGGCTGCCAAACATCTCCTGCATGTTCATGCCCATCTGATCATTACCTTGTCCAGCAAACATGTCCATCATGTTAGGCGCAGTGTCTTCAACATCAATCTCAATGATGTCATCCTCCAACTTGCCGGACAACAGATCAAACTTGATCTTACGGCGGCGTTCGGCAACCCCAGTATCCGGTTCTGGCTCATCCTGTTCCTGAACGTTGTTGCCATTATTACCAAAGATCATCTCAAAGGGATTACGCTGATTCTTGGACTTAGACTGTGAAGGAGCCAGAATATGTACAATTCGTTCGTTGGCAGCTTCTTCAGCTTTGTCTTTCACTTTTTCAGTCCGCTCCAGCTTCACCATCCGCAGTGATGTCTCAATCAGATCACGCACCATCGATTCAACGTCACGACCAACGTAACCTACTTCGGTGAATTTGGTAGCTTCCACTTTCACAAATGGCGCACCTACCAGTTTAGCAAGGCGACGGGCGATTTCCGTTTTACCCACACCGGTAGGTCCAATCATCAAGATGTTTTTAGGCACAATGTCGTCCTGGGTGTGCTCAGGCAAAAGGCTACGCCGATAACGATTACGAAGGGCTACGGCTACCGATTTTTTAGCTTTCTTTTGACCTACAATATACTTGTCAAGCTCTGCAACAATCTGTCTCGGTGTTAACGCTTGAGTATTCATATTGCTTCCCTCCTACCAGTATGTTGAATTATTTTACCTAACAAGGACAAAGAATCCCCTAGACGTCCTGGAGCAGATTACAGAATCATGCTCCACTACGGGAGATTTCTTTGGCTTATAACTCTTCTACAATAATATTACTATTGGTATATACACATAACTCCGAGGCAATCTGAAGTGATTCACGCGCAATATCTTTCGCTTCCAGGTTTACTGCATGACGTTTCAACGCACGCGCAGCAGATAAGGCAAAGTTGCCACCTGATCCGATAGCAATAACGTCATCATCCGGTTCGATAATCTCCCCGCCGCCTGAAATGAGCAGCATACCTGATTTGTCCATCACAATCAACAGCGCCTCAAGCTTACGCAAGATCCGATCCTGACGCCAATCCTTGGCAAGCTCTACAGCAGCACGCTGCAAGTTACCATGGTGCTCCTCCAGCTTACCTTCGAATTTCTCAAACAGGGTGATCGCATCCGCCACAGAACCAGCAAAGCCAGCAACAACCTGTCCGCGGTACAAACGTCTTACCTTCTTGGCTGTATTCTTCATCACAACACTTTGGCCCATGGTCACCTGACCATCTCCTGCGATTGCAGCCTTACCATTATGACGAACAGCACAGATCGTTGTAGCATGAAATGACATATCCATGATATCAGCATCCTCCCACGAATAATTTATACGCGTTCCGGAACAGTTAGACCTTCTGCCGCAGCAAAACTGGTGATGCCATCCAGGGCACGCTGTGCAAGAGCTTCATTTTTTTCCTTTTTGTTACGAATCTTCGTTTCAAGCTTCGGCAACAAACCAAAGTTTGCGTTCATTGGTTGGAAGTGCTTGAAGTCAGCCGTTGTAATATACTGAGCCATACTGCCAAGTGTTGTTTCTACCGGCAATACTACCAGTTCCTGCCCAAGTGCTGCTTTGGCTGCGTTCATGCCGGCAATAAGCCCTGATGCAGCAGATTCCACATATCCTTCTACACCCGTCATCTGACCTGCAAAGAACAGGTTTGGACGCTCTTTAAACTGATACGTCGGAAGAAGCAGTTTAGGAGAGTTAATAAATGTATTACGGTGCATTACGCCATAACGAACGAACTCTGCATTTTCAAGTCCAGGAATAAGGGAAAAGACACGTTTCTGTTCTCCCCATTTCAGATGCGTCTGGAAGCCCACCAAGTTATACAGGGTTCCAGCTGCATTGTCCTGTCTAAGCTGAACAACCGCATGTGGCAACTCTCCTGTATGAGGGTTAACCAGACCTACCGGTTTCATTGGACCAAACAGAGCCGTCTGTTTTCCGCGTTTCATCATCACTTCGATTGGCATACAGCCTTCAAAGTAGATTTCTTTCTCAAACTCTTTTAATTGAGCGACTTCAGCAGTAATGAGAGCTTCATAGAAGACATCAAACTCTTCTTCTGTCATCGGACAGTTCAGATATGCCGCTTCACCCTTATCATAACGGGAAGCCAGATATACCTTGTTCATATCAATTGAATCTTTTTCGATGATCGGTGCAGCTGCATCATAGAAGTAGAAATACTCTTCACCCATTAGTGCCTTGATTTGCTCAGACAATGCAGGTGAAGTCAGCGGCCCCGTTGCAACAACAACGATGCCATCTTCCGGCAGAGAAGTTAGTTCCTCATTCACCACTTCGATGAGCGGATGCTGGTGCAACGTGGATGTAATCTCACCTGAAAATCCATCCCGGTCCACAGCAAGTGCCCCACCTGCAGGAACTGCATGTTTGTCTGCTGCTGACAATACAAGAGAATTGAGCATTCTCATTTCTTCTTTTAACACACCCACTGCATTGGTCAATCCATTCGCACGCAGCGAGTTGCTACATACCAGCTCTGCAAATTTATCCGTATGATGAGCTGGCGTTTTCACAACAGGTCTCATCTCGTATAATTTTACGCGTACGCCGCGACTTGCAATCTGCCAGGCCGCTTCTGTTCCTGCCAGCCCGGCACCAATAACGGTTACTTGTTGTTCATTTGTCAAAATCATTTACCCCCATAAAGCAATTTCATATTTCACTATAATTGAATTGATTCACATTTATACTAATCTGCTGATTCGTCATCCGGTTCATCCACCGGCTCCTGATGATCACATGAAGTACACTGCAATCGTGCTCCCTTTTTGTTCCGCTTTTCAATCATTAGCGATCCGCAACTTGGACATGGTTTGGCTGAAGGTCTGTCCCATGAGACAAAATCACATTCAGGATATTTGTCACAACCGTAGAAAATACGTCCTTTTTTGCTACGACGCTCAACTACATGACCTTCCTTACATTTCGGACAAGTCACGCCGATATCCTTGATAATCGGTTTGGTATTCCGGCAATCAGGGAAGCCAGAGCACGCAAGAAACTTGCCAAAACGTCCGAGTTTATAAACCAGCGGTTTGCCGCACTTCTCACAGATCTCATCCGATACTTCGTCTTCAATCTCGATTTCTTTCATTTCTTCTTCCGCAAACTCAAGGCGTTTCTCAAAAGATTCATAGAATTCTGCAAGTACTTTGACCCAATCCTCGGAACCTTCCTCCACATGGTCAAGATCACCTTCCATGTTTGCGGTGAACTCTACATTCAGGATTTCCGGGAAAAACTCTTCCATCTGTTCGATGACCAGTTCACCCAGCTCGGTCGGCATGAATTTCTTTTCCTCAATTGCAACATATCCGCGCTTCTGAATGGTCTCCAGTGTTGGCGCATATGTACTCGGACGCCCTATACCCAATTCCTCAAGCGTCTTAACCAACCTTGCCTCCGTATATCGTGGTGGCGGTTGTGTAAAATGCTGTTTTGGCTCAATCTCCTGCTTCTCAAGTACATCTCCACTTTTCAGCGGAGGCAGCAGACGATCTTCATCGGTGGTACCATCGTCGTTTCCTTCAACATATACCTTCATGAAACCTTGGAACCGTACCTTCGAACCTGCTGCACGGAAAATGGTGTCCCCCGCAGCAATATCTACAGAGAGTGTATCCAGGATAGCCGAAGACATCTGGCTCGCTACAAAACGTTCCCATACCAGTTTATACAACCGGAACTGATCGCGACTCATGAATGACTTGATTGAGTCAGGATCACGCAGAATTGAAGTTGGACGAATCGCTTCATGCGCATCCTGAGCATTAGCTGCTTTTTTGGAATAGTTTCGTGGAGTCTCAGGTGCAAATGGCTCACCATACTTACCAACGATATATTCTTTGGCTTCTTCTTGTGCAGATGCCGCAATTCGTGTGGAGTCCGTACGCATATACGTGATGAGACCTACTGTGCCTTCTTTTCCAAGGTCTACACCTTCATATAGTTGTTGGGCGACCGACATCGTCTTGGAAGCTCTGAAATTCAATTTACGCGCCGCTTCCTGTTGCAAAGAACTCGTCGTAAACGGGGCGGAAGGGTTACGGCTCCGTTCTTTCTCTTTAACTTCCTTGATCGTAAAGTCTGCACCTTCGATCTGTTTCAGGATCGCTTGCACTTCCGCTTCACTGCCCAGCTCTGTTTTGGCCCCGTTCAGTTTATGAAACTTGGCTTCAAACGGATTGCCGTCTGCTGTCAGTTTGGCGGTAATGCTCCAGTATTCTTCCGGCTCAAAATCATCAATTTCATTTTCACGATCTAAAATGATTTTAACAGCCACGGACTGAACCCGGCCTGCAGACAAACCTTTTTTCACTTTCTTCCATAATAACGGACTAATTTTATATCCAACGAGCCGATCCAGAATACGTCTTGCCTGCTGCGCGTTAACCAAATCCATATTGATTTTCCGCGGCGTTTTGAACGCATCTTTGACCGCCTGTTTTGTAATTTCATTAAATACAACCCGGCAATCTGCCGTATCGTCCAGTTCAAGGGCATGGGCCAAATGCCATGCAATAGCCTCACCTTCGCGATCCGGGTCAGCTGCGAGATACACTTTTTTCACTTTCTTCCGTGCATCCTTCAGTTCTTTCAAAATTGAACCTTTGCCGCGGATCGTAATATATTTCGGATTAAAATCATTCTCTACCTCAACGCCGATCTGACTCTTTGGCAAATCGCGAACATGCCCCATCGAAGCTTTTACGATGAACTTGCTGCCTAAATATTTGCCTATCGTCTTCGCCTTTGAGGGTGACTCCACGATTACGAGTGCATCCGCCATAGGTTCATCCTCCTCTCAGTCATGAAACTGTCATGAAACTGTTTCTGTAAGCTTATGCATAGTTAATAACTTCTGCTAATTATATATTTCCACGCACTACGTAGGTTGTAGCTTCGTCATACCCTCGCGTATTTAGTGCCTGGTAATTGGCTAATCTGCTTTTTTATGATTAAAGATAACAGAACTGAATGCAAATGTCCAAAATCCCAACCAAGCAGCTCAACCAGTTGATCCAATGATTGTTCTCCCTGTTCCAACAGATAAATCACGCGTTGTTCATCTGGAGAGAGCTTAACCTCAGCGAATATCCCTCGCCCGGAAGGCTCGGTTGTTTCGGTCGAACGTCCTCTATTGTAAGGAAGTTGTTCTGCATTTGGCAAGCCCAATCGATACTCTTCCAATACATCTGCTGCACAAGTGACCAATTTGGCCCCTTGACGGATAAGATTGTGTGCTCCCCGACTTTTCGGCGATGTAATAGGTCCAGGGACTGCAAACACATCCCTGCCTGCTTCAAGCGCAGCATCTGCTGTAATGAGTGAACCACTGCGAATGTCAGCCTCAACAACCAATGTTCCCAGTGTCAGACCGGCAATGATTCGATTCCGTTCCGGAAATAATCCCTGGCGCGCTCTCGTACCTGGAGGATATTCCGACAAAAGCAGACCCGTCTCCGCAATTCGCTCGGCGAGGCTTGTATTTTCGGGTGGGTATATATTATCAATCCCGGTTCCGAATACTGCAATCGTTTTTCCTTTAGCACGTAGTACTGCCTCATGACACACGCTATCAATACCGCGGGCAAGCCCGCTTACAATCGTCAGACCTGCATTGCATAATTGCTCTGCCAGCTTTTCTCCAACTTTACGCCCATACACGGTTGGCATACGAGTTCCCACCATGGCAATAGACGAATTGTGTAGCAAACCAACATCCCCTCGAGCATACATTACCCAGGGAGGCTGAACGGTTTCCTTCATTAATATGGGATAATTCTGATCCAGATAAGTAATAACCTCTATCCCCTGATTGTAAACGTGTTCTCTTTTACTCTCAATCCAGTCGATAGTAAATTGGCTAGTCAAACGTGCAGCCTGATCTTTGCGCAATCCTGCTGCGACCCAGTCGCTTTCCCCATAATTCAATAGATCGGGTAATTCATGTTGTCCCAGAATCAGTTTCGAGATTGTTTTCTTGCCAATACCCTCCATCTCATGCAACCCAAACAAGATCCATCGTTCTTCCATACCATAAACCTCCCAGAGCGGGAAGAGTATCTTCCCTCATATTGTGTGTTAAGTGACCACGGAATGCAAGCGTTTACGCAGATGAGAGACAATTCCTCACCCTTTTCCCGTAAAAAAACGCAAAAAAGCAACCCTTCGCCCTGTTCAAGGACAAAAGGTTGCTTACCTTTTCCGTAACCATAATAGTCGGTCTACCAGAAATAGATCATTTCCGAGCCGTTTCTTCTATTATAACGAAAAAGAATTAATGTGTCGTGCACAAATTCAAAATACCGCGTTCCTCAAGTACACTCACCAAAGTCGAACCCATCTCAGCAGGAGTTGGTGCTACTTTGATTCCACATGATTCCAGCTTCGCAATTTTCTCTTTGGCTGTACCTTTGCCGCCAGAGATAATAGCGCCAGCATGGCCCATCCGTTTGCCTGGAGGCGCTGTTACGCCACCGATAAAGCCAACAACCGGTTTGGTCATGTTTTCACGTACCCAATCTGCAGCATCCTCTTCAGCTGTACCACCAATCTCACCAATCATGATGACCGCATGAGTCTGTGGATCTTCATTGAACCGTTTGAGGATATCAATGAACTCGGAGCCTTTTACAGGGTCTCCCCCAATTCCTACAGCAGAAGATTGTCCAATGCCACGTGTCGTCAGTTGATGAACGGCTTCATAGGTAAGTGTTCCACTACGGGAAACAACGCCTACGTGCCCTGCCATATGGATATAACCAGGCATGATACCGATTTTACATTCGCCTGGTGTAATGACACCTGGACAGTTTGGTCCGATCAGGACGGTATTTTTACCTTCCATGAAGCGGTCAACCTTGATCATGTCAAGAACCGGAATACCTTCTGTAATACAGATTACGAGGTCCAGCTCAGCATCAACAGCTTCCATAATGGAATCTGCTGCAAATGCAGGAGGAACGTAAATGACGCTCGCTGTTGCGCCTGTAGCTTCCTTCGCTTCCTGCACAGTGTTGAATACCGGCAGACTAGCTACTGTACCATCTTCCAACGTGATATCCACATTAGTTCCGCCTTTACCCGGTGTAACTCCGCCTACCATCTGGGTTCCGTAGTCCAATGCGCCCTTCGTGTGGAACATTCCCGTTGAACCCGTAATGCCTTGCGTAATGACTTTTGTATTTTTATCGATCAAAATACTCACGTTGCTTCACATCCTTACGGTTATTTTTCAATTCCCGGACAGCTCCGGTACTAAGGAATGAACTTATTTTACGAGGGCAACAATTTTCTGTGCACCATCGGCCATGGAATCAGCAGGAACGATATTCAGGCCAGATTCACCCAGAATACGTTTGCCAAGCTCCACGTTAGTTCCTTCAAGACGAACAACCAGCGGTTTGGTCAGGCCAAGCTGCTTCGCGGCTTCAACAACACCATTGGCGATAACATCACAGCGCATGATGCCACCGAAAATGTTAACAAAGATCCCAGCTACTTTGGCATCGGACAAGATGATCTTAAATGCTTCAGTCACCTTCTCTGTTGTTGCACCGCCCCCAACGTCAAGGAAGTTGGCCGGGTCTCCACCGTAGTATTTGATAATGTCCATCGTTGCCATCGCAAGTCCCGCACCATTGACCATACAGCCGATGTTGCCATCAAGTGCTATGTAGCTGAGGTCGTATTTGGAAGCTTCGATTTCTTTTTCATCCTCTTCATCCAGGTCACGCAGTTCCAAAATGTCTTTGTGACGGAACAGGGCGTTGGAGTCAAAGTTCAATTTCGCATCTAGCGCGATAACGTTTCCATCTCCGGTAACAACGAGAGGATTGATCTCGGCAATAGAGCAATCTTTTTCGACAAATGCAGTGTACAGCGCAAGCATGAACTTAACAGCTTTGTTCACCAGTTCATTAGGAATCTTAATGCTGTAAGCCAGTTTACGGGCCTGGAACACTTGCAATCCAATGGCAGGGTCAATAATTTCTTTGAAAATTTTCTCAGGTGTAGCTTCAGCTACTTCTTCAATCTCAGTACCGCCTTCTTCGGAAGCCATCATAACTACACGGCCTGTGGCACGGTCCACAACAACACCCACATAATACTCTTTGCGGATATCGCATCCTTCTTCAATCAGAAGACGTTTCACTTCTTTGCCTTCTGGTCCAGTCTGGTGTGTTACCAATACTTTGCCCAGAATTTCGGAAGCATAGGCACGAACTTCATCCGTACTCTTCGCCACTTTTACGCCACCGGCTTTACCCCGGCCACCTGCGTGAATTTGCGCTTTAACAACAGTCACCGGACTGCCCAGTGCCTCTGCGGCCGCAACCGCTTCATCGACTGTATAAGCAACCTTTCCGTTTGGAACGGTAACTCCATACTGTTTCAGTACTTCTTTTCCTTGATATTCATGGATATTCATTCTCGAATCCTCCTATCAACATGACTGCAACAAGGCGGGTTGGTAGACTAACAAAAGACAAATGTTGACTATTTTCACTTAAACCCAATTCATTGTAACACGTTTTTAAAACGCTTTCCTTAAAAAATTAATGGTTAATAGACAGTATTTTGATATGAGTATGATCCCATATTGTGAATGCTTGGGTATATATGGAAAAAACCTCAGCTAAAAGCTAAGGTTTCCTTGATGTAAAACTACATTTTATTTTTTGGCTGCGTTAGTGTTGGTTTGGTGAACTTTCTCCAGCAACCCTTTGAACTGACCCAGTAAAGCTTCAAACTCTGTACTGTTCAGACACGCATCTCCCTGAATGGATTCAGGTATGGACAATGCCTTGTTCCGCAGCTCACGGCCGGATTCGGTTAATGTAATTAATACTTTTCGTTCATCCTGAGCAGAGCGTTCGCGATTAATAAGTCCTGCTGACTGCAACCGTTTGAGAAGTGGTGTCAACGTTCCCGAATCGAGATAAAGTGCCTCCCCGATCTCCTTAACCGTACATTCTTCACGTTCCCACAATACCATCAGAACCAGATACTGTGAATACGTTACGCCGAGCACCTCAAGATAAGGCTGGTACATCTTCGTAATTTCACGTGAACAAGCATATATGGCAAAGCATAATTGGTTATCCAGCTTCAAACTGTCCGTCTGCATATATCTTTCTCACCTGCCTATTGTGCATTCTATTCCTTATAAAAAGGAACTATAAATCTATCTTATCACAAATTAGCAAAAAAACAGAATAATTGAGCACAAATGATTTTACTATTCAATTTAATTATGATAAATTAGATTGTGTAAAACATAATTACAGATAGATAATCAGCAGTACATCCCCATGATTTAACAACAATAATAGATAAGTCCCGCGAACAGATTCACGCTTTCTCGGGTCAAATTTAATAATCATAATGAAAATTTATACGTAACCATTTTCGCCAAAGCTATTTAATGATTTCCTTCCAGAAATAAAATTCAGGGATCAGGAAAGATGACTACAGCAATGATAATGACAGGTTGACTCCATGATTCCTTTTATATAAAATGCTTAGTAGAAGCTGAGGAAGCACCTTAATTCGTAGACTGGCCCGTATTATGCGGAGTCAAGAATCGAGTGAGGTGTTTCTTTGTCATGTACGGAAAATTACACAGTGCGTGTTTGTACGGAATCGATGGCGTTCTGATCGAGGTGGAAACCGATCTATCCAATGGTCTGCCACAGACGTCCATCATCGGGTTACCAGACTCAGCCATTCGAGAGGCCGTTGAACGTGTTCGTGCAGCGATCAAAAACTGCGGATATCAGTATCCGTTACAGCGGATCACAATCAATCTGGCCCCCGCTGATCTGCGCAAAGAAGGATCTTCCTTTGACCTAGCTATTGCTATTGGTTTACTCATGACAAGCGGCCAGCTTGTACTTCCTCCCGAGGAACGGACATTAGTGGTTGGCGAACTGGCATTGGATGGTTCGATCAGGTCCGTGCCCGGCATTTTATCCATGGTGGATCTGGCCAAACGACAAGGCTTTACGTCCGTGCTCCTGCCTTTGGATAACGTGGAGGAAGCGTCACTGATTCGAGGTATCCAGGTGTTTGGCATACGTCATTTACAGGATATTGCTCCGAAAAACCCAGATCAACCTGCTAGTTCAGTGGGAATACTAAATAATTCAAATGCAGGACCAGTCGTGTTGAAAAATTATGCTCACCTCGCTGCTCCTATAACAGATAGGCCACAGAAGATAATGGATAAAAAGACGAGACAGTCTTCATTACTGGCAGATGACTATAGTGATGTTCTGGGGCAGCACCATGTAAAACGCGCGCTTATGATTGCTGCAGCCGGCATGCATAATATACTGCTCGTTGGACCGCCAGGCACGGGCAAAACGATGTTAATCAAACGTTTGCCTACCATCCTTCCACCTTTGTCAGAAGATGAAGCGTTAGAAGTAACCAAAGTATTAAGTGCCGCAGGCAAGTTGAAAGAAGCGCCTCAAGGCCTGATTGCAGATAGACCTTTTCGCTCGCCTCACCATACAATATCCACCTCTGGTCTAATTGGAGGCGGTGGTATTCCGAAACCGGGTGAAGTGAGCCTTGCCCACCGAGGTATATTGTTTCTGGATGAATTACCTGAGTTCCAGCGCCAAGTGCTGGAGGTATTAAGGCAGCCGTTAGAGGATCGCACAGTGACAATTAGCCGGGCGCGGGCAGCATTCACCTTTCCGGCCCAATTCATGCTTGCATGTTCCATGAATCCCTGTCCCTGCGGATATTTGTCCGCTCATTCGGAGGAGCAACGCTGCATATGTAGTCCAGCCCGTGTTGCCGCGTACCGAGCCAAAATTTCAGGACCACTGCTGGACCGCATTGATCTTCAGGTTGAGGTTCCTCCACCAGGCGAGTGGCGCAAGTCTGCTGCTTCCCCTTCCTCTGAAGAAATGCAGGCAAAAGTGATCCACGCTCATCAAATTCAGGCTACACGTTATGCCAAAAGTTCGGTTCGTTGGAATAGCCAGCTTTCGGGCACGCTTTTGCGACGAACGATCCATCTCCCCCAAGAGGCAGAGCAACTGTTAGAGCAAACGCTGCAAACGTTAAACCTGAGCATGCGTGCACATGATCGAATTATCAAAATGGCACAGACCATTGCCGATCTGGACCATGAAGGTGAAATTGTGACAGCTCATGTGGCTGAAGCCATCCAGTATCGTCAGTTGGATCTTAATTTATTTTGAAGCTATTTTAAGAAGCGTATGGAGGAAAGAACAGGCCTATTTACCCAAAGGCAGTGAAATGGGCATGAAACTGTAGACAGCAGATGTAGACAGCAGAGAAAGATCGAGAAGGATTTCTTATGCAGATTCTACAATGCGGATACGCCAACATGACAAAAAACGTACAAGCCCTTCTCTTCTGTGAAGAAAGGTACTTGTACGTAGATTTCCCTGTAAACGTAAGGGGATCTTATATAGCTAAGGACTACAATAATTTATTATTCAAAAAGAGTGAGTTTGTCCTTGGCTGGTGTGCGTTCTTTGGCAGAAGGAATAACATCAGGATATCCCATATAAATCATACCTACAATCTTCTCTCCCGCCTCTATTCCCAGCGGTTTGCGGAATTTGGGAGCGTACAAAAATGGCTTGGTCACCCAGAACGTTCCAATGTCTTCACTCCAGGCTGCAAGCATAAAGTTCTGAACCAATGCACTGACCGCAGCGAAGTCTTCGTCCCAGATATTCTGTCTTGGATCTTCTTCCAGCACGACAAGCATGACGGATGGAACTTGCATAATATTGGCTGAGAATTTGTTGTCTTCTCCCATTTCTGCGTCAATAGCCTCAGCCAGTTTCTTCCGTCCATTCCCGGTAAACAACAAAAATCTCCAAGGTTCACGCAGTTTATGGTTAGGAGCCCAGACTGCAGTGTCCAGCAATTCTATGATTTGCTGTGTAGGAACAGCTTCTTTTTTAAACTTTTTCACCGTACGACGGTTTTGAATCGCATTTCTGACTTCATTTGTTGTTTTCGTAGCTTTACTCATCGGCAGTACCTCCTGTTTATAAAATCATTTGCAACCGCAATAGTGATTCGCGGCCTTGTACATTCAATATAATTTCTTTATGACATAATAAAATACCAGTTTACCTTCTTGATTATACACCCATCTGATCACGAGATTCAAAGGGGAGGCAACGGTCAGTACCGTTAGGGTCATTACAACAGAAAAGACGACTCTGAATCTTGATTCACCACGAGGGATCATAAAGTCAGAACCGTCTTTTATTCTCATGTTATTTATTCACATATCATATCAACGAGTAATCAATCGTCGTAACTCGCCCCTTCAAACGTGCCATTCCCTTCAAATGTGCCATTAACAAAATCCATTTTGTTGTACTTCTCCTGGTTACCTGCAACATCTGTACTATAGTACTCTACCACCTTGACATCAGGGGCATAAAACTTGACGGGTCCTTCATAGTTTTTCCATTCTGCCCCATTGATTCGATATTGCGTTGTTTTTACGCCCGAACCTTTGACTTCATCTGTTGCCTGAAGTCTGAATGTAAATCCTTTGATGTATATTTTCCCGTTCACAGTATCTGTAATAGGAACTAATCTGTACTTGGTTACTGGAGGTGTAATATCTGCATCTTTCTTAAGTACGATATTAAACGTATTATGATCTCCTTTTACAAGAGTAACGCTCAGGCTCGTTTTTAAATACCCTGCTGCTTCTCCCGTTATCGTTCTAGCCCCTGTTGGTACGCGCTTTATTAAATAGTTGCCTTGAGCATCTGTTGTTGCCGAACCTCCAGCATTAACTTTAGCCCCATTTACTGGATTGCCCGATTCATCTACAACTTTTCCCCGCACGTGTGCCGCCTCTGCCAAAACAACATCCATTCTCAAGGTTCCTCCCTCCCGGACACCCAAGCGATCCTGTTCATATAACATATAATCATCGGCATCTACCCATATTGCAATGTTCGGATTATAAGCGTAATCAATTCCTGTAACCGCATATCGACCATGCTGATCAGTTTTCACTATACGATCAAAGACACTTGTTACTTTTATACGAGCATCTGGAACAGGTCTGCCTGCCTGATCTTTGACTGTTCCCACAATTGTGGAAGGTTCATAAATACGAAAATCTAGCTGTATTTGTTCTCCACCGGACAATCCGTAGGAGCCATAGTGTCTGTACGTCACATAACCCTCTGCTTCAACTACAAAAGTAATGTCCGTATTGTCTTCAACGGACTCTATAATACTATACCGCCCATTCCCATCCGTCTTCACGCTTTTCTCTGACGTATCCCCACGATAATTAAGCCAATACTTGACAGTAGCGTCCTTGACAGGTAATCCCTGACGATCAATAACTTTACCTGATACAGTTGCCTGGCTAGATGGATCGGCTGCATAAGAAACTCCGGAATACATGATTCCAAACAAAATGAAACATAAAGATAGTGTACTTAGTCGAATTATCCATTTGATACTTGTCTGCATCTTCTCACTACACCTCACCATTTATTTTATTGATCAAACATTCCTCTTTAACCTCTTAAATTAACTTACCATAAGTTCAAGCTTCCAGAATTCTCCGTCCCAAACATATTGCCAAATCCCCTGTCCACCGTTCATGGTCTCGCTGATATCCAGCACTTCCATCCGAGGGCACTCCCATACTTGTTTTACTGTGTTGTTCGAAGTATTCTGAAGCTCTTTCATACATCCCACCAACCTCTCTTTAAATTTCAACTTTCTTAGTTTATTACAAATGATACATTTTGTATCTATAAATTTATGAAATACACTGATTTTATTATCAATGCTCTATCCTCTGTTTGGTGACTTCATAGTTAAAACAAAAAAAGCCGCAGCTCCTGTATGAAGAGGAACTACGACTTTATTATATTAACTAATTTCAAAACTAAAACAAATGAAAAGATAAGACATAATTAAACTTGTACTTCGAAATAACTGACCGACCCACATTAAAAAGATACATTTCGTATCAATAAATACAGCAATAACTTTTTAGTGTAATTCTTAAAAAGCATTAACAATATGATTCACAGAGACAGTCTCTCCTGCTTGATCAAGCATTACGGCAATAACATCAAAGCGGATCTGAAGTTCCGTCTCTCCCTTCATTTGCAAATACACGGATGCGGTTGAGCGCACCTGCTGCATTTTACGCATATCCACCGATTCCTGAGGTGTACCGTACTGAGTGGCTCCACTTCTGCTCCTTACTTCTACAAAGACAATCAGGCCCTCGTAGGAAGCAATGATGTCAATCTCACCACTACGGCAACGCCAGTTCTGTCTAATGATCCGATAATTGTGCTCTCGCAGCCATTGACAGGCAGCCTCTTCACCTAATCGACCCTTCTGCTGTCGTGTAAGCTTCAGTCCCGGCTCCTTGCCTGATCTATGTTCTACCATGACTCGTCTTCCTCACGTCCTGAAGCCAGTCGATCTGCACGGTAGACGTAGGTTAGAACCTCTGCAACCAATTGATACAGTTCTGCCGGAATCTGTTCATCCAGATCCAACTTGGAGAGCACCTCCACAAGTGCTGCATCCTCCTGAACAGCCACACCGTTTTCTCTGGCTTTATCCAAAATGGCTTCTGCCACTTTGCCGCGCCCCTTGGCTACAACAACAGGTGCTTCGCTCTCTCCAGGAACATATTTTAGGGCAACCGCCTTTTTGGAGAGCAGGTCCGGTTGTGACGACTCGTCTTTCATACCTTCAAGTCCACCCCTTTGTATCGTTCAGGACTATAGTCCGAGGCCCTCGTTTTTCGTTCCGCGCCCGGCTCCTGGCCCGCAGGCCACGGTTCCGCCTTGAAGGTCAGCAGTTGATAGCCCAACTTGTCCAATGCCTGATGGATTACCTCTCGTCCGCTCTCCAGAAGCGGCCCCATCCCTTCCCGATCATTTAATACACGCAGACTGACAATGTTATTAACCACATGTACATCTACCAGAGTTGGCCCAAGACTTTTCATGTCCAGATCAAACCATAGACGGCAGTTGGACGCATCCAGCTCTCCACGTGGTCCACGACGTGACTGAATCTGAACAGACGCCGTTTCTTCCCCCTCCGGTCCAGTGATCGGAATAAACCAGTGCATCTGTGCAAAGGTAGCACTGCGATCTGTCGTCAGCAATAACTGCTGACCTGTCAGATATTGCACGGCCTGTCCGGCGGCATCCTTAAGCGCCGCCGGTGCACCTTCGCTGCTGGCAAGCTGCAGCAGCAAGCCCTTCAGCGTGTCCGCATTTGCCGGACTCGCCGCATCCCCCACGCGCGGCTGCACAGCCGCGCCGTGAACGGCCTGCTGCTCGTGCTCCGCACCGAGCAGCTTCAGCACGCGCCCCACCCACGGGTCCCCCTCGTGGGTGACAGGCGCGTGCACTGCCGCAGCTCCCGCAGGTGCTGCGGCACTACCGCCAGCCGGCGGCGCATCAGCGCCGGCTGGCAACGGCTGCGGCACGCCTACGGCAGCCGCAGCCGCCTGGCCGCCCTGCGATGCAGGGGCGGCCTGTGCTGCCGCACCAGGCTGTGCCGGTGCGGCAGTGGACGCGCTGCGCAGGGCGTCCAGCAGCGCCAGCAGCTTGGGCGCCAGCTGCGCTGCCGTAGGCGCTGCTGGCGCCGCCTGGCCTGCTGCGGACGGAGTCCCCGCAGCAGCAGGCGTTTCAGCGCGGCCGTCAGTCCGACCGGCCGCGCCTGCTTCTGGCTGGCCTGCACTTACACGGCCAGGCACAGATTCAGCTGCCGCCCCTGGTGTACCCGGGCGGCTCCCAGCTTGGCCCGCATCAGTCCCGCGCGGGCTCTCGCCAGGTATTCCGCTTCCAGACGGAATACCCGCAGCCCCTTTGCCAGCCGTTTCAACGTTGCTTGCAACTGCCTTTGCCCCGGCTTCAGCATTTCCTGCGCCGGTCTGCTGGTTTCCTTTCACCGCAGTACCTGCATCCTCTGCCCCGCCATCTGTCATGGATATAGCTCCTGCCAACGCCCCTTGTCCTTGTTGCGTTGACAAAGCAGGTGTTCCGGTTCCAGTCACCTGACGACCATTGCCTGATGCAGCCAATCCTTCTTCCGTCTGTGATGCATTTGGTACTACAGGTGCACCAGCCATGACTGCTGGTTTCAACGTAGCAGATTGTTCTCCAGGCAATACCGGTTTACCTGTTGTTTGTGTCAGCATCGTTTCCAACTGATCAGCCAACCCGCTTAACAACTGATGCAGAGGGGGGCCAAACACCGTCTGGTGTAATCCTTTTACTGTTTCCGCCGTAACCGGAAGCCCACGTTGAAAAGCAATCCCTGTCGCCTGCACCCATTCTTCCACAGGGACCTGTGCAGGTTTGGCAGTCATCATATTCTGGACCATAGCCACATTATCCTTCGTGAGCGGCAAACCGCTACGCTGCATGGCAAGTAACAGTTCCCGGTTCCCTTTTGTATCCGGCAGTCCTACATCCTTAAGCAGGTTGTTCAGCGAAGCTTGTGGCAGCTCAGCAAGTGTTCCAGCCATAGGTTTCATTACCGTTATGCCATTTTCACCTGGAGGCTGCACTTGAAGCAACGTGGTCTCACCCGGACGGAGTGGAGTCTCCAACTTGGCGCGTACCTGCACACCTTGAATCTGCAGAACTGCTTCTCCTCCATCATCGGATACACTAACGACGGAGCCACGAACCACCTGACCTTCCTTTAATTCAAGCGGTTTGGCATTGCCGGGCTTACTATCTCCCATTAACCCCTTTATCATGGAACCGATATTCAAATCTCTCCCCCTCCTTCCTTCAAACCTGTGTTAAAACAAAGATTGCTGCTCTCCAAGCAGGTTGCCGAGAAAACTGCGTCGATGCATCGGGGTTGCCCCCAATGCCATAATTTGCTCCCGATGAACTTTTGTTGCATATCCTTTATGTATCGACAAACCATATTCCGGATATAACGTATCCCATTCTTCCTTACATAGTCGATCTCGCGTTACCTTGGCAATAATCGATGCCGCTGCGATCGATTGACTATTGGCGTCACCTTTAATAATGGACAGTTGAGGTACATTCAGATCCACCTTCTCGGCATCCACCAGCATATAATCAGGCGTTTCTCCCAATGCTTCAACAGCTCGTTTCATCGCGAGTCTCGCCGCCTGCTTGATATTAAGCCGATCAATTGTCTCTGCATCCGCGTACCCGATACCTACCGCCAGCGCCTTTTCCATAATGACGTCATATAGTGCATCACGTTTTTTCTCCGTCAATTTCTTGGAGTCATTCACACCTTCCAGAATGAGATCCTTCGGTAAAATAACCGCCGCTGCGACAACATCCCCAAACAAGCATCCCCGTCCTACCTCATCAATACCAGCAATACGTTCAAATCCACTGTCCCAATACTCCCGCTCGTAGATCAGCAGGTCTCGAGGTTCACTGGCTTCTTTTTTCTTCTTCGGTCCAACCGGGGTATCCAGTAGATTCAACCCGATCACTTCATTATTTTCAACCATAACGCTCATCTCCTCTACCCACGCTTTTTCAGCATGCGTATCACTTACAACTTTTTTATAATATAGACGTAGATCCTCTGTCTTTTGTTCTGTACAACCTGTCACTCTCAGCAAAACTTTTCCTTGAGATTTACAATATAAAGATAGTGATGTCTTCATTTATCGGTATTTGATGGTTTAAATTGAATATATCAGACCTCGACTAATCTAAATTGCACCACCATTCATCATAGCACGATTTAGACGCACCTGATATATAGGCCAGCCAATTCCATAAAGCGTACTGTTCTTCAATCCTCTTCCATTTTATCGTTTCGACATATGTTCCAGCGCTACTTCCGCGTTTGTATACACCAAAAACGACCGCTCCGGGTAATCCCGTAACGGCCGCTTCTTTCGGCACTTGTATATATGAAATGAACAGATAAAGATCTTCATCGTGTAGAGTCCATTTTTTTAATAGGGAGCTTCCATAGAAAAACGTCCCATTTTACCCGCGCGCAGTTCACGCAGAAATGCTCGTGATGCCTTTTCCAGATCAATGCGTCCACCGCTTACAACACATCCACGGACACGGCCGACTTGTTCCATAATCGCAATAACACTGTCTGAATCATCTGCATCCTTGGAGAACTCCTGAAGTCCGTATCTCTCTTCCAAAGCGTCCCAGTAATAACGCATCAGGTAACTGATTCCAAAAAAGGCAATATCCTCTGCATTCAGAATTTCCTCTTTGATTGCACCTGTTACGGCAAGACGATAACCTACATTTTGATCTTCGAACTTAGGCCACAGAATACCCGGAGTATCCAATAACTCCATTTCTTTGCCTACCTTGATCCACTGTTGCCCCTTCGTCACACCAGGACGATCTCCTGTTAACGCAATACTCCGTCCAGCCAGTCGGTTAATCAGTGTTGATTTACCTACATTGGGAATCCCTACGATCAATCCGCGAACCGCACGAGGATTAATCCCTTTAGCAATTTGACGGTCAATTTTTTCTTTAAGAAGAAGCTTGGCCTGCACGGGAATATCTTTAACATTGGTTCCCGTCGAAGCATCTACAGGAAAAGCGGTAATTCCTTCTTTTTTGAAATATTCAATCCATTCTTGCGTCACTTTGGCATCTGCCAAATCCGATTTGTTCAACAAAATCATCCGGGGTTTATCCAGCAATATTTCGTCAATCATCGGATTACGGCTGGAGACAGGCAGACGGGCATCCAATAGTTCGATGACCACGTCGATGAGCTTTAACTTATCCTGAATCTGGCGTCTGGCTCGAGTCATATGACCTGGAAACCATTGTATCGTCACCTTGTCTTCACCTCATTATTTACTTCAGTTTCAGTGGTTGATCCACTTAATCTCACCGATCGGCCAGAAAATCACATCTGCACGACCAATAATATCTTTTAACGAAACATAACCGATCATACGGCTGTCTGTACTATTTGGACGGTTATCTCCCATTACAAACACGTGACCTGCCGGCACTTTGCCATCAGGGAACTGCTCATTCGGGAAATCCTTCACGTTATAGGTTCCACCATTTGCTTCAGCTGCATCAATGGCTCCTTGAATATACGTTTCATCAACCTTTTTGCCGTTAACCATCACGGTATCGTCCTGAACCTCAACTGTATCACCTTCTACAGCAATAACACGTTTAATGAAATCTCGACCTTCGGATGGTACGTGGAAGACGATAACTTCACCACGCTTCGGTTCTCTGATATCATATAAGATCTCGTTGACGATCACACGTTCACCCGTTTCAAAATTCGGCTGCATGGAAGGACCGTCCACAACAAACGGTTTGAAGAGCAACCACCGAATCAGAATGACGAGAACTAATGCGATAACAATGGCTTTAAGCCATTCAACAATTTCATTTTTGGCTTTTTTGGATCGACTGTTTTTCTCTTCGGCAGGATTGCCCCGGTCATGTTGAACTTCTTGTTCCATTCAAGATCTTCCTCTCTTCACAGTACATGTTTATAGCAGTACACACATCCAGCATTCTGTATCGTTCCAATAACTCCATGGATGGATACAAAACATTCACATCAGTTATGTAATCTTTCACCAAGCATTACAGTACATTTAATCCACAATTCAAATGCCTTCAAGAGGTTGTTCAAAAAGTCGGTACTAAAACCGGTCTTTTGAACACGCACTTCAATAACTGATTTCACAAGCCTCCCGGACTATTCCCCGCATGTGTTGCCATACCATTTTACTCGGAAGTGTACCTCCGGTTCAACTTTTCCCGGACAAAAACGAAAAGGGCTTGTCTCCAAGCCCTTCCCGGTATCCGTTATATTAACGAATTTCTTTAATTCTCGCTGCTTTACCGCGTAGTTCACGAAGATAATAAAGCTTCGCACGACGCACTTTACCACGGCGAGCCACTTCGATTCTATCGATTTTTGGGGAATGAAGCGGGAAAGCTCTTTCCACACCTACACCGTAAGAAATTTTACGAACTGTAAAAGTCTCACTGATTCCACCACCACGGCGTTTAATCACAACACCTTCGAACAATTGGATACGCTCACGAGTTCCCTCGATTACCTTAACGTGCACTTTCAAAGTGTCACCAGGACGAAAACTCGGAATATCCTTACGAAGTTGTTCTTGTGTAATCGCTTGAACGATATTCATCTATGACTCCCTCCTTCCGTACAGGCGTTCATACTTCTTCCAGAGATCACCTTGTCTCCTTCATTATCCATAGAGGACCGCCGTATTCCACATAACAGACTTATTGTATCACGCAGCATATCAAAACACAAGAGAAATTAAACAAATGCCTATTGTTCAATCTGCCGCTCTGAAACTCATCCATCACATGTTGACTTCATTCTAAAATACATTCTCTCATTGGACCGTGAATCAACGCTCTCAACTGCAAGTCAAGCTGATACAGGAAAAAATACTGTAACTTCCCGTGTAGAAATATCGTCTATGATATAACTTAATGACCACTTTAAAAGGAGAACCCCAAGACTCATGAAATATTGGAAAAAGATCACACTTGCCCTACTCGCCATGCTCATATGCTCCATTACACTGTATGCATATGCCGTAACTCATCCAACGAATGCACTGTCACACAAAGCCTGCACATCCTGGGACATAGTCAAACGTAAAGCATTCGAGCTGTCACACACTGACTTCTCTAACCAATCTGCGCTGGATCGTTCTAACTTCAAGATTGAACAAGGTACTGCTACAGAAGTTCCTGTGCTGATGTATCATTACATAGAGCCCAAATTGAATAATCATGAGACAGATAATAAATCCATCATTAATCTGGAGGATTTTGAGCAAAATATGAAATACCTGCATGATGAAGGCTACCGAACAATTACACTGGATCAGCTTGAACAATATGTTAATGGAAAGTTATCCTTACCACAGAAGTCCATTGTAATTACCTTTGATGACGGATACCAGAACAATTATACATTAGCTTACCCTGTGCTTCAGCAATATAATTTTCATGCCTCGCTGTTTGTCATAGGCAGTAAAATTCAGGAGCAACCTTCGGAATTTGAGCCCGCCATTAACAGTTTCATCTCCAAGCCAGAGATGCAGGTGGCAACCGACGTATTTGAATTCAACAGCCATACCTATAACCTGCATCACAAGGGATTTATGCGCTGTGGTAACAGTGTGCCTGTCGGTCTGGACACCAGTCTTCTGGATGATGATATCCAGCGTATGAAGCAAACCGGAATAGACACACCTTATCTGGCATATCCTTTTGGTTATACCAGTACACAGATGATCTACAAGTTACAACAACATGGATATCGCATGGCCTTTACCGTAAAGTCTGGATTTGTGCATCCAGGAGATCATCCCATGAAGCTGCCTCGCTTGACGGTCACCACAGGTACTGATTTGGCGACCTTGCTTCAACCCGAATCCAGTCCGCAGAACGAATCATCTGCATCGGAGAATGACCAGTAAAATCTACACTTTAACTTCACCGCCCGGATACAGAGTCGAGCTATACAGCCTTTTGGGCTGTGGCTTGGCTCTTTTTGCATCGGTAAGTGATAATGTCATCGGGGAGCTGGAATAAATCACTGCTTCCTCTGCGTCATAGATGATGATCTGTTCTTTCCCCGTCTGAACCAGGTCTGCATGCACCGCATATCCCTCTTTCGGGAATTCAGTAACCGTTTTCATGTCTCCATCTACCAAAGAAGGCAATACATCTCCACCTCGGCGATACGCCAAAATATAATCGAGTCCACCCTCATCCCAGTTACATACAGGCTCTATAATGGTTAACCAGCCACGAGTCTTGCGATTTTCTTTCCAAATTTCTTGGCCTGTACTATCCAGCATGAACATTCCATCCTTACCATTCTCATCCCCTCGGACAATCCGGTCCAGACCTGCAATCTGTAAACCTTTCATTCCAGAACAAAAATGGCCCAGTGCAATATGTTGTGATTCAATCGAATCTTCATAACGCCACTTCTCATTACCATAGCGGTCCATCATGACCGTCACACTGCCACCGATAACAACCTCGACTTCCCCATCACCGTCAACGTCTCCAAACCATATACAGTCAGCATGATCATCGAGATTATGACAAGACCATAATAACGTCCCATCATGATCCAGCATGTCATATCCCGCCATCACTTCATCTTTCCCATCTCCATCGATATCATATACCCATGGAAAATGTCCTGGGTTTCCCTCATGCTTCCACAACAAATTAAAATCATGGTCAAGTGCCCATAACGTCTTATAGCGGTCTTTCAGTATAATGTCCATTTTCTGTTGGTTGCCCGTCAGGTTGGCGAGAATAATGCAGTCATGTGCTTCATCACCTGGCAGATCACGTGTTTCTTTGATCTCTCCGGTCCGGCCATCCAACACGAGAAATTGTTTGTCCATGACACACAATACTTCATTATTTCCATCTCCATCCCAATCTGCGATCTGAGCGGGATAGTCTGAACCCGGACCACCTGCATCAGGATCAGGAGTTCCGACCTGCCATAGTAATGTTCCTTCCAGATCAAACGCAGTCAAACAACATACCTGATGCGGGACATACCGATCGTCTATACCCCCATCTGCCTGTACCAGCAACATTTCAAGTCTGCCATCCCCATTCAGATCTCCCAAAAGCATTTTGCAGCGTTCTCCAGCTTCGCTAATATCTGCTCTGGCGATTTCATAAGGCTGATTGCTCATCATCTTCCTCCTCAGCGTATCGTTAACATTCCATTACAGCTGAGTTCAACATAAAGAAAACCCCTGATTTTTACAACCCTATTATGTGCTCATGCAAAAATGTTCAAAGCTGCAAAAAAGTACCTCGGTCAACAATAACCAATTTAAAGGAATGATTTAAACCCACTCTAAAAACTCAAGACGATTGCCAAAAGGATCATTTATATAGAATCGTCGTACACCTTCATCTGCTCTTGCTTCGTCATCGACAATATGAATTTGGTTATGAATGAGATGATCACGTAACTGATCCAAATGTTGTACATGAAATGCCGGATGAGCTTTTGTGGCGGGAATAAAATCTTTTTGTACCCCAATATGCACTTGGTGTCTGCCACACTCGAACCATACACCACCCCGTTTTCTCAGAATTTCAGGTTTGGGAATCTCCGTCCAGCCTAACACGTTATTGAAAAAATGACGTGCCTCCGCTTCACAACCTTCTGGTGCTGCGAGCTGAATATGATCAAGACCAATAATATTGTAAGTCATTCATACACCGCCTATTGTTTCATTAAATGAAACTCAGTTTCATTTAATTATACTTGTATTTTATAAAATAAACTAATGAAAATCCAGTTTTCTTTTCAATGTACACAAAAAAAAGCCAACCTTTAGTATCAAGGTTGGCCCTTTCGAACTCTGGAAAATAATATTTACGTGTTTATACGATACAAATACTTACTCTGTGCTATTTTCACGGTTTGAGCGCATCTTTTTCAGCCAAACTCGCTCTTTATCCGTCAAATCGGCCGTTTCCAACATCTCCGGTCTGCGCTCCAGCGTACGAAGCAACGACTGTTCTCTGCGCCATGCCTCAATGTTAAGGTGATGTCCCGACAACAGCATATCCGGTACTTTCATGCCCCTAAACTCGGGTGGACGTGTGTAGTGTGGATATTCGAGGAGTCCAGTACTGAATGAATCCGTCACAGCACTTGTCTCATTACCAAGCACACCAGGGATAAGACGTACGATACTATCAATGGCAACCATAGCAGGCAACTCCCCACCCGTGAGTACGTAATCACCAATGGATAGTTCATCCGTCACGAGAAATTCGCGAATACGCTCATCGTAACCTTCATAATGTCCACATATAAAAATCAGATGATCTTCCTGCACAAGTTCTTCTGCTTTTTTCTGTGTAAACGTCTCACCTTGCGGACACATTAGAATGATACGTGGAGCTTTCATCGTTGCCGAGGCTTCTCCGCGTTGCTCCAGAACATCTTCTACAGCAGCAAAGATCGGATCTGGTTTCAGCACCATACCTCCGCCTCCGCCATAAGGGGCATCATCTACTGTATTATGTTTATTGGTCGCATAATTTCGGAAGTTGGTTGCACCAAGGGAAACGAGTCCCTTCGTTTGAGCTTTGCCCAGAATGCTTGCTCCGAACACACCGTCAAACATCTCCGGGAATAGCGTTAATACATCCACTTTCATGTTATAGCAGCCCTTCCATCAGGTGAATCTTCACTTGCTTCTGTTCGATGTCCACATCAAGTACTACATCATCAATAACGGGAATCAGCACTTCTTTACCAGCTGGCGTTTTGACAACCCACACATCATTGGCACCCGGCGTCAAAATTTCAGAGATGGTTCCAAGCGTTTCACCCTCTTCGGTGATGACTGAACACCCAACGATTTGATGGAAGTAGTATTCACCTTCGTCCAGCTCAGCCAGGTTCTCTTTTAACACTTTGGCCATGCCGCCTTTAAACTTTTCTACTTCATTAATGTTGCCGTACTCTTTCAGACGAAGAATATACATATTTTTATGCAAACGTGAAGATTCCACGTTAACCATGACTGGATGATTATCTGGTGTAAAGAAAAACAACTCTGCGTTTTTCGCGAAACGCACTTCCGGGAAATCGGTTAAAGGCATGATTCTCACCTCACCGCGAATTCCATGCGTATTAACGATTTTACCTACATTCATAAACTCTGCCATAAATCCTCCTACGAAATTAAATCAAAATAAACAGCTACTTCGACTCTCGTACGGTCGTTCCGGCGACGGTTCGTTCTTTCGATCGCTGTTACCCCCTCATTTTTTGAACTTACTTTAAAAGGTGAAAATGAGGTGATAAAGGCGAACGCTAACGCTTCTCCAGAATCGATCCCGTCCCCTGCACTGCTCCGAAGTCACTCATACCCAAAAATATTTTAATTCAATATCTAATCCAACATATTAAGTTCAGCATGCACGAAAAGGGGCTAGGACATGCATCCTAACCCCCTTTCGTATATCTTTAAGATATGATATCAACGGTAACCCGTTTATCCATCTTAACTGCTGCTGATGTGACGACCGTACGAAGTGATTTCGCGATTCGTCCCTGTTTACCAATTACTTTCCCGACATCGTCAGGATGAACGGTTAACTCATAAACGACAAGCCGGTCTTTCTCAACCGTCCGAACCGCCACATCTTCCGGATGATCGACTAAAGCCTTAGCAATTATGCTTACTAATTCTTCCATAGATGACCCTCCGAATCAGCACTTTATTTAGATAATTTAGACTCGTGGAACTTCTTCATCACGCCCGCTTTGCTAAGCAAGTTGCGGACAGTGTCAGATGCTTGTGCACCGTTTTGAAGCCATGCCAATGCTTTATCTTCATCGATCTTAACAACAGCCGGTTGTTCAACCGGGTTGTAGTAACCGATCTCCTCGATAAAACGACCGTCACGTGGGGAACGGGAATCCGATACCACTACGCGGTAGAAAGGAGCTTTGTGAGCACCCATACGTTTCAGACGAATACGAACTGCCATTTGAAAATTCACCTCCTTCAATGAAATCTGTATATGATCCAGCTTCGCTTAATTCAACGGAAAGGAAACTTCATTCCTTTGCCCATACCTTTAAGCTGCTTCATCGCTTTATTTTTGCCGCCTTTAGGTCCCATCATATCCGAGAACTGTTTCATCATGCGGCGCATCTCATCAAATTGCTTGATCAGACGATTTACTTCAGCCAGAGATGTTCCGCTTCCGGTAGCAATACGCTTCCGGCGGCTATGGTTGATCATGTCCGGGTTGCGTTTCTCTTCGGTCGTCATTGAGTAAACGATCGCTTCGATCCGGCCCATCTGTTTATCATCAACCTTCAGGTCCTTGGCTTGTTTCATCTTGCCCATGCCGGGGATCATATCCATGATCTGGTCGATTGGTCCCAGCTTTTTCACCTGATCCATCTGCTCCAGGAAATCTTCAAACGTGAATTCTGCATTACGCATCTTCCGTTCCATTTCCTTGGCTTTATCGGTATCAATGTTTAATTGTGCTTTCTCAATCAGAGATAACATATCACCCATACCGAGGATCCGTGAAGCCATACGTTCCGGGTGGAACGGCTCCAAAGCGTCAAGTTTCTCTCCAAGGGAAGCAAACTTGATTGGACAACCCGTAACTGCTTTGACGGAAAGCGCAGCACCACCACGAGTATCGCCATCCAGCTTTGTCAGGACAACACCGGTCAGATTAAGCTGCTGGTTAAAGTGTTCTGCTACGTTAACCGCATCCTGACCTGTCATACTGTCCACGACAAGCAGTACTTCATCCGGATTCACTACGCTGTGAATCTGGCGAAGTTCTTCCATCAGCTCTTCATCAACATGCAGACGTCCAGCTGTATCGATAATAACATAGTCATTACCGTTATCTTTGGCGTGTTGAAGACCTTGACGTGCGATCTCAACAGGGCTTGTCTGATCTCCCAGTGTGAATACCGGCGCTTTGATCTGCTCGCCAAGTACTTGCAACTGTTTGATCGCTGCCGGACGATAAATATCTCCTGCAACAAGCAATGGTCTGCTGTTTTGCTTTTGCAGCATTTTAGCCAGTTTACCCGATGTGGTTGTTTTACCAGCACCCTGCAAACCAACCATCATCAGCACCGTAGGCGGTTTGTTTGCTTTAGCCAGTTTGGCCTGGCTTCCACCCATCAAATCCGTTAGTTCCTTGTTAACGATGTCGATGATGACCATTCCTGGCGTGAAGCTCTCCATCACTTCTTTGCCAACAGCCTTCTCTTTCACCTTGGCGATGAATTCCTTGACCACTTTGAAGTTTACATCCGCTTCGAGCAATGCCAGACGTACCTCGCGCATAGCCTCGGCTACATCTTCATCAGACACCTTGCCTTTGCCGCGCAGCTTGCTGAACACATTCTGTAATCGGGTCGTTAATCCTTCAAATGCCATGATCCCACCTCCTTAAGCTTTAATACTGTTTTCAAGACCGATACGTTCCGCTCAGCCAATTTTCATTCACTAAGCTGAGCAACGATATCGTGTATTTGTTTGTTGTTATCAATGGAGACGCCTGCGCGTTCCAATGCATTTTGCAAATCTTCAAGATTGCGATTACGCCGTTCATGCTTTCCCAGCAAGCCCAGCTTGCTTTCGTAATTTTCCAGCACTTGTTCGGCACGCTTGATATGCTCGTATACCGCCTGGCGGCTGATCTCAAACTCGGCTGCAATTTCACCAAGTGAGAAATCGTCATGAAAGTAATACTTTAGAAAAGTCTGCTGTTTCTCGGTAAGTAACAATTCATAAAAAGCAAACAGCAAGTTAATCCGGTTTGTCTTCTCAAGCCGGTTTTCTTGACTCACATCGGGGCACTCCCTTCGTCAAGGAAAAACACTTTACACTCTTGCAACGTTCCTAATAATACCTAAAACAAATCAGGTTGTCAAGCAAAAATACTTGTCACAATAAAAACAGCTCTGATGATATGTTATTTCGATGTTTAACGGGTGGTTTATACTCTTTTTCACTACAAGCAAATCCTGTCTGTATCTCTACGATCCACCTATGTAGAAGAAAAACGAATGCTTCTCAGTTCGTGGAGATGCATTCGTTTACGGTGTTCTAGCGAAGTGGTGTCAGGTACAGCAGTACCATAAAGAAATGAAGAATACTGCCTGCTAGCACAAAGAGATGCCAAATCGCATGGTGGTAAGGAAATCCACGCCACATATAAAAAAGCGTACCCAGTGTATACATCAGGCCTCCAGCAACCAGCAGCACAATTCCACCTGTAGGAATGGCAGCCATAAGCGGTTGCCAGGCAATAACGATGAGCCAGCCCATCGCAATATAGAAAATCGTCGACATGAATAAAAACTTTTTCGTGAAAAACGCCTTAAAGATCACGCCGAATAATGCGACTCCCCAGATTATACCGAACAGGGTCCATCCAAGTGTACCCCGAACAGCAATAAACAAAAGCGGAGTGTACGATCCCGCAATAAACAAATAAATGGAAGAATGGTCGAAAATCTCAAATAAATCTTTCACTTTTCCATCTTTCCATGCATGCACGAGTGTAGAACTCGTATAGAGCAGCAGCATGGTGATCCCGTAGATCGTGAAACTGACCACATGCCAAGCTGTGCCTTTCATACTTGAAAATACAATCAATATCACCAGTGCAGCTACACTGAGTGCAGCACCGATTCCATGTGTCACCGCATTGGCGACTTCTTCACGGCGAGAATAGGTATGAGTATTGGCCATTTTCAACCGTCCTTTCTAACCCTTTAGCATTGCCTGCTTTATTCTCATTATACACGTATTGCCAGTGACATTACACGTGACACTTATCACGTATATCACTGGCAATTACGGTTAACGCTATTAAATTCAACCTATTAATTAATGCTTCTAGGAATTAGCTTCCTCTTCTTCAGCACTCTCAGCTGGCTGTTCCTGGATCAATCCGGCGAACAAAGCATGCACAAATTGCTCCGAATCAAACGGCTGCAGATCATCAATTTTCTCACCCAGCCCCACGAGTTTCACTGGCAAGTCCAGCTCCTGACGGATCGCAACAACGATCCCACCTTTGGCTGTTCCATCCAGTTTTGTCAGTACGAGGCCAGTTACGCCGCTTTTCTCACCGAAAAGTTTGGCTTGATTCAAAGCATTTTGACCTGTTGTTGCATCCAGTACCATCAGTACTTCATGCGGAGCATCCGGAATTTCACGCTGAATGACACGATATATCTTGTTAAGCTCGTCCATCAGGTTCGATTTGTTTTGCAGACGACCTGCTGTATCACAGAGGAGAACATCCGCACCCCGTTGTTTAGCTGCCTGTACCGCATCATACATAACCGCTGCTGGATCAGAACCAGATTGCTGTTTGATAACATCGACACCGGCACGTTGTCCCCATACTTCCAGCTGTTCGATGGCTCCGGCACGGAACGTATCTCCAGCTGCCATGATGACTTTTTTACCTTGCTGTTTAAATCGATGCGCCAGCTTGCCAATCGTTGTTGTTTTACCAACACCGTTAACACCAACGAACAAAATAACGGTAATGCCATCCGGATTCATTTTCAGTTCGTTATTCTGTTCACCGCGAAGAAGATCCGTCAGTTTCTCAGACAGTACAGGCTGCAGCTCAGCCGCGTCCTCGATTTTGCGTTTTTTCACCTCAACGCGCAGGTCTTCGATCAGATTCATGACTGTATTCACGCCAACGTCTGCTCCGATCAAAATCTCTTCCAGTTCTTCATAGAACTCTTCATCGATTTTTTTACGGCGGATAACGAGATCTGACACTTTTTCCACTAACCCTTTACGTGTCTTTTCCAATCCATCCTTGAACTGTTTGGTGACCGACTCCGTTTTGCTTGCAATGCTGTCTCTCAGCTTTTTAAAAAAACTCATAAAGCCCCTCCATCGTGTACATAATCTAAGCGCTTTTGCAAAAATGCTCAATCTGAATGATTTTCAATAATTACAATGAGTTCATTTATCTCACAGGTTTGGATCAGATCAGGCAATTACTGCTTCCTCATCTTCCAGTTTAACCGAAACGAGCTTGGATACTCCGCCCTCTTCCATCGTAACACCGTACAGCACATCAGCCTCTTCCATCGTACCTTTACGATGGGTAACAACGATGAACTGTGTCTGTTCGGAGAATTCACGCAAGTACTGGGCAAAACGTACCACGTTAGCTTCGTCCAGCGCTGCCTCTACTTCATCCAGCACGCAGAATGGTACAGGTTTGACATGCAGAATAGCAAATAACAAAGCCATCGCCGTCAAAGCCCGCTCCCCACCGGATAACAGTTGCAGGTTTTGCAGTTTCTTGCCTGGTGGCTGAGCCACAATATCTATTCCCGTTTCAAGCAAACGCTCCGGGTCCATCAGAACAAGGTCAGCACGTCCCCCGCCAAACAGCTTGGTAAACACGGTACCGAACTCACGGCGGATTGCATCAAACGTGATCTTGAACCGCTTCGCCATCTCGTCTTCCATTTCCCGAATAACCTGATACAACGTTGTTTTGGCTTCCACCAGGTCATTCTTCTGTTCACTCAGGAACTCGTATCGCTCATTGACTCGCTGGAACTCCTCAATCGCTCCCAGGTTCACATCACCCAGGGAGGATATGCTGCGCTTCAGCTTCTGTACCTCTGCCTGTGTATGCTCCACGTCTTCCGGCACAGGATAACGCTCTTTGGCCAGTTCATAACCCAGTTCGTATTCATCCGTCAGCTTTCGCAATATATTTTCCAGCTCAACATCCAACCGGTTCACGGAAATTTCCGTCTGTCGCATCTGCTCTTCCACAGCTTTTAACTGCGTGCGCTGTTCCTTCGTTTCGCTCTCGGCAAGCTCAAGTTTTTTCGACAACTCACTCCGGGCAGCACGTTTGAAGTCCAGCTCCTGGGAAGCTTCCGCTTTTTTCAGCTTGTACTGGTTCAGATCTTCAATCTGCTTAACACTCTCGGTTTGTGTTTTCTTGAGATCTGCTTCCATCGAAGCCAGCAACGTGCGATTCTGACGCAGATCTTTGACCAGCGACTCCACTTCACGCTCCAGACGCCGCAATTGTTCTCCATTGGAGAATCGCTCCTGATCAAGCTTGCCTTCGCGCACTTTCAATTCGGTGAGTTGGCTCTGCAATTCTTCCTTCGCGGATTCATTGGCTTTTCGGGCAAACTCAGCTGCATGAATGGCACGATGAGTCGCTTTTTCTTCCTCTTCAAGCTGCTCCAGCTTCTTCACAGCAACGATGCGAGCCGTATCCAGCTCTTTGATCTCTTCGGTAAACCCGCTCTTCTCCTGCCCGGCAACGGCCACCTGTTCAAGCACGTGGCGAAGCTCATGCTCTACCTGCTTCATTTCCATCGAAGCCTGCTGTTCTGCATTTCGGGTATCGTCACCGGACTGACGAAGTTCATCCAGTTTGTCCTGACACTGCTCCAGTTGAACTTTTACATCATCCACACTGCGATGCAGTTTCACGATCTGATTTTCGGTGTCCAAAATATCCTGGTCGAGCTGGTCCAGCTGCCGTTTCCGGCTGAGCAGACTCACATTTTTCTTGTGCTGGCTACCACCCGTCATGGAACCACCCGCATTGACCACGTCACCTTCAAGCGTCACGACCCGGAAACGATACTGGCAGCGAGCCGCAATTTTATTGGCGACCTCCAGCGTTTCAGCAATAATAACATTACCTAACAGACTGCCAATGATCGAAGCATACTTGGATTCGAATTGTACGAGATCAGCACCGATCCCCACAAAACCCTCCATACCTTCGATCATGGAACGTTCAGCCGCTCCAATGGCACGAGGACGAATGACATCCAGAGGCAGGAACGTTGCACGCCCCAACTGGCGTTGCTTCAGGAAAGCGATTGCCTGTCTGGAAACTGATTCATTTTCCATGACCACATGTTGCAAGGATGCTCCCATTGCTGTCTCTACCGCAAGCTCGATCTTTTCGGGAACTTTAACGAGTTCAGCCACAGCTCCATGAACACCGGTAAGCGTGCCTTTACGCGAAGCCTTGAGAACCTCCTTGACACCCAGCATGAATCCGTCAAAATCATCCTGCATCTCTTTCATCGTATCGCGGCGGGAGACCTGAGCTTCACGCTTCTGTTCCCATTTACGAACTGTGCCCCGACTTTCTTCGAGCAGCTTCTGCAGCGACTGGAGTCGTTCACTTTCCGTAATGTAACCACCACGTAGATCACTGATTTCTTTGCCCAAGCGAACAACTTTTTTCTCAATGTCCGCTTTGCGACTTTCCAGTGTCTCTTTCTGCTCTTCCCATTTGCCTGATTCTTCAGCCGCGCGATTCATTCTGCGCTCCAGCGTTTCTTTCTGCTGATCCACATAACGAATTTCATTGCGTGTCTGAGCCATCTGATTCATCAGTTCCAGCAAGTTGCCTTTGAGGCTTTCCTCTTGCTGTTGACTAATGCCACCTGTAACACCGATGAGTTTGGCTTCTTCCTGGGACAACTGATTTCTCACATCATTCAGTTCATGCTCAAGTTTGCCAAACTTCTCACGTAGTGCAAGCAGCTCGGTTTCCCGTTCGCGATGTCTCTCTTCACTCGCAGCAAGTGTTACTTTGAGCTGCTCCTGATTTGTTTGCAGATGGTGGGAACGCTCCTTGAGCAATTCTCCAAGCCCTTCACTTTTCTCTGTCGCTTCACTGAATTGCAATAAGGCGGCTTGCAGTTGCTCTGTCTCTGTTTCCAGGATACGCAGCGCATTCCGATCATTTTCCAGCTTGGCATCATGCGTAGAGACAATCGCTGCGAGTCCAACCTCTTCCTGTTTTAGCGATTGCAGGCGCTCATTCGCCTTACTCCAGGAAGCATGAATCTGTTCGATCTGGTACACATACATGGAAATTTCCTGTGATTTGAGCTGAGAACGAAGTTCCTTATAGTGGATCGCTTTCTCTGATTGTTCTTTTAGCGGTCCAATCTGATCTTCCAGTTCAGTCACCAGGTCATGAATACGCAGCAAATTCTGCTCTGTCTCATCCAGTTTGCGCGTTGCATCCCGCTTGCGGGATTTATATTTAACGATACCTGAAGCTTCTTCAAAGATACCTCTGCGATCCTCCGAACGGGTACTCAGAATCTCTTCGATTCGCCCCTGTCCAATAATCGAGTACGCTTCCTTACCAATGCCGGTATCCATAAACAACTCCGTGATATCCTTCAAACGACAAGATTGCTTGTTAATAAAATATTCACTATCTCCGCTGCGATGTACACGACGAGTCACCGTCACCTCACCGAAATCCAATGCAAGTGCGTGATCCTCGTTATCAAGCGTTAGCGACACCTCACCGAAATTAACAGCTTTCCGTGCGTCACTGCCTGCAAAGATGATATCTTCCATCTTGCCACCACGCAGCGACTTGGCACTTTGTTCCCCCAGAACCCAGCGAATTCCGTCCGATATATTACTCTTGCCACTTCCGTTCGGACCTACAACAGCCGTAATGCCACGAACGAATTCCATCTCCGTTTTGTCGGCGAATGACTTGAATCCACCCAATTCGATCCGTTTTAAAAACATAGGGTTTCTCGTCACCTCCTCTTGCAAATTTCAAGTATTGCATTCAAGCGCCTAAATAAATTGAACCATTGTCATTACACATGATCACTCCAATTGCAGTACCATCCTCCGATCGCTCTTATCCCCAGATTTTCTTGATTCCCTTATCCAAGGGAAAAATCCGTTGATAAATGCGGAGCATATGCTTCCGATGTAGCTTTCTTTCAGAAAGCTTTTAGCTTCGCTTCTTCAGATTGGTTCTGCACTCTTCGTTTTGTGTAAAATAAGGTTCACTTATTTAGTTAACGATCAGGTAACCTTCTCCTGAACCTCTTTACAAAAAAAAGAGCAAAAAGCAGTCCGGCCGATTACTTCCGCCGGGGCGGACCCGCGGGCTGCTCTTTGCTCTTCGTTTGTCTATACGCTATCGGTTAAGCTCCGGCTTCCGGAAGCTTCAGTCGATCAAGTGCTGCAGATGCAGCCTGTTGTTCCGCTTCCTTTTTGGAACGTCCTGTACCTCTGCCGAGCCTTTCTTGACCCATATGGACCTCCGAGACAAACTCACGTTCATGGGCAGGTCCCCGTTCCTCAACGATACGGTATTCCAAAGCTCCCATATTGTGATGCTGAGTAAGTTCCTGCAGTTCCGTTTTGTAATCACTCATTTGCAGCTTGCTACCCAATACAATTAATGGGAAGACATGCTGATCGAGAAATGCCCGGACAGGCGCAAGCCCCTGATCCAGATACAATGCACCAATGAAAGATTCAAACACATCTGCCAGCAGAGCCGGCCGTGTCCGTCCTCCAGTTAGTTCCTCACCTTTACCAAGAAGTACATACTGCCCAAAACCCAACGCTTCAGCAAATTTGACGAGGGAAGGCTCACAGACAATGGATGCCCGCAGCTTAGTTAATTCGCCTTCCGGACGGTTAGGATACAAATGATACAAGTACTCCGATACAGTCAGTTCCAGCACGGCATCGCCCAGAAACTCCAGGCGCTCGTTGTCCTGATGCTGACTGAACCGGTGTTCGTTTACATAGGAAGCATGGGTAAACGCTTGTTTTAAAAGCTGCCTGTTGTCAAATTTGATTTGAAGTTTATGTTGTAACTGCTTCAGATCTTCACTCAAACGAACTAGCCCCTTATGCTTCAAATTTTTTGAGAATAATGGTGGCATTGTGACCGCCGAATCCAAATGAATTGGACATGGCAATATTAACTTTGGTTTGACGTGGAACATTTGGTACATAATCCAGATCACATTCCGGGTCCTGATTTTCCAGGTTAATCGTTGGAGCCAGTGTCTGATGTGTCAGGGACAATCCGCAGATGACCGCTTCTACACCACCAGCAGCGCCAAGCATGTGACCCGTCATGGATTTAGTGGAACTCACGGCGAGCTTGTACGCATGATCACCAAACGCCTTTTTGATCGCAAGCGTTTCGGATCTGTCGCCTACAGGCGTCGAAGTTCCGTGTGCATTAATGTAGTCCACTTCTTCAGGCTCAATACCCGCATTACGAAGTGCCATCTTCATGCAACGTGCTGCTCCATCCGGATCTGGTTCTGTCATGTGATGTGCATCACCTGTCAGACCGTAACCAATCACTTCACCATAAATGCGTGCACCACGTTTTTGAGCATGCTCCAGGGATTCCAGAATCAGAACACCAGCGCCTTCACCCATAACAAAACCATCACGTTCTGTATCAAAAGGACGGCTTGACTTCGCAGGATCATCATTACGTGTAGACATTGCGCGCATCGCACAGAACCCTGCAAGACCCGTTGGTCTGATTGTTGCTTCCGCACCACCACAGATCATGGCATCTGCATCACCATTGGCAATCAACTTGAAGGAATCTCCAATAGAGTGTGTACCTGTTGCACAAGCGGTAACAACGTTAATGTTAGGACCTTTGGCACCAAGAGAAATGGACATTTGGCCTGAAGCCATGTTGGAGATCATCATGGGAATAAAGAATGGGCTTACCCGTTTTGGACCTTTTTGCAACAATGCGTTATGTTGATCCTCCCATGTACCCAATCCACCAATACCTGATCCGATGGATACTCCGAAACGCTCTGCATCAATATTCTCGTTAATTTTCAGACCACTGTCTTCAACGGCTTTGAAACCGGCTGCCACAGCGAACTGTACAAAACGGTCCATTTTGCGAGCATCCTTGCGATCCATATATTCTTCCGGGTTGAAATCCTTGATCTCGGCTGCAATCTGTGTCGTGTACTCACTAACATCAAACGCCTCAATCTGAGAAATTCCGGACTTTCCTGCCATTAAACTGCCCCAGAACGTTTCCAAATCTTTTCCGAGCGATGTCATTACGCCCATTCCGGTAATTACTACTCTTTGTTTCAAACCGAGTCACCTCTATATCGACTGCATTACGCAAGTATTTTGTGGGAATATCCGCAAACAGACATCTACTCAACCAAGATAGGCCTGCTTAAGTAGAGCTGCTTGCGGAATGAGAAAAACCAATGAATGATGAGAAGTCCCGCCTGTTCGAAAACATGTGCGGGACTAAAAATGACTTTAGGTATGAGATTGTATGTAGTTTACAACTTCACCTACGGTCGTGATTTTTTCTGCATCTTCATCAGAGATTTCCAAATCAAATTCATCTTCCAATTCCATGACCAATTCCACTACATCCAAAGAATCAGCACCCAAATCTTCTTTGAAAGATGCTTCAAGTGTAACTTCAGCTTCGTCTGCGCCCAAGCGGTCGACGACGATGCGTTTTACACGCTCCAATACATCGGACATCCGGTTCACCTCCTTCTTTGGTATTATACGAGAATCGCAGGCAAAATGCCATAGAAGACATATGCGGCTCCCGGCCGGGGAACCCGGCCTTTTTCCGGCATTTCGGATCGTCCAGCGCCTGTTCCCCGACTATTGTTCAAGTCCGGGAAGAATTACATGTACATGCCACCATCGACATGCAGCGTCTGCCCTGTCATATAAGATGAAGCCTGTGAAGCCAGGAACGTGACTACACCGGCAATTTCATCCGGCTGACCCAAACGGGACAACGGAATACCACTTAGCATACCGTCCACCAGCTCCTGGGACAACTCTTTTGTCATATCTGTCTCAATGAAACCTGGTGCAACACAGTTAACTGTGATTCCACGAGAAGCCAGTTCACGAGCAGATGCCTTTGTCAGGCCAATGACTCCTGCTTTGGCAGCAACATAGTTCGCTTGTCCAGCATTACCGAGCACACCTACAACCGAGGAGATATTGATAATTCTTCCCGACCGTTGTTTCATCATTGGACGTGTAACCGCCTTAAGGCAGTTAAACACACCTTTGAGATTGGTTTCAATAACCTGATCGAATTCTTCCTCTTTCATACGCATGATCAGATTATCACGGGTAATTCCAGCATTGTTCACCAGAATATCAACGTTACCCCATGCTTCGAGAGTAGCTTTGACCATTTGTTCAGCTTCATCCATCAGACCAACATTGGCTTGAAGTGTAATCGCCTTGACTCCTTTGGCACGAATCGCTTCCGCCACTTCCTCAGCTGCCGCTTGGCTACCCGCATAATTCACGGCTACGTTCGCTCCAGCTTCTGCAAGTGCCAGTGCAATACTGCGCCCAATGCCCCGGGATGCCCCGGTAACGAGTGCATTTTTACCTTCTAATGGTTTAGACATAATCATTCCTCCTTTCCCCAAATCTATATCAGTTCAACCAAAGAATGTTTACACTTGCCACTCCGATGACAGAATAACCTTCCGATCGCTGTTATCCCCAGATTTTTTGATTCCCTTTTCTAAAGGGAAAATCCGGTGATAAAGGCGAACACTCCGCTTCTTCAGGTTTTTTCTGTCCTCTCCGTTCTCGTGTAAAAAGTTTAGTTTAACTCATATAATTCCTTCTAATTCACTTGCCGTTGCTTCGAGCGTTTCAAGACTGTTCACATTGTACAGTTTTACGGTTTTATCTGTTTTTTTAATCAAACCGGTCAATACACTGCCAGATCCAATCTCGATGAACGTATCCACGCCTTGCTCAATAAGCCATGTCACACTGTCTTCCCATAATACAGGAGAATAGACCTGAGCTGTCAACAAATCCTGAACCTGTCCATCCTCTACAGGTCTTGCAGTCACATTAGCGACTACAGGGACCGCTGCCGGTGAGAACGTAACGGTTTTCAGTTTCTCTGCCAGCTTCTCAGCTGCACCCTTCATCAATGAAGAGTGGAACGGACCGCTTACTTCAAGTGTAATAGCGCGTTTACCGCCTGCTTCTTTCACTCGCTCCGCAACTGCAGCTACGCCTTCCTTTACACCAGAAATGACGATTTGTCCCGGACAATTCATGTTGGCAAGTTCAACCGCATGACCACTTTCAGATACGTCACGGCAAAGCACCCCCAGCGCTTCCCGATCCGCACCCAACACAGCAGCCATCGCTCCTTGTCCACCCGGTACTGCCTGCTCCATATACTGACCACGCGCCCGCACAGTGCTCACTGCGTCAGCAAACGAAAGAACGCCCGCTGCCACCAGTGCACTGTATTCTCCCAGACTGTGTCCAGCCGTATAGTCAGGCTGAATTCCTTTTTCTTTGAAAGCTTCAAGCAAGGCAATACTTGCTGTCAACAGAGCCGGTTGTGTATTTGATGTCTGTTTCAACTCGGTCTCCGGTCCTTCAAATACAAGGTTGCTCAGCGAGAAACCCAATGTTTCATCTGCTGTGCGAAAAATCTCGGTTGCCGCAGGCACGGACTCATACGCGTCCTTGGCCATGCCTACAGCCTGTGATCCCTGTCCGGGAAATACAAATGCTATTTTACCCATCTCATTCATCTCCCAGATGTCTATTTTACCAAACGAGTACCGATGCACCCCATGTCAAACCGCCACCGAATCCAACCATCAGAACGGTATCTCCGGCTTTCATGCGACCTTCCTCTGCTGCTTCTACCAGAGCAAGCGGGATGGAAGCAGCAGATGTGTTTGCATACTTATCCACGTTGACTACAACCTTTTCTTCAGGAAGTTCAAGTCGTTGCATCGCAGATTGGATAATCCGAATATTCGCTTGGTGAGGAACAAACAGATCCACATCCGTACGCTCCATACCAGCCTTGCGTAATACCTCAATGGTAGCCGTCCCCATGACACGTACCGCAAACTTAAACACTTCACGACCGTTCATGTTGATGTAATGCTTTTTATTTTCAACGGTCTCTGCAGTAGCAGGCAGACGGGAACCGCCGCCTTCCATCTGAAGAAGACTACCGCCAGCACCCTCGGCACCGAGATCGAATGCTTTGAATCCGCGACCTTCCGGAACTTCACCAACAACTACCGCGCCTGCTCCATCACCAAAGAGGACACAAGTGTTACGGTCTGTATAATCCGTAATACGAGACAAGCAGTCCGCACCAATCACAAGTGCATTGTTGTACATACCGCTTTGGATGAAGCTCGTAGCACTAGCCAAACCGTATACAAATCCGGAACAAGCAGCCGACAGATCAAATGCCGCGGCACCTTTTGCACCCAATTTGTCCTGCAAGATGCAGGCTGTCGATGGGAACGAAGAATCCGGGGTAATGGTTGCAACAATGATCAGATCAAGATCACTGCCTGTCATGCCTGCAGATTCAAGGGCTTTAATAGCCGCTTCATATGCCAGATCAGAAGTTGCCTGATCGGGTGCAGCGATGTGACGCTCTTTGATTCCTGTACGACTGACGATCCACTCGTCATTGGTATCGACCATTTTCTCCAGGTCGCTATTTGTCAAAATTTTCTCAGGCACATATTTCCCTGTACCAATAACCCCTACTGGGCGCAAATTATTCATATCGTCACTCACTTCCCGCTAATTTCCTTAGATATACTCTCTACCAGCTGATTCTGCACTGCAATCCGAGCTTGGCGCACAGCATTTTTGATGGCATTGCCATCAGCAGATCCATGACTTTTCACAACCAGTCTGCTCAAACCGAGGAGCGGCGCTCCGCCATGCTCCGTATAATCCAGCTTTCGTTTCAACCCACGCAGCTCAGGCATTAGTACAGCTGCAGCCAGTTTACTTTTGAGAGAAGATGAAAATTGTTCCTTAAGCAAGGCGAAAATGGCACCTGCTGTGCCCTCTAGCGATTTCAGCAGGATATTCCCTGCAAAACCGTCACATACAAGCACATCACAAGCACCAGTCAGCACATCACGTGCCTCAACATTACCGACAAACCGAATTGGGAGTTGTTCCAGTAAAGGGTATGCATGTTTGGTTAACTCATTTCCCTTGCCTGGCTCTGTTCCTACATTGAGCAAGCCCACTCGCGGGGACTCAATGCCCTGTACTTTTTGCCGATACAAACTGCCCATCAGGCCATACTGTGCAAGGTGCTCCGGTTTGGCATCCATATTCGCTCCAAGATCCAGCGCAAGCACACCTACATCATCAATCGTTGGAATCATAGGCGCTAGCGCCGGACGTTCAATGCCTTCCATGCGACCTACAACAAGCAAACCCGCTGTCATCAACGCTCCAGTATTTCCCGCCGAGATCATCGCGTCCGCTTCGCCCTCTTTCAGCATGCGGCCAGCGACCACCATGGAGGCATCCTTCTTGCGACGCACTGCTTTGACGGGTTCATCATCCGAACCAATAACTTCGGAAGCATGCCGAACCGTAAGATTGGCAGGTCTCACACCTGACTGACTCAAAAGAGGCTCCAGCTTGGCTTCATCGCCGATCAGGACGATCTGTGTATCCGCCCATTCCGTGGCTGCGGCAATTGCACCTTCTACCGTTGATGCAGGTGCATTGTCGCCTCCCATGGCATCAATGACGATTTTCATTCCAAATGACCTCCTTCTCCGCTGTCTTCTCCACCTGAATGGTAGATTACAAAGTTGCCTTGAAACACCATTTCTTCACCTACATAAGTAAATACTTCCACTTTGGCTTTGCCCTTTTGACCCGGAATCGATCTCACATAAGCCTTTGCAATACATTTCTCTCCCAAATGAACCGAACGGACAAAGCGAATGTCTGCTGATGCAGTCAACGCGATCTCGTCATTAATAATCGCTACAGCCAAGGAGTTAGCCTGCGCAAAGACATAGTGTCCACGTGCAATGCCTGTTCTGGAAAACACGTGTTCTTCCTTAATCTCAAACAGGGAAATCCCGCTTTTGTCCAGTTGCAGATCCACAATATCACCGATTATCTCATGCAAGGGCAACGAGCGTACCTGATCATACGAGAGCTCTGCCATCAGTTTCATCCGCTCCCGAAGTTCGGGTATTCCAAGTTCCAGCCTGTCAAGACGAATCGTCTGAATACTCACCTTCAATTGGCGTGTAAGTTCCTGATCCGTCACAAACGGGTTCTCTTCTATCATTTTGGTTAACTGCTGTTGCCTCTGTCTCTTCGGTACACGTTCGATGCCTGACACCCCCCGCTGTATCGTTTACGGAACCGTCCCGTCCGGCCAGTTCAACCATTCTTTCGTGTTGCTTCTATAGTTGCATCCCTGGTCACCAGGGTCGTTCTCAAACGGATTATGGTTCTTCTATATGTAACGTCAAATCTTAGAACCTGGTACTAAACTATAGTATATCTCATCCCGTGTCAAAAAGAAAGACTGGCCTAACAAAAACAATTCACCCTTGTGGAGCAAGGATTTCATGCTAGTTAGCTCACTCTACCTACACTCTCTAATCCAAAAAAAGTAGCACCTCATCGAAATGAAGTGCTACTTAATGTCCAACTATTATTGAGAGATGATCTCTCTTGCTTTGTACGTTCCGCACACTTTGCACACGTGGTGACTAAGTTTAAGTTCGCCACATTGTTCACATTTCACCATGCCCGGTACAGCCAATTTAAAGTGAGTGCGACGTTTGTCGCGACGCGTCTTGGACGTTCTCCGTTGAGGTACTGCCATTATTCCCACCTCCTTATCAAAATCAACCTTTGCAGGTAGTCTTAAAATGTTCGATTTTCAATCATGCTCATTTAAAAAAATCCTTGAGCCCTGCAAGCCGCGGATCGATAACCTGGTTATCACAACCGCAGTCACCTTCGTTCAGCTCATGGCCACACTTGGGGCATAACCCTTTGCATGTATCGCTACATAGCGGTATAAACGGAAGATCCAGCAGAAAAGCTTCCTCGGCATAACCTTTCAGATCAACGCTATCCCCATCCACATAGAGCGTATCGTCGTCTTCGTGTAATTCCTCTGGCTGTTTTCCCTGCTTGAATTGCTCATGAAAATCAATATGAAAATGTTCATTGATCGGCTTAAGACAACGGGAGCACAACATGTCCATTCCTACTGTCAGCTTGCCATGAACATCCACAACGTCACCTTCTCTGAATTCTGCAGATAAGTCCGCAGTCAGCGGGGTAACGGCTGTGATATCTTGTCGGTTAGAAACCAGTTCCTTGATATCCCACTGTTCGTTAAACTTCAGGGGACCATCACTGGTAGCCACTTTGCGAAATGGCATTAACATTTCCATCACTCCAAACGAAACCAATTTCATAATTCATGTCAAACGTATCACGACAGTTATACAGGTCAAGCCTGCTTTTGTAAAGCAATATATCCTGACTGTATGTATTCTGACGATTCACCGTTAAAAGTATTATGAAATTGACTTAACAAACAAAAATCATTATACCGATTTTTCAAGACGTTTGTCAACACTTTTAACTTTACACCCTTTTTAAAACCAATGGCTCAGAACCGTTTACTCCATCTGGTCTATTATAGACTCACTTCAAGATAAATCACAAGTCGTCATTTTAGTTGTAGTTCCTTGCAAACAGCGGTCACATTTCGTTAACGTTTAGTGTGATCTATATCACACAGACCCGCTTGCCCCCTATCTATACTTGCTATAAACCAAAGCACGATCAGCTCCATGACCGATTTATTATCCAACTATTTCATATCATATCGGGAGGGAAAATGTATGTTAAGTGAGAACACCATTAGAGTCATTAAGTCTACAGTCCCCGTACTTGAAGTCCACGGCGAAGCGATCACACGCCATTTCTATGAAACGATGTTCGCAGCTCATCCGGATCTGCTGAATATTTTCAATCACGCAAATCAGAAACAGGGACGACAGCAAGCTGCCCTCGCCAATATGGTATACACCGCTGCCCTGCATATCGATAATCTGTCCTCCATCCTGCCTGCCGTCCGGCAAGTTGCACATAAACATCGCAGCCTGGGTATCGTTCCGGAGCAATATGCGATTGTCGGCACCTATCTGCTACAAGCCATCAAAGATGTCCTTGGAGACGCGGCAACGGATGAAATTATCACCGCATGGAGTGAAGCCTATAATGTCATTGCAGACGCCTTTATCGGGATCGAACAGGACATGTATGCGGAAGCAGAAAACCAGACGGGTGGCTGGGAAGGGTTTCGTACCTTCAAGGTTGCCAAGAAAGTGCAGGAAAGTGAAGTCATCACGTCCTTTTACCTCGTTCCAGACGATGGTCAGCCTATCGCCACCTATGAACCAGGACAATACATCAGTATCAGAATCAAACCAGAAGCACAGTCATTTACCCAGATTCGTCAGTATAGCCTTTCAGATACCCCGGGTAAACCTTACTATCGCATTTCCGTTAAAAGCGAGCTGGGTGGATTAGAACGTCCTGATGGAGTTATATCCACGTATCTCCACGATCACATTGAAGAAGGCAGTCTGGTGGAGCTATCCGCTCCTGCTGGCGACTTCACGCTGAATGCAGACGATAAACGACCTGTTGTTCTCCTGAGTGGCGGTGTCGGTCTGACGCCCATGATCAGCATGTTAAATACGCTGGTTAACTTGAATGAGAATCGTACCATTACATTTTTGCATGCAAGTCCCAATGGTCAATCGCACGCGTTCCGTGATCATGTGAACAGTCTGGCCAAACGTAATCAGGGCGTTAAAGCTTATTATTGTTATACTCAACCTGAGGATTCTGATCATGAAAATGAGTATTTTCATAAGGAAGGTTATATGGATGTGGTCTGGCTTCGCCAAGTGATTGATGAACTGGATGCCACCTATTATCTGTGCGGACCCGTTTCGTTCATGCGGGCAGTGTATACGGAACTTCAGGCGCTTGGTGTTGCAGCGGACAATATTCATTATGAATTTTTCGGGCCTAAAGCAAGTCTTTCTCCCGTGCCGGAGAGTGTCTAAACGTTCTGAGAATGTGAGATGTGATTAGCCTAACTTCTTACTAATGTATATAAGTGTATGGGTAAGTGTCCTATTATGATGATTTATTAAGATGACTTATTAAAGATGAAGAAGTTGTTCTCTACACTTACAGGGATGTCCCATAAGTCGTGAATATGACAGGGGATATCCCTTGTTTGTGTTACTTTGTTTTAATGATCCTGAGACACGCTATTTGCTCCCATTTGCCCAAATCTGAAATCTAACGAATCACAGAGATGTTATTTCGTCTATTCGGTCAATTTTTCGATTTTGGTGACGTTTTATGACGAAATAGCCTTACTGAGGTTCGTTAAATCTTACAAACGTTAACGATCCGCCTTTTAAGGTGCGGTAGATTCGTTAGCGCTTGGAGCGAGGCGGAATTCCTTTTGATACAGCCCCTTTTTCTTGTCTGAATTGGTGCATGATTTGATCTAATACATGACATCCCCTATGATGGAATGGATGTTATACATACTCGGTTATCCAATCGAAAGGAGTACCTCTAATCATGAAAGCCGTAGGCGTCATTGTTGAATATAACCCCTTGCACAATGGGCATGTTTATCATTTGCAAGAAGCTCGGCGGCTAAGCGGCGCAGACGCCGTTGTTGCAGTCATGAGCGGCCCTTTTCTCCAGCGTGGCGAACCCGCCATCGTGGGTAAAAGGGCGCGCACCGAGATGGCGCTGCACGCAGGCGCCGATCTCGTGCTTGAACTGCCGGTTGCGTACGCGGTACAACCGGCGGAGTGGTTTGCCTTCGGTGCGGTATCCCTGCTGCACCGCACCGGCATTGTGGACTCGCTCTGCTTTGGCAGCGAGTCCGGCGACCTGGACAGCCTGCAGCGCATTGCGCGCGTGCTGGCTGTGGAGCCCGCAGGGATGCGCGAGGACATCGCGCGCCGCCTGCGGGAAGGCGCCAGCTATCCCGCCGCGTACGCAGGCGCGGCGGCAGCGCTGGCGCCCGGCGGCGTCGATGCTCACGACGCCGCTGCACTGCTGGAGCAGCCCAACAATTCGCTTGGGCTGCACTACCTGATCGCGCTGCAACGACTTGGCAGCGCGATCCAGCCCTTTACGGCGGCGCGTACCGGTGCCGCGTATCATGAGGCGACGCCCGGGCCGGGGGCGATCGCCAGTGCCACAGCCGTCCGCCGCCTCCTGATGGCGGACGGGCCCAACGCCGCCGCGCCATACGTGCCGGCGGCGACCCTTGCCATTCTGCATCGCGAATGGCAGGAAGGGCGCGCTCCCATACACTGGGAGCGCTTTGCACAGCCGCTGTTGCACCTTGCGGCCACCCGCCGTGCCTCCGAGCTGGAACGCATCGCCGAAGTCACGGAAGGCCTGGAACACCGGCTGAGCCGTGCACTCGCTCAGCTCCCGGAGCCTTCAGTCGAAGCACTCCTGAATGCACTGAAGACCAAACGATACACACGCACCAAACTCCAGCGTATGCTCGCCCACCTGCTCCTGAATCACACCAAAGCCGAGTGTTCACCAGAGCAATTGGCTGCCGGACCCGGATATCTCCGAGTCCTCGGATTTAATGCTCAAGGGCAGAGCCTGCTTAAACAAATGAAGAAAACTGCATCGCTTCCAGTTGTGCTGAAACCGTCGACGTTCACACACAACCAGCTGGAATTGGATATACAAGCTCAGGTTGCGTATGGGCTCGCTTGCGAGCATAGGGACACACGCAAGATGTTCAGTGATTATTATGAGTCTCCGGTGAGACTGTAATCCGCTTTTGACCATAAGGCTTCATCTCTATGGAGCTTTTTATTCCATCATCAAACAGATCATTGATGTCCACTATTCGTTACTCAACTATACAATTAAAAAATCCCCTTGCTGCGCGCCGCTCAGGCACCTCGCAACAAGGGGATCTCCTTATTCACTTCTCTTGTTCTCTTAATTCTTTTAGTTATTTTAATCCCTTTGAGTCTTGTGGGTCTAGTGAGTCTATTGATCTTCTCAAATCTCTTGATCACACTTCATTCCACTTTAATCAATTATTCCGATTTCATCCGTACTTATCCATCCGGTTCAACGTTGGCTCGATCTCTTCCCGCCCGATTATAACCTATGATTTCACGGATAAGGTTTTCAGATAAGCCAACGCATCATCCACCGTGCTCACAGGCACAAGTTTCATTTTGGTGCCGATCTGTTCAGCCTTGGCTGCTGCTTCCTTATAGTTATCCTTCGGCACAAAGAAGATCTCCGCTTCTTTTCGATCAGCAGCTACAATCTTGTGCACTACACCACCAATGGCACCCACCACACCGTCCTTGGTAATGGTACCTGTACCCGCAATTCGATGACCTTTGGTCAGATCTCCAGGTGTTAACTGGTTATAGATCTCCAAAGTAAACATCAATCCGGCAGACGGACCACCAACCTGGGTATCGGTAAAGGAGATCTGTTTGTCCGGATCTTCGGCTTTCACCTTCTGAACTGCACCAATCATTACGCCCAATCCCGGGCGGGTTTCACCCGTTTTACTATCTTTTACCTGAATCAGTTTCACGTCCCGGCTAATGGTCTCTCCACCACGTTCCAGTTGCATTTCGACTGTATCTCCAACCTTTTTATCTTTTAACTGGGCAGAAAGCACCGTATTATCCGGCGTAGCTGTTCCATTCACTCCCAGAATGATATCTCCCGGAGCAATATCTCCTTCCGGTTTTGGATCTTCGGACAGTCCAAATACAAAGATATGTTCAGGTACAATAGAATAAGTCACACCAGCCTGCTCATATGCAGCCTCCATTGCGGAGGATTGTGAGTCACTCATGAACCACACCTGTTCGGCAGAATATTCCGCTTCGCTTTTGCCGCGCAGTCGGTCTTCCTTTTTATCCACTTGAGCATTTTTATTGAACAGAGAGGTTCCTAGCAAAAACACATTGGCATATGTTGCCGACACGGTCGTCATCATGAACACACCGCGTTCTTCCTGGTCTCCACCCTTAACGGTTACCATTGGTTTTACTTCGTCTGCACTGCCAGGCATATATATGATATACGGCGTTGGCATGTACACGGCAACATAGACGACCAGAGCCACCACGATCACAAAGATCGAAGCTCTGAATCCGCCAGATTTCCGAATCCGATTCATCGCATGAGCCTCCGTTCTTTGTATCTCTATATAAGCTGAACTCTACACTAATCAGCGATCGTAATTCCACCTTGTGAATACTTCCATTCGTCGGTTAGATTCACGCTCCTTATAATGCAGATACTCAGCTCATCTTGTTTAATCATTTTTTTCAAGTCTAACACTCTGGTCCTTGTGCATACAATGGTACAGGCCGGATAGGCCGCTGTATACAATAGCCTGTCCGGTCAAGGCCGAACCGCCCTTCGGGCGTCATTCGGCCGTCCATAACGATTCAGATGCCAAATCGGCGTTATCTGATATGAGGTGAAACGATGACATTACAGAGCGAGGTTAGAGATTCTGGCCCGTTACGAACGATAATCCTAAGTACCGGCGCTTTAATGTTGGTCATTGCGGTAGTTGCTTCCCCCAAAGAAGCGTTTGATGCCTCTATTCAAGGTCTGGATATATGGTGGAAAATCATCTTCCCTGCCATGCTCCCGTTCCTCATGTTATCCCAAATGCTCACTGCGTTTGGATTCACCCACGCGATCGGCGCCTTGCTCGGACCGTTAATGCAACGCTGGTTTAGGCTTCCAGGCAACGCAGGTCTGGCGATTGCCGTTGGCATGTGCGGCGGATTCCCCGCAGGAGCAGATGCAGTATCCCGTTTATTTCAGGATAGACAAATTACCGCCAAGCAGGCGGTTGTCCTTGCGGCGGCATCTCATTTTGCCAATCCAATGATGATCATACTGGTCGTTGGTGCTGCTTTTCTCCACCAGCCAGCAGCCGGATATTTTCTACTCATGGTCCACTGGATCAGCGGCTGGATTGCTGCCATTCTTGCCACGCGTCTCCTGCCTGCACCGGGTAACCAGAAAGACAGGGTTGGCTCGACAGCCGTACAAGCAGATAAGAGCTCTCTTGATTCTCAGCCTGCAAGTCCTGCAAGTTCCACAAGTCGCTCATCTGCACCCCACCACGCAACGTTCAAACGACGCAGTGTATGGTCTGATATGATGATCGCAGCCAGAGAAGCCCATCGTCGTGATGGAAGAGGATTTGGCAAACTGCTCGGTGACACCGTATCTCAAGCTGTACAGACCTTGATGATGACTGGTGGATACATGATCGGTTTTGCCGTGTTTATCCGGTTGGTCTCCCTATATCTGACTCCCGGGTCCTCTGCTGCGCTGTGGCCAGCCTTCTTTGAGCTTCATCTGGGCACCTATCATTTGAGCCAGACTTCACTTACACCCATGCTGCTCATATCTCTACTTGCAGCCGTTCTGGGATGGGGTGGATTATGCTCCCATCTGCAAGTCTCTGCTGTCCTGAGAACAACTGGTCCAAGCAGCAAATCGATGTTGTATTTTGCCGGAGTTCGTCTGACTCATGGATTAATTGCCTTTTTCATCAGTCTGTTCCTATGGATGCCGTTCAGCCGTTATAGCACAGAAGTCTGGACCACATTACAGACGAATGCAGAGCAGGACCTCTCAACACCATTTGGTTGGCTACTCATACATAGTCCTGGTAACACATACACGATCAACACCGTTTGGAGCGTCTTCCCTGCTGCATGCATGGGTCTTGCGTTACTTCTTGCAGTCATGGTTAGTCTATCGGGTCTTACCTTCTGGTTTAACCGCCGGTTTTCTCGCTGATTTTCTGACGGAGCGCAGCTTCCACTTCAGGTGAGACAAGATCTGTAACATCTCCATGATAATGAGCGATTTCTTTGACGATGCTGGAACTTAAATAGGAATACTTGGGATTCGTCATCATAAATATCGTTTCCGCATCCGGATTCAACTTGCTGTTGGTCGATGCCAATTGCAACTCGTATTCAAAATCAGTTACCGAGCGTATACCACGAACGATGACCTGAGCTTCCTTTTGCCGAACGTAATTGGCCGTCAGATCGCGGAAACTGTCTACCTCCACATTTGGTAGATGGCGGGTTACTTCCGTAATCAGTTCTTTGCGTTCCTCCACCGTAAACAGTGGATTTTTGCTCATATTGTTCAACACAGCCACAATGACGCGATCAAATTGCTTTGACGCTCTGGCGATAATATCCAGATGCCCCATCGTTACGGGATCAAAACTTCCAGGATATACGGCGATCCGTTCCTGTCGATGTATCATTTCAGTCATGAGGAGCCTCCTCTTCCGGTGTAATGGATTCTCCATCTTCAACTGCTTCAGGTGCATAATAATAGATGGATACTGCCGTCTCCCCATACAATGCCTTGCGCGTTTGTTCAAACGGGCCGAATTGCTCAGGGTAATCATGTTTGGATTCATATTCAAGCACGATGGTTGCTTCGGGTTCCAGAAGTTCCAGTTCGTGCATGGTTAACATCAACTCGTGCCCGTTCTTCATGCGATATGGCGGGTCGAGAAATACCAGATCAAACGTTGTGCCTCGCTTGGCGAGTGCCTTCAATGCCCGACCAGCATCATTACGATATACGGCCGCCTGGTCTTCCAGCTTGGTCGCCTTCAGATTCATGCGGATAACTTCAATACTTTTTGATTCCAAATCAACAAAAACAGCCTTGTCCATGCCGCGGCTCAGCGCCTCAATACCGAGACCTCCACTGCCTGCAAACAGATCCAATGCTGTGCCGCCCTCAAAATAAGGACCAACCATGCTAAATAACGCTTCCTTCACCTTGTCGGTGGTCGGCCGCGTACCCGTGCCAGGAACAGCCTTCAGCGGCCTGCCTTTTGCACTCCCAGATACCACTCTCACTTGACGAGTCACCTTTTCTCTATGTAAGTTTATTGATACGACTATCGTACCACACTCCGGTTCAGTTTGAAAAATGTGCGGTCTTCATTTCCCTTGGAAAATTGTTGACGAATTGTTGACGCATATGTATAAAAAGGAAACAATCGGGCGATTCTATAATTATCGACATCACAAGTGTCGTAGACAACCGCGGAGAAGACTTACGTTTCCCCATAAGCTCTTCGTCCGGTTTCTCCTCTCCCATGAAAAGTAGGCCCTCGAAAGAGGGCCTATTTTTGTTGTTTATATCACATTATTTAGTTAGTTATACTTTTCTTCAAATTCACTTATTTCGGCTTGCTCTTCGGTCTGCAACCATCCAATCTCCCTCAGCCACATGCCCATATCTGCGATAAACTCATTCACTTTTAGATGTTCAATCTTGTATTTCTGGATCTTTTCACTCAAAAACGCATAAAACTCATGGCTTAATGCATACCGTTGTTTGCTTTTGCTTAATGTCTTATACCGATCCTCATTGAACACCAGATCAAAATAGATGACATTCTCCTTCTTCACATGCCTAACGGTGGATCTTCTATCGTATTCTTCAGGGAGACACCTGAAAACAAAGAATAGTTCAATATCAACTATTTGATATTTGCTTTCTGCTTGATCAAAAACAGACTGCAACTCATCCGAAAGATTGGCAACTTTCGTTAAACCTGAAGTGTCAGTTGATCGGCCCAGAATCATCACTAAACTCCTCCTTGTTCATTTTCAACATTCGTAATGAAACTAAAAAAGGTTGACTAGTGATGTAATCTCCGTCAACCTTTCCTATGTTCATCCTCCTTGTTCATTACCCCAACGTAGCAAGACCTTACGAGTTCAGCTCTCGATGTTTCCGATTGGAAATCCGCAAATTGATCAATGGAATGATAAGCAAAACAACCGGCAAAAGAAGATTTATCGAACCATTCTTAATCATCATGAAGGTAATAAACAACACGGCGAGCCAAGTCATAATCTCCGTCATTTCATATTTGGTTAACGTCAGCTTGAATGCTTTTTTTGAAATGAAACGAATTAAGAAATAAGCGATCAAGCTATAGAACAGGATCATTCCCAAGATAGCAACAAGGATTATGAGGTACATATCCACCATAAAAAATCTCACCCGACCCTTATATCATTTCCTTAATTTTGCTTACTTCTCTTCAACAACAATCGTTGCATTATAGATCACAACGCGTTTCCCATTGAGATCAAATAATACTTTATTGCCGTATTCCGTATCTTCCACGTCAATTTTGCCATCATAGGTCTGAATCAATTCACCATTATTGCTGTACACTTTAACAATCCTCTCCAGGCCACCCGAGTTATTGGACCTCATCGTTTTGAGTGCACGTTCACCTGAAGCGGTATTGAAATACCATATGAAACATCCAACAATGATACCCAAGAAGACCAACACCGTCACCCATATACCTGTCTTTGCTTTTTTACTCATCTTGAACCCCCCTCTTATGTTTCCTGTCTCGTACATTACGAGGTTGGAGAGAGAACGGTTTCATACAAAGCCTCTCAAGCTGTTCGTTGACATAACAAAACAGAGGCCTTCGATGAGCGAAGACCTCTGTTCTTTATAGGATACATTCTTTATTCTGTACGTCTTTTAATTACAGTGCACGAATGACAAATTCAAATGTTAGTTCGCCGTCCGAAGGGATCAGGTATTCCGGATGAACCGGAGCACCCCAGCTATCATCACCGCCAACACCCATTTGTTTACCTGCTACAGTCACGACAGTATAGTGCACAGGGGGCAATTCGTACGCATGTTGTGCGTTCTCCAGCTCAAATGCCGTATATGGTGATACATTTAGCTCAACCGGGGTTCCGGATGCTTCAATTTTGAAGCCACGTCCCGCATTGTCTGTCAATTTGGCCCAACGTACGCCCGTACGGTTGCCTGATTCCTGTGGTACCAGATATGGAGCCATGGTATCAGCTACCTTGCTGCCGTGGATACTGAGACGTGCGCCAAATGCGCGGTCTGCATAGTTTTCCTCGGGTCCCATCGCGAGCCATTCCACGTTTTCGAAGTCAGGTGATGTTCTGAAGGACAATGCATGAATTGGCAGGTTTGGCAATCCGGCTGTACCTTTGTACGTATTATGCACACGTACGCTTCCATCTGCATGAACGGTATATACCACTTTTACTTGTACATCCGCCGAAATGTTGAGCTTGTACGTGAACTCGATCCGGTATTGATCCGGTTTCTGTTCCGCTTTCCACTCTACAGGACGTGGCATCAGGCTCGCTGCATACCAGGCACCCAGTTCGAAGCCCATCGCCATGCCTTTGTCATTATCCGTCATTGCACGCCAGAAGAGCGGTGCAGGTGGCACAGCAATCGTCTCACGACCGGACAATTTCAGGGAAACCAGTGTCCCAAACTGTTTGGAGAACAGCGCATGTGTCTTGCCAGCACGAACACCGATATTAACGTCACCTTCAACCACCTGTACATCACTTACAAGGTTCAAGTCGACTTCAACTGCATCATTTACCTGATCCTTTGTGAAAATAAACTGTCCAAATGCCACTTCTTCACCTTTGTCAGCCCACAGTGTAGCTTCTTTTAACACAAATGCAGTGTTCACAGCGTACTCGCCGCCCGCTAGAGCTTCTGCACCCAGCGGAAGTTTCACTACCGTCTCGCTTTGTGCATCCACGTTCACTTCCAATGTTCCACGCAGCACTTCATGTCCCTCGCGCTCCAGGCTGTATACCAGTTCCAGCGCAGACGTATCTGCGAACAGGTTACCGTTCACGATTTTAACACCTTCACGATCCGGGAACAGCTTGATGTTCTGGTAAAGGAATTTGACCTCCTGCATTTTCGCAGTTACTTTACGGTCAGCATGGACAATACCGTTGCCACAGAACGAATAGTCTGATGGACGATCACCGAAATCTCCGCCATAAGCGAGGAACTCTTTGCCGTAACGATCTTTTTTATAAATGGATTGGTCGATGTAATCCCAGATGAAACCACCTTGATACATCGGATATTTATCTTCCAACTCCGTATACTTGTGCATACCGCCAATAGAGTTACCCATGGCATGCATGTACTCACAGCTGATATAAGGTTTCGTCGGGTTTGCATTCAGGAATTCCTCAATGTCCGCCGGTTTGGCATACATGCGAGTCTCCATATCACTTGTTTCATCGAAACGGCGATCATGGAATACACCTTCGTAATGTACCAGACGTGTTGGATCAGCTGATTTGAAGTATTGGGATACTTTGTAGATGACTTCACCACCATGTGATTCATTACCACAAGACCAGATCAGAATGGACGGATGGTTTTTGTCACGCTCCACCATGGATACAGCGCGGTCCATAACGATATCATGCCATTCCGGTTTGTCACCTGGAATAACCCATGAAGGCTCAACGGCACCAAGTTTCTGCCAAGATCCGTGTGTCTCCAGGTTCATCTCATCAATAACATACAATCCATATTCATCACACAGCTCATACCACAGACTTTGGTTTGGATAGTGTGACGTACGTACAGCATTCATATTATTCTGTTTGATCGTACGAACATCCCACAGCATATCTTCCTTCGTAACTGCACGTCCACGACGCGGGTTGAACTCATGGCGATTCACACCTTTGAATACGATACGTTTACCGTTGATGTGCATCACTTTATCGATCATTTCAAAAGTACGGAAACCAACGGCTTGAGGAACAACCTCAACCAGTGTACCCGCAGCATCATATACACGAATATAAAGGCGGTACAAGTATGGAATCTCTGCGCTCCACAGATTCACTGTACCAATATCTTCACGAAGACTTACTTGTCCATCGTTAACCTTGGATTCAAACGTTTTAACGGTATTGCCTTCACGATCACGAAGTTCAGCCTCTACACGTGCTCCAGCAACCGCTTTTCCTTCCAGTTTCAAATCTAGTTGCAGTGTACCGTTCGTATAGGACTTGTCCAGATCAGTGCGCACATGAACATCACGTACGTGTGCAGTTGGGACCGTATACAGATACACATCTCTGAAAATACCGGAGAAACGCCAGAAATCCTGATCTTCCAGCCAGCTGCCTGTGCTGCGTTGATACACCTCAACCGCGAGTTTGTTTTCTCCATCCTGTAGGAATGGCGTAAGGTCAAAATCAGATGGCGTAAAGCTGTCTTCCCCGTATCCTACGAATTGTCCATTAAGCCATACATAGAATGCAGACTCTACACCTTGGAAAGAAATATATACCGGATTCGACTCCCAACCTGTCGGCAGGTGGAATGTGCGAATGTAACTTCCAACCGGATTTTTATCCTGCGGCAATGCCGGCGGACGAATTTCATTCAGTCCATCCCAAGGATATTGTGTATTTACATATTGAATCTGTCCGTATCCTTGTAGCTGGATGTGCCCCGGAACTTCAATATCATCCCAGCCTTCACTGGAAAAATCGGATGTATAGAAAAACTCAGAACGGCTGTCTGGACGAATTGCATAGTTGAATTTCCACGTACCATTCAGATCATAACGCATGGACATCGCGCCTGAACCTACAGCCTCGTCCATTGTTTGGTAATAACGGTGATCGGAATAGGCATGAAGACGGTTCACCTCAAATACACTTACGTCCCCCAACCAGTTGATATCTGCCTTTGTTGCTTTCATCGGCTCTCTCTCCCTTTAAAACGTTATAGTTTGACTTATTCAAGGTTTATTCTGGGTTTCCTTTTGCTTTACATAAACAAAAAAGACAGAGGTACGCCATAACAGCGCCCTCTCTTCTTTCCTGCACCCGTCATTTGCACGGATTATGCTGTTTTCATTACTTCACGGAACCTACCATACCTGCAACAAAATGTTTCTGCATGATGAAGAAAACGATTGCTGTAGGCAGTGTTGCAATCACGATTGCTGTCATGATTACTCCGTAATCCGGAGAATAACCAGCACCCAGATTTGAGATCAACAGTGGAATCGTTTGTTGGTCAGGTGTTTGCAATACAATGAGTGGCCACAGATAGTTGTTCCAGCTACTCATGAATGTAATGATTGCTGCCGCTGCATATGTTGTTTTCATGGTTGGCATATAGATCTTCAAGAAGATACCGAGTTCACTCAAACCATCAATACGTCCAGCTTCCAGCAAGTCTTTCGGGAACATTTTGGTGTTCTGACGGAAGAAAAAGATCAGGAACGCTGTTGCGATGGTTGGCAGGATCACTGCTGCCATCGTGTTGATTCCAATAACCGGTGCAACTCCCGAGATTGTTGCAAACATACGATACAGTGGTACCATGATCGCTGCAAACGGGATCATCATGGATAACAACAGGATATTAAACACGACATCACGGGACTTCGTCCGATATACCTCGAAGCCATAACCTGCCATGGAACCAATAAACAGTGCCAAGACAGTGGAGATTACAGAGATAATCGCCGAGTTTCCGAGAGCCTGTACCAGATTTGTCGAATCAATCAGTTTGTTAAAGTTATCAATGAAAGCTGAACCCGGCAGCAGTCTACCCTTGGTGACATCGACTGATGCATTTGTTGAACTGACCAGCATCCAGAAGAAAGGGAAAATGGATACAAAGGCGACGATGGATAGGAACACATACGTGAAAATCCGTTTTGCTTTAGCTTTAGCCATTTTTATTATCACCTGCCACTTTAAACTGGATGATGGACAATACAATAATCAAGATTACGATGGAATACGATACTGTTGCTGCATAACCGAAGTCCGGTGAATATTTGAACGAAAGGTTGTAGATGTATTGTGAAATCGACATGGTCGCATTACCTGGACCACCTTTGGTAATATTCATGATCTCATCGAAGATTTGCAATGTACCAATCGTTGATGTGATCGAAGTAAAGAGGATAATCGGTTTAAGCAAAGGTACTGTGATTTTGAAGAATTGTGTAAAAGCATTCGCTCCGTCAATTCTTGCAGCTTCATAGATCGATTGATCGATGTTTTGCAGGGATGACAGATAGAAAATCATGTTATATCCGGTCCAACGCCAAGTAACGGCGATTATAATCGTAATTTTAGCCCAGAACGGGTCTGTGATCCATTGAATTGGATCGCCAATAATGTGCAAGCCCATAAGGAATTGATTCACCATTCCATCTGGTGCAAACAAATATTTGAATACAACAGAGTACGCTACCAATGAAGTTACACAAGGCAAGAAAATCGCTGTACGGAAGAAGCTCCGGAAGCGTAGTGTGCTGTCATTCAGCAATACGGAAATAAACAAACCGAGAATAATCATTACAGGCACTTGAATGATCAAGTAGATAAATGTATTCGATAATGCTGTACGGAACGTTGTATCAACTAACAATCTTTTGTAGTTAGAAAGGCCCGAAAATTCAAGATTGGCTCCTACACCAGACTTGAACGATAAGAGCAGCGCTTGGATCATCGGGTAGAAGTAAAATGCAACAATCCCGACAACAGCCAGCAAAACAAAAGCCCATCCAGTCAAATTATTTTTCTTTTGGAGACTGTCTCCTGTATTCATGGCTTTCACAGTATGGCTCCTCTCTCTCCATGGAACATGGGTAGAACCCACGGAGCCTCTCGCCATATCCGGTTCGACTTGCGCCGGACATGGGAGACGGCTCCGATGTTTCCTAGGGTTCTATAAGTTACCTTGGGTATCTTAGTTTAATTGTGCTTCAGCTTGTTTTTGTGCATCAGCCAGAACGTCATCGATTGATTTACCGTTCAGGAATGCTTGCATTTCTACTACCAGAATATCTTCAATGGCATATGTGTTGATACCATAGTTTACGCTTGGAATTTCTTTCGTCCAATTCGCAAAGTCTGTGAAGATTTTTTGTCCGCCGAAGTACTCGTCTGCTTTGGCATACGCATCACCATCAACTGCTGGTTTGTACGTACCAATTGCGCCGATGTTGTTCAACAGATCTTGATACAATTGTTTGTCAGAACCAAATGTTTTTGCTACAAAATCAGCTGCTTGATCTGCACCAGGAACGTTGTTCATAACATACCAAGAGCTACCACCCAAGTTGGATGCGTGAACAGAGTTTGGTTGACCAGCCATTTTCGGCATTGGAGCTATAGCCCATTTACCGGATTGGGAAGCTTCTTGACGTACAGATGGTGAGAACCAGTTACCTGTAGGAATTGTTGCTACGCTACCGTTATTGGCGTTGGCAACGAATTGACTCCAGTCAGAGTGCAATTTAACAATGTTGGCATCCATCATTGCTTTGTAAGTAATAAACGCTTCTTTCAGAGCAGCATTATTAGCAATGTCAGGTGTTTTACCATCTTCTGCGGAATACCATTTACCTGCAGTTTGGATCATCATACGAATCAAACCAAGGTCATTCGGGTCAAGAGAAAGAAGCTCTTTACCTGTTTTAGCTTTTACGTCTTTACCAATTTGGATGTAGTCATCCCAAGTGATGTCTTGCAGGTCAGCTGCTTTGTAGCCAGCTTGCTCCAGCAGATCTGTTCTGTAGTACAAACCAGCAACACCGGAGTCAAATGGTACTCCGTATTGTTTGCCATCAAACGCTGTTGGTCCGAGTTTGTAATCTGCAAAATCGGAAGCCGTGATACTGGAAGACAGATCTTTGAACGCATCAGGATATGCATTCAAGAAGCTTTGTGAACGATAGTCTTCAATCAGAACTACGTTTGGAAGACCGCTGGCAGTTCCGGAGTTAAGACCTGTGTTCAGTTTCTGAATGATATCAGCTTGAGCATATTCAATGATGTTAATTTTCACATCAGGATTTGCTTTTTGATATGCTTCTTTTGCTGTTTCCATTGCAGCTACGTTAAAAGCTTTGTCCCAAGCCCAGACCGTAATTTCGTTTGTTTTTTCGTCACCACCACTAGCGGAATTACCTCCGCCACCGGATGAACATGCGGACAACAGCAGTACTGTAACGAGCATCAATACCCACATTTTTTTCAAAATATTCAACTCCCCTTCGACCTCTTTGTGTGTAATTTGTTTGCGTTTTCTGAAAGCGGTTGCTTTCGATGTATTCATCTTATCATTCCCATATCTCCATTCGTTAGTAATAATTTTGTGCGGATTTGTCATCTTATTGCCACAATGAAAACCTTTACAGAAACCGTTTGCATTAAATTTGGTTTTTTGTAATTTCTTTTGATTTTGTAATTTCTTGATCTTGAAATAGTACAAAATGATTTCACCCACTTTACCTCTGACACGTGAAAATCCCCCGCCTCTGTAGAAAACAGAAGCGAGGGATCTCGATTTTAAGTGTATTCAATCGAATCGGGTTTCGATTCAACTCGTGATTAAAGGCAATGTAACCGTTACTCTCGTCCCTTCACCGACATTGCTCATAATCGTGACACCGTAAGGTGAACCATATAATAACTCAATACGGTCATGTACATTGCGAATACCGATACCACTGAATAGTTGACGATTGTTTTTTGGATTGGGCAATGTTTCTCCCATGACAAGCCCTTCAATTCCATCACCATTGTCCATAATCTCACAGATGAGTGATTCTCCCGCTCTGGAAACCATGACATGAATCGTACCCGTTTCTTTCTTGATAAATCCATGGAAAAACGCATTCTCGATAAACGGCTGGATCACCAGTTTGGGTACATGATAGTGTGTACAATCCGGAGCAACGTAGAAAGCTGCTTTAATCCGGCCACCATATCTGACGTGATTAATGAAGACATAATTTTTCAAATTCTCGACTTCTTGCTCCACTGTAACAGTTTGACTCACATCACTGATCGTATTTTGCAGCAATCCAATTAATGCGTTAATGGTCTCCGCAGCCCTGTCTTTGTTGCCTTGTTGTACCAGAACTTTGACAGATGCAAGTGTATTGTACAAGAAGTGAGGATTAATCTGACTCTGTAATGCCGCAAGCTCTGCGTTACGTTGTTCATGCTGTGTCTGTACTAACTGATCCACATAATCATGCAGTTCATCAAGCATGTAATTGTAAGCATGGCCAAGCTGCCTGCTCTCGTAGCTTCCACTCACCGGAATGTAGTTGTCCAGATCACTTTTTGTAATGTTGGACATCTGCCTCACAAGTCTGCGCAGTGACTTGGTAATCTGGCTGGTGATGAGAAACACGAGGATGAGTGCCCCCACAACGATAGCTGCACAGATCAGGACAACCGTCTTCATGTCGATAAGTTGACCCATCGCCAGATCCTTATCCACTACATTGACAATATAAAACCGATAGAACGGTAGATACTCGGATAACACAACGCTATCCTGATCCATCACACGAGCATTAATACTTCTCGGAGAGTTGTTGTTCATTTCTCGGGCATACGATAGCAAATCCAGCTGAGTTGTTCCGATCCAGTCTTCACGATTCGATGATACAATCTCACCTTTTTCATTCATAATGACCACATCATTGCCACGACTTGTAAAGCTGCTGTAAAATTGCCGGAATAGGTCTTCTCTCATCGTGACATAGAGCGTACCGTATATCCGGCTGCGTGTTCGGTCCGTCAACGCCTTCGTCGCAGAGATCATCTGCTGACTCCCGAGCGTCGCCTCGTTTTGGTAAACATCAAAGATAAGACGACTCGGCGTCTCAGCTGCTTCCATCGTAATTGGCTCCTGCTTCAATTCATCCACGGACAACTGAAGGTGAGCACGATTCGTGGAATAGCTCCGTCCATTAATCCCGATAATTGTTATCCCTACTTCGTAGGATTCTGTGATGGATTGAATTCGATCCATCGTTTCCCTCATATTATAGAAGGATTTGGCCATCGTGAGGGAATCGGCATCTCCTTCGGACAGGAATCCTCGGATCGATCCACTCTGCGTCACATTATTCGATACGGCAGCAATGGCCTCATTAAAGGATTCAAAATTTGTTTTGATCTGATTAAGCACCTTGGAGTTTGTGATACTGAACGTCTCAGTAAACAGATTGGTTGACATGTGAATGGTCGTCCATAAGATGAGTACAGCAACGAGGACAATACTGACCACCATAACCAGAAACAACTTGGGAAACAATCCGAGACGAGATAATTGGTTCATCCATTTCTTCATGATCTTATCCTTCTGACTTTATGCCCAGAATTTGCGCCGGTATCGGCTTGGTGATAATCCGGTGAATTTTTTGAACACTTTGCAAAAGTAACTATGATCGGAATAGCCTACCATACTGCTAATCTCAGAGATCGTTACATCATCGGATCGGAGCAGTTCCTCGGCTTTTTCAATCCGAATTTTATTCAAGTATTCATTAAATCCTTCTTTTTTGTGCGATGAGAAATAACTGGATAAATACGATGGATTAAAATGAAAATGCTTGGCTACTTCAGCAAGCCCGAGCGGCTGATCAAAGTGCTCATGCATGTAATCCAGCAGCATCTTCATGTTGGGATCACTTCGTTTTCCACCCGCACCAACGGTGCACTCCTGAACTTCGGTCATGAATTGGTCAAGCACAGTCATAACTTCGTCCAGACTCGAAGCCCCGTCCACATTTTTAAAATACGTATATTTGCTCTCTTCCAGCCCGGCAGATTGGACATCCATATCCGCGAGGGTAATGGTCACGTTAAAGATCAAGTTACCGAGAAATGATTTGATCTCAAACACATCGGCAATATAATCCCGTCCAAGTGTTGCCGCATGATCCTGTAAATACTCCCTTGCCGCTTCGACCCTGTTACGCTTCACATGCTGCAAAAACATATTCACATTAAACTGGTAACCTGCGGGATGCATTGGAGGCAGTTCGCCATACACCAGGATTGGTCGATCCTTATAATAGAAGCGATATTCAATCAGCTTAACCAGGCGTTCCCGGTAAACAACACCCATCTGTTCAAATGAAGTAAAGCTTTCACTAAGCACCCAACCAGGACTGCCTTCTCCTGCTGCATTTTCACTGGCCAACTGTCTGATCCGTTCAAGCATCCATTGATCTCTCGCAGGATCGACATTAAGAAGCATCACAGGTAATGTACCCTCTGCGGGAACCATTGCACATTCTACTTCAGGCAGATCACTGCGGAGCTTGGATTCAATCTGTTCCTGATCCATCTTCAGTGGATTCCCTCCAGCACCCACGGGTTTATACACCAGCAAGCGAAAGGATTCATACGGAAAGGTATCTCGAATCATCGGCATTTCGCTATCTTCATCCAGTGTAAATCCGGACAGCATCTTCTCCATCAGTTGCCCAAGCCTCCAGCCATCGTGCGAAGGTTCGAACTGTAGCTCGGGAATTTTACCCGCTGTGCGTTGAAGGACTTGCAATAATTCATTCGTATCCAGCTTGGGTTTCAGTATATAATCGGCTGCCCCGTGCTGAAGCGTTGAACGTACATACTCGAATTCACTGAAGCTGCTAAGTACAATAACTTCAATCTGCGGATTACTGGCTTTTAGTGTACGGACAAACGTTTCGCCATCCATGACAGGCATGACAATGTCGGTAATCACAATATCCGGTTTTAACAGACTCACCTGCTGTAATCCTTCTTCACCGTTGGAAGCTTCTCCCACAATGATAAATCCTTCCGCTTCCCAGTTCATATGGTGCTTTATGCCTTGCCTTACCAGAAACTCATCGTCAACAATCAGCACCTTGCACAACCGGTTCATGATCGCGACCCCCTTGTCTAATCTTTCCTCTATATCTGTACAGGCTATACCAACTATTATATATCGGTTATAAACACTTTCCAGTGTTAGCGGTTACATTAATTTAAAATTGATTGTACATCTTTTTATATCCTAAAACGATCCTTTAAGCAATGGTAACTATCTATATTTTACACTATATTTCGACAAAATAAGAAGCCCCGACTCGCCATTCGATCATTTGGCGAATCAGGCCCCCTATTTCAATCCTTTATTTCGTTAAATCACTCACTTATGGTTCAATTCCCCATTGGAGACTTCCCGCGACATAACCGGTAACTTTGGTCCAGTCCGCATAGGAAGTCTGACTACCTGCAAAAGAATAATCATCCGTTTGCGTATAGTTGGTCCAATTGTTCTTGGAGATGCGAGTGTGGATTTCCGTGCTTTGTCCCGCATTCAGAGTTCCAGCGGAAGCTGAGAATCCAATCTCAAGCACGTGGTCAGCACCAGTCCGAACTGGATTGAGCGCACTGAACGTGCCTGTTACATTCGAACTGCCAGCTGTTGCCCAGTCAGCGAAGAAGTTCTGAGGCTGTTCACCGTTTATCGTGTAGTAGTATCTGATCTTTACATCAGACAGATTCAAGGCTGTAGTACCCGTGTTTGTCAGTTTGAATTTGGGACTAATCGAGCTGCCCGTCGCTGAAGTGTTGCTGTTAAACATCTCAATGCGTATGGTTCCAACAGGTGCAGCTGTCGTGTCTTTAATGAGCAGATTCAAGGTCGCAGGAGCGCCTGCGCTGAATTGAAAGGTTAGCGCCGCTGTGCCATTTGGCAGTGAAGCCAGGTAGTTTTTACTTAATACGACCTCATTACCTGTTAACGTGTAATCTGTACCTGAAACCAGCGTTGCATTCCCGTTACGAATGGATGTAAGTGTATTGCCGTTAAGTGTTAACGTGACTGGAATATTCACCTGATTGCCTGCTTTGCGATCAAATTCGGCTGTAATCGGTGTAATCGCAGAGTTGGTCACTGGTGTACCCCCGCCGTCTCCTCCGCCATTGTTACCTCCAACACGGTCAGCATACAAAATTCCCCGGCCATTGGTTCCGAGATATACTCTTCCATACAAACGAGGATCACCCGTAATTGTAGTTACACGAGCATACTGATGCTGATCATCATTGATACGAACCCAATTGGCACCACCGTCATCGGAGCGGAAGAATCCACGTGTTCCATCGATCTGTGCAACCGTGTATAATGCTACAACGCTCTGCCCAGGGGCCGCTTTACCAAATCCGATACTGTCTGCTTCCTCTACATTGGCAAGCTTCGTGAATGTCGCTCCTGAATCTGTGGAATGCCATAATCCGTAAGGACCTTCTTCCTCACTTCCACCTGCAAACCAGAGTTCCCCTTCAACACCTGGAACGGCATCCAGATCAGAATTCCCTTCCATCGGAAGTCCGGTCGCAGGTGATGCCGTGAAGGAAGCACCACCATTCACACTCACATAGATTTTACCCGCTGCAAATCCATAGAATTTGTTTGGATTGACACGATCCGAAATCACTTTTGCCTGTGCAGGTATCCCCGTACTTGCCGTCCATGAATTGCCGCCAGTCGAATAATGTACGCCTTTATCTGATGTGCTCCATACGAGTCGGTTACCATTCGCAGAGATGGCTACGGTACCCCCTCCAGTTGTGCCAGCAGGTTCTGCATTGGCCTTATACCACGTAGTGCCTCCGTCACTGGACAAACCAATGGATTTTGCATTTGGATCAGCAGCATAATCTGCTTTACCTACGCGAACCATCGTATTTGGACTTAACTCTGCAAAATCCAGACTTTCTGTAGAAGAATAGTTCGGGCTCGTAAATATGGTAGCTGGAGCCTGATCCAGATTGTTATGACGGAATCCGGAGACATCCCCCACTCCGCTTATCAAATGTGCACCACTTGGCGGGCTGATCAGATCCAGTACGGCAATCTCCTCAACCCCCTTCGCCATCACTGAAATATTGATTTTTTCATCATCATCCCAGTCTGTCAGGTTCTTCGTTCCATAGATCGTAGCACCTGTTCCATACATCATGCGATCCGAATCAAACGGATCAATCTCCAGATCACCGATCATCCAGCCCAGTTTTGGGGTTGTTTCGGGTGGGGCAGGATTGGTGCCAAATGTGAGCCATGGCGCTGCCGAAATATCCTGTGTATAACGTAACTTGCGGTTCGGATATCCTTCAAATTCCCATATGCGTGTCCACGTTGCTCCGCCATCTGTACTGCGGAACAAGGTGGCATCCGGCCACCAGGAATTCAATGTCGCAACCATCAATGTACCGGGATTCTGTGCATCGATAGCCAATCCGCCATATCCAAAATAATTATCCGTGCTGCTGCTTGGAACAGGGCTGATGTTGGTCCAGACACCTGTCGACGTATTCAGTTTCCACACATCACCTTTTTCCCCATCATAGGGTCCAACACCATCGCTGTACGTAATATAGAGGCTTCCGTCTGAATCGAGCACACCATGATGCGGGATATAACCTGTAGGTTGACCAGCAACAGCTGACCAAGTCAGGCCACCATTTGTGCTGCGATATACACTTTGATCTTTATCCGCAACACCCACATAGATTGTCTGGGTTGCCTGCCCTGCCGAACCTGTTGTTTTGTCAAACGTAACCCATGCCAGACCTACGATGTCACTGGTATATTCATTCGAAGGATCTTGCACATAATTTCCCGGATTCGGGAAGCTTGTGACTTCGTTCCAGGTCACACCGTAATCGGTACTTTTCCATAACCCATGACCACTTCGTGCACCGAAATACAGAATACTGTTATCATTCGGGTCCACGGTCAGGCGTTCTCCCATTGAACGTCCCGGCATGTTGCCGCCCACTTTGAACGGAAGTGTTGTGGTCTGCCATGTATCTCCCCGGTCCGTAGAGCGCAAGATGGAGCCATTATTTTGGTCCCACGAATTCGTATACGTCCCAACTGCCATATACACCCGATCGGGATCAACCGGGTCCGTAGCCAGTGCGTCCACACCATTCTTGTTCCAGTCATCCCAGCCGACAAAATCCGTTAGAGGTATCCAACTCTCGTTGGCCGCATTCCAGCGATAGGCTCCCCCGATATCCGTACGGGCATAGATCAGATCCTTTTCCGACTCGTTGAAAATAATGCCCGGCACAAATCCGCCACCTGCACCAGTCACTACATTTTTCCACTCATAGGCTTCACTTGGTGCCGCCGCTGTCGTTCCAGCAAGTCCTCCCAGCGAAGCGGTTACTACGGCAACCGTCAGACTCATCATTCGTAATTTCCCCATAAACGTTCTCATATCAACTTATCCTCCTCTTCTACTTCGTTACTGCATTTCGGTCTATCCCCGCTGTCTCATCGTGCTGATGATGGCGTGCCAGACGATTCAATGCATCTCTTGATACAAGAAGCCTCACCCCCTTCCAATCATGTTGTTAAGCGCTTACATAATTGTTCTTGATTCGCGGTTATCTGGATAATACTTTCAATAAATAACATTCGATGGAAATCCCCAAACCCCTCTGTCGAAATTCCGTTTTTTGTAAAATATTTTCAGTGTTTAAAATCGTTTATGCAACAAAAAAAGATGCTGTTAGAACAGCATCTTTCGACATTTTATATACGAATAAAAAATGGAATCGTTTCTTACCTGGCAAACCAGATAGAGTTTAACTACATGATTGGCACCTGTTTATTTCGAGCTACCATAGGGATGAGTCTCCTGGCCTTTAACTCCCGGTTTGATGACAAAAAGTGAGCCAGCATCCGGTGTCTCTTTCAGGCGTTCTTCCTTAATCCCAATGCGTGCTGTTGTAATGTATAACTCTTCGAGATCCGGTCCACCAAAACAGCAGGATGTTACCTGATCTGCTGGCACCTCGATCTGTTGCAACAGTTCTGATGTATGCGGGTTCCAGCGAGTGACTCTTCCTCCGCCCCAGTGCGCAACCCACAGCATGCCCGCAGCATCAACCGTCATCCCATCCGGAAAACCAAATTCCTCCGGTATGTGAATGACACTTGTCCGATTTTGTATCGTACCTGCCGTCAGATCAAAATCAAACCGGTCAATAGAACGTGTCGGGGTATCAATGTAATACATGGTCTGCCGATCCGGACTCCAGCCCAAGCCGTTGGATGTAGATACACCTTGTACCATTGTGCGAACGGGGTGTCCTTGCTCCAAACAATACAGTGATCCGGCTTTGCTCTCATTATTCATGCTCATCGTACCTGCCCAGAAGCGGCCCTGCGCATCACACTTGCCATCATTAAAACGATTGGTATCCTTATCTTGTTCGGGGTCCTCAATGGCATGACGCGCACCCGTAAGCAAGTTATAAGTGTAGAATCCACTGCGTAAAGCAACCAAAACTTCGTCACCACGATAGGGAACAACAGCACCGACATGTTCACCGACATCATAAGCCTGATCCTGCCCTGTAGCCGGATCATACACATGCACCTTAAAACTTTCAATATCTACCCACAATAATCGATTGTTCTCCGCATCCCAGCTTGGACCTTCCCCCAGTAATGCCGGGGTTTGTACTGCTACAGTTACGTCGCTCATGCCATCACGTCCTTATTCAGATTTGACGCCGCCTGACCATTCGAATCCGATGGCATCCAAGAATGCTTTGGACAGTACCATATGGCCCGTTGCATCCGGATGTACCCGGTCATAAGTCAGCACAGACGTATAGAAATGATCCCAAAATGGAGCAAATGCAGCCTGTGTATCCACATACACCGCATCATACTCACTGGCTACCCTGCGTACCGCTTCTCCGTAGATATCCATCGTTGCCCGCATCGGGTCTTCCGGATTGGCCTCAAGATAATAAGGAGTCATCAGTACCAGACCTTTCAGGTTGGGACGAACCGAAGCCACCAGTTCACGCAATGTCGATTCGTATTCTTCAAGAAACACATGTGATTCTGTTGACAATGGGTTGTCGAACTGACGCCATACATCGTTAATGCCGATCATGATCGTCAGCCAGTCCGGTTTAAGGTCCAGCACATCACGATCCCAGCGCTGTTTCAGATCACGAATCGTATTTCCACCATTACCCACATTCTGGACACGCAACATCAATTCCGGATAGATGGAGCGCAAGAGCGCATAGACTTGCGCTACGTAACCATGGCCCAGACCTGAACTGCCTTCGCCTACAGGATGTTCCCGACCACAATCCGTAATCGAATCTCCGATAAACAGAAGCTTGTCATTTTTCTGCAATTTCATCTTCATTTTCTCCTTCGCTCTAAAGCGCTAATATAAGAATAATTGATTAGTCAGGACCGTTAACTTGTTATCATTCAGTGATTACCAGCCTTGATTCTTGAGCCATGTGAGACACAGATCCGACCATACCCGAATCGCATGGTTGTCCTCAGCCAATCCAAGACCATGTGAACCTTTCTCAAAAACGTGCAAATCATAGGGAATGCCATGCTCGCCCAATGCAAGTGCGTAACGCAAGCTATTCTCTACAGGCACTGCCTGGTCAGCGCTGGTGTGCCAGATGAACGCTTCAGGAGCATCCGCTCTTACCTGCTGCTCCGCGCTAAAAGCCTTAATCTGCTCGGCAGTCGCGTCAGATCCAAGCAAATTCTCACGGGAACCGGCATGTCCATAGGACTCCATCGTAATGACCGGATAACAGAGAATGACTCGGTCCGGGCGTGAACTTTGACGTTCAATCGGATCCTCATGATCTGGTTGTCCCTCGTCATACAGCGTTCCCAGTGTTGCAGTAAGATGTCCGCCTGCGGAGAAACCAAGTACTGCAATCTTGGCAGGGTTGATGCCATACCGCTCAGCATGAGCACGAACATAACGTATGGCACGCTGACCATCTGTTATCGGTGCAGGATGCTGGTGAGGCGCCACCCGATATTTCAGGACAAATGCACTAATGCCTGCACGGTTCAACAATTCGGCTATTGGAGCACCTTCATGATCAGCCAAAAATCCATAGCCGCCTCCTGGACACACAATGACAGCGCTCTCGGAACCGGGCTGAATAAATGGAATCAAATGTGGCATTTCGTCTTCATGGCCCTGGGCTGCATAAGGTGCAGCATGATCCCATAAGGGTATCGTTGTTGTCATCTTCAATCATCCTCTCCAAGTAGAACGGAACCATGGGTCCGTTTAAACGTTTTCGAATCTCAGGAATCGATACCATCATAACGGTAATGCCCCTAAGGCATCAATACCTTCCTGGCATCACTTTTTGTTCATTTGGGTACATGTTAGTACAAATTACGAAACTGTTCAGGGGTGACCCCTTCAATCCGGCGAAAGGTAGCAACAAAATGGCTTGAATCCCGAAAGCCAACCCGAATTGCCGTTTCCCTAATCGTGGGTCTATGGTCTGCGGTCATGATTTCCTTGGCTTTGCGAATACGCAGCAGAATGAAATAGCTGTAGGCTGTCATGCCAAAGGACTGCTTGAACAAGGTGTTCAAATGTCTGGATGAGATCCCCGTCACAGTAGCCATATGTTCGAGCCCAATTTCGGGATTCGCATATTGCTGTTCCATGAATGCAATGAGCGGAGCGAGTCTCTCCACAGCATGAGAGATCGAAGACCGATTGCCCGTCATCCCATGTTTTTTGAGCAAAATCAGAAATCGATATATATCCGCTGACGCCTCAAGCCCCGACAAATCCTGATCACTTCTGATTGAATCCAGCACTTCCTGGCCGTAATCGTTGAACGGGCTGCACTGCTCCCACTGATAGAACGCCGCTTCACCCAGACTAAGTGACTCCAAGATTGCCGGACACTGGGAACCGCCAAATGTAATATAGAATGTCTCCCACTCTCCTTGGGCGCGCACATATTCATGCGGTTCATTCGGCGGTAACAAAATACCTGATGCTTCCCCTAGAACGACCGTGGACCCGGCAAACTTGAATTCTCCGGCTCCCTTTACTGTCTGAAGCCAATGGTAACATGGATACCCCACAGGTCTGGACACCTTCTCCTGATTGCCGTTATAACCTAGGCTCTCAATATAAAGGGGCAGCGGCTGATCACGTGATGTCATGAAATATCGTTGATGTCGGGGGGAGATAAACATGGGATGCCTCCTTGGGTATACGCTGAAATAGAGTTCCGTATTCTTATATGAGTCATTACTTTTATTATATTTTAAAAGTCATATGTATCATATAGTATAGGATTATTCTTATACAAGAGGTGAACACATTGATTAGCAGCAAACTGCCCAAAATGTTCTACGGGGGCGATTATAACCCGGAACAGTGGGATCACGAAACCCACCTTGAAGACCTGCGCATGTTCCAATTGGCAGGCATTGATATTGCCACAATTAACGTATTTTCATGGGCACTAATTCAGCCTGATGAAGTTACTTACCATTTTGAAGAACTCGACCAACTCATTAATCGTTTATATGAAAATGGTGTCTATATATGCCTTGCAACAAGCACTGCTGCCCATCCGGCTTGGATGGCAAAGAAATATCCAGACGTGCTTCGTGTAGATGCCGATGGACGCAAACGCAAATTCGGTGGGCGCCATAATTCCTGTCCCAACAGCCCGACCTATCGCAAATATTCCGAGAAGATTGCAGATAAACTGGCTGAACGATACAAGGATCACCCCGCTGTTCTCGTATGGCACATCTCCAATGAATATGGCGGTGAGTGTTACTGTGATAACTGTGAGAAAGCATTCCGCGTATATCTGAAAGAACGCTATCAGACTCTGGAACAGGTCAACAAAGCATGGAACACAAATTTCTGGGGGCATACCTTCTACGATTGGGACGAGATTGTACTGCCGAGCAACCTGAGTGAACATTGGGGTAACAACAATTCAACGTTCCAGGGAATCTCGCTGGACTACTCCCGCTTCAACTCAGACAGCATGCTGGACTGTTATCGGATGGAGTACGATGCGATCAAAAAACACATTCCGGACTCCGTTGTGACTACCAATCTGATGGGATTTTTCAAGCAATTGGATTATTTCAAATGGGCAAAATATTTGGATATTGTATCCTGGGACAGCTATCCCGGTCTCGCAACACCCGTCAGCTTCACGGCAATGGCTCATGACCTTATGCGCGGACTGAAAGATGGTCAACCGTTCATGCTTATGGAGCAAACACCAAGTCAGCAGAACTGGCAGCCATATAACTCACTGAAACGTCCAGGTGTCATGCGTCTGTGGAGTTATCAATCTGTTGCGCACGGGGCCGATACCATTATGTTCTTCCAGCTTCGCCGCTCCATTGGTGCCTGTGAGAAGTATCATGGTGCAGTTATTGAGCATGTTGGACACGAGAATACACGTGTATTCCGCGAAGTCGCTGAGCTGGGCAAGGAATTGCAGATCCTTGGAGATACCACACTGGATGCATCTGTTGAATCCAAAGTAGCGATTGTGTTCGACTGGGATAACTGGTGGGCCATCGAAAAATCAAGCGGACCTACGGTTGCCCTGAATTATGTGGATCAGATTCATAAATATTACGCCGCTTTCTTCCGCCGCAACATACAGGTAGATATCGTCAGTGTGGATACGGATATTAGCAAATATGACATCGTTCTCGCGCCTGTCCTTTACATGGTTAAACCGGGGTTTGCCGCCAAACTGGAGAAGTATGTTGAAGCAGGCGGAACATTCCTGACAACCTTCTTCAGCGGCATTGTCAACGAGAACGATCTCGTGACTACAGGTGGATATCCGGGAGAGTTACGTAAGCTGCTCGGAATCTGGGTGGAAGAAATTGATGCCCTGCTGCCTGAGCAAAAGAACAGCATAGTCCTCAAAGAAACCTACGGTGACCTTCAAGGAGAGTATGGCTGCGGCATGCTTTGTGACCTGCTGCACAGTGAAGGAGCCGAAGTCATCGCAGAGTATGGAGACGACTTTTATAAAGGCATGCCTGTTGTGACACGTAATACCTTTGGTCAAGGTGAAGCCTGGTACGTTGCATCCGACCCGGATGACCGCTTCCTGGATGGTTTGCTGGGACAGCTTGCAGCAGCCAAGAACGTAGAGTCCTTGCTTGAGACACCAGAAGGTGTTGAAGTAAGCGCACGAACCAAAGACGGCAAACCCTACCTGTTTGTCATGAACCATAACGCAACCACGCAATCCTATGATCTGGGAACAGCTAAGGCACATGATCTGCTCACCAATCGTGAGCTTTCGGGAAGTGTTGAGATTGAAGCCCGTGGGGTGCAATTGCTCGAAATGAAATAAGGGATTTCGCTTAATTGGAATCATTCGGAATGAAACACTGTGATAGAAATACCCGTGATACAAAGTGTCACATATTCATTCCTTTTATGCTTGTTATTGTCTTCAGCGAGCATATTGGTATAGATTTCAGACCTTTATCGTCCTCTGTAAGCCAAAAGCTGCTACTTCCCGTATCCGTCTACACCGGATGCGGGTTTTTGGCATGATCTGTGGTCTTTTTGATAGAAGGAAATATCAGTATGTAAAGCGAATTGGACGAGAAACACATTTTAACAAAGCCTGCCGGAACATGCTTGTGAATCCTGATGCTGATCCATTATAAAATAATGAACAGTTGAAATATTGGTGACACTCATGATGTCACTTATTCGTTGTTACAATAGAAATATTACTACGACATCACTTTCCGGCGGCGCAGATCGAAACGGAGTGGCTGACATGAACAGAACAAATCGGCTTGCTGCCATCGTAATGGCATTACAGCATGGTCACGAAACGGCACACTCATTAGGCGAGAAATTTGAGGTTTCCCGTCGCACGATTCTTCGGGATATTCAGTCCCTCTCCGAGATGAATGTGCCCATTATTGCCATTTCCGGTCCGGGAGGCGGTTTCAGACTTATGGAGGGTTACGTATTACCCCCATTACAGCTGGACCCGGTAGAAGCAGCGACGCTCATATTCGCTCTTGAAGGTCTAAGTCGCTACGCGGATACACCCTTTCATGAGAAACGCTGGACCCTGATGAACAAAGTTAAGGCCATCATTCCGGATGATATCATGTCGCGAATTGATCCCATGCTCAAACAGCTGCATCATCATATTCCAGACCGCAATTACATTCTTCCTCATCTGGACGCACTGCTGGCATGCATACCCGAACACGGGTGGCTTAGTGTGTTATATCGCTCCGCAACACGTCAGCGGTGGTTGCATATCTGTCCCTCACGGGTATATGCTTCCTCCGGCTTCTGGTACTGTGAAGCATATTCGATCGAACATGGTGAACAGCGTCTATTCCGGGTTGACCAAATTATCGATGTCAAGGCGATCGAACCTCAGGATGCACTGGTGTTTCACGAACAGGCGGAGCAACAGCAGAGCAAGCCGATCCCTCCAGAACAGCCGCCAACACTAGTTAAGGCACAACTGAGTTACCGGGGAATGATTGAAGCTGAACAAGACGAGCATATTGGTGAAAAGATGATTGAAATTGCCCCGGACCTCTGGGAATTATCATTCCTTTGTCCACCAGGGGAATGGGACTGGGCCGTACGATTCTTTTACCGATTGGGACGTGAAGCCGAAGTGATTGAACCCCTCCAACTTCGCAGTGAGATTCGTCAGCATGCCGAGGAAGTGAGCCGGAGATACCTTGCTTCAACCAAGTCGTAGCTTGACTACACACAAAAAGGAGCCTACTGATATCATGACATATGAAGCCGTTATAACGTACGAACAAGCAGTACAGCGTATCCAGTCTATAGGGCTGCTGCCTCTGGCACCACTATTTGCCGATTATCCTTCGCTGTCATCGCTAACCCCCAAAGAACATTGGCACAAGGATGATGAACTCGATCCCTGGTTATGGCGTTCACGCCTGGCTGAAGAGGGCATTGCTGCATATGGAAAATTTGTTAAAAAGAAAGCGCTTCTTGTCTCATCTGAGTACTTCCCTTGGGTACACCGACTGCTTGCCGACTCCAAAACCATCAAGGAACAGTATGAAGCGGGTCTGCTCTCCCGTGAAGCGTTCAAACTCCATGCCTTAGTTGCAGAACAGGAAGGCATCGATGGACGTGCCTTGCGATCACAAGCTGATTTCGGGGCAAAAGAGGACAAAAAAACATTTGACCGTGGACTTCTGGACCTTCAGGGCTGTGCAGCCATTGTGATCAGTGGAACCAAAGAAAAAGAGGGACTCGCCGAAGGCAAAGTCGCATGGAACAGCTCCGCATATGAGACCGCAGATCACTGGATGCAGCGTCATGGCATTAAGCCATTCGAAGGCAGCGTAGAAGAGGCGCGTGAACTGTTGGCTGCGCAACTACAGCAACATGCTTCACCCGCCGCATTATCAAGCATCTTCAAAGCACTTGGCATCCGTGCAATCTAAATAAAGCCAATCCCGGTTGTAGTGCAAATTTCAACCGGAATTGGCTGTGGTTCACCCTATAATGCATCGTAGACGATAAACAACATCCAGCCAGAATGAATTTAGAGAATCACGCCATCCTTGAATATGGCAATCTCCCGGAATCCATGCTGCTCACTGAGTGTATGTGACCGTCCTGAAGCAATGTCAATCAGCTGGCCGAACAGCTGTACTTTGACCTCATCCATCGTCTGCCCCTCCAACAACTGGCCTGCGTTGAAGTCAATCCAGTGTTTTTTGCGATTAGCCAGATCGGATTGGGTCGCAATCTTGACGGTAGGTACCGGACCTCCGAAGGGAGTCCCCCGCCCTGTTGTGAAGAGCACAATATGTGCACCCGCTGCAGACAGTGCCGTTACAGATACCAGGTCATTACCCGGTGCTTCTACAATGTTCAGACCGGTTTGAGTTACACGTTTGCCATAGCGTAGAACGTCAACTACGGAAGAACGTCCTCCCTTTTGCGTACATCCAAGTGACTTTTCCTCCAGCGTTGTGATGCCACCAGCCTTATTACCAGGGGAAGGATTCTCATAGATGTTCTGGCCATGGTTCACAAAATATTGCTTGAAACCGTTCACAAGGTCCACCAAATCATGAAATACCTGCTCATTGGCAGCCCGGTTCATTAAGATTGTCTCCGCACCAAACATCTCCGGAACTTCCGTCAGAATAGCCGTACCCCCGGCAGCAACCAGCATATCAGCAACTGCACCGACCAGCGGATTGGCTGTAATGCCAGATAAACCATCGGAACCGCCACACTTCAAACCAATTTTGAGTTTGCTGAGCGGAAGCGGCTGCCGTTGTTCATGTTCAGCGATCTCCACAAGTTCTTCCATCAGTCGAAGCCCTTCCTCAAGCTCGTCATCCGTTTCCTGTGCTTTGAGAAACCGTACTTTGCCGCGGTATTCCGGAGCAATACACTCACGGAATTCATCGACCTGATTGTTCTCACAGCCCAGACCGATGACAAGCACGCCTCCTGCGTTCGGATGCTCCACCAAGGAAGCCAGCAACTGTTGTGTATACTTCAGATCATCACCAAGCTGTGAACACCCGAATGGATGCGGAAAGTGAAATACACCATCTACCCGGCTTCCAAACTGGGACTGCCCCATACGTGCCAATGCTTCACACACTTTATTGATACATCCAACCGTATTCACAATCCAGATCTCATTACGGATACCTGCTTCACCATTGGGACGTAAATATCCATCGAATGAGCGCAGATGTTCCGGTGGCATGTCCGTCTGAACCTGGGCCCCCGGTTGGTATTCATATTCAAGCAATCCGTGCAGCCCCGTCTTCAGGTTGTGACTATGAATCCAGCTTCCCTGCTCAATCTGCTCTTGGGCAATGCCGATGGAGAAACCATACTTCATTACATCATCACCTGGGGCCAGCGTATGCACAGCAATCTTATGCCCCTTCGGCACGTCATCGAGTAGTGTAAAGGAAACACCGTCTGACAGGGTAATACATTCTCCTTTGGCATAATCCCGAAGCGCTATAATAACATCATCCTGCGGTTGAATGGCAATCCAGTCATTGATTGTACTTGTTGTGTTCATTTCCCTTCACCTTCCAACAATCCGATTTCACGAACAAGTGCTGCACGCAGCCCTTCTCTTGCATCCAGATTTTCGCCCCAGATCAGGGTATCCGACAACACAGCCGCTACTCGGTTATCCAGTTGGTTCTGATTCCTGTTATGCGTGTCATAACCTTCCCAGTGTGCGGCCAAAGCAGCGAGGACATCCGGGTCATCCCGCAGCAGAATATCTTCCCCATTCAGTCGTTGTGCCTTGTAACCTTCTGGCGTATTTACCGGACGATAGAGACACAATAATCCAGCAAACCCTTGAATTAAACGTTCTGGCCATCTTCCGTGATTTTGCTCGTAAGACAAAAGTGTAGGCAACACACGAACCTTGAATTTACCAATCGTATTCAAAGCAATATCTTGCAATTTGTGATCAATATACGGGTTAAGGAACCGTTCGAGCACTTCTTCCGCATACTGGTCCAGCTGATAATCGGGCATATCCAGAGCAGGGACGATCTCCTGATGCACCGCTTCCCTGATCCATGTGCCAAAATGTGGATCTTCCATCGTTTCTCTCACATGTTGCTTGCCTTGTAGAATGCCGAGGGATGACATTAAGGTATGTGCCCCATTCAAAATACGAACCTTGCGTACCTGAAAAGGCTTCAGATCTTTCACCCAATGTACATTGAGTCCTGCCTGTTTGAGTGGAAGTTTTTTGTCCAATGATTCATCACCCTGAATGGCCCAAAAATGATATGGCTCTGCCGTATTAATCAACTGGTCCTCATAACCCCAACGATTCGTCAGGGAATCGGCTTCCTCCTGGGTCGGCGCACCTGTGACAATTCGGTCTACCAGATTGTTCAAGAAGTGATTATGGTTCTCGATCCATGAACGGAAGCCATCCGAATACCCATAATCCTCACTATGACGGAGGACACAACTGCGCAGCACATCCCCATTGCCTTCAAGCAGCTCACATGGCAGATGAATCAAACCTCTGGATGGATCACCATCAAATTTCAAATATCGCTGATGCAGAAAAACCGTTAATTTCCCCGGAAATGATTGTACGGGTTCACCCTCGATATAGTCCGCATACGTATATTTCAATCCTGATTCGGTTGTATTGGAAATAACGAACTCAAGTGAAGGCAGTTCCGCCAAGTTCAGAAAGGCATCCCATTCCTCATACGGATTGATACACTGTGAGAAAATGGAGATCAACTCTGTCCGCTCAACCGGCTTTCCTTGAGACAGCCCTCGCGTAATCATCGTGTATAACCCGTCCTGATCACGAATCTGCTCCAGCTTGGCCTTGCCTCCCGGTCGTGGTTGCGTAACAGCTACACTTCCATGGAATTTGCCTTGTCTGGCACTCTCATGAAGCATCCAGTCTGCAAATCCCCGCAAGAAATTACCTTCTCCAATCTGCAAAACCTTCACGGGACGCTCCATAATCTCCTTGCACTTGCGCTGACCATCGCTCCCCAGTAAATTCAGCTTCAATCTTGGCCGTTTTGTGCTTGCCGACATGGACACTCACCTCATCGATTATTTGTACTGTCGGAATGCAGCTCATAGGCTCTGCATCCTTTTATTGTAAACGCTTTAAATTCATTGTATCATCAATAAAAGGAAATTAAATTGCTTTTATTGCGGTAAATATACTCTCTAATGACCAGGCTTAACATCTCGTTGAAGACGATCGTCTGGAAAGGAGTCTTTATGGAACGTTCACCTGTTCGTACGACTATTCAGGCAGAATCCGGTATTCCATTCCGCCTGGTGTACAGCGACACCAAATCCCCTCAGAACGAATTGCCAGATCATCTTCACGACTGGCATGAAATTATCTATGTATATCGAGGACAGGGAAGCATCTTTATTGATACTGGACTTGAGAATATGCAAGAAGGAGATCTGTTCATCATTCCTGGCAGCACGGTTCATCGAGCCTTGCCGGATGCAGGCAATCCTGTCACATCTTCCGCATTGTTCTTCAGCCCGGGATTGCTGGCATCCACCGCCGGAGGTGCTGCTTCTTCTTTGCTAAGCCTGTTTGAACGTTGTCGTAAACAACGCGTGTATAAGAGGCATCTGAACACAGAGGAGCAATCACAGGTGGCCTCCCTTATTGATGATATTCAGACCGAATTCCAGCTCGGTCATCATCTAAGCGCACATGCGGCCCTGTTAAGGCTGCAACTGTTGCTTATTTTTCTGGAACGTCTGGAAGCTGCAGGACCTGCGAATCCGGGTAAATCCGCTCCGGGTCCCTCATGGCTCTCTTCTACGATCTCTCATATTGACGATAACCTTCGGAATGGCCTGTCCCTCCCTGAACTGGCACAGTACGCCTCTGTATCCCCTGCCCATTTCAGTCGTGCATTTAAACGATACACGGGTATGACTCTAACGGATTATGCATTAGCGCGAAGGGTCATTATGGCGAAAGAGCATCTGGTACAAGGTGATGAGACGATGGCAGCCGTTGCCGATGCTTGCGGGTTCGACAGCCTGCCCCACTTTTACCGTCAATTCAAAAAATTAACCGGCACAACGCCCGCAGCTTATCGCAGAACCATGAACAGTTCTCGTTAAAATAGAACCAGACTGGACGTAGGTTCCTGGGTCTAATCATATATATCCACATATTCTTCCATATGGAAGATGTGGTATGATAATCTGGATTATTACTTGTCGGAAACATTGCATTCCGTTGTCAGAGGAGCTTAGCATTCCATGTTAAACGAATTGAATCGCAGGAATATTGGCATCTTCGCCCATGTGGATGCGGGGAAAACAACTACCACCGAGCATATGTTATTTGAGAGTGGTGTCGTCCGCAGTCCGGGACGTGTAGATGACGGAACAACAGCCACAGACTCCCTGGACATTGAGAAAGAACGTGGCATATCCGTTCAGGCAGCCATGACCTCTCTGATCTGGAAGAACACCATCATTGACCTCATTGATACGCCTGGTCACATTGATTTTAGCTCCGAAGTAGAGCGAACGCTACGGGTAATGGATGGCGCTATTCTCATTCTGTCGGCAGTAGAAGGAATTCAGTCCCAGAGTGAAGCCATCTGGCATGCCCTTCGTTCACTTCGCATCCCAACCATCATCTATATTAATAAAATGGATCGGATTGGCGCATCTGCCCCAGCGGTAATGGAGCAGATTCGTTCCACCCTGTCCCCTTTCGCATGCGAAATCCAAACATGCCATATCCATGAAGGTTCATTTCATGGCATCGACTCCCTCTGGAACCCGAATCAAGATTCTCTGTCAGATGGCACACCTTCCATTCCAGGTCTGGTCGAGATACTTGCCGAGCTGGACGAAGAGGTCATGGAAGCCTACATTCAGGAGACTCCGTTATCGCAAAAGGATCTGAATGAAGCATTCCTGCGGTATGTGCATCAGGGTGAGATGTTCCCTGTGTGTTATGGCGCTTCCGGCAAAGGAATTGGCGTCACGGCATTGCTGGACGCGGTCCTTGCATTTCTGCCTGCACCTGCACAACCAGTGGACTCTCCCGTATCCGGTGTTGTGTTCAAAATTGAACGTGATCGCACGATGGGACGCACGGCTTACGTCCGTATGTATGGTGGCAGCTTACACAATCGGGATACCATCCATAATTCGACGCGGGAGCTTGAAGAGAAAGTGACGCAGATTCGCCGCATGGATGGACGGAAATGGGCGGATACCGGTGCCGTTCACGCGGGGCAGATTGCTATGCTGTACGGACTGAGTGACACACATGTGGGTGACATTATCGGCAATCCTGAGGGTGTACCTCCTCTTCCACAGATGGCTGTACCTTTGCTGACCGTACAAGTACATGGCAAGGACCCGGCACGTTACCCCGATCTTGTCGCAGCATTGCAAGAATTGACGGATGAAGACCCCTTACTCGACCTGCAATGGTTACCGGAGGAACGAGAACTGCATCTCAAGGTCATGGGAACCATTCAGCTTGAGATTTTATCCAGCCTGTTGCTGAGTCGTTTCGGATTGGATGTCGTGTTTGATCCGCCATCCGTCATCTATAAGGAGACACCCCGTACAGCCGGAGAAGGTTACATCGCCTATACGATGCCTAAGCCCTGCTGGGCCATCCTCCGCTTCAAGATTGAACCTTTGCCTCGCGGAAGCGGTCTGGTATATTCCTCAACCGTAAGGACAGATGATCTGCTGCTACGTTATCAGAATGAAGTTGAACGACGAATTCCGGAAGCCTTGTCTCAAGGTATGCTCGGTTGGGAAGTAACTGATCTGCGTATCACGCTGGTTGAAGGGGAACATCATGTCTGGCATACGCATCCGCTGGATTTTGTCGTAGCCACGCCTATGGGAATCATGGATGGATTGTCGAGAACAGGTACCACGTTACTGGAACCCCTTCTTCAGTTCCGGCTGACGGTCCCGGAAGAATACGGCGGTAAGGCCCTTAGTGATCTGGTACATATGCGGGCAACCTTCGAAGCCCCCGTCATTGGTAGCGGACGTTGTATTATTGAAGGAGTTATGCCTCTTGCCACCTCAATGGATTATCCGGTGAAACTGCGTTCCGAGACAAGCGGCCGCGGGGTGCTTACGACTTCGTTTGCCGGATACCAAGATTGTCCTGCGGATGTGAATCATGCTCGCAAACGCAGAGGAGTTGACCCGCTGGATCAGTCGAAATATATTTTAAGTGTACGAAACGCGATTACATCATAAATGGAGTTGAACCTGTGCTTATAAAATTTCTTATCTTTGGGCTTCTATGGCGGATTGTAGGTAATCCGTTCATTGCCATCCTTATTTTACTCGTTATACTGTATTTTCTGGATCGTCGTTACGTTGGGGTGTTCCCAAGCTTCACGAAACCTCTCAAGCGTATGCGTAACATCTCCCGGCTTCGGCAGCAGCTTGCCATGAGTCCCAATGAAGTTTCTTCCAAGCTGGAACTGGCTCGTCTGTTAATTGAACGCAAGCGGTATAGTGAGGCACATGCCTTATTGCTTGAACTGGAGCGCCCATACGAACAATCGGCTGAGTACTGGGAGGCATTGGGGACAACTGAGCTTCATTTGGGCAACATCGAAAAAGGCGAACGTCATATTTTGCAAGCCCTTGAGATCAACCCCAGAGTCAAGTACGGACGCCCGTACCTAACCCTTGCTGGAGCCTTCAAAGATACGCATGAAGACAAAGCGCTGGATTATGTGCATCAGTTTCAGGAGATTCATTCCTCTTCCAGTGAAGCTTATTATCTGCTCGGCACGGTTCATCGTTCCCTCGGACGCAATGCTGATGCGAAACAGGCTTACGAGCAATCGTTGGACGTGTATCGTTCGTTGCCCAAATACAAAAAACGTCAGGAGCGCCGCTGGGCTGTGCGCAGTTGGTTCCGCAAACGTGGCTTGTAATGCGTAATGTCATCCGTTATACGCTGTAATCTTCATATATCACTCTTCTAACCAATAAAAGTGCACTGATCTCTGCCCTCGTATGAGCAGAAACAGTGCACTTTATTCTTAACAACAACATTAATATACCAATATCTCACGCAGTCGTTCTTCATGAAGAGACATCCAGTCAATCCGCTGTTTGAGCTTCACAATCTGATCCACAGCCACTTCCGGCTCATCTGTACCCTCAAACATCCGGCTGATGAAATGCATGACCACATCCAGACTGCGCAGCAGAATTAATCGAGGTATAGCTAACAACTCTTCCCGTTCCAGGCTGACATGTTCCCGAAATCCCCTGATCAGTCCCTCTTGTGCCTGCCACATCCATTCTTCACTCTTGTCCATGGTAAGGAGGTCGGACATCGGAACAGCCAGCTCCATTATCCGCAAATCCCATGTCGCAAATTCAAAATCCAAAATGGCACAGATTTCACCATCCTGCTGATCTGCCAATACATTCGAGGCATTCATGTCCCCATGAACCAATTGATGAGGCAGATGTTCCATTCCCCGCAGAGCTTCAAACAGATCTGGCAGCGCATCTCTCAGTTGCTTCAACTCATTTGCACATGCGGCCAATTGCTCCGGCGGCGATGTGCATAACTGTAATAATCGTTCTGGTGAACAGAGCGGATACGCATCCTGAATTTGATAGTACGGTGGGTATACAGGTTCAATTGTTATATCCAACGTAGCCATAACAGAAGACAGGGCCCCCGCTGCTTTACCGAGCCCTATCAATTGATCTGGTGTATGCCAGATAGGATTGACGCCTTCCCTATAATGAAACAGAGTCACGATTTTGGTATGACCTGTGAGGGGTTCTTTTACAGGAAGGAATGTACCTGCCTCACCAGATAACCGCCTTACAGGTGAAGGTGTATCAAGCTTAAAGTTCGAACGTTGGAGGGCTTCCAGCACCTCGTGTTCAAAGGTGATTTTCATCGGATCATTATGTGTTTCATATTGTCTCATGACGTAATTAGTCCCGTCTACATGGAGCATGTAAGTAGAATTATTCATCCCACCCTTTCCACGCTCGCCTTTCCAATCCGATGTGAAACCGTATAAGGCCAACACTTCGGATATACGCTGCTGCTCTGAAGGATGGAGGGAACCGGAATCGATGTTTTGCACCAAAAATTAACCCCTTTATCTCACAAAATGGAACTGTCTTCTATTTATCTTAAATGAAGTCCATCGCTTGGTCTAGTTCTGTTCCAAAGTGATCAAGAGAACGGATAATATCCCGTTCGATTAAGCTGCTCCGCAATGACACGATACCCTCTTGCATTAGGATGCACTCTGTCCCAGAACAACAGTTCACGCTCACGACCTTCGAACCTGTCATAGACCTGAGCACACGCATAGTTGCCTGATCCCGCTCCATTCAGAAAAGAATTATATTGGCGCACCCAGTACGCAGCTTCCGTCGCTTGTGGATACGGGTTGTACAATCCGATGGATCGGACCATATACTCACTGTTTCCCTTTAACTGCCGAATGTGCCGCATGATCTGGGATACATTACTGCGGGTTTCTCCGAGCACCTGTGTCATTTTGCTGGCATTTGGAATGCCGTTACTTGCTTTAAACGTACGAATCAGATCATTCCCGCCAATGGATATGGTAATGATATTCGCTTCACGGAGTGATTGCCGCACTCGGGGATGCGAAGAGATCATCTGCAACATTTCCCCCGACGTCAGTCCATTCACGCCCATATTTTCCATGGATACAAACGTACGAACATTCATTTCTGCCATTCGCCGATATAAAGGAACAAAGCCGGTGCCCAGCAACGCTCCTGTACCTACCGTTAATGAATCGCCTATAGCCACATATCGATATACCATCCCGTCGCCCCTCTCTGCTGTGATTTCTCTGAACCATAATGAACTGCTCTATATCTTATGATGAGTGGCAAGACAAGGCGCGGGATGGTGTCCTTAGGCATGCACCTTTCTTTTGCATAAAACTATATTTCTTCTCTGTAGAGGTAAAAAAAGAAAAAAGCCCTGCCGCATAACGCGGCAGAGCCTGATTTATTGCAATGCATTACATGCCTATGGTCCGATCCGAATCAACGGAATCTGATTGTTCCTTGTTCGGGAATGGCCACCAGTTGGCCCGGCCAAACATCTTCACCATCACTGGAACGAAGAATGGCAGGAACAGCAGAGAGTACAAGATCAGTCCGCTAAGGACTACTGTGGCAATCTGCATCATCGAGAGAACACCGGATGGATACATGGCAGCAAATGTACCGCTCAGAATGACCGCGGCAGATAAAATAACAGTTCCCATGTTCTTCATCGCGTACAACATGGCATCCTGTACTTTCATGCCTTTGTTCTCATTGAAACGGTCCATCAGGAAGATGCTATAATCCACACCAAGTGCAATCAGCATGACAAATCCGAAGAATGGAGTAACCCAGCTGATGCCTGCGAACCCAAGGATATTAACAAAGACTACTTCAGTTACCGCCATCGATGTGAAATAAGCCAGTAATAAGGAAACGATCAGATACAGTGGCATAATGACCGAGCGAAGCAGCACAACCAGAATAATAAATGTACCCGCCAGCATCAGTATTACAGTACGTGTATAGTCGTTATTCGAGATTTCCTGCAAATCTGCAAACGTACTCGTAACGCCACCTACAGCTATGTCTGCTTTTTCAAGCGCACTGCCTTGTACCGCACGATGTACTGCCGCCTCAATGTCAGGAACACGATCAATGGCTTCTGTTCCGTATGGATTCTCGGCGAAAATAACGTCAATCGTCATCGTTTTACGATCTTTGGACAGATACGTATCAAATACCTGTTTGAAGTCTTTGTTGTTCAATGCTTCTTCAGGAACGTACCAGCCTGCCAGATCCGAATCAGGTGAATTCTGCAGCTCGGTCAGATAATCTTGTGCCGAATCCAATCCTCCCGAAACTTGCTTGATGCCATCGACACTCTGGTTCAGTCCATCTGTCAGTTGTGTCAGCTGACCACTCAGATCTGAGAAACCTTGCTGAATTTTCTCCTGTCCACCCTGAAGCTGACCAAGACCATCCTGGATGGAAGGGATTTCGCTGATCACTTTACCCTGACCATCAGCAGCCTGGTTGAGACCGGACTGCAACTGACCGATTCCCGTCACAATTTGGCTCAGACCATCGGCAAGAGCCTTCTGTCCGGCTGCTGCGGAGGCAAAACCTTCATTGGCCTGATTAATTCCAGCAGCGGCTTCTCCCAGCTTGGTCTGAATCTGCCCCAAACCTTGGGCGAGCTGCGCTGTACCAGAACCTGTTTCACCAATCGTACCTTTGATACGCTGGTAGTCAGCATCTTGCTGTAATTCAGGATAACGTTCTTCAAGTGCTGTGAAGGATTCCGTGAGACTGGTCAAAGCCGTTGAAACCCCGCTCAGCTGTTGCTCCAGTTCACGAGTTCCTTCCCCGAGTGCAGCGACACCAGCTCCCGCCTGACGATAGGCTTCAAGTAACTGATTGTTCGCTTGTGCAAGTTGATCTGCACTCGTTTTGGCTTGCTGAAGTCCGGCTTTCAGATCACCCGCACCTGCAGAACCATCTCGAATCCCTTTTTCAATCTGCCCAAGTCCCTCACTGAGTTGCGTGATACCTGATTGCAACTGGGAGGTCCCTTTGGTAAGTTCCCCTGCTCCAGCGGCAGCTTCTTTTAATTGTGGTTCATTTTTACTTAGCTGACTGCTGGCTTCACTCAGACCATCACGGATTTTGTCGAGACCCGTCTTGCCTTCACCCAGTCCATCCGATAATGTTCCCACTTGCTGTGTAACTTCAAAATCTTTGATCTCATCACCCGTAGGTCGTGTCATACTACGGACACCGGAGATCCCGGGTACTTTCTCAACTTCCCGGCTGATTTTCTCAGCTACGGCCATATACTTCGCATTATCCATCGCTTCATCGTTCTGAATGACGATCTGACTTGGAAGTGATTCGCCCGGACCGAAGCTGTCGGAGATAATGTTAAATGCTTTTACTGAATCATACTTCTCACCAATCTCATCTAGACTGTTGAATGACAGTTTGCCATCATAGGTTGCCAGAAGAGGAACACATACTGCTGCAATGATGAGCAACGCAGCCCATGGACGTTTCAGCGAGAAGCGACCAGCCGCACCATAGATCTTGCTCTCGGCATGTTCCAGTGAACCTTTGGATGGCCAGAACATCTTTTTGCCAAGCACGGCCATGAAGAACGGTACAATGGTTCCCAGTGCAAGCAGCATAACTGCAATGCCAACAGCTACAGCTACCGCAGAACGGTATAAGATAAACTGGGCAAAGCCGATCGCAATGAATCCAACCAGCACGGCAAGTGCTGAGAAGAGTACCGTTTTACCAGCAGTACGATAGGTAGCAATGATGGCATCCCACGTATTCTCATGATGAGCCAGTTCTTCCTTGAACCGACTGATCAGCAGGATGCAGTAATCCGTACCAATCCCGAACATGACGGCGACCATAAAGATCTGTGTAAACGTGGATATCGGGAAGTCCAACCCATCCACCAGGAATGCAACAATCTGTTGCGATACAATGTAACTGATGCCCACCGTCAGCAGCGGTACAAACGGAGCTACAAACGAACGGAACACCAGGAACAGAATGAGTAAAATAAAGACAACGGTAATATATTCCGATTTCTTAAGCCCCTCTTGGGAACTTTCAATGGTATCCTCGTCAATCAGACCTTTACCGGTTATGTAGTGCTCCACATTGACGGACTTCAATGCTTCATTCAGGTCTTCCCGCATTTCCTTGACCGTACGATCTCCCAGATCAATGGATAGCGACGTTAGAATCGTTTTGCCATCAGCCGAGATCATCTTCTCGGACAATTCAGGCTGAGAGAAAGGTTCCAGAATGGACAGAATGCCGAGCTTCTCTTTGTCGGCCTCCAATTGCTTAACAGCCTTCTCTGCCTCTTGTTTTCCCGTGGTACCCAGACCATCGGGATTATAGAATACAAGGGCAATCTGGCTGCCCTGCTGTTCTCCTTTTTGTGCTGCAACTTCATCCAAAATCGCCGATGCTTTGGTCGACGAGTATCCTTCAGGAACCGAAATCTGTCCTTTCTCCCGAATCAGTTCACTCATGTTAGGGGCAGTAAACATCAATACGGCAGCTACAACTACCCATAACCCCATCAACCACCATCGTGCTTTCAATATCGTTCTCATTCGTTCTCCCGTCCTCCTTCATGCGATAACAAAGCTGCAAGCTTCTCAAAAGATTCAATGAAATTACGAACCTCTTCCGGTGTAAAATGAACCAGATACGGCTCCAGAATCTGCTGTATTTCCTGCTCTGTCTCCCTGTACACCTGACTTCCGGTCTCTGTCAGCGTCAAATATACGACCCGGCGGTCACGTTCATCTCCGGCTCGATGGACCAGATCCCGATCCACCAGCTTGTTGACCAAAGCAGTAATACTGCTCTTGCCTATGCACAGAAGTTCTGCAAGATCAGAGGGTGTACAAGACTGCTTCTCATTAATGAGTCGAAGTGAACAGAACTGATCCATCGTCAAAATCTGCCCTACACGTTCACGTATTCTGGTATCAAATCGTTTAGTCATCAGGAAAGATGCATCCAAATAGCGATTAATAAGACTTTTAGCATCCGGTGTGCTCATTCATCATTCTCCTTTCGCAATATAGTTCACTTAACGAACTATTCTTCTGTGAAACTATTCTATAATGAAACAATCTCACAAAGCAATACTTTTTTCCTGTTTTTTTGATGAAAACGACAAAAAAAAGCAGGACGTCCGACTCAGCTCATTGCCAAATCCAACATCCTGTAATGATTATAATTCATATATTTCTTAAAGTAATAAAAAGCCTTTGTGCTACTCTTCGTCTGTATCTTCCTCTTTTTCAAGCACACAACGGAATCGCTCTACACCTGGATACAGTTCGCCCAGACTATATACCACAAACCCCGTATTCCGATAAAACTCGACGGCTTCCAGCTCGGCCTCAGCAATCAGTCTATCAGGATTGTATGTTGCCAACAGTTGTGAGATCATACCACGTCCATAATTTTTAAAGCGGTTTTCAGGCAAAACCGAGATATGATGAATGGTAACCTCACTTGTTCCTGTCTTCTCATATCCAATCAGACCGATCAATTGTCCCTCATCTTCGTAACCGCCCATTTGCAATTCGTCTTTCTCTACATATTGTTGCAACGCACGGTTCAAGTGATCCGGATCAGGAAAGACCGAGTAGGACAATAGTTCCTGTACTTCCGGCTCCTGTATGCGTGATTTCAGATTAATTAACACCTTGATTCCTCCTATACCTTGCTTGTTTCCGTTATCGTATTGTAGTCGTTAGCCTCTAAAAGTTCAAGTCGTGTGCCGATTCAGCTCCGATTGAAGCATAGTTGAGATGTTTTCCGATACGTTGATCTGCGCCAAATGATAGGCATCCAGCAGTGCGCCCCCAACTGCCGGCAAGTTACTGGATATGTATTGAATTTTTTTCCCTTCGCGCATATTGGCAGCATCCAGTCCTTTCTGAACAGCCTCCACCATATATGGTGAACTCAGACAACTTCCGGTAAGCGTCATTGACACTGTGGGCTGATCGAAACAGGATGCCAGCATCAGTATGCCCACAACAGCCGTATCGGCTGCCGAGCCGCACACCCTAACTGCGAGGGGAATATTCCGATCAGCAGCTTCAGTCACCATAGACGCCATCTGACCAAATTTCCGGTTGGTCGCCTGTTTATTTTCGGCAAAACCCGCTATTCCCAGCGCAGCGAGTTCTCGAATTGAGGCAACATTCCAATATCTCAACACCTGCTCAATCCAAGCTTGGTCATGCGGCCCATAACGTCCTGCGAGGATTGAATGCACGGTGTCGTAAGCCAGAAAACGTGCTGCTGTCGGCGCATAATGACCGAACTGATCGTTGCGGAGCCAAGCTCCCTGTTCGGTTCTGCCAAGGATCAGAGATCCTGTTCCTCCAATAGCGACAATACCTGGCTCACCATCGAAGGCCGCTGTATGTGCGATGTGCGTATCGTTTACCGCACTGATCCTGCCTGTAATCCCCGTACGAGCGAGTAATGCCTCCGCCCAAATCGTATCTTCAGGCTGATTCAGACCTGCCATTCCTGCCTGGATGGAGGCGATCTGATCTGATTGGAGTCCAGCCTGAGTTATCGCTTCGGCGATAGCTTCCAGCACATTTTGCTCGGCATTGGTATCGTGATAACGGTTGCAACCACTCTTTTGCACATAGGATAAAATCTTCCCGTTCTGATCTGCGACAGCCACACGCGTGTGGCTCCCTCCTCCATCCATCCCTATTACATATGTATTCATCCTTAACGATCTCCCTTCAGACCACACATTAAGAGTGCCGGGTCCATGTCAGGTCCCGGCAGAGAGTTTATTGCTTTTGTACAGCAAAACGAAGCAGTTCACAACGAAATTGTGTCGGTTCATCATACTTTTCCTCTTCAATCGTCTGTGTGACATGTTCCTGAAGCAGAATATTCCAGCCTTTGTAAGCATTCTCCAGTATAGCAATCGCCTCCGCTGTGGGCAGGTTCAGCTCAATTAACGGCTCAATCTCACGACCTGTGTTAATTTCCTTTTCCTCCACATTGGTACTCATCGTAATACAATGAATGCCGCCTGTTCGAGTTCCCGCTTGTAATCGTTCTATCGCTTCCATGAAGGCTTGCTTATTTGAGACATGTTCGAGACAAGAACAAGCAGCAATATAATCAAAATAATCCTTCTCAACAGCATAATGTTCAACATCTGCTTTCACTGCCTGCACGAGATGATCAACCTGATATTCTTTCGCATACTTGCGAAGTCCATCTATAGCCTCGTCAAGCAAATCCACGCCGATGACTTCACTGTTCGTTTTTGCAAGACGCTGTGCAATCGGTATCGTATGCCTTCCCACTCCACATCCCAGATCAAGAACACGCAAGTCCTTCTTATGAGCAAGTAAACGTTCCAGCATATCCATCACCATAGGCATGGGCCTCGACATCCAGGTACCAGAGGCGAATAATTCATTGTTCTGATAGAAGTTGGAGTGATAACCTGCCTCTGCTTTTCGTGCAGCCTCAAATTGTTCATTTCCCATCAAAGCACCCCCATCGTTTAGAAGTTAAACGTCAATGTCCCAGTACCGGCGAATAGAATGATTGAAAAAATGATCATGATGACGAATCCAGCCGTTACAAGCAATTTACCCGTATCCCTCTTGTATGAACTGTCGTTAAATAACATAACTCCACCAATGGAAATAGCCACCGGAGCGAGAAAAAGTGTAATCAGTACAAGCAAAATGATGGAATAACGATCCAATACCGATTCTTCATATTCGATCATATAAGGTTGTTCAGGCAATGCCGTTTTGGTGGCAACCAGATTACCGCAAGATTTGCACTTAAACTCATCTTCTGCCATTCCTTCATGGCAGTAAGAACATTTCCTTTGTGTGCGCGCCATCTTCCGCCTCCTTACACATCTGTCCTATCAATGAATACCCATAATACAATACGAGAATCAATTGATTACGGATTCTGGTTGCGACAGATTCTTTTTCATAAAGGATTCCAGTGCCGCCTCATATCCGGTGCGGTCAACTTGAAACGCTGTGCCATGACCCGCACGAGGGACGGTCAGCAATTCCTTTTTGGTTGGGCAAGCTTCATACAACCTGTACACCATTTCCGTTGGTACAAACGTATCAGCCTCACCGTGGATGAACAGCACAGGAACGTTGACTTTGGCAAGTTGCTTGAGAGCCGAAGCCTCTCTGAAGGAATACCCTGCTTTCCACCGGGAGATCAGACTTGTGACAGGTATAAACGGAAATGCAGGTAGCTTGTATAATTGCTTTAACTGGAACGTCAGTTCTTCTTCCACGGATGTATACGCACAATCAGACACAATCGCTTTAACCTGAGTCGGCAGAGCTTCACCACCTGTCATCAGTACGGTTGCTCCTCCCATGGATATGCCGTGCAATACGATTTCCCCTTGTGTACCCACTTTTTCAAGCACCCAGTTGGTCCACTGGACATAATCCTTCCGATCTAACCAGCCAAAACCGATGATATCACCTTCACTCTGTCCATGACCTCGATCATCTGGCATGAGTACGTTATAGCCGTGCTTTTCAGCATAGAATCGGGCAAAACCAGCCATTTCTCTGCCTCTCCCCGAATAACCATGTGCCAGAATAACCGTCTGATCCGACCCTTTATTGGAACTGAGCCATGTACCATGCAGTTTTAATCCATCATGTGATTGAAGAGATATCTCTTCTGTAGGCTGACCATCAAGCCACTTCAGATCGGAAGCACTGCTGATGATTTCATTGTCCGGTTCAGGCATCAGATTCGGGTTATCCACCAAAAACGTTTTTGGCGTACGGCGAATGGCCGTTTTGAAAAAATAAAGCCCACCTGCCCACAAAAGAGCAAGAACGATCAGTACCAGTACTGCAAGTACGTAAAATAACATGAACGAGTTCTACCCTCTTTCCTTATTAAGATATGTTCAATCTTTACTTACTCGTTGAAGTGACACACATGCTGCTTGATAGGCAGGTAACAAAGCATCCAGCAAAGGTTCTGCTTTCCGTGATTGACCTTCCTTCGCAAACTGCTCTATCTGGGCAAACAAAGTTGATAAATAACGAATCCCAAGACTCAGACTCCCTGATTTCAGATCATGGGCTACTTCGGTTGCAGCAACATGGTCGCCGGACACAATATGTCTGCGCAGCACCTCAATCTTGCCGGGTGTCTCGGTACGATACATGTCCAACAACATACCGAGGAGGGTACGATCGCCATCGGTGTTTAATTCCGCAATCTCATGTACGATGTTCATATTTAGTACCTCTGTCGGTTCGGAGGATTGCTGCCACTTCTCGATCATCTTACTCAGAATTTCCAGCGTGAAGGGTTTGCCAATAAAGTCATTCATCCCGGCTTCCATACACTTGTCTTTCTCTCCCTGCATGACATTACCTGTCATTGCAATAATGGGTGTGGTATGGCGCATTTCATCCATTTCTATCGAGCGGATTTTGCGTGTTGCCTCCAAACCGTCCATCAATGGCATCATATAGTCCATGAGAATCAAACTGTATTTTTTGCTGAGAAAAGCAGCTATCGCCTCTTCCCCATTCACTACAGCATCCACTTGGGTTATTCCCAGTTTTTTGAGCTGTAACATAACAAGCTGTCGGTTGATGACATTATCATCAGCCAGCAATACAGATACAGAAGAAGCTTTATCATCCATGTCCTGCCCCTGATGCTCTTGAGCGGAAGCAACAGACTGGTTAGCGGACTGGTTACCGTCTTTCTTACCAAGTGTAAGTTCGAACCAGAATGTTGATCCTTCACCCTCCTGACTGTCTACTCCAATCTGACCTTCCATCAGTGTAACGAGCGACCTGCAGATCGATAATCCAAGGCCCGTTCCTCCATACTCACTTGAGCGTCCTCGTTCAGTCTGCATGTAGGGTTGAAATAACTGGTTCTGATCTTCTTCCGAGATACCAATCCCCGTGTCTTCGACTTCAAAGCGGATCATTTGTTTGCTCTCATCATCTTCCATAAGGGTAACTCGTATCCGCACCGTACCTTCTGATGTGAATTTGTTCGCATTCTGAATTAGATTGATCAGTATCTGTGTAATCCTCGTTGGATCCCCTTCAAGAGGAGTAGAGATTCTGGGGTCACAGTCTATGGATAACTGATTTCCGTTCTTTCTGACTTGGGGTTCGAGCAAACGAACAATATAGTTTATCGTCTCTTGCAGATCCACTTCTCCCAGTTCAAGTCGCATCTGACCCGCCTCAAGTTTGGACAGATCCAGAAGATCCTGAATCAGCTTAAGCAGCAGTTTGGCAGCATCTTGTATAACGGAAACGGAATTCTCCTGTTCTTCAGACAAGGGAGACAACTTAAGCATCTCAGCCATCCCCAATATGCCATTTAATGGTGTACGAAAATCATGACTGATACCTGCAATAAATGCGATTTTTGAATCACCTGCATCTACTGCTTGCTGACGTGCAGCTTCAAGACTGTTATTGTTCTTTGCAAGCAGACGCTGGAGTGTCACCAGTTCATTATTCATATCCGAGAATTCTGCAAGTGTCCGTTCCTCTTGCTCTTTACTCCGAATCATCTGATCCGATAACTGCTCAATCGTTCTGCGTAGCCTCTGTATCTCTCCGCTCTCATTAGACATCACATCATCCCTCTCTTAATCCCTAACCATATCAAGCTGATTACATGTAGCTGGCTGAGCCAGTAATTGTTCTGCAACCGCTACCGCTTCATCGGCTCCTGGAGCATAACCGTCAGCTCCTATCGTTTTCCACAACTCCTGATCAATATTAAAGGGATATCCCCCAACCATAATCTTCACATGTGCCGTTGCCGGATGATGACGGATCAGATGAATCAACTCTTTGGCCAGATGAAGGTGATACGTCATCGTAACTGAAATCGCAACAACATCGCCCTGATGCCGCTCTATAGCCTCTATTACACTTCCATTGGGAACATTGGCTCCCAGATAGTGCGTATCCCAACCTTCCATCTCAAACACATCTGTGAGCATACGCAGTCCGATCTCATGTTGTTCACTGCCTACACAGGTAGCCACTAGTTTTTTATCCTGACCTGTATGAATCAACCAGCGAGAATAGAGACGTGATATGAATGACTGGGTCGCTGCCGTACAAAAGTGTTCTTGCCCCACACTGATACGATGGCATTGCCACAATCGTCCAATTTCATATTGGGTGGGCTGAAAGATATATCGATAAATATCACGAATCGTCACCCCAGCTTCTAACTGGGCTTCAATGATCTCGAAGGCTTCTTTCCGTTTATTCTCAAGCAAACACTGCAAGTACGATTGCGCGGCATCTCCATATGGCATGGATTCGTTGATGTAACCCGCCTGTGACTCCATGTGTGTTGTTCTATATATTCCCATCTCCAGATACTCGAGCAAAAGTGCCTTTGACGGATGGTCAAATTCTTCTTCCAATGTCTCTTTGATCAGATTGAGATTAATTTCCAGGTCTTCTGGTGATACCTTATAACCCTCAAGTAGAACTTTCAGCCAGGTAATATAATGAGTAAACAGGCCTGGACTCTGTACGAGTGCACTTTCTGCCAAATAGTTCAAGCTATACTCCGAATCCTGTTTGGTTCGCATTTTTCCATTCTCGCCAAATCGCTCAAGTAAATCGGGCTGTCTGAGATACTGTTTCTCCGTTATTTTATCAGCTAAGTTCGCAGATTCTTGGAGCAATCGTTCTCCTGCTTCTTGATGACTCATAGATGCACCTCTCCTCTACCCGCATCACATCTCCATCATCATTCGTGACTAATCCAGAATGAGATCGATGTTAGCTAACTTGCAATCGGGATAGGTTCTTCTACTTGATCCAATCCATCCATTCCGCTCTTAATCGTTCTGTTCTATTATACATGAACTTTCGATGATCATGTTTTACACACGATGAATGTATAGAACAATCTTCCTATATTATGGAGGGCCTTGCAAGCCAGTCAGCCAGTATACGCCTGTACTTTTCGAGATCCACAAAAAAAACTGACCTGCGTTATGAACGCAAGTCAGTTTTCCCTTCTGCCGCCAATCCCAGCTTCTTCAACATCTTAATCGCATCCACTTTCTCGGAAGGGTCAAGTCCTTCCAAAGCATCAATGATGACCTGATGGTGTTGAGGAAATATCTGTGTGAACAATTCTCTTCCTTCCTCGGTTAACTCAGCGTAAATGACACGCCGATCTTCTTTGGATGGTCGACGAAACAGCAGATTTTTATTTTGCAACTTATCTACAACGTACGTAATATTACCACTGGACATTAACACCTTTTCACCAATCTTTTGCAATGCCTGCGGCCCCTTATGATATAACAAATCAAGCACACCAAATTCTGTCGTATTCAGTCCGTGACTCTGGATGTCCCGATTGGAACGTGAGGTCACAGAATTGTAGGCCCGAACAAGAACTACGAATAATTGTAAAGACAGTTCCCGGTTGTCCTCCGTGTTCAGCATTTCAATAATCCTCCATCAGTTGTTTACATTTCGGCTCGTATGAGGGGCCAGCTTCTGCTCCCACTCCTCACGGAGCATCCCCATACGAATTGAATCATAGTACTGCCCGCGAACGATACGACACTTCCGCATTCGTCCCTCCACCTGTAATCCGGCTTTCACAGCCGCACGCATCATACGTTCATTACCAGACCAAGTAGTCAATCCAACCCGAACCAAAGGCATCTGTTCGAACAAATGACTTGACCACATGACAAGTGAGCGTGTGCCAACCCCGCGTCCCCACTGGACAGATCTGTATATTACAATCCCCATTTCCAGCCACATGGATAACTCATCTTCTATGTAATAGCTGATTGTACCCACAATTTGTCTGTCGGATTCAATAATACGGATTGATACGGGTTTGGTATCACCAGGATCAACGTTCATACGTTTGAGCATATCTTGTTCAAAACTTTCATAACTTTCGTGTTTAAGTGGGTAATAGGGTGCATCCCATTGCTTCCATTCAGGTACGTCATCACTGTAGATCAATTCATAGAGTTCTTTCAGATCCTGTTTCTCCACACACCTGAGTACAAGTTCACCATCAACGATTGGCAGTTCTTTCATACGATGAAAAGCACCCTCTTCCATATTAAGAACGATGAAGCTCTTCAATACTTCCGTCCGCATTGGCAAGAATGACTGTACTAGCCATATCCACAAATAGTCCGTTATCAACAACACCTGGTAACATGTTCAATTGAACATTAAGGTCCGCAGCGTGATCAATCGCCTCCAAGTGGCAATCTGCTATCAGGTTTCCGTTGTCTGTCAGATAACGTTGCTGTCCATCCATCCGCCATTGCGGTTGACACCCCAATTTTTCGAGCGCCTGGAAGGTCCACTCAGAAGCAAATGGAACAACCTCAACTGGAAGCGGGAATTTCCCCAACTTTTGCACGGCTTTGCTGCCATCCGCTACAATAATCAATTTGTCACTATTGGCTGCCACGATTTTCTCACGCAAAAGAGCCCCGCCGCCCCCTTTAATCAGGTTAAATTCGGGATCTACTTCATCAGCGCCATCAATGGTCAGATCCAGACGTCCAATCTGGTCAAATGGGACGATGGGAATCCCCCATTCACGGGCAAGCTTGTCCGAAGCCTCTGAAGTGGCAACTGCTTGAATGTTCAATCCATCACGTACCCGCTCACCGATCCGGCAGATGGCATAATAAGCTGTTGAACCTGTACCCAATCCAACCTTCATTCCATCTTCAACATATTCTGCCGCACGCTCTGCTGCTATCTGTTTAAGATTCATCTATAAACCCCCGCTGCTCATAATTTGAGAAATGCATATGTAGTTATTATAGATAAAACCGCTTCCGATGTATATCCGTGCCTTCTGTTGCATCTTTGCCATCATATTTTTGTTTAGTTGAAGGATGTATTTTTACCCACCATGTTATAGAATACAGAATGAAGCTAAAAAATGGGAAATTTTAAAATAAACAGTTCTAAATACCTATAATACATCTGATATGTCCATAAATACGTAAAATATTAAAAAAAATTTAACGATACTATTCAATTTAACGACATTTTATACGACATATTAATTATAGATGTGTTTTAATAATTAGACACCTATGGTTCATACGGTACATAAGTCTCTACGAAAGCGACTGATAAACCAAGACCATGGTCGCATAAATTTCCTTTGGAGGGGATCACGGAATGATCTAGTTCACTGTACCAAAGCAACCCTAAAGTTTCTTAATTTAAAGAAGATCAGGAGTGGAATTTAGTGAAATCATTAAGTTGGAAAAGCATGTCGTTTTTCTCCAAAAATTTGTTACTCTCATTTACTAATATCATTATCATCGGGGTAGCACTTATCGCAAGCAGTTACTATTTTCAAAAAACAGTTCTTGTTGATCAGCTGCATGGACAGGTGGAACAAATTACCAAAAAGTGGGCTGAAGATATCAATCCTACCGAGGTACAAGCTGCTATTGCGGAAGGTAGTTATGATGGAGCAACACAAACGAAATTACGAGCGTATTTCGATGAGATGCAAGAATATTATCCTAACATTGCACAAGCCTACATCTTCGGTGTTGAGCTCGGTGGCGATAACAAGAGATTAACTTCCCTTGTAGCGATGCCGACCAACCTAAGAGAGGCTTTTCAAAGTGAGAACGTAAATATTGGTGACATGTATGAGCAGCCGGTCGTTGTAGCCAATGCACTGAAAGAAATGCTTAATACGGATCGCCCAACATTCACAACATTTTATTCCGATGATTTCGGAACATGGACAACCATTGCATATCCAATCAAAGACAGCAACGGTAAGATTTTCTCATATTTTGCCATTGATGCAGATGCATCAGCCGTACCCGCAGGACTAAACTCCTTGCTCAAAAACGGAATTATCATCCTTGTGGCCTTCTTGCTGTTATTCCTGATTATCCAATACCTTGTAGTTAAAAACACACTTTCCCCTATCCGTCACTTGATCAAAGGAATTGATGACGTCAGTCGGGGTAATTTGAATGTCAACATTCCGACAGGCAAAGACGATCTGGGACTCGTTAACGAGAAGTTCAACACCATGGTTCGCAAAATCAACGATACTATCGTTAAAGTGCAAATCACATCACAAGAAGTAAATCAGTCTGCCAAAGAACTATATGAAGTTTCCGAGCGCAACAGTGAGAATGCAGATTCTATCAATAATAATGTGACTCAAATCACTTCCAACATTCGTTCACAGGAACAGGCAACCCGGGATAGTGCGCGTGCCATGTCCGAGATGGCTACCGTAATCCAGACGATTGCCAGCAGCTCGGCAAGTGTAGCGGATGAAGCCTATGAGATGGAACGTCGTTCGCAACAAGGTAACAGCGTTGTCCGTCAGGTATCTGAACAGATGAATCTGATTACGGAATCGGTTAAGAATACCGCTTCTGCCATTGAGGTTCTGGAGAGTCGTTCACAGGAAATCGGCGATATTCTCAATATCATCTCGGGAATCTCCAGCCAGACCAACTTGCTTGCTCTTAATGCATCCATTGAAGCAGCTCGTGTTGGTGAAGAAGGAAGAGGATTTGCAGTAGTTGCAGGTGAAGTACGCAAACTTGCCGAGCAGTCTGAACAAGCAACCAGCCAAGTTGGCGTATTGATCCAAGAGATTCAAGCTGGAATTAAACAAGCTGTACGTGCTATGGAACAAGGTACGTCAGAAGTAGATACAGGGCTCAGCGTAGCCGATCAAACAGGACAACTGTTCGAAGATATTCTAGAAGCAGCGAAAAAAGTATCTAATCAGATTCAGGAAGTATCAAGCGCGACGGAGGAAATCTCTGCGGGTACGGAGGAAATGACCGCTACAGCAGATGACTTGTCTTCAAGCGTAAGTAAGACAGCAAACAGCAGTGAACAAATTTCCTCATCTGTTGATGAGCAAAAAGCATCTTTGATAACACTGGTAGACTCCTCCACACGCCTTAACAGCATGTCTGAGGAACTCCAAGAACTGATCTCTCATTTCAATGTAAGCAAACAATAATTCAAATCCACAAACATTCGGTTTGAACCAAGGAGGAATAACTGAAGTGATTGAAAACCAACCATCTTCTTCCCATTCCATGGAATCTAGCTTGCCAGTTCTGCAGATTCCACTGGATTTTGGGCGACGTCAACAATCATTCTCTTATCAGTCTGCTCAAATCACATTACATGCTTCTCTGAGCCGTGAACTTAAACAGAAGTATGGAGAACAGATGGTGTACCCGGTACTCCTCTCAGCTTATGCAGCCTTGTTATTCCGATTGTCAGCTGAACAGGAACTTGCCATAGGTATACTTTCCCCCGATCAGGCAGCTTCCTATCTTTCATTACAGATTCAGGGAAAATTGACCTTCAGCCAACTATGTCATCAGGTGTCAGAGCAGCTCAAGATTGAATACACGTTGCAAAACGGTGGATACCCTGAATCGTTTTTTATGCTGAATAGTGTACAGTTGCCTCAAGCTCCTCAAATATTAAACTGGAACGTTCGAGATGATCAGAACATGCTCATCCTCGATCTGTTCTATGATAGTTCACTGTTGAAAGAGTCTACCGTGCTGAGATATGCAGAATATTATCAGACTCTTCTACTCGCCCTTGTGCGTGACGGTGAGAAAGCAATCGGTACGGTAGATATTCTTTCCGCCTCAGATCGATTGCTTTACCGTGAAATGAATGATACTTCTGTTCTCGAACCAGAGAATCAGACGGTTCATGGCTGGTTCGAAGCAACGGCAGCGGCATATCCCGATTCACCGGCGATAACATCGCCATCCAAAAGTTATACGTACAGGGAATTGAATGAACGAGCTAATCAGGTTGCACGTGTTCTGTTATCCAATGGATTACAGAAAGGTGAATTCGTCAGTATCTTTATGGATCGAAGTCTGGAGACCATCATCTCCCTGCTTGGTATTCTGAAGGCAGGTGGTGCATATGTTCCGATCGACCCTGAGCATCCACAAGAACGTAACAGTTATATCGTGGAAGATACGGCGTCCTCATTCGTGCTGACAACGGAGGCTTCTTATGCCCAAGCTTCCAGCTTGTTCTCCAGTATAGCTACGGTCCGTCAGATTCTCGCTGTGGATGGTCGTTTAGCCGGATTTGCAGCAAGTAACCCCAATATGGATATTCAGCCAGACGATCTTGCGTATATTATCTACACGTCAGGGTCGACCGGTAAGCCCAAAGGTGCACTGATTGCCCACCGAGGTGTAACCAATCTTGGCAGTGTGGTTCAGCGTGATTGTGACATTCAACCAGGTGATGTATTAACCCAGTTTGCTACATACAGCTTTGATGCATCCGTGTGGGATACGATTGGAGCCTTGTTCTATGGAGCAGAATTATATCTGTTGTCTGCGGAAGAACGTGTATCCGTTGAAGAATTCGCAAGTGCAATTGAACGAACAGGAACAAACATCATTACGATACTGCCTACGATTTTCTTCAATCAGCTTGCTTCCTACTTATCCGATGAAGGTTTCCACAAGCTGGCCAAAGTCCGAATCATTACTGTAGCCGGAGAAGCGTTATATGGAGAACAGGTTCGTGCCTTCCAGCGCAAATTTGGAAACCAGATTGATATTGTTAATGTGTACGGACCTACCGAATGTACAGTAGCCACAGCTACTCACCGCATCAGTGAGCAGGTTCCGGAACATGTGGTGAACATCCCTATCGGTAAACCGATTCATAACTACAAAGTATACATTGTGAATGAAGAACAACAACTCTGTCCGGCAGGTGTACCTGGTGAGGTATATATTGCTACCCCTGCACTGGCCAAAGGTTATCTGAATCAGCCAGAACGTACTGAGCAAGCATTCATTGAGAACCCGTTTGCGATGGGTGAGAAAATCTACAAGTCTGGCGATATTGCCAAATTGCTGGATACCGGGTTGCTGGAATATGTCGGTCGCAGTGACTCTCAGCTAAAAATTCGTGGTCACCGAATTGAGATCGGGGAGATTGAAGATCACTTTGCACGGCTTGATCAGATCCAGAACGTTGCTGTCATTCCGAAGAAAGAATCCGATGGACAAAATATGCTGGTTGGTTACTTTACATCGAAAGATGGCAGTACCCTCTCTGTTTCGGACATCAAGGCAGAACTGACGGAGAAACTTCCTTCTTATTTTGTACCAAAGTGGATCTGTCAGTTGGATGAAATGCCGATTGCACCGACTGGAAAAATCAATCGCAAAGCGATGGTATCCCTGCCTCATGTTGAACGACATGAAGATCGTCCTGATCGGGTCATGCCTGAGACGGAGACGGAATCCATTATCCTGGATGCATGGAAAGAAATCCTTCAGCACGATGACTTTGGTGTCGAAGACAGTTTCTTCAATATCGGTGGTGATTCACTCCGGGTCATTCATGTACTTGTTATTCTGAAGCCACATTATCCACAGCTGAAAATTGCCGATTTCTTTGCCGAGAAAACAGTCCGCGCTCTCGCTCGTCGTGTGGAAGTATTGTCTCTCAGTGCTGCAGAAGTTACGAATTCAGTGGTGACCGACGGTATGATTACACAATTATCCGAACATCCTGTGGAGCTAACATCCCAGTTGGGGTACCCGCTCATTCGTGAACCTGAGCATGTGTTACTGACCGGAGCAACAGGTTATCTGGGCTCTCATGTGCTGCAACAGTTAATTCTGAATTCCAGTACACGAATCTACACCCTTGTTCGTCGACCATCCAATGGAATAACTGCAATGGAACGTTTGACTAACGTGCTGGAAGGTTATTTCGGCAAACAACTGACTGACCAACTCTTCACTCGCGTGGAAATTATTGAAGGGGATCTCGAACAACCTAATCTCGGTCTGTCCTCTGAACAAACGGCTTATGTTCAGGAACGAATTGACCGTGTCATCCACTGCGCTGCAGACGTACGTCATTTCGGCGATGCCGATCAGTTCGCCAAAACAAACGTGGAAGGAACGGTCGCATTGTTAGACTTGATTCGCAGCAAACCGGGTGCTTCCTTCCACCATGTATCCACGATGGGTATTCCGGAAGATCTGGCACTCAGCGGACAATGGGAATCCTCCCTGCAATATGATCGGTTCCCGGCTGACTTGCATGTGGACAACCTGTATTCGGACAGCAAGCTTGAAGCCGAGAAAGTGCTCATGATTGCGGCAGAGGAAGGTGTACCTGTCAGCATCTATCGTGCAGGTAATCTCACTTGCCACTCCGAAACTGGACGTTTTCAGTCCAATATTGATAGCAACGCCTTCTATCGTATGATCAAAGCGATGTTATTGCTCGGCAAGGCTCCTGCGGCTGACTGGATGGTTGATTTTACACCGATTAACTATGCAAGTGAAGCTATCGTTCATCTGGCCTTACGTCAGGATACAGCCGGCCGTGTATTCCACATCTGTAATCCGGAGCCCATCCGTTATGATGAGCTGATCCGTTCTGTGAATCGGGCTGGTTATGAAGTCGAAACGCTACCTTTTGCGGATTACACACGTTGGTTGTTCGATGCGAGCATTAGCAAGGAGCCTGAGGCTCTTCAGTTGGCTATTGCACAGCTTGAAGGCGACGGTGCGAAGGATTCAGCTTATGTCTATGCCTGCCCTGTCACAACGGCTTATGTGGAACCAGCCGGTATCTCATGTGCGAGAACAGATGATCGCTTCATCTCCGCCATGTTGGACTACGCTGTTCAGATTGGGTACTTCCCCGCCGCAATTCGGGACCATAAGGGCACTTCTACAGCAATGGAGTAAGTTCACTCTATCATCAGCATTTATTAATAAATAAGGTCACACGAAAAGAAGCCATCTATCGTCATTCACTGACGATAAGATGGCTTCTTTTCTTTGCATTTTTGGATCATTCTTTTAGACCCATCGGATAATTGCAATGATGGCAAGATGCGCTGGATAGAAATAACGCCAGACCCAACGTGGCCCCTTCATACGGAATCCCGCTTGGTAATACTGAGCAATAGCAATGCCGGCGGTTGCGAGCACACTATACATTTGCACAGAGCTGTTATGCAGCAGAAGATATAGTGCATTTAACAATACATGTGCCACGACAAGTACAGGACCCTGGAAATAACGGAATAACAGAACCAATAACAATCCGTACATCCCATAATCCATATGGCTAATTTCCATGAACCAACCTGCTCCAATTACAATCGGAATCCCCAGTAGTTTGGATGGCAATTTATCAATAACGAATAATACCAACAGGGCTGACCACAATGTCCATACCACGTTCAGAGAATAATGATTAAACGCAGCCATGAACGGCACCTGTGATATGATCGCGATCCAGAACAGCCGCCATATGTATTTTTGTACGTCTCGTGTATGTTTATAACCGATATACACTGCAAAAGCATAGATTGGAAAAGCGATACGACCTATGATCCTCAGTTCTATAATATGTGGAAAAAAGACAGCCCCTATATGATCAATTAACATCGTGATCATGGCAATCCACTGCATCATGTTGCGACTCCCCTCCCTTGTTGCCGACGACACGAGTGTGCCATTCATTCATATAGTGCGTCTTTTTGAGCAACCTCTTATACATTAAGTTCATAATACATGAATTTGGTATCCTGTGCATATCCTTCGGATTCATATAAAGCTTGCGCTTGTTTGTTACTTAACTCAGTTGAGAGTGATATATGAAGAACCCCTCGCTCAGATGCCAATTGCTTGGCTGCTTGCAAGAGCTTCCTGGCAATGCCTTGCTGACGATAATCCGGATGCACATATAGATCATTTAGCACCCAGACAGGCCCCATCGATACTGAACTGAAACTGGGATACAGCTGAACGAATCCGGTGCAAATTAAGTCATTCGAGATTGGCTTTTCTGCTACCAAAATCACCGATTCATGGCGTTCCATTCGTTCTCTAATATACTGACGTGCTGCCTCAATGTCAGCATTTTGGTTGTAGAACATCCTGTACTCATTAAACAAACGTCCCACTTCGTTACAATCAGGAAGATCCGCTTGTCTGATTGGGTGCTGCATTTCACTCAACTCCTCTGGAATGGAGACCATCGTCTCTTCGTTTGTATTTCTTTCAATTGTATAACAGTCCTTTCCATTTCCCCATTCATCATCTGCATCAAAATTTGTAGTATCTTGAGCAGTGAGCTGACATTCGTTCATGAGCGCTTCCAGTATGCTTCTTGCTATTAAGTCCATACCAATTCTGTACGTTTTGTTATATTGACTTCGTATTGGTAAAAATAAAAAGGCGACCAAAGCATCCACTGCTCCGTCGCCGTAATTATTCAGTTTGATTCAGCATTCTGCTGTTCCTGACCAGGATCAGCATCGGGGAAAATGACGCCTTTCTTCAAAATCAGATTGGCATATTGCGCGCGCTCACCAGTTGCAACAATCACATAGGCATTCGAAGCACGTTTATAAAAATCAAATCGCTCTTCATGATCAAAAGCATCCGTGATGCCTTCATATTCTTCAATCAACCGGCGGTAGTCTTCCCATATGATCGGGATCACCTGATCCCCTTTCACAACCTGCATGACAGCAGCGGGACGCTCAGCATAGGTATCCAGTGGATATAATTGCAGGATGGCATCCAGCAGTTCAACGACTCCCAGTGCATCACAGCGTACCAGTCGCTTGGCATGACTGGCTGCGGGGAAATTGCCATCCGCCAGAACCAACTCGTCTCCATGACCCATTTCGGACATGATTTTGAGTAACTCTGGAGGTATTATTGCGGGTATATTCTTTAGCATACACAGCTCTCCTTGTTCATCTCCAACATCAGTTAGAGCAAATTGGTTTGGTTTTCTCCATTCTTCAAGCACGCTAGACATTGATTCTATAAAAGCGATTTCATTACCATTCTAACAGTATTTTTAGATCATTGCACAGCGCACACGTACGTTCGATATGAGAATATTTCATTTTGACAAAAATACTTGTTTGACATATAGTTGTTATAACAACTAATTAATTGGGACATTTTATTATGGAAGCGAGGTCTAGCAATCACATGGACTATACACTGGAACAATCTGTTGGATTCATGCTGGGTTTCACACATCGTAAAGCTGTAGCTTTACTTGCGACGCGATTCAAACCTTATGATATTACGACAGAGCAATTTTCTGTTCTCTTTAATGTTGACCGCGGTGAAGGTGTGAATCAGAAGGAGCTCGCTGCACGTGTCTTCAAAGACCAACCCACCACTGCGCGGATTATTGATCTGCTTGAGAAAAAAGGTTGGGTAGAACGCCGGACCAGCGAACAGGATCGCAGAGCCTACCTGTTATATCTCACCATGGAAGGCAAAGCGTTAATTGATATCCTCGTTCCGATTGAAAGAGAAATGAATAAAGAACTTGCTGAAGGTATATCTGAAGACCAGATGGAAGCATTTAAACATACTCTTTCCCTCATTAACCGCAACTTGTAATGAATCACAACTCAGGGGGAATACATCATCATGAAAGAACAATCTACACGACAAGTTAGACTATGGACCACCGATTTTATACTGCTGATGCTGTGCAACTTCTTGTTGTTCTTGCAACTGCACATGATCGTCTCTCCGCTTCCGTCCTACGTTCAGGAGCGATTTCACGCCAATGCATTTGAAGTAAGTTTATTCACCTGTCTGTTTGCACTAAGTGCCATTGCAGCCCGTCTCTATTCCGCGAAAGCACTGGAGAAGGGCCTTCGTAACGCCATGATCTATATCGGCCTGTCCGTAGCCCTGCTGGCAACGCTCGGCTATTATTTTGCTGCGGGCATAGCCGTGCTTTTATTGCTGAGAATGTTGTTTGGTATCGGGTTTGGTATGAGCAGCACTGCTTTTCCAACGATGGCCTCGGACATTGTGCCCGTCAAACGAATGGGTGAAGGTATGGGTTACTTTGGTCTATCGACTAGCCTGGCTATGTCTATGGGTCCAATCATTGGGGTCACTCTGCTACAAGGTGCTGGATTTGTAACCTTGATGTTATGTACTGCGGGTGTACTCGCTGTGATCTATCCACTGAGTTATTCGCTGACACGCAAAAAAGCAGTCAGAACCGATAACAGTGAAAATATCATGCCACAAGCTACAACAAGTGCTTCAGAGTCCAATCCAAAACAGAAGACACCTTTCAATCGTAAGCTGATTCTGCCAAGTGTACTGAACTGCCTGTTATCCATCACCTATGGTGGGCTTGTCGGATTCATCGTTTTGTATGGTAAGGAAGCCAATCTGGCCAATCCTGCGCTGTTCTTTTTGTTCAATGCACTCGCCGTGTTATTGGTTAGACCATTTGCAGGACGGATCTATGACAATAAAGGTCCAAAAGCACTGCTCATTCCAGGGGCAATATTCGTTGCTGTAGGCCTCATTCTGCTCTCGTATGCAACCTCCATGTCCGTCTTGTTCATTGCTGCCTTTGTCTACGGGATCGGTTATGGTTCCATGCAGTCGTCTCTGCAGACCTGGATGATTCAAGTTGTATCTCCTACTCAGCGGGGTATGGCTAACGGTATGTTTTTGAACTCGCTGGATCTGGGTATTGCAACCGGCGCCCTTCTTCTTGGCGCCATTGCGGCCATAACCAGTTACACCGATATGTATCGATATTCCGTAATGTTTATGATTCTGTTCTTGCTTATATATCTGATTCAGGGAAAACGAAGCGGCAGCTTCTCCATTGAACCTCATGCTCTGCTCGCTCATACTCATATCACTGCAACGGAACCACCTCAAGATCAATTCAAGAATTCAGAATCTGGAGCCGACAACACCGAAACTAGCCAGTCGAATATAAGCAAACACGAATGATTGGTTAACGTCATTCTGAACATAAAAACGCGTTTACACCGAGAAAGCAAATTCATCCGCTTTCTTAGGCGTAAACGCGTTTTTTTATTGGAACAGATCTGAATGTTAAAGTGAAGACACCATGGAAATGAATGTAGCATACAGCACCATCTATCTAAAATGGACTTCTCTTGCGACCTATGGAAGCATACCCTCTACTCGTCTCGATCACATCCATAGATGTTTCATCCTGTTTCTGCTTGCTTCCTGAAGTAGGTTGGTCTCCCTTATCCGGCTTAACTGCGAATAATGTGAGCAATCCGCCCACTGCGCCAGACGCAGCGAGCACACCAAAAAGCAAAAAATGATGAGAACCGATCAGCAAAGAAACGACAGGTGGACCGAGAGATACCCCAATGAATCGCATGCTGCTGAACAGAGCCGTGATTGTGCCCCGCTGTTTTTTGTCCACGCCTTCTGTAATCAATGCATCCAGACATGGTAACGTGGCACCTATTCCGGCACTTCCCAATGTGAAAAGACCTACTACAACATAGATATTATCGAATAAACCTATAACGCCAAGGGATACCGTCAGAAGCGCAAGTCCTGTGAAGCCAAGCCATTTCATCCGCGTTTTGTTCTTGCCAATCCACTTCCCTGCCAGGAAAGAAGACAGACATAACGCTGCCAGCGGAATCGCAAGGACAAGTCCTTTAAGAACACCTTTCAGGGCGAATTCGCTCTCCAGTGTCTCGGATAGATAATATAACACACCAAAGATGACAAACATGCAAATACCGCCGATTGCAAACAACGCATACAACCAGCGTCCCTTTTCTTTCAATACGTCACGAATCGATGCCACAAATTCAGGAAAGGTGGGAGGCTTTTCTTTTTTCCGGGGAGTCTTCACCAGAAAAATAACAAGAACCAGCGAAAGCACACAAAGTATAGGAATAGCCATGAATGGCGCATACCACAACCAGACCGCCAGCGCTGCACCCAGAATCGGACTTATGACTTTACCGAACGTATTTGAGGTCTCAATGATACCCAGGCTTTTGCTAACTTCGTTTTCATCATTGAACATGTCCCCAACCAACGGGATAACGATAGGAAATGCGCCGGCAGCACCTATTCCCTGCAATAACCTGCCACCCAGAATGGTCCAGTAGGCTATGTTTCCGTTCAGCATCCATGCTGCCACACCAGCGACAGCACCTCCGACGGCTGCAATAACGAGGCTGGGAATGATAACTGCTTTTCTGCCAAAACGATCCGACAAGTACCCTGCAAGAGGAATAAGCAGGATGGCAACTACAGCGTAGACTGTAATGAGCATACTGACCTTAAATGCAGATACCTTCAACTCACGTTCAATCTGTGGCAGGATCGGTATAAGCATGGAATTACCCAAGGTCATAATTAAAGGGATGGAAGCAAGTGCGACGAGGTCCCACTTTTTATCGTTCATACCACAACCACCTTTACAGATTCTACACACAACAGCATTATTGTGCTTGTTTCGGAGGTTGATTATGCAGGACATGCTACAACTACAACAATCTAAAGTGCCGTAACGCTGCTCCACCTTTGAAAATAATATATAGCTCATTCACCTTATGTGACGCCTCAAGCGAACACTGGACCGTTGTCCACTTGATATCTTTCCCGTTCACACTCCCTCCAGGTCCAGATACTTCACACACACCGAGCAGTTCGCCCTCCAGTCCTCCAGAACGAATCTCCAGTCTGCCCTCTTCCCCAAAAGCTGCCACTCTGGCTTCAAATCCTTTTACTTCCTGAACAGCATTATGGTGAAAAGCGATCCAGGATGACTGACCATCTCGATATAAGGGTTCTTTCTGAGTGATTGCCCGAACTGCCGAACGTCCTTCCAGACATTCATCCAACAGAACACCTGCACAAGCATCGTAATTCTCGGCAAAGGTAAGTAAGTGCAGCGGACGGTCCTGAATCGTCTCACCTTCAATCTCAATATCAGCCGACTGGCGGATATCTGCGGAAGAACGCCCTGCCAGAATGGCCCAGGTCGCTGTCTCCAGGCAGTATCGATCTCGGGTAACATCCCATAGCGCCAGCTTCTGAACAGGAATCTCGAAACGTATCGTAACACGCGTCCCTGCTTTCAGATGGATACGACGAAAAGCAAGCAGTTGCTTCTGAGCGCGTTTCACACGCGAGGTATGTGAAGATCCATAGATCTGTACAACTTCATCACTGTCACGTTCACCTGTATTGTGTACCTCCACTTCAATCTTCAATTGATCTGTGGTGGTGGCTTCCGCCGGAGCACTGCGACTTACACGAATCGCTTCGTATTCGAATTCAGAATACGTCAGGCCATGACCAAATGCATATTGAACAGGTCCTTCATGATACATATAGGTCATGCCACTCTGAATAATGTCATAATCCATCATGTCAGGAAGCTGTGATTCATCTTCATACCATGTCATGTTTAATCTGCCTGCCGGGGCATAATGACCTAACAGCACATCTGCAAGAGCGTTCCCCAATTCCTGACCTGCATGTGTCATATACACGATTGCGCGGGCAATACCTTTCAACTCCTGCAAAGCAAATGGATAACTGCCCACAATCACAACCGCCGTATTGGGATTGGCTTCACACACAGCTTTGACAAGCTCGACCTGACTCGGCGGAAGCAGCAGACTTGGGCGGTCAATTTCTTCTTTGCCGTTGATATATGGGCTGTTGCCAACAACAACGACAGATGCCTGACTGCTACGTGCAGCTTCTACGGCTTGTTGTATTCCGCTGGTCACAATATCAATATTGAATGCAGAAGGTATCTGTGTATTGCCTGGTGATTGACTTGCGTGTCCAGAGTCACCAATATCATTCGGATTTGTACCCGTGGCTTGTTCTCCTTGTGGCAGGAGTGGTGCTAAAGCAGAATGTCCCTGATATTCGCTCAATCCAATGGGAATACCGTTCCACGTCCGCAAGATGTTACTGCCATCCTCTTGGGGATCAAATTGAACAACTTCCTTCACAAACCAGCCACCAATCTCTGGGGCGTTTGCCTGATAGATGCCTTGCTCGGTTAAACTAACGTATCGATTATTGTTCAAACTTCTCAGCGTATGACTTCCCCAACCCCAATCCTGATGTATAAATTCGGTGACCGTAGGTGCATTGGCCTCTGGTACAGCGACGAGTGCACCTTCCGCACCCAAGGTTATAACCTGTCCGTCTGCCGTCTTCAACTGAATACGGTCATTCCCATCTGTATACGTTACGTCTGTTTGGGGTAGTCGATTACGCAGTCCATCAAGGACGGATACACGATAAGGCAGTGTGCCACTGTACCAATCGGTATAGACAACACCGGCAAGTGGTCCAATGACACTGATCTTCTGTAATGCCTCTGGCTTCAAAGGAAGCAATCCATCATTTTGGAGTAAAACAATGGATTCGGCAGCTGCACGATAACTGAGTTTAGCGTGCTCGGGTGCACATAATACCGACTCGGAAATAGACGCATAGGGGTTGAGTCCAGACCGATCCAGTTGTCCAAGTCGCATCCGCACACCAAAGATGTTACGAATCGCTCGGTCCAAATCAGCTATCTCCAAGAGATTCTGATCGAGAGCAGCCTCCAGAGCAGATACGACAAGATCAACTTCATCCGTAAGACAATCCACTCCTGCCTTCAACGCACCTGCTGCTGATTCAGCATGGCTGGTATGATAACCGTGATAGTCTACCGTCTGAGACAGATCTCCTCCATCACATACAATAAAACCTGGCATCGCCCACTCGCCCTTAACCACATCATTCACATACGGACTCTCAATGGCAGGTGTACCGTTGATGGAATTGTAAGCTGTCATCATGGACAAGGCTCCGCCTTCCACAAATGGTGTCTCAAATGCTTTTAAATAATATTCCCGCAGATTGCGCGGATCGATGCTGGATGAACAATTCAGCCGATCTTTCTCATTATTATTGGCAAAAAAGTGCTTTAATGTCGCGACCATTTTCAGATAAAAAGGATCATTTCCCTGCATACCTTTGACGAGAGCTGCCGACATTTCTCCCGTGAGGACCGGGTCCTCGCCATATCCCTCTTCCGTTCTGCCCCAGCGTGGGTCACGTTCCAGATCAACCGTTGGTGCCCACAAGGTTAACCCATGAACCTCAGGATTACGGTGATGGTATGCCCTCGCTTCATCGCCAATGACGGAACCAATCTCCCGCATGAGCCTCGTATTCCAGGTACTTGATAGACCGAGAGGTTGCGGAAATACGGTTGCCTCCCCTTTCCATGCAACCCCGTGGGCAGCTTCACCCCCAACGTTGTAGGCTGGAATGCCCAGTCTTGGTACAGCTGCTTCGCGTGTAGGAATTAGTCTGATCTTCTCCTCCGTTGTCAATCGTGCAATCAGGTCATCCAACCTTTCCTCAAGTGAAAGTGACACATCCCACATCGGGTATTGATGATACTCCTTCATCCTTCATTCCCCCTGCGAATTAGTTAAGTCCAAGTTGCTTCCAATGCTCCAGTAAATCCAGCGTGCGCTGGTGATACTTCTGACCATCTTCAGGTTGATTGACCTGATGTTCATGAACGTAGGCATTAAAATATGAAGACAGTATTCGATAGGCAAGCCTGCGTGCCTGTCCTTCAGCGGATGAGTCCAGTGGACGATTATATCCTTCATGAAAAGCCACCGATTCTGACGACAATACGGCTTCAAACTCCCTGTCGGCAAACATGGAACGATCTCCGTCAATGATGGCTGCAATGTTCAGCTCACCATTTTCCTCATGAACAAGTACATTGGCTTCCCACAGGTCATTATGAACGAGTACCGGACGGGTCACTTGATCAAATAAGTCTTTATTTTGGATGAAAATAGCTGCGATTTCTTCTCCCACACCTGACATATAATCGACTTGTGCAGCTTTAAGTGCCGTTTCTTCTGCAAAAGAGTGCAGCACCTCGGACCATTGATCCGAGCCTTTAATCGTCCCATCTCCTTGCGGCCAGCCAAACGATGCACCCTGTATCTGATGCATGATGGCGGTATACGCGCCAAGCTGATGATACAATCGCTCTTTTTCTCTGTCTGAAATCGATGCGTGATCCAGCTGCTTACTCGGAATAAACTCCATAAACATGTACGTTCTTGGAATGATGGATCCGCTATCATCACAGGCGATAATGTTTGGAGCAGGAATGCCTGCTTTACGGTAATATTCATACACAATCGGTTCAGCCGCCATCATGGTGCGTTCAAACGAAAATAGGGGATCACTCACAGAACCAGCCGCCATCTCACCCCGCTCTGGAGCCAAACGTAAAATCACATCCGTATAGGATGTATGTTCAAGGTGAATCCGATAGGTTGTATTAAAAAGTCCACCTTGCAGGAGACCAAACGCCTTTACTTTGGTATCGCTTCCAAAATTAAGTTCTACCAGATGATGCAGCATCTCTGTTGATATCGTGCAGTGCAAACCGGAATTCATTGTACTCATTTCATTCAATCTCCTATCATCGTAGACAAACAGACGGCACCTTTCGGCACCGTCCTTTTCTTTTACTATATCATTTTACAGTTGGATTGTAAGCGCGCTTGCGCCTGTTGCTGCCGTAACGACAACACCATTTGCACCAGACACTTGGGAACCACCTTCAACGCTGGATACACTTTCAATGCCGCGAAGTACGATGTTCCAAGGTTTACCTGCACCTTCAGCACGAACATCCAGCACTGATCCATTACGTGTAACGTTAACTGTCAGCTCCTGCTCTGCCGCTTGGTTCACAACGACAGCTTGAGCCGTTTGACCATCAGCCAGTTCGAACAAGTGCAAGGACACATCATTCGCAAAGTCGTAATCCGGTTTGTTATCCACCGCACCCACAGCGATCAAGCTACTTGGTTTAACCATCATTGGCAGTGTTTTGAAGTCATGGTTTTCACTGATCCAGCGTCCACCTTGTACTTTCGCTCCTGTCAGATAGTTCGTCCAAGTTCCTTCAGGCAGGTAATAACGCACATCACCTTCCTTGTTGAAGATTGGAGCCACCAGAATCGAGTCACCAAACATGTATTGAGTATCCAGGCTGTATGTTGTTGGGTCCTCTGGGAAGTCCAGCAGCATAGCACGCATCATCGGAATACCTTTTACCGTTGACTCTACCGCAGAATTGTACAGGTACGGCATCAGGCTGATTTTGAGTTTGGTAAAGTCACGAACAACGTCCACGGACTCCTCGTCAAACAACCAAGGCACACGATACGAAGTGCTTCCGTGCAAGCGGCTGTGTGAAGATAACAGTCCGAATTGTACCCAGCGTTTGTATACGTCAGGGCTCGCTGTGCTTTCAAAACCACTGATATCATGGCTCCAGAATCCGAAACCGGAAAGCCCCAGTGAGAGACCACCGCGAAGCGATTCAGCCATGGATTCATAAGTGGAAGAACAGTCACCGCCCCAGTGAACCGGGAACTGTTGACCACCTGCTGTTGCAGAGCGTGCAAACAGGGCAGCTTCGTTTTTGCCAATCTTCTCTTCGAGCAATTCAAATACAGCTTTGTTATAGAGCTGTGTATAATAGTTGTGCATTTTAACCGGATCAGAACCATCAAAGTATACAACATCTGTCGGAATTCTTTCACCGAAGTCGGTCTTGAAGGAATCTACACCTTGATCCAGCAGGACTTCCAGCTTGCTCTTATACCAATTCACAGCATCCGGATTCGTGAAATCAACCAGAGCCATGCCTGCTTGCCACATATCCCATTGCCATACGCTGCCATCGGCTGTTTTGACCAGATAACCGTTCTCCATACCTTCATCGAACAAGTAGGATTTTTCTGCAATATATGGATTGATCCAAGCACAGATTTTAAGACCCTTTTCTTTCAGACGTGCAAGCATGCCTTCCGGATCCGGGAACATTGCTTCATCCCATACGAAATCAGACCATTGGTATTCCTTCATCCAGAAGCAGTCAAAATGGAATACAGACAGTGGAAGATCACGTTCAGCCATACCATCTACAAAATGGTTAACCGTTGCTTCATCATAATCCGTTGTGAATGAAGTTGTCAGCCACAGACCAAAAGTCCATGCCGGTGGAAGCGCTGGTTTACCTGTTAATTTTGTATAATTATCAAGTACATCTTTAGGATTGTCACCGCCGATAATGAAGTATTCCAGAGTCTCTCCTTCTACGCTGAACTGCACTTTTGATACATTCTCAGATGCAATCTCGTATGATACGCGTTCAGGATGGTTTACAAATACACCATATCCTTTATTGGACAGGTAGAATGGAATGTTCTTATAGGACTGTTCACTGCTTGTACCGCCGTCCTCATTCCAGGTATCTACGATTTGGCCATTCTTAACAAACGGTGTGAAGCGCTCACCGAGTCCGTAAACGTATTCACCAATACCGAGATCAAGCTGCTCGCGGAAGTACGCTTCCTTGCTTGGACCTGTAATATAACCAGCAGCTCTTTGACCGCTACCTGTAATCCGTTTTCCTCCATATAGGAAGCTGACGTCCCAACCGTTTGTTTTATCGATTTGAACTTCCAGATTGCCGCTTTTCAAAACAGCGCCTTGTTCATTTTTCGAGATCTCAACGTTTGCATCTTGCGTATTAAGCTCAAATACAGGGCCTTTTTTCACTCCGCCTTTATGGTGATTCAAGGTTACACGGATAACGTTAGGCATAGGTGAGCTGTACGTTGCTTTCAGCAATGTACCGTTCAATGTGTCGCCTTTGGTACGAATATATTTAGTTGCCGCATATACGGTCACAGAATTCTCTTTTTGCACAATATCACGAATGTCAGTCGGGTTTTGAATCTGGTACCCTTCACGAGTCATCCAGAATCCATCAGTAAATTTCATGTTTTCTTTCCCCCTTTGGTTATATTATAATAATATTGATATTAATAACGAATTTCTTTTCTTATTTTGACCAAATATATCACGATTTTGATAATAAACATCCGATTCTTGAACATCACCACCAATCTATGGAAACGATTACATTAATAATGATACAAAAGGAGACTCTGATATGGAACGTGAACGATTACGGGAAGACCGGATTCACGGCAATGCCATGTATCCCGTCAGTGTGTACCCGGATATTCAACAACTGAACGGGGATAGCATTCTCGATTGCCACTGGCATGATGAGATGGAGTTCACCATGGTGACCCAGGGCTGCGCCGTCTTTCAGATCGATATGAACACCGTTGAGGTTCAAGCTGGAGAAGCCATTTTCATCAATAGAGGCGAGATTCATGCGGGGTATCTGAAGGGTGATGTTCCCTGCGTATTCTCTTCCATTGTATTTAATCCCGAGCTGCTTGGCAGCCGTACCTTCGATACGGTCCAAGAGAAATTCATCGGTCCACTGGTACGCAAAACGGTGATTCCCCCCAGTCATATCAAGGCAGATGAGGATTGGGGACAAGAAATTCTGGATCTCCTGAAACGTATATTTGCGGACCATGCTACCCGAACCGAAACGTGTGAAATGTCAACAAAAGCGTACCTGTACCTCATATTTGCCCGAATGTTCGAACATATGAGACCTGCTCCGCTCAAAGGTACCGTAGCTACAGGGAGTCATGACAAGGTAGAGCGCCTGAAATCCGTGCTCAGTTATATTCACAAACGGTATCCTGAACCATTAAAGCTGAAAGAACTGGCCGATGAGGCCAATATGAGTGAAGGGCACTTCTGCCGTTTCTTCAAACAGATGGTGCAGAAAACCCCGGTTGATTACATTAACTATTACCGCGTTCAACAGGCCTGTGTTCAGCTTGAGAATACGGACCACAAGATTGTTGATATCGCCATGGATGTGGGTTTTGAGCATCTAAGCTACTTCATCACTACATTTAAGAAGCATAAAGCCACCACACCTTCACAGTATCGCAAAATGTTCTATGAGAACGTAGGAATGGAGTCTGCCCTGGTTCAGGTGTAAAAGAAGAAGGTGCTCACAGCTACTCAGCTGCAAACACCTTCTTTATCCACTTCCAATTCCCAAGAACTAACAAGATACGGTTCTGAGGCACGTTTTCTCCGTTTGAACTCATTTCATTTGCTACTTCAAGCATTCCGCTAAGGAGTTATTGGTGTCTCACTTTTTCAGCGTCTTCCATGAAGTGTACTCATGTACGGAGAAACCGTTAAAGGATGCATGTACTGAAGCCATTTTTTCGACCAACTTCAACTGTGCTTCCATATAAGCAGATCCCTCTTCATAAAAAGTAATGAAGTCGCCTTCCTTGCTTTGCTTTGTTTCCACGGCGATCGAGATCGTCTTGCCGAGCAGAGCTGCTTCTGCAAGTTCATCCTTCGCTACACTATAGATTGCAGCAGCTGTATCGCGGTAAGCCATAATGGTGATGGAATCAAACTTGCGAATCATCCAACTGCTTACGGCCATCGTGGAACCCGGAATTTTGTAGTTATCGAGCCAGAAAGGCAGATCAGCCGCTACCGGCATCTTCATCCGTGATGCTCGCTCAACAATGTACTCCACATTTCCTTGCCACTGGGTAATTACACTGGCCTGATTGATTTTCCACTGCGGATGCACATGGGGCTCAATATCCAGATGAATACCAGCAAACTTCTCATTAGGCAACGCCTGCGCCTGATAGGCCTCGATCCAGTCCAGGAAAGATGCAATCTGCTCCCGGCTTTCCGTCAATCCCCACGCTGATCTTCCATCCATGACGTCAACCGCAATGTTTTTGGCTCTCGCTTGGCGAATAAAACTTTTATATTCAGGAATTTTTATATCCCGGTTCATCTGCAGATAGATCGTATTGATCTTGTTCGCTGTAGCGTAATTTAACACCTCTTGAGGATTACTTCGGATCTGGGTGGTATCCCATACCCAAGTCGCTCTCACTGGCACATCAAGTTTTCCATGAATCGTTGCATAACTGTCGACTGAACCATCCGCTATGGCTTTGGAAGAACAGGCTGTACTCGCACACAGGATCAAACAACTCAGTAATACGATAAAACGGTAACCCCTTTTGCTTTTCATATTTGTACACTCCCTCTGAAGTTATCAGCTCTGACGTGCAAATCTGGATGAAATTGTGTCGTTTCTTATTCACTTAATGGATACTTATTAGGTACGACGAATTTGGATTGCTTCTATATGCAATATCATCTTTAAGACTTACGACGAAAGAATCATATAACTATATTTCGGGAATTCGTAGTTCTGTATGTATAGTTCAAAAGTCACTATTATTCACTATTTTCTAAATTCACCCTTATTTCAGCATGACTTCAGTCATTATTGCCATATGTACACCGAGATCCAGAAGACCTAGAAAGCGTTTTCTCCCACAACGTACAAAAAAACCGCCCTAAGGCGGCTTTGCATGTATCTCAATTTAATTATGCTCTAGTCGACATTTCCGTTCATTCATTACCTGATGGAGCTACCGGTGTATTGTTAACCACTTCATCGAAAAGGGAAACCAGTTCAATACCTTCTGCCGAGATCCGCACAAGCCCCTTGTCAGACAAACGTAGTTCTGGAATTACAACCAGCGCGAGTAACGAAAGCGTCATAAATGCATTATTCAATGTACATCCTGCGGACTGTAAAGCTTCACTGACTGCTGCCGATTGGGCTGCAACGACTTCAAAAGATTCAGTTGACATCAAACCTGCAATCCGCAGCGGGAATTCGGTTACACCTGCTGCCGTTACTACGGCTACCCCACCTTGCATGCGAATGACACGGTTACCGGCTTCAGCCATCAGCGCATCATCATTGCCTATAATCAACAGGTTGTGACTATCATGAGCAACCGTCATCGCAATCGCTGCAGGGGATGTGAAGCCGATGCCTCCAACAAGCGCTACCGCTCGATTCCCGGTTTGTTTGTGACGCTCCAATACCGCAATTTTGCATACTTCCCCTGAAGTTGAAACCACAACCTTGGCGTTCTCTACGGTGACGGGCAGGTGTTTCTCCTTTGTATCCACATGGTTCTCTGTCACATGAATGATTTTGGCACCAATGATCCCCTCTTGAATCGGCGCAGCCAACTCCAGATCTACTGGCTGAATATTAGCTTCTAACTTCACTGTGTTCAGCGCTTCCTCAGGGTACGTGAAGCTGTCCCAGACCGCCGTCATTTTCCCGTTCTCGGCTACAACTTGCCCGGCAGCAATCGTCATGCCCACACGTACATCCGCCAACCGGCCGTCCAGCAGAATAATATCGGCTATATTGCCCGGAATAACCGCACCAATATCACGCGCAACACCAAAGCGCTCAGCCGTGTTAATGGTTGCCATCTGAAAAGCAGTGACCGGCTTCACACCTTGGGAGATTGCAAGACGAACAACAAAATCCATATGTCCTTCTTTGAGCAGGGATTCAGAGCTTCGGTCATCGGTCACCAGCATCATCCGGCGTGTATCCAGTCCAAGCTCAGTGCAGGCTTTGATTGTCTCAGCCACATCATGCCATGCCGAACCTTGGCGCATCTTCGCATACATCCCGAGTCGCAGACGTTCAACCACATCTTCCTTGGTCACACACTCATGATCCCCTGTAACGCCACTCGCTGCATACGCTGGCAGACGCCAGTCATCTGCAGCCCAGGTGAAATGACCGTCTGCCACTTTACCTGCCCGGAGCGTTGCCTGTATCTCACCAATCATCGTCTCGTCCCCATAGACTACCCCAGGGAAGTTCATCACTTCACCAAGACCAATCATGTCCGGACCCCAGGAAAGAGCCTCAGCTACCTCCTCAGGCCCGATATAAGCACCTGTTGTCTCCAATCCTGGATGAGTGGAAGGCACACAGGAAGCCACCTGCATATAAGCAGCCATCGGTGTGGTCCGCGCTTCATCCAGCATCAGTCTCAAACCTTTGAGACCAAGCACGTTAGAGATCTCATGTGGGTCAAAGAAACCTCCGGTTGTGCCTGAAGGCAAGACCGCTCTCGCAAACTCGGTTACTTTCATCTGTGTACTTTCAATATGGCAGTGTCCATCCAGCAAACCAGGAGCAATATACTTACCGTTTGCTTCAATAATCCGGGTATGTTCTCCAATGGTGTGGCTTACATCTTTACCAACATAAGCGATTCGCGCTCCCTGTACAGCTATGGACATCTCCGGCAAAATCTCACCCGATATCACGTTGACCAGCGTACCTCCCCGAATGACCAAAGTCGCCGGCAAATCTCCCCGCGCTGTAGCGACCAGATCAGGTACACAATCGGCCATCAGTGGCCGTTCAAAAGATGATTTGTTCATATTGTTGCCTCCTTTAATAAACGATCCCAAAAAAATATATTGTTACGATTATATGAGTCCGGAACTCATGTGTAAAGAAAAATCACATCCATTGTGCTTGAATACAAATTATCAAGTCATATTTATCCACGGGACCCAATCCTTACGAATTCACGTTAGGTATTTTCATTCAATACGTTTTTATTCAATACGATCACCTATATGGCCGGAACCTCATCATGTATACTTCCCTCGCTAAGCTAGCTTCTTCCCGATATATGTATCATATACAGAAAGACTCCCGTTCCATTGAACGGAAGCCTTCTTCAAGCACATGAACGTGTTATGTCAGTCCACTTGCGCAGCAGACACCTTGCCAAGATCATACCATTCTTCTGACTGGGCGGTAATGAACGGACTCGGTGTGCCCACACAATACACATGCAACAGATGCATCGCTCGTGTACAGGCCGTGTAGAACAATTTGCGTTCATGCTCCTGGGCATACTGCTCCGCAGAGCCGTCATAGATCAGGACAGCATCGAATTCCACACCTTTGGCCAGATACGCCGGGATGACATGAACACCCTGCTCAAAAGCCAGCGTCGTTTTTTTGATTAACTTCGGTGCTGTGGGCAGTGCCTTGCTCAATGCAGCATGTACGTCTCTGCTCTCTTCGGCGGTCTTGCAGATAACTGCAACTGATTCATATCCTTCCTTAATCAAGTGCTGGAGGTCTGTCGTGATGACGTTCATATGACGCTCGGCATCAGAAGAAACGATCACTTTAGGCTTCTCACCGCTACGGTTAAATGGAATAATCTCTTCCCCACCAGGCACCATGCCACGGGTAAACTCCACGATCTCCCGAGTAGATCGATAACTTCTCGTCAGCTCAATGACCTCTGTATTGTCTGGACCGTACAGATTAGTCAGAGGTCCTGTTCCACTAAGCACTGAAGAGTGGGCATAGATGGCCTGATTAAAGTCACCAAGGGCTGTTATTTTCGCCCGTGGGAACAATCTCTTCATAAATGCCAACTGAAACGCAGAATAATCTTGGGCTTCATCAATGATGACATGGCGAATATTGGAGTTAATATGGAATCCAAGCATAAGCTCACGCAAGTACAAGTATGGCGTAATATCTTCATATGCCAACTCCTGAAGCTTCAATCTGCGTAAAGTCATCTTACAGATTTCATCCCACTGAGCAGGGAGCGCTTCGCCACCCAGCAATCGCTCCATCTGAGCCTGATCGCTGAACAGATGTGCATACAATTGTCTTATATCAACGAATCGTAATGACTTGATCCATTTCCGCAACGGTTTGAGTCGGTCACTGACCACCATACGTGCAAGAATTTCTCTTTCCTGCTCAAAGTCATTAAACGTATGGGTCTTTCCTTTTTGCTTGCGCTTCAACCGTTGATAAGCACGTTGTAGATCCTCCGGCTCCATCAGATCCAGTTGCTGATCAACCCAAGGCGCATCCAGTTCACCTTTACCAAAGGCAGACAGTTCTTTCAGCATCCAGTCCCGTAACATCTCCAGTCGACTCACCAGCTTAACGGATGACTCGAAGCTGTAGAATTTCTCAGCCATAGCCTCTGACGTGACAATCGCTCGGCCCTGGAAGCGAACTGGCTTGAATTTCATGCCACCTGACAACATGCTTTCCTTGTAACGGGTAATGACTTTCAGGAAAGATTCGGATGACTTGAACCGAATGCTGGACATGCGCACATCGTAATCAGGATCTTCCGTCCCCGTAAGTACATATTCGAGCTGAATAAACGGATCTTCCAGTTGATATTCACGACCCAAACGGCGCTCCAGATACTCCTGGAAGGTCGTTTGCAACATGTTTTCCTCCCCAAGCTCAGGCAGTACCGTAGAGACATAACTGTTGAACATTGGATTCGGTGAAAAAAGAACCATCTGATCCGCTTGCAGATGCTCGCGGTATTTATAGAGAAGATATGCCACACGCTGGAGCGCCGCGGATGTTTTGCCACTGCCGGCTGCGCCTTGCACAATGAGCATACGTGTCCGGTCATTACGGATAATCCGGTTTTGCTCCTTCTGAATGGTCGCTACAATACTTTTCATCTGTGCATCCGAAGTTCGACTGAGCACGGCCTGCAACAACTCATCACCAATCGTAACCCCTGTGTCAAACATAAACCGGATACGACCGTCCCGAATGACAAACTGTCGCTTCATCTCTATATCACCGCTGATCTCCCCACTGGGTGTATGATACGTGATTGGACCCGGTGCTCCGTCATAATACAGGTTGGAGATTGGCGCACGCCAGTCGTAGACCAGAAAAGATTCTTCCTTCTCATCCAGCAACGATGCAATGCCGAGATAAATTCGTTCTGCATTTGGATATCCGTCTTCCTTAAAATCAATGCGCCCAAAATACGGTGAATGATGCAGTCGTTTCATTTTATCCAACGCAGCTGCTGTATTGAGATGGCTGCGCTCCCGATCGGACAATACCTGTGACTGCTGCCGCATGCTGGTTGAAGTCTCCCCGACATCATCCGCTTCACTGAAGTTCATCGTGACTTCGTCCCAGAAATCTTTTCTCATCCCTACCACTTCGTCACGGAAGGAACCTACTTCATCTTCTAACGTTGTGATCTTGCGTTCAATCTGATCGGTCACCATGTTGACCCGTTGTTGTTCTTCACTCCATTGCTGCTCAGTACTCATATGTTAATAGCCCCTCTTTCCCCGGATTGTGTCCTCAAAATCCCATTTGACAAGCCCGAAAAGGCAATGGTATAATTATTAGAAAGTAAACATTTTAATTATATGTTAATTAGTTCTAATTTTCTGAAAACCATTTTTTATTGTACCAGTGACAACGTCCCGATGCAAGCGGAGGCGTTTTTTGTTGTTTTCTTCTTCATTATTACCCAATTACCGGGTCCTCAACTGACCTAGCTACTCCTGCCTACTTTCGTAATTCTTCAATCGTCTCTTTCCAGCGTGTAATTGCTCCAAGTTCATCTTTTAATTGAAAGGTTATTCCTGAAGTGATCTCCGCATATGGCGCGTGATCCACTCGTACATGGAGCACTTGTGCTTCAAAGCGATCCCTAGGATGAACAGCCCCCTTAATCTCAGGCAGCCGTTCTACTTCTATACGGATATGCAACAAACGCTGTCCTTGAACCGCAATCAAGGTAGCCTTGCCTGTTTTGCTCATGTTCATACTGGTCTGTGTACCTTGCCATAAAGCAAGTCTAAGCTGATGCGGATTGATCGCAATCACTTCCCCCATACTGATCATCGCCTGATGCGGCCATTGATCCTCAGATACGGTTAGCAGTTGCATGGCTTCATGCTGTTTATGCTCCAGATTTGTCCCACTCAACCATTCCATTAGTTCAGCGTCTAATTCCTTAATAATCATGTCTCTATCCCTCGGTTCGTTAATATTCATTCATGCCCTTCAGCCGTATGTATGACAAAACAACCCGGACGCGACGGTCCGGGCAATGTTGTAGTTCCATTGTATATGATCGCGAAGCGTGTATGCAATTCGCACTTAGAGGTTGTTCAAAAAGTCTACTTTTGATTACGAATCATGCCTAAGGCCACTTAAGCCAATTCAAAATTTTGTCCTGTGATTCTTTGTCTTCACTGGCGCTATGCACATGTTCGGCAAGTCGATTTAGACGTTCCAACTGATATCCGTAATCATAAATCGCAGCAGCCACGATCGACAATCGTAACATCCCTTCCTTGTCGATATCAAACTGGGTGATCGTCTGCTCCATGAAATGGTCATTATCCAATACAAACTGTGCGGCCTCTTCCCCATTAGGTTTCAGCTTATCCTCGAACTTGAGCAGTGCATGCTCATGGAATTTGATAACCAGTTCAAGATGTGAGTCAAAAAACTGATCCATGGCCGTTGTCCGCGGTGCCTGGAAATAGTGGCGTTCCACCGAATCCAGCACCTCATACCCTTTTTGCAAACTCAGCAGCATTTGTTTGTAGACCACCATCTGCCGAGTTTCGCTGAATTTCGAACGTTTCATCTTTTTCTGTTCCTCTTCGAACAAGTTATACTTGTCGGACAGAGACTTAATGGAACCGCCCAGGTTGCTTTTCTCCTCCCGGAATACAACTTCCTTGATCTCATCCGAGATCGAAGTTCGCAGAAGCAACGACATACCACTGAATACACTATGGATCTGCTTCACGAACTGAACCTTCGGTTTAGGAGGAAATACCGTAATGTTGATAAGAAACGCCGATACAATACCAACCAGTGTCAACAGAAAACGATTGAGTGCAAAATGCCAATCACCCGATGCTTCCATAATGGATACAACCGTGACAAGTGTAAGGCCAACCGTCTCACCCATATTCAATTTAAGACAAATCATGATGACAAGTACAATAATTAATCCAACGGCGATTGGCTCATTGGACAACACCATGCCCCCCACCAGAGCGACAATAGCTCCCAGCGTGGTCGTTTGCAATTGATCCAGGAAGTATTTCCAGGAACGATAGATGGAAGGCTGCATGGCGAATATAGCCGCGATTGCGGCAGGCACGGGAGATTGCGGGTTCAAGAACAGGCTGCTTAGGTACAAGGCAAGCGTGACCGCGATCCCCGTCTTAAGTACACGTGCACCAAACGACATGGTGGTGACCCCTCCTCTTTACCGAACCTGAAATTTTACATTTGATGATCATTTTCATTATTACCCCATATTTCTTTTTTTGCCTGAATTCATTCAGGAGAACGATTTATTGTACCATGTAAGGTCTTCCGTTGCCATGTCATAAGTCAGAGGTATTATGAAATTGATTTCTTTATGTATGTTAATACACATTATTAACCCAAAAAGAAGCAAATCTTCAAAATGGATTTTCGCCACTTCAAAGATTCGCCTCTGTTACTTATGACACCTCTGTGGAATGCTCATGCTTATTATGCCTTTCTAACGGTCCGTGCCCTCCCACTCCCTTTTGAACTGGTCCACAAACTGCACCATATAATCATGACGCTGTTCCGCCAGCTCCTTGCCATAGGAGGTATTCATCAGATCCTTGAGCTTGAACAACTTCTCGTAAAAGTGATTTATCGTTGTGCTGCGCCCATTGCGATATTCCTCACGGGTCATCTGCTCCCGTGGGGGAAGGGACGGATCGTACATCTCGCGCCCTCTGGCGCCTGAAAAGGCAAAGGTTCGCGCGATCCCAATCGCACCCAGTGCATCCAGTCGATCCGCATCCTGAACAACCTGTGCTTCAAGCGAACGGACCGCAGGACGCTGTCCTCCCGCATATGAGATGGTACTAATAATACCCACAACCTTGTTACGTATATCCGGGTCAAGAGGCTGGGTATCCAGCCAGTCATTCAGTTTGGCCATCCCGTCTTCCAAGCTCTCATTCAGCTTCTCATCCGGTACATCATGTAATAATGCGGCCAGTTCGCAGACAAATGGATCTGCACCCATGCGGTGAGCGAGTTCAACTGAAAGTGCGGTTACCCGTTCAATGTGCGGCCAGTCATGACCATCACTATGCTTGGATGAGTCCCCTTGAACAAAGGATCGGGCGGCGCGCAGAATAGCCTCTCCTGCCGTTATTCCATCTATGTTATGCATGTGCCCTAATTCTTGCTGATTCCCGCCAGGTTGAAGAGGGTTCTCTGACATCTTACGATTCCCCGCCTTCACGTGCCTGTTCACGCGGAATACGCCGAGCTACACCCGTCTTAATAGCTGCTTCAATCACGCGACTGCGCATCGATTTGACCACTTTATCATTGAACACACTCGGAATAATGTAATAACGTGTACGCTCTTCGTCCGTAATGGCCGAAGCAATCGCTTGAGCGGCTGCCAGCTTCATTTCTTCATTAATTTCGGTGGCTCGGCAATCCAGAACTGCCCGGAAGATGCCCGGGAAACATAACACGTTGTTGATCTGATTCGGATAATCGGATCGTCCTGTTGCCATTACCGCTACAATGTCTTCCACCAATGCAGGCATAATCTCAGGTACCGGGTTTGCCATTGCAAACACGATTGGATCTTCTGCCATGGTCTGCACATCTTCGCGAGTTAACAGATTCCCGCGGGACAGGCCAATGAACACATCGGCTCCACGAATAACATCACGCAGCGAGCCAGTCTCCAGTTCGGGATTAGTACGCGCTGCATAATCACTCCAGACTTCATTCTCATAGGTTTGTGTCCGCACAATTGCACCCTCACGATCGACACCTATAAGCCGGCTGGCTCCCGCAGACAATAATATGTTACTGCATGCTACACCTGCTGCACCGATACCACAGACCACAATCTTCACATCTTCAATGGACTTGCCCACCAGTTTGAGCGCATTGATCAGACCGGCATATAACACAACGGCTGTGCCATGCTGGTCATCATGAAATACAGGAATGTCCAATTCCTCATTCAGACGACGTTCAATTTCAAAACAACGCGGTGACGAGATATCCTCCAGATTAATGCCGCCAAAACCAGGTGATATCGCTTTCACAGTACGTATGATTTCCTCGGTATCCTGTGTGTCCAGGCAGATTGGGAAAGCATCCACACCTGCAAATTGTTTGAATAACATCGCTTTACCTTCCATGACAGGCATCGCTGCACGAGGCCCAATGTTACCAAGTCCAAGTACTGCACTGCCATCAGATATGACGGCCACTGTATTCCGTTTAATTGTCAATGAGAAGGCTTTGCCGGGTTCTTCTGAAATGGCTGAACATACACGTGCCACATCCGGAGTGTACACACGTGACAGATCTTCCCGGTTTTGAATCGGGGTCTTTGGTGTTACTTCGATCTTACCGCCCAGATGAAGCAGGAACGTCCGATCCGATACGTTAATAATGGACACACCTTTAAGCTGGCGCACCCCTTCTATAATTTTACTGTTATCTTGTGCATCCGTAACTGCGACCGTCAAGTCGCGCACGCTTACATCCTGATTGGTGGAAATCACGTCGATGGCAATGATGTCTCCCCCAGCTTCCGAGATGGCCGAAGCCACTTCGCCAAACTTGATATCCTTAGTTGTCATTTCCAGTCGAATAATAATGCTGTTACCATCCAAATTTCTTTGATTCATTTCCATTCCTCCCAGACTGAAAGTCTTGAGTTACATGTTACGTGTTTGTCTTCGCTGCGCGGACACGTTTATCCTTTATCTTGTCCAGAAAAAGTCATTCAACAGCCAAATGCATAAAATAAAAAAGATGCCCTGAACACCAATGTCAGGCGTTCAGGGCACTTTTTTAGTATCTTCACTCCGTTTATAAAGTAAGGATGAACCTATATTATTTCCGGGCAGCAGGTCTGCGCAGAACACAAATGTCATATGGCTTCAAGCTGAGACTTGATTCCACAGCATCACCACTGAGCAGATCAGTGTAGGACTGTCCATCTAATTCAACCAGCTTCTCATCTGGTGTGTAGTTCTGTACAAACACATAATCAGCTGTACCATCTGTACGCGTATGTGCCGTTGTTCCGGCAGGCAACTCTGTTTCAAGTCCACGCTCAATGTTCAGGTCAGCGATTAGTTTCGCATAGAAATCATCATAGAATGGTGCTTTCAGACGTGTCGCTACATAATATGCTTTCCCTGAACCCAACTGGTTAACCGTCAATGCAGGGCGTCCAGCATAGAAGTCAGAACGGTACGTAGCCAGGGACTTCGCGCCTTCCAGATGAATCAGATCACACAGTTCAATTGCATCATACGCTGTATTGAGCTGAAGCTCATTGCCCTTCTCCGGAATGATTCCGTTCAGATCACGATCATGCAATCCGTCAATTTCCTCGGACCAGATGCCAAGTGTCTTACGCAGCGGGCCTGGGAATCCACCCAGGAAACACAGATCGTTTTCGTTAACAATACCAGACCAGTAAGTTGCTACAAACGTACCACCTTGTTCTACAAACTTCTCAATACGTTCCCCGACACCTTCACGTACCAGATAGAGCATTGGAGCAATCAGCAGCTTGTACTTGGACAGATCTGCATCCATATCAATAACGTCTACAGCAACTCCCTTTTTCCAAAACGCTTCGTAATGCTCTTCCACGGTCTGCTCATACTTCACACCAATATTACGTGGCCCCTGTGAGTCATTAACGGCCCAACGGTTTTCCCAATCAAATATGATTGCAACTTCTGCCGGAACCGCTGTTCCTACAATGGCTTCCATGCCTTGAAGAGCCGTTCCTACATCAGTGACATCTTGGAACACTCGAGTGTGTTCCGTTCCTACGTGGTCTACCACCGCACCATGAAGTTTCTCACTGGACCCCCGGCTTTTTCTCCACTGGAAGTACTGAACACTATCGGAGCCGTGTGCCACAGCCTGGAGAGAAGAGAGCAAATGCATGCCAGGTTTTTTCAGCTTGCTGACATCTTGCCAATTCGTAGAACTTGGAGTGCTCTCCATCAGCAAGAACGGCTGACCGCCTTTGATGGAACGAACGATATCATGCATCATGGCGATACGGGATGCCTGTTTCGCGTCGTCATCTGCATCGTGCCAAGTCGGATAACTGTCCCAAGAGAGGAAATCCAGAATATCAGCGAACTTCCAATAGTTCAGGCCACCATAAAATTCCATCAGGTTGGTTGTGACTGGTAGATCAGGATTCTGAGCTTTCAACGGTTTCGTTTCATGCACGATAAAATCAGCTGTCTGATCCGTAACGAAACGGCGCCAATCCAGATTCATCGCGTGTACCTGTGTCTCACCGTGTGGAGCCGGAGATTCCACTTGACTCCAGTCTGTAACCGTATGGCTCCAGAATGTCGTCCACCAGGAATGATTCAGTTCATCAAGTGTTTGATACTTCTTCTGAACCCAACCACGGAACGCTTCCTGACAATAATCACAATGACAGTCGCCGCCGAACTCGTTTGAGATATGCCAGCCGATTACAGCCGGATGATCCGAATAACGTTCCGCCAGTCTTGTGTTGATCGCAGTAACCTTCTCACGGTATACCGGGGAAGTATAACAATGGTTGTGACGGAAACCGTGCAGATTGCGGACACGCTTCTCGGATACGCGGAGCACTTCCGGGTACTTTGCGGACATCCAGGCAGGTCTGGCACCACTTGGTGTAGCCAGGAATGCATAGATGCCGTTTGCTGCGAAACGATCCAACACCTGATCCAGCCATTCAAACGTGTATACGCCCTCTTCCGGCTCAAGGGATACCCACGAGAAGATACCAATGGACATCACGTTACACTTGGCAAGCTTCATCAAGCGAATATCTTCTTCCAGAACTTCAGGATAGCGGAGCCATTGCTCCGGGTTATAGTCTGCGCCATGCAACATGTGCGGGGCTTTGGAACTTACAGGTGGAAATTTGTATGTCATAAGGACAACTCCCTTGCATTAATTACTGTTTTTTTTAGTTTATATAAGATAACGATAACAACGACTTCACAGACGATACGTATTACGCTAGATTACACGTATGTCACGACATCTGATTCTTCAACAGTAGCGAGCGCTGTAAACGATTCCAACTTGCGACCTTTAAAATCAAACATGGTGAGGTTGCCCCAGTTATTCGGATGACCGACGGACCATTCTTCTTTACTTGGTATCCAGGCAGGTTCCCAATAATAGAATCCATGCCCCAAACCACCAGGAACTTCGCGAATAATCTGCAATAGATCCTTCAGATATTTGGTCTGTCCCTCTACACTTGCAGGGTATCCTGGTAACAACATATCTTCCTGATTCAAAATCCATTCAATGCCTTCCGGCTGCTCCAGCGTCCATGGATAAGCGGTTTCAACTACATTGATCGGTTTGCCATAACGCTCAGCCAGATCATGAAGATTATCACGTAACGCATCAAGTGTGCCATGCCACCAAGGATAATACGAGAGACCAATGATATCAAACTCCACACCCAGTGCTTCAAAGCGATCGTAAAACTTGCGGCTCTCGGCGTTATCTCCACCACGGTCAATATGTATCATAATCTGAATATCCGCGTCAACGGATTTGACCGCAGCAATTCCGTACTTCACAAGGCCTGCAAAGCGCTCCCACTGTTCATCCGTATCATGCTCTTCTCCACCGACACGTCCCTCATTCCATAACATGCCCGGTGTAATCTCGTTGCCCACCTGCACCATGTCTGGAAGCGCATCGTGTTCCTTCAACGTTCTCAGAACGTCAGCCGTATACATGCATACCGCACGTTGAAGCTCTTCATAGGACAGATTCTCCCATGCTTTCGGCTTCCATTGATTGGCTGGGTCAGCCCAGCGATCAGAATAATGGAAATCAAGCAAAAATTTCAAGCCCTGTTCCTTGATCCGTTTGGCTACCTCCACCGTCCGCTCCAGATTGCAGAATCCACCAACAGGATCATTCCAGATTCGAAGTCGTATCGCGTTAGCGTCATTAATCTTCAGGATGGACAGCAAGTCTTGTTCCTTGCCATCCACATCACTATAACTCCCGCCATGCTGTTCGATTTCATCCATAAAAGACACATCCATTCCCAGAATGAATGTCTTTTCCGTCAAGTTGCTCACTGTATCAACCTCCATTAATTTGGGGTACAGGCTCAGCCTTTAACTGAGCCCAACGTCATACCTTTGACAAAGAAACGTTGCAGGAACGGATACACAATCAAGATCGGTGCACTTCCGATGAAGATCTGAGCAGCCCTTACCGTCGTTTGAGAGAGAGCTTCCATTTCTTTTGGATTCATGCTCATGCTACTCATATCACGTCCAATAATGACCGTTTGCATAAATGTAGCAAGTGGGTAATCCTTGGCGTTATTCATGTAGAGCAATCCATCAAACCAGGAATTCCAGTGGAACACCATACTGAACAATGCAATTGTTGCAATGGACGGCATCGAGATGGGAAGGAAGATACTGAACAATGTTCTGAAATGGTTAGCTCCATCCATCAGTGCCGCTTCCTCCAGCTCTTTTGGAATACCGCGGAAGAAGTTCAGCATCAGAATGACAAGGAATGTGTTAACTGCCCCAGGGAGTACCAGTACCCAGAAGGAATCCATCAACCCGATCTTCTGGATAACCATGTAGAATGGCACCAGTCCCCCGTTGAAAATCATACTGAACACAAAAATCCAGGAGTAGATCGTTCTGCCTTTGAACTCACTATTCTCTTTGGACAACGGGTACGCCGCCAGGAAAGTAATCAGCAACGTAATGGCTGTACCAATCACTGTACGTAGAAGTGAAATCCAGAGCGAATTCAAGAAAATTGGATTGTTCATCGTTTTTTTGTATGCCTCAAGTGAAAAACCTACGGGCCAGAGATTGACCAGATTGGCGTCGGCAGCAGCCTTTGTACTAAAGGATACTGCCAGTACATGAATCATCGGTACGATACACATAATGGCGACCAAAATCAGAAAGCAGGTATTGACTATATTAAACACGCGATAAGGCAATGATTTATGATACATCGTGGTCCCTTCTTTCTCTGTTCATTCGTTTAGAATATGCGATATCCAGCGTATTTTTTGGCTAAGCTGTACGATACAAGAATCAAGATCATACTAATGACCGATTTGAATAATCCGATCGCGGTTGCAAAGCCCATCTCACCATTTTGCATTGCGGAACGATATACGAATGTATCAATGATGTCTCCCGTTTGATATACAAGCGGGTTATACAAGTTGAATATCTGGTCAAATCCGGCATTCAGTACGTTACCAAGCGCCAGTGTTCCTACAACCATCAGCATCGGCACAAGCGAAGGGATTGTAATGTGCAGTGTCTGTTTCCAGCGTCCTGCTCCGTCAATTTCCGCTGCTTCGTACAATGCTGGATTAATTCCGGCAAGGGCAGCCAGAAAGACAATCATGTTATAGCCAAATTCTTTCCACACATCTGTCAGAATGACCGTAGATCGGAACCAACTGTTGTCTCCAAGGAAGAAATATGGCCCGAGTCCGAAGGTTCCCAGAACCCGGTTAACCAAGCCGCCTGTTGACAACAGATCTATCAAAATCCCGCCCAGAATGACCCAGGACAAGAAGTGAGGTAAATAGACAAGTGTCTGAATCGTTCGCTGTATAGCCATCTTGCGAACCTCATTCAAAAGAATGGCAAAAACAAATGGAACAAATAAATTAAAAATCAGTTTAAGTACAGCAATAATCAATGTGTTCCAAATGACCTGTAAGCTGTCTTCACGTTCAAACAAATATCTAAAGTTGTCCAGCCCAACCCATTCAGAACCGCTAATCCCAAGCCATGGCTTGTAGTTCTGGAATGCCATAATGATCCCGCCCATAGGCACATAACTGAAGATAATCAGAAAGATAATGGCTGGCAACAGCATAACGTGGAATGGCCAAGTGCGTTTCAAAGTTCTCATGATTGCTCCCCCTGTATTTCTTCCTACTCAAGTACTCCCTGAGTGGCTTATAATGCGATTATATCAACCTTTTACGGGGTCCAAACAGCACATAAAAGCAATATAAATGGCACAAATTCAACCACTTTGCCTTAGCTTGAATAAACAAAAAAAGCGCTCAGACGTTAGTCGTCTGAGCGCTGCTTAAAACTATTTTTTCACACTGTCATACCATTCGTTAACCTCTTGCGTGATTTGGTCACCGCCACCCGATTTCCACGTTTGTACAAAGGTATCAAACGCATCAACCGGATTTTTGCCATAGATAATTTCGTTAAATGCCTGATTCTCGATTTTGTTCAGATAGTCCAACTTGGATTTCATCGTCTTTGTTGTCGGACCTGTGAACATGTTCTTGAAGGAAATTTCTTCTTGGCTTAGCAACACTTTCGCTGCTGCTGGAGTCTCTTTACCGTAGTTGACAGCAACATCTTTTTCAAGCTTGGTTTCAGGCTCTTTACCATTGGCCAAGTTCATCAGAGCTTTCATCTGTGCATCTGGAATACGAGCACCGTCACGAACAAGCAAATAACGTACAACGTTCACGTATCCGCCTTCGATTTCGTCAATCGGCATTTGTTTTCCATTTGCATCCAATTGATAGTCATAACCTGCAAACAGACCGTTATCATAAGGGCTACCTGGTGCTGGGTCTGCATAATTGTCAAACAGGTAGTTCTGGTACGTAAAGAATGCTTCTGGGTGTGCCATATCTTTTTTGATCAACGTAACACCATTAACGAACTGAGTTCCGTGACGCATCGCTTTGCCTTCAGGACCGGTAGGAATTTCAATCGGTTTCCATACCGCACTCGGTACATTTTTCACTGTATCCAGAAGTGGCCATCCACTCATCCAGTAAGGTCCTGGAATAATGCCGGCAGTTCCTGCAACTGCTGGTTCTGCTGTTTTGTTCTCATCCCATAGAGCTGCTTCCTGCGGGATATATCCTTTTTTGAGCCATTCGCTCAATTTGGTCAGACCTTGCTTCATACCCGGATTGATGGAGCCATACTCCAGCTTGCCATCTTCCCCCAGATTCCATTGGAACGGCAATGTTCCATATGCTCCGAAGATCCAAGATGGGTCTCCCATCCATGTATTCATGGAAGTTTTGAATCCAATGCTGAGCGGAGTGACTTTATCAGGAGCCAATCCGTCAGGGTTATTGTTTTTGAATGCTTCCATAACGGTTTCCAGCTCATCGATTGTTTTTGGTGCTTTCAGATTCAACTTGTCCAGCCAGTCCTGGCGAATCCAGAGCAAGTAATCATTGTTGTATGCGTAGTCCAAAACAGGGATACCCATTCTTTTGCCATCACGGCTATATTGGTTCCATACGTTTGGATCTTGTTCAATTGCTTTTTTCCATGTGTCCGAAGCATACTTATCGAACAGTGGACCTACTTCTTGATACATTCCAGAATCAATCAGATCCTGAGCAAGCAGATTATCACCCACGTTTACAATATCAGGCATTTCCTGTCCTGATGACATGGCAAGACGAAGCTTGGTTGCAAATGCACCATTTGTGTCTGTTACTGACCACAACGATTTGATTTCAATACCGAATTGATCTTTGGCCCACTTGGTTGCCACGTTATTTTCCATGGATTCGCCATTTTTGAATTTCAGCTCTGGATCAATTCCCCAGGCTGTTGTAATCGTAACTGGCGGATCGTATTTCTCTTTGTATTCGTTTTCAGTTCCTGTTGTGTTTGAAGCTGCATTATCTCCGCCTCCACTGCCGCCTGAACATCCTGCAAGAACGACAGTCAGACACAGCGTTGTAGCGAGAAGCGTCAAGAATCTCTTTTTCGTTGATTGCGCTCTCATGTTGTTCCCCCTTAAATCGTTTTGGTTACCCTTTCATTATAGGCTGACCAGGCCTTTGAGCCTATGATACGAAATCAAGATTTCTGCACCTTTGCCAACCTATATTCTGGAATGTTGTTGTAATTATGCCTGATCCCGAAATTCATTTGGTGTCATACCATAATGTTTTTTGAACATTTTGCTGAAATATTGCGGATTTTGATAGCCAAGCTCACTTGTAATCTCGTATATTTTTTTGTTGCTATTCTTAAGCAGATACAGAGCACGCTCCATGCGCATACGAATCATGTAGTCCCCAAGACCTTCCCCTGTCTCTGCCTTGTAAATTTTTGATAGATATACGGGGTGTAGATATACCTTGTCCGCAATCATCTTCACCGACAGATCCTGTCCTGTATCTCTTGTCACCAGCTCCTGAACCTGTTTGATCACATGTCTGCGACTCTGCACACCTTCCTGATCGGACAACTCTTCCTGAAGCTTCGCCAGCATCTCGGTTGCCCAGCGCCGCAGCTTCTCGGGGGATTGAATCAACTGATGCGCAAGGAGCAGATCGAATCCCGCATGATCAATCTCATGCACCAGATGCCCCTGTTTATGTGCGATATACATAAATGCATTAGTTACCGACAGATACATCTCATACACATGTTCTCTGGACAATCGTACCTGTTCTGCCTCGTCAAAAACCGTGTTCAGCTTACGCGCCGCCGCTTCCCATTGCTTGGTCTCAAGCAATTGTGGAAGTACAGGTGGTTTGTACAGCTCTTCGAGCGCCTGCGTTGCATCATTCTCCGGTCTTTTGCCGAGTGCCTGATCCATGTCCATATATATAATCTTGTGTTCTTCTGGTCCTGAAAGGACAAGCGAACCCAGACTTTTTCGATAAGCTACTGTCAATTCATTAAAGGGAAATGACGGTGTAACTACCATGGACAGGTCTCCCTGCAAATATCGAATAACATGTTCACGGAAAGTTTCAGCTGAGATTCTCAGCGTCTCCAAGTCCATCTGCGGAGCTTCGATCTGTTCTTGATTCTGCAAAAACATTACCAGACACTCATGGGGTCCGCGACCAAACCACACGTTAAATTGCTCTCCAAGTACTTCCTCTGCAATATTACCTACCGCAAAATCCATCAGATCCAGAGACTGCTGGTCCATTGATGAGAAGCGTCCTGTAAGGCGAATCAGCATCATCACAGCCGATTGTTCCGGGTCAATATGAATCTCATATTGTTGCAGTTGTTCCCGAAGTGCCCGCGCCGTGATCTCACGCCCCAGCAGCAGATCATGCATAAGATTTTCCCGTAAAATTTTATAGTCAGACTTCCGACTGTACAAGAGCCGGTGATATTTATCGAATTCATCCCACTCATCGCGAAGAGATGTGATAGCTGCCGACACGGAACTCATAAATTCATCATCGTTTACAGGTTTCAGGATATAATCCGCCGCCTGCAATTGAATCGCTTTCTTCGCATAAGTAAAATCACTGTGACCCGTCAGCAAGATACAGCGAATGTGGGACCAACGTTTGCTTACCTCTGCAATCAGATCCAGTCCGGACATGCCAGGCATGCGAATATCGGTCACCACGATATCCACTGCATTTTCCTCCAGAATTTCCAGCGCTTCTTTACCCGAAGCGGCACGAAGCACAGTCGTTACTCCAAGCTCTCCCCAGGGGATTGTAAGTTCCAGACTTTCTGTTACGTATGTCTCATCATCTACCAGTAATATATCAATCAAGTGATTCACTCCCTATTTCGTTCATTCTGCAAATGGATTCCATCGTTCATCATGCGCTACACGTTCCAAGTGCTTATCCTTCATTCTCCAGAAGAAACTGCTGCTCGGCAGGCCACGACAGCGTAACGCGTAATCCACCAAGTTCCGATTCCGTTATATCAAGCCCTGCCTGCTCCCCATATCGAAGCTGGAGTCTCTGATTCACATTCCACAGGCCACAGCCCATCTCCTGATCCATCGTTCCCCTAAGCTTATTCAGAAGCGTCTCACGTGCCTCCTGTGTCATGCCTTGCCCATCATCTTCAACCACAAGAACCATGACACCGCCCTGTTTTTCCCCGGATACTCTTATTTCTCCGGCTTCCGCGTCCGCTTCGATACCATGAATCACCGCATTCTCCACTAGTGGTTGCACGATAAGTGGCGGTACCTCCTGTCTTAACATCTCATCAGACAGATCAATCTTGTAATGAATCCGATCCATACGCATCCGTTGGATCTCCAGATAACAGCTGACAAATTCAATCTCTTCCGTCAACGGTACCACGTCCCGCTCCTGTCTTGTCGTATACCGATAATATCGTGATAGGTTATGCGACATCGCTACAACCGCGTCCATACGCTTCAGCTTCGCCATACTTGTAATGAAGGAGAAACAATTATAGAAAAAGTGCGGGTTAATCTGCGATTGCAGCTGCTTCAACCGGGCTTCACGCACATGAATCTGTTCCAGATAAACGTGTTCAAATAACTGCTGGATCTGCTCCACCATCAAGTTGAACCGTTCAGACAGGAAACTGAATTCATTGCGGCCCTTTGGCTTAATCCTCACGGAATAATCTTCCTGCTTCAACCGCTGGAATCCGCGAATGAGTTGTTTTACTGGTACCTGCACCTGTACATAGAACAAGTACGCCACACCAAAACTCATTAACAACAAACAAATCATGGAAGAATAAAACAGCATATTGGATTGATGAATGGGCTTCAGAATATCTGACAGGGGCATGTAGTCCACCAAATACCAGCCTGTTGTACTGGATTTCACGGTATTGACCATGTAAGGCTCGTTCCCGATCACTACTGTACGATTATCAACGTCCTGAAGTTTATGGACGGACAGTTCTTCCATCAACTGATTCGTTAATGAACGATCTGAAGTCCGGTTATAGATAACCCCCGACTCTTCTCGGAAATAGAAGGGATCATGCCTGCCATCGTCCTTGAATTTGTCGAGCATATCCCGAATGTTATCACTATCAAATTCCAGTTTAATAATCGTTTCCGCATTATTAGCCGGGTCTTTAATCCCGTACGGAGATACCGTAATCCAGCTAAACATGAACCGATCATCTTCCCCATCCTGAATTTTGCGTACATCCCAGCCGGAACTGATATTCTGCCTTAGCGCTTGTTTATCGTAAGAACGTGCGTCCCTTTCGGAAACCACCCTGCCCAGCGAAGGAGAGTACAGATATAACTTTGTGGCCCAATTGGATGAGCTTTCCTGAATACTCAGCTTATTCTGAATACGTTTGACCAGGTTGATCGCATCCAGATCAAAGTAGTTACTGTCCGCATAGATTCGCTTGAAGCTGGCAATATCAGGATCATGTATGAGCAGATTCGGCCATGAGGATAACAGTTCAATGTGTGTGTTCACTTGATTTTGGAAAAATTCAAGCTGGTTACTATTCGATCGATTCAACTCATCTCTGAGAACAGCTGTTGTTTTGTGATTGGAGTACCAGTACAGAAGTACTACAGGAATCAGCATAATCAGAATAAGAATGACCATTTTGGAAAACAGGTTTGTCCGATATGACATCTTTTCATCTCACCTTGTCTTAATTTGTCGTGACATTAATTGTAATGATGTAAGCGCTAAAGACAAACTATTTTTTTTAGACAAACCGATTCATTATCTAGCGTAAGCGTTACCAATTCAAGGGGGAAGGAGACAAAACCAATATTTCTGCACTAAATGCAACTTCCACGCACAAAAAGAGCCAGCGATTAGCCAGCTCTCTATCTAATTTCATTATATATCTTAAATCGTTCTATTCAACTCAAACCTTATTCCACTTCTGTTTATGTAATTATTCTTTTTTTCTATGAAAATATCAACTATGGAATATCATAATCAAATACCGTATTCGCTCCATCCACGCCTACATCCAGTACAATATCCATAAGTTTCCCATTGACGAACAGAGGGGATTCTGCTTTCCCGTAAAACTCCAACTTGCCTGTAAACGTTCCATGGCGTTCAATCTCAACATGTACGGGCCTTAATTGGACAGACTGCAAGGCTTCCAATAGTGGATCGTCCTTAAACTTATAACTGCGTGCGAGATCAGGCAATAACACGGCGGATACGGAATCTCTGCCGTAATTTTTGAGTGTCAGGTCACATGTTGCTCGGGTCTCACCCGTTTTCAGCACGTTAAAGGTACAAGAGCTTGCATTCTGTACATAGGATACCGCATTAATGCCTGAAGCTCCCCACTTGGCTACATACATGAATTTATCCGTCATGTACGAATAACTGAGAACGATAGCGATAACTACGATCCATAACCCTTTTGCAAGACCGGGGAACGATTTCCCGATTTCTTTGCGTGTAAGGTAGAAGCCGCAAGCAAAGATTCCCATCCCCAGGAAAAGTGTGATATGTACACCACTTAAATAAGACGTAGTATACGGTGATATACCTATTGCTGACAGCATGGTATCTCCAACAGAAAAACCAAGGTGATGGTTAAATGTAAAGATGATAGCAAATAGCAATAAAGCCCCTGAGAACACAAGTCTGGTTCTCGACACACGAACACCCCCTAATCAACCACCTTATTATATCATATTTTTCCTATTTATGATTAACAATCCAAATCAAAAAAACAACAATAAAAAAGAACGCCTTCGGTTGTTCACCGAAAACGTCCTCCCTATTTGCCACCGATGAGAGCTTGTAGAACACAAGTCTCTCTATCATAGCTGATAATCATTTACTTCTGGGAAAGGAATGCATCAAGTTGTTCCTGTTTGGCTGCAATAATTTTATCAATTCCTGCTGCTTTCAATTTCTCGAGATATTTCGGAATCATCTCATTTGGATCAACGGCGCCCGATGTCATACCCGGCTTGAACTGTTTGTTCACGTTGTTGACCGCAGCAATTTCATTTTTGACAGATTGACTGTTGAATGTAAAGCCCAGTGCTGGAGACTTCACACCTTTGGCGTTAAATTCTTTGAACTTTTCCCACTTCTGCGGATCTTCATTATCCCATAGGAAGTTCAGGAACTGGTTACCAAGCTGCCATTGGGCACCTGGGTTATAGGTACGACTGTTGGCATCAACGCCTTCAGGGAGAGTAATGATATTATCCTGTCCGTCTTTTTTCACATAATGAGTACCTTCAATTCCGAAGTTCAGCAAGTTGTTAATTTCCTTGTCGGAATGCAGCAGGTTAATGACCTGCATCGCTTTCTCCGGTTGCTCGGAGGAACGGGAGATTGCAAGCATCGCTCCAGACGCATCACCCGTCGTGATTGTCGGCTGTGTCATCTCAATCTGAGTGAGTGGGAAACCCACATACCCTTCTTCTTCTTTATCCTTGCCTGGCTTCATGCCATCTGTCCAGAGAAACGCTTTTCCAGCCTTCGCCTGGTCTTTCGGGAACACATTAGAAGTAGCAGCATCACTGTTGATATATCCCGCTTGATACCACTTGCGAGCGAGTTCAGCCGCTTCTTTGAATTCAGGGGTCTCCACTTCATTCAGCACCGTTGTTCCGCCTGCTGTTTTGGAGATGACCCCAGGTACGGAAGCATCACCGAGATAATCCCAATCCAGATTCTCCAACAGCCCGTTACCGTTGGTATTGGACATATAGAATGGTGTAATGGCTGGCTCGTTTTCCTTGATTGTTTTGAGCAGAGGCTCCAGATCAGCCCAAGTTTTTACGGCTGTCAGGTCCAGCTTATACTTGTCAGCCAGATCTTTACGTACCAATACACCACGTGTGGCAGCGAGTTCCTTATTCGTAGGAACCCCGTAATTCACGCCGTCCACCTGCGAACCTTCCAGAAAGGCAGGGTCCAGGTTTTTCTTAATATCCTGACCATGTGCATCAAGCAGATCATTCAAGGGCAAGAATGCGCCTTTAGCTACATTCACCGTGTAGTTCTGCCAAGCTGCTGTGAAGATAATGTCTGATTTTTCACCTGAAGAAATCATGAGATTCAGCTTGTTATCCCACTGTCCCCAGTCAATTGCATTGATCTTAAGCGTGGCTCCGATCTTTGGTTCCATCTTTTTGTTAATCTCGGCTTCCACCAGAGCGACATCCTTCTGTGGTGTCCCTGGGTAGAACAGTGTCACTTCATAGGGTTTGCCCCCACCTTCACTTGCTCCTCCGCCTTCTGCGGCAGGTGTTGTCGTTCCACCCTTGTCTGATGAGCAAGCTGCCAGCACCAGGCTCAGCGCCATAACCGTTGCCATCATGCGTGACCATACCTTTAATGATCTAACCAATTGAACCCCTCCTGTCATGTGTTGAACCATACAACCGAATTCCCCAATTCACAAATAAACCGATAACTACTTCTGTATATGCCCTTTCAGTCCATCTTCATTTACCTTGCCCACTCTGCTAACCGGTTCAGAGTTATCCCTTCACAGCGCCAACCGTAAGACCTTTGATGAAATAACGCTGGAAGAACGGATATGCCAGTACAATTGGACCAATACCGACTACAGCCATCGCCATTTGCAGAGTTTTGTTAGGCAGATTCAGCAATCCACCCTGCGACGAAATCTGTGAAGAGACGTTGGAGTTGGTTGTTAAATATTGAATATCGAGCAGCGTCCGGTACATAAGGTACTGAAGGCTGATCGTCCGGTTATCTGATATAAAAATCATGCTAAGGTACCAGTCATTCCAGTAATTCAGTGTACTGAACAACGCGACGGTTGCCATTACGGGAAGAGAGAGCGGAAGCACGATACGTGCAAACGTTCTCAATTCTCCCGCACCATCAATCCGAGCCGATTCCAGAATGGACACCGGAATGGAGTTCGCGAAGAATGTACGCATGACCAGTACAAAGAATGGGGATAGCAGTAGCGGCATAATGAGTGCCAGTATGGAGTTTTTCAGATCCAATACGTTGACATAGACCAGGTACCAAGGTACCAAACCCCCATTGAACAACATTGTGAAGAAGATGAAAAAGGCGAACCAGCCCCGGTAAGGCAAATCTCTCCGTGAGAGCGGATACGCATACAATGCGGTCAGCGCAACACTTGTAATGGTACCTACAACAGTAACAATAAAGGATATACCATACGAGTGAATGATCTGATCCATATCTCTAAACAGAAACTCATAAGCCGTCAGGCTGAACTTCTCTGGAATAAGCTTATATCCATTGGCAATGACTGTTGTCTCGTCCGAAAATGAGATGGCGAAGACAAGCAGGATCGGCACGATACAGGCAATGGCATAGAACAGAAACATCGCATGAATAACGGATGCGGAACGCTTCGATACGGCTAGTGGATCACGTGATTTCACAGCTGACTTGCCTCCTCTCAAAATAATGCATTATCTTTATCTATTCGCCTTACGATGGTATTGGATACAAGAACCAGCACAAATCCAACGATTGCTTGGTATAGACCGGCTGCTGATGACATCCCGATATCTCCACCGATAAGGAACGTACGATATACGTAGGTATCCAGTACATTCGTTACAGGGAACAGCGCTCCCGATTCCAATGGAACCTGATAGAACAGACTGAAGTCTGCATAGAATATACGGCCAATTTGCAATAACGTCATAATGACGATTAATGGGACGAGAAACGGAATGGTAATGAAGCGTATCTGATGCCACTTGGTTGCTCCATCGAGCACAGCTGCTTCATAATATTCTTCATCGATACCCACGACAGCTGCCAGATAAATGACGGCATAATATCCAATATTTTTCCATGTGTTCACCAGTGGCAAAATATACGGCCAATACTTCGGCTCTGAATACCAGTCGATCGGCTGACCGCCGAACATCTGCAGAATCGTTGAGTTCATGAAGCCTGAATCCTTGCCCAGGAAAGCCAGTACCAGATAACTGACCACAATCATGGACAGGAAATACGGTAATAACATAAGTGATTGATATAACTTGGACATCGCCTTGTTCTTCACTTCATTGAGCAGAATAGCAAGCCCGACACCTACAAAGAGATTCAGTGCAATGAACACCGTGTTATACGCGAGTGTATTTCGGGTAATTTCCCATGCATCACTGGTTGAGAACAAATATTTAAAATTGTCCCATCCACTCCATGGGCTACCCCAAATACCATCAGCATAGTTTACATTTTTGAATGCGATCAGAACGCCGAACATCGGCATGTAGTTGTTCACCAGCAGAAACAGGACACCTGGCAAGAACATGAGATACAGCACCTTGAATTTGCCAAGATTGTGCCACACAGACTTGCGCTTTCGGACTGTTTCTCCCGGTATATCCGATATCCGTACTCCCTTACCCGCCTGGGGTTGTGTCTTCATAACTTGTTCTCCCTCACTCCTCTTGAATTCTTCCTCAGGATGAAGCTCCGTTGCGGCTCCTGTGGTTCAAGTATACGGCGGGGCGAGTAAGACCTCTATCTGCTGTGGTGACCTGTTGACTTATCAAATTATGACTTTAGTGCCAAATTAAACAAAACAAAAGGCGCAGCATGCTGCGCCCTGAACTATACGGTACGTGACTGTTTTCGGAACTCCTGTGGCGTTATACCCGTGCACTTTTTGAACATTTTGGTGAAATGCGAGTAATTATAGTACCCCACCTTGCCAGCGATATCCGTCACTTTGACGGTGGACTGGGACAACAATGTCTTCGCTTTGGCTACTCTGCCCTGCAGAATAAACTCAGATAGGGACATCCCCTTCTCTTTCCGAAACAGACGTGATAGATAAGCGGGATTGAATCCGGCAAAAGCTGCAAGCTCCTCTCGCATAAGTTCTTCACCAATATGAGTTTCAATATAAACGCACAACTGATCCACAATGGTCATGGGGCTATGATCGTCCGGGTACAATACCGGGATAACACGATAAATCAGATCAGACGTCCATTGCTTCAACTGCGGCAACGACCTTGTCACCATACCCTCTTCCGGCTCCCGTTCACCCGGATACAGACTGCGTATTGACACGTTTTTCTGATGAAGCAACGGGTAGACCACATGCAGCATGGCATGATAGTAGAGATGCAGCATTTCAGGAGACAAACCCTCTTGGGCAGCAAGCAACTCAAAAATCTCATCCACACGTTCTCGCAAATCCCCTACTTTACCCGTCTCAAAAAGAATGGATAATTCCGAAAACCATGGAATAGGCAAAAAGCGATCTTCCTGATCTCTTCCCCGCTCATCATAGACAAAAACTTCTTCAAGCTCCTTAATATTGCGCCGTTCCATATCCATCAGTTCATTTAACATGCCTTGCAGCTCAGTTACAGTAACCGGGGCACCAACATAACAGGACAACCGACAATAGAAATACGTACCACATTCCTGGATATACCCCTGACAACGTTGTGCCACTTCGCTCGCACTCGGAATGATGCCATCTTGCTCATAAGCAAGCACAATATTTAATCCACTTTGATCCTGGAACACCTCACCGGGTTTGTCGCCTAGCAGCATCTCTTTGGCTGCATTACGAAGGGCATATTCCAATACCTCTTCGTCACGCAAATCAAAATCACGCACCCATTCCTCTACCGAGATCACAATGGGTAACACACGAGCCTGCGGATCAATCTCGGCACCATACAGTTCTGCGAGCTCTTGCAACCGTTGTTCGGTTAACGTGATACGCTGAGAGATGGCATCCTTCCAGAAGCGTTCCGTCAGTAGCGGTTTATGGGTTTTCCAGCGTTTGTATACGGTCTCATAAACTTCGTTGGTACGGGTACGCTGCTCTCCATCCTTGATCTTCTCCACTGCCTGAGTTACTACCTTAATCAATTGATCCGCTGGAGCCGGCTTCAACACATAATCAAAGCTGCTTAGCTTAATGGCTGTCTGAGCATAATCGAATAAAGCATGCCCTGTCAGGAAAATGGTCAGTATGCCTGGATCATGTTTTAACACCCAACTTTGCAGGTCAAGCCCTGTTTCACCAGGCATCTCGATATCACAGATCATGATATCAATAGCATTAGCCTTTAAAATCTTTCTTGCCTCTTCGGCATCACCAGCACTGTATACCTGGTCAATGCCTGCTGCTTGCCAATCGACGCCTTCCACCATTGCTTGTAATGCATACACTTCATCATCCACGATCAACAGGTTCCGCATAGGCTCCCCCTTCTTCCTCTTCGGTCTGAGCGGGTAAATCAATGATGACTTTGGCGCCATGATCCACCTCATTGCCAAACTGCAAACTGGCTTGATCACCATACTTCACTAAAAGCCGATGAGCCACGTTCCATATACCGATATGCTGTCCACTCGGGTCTTCAGCGTATTGTCCATGTTGCAGCCGCCCCAACAATTCCTCTTCAAATCCGACACCGTTGTCCACAATCATCAGTTGAAGCACCGTTCCATCGTCCTGACCGGACGACTTCTCACCGAGGCGCGCCACGATCCGAATGACAAAGGCTTGTGTCCGGCGCTGAAATCCATGAATAATGGCATTCTCCACAAAAGGCTGAATGGTTAATGGCGGAATCACATAATGTCCCAAATTCGGTTCAACATCCAGTTCAAAATCGAATCTGCTTGGAAACCTCAGCTTTTGAATTTCCAAGTAATGACGAATGTGCTCGAGCTCTTCATCCAGACGAATAACACGTTTGCCTGCACGCAGACTGAATCGAAAATAATCGGCCAGATGACCAGCCATCTGCTGCACCAACTCATGTTTTTGCAAGGAAGCCAGACTATGAATAATATTGAGTGAATTCAGGTAAAAGTGAGGATTGATCTGCATCTGCAGTTGTTTGAACTCTGCCTCCCGCGTCCGCAGCTGTTCCTCATACACATCAATCTTCAGATGCCTGATCTCACTGGTCATTTGATTGAAACTTCGTGTCATAAATTCAAGCTCCGAAGAAGATGGCGGGTCCAGCTTCACATCGAGATCTCCACGGCTGACCCTTCTCATGCCTCGGATTAACGCATTCATCGGGCGGAATAACAGATGTCGCAAAAAGATCAGTGCAGTAACCAGAATTACTGCCGCACCAATGGGAAGCAGACGAATGATCTGCTGGAAAAACGGGAGGTTACGCATCATGTCTTCCTCAGGCAGCAGCACGATATAATTCATCTCGGACATGGCCGAGGCAATACCCAACATCAAATATTGACGTGCTTCTCCCTTGTTCACAACTTCAGAGATAACCTGATACGGATTCTTCAGGCCGGGAAGATGCGCTGCAGCCAGCTGAATCTGTGCAGTATTTAATGTGGAATCCGATAGTGCCCCACCGTCTGTTCCAACAATGACTGCGCCTCCCCGATCTCCGGATTCAGTGAATTGTTGTGTATGATTCAGTGCATTCATATCAACAAGTGCGCCTGCATAGAACTGCTGGTTGATTCGCACTGTTTTCACCAGCGCATTCCACGTCCCGCCTCGCACAATGCTCCATTCCGGCTTCTGGATATCCCCTTCCAATTGCTGCATCTGGACTGGCATACTCTCCTGCACAACCGACTTTTTGACATCATAATTGCCTGAAGTGGCGAGCAGCAGATCATCATTCACGGCATCATATAGAAAAAAAGAATCGATTAGATTATAAAAACCGATATCTGTCATGAATTTGTTCATAATCCGTTGCTTTGCAATGATATAATCACCGCTGCCGTATTTCAGAAAAAACAGAGAGATAATATCCGGGTCCCGCTCGCCCAGACTATACAAATACCGATTTGTCTCCTGTAATACACGTTCGTTTTGCTCCACACTCTTGGCGAGATGATTCATATTGGTGAGGGATACTTTGTCACGTACAACTTTCATGGCGTAGACGTTGTTGTAATAAAGCAGCATGAATAATGGCAGCATGATCAATGTAAGACCCACTATAAATTTAAAACGAAGTGAACGGATCAAATTCATGGATTATGGATTCCCGCCCTTTTAGTTCAACATAGTTTTTTCTATTTTCTTCCTTATGATGGCATGTTTATTGTAATCACCCCTGCTTGCCATTGTCTATGGGGTCCCGTGACCTTCACATATCAATTCTGGTGACTTTCATCCGCTCCTATTTTAAGAGTAACAAGCTTCATGTTGTAATAAATTCTCCAGTTGTAAAATAAATCCTTCATTTATAGCTCAGATGCTTCTCCCTAAAAATAAATGCTGCGGCAAGCCCCGGACTCCACGAACGCCCGATCTTGACATGCATACGATATATCACTCCTCGGGTTAGTCACCAGGATGTAGGGAGGCCTGTTCGATGAATATTCAACTCACTGCGTTACACTATGTCTACCTTGCATTTATCGTCTTGATCATCGCAGTTATGATCCGGCGCAGGGACACCACCATCATCTGTGTCGCGGGTATTATGACCATTGGACTTCTGGCAACCGAAACCTTGAGCGGATCAGTTGCTGGGATCTTCAGCAGTTTTATCTATGCAACAAAAGAATTGTTAAGTACAATCTTCATCATCTCGATTATTGTGGCAATGAGCCGTGTTCTGATCAGAACCGGCATTAATGAGGTCATGGTAACACCTGTCACCCGGTTTATCCGTTCTCCTCAGGTCGCATATTGGGGTATCGGATTGATCATGATGGTCGTATCGCTATTTTTCTGGCCATCCCCGGCCGTAGCACTCGTCGGTGCAGTACTGCTTCCTGTAGCCGTGCGTGTAGGTCTTCCTCCGATTGGAGCTGCTATTGCCATGAACCTGTTCGGACATGGGATTGCACTGTCGGGAGATTACATTATTCAGGGGGCTCCCAAACTTACGGCTGATGCAGCCGGTCTACCCGTTACTTCCGTCATGACGGCCAGCATTCCTTTGGTTATTGTCATGGGAACCGTATCTACACTTACAGCCTTCTGGATGCTGCGCAAAGAGATGAAATCAGGCTCACCTGCTCATTCCCCAAACGATATATCAGGCACCATGCGCATGGAACCTTCTTCCTCATCAGAGGCTGTGTCTACTTCTCTACCTGGCAATCTGCCTGTTGAACGTCAAGCCATGTCACCCCGCCTGCAAAAGGTGTTCGCTCTGCTTATCCCTCTGTTATTCGCAGTTGATGTGATTCTGATGTTTGTATTGAAGTTGCAAGGCGGCGACGCAACAGCTCTGATTGGCGGAACCGCTGTGGTTATACTGATCGCGGTTACCCTTGCCGCACATCGTCATGCCGGACCAGAGGAAACGACCAATTATTTAATCGAAGGATTTCAGTTTGGTTTCAAGGTGTTTGGACCGGTTATTCCTATAGCCGCATTTTTTTATCTGGGAGATGCTGCGATTACGGAGTTGTTCAACAATCCTCTTCCTGAAGGTTCACACGGGATCGTGAATGATCTCGGGGTTGCACTTGCTGGACTGGTGCCATTGAATGATACGGTGGGCGCCATTACAATGACGGTAACTGGAGCAGTGACCGGAATGGATGGTTCGGGGTTCTCGGGGATATCCCTGGTTGGCTCGATTGCGTCCATGTTTGCAGGTTCGACAGATTCCGCACCTGTGCTGACAGCACTCGGTCAGGTTGCAGCCATATGGGTAGGTGGCGGAACCTTAATTCCATGGGCATTGATCCCTGCTGCTGCAATCTGCGGAGTCAGTCCTTTTGAACTTGCAAGACGCAACCTGAAGCCTGTACTGCTGGGACTCACGGTAACAACAATTGTAGCCATCTTTCTAATCTGACCAAAGGGTTATGCTAAACCGTTCAAAAAGACGTGCGTGAACGGGCCCAGTTCCAGAGATCTTCACGTTTCATCTCTGCCAGATGCAGCATGTCCACATATGGATCTCCCTGTAATCCAAGAACAGAAGCAAAAGCAGGCTCCGTCTTCCACCCTGCCTGTTTCAGTCTGCGGATCTCACGGTGTCCCGCGTCTCCCCACAGTTGCAACAATCTCCACTCTACGATCATATGTAAGTATGCATTCTGCCTGTAAACTGGCACGGATTGGGCAAAAATCTCCACAGGCCAATGTCCCACTTGCAAATTACAAGTCACATAAGGACGTTGGTCTGGAAGATCCCCACCACGTACACATTGAAATTCAGCAATGGCTCCGATTCGATTGTGTATCTCGGCTTCAAACACGTCCAGATCCTCTGCATAACACAGCAGATCCAGATCACTGCCCGGAATATCAATATCAATCGGCACCGTTCCTGCTGGATATGGGTGATAGTCAGCTAATATTTCGAGCAATCCACTGCTCTGTAACACATGATATGCGTCATGCTGACGTGTATTACCCGAAGCCAGATGTGCCATCACTTCTGCGGTAGTACTCATCTCTCCACCTTGGGCCACAGTTAGTTTGAGCCTCCTGTAATGACCTGTTTCACACGTCCCACTTGACCGCTCGTCAGTCGTACTTTGATTCCGTGTGGATGCGTAGGTGACTTGGTTAACAGATCCTTTACAATGCCACGTGTCAGCTTACCTGTAGCTTGATCCTGCTTCAGCACAATGTCCACTTCCAGACCTGGCTTAATATTTACACGTTGTTGTCCATTCATCATATTCACTCTCCTCTATGTCGTAATTCATATCTTGTATACTATATAACCCTTAAACACAAAGCTCCATCTATTGTAGACGTTTTGGTTTCAAAACAAAAGGGACGCGGCAATAATCTCCTAAGGCTGGTTCCATGGTTAAATGAAGACCAAGATAAAGAAACCGCAGTTCTCATCATCTGAGACCTACGGTTTCTAATTGTATTACCATGTTCAGGGTTGCACATGCTTCAAAATAGACGAAGGTGAAGTTCCATCCTTCGCAGCTTCACGTGCCTTCACAGCAAGCAGCTCGGACACGGTCACGAATTGGTACCCCTGCTGCTGTAACTTCGGCAGGATCGTTTTGAGTGCTGCTACCGTATGCGACTTGCCTTCCACCTTATCGTGAAAAAGTACAATATCCCCATTACGTGCGTTCTTCAACACTTTGTTAACGATAGCCGATACACCTGGAGAAGCCCAGTCTCGAGTATCCTGATGCCACGACCAGAGTACAATGGTATACCCTTTTTGTTTGGCAGCCTGAATGACCATGTCATTGTAATAACCGCCCGGTGGCCTGAACAACAGGGGACGCTCTGCACCTGCTTCAATGATGGAACTTTCTGCTTCGTTCATATCCTTCATGTACTTGTCCGCACTAGTAGATCGAACTGCATACGTGTGCGCATAGGTATGATTGGCGATTTCATGCCCTTCGAGCTGTTCCTGCTTAATCAGTTCAGGAAATTTATCTGCCCATTTGCCAAGTACAAAAAAAGTTCCTTTAGCATGATACTGCTGTAACAAAGCCAGAATCTGCGGAGTCTGAATCGGATCTGGTCCATCATCAAAGGTAAGGGCGATGAGTTTATCCTGTGTGGGAACTTCCCACACAATCTCTCCTCGTTCCTCATAATACTGACGGTTCTTCTGTACAGGCTTCGCATAGGCAGAACTGCTACCCAGCAAAATAATTAGCGTGAACATTCCGATGACTCGGGCTGCCTTCAGGTTCATGTGGTGTCCTCACTTTGTCTTCATACGTAAACTCCCTGTTAGCATTTCCCGATTCACCCGAACTCATTAACGAAAGATCTGATCCACGACTGCAATTTCCTCAGCAGTTAATTCCACATTTAATGTTTGCAGATTGTTAATGACCTGCTCCGGTCGCTTGGCACCCGGAATCAATGCATCAATCGAAGGCTGAGTAAGGTACCAGGCCAAAACCAGATGAGCAACCTCAACATCTTTGGATTGTGCTATGCTGCGCAGTTGCTCAACTTTATCGAGATTTTCAATAAAAGCTTCACCTGTAAACAGCGGGTTCTTCGCCCGTCCATCCTGAAAGGTTGTATCACGATTATATTTCCCGCCCAGCAGTCCCGCTGCCAGAGGGAAGTAAGGAACAAAAGAAATGTTATGCTCAGCCGTATACGGCAACAGCTCTTTCTCCGCATCTCTTTTGAACAGATTATATTCAGATTGCAGTACGTCTACATGCCCGTCCTTGTTGGCTTCAAGCAACTGATCAATGGAGAAATTAGATACGCCAATGGCACGAATTTTACCAGCGTCTTTTAATTGTTTTAACGTATCTACCGCTTCATCCTTAGGCGTATGTTCATCCGGAAAGTGGATGTAGAACAGATCAATGTAATCGGTTTGCAGACGTTTCAACGCCTCATCCACGGATGTTTTCAGAAAAGCAGGTGAGTTATCTATGACAATCTTGCCATCCACTAATTTATGAGCTGCCTTGGTTGCAATGATGGTATTCTGCCGCTGACCGGTTTCCTTCAGTACTTCACCAATCAGTCGTTCGGAATGCTCTGGTCCATAGATGTATGCCGTATCCACAAAGTTAATACCTTGTTTCAAGGCTGTACGAACCACTTCCTTACCTGTCTCATCATTCAGCATGTCCGGATAGATATTATGTCCGCCTACTGCATTCGCACCCAATCCAATGGGATTCACGATCAGATCCGTCTTGCCCAATCGAATTTGTTGTTCTGCCATGTCTCATCTCTCCTTCACTGATCGATATAAGTACATTTCTGTAATGATGCATGTTTCTTGTTACATATTATATCAAACCATTTAGCATATTTAAAATATCGGATTTATCGGATTAGGTGTTTTTGAGCGCAGTTGCTTCCACGTCGTTAATAAACCTGCGCAGTTTCGCAGCCACATCACGGGTGATTTCGCCGTTTTCATACAGTTGCTGAACCGTATTGCGTTGTTCCTGAATGGCCACCATCTGCAACTCCAATTTCTCCTGATTAAACGGATCTTCCGTTTTACCCTGGTTCCAGGTACGCAGTTTGGCAATTACACGCTCATACTTGGCAATGACCGACAGTGCGACGACTCGATTCCCATCGTTCATATGGGCACGAATAGCCTTAATTGCTGCTTCAGAGGTGCGTAACTTCACCTGACGGAACAGTTCTGCATTTTCAAGCATAAATGGTTGATTCGGCTTCTGGGACCGGTTGGTGAACAGATGTCCTAACACACGGCCGATCTCGCTGATCGAAGTCATGAACTGAGTGTTTGTGCGATTCGCCAGCATCATTTCCTTGCGATCCAGCCAGCTGTCACATTTGAAGGCCGCATCAGAAGCAATTGCATTTTCGTCCAGCATTACTTCGACTTCTTTACGCTCCGCCCGGGTGGCAATCAGGTTAATAGCCGTTTCTTGTTTCTGAATATCTTTGCGTTTACCGGCGGTAAGCTGACCTGCGGCCTGTCTGATGTACTTGGACAAGTCGGAGACAACTGCGAGTGCAGCAGCTTTGTTCTCATCGTTCATTTCGGATTTGACAGCTCGTATTGCCGCATTGAGCATAATGTCATGTGCTTTTCGTTCTGACTTCTGCGGTGTTTCTTCTGTGGATTTCCCATCGTCCTTGGCCAGAACCGGAAGAAACACACTCGCCGCAATCAGGGAGAAGAGGATAACCCCTGCCGCGAGGAAAATAATCAGATCCCGTTCAGGGAAAGGTGATCCATCCTGAAGCACATAAGGGATTGAGAACGCACCCGCCAATGTTACAGCCCCCCGTACCCCAGAGAGGGAAATGATCGTAATATCCTTGAATCTGGGCCGGCCAATTGAGGATTTGGTACGCAACAATTCATTCCCTTGCCAGAACAGATAGATCCAGAGAAAGCGCAGAACCAGCAATAGCACCGAGATCAAGCCCACGTATCCCAACACCTGCAGATTATTAAACGAAACATTTTCAAAAATGGTACTCAACACATCCGGGACCTGTACACCCAGAATAACAAACACCAGACCATTTAGTATAAATAAAATGACTGACCATGTGCTCGCAGATACCACCTGCATTTTCAACTGAACCGATTCAGCGCGGTCACGCTCAATGGCGTGAATAATACCGCCTGCCACTACCGCAAGAATACCTGATACCCCAATTTCTTCACTCACCAGATAGATGATAAATGGCGTCAGGATTTGCAGCAACATGTGAATGGTCACATCTTCCATCCCCAGTCTACGGATCCATACCCCTAGCCTGATTAACAGAAAAGATAACAATGCCCCGACAAGAAGTCCGCCAATCGCAATCAGAATAAAACTGAAGGTTGCATTCGCCAGGGAAAATACACCTGTAACTGTTGCTGCAATGGCGAATTTGAAGGCGACCAAGCCGGATGCATCATTCATTAATGCTTCACCTTCAAGAAGCCTATGTATACCTTTGGGCAAATGTACCCGCCCAGCCATGGCGCCAACGGCCACTGCATCTGTCGGGGACAATATGGCTGCAAGAGCAAAAGCAGCAGGTAACGGAATTGAAGGAATCAGCCAATGAATGGCATATCCCGCCACGACTACTGTCACGAATACAAGCCCTAGTGCAAGCAAAAGTATCGGTGCACGCAGATTCCATAATTCATTCCTTGGTGTTCGCTTACCATCGTTGTATAACAAAGGTGCGATGAACAGTACAAAGAACAATTCCGGATTCAACGGCAGGTGAACACCTGCGGGAAGCAAAGCTATAGCTACACCAAGCACGATTTGAATGAGCGGAATGGGAATAAAGGGTACGAACCGGTTTAAAATATTGGATAAACCAATCAGTACCAGTAACACAAGTACGGCAATAAATATTTCCATGATGACAATCCCTTTCCGCTATAGAAGTGGTGAAACCTTTGTTGTATAGGTTTATTTTAACATAATCCAGACTTTGTTATAAAAATGTTGTCATATTCATATACCCATTTAACTGCTCTCAGACTAGTCTATATAAGTTGAACTATTCATTTACACGACAACGGAGAGGACAGAAAAAACCTGAAAAAGCAAAGCGCTCGCCTTTAGCACCGGATTTTCCCCTTTGGAAAAGGGAATCAAAAAAATCAGGGGATAACAGCGATTGGAAGGGCATTCTGTCATCGTAGTGTCAGTGTAAATAATCTTTAGTTAACTTATATAGATTGAAGAATTCTGATGGATTCTGTATATAAGATGTTACAATATGCTCAGGACAATACCCGTTTGGAAAGGAACTTGCATCTATGGCATTTGGAATTAAACGACAAGAGCTTGCTGCTTGGAAGGAACAAGTGGCTCGGGGTGAGATTGCGTACCTCACTCATTTCTGGATTGACAACCGATTCCCCGGTATCACCAGTGTCACCAAAGTTGGCTGTGCAGATCTGGAACGTCTCGAACGTTGGTGCAACGATCATGGGCTGGACCCGCGATACATTCATCGGCGGCAGCCCTTTCCCCACTTTGACCTGATGGGCAGCAAGCAAAAAGAAATTTTGATCCAAGAAGGCATGACAGATCATGTGGTTCGCTTTCATTTGTAGATCAGCTCAAAAACGCCAGTCTTCAAGGTTCATCCCCCCGCAATTAGGGACGAACTCATGAGGACTGACGTCTTCAAGGATCAAGTCATATATGGACTACCGGTGGATCTGCTCAAACGACTTCATGTTCTCCAGCAGTTTCAGTTCAATTTTCTTCAGCATGCCAAACATCTGCTGTTGCTCCTCTTCGGAAAGTGCTTGCAACAATTCCCATGTCATTCGGCCGCGATTCGCATTAAGTGTCTTGGCTAGCTGCGCGCCTTCATCCGTTAAGGACAGCCACACAATCCTCCGATCTTCTTCACTGCGCACCCGCTGGATCAACCCTTCCGTCTCCAGTTGATTCAGTACAATGGTGGTTGCGCCGGAAGACAAACTAAGTTGTCTGGCCACATCAACCGCCATACATTTTTTTTCCCGTAAAATCATGCCCAATATATGACTTTTTGTCGGATTCAGTTTACAGTTGGTTTCGGTCTTCTGCTGCTGATCCAATACTTTGTTTTTATATCTGAAGAAGGCCTCCAACAATTGATCTACATTTGCCAATTGAGAGTTTCGCTCCGTATCCGGGCTCATAAACGTTCCTCCTGCCTTTCATCATAACCTACCTTATATTGTAACATATTTACACTATGATGTTTGTGAAAAATGCGCTTGTATCCGACACCCTATCGTTGACTGCAAGACTCTTGTTTTATTTCCGGTTTCACCTATTGCATTATGGCAACGGGTTTGTTTATAATAACCTATATCTTTAAAGTTACTTTTAGTTACTTAATGATTTTAATAAATCTGTTGTTATAAAGTAAATGAAGCGCCATCATTATAATGTAAGGGACTTATGCACATGAATCAGAATATACAATCTCAACTCAAAACAGATGTTTGCATCGTCGGTGCTGGACCTGGCGGTGCTTTGCTTTCTTATTTACTGAATCAAAAAGGAATCTCCACGATGCTCATTGAGCGGCAGCCCCACCTGCACAAGTCGTTTCGCGGGGAGTTGCTCAATGTGGACGGCGAAGCCATTTTGAATAAACACGGCCTCTATTCCCTCATTCAGGAACGCGGAGCGCTGCTCTTGGAAGAGATTCAGTATTGGGAAAATGGGCAGATTATTCATACGGTATCACCAGGCAATGGAGAATCTCATGTTGGTATTCATGTACCTCAAGATCATCTCCTGGAAGCCATCGTGTCGCACGCTGAGCAGCACAACTCCAATGAACAAGTACTGTTTAATACCATCATGACTGGCTTGCTACGAGACAAAAACGGCCAGGTCGTGGGTATTAACATTCGGCAGAACGGCGTTCCTGCCTCCATTCAAGCATCTGTTATTGTTGGTGCTGATGGCAGATATTCTGCTGTACGCAAACATTCCGGTTTGACCCCCGAGATTCGCAAGCACGGGTATGATCTGCTCTGGGCACGCATTCCAGCACCCGTAGGTTGGGAACCCGCTGTTCGGATGGCCAGCATGGATGGTCAACAGCTCGCACTGTTCTCACAGTTCGGCGGTTATGTTCAGATTGGATGGAACATTCCCGAGGGAGCTTACTCCAAGCTGCGAGAGCAGCCGATTGCTCCTTTTGTAGATAAACTTGTATCTGCTTTTCCTTGCCTGTCTGATTCTGTAGCTGCCAACATTCAGAGCTGGAGTGATTTTGTTCTGTTATCCGTCGAAAGCAGCTATTGCCAGTCGTGGGCACAGGACAATGTTGTACTTATCGGTGATGCCGCTCATACCATGACACCAACCGGTGCGTTTGGACTTAATGCCGCGCTCGAAGATGCGGATGTGCTCTCCGAATTACTTGTCCAAATGGCCGCAGATCAATTCAGTTCCACTGCACAACTTCAGGAACTTCAGACGATTCGCGGTGCAAAGGTACAGCAGCAACTTGCACGACAAGTGGAGATGGAATCCTCTTTCCAACAGCGTTATGAATCCTCTCTCTAAACCCAGTTAATACGGATAAAATGTTTATATGCCCAAACAGCCGATCACTTCCTCATAGAGAAGAATCGGCTGTTTGGCTTGTTGGTTTATCTTTTTCATGTAATTCCGTACCCTTCTTCATTTTCGTTTGCGTGGAGCAAACGTGTCTTCTCTGGGTGCTTCTTGTACAGTATCAACGTCCTTCGGATAGGATGAGATGTTATCTTTTTCATATACTGCTTTCTCCAGATTGTTTAAGCGGCGCAATACTTGTTTGCTTTTACGAACGATATATACAATACCAATAATCAGCAGGATCAACATCAGAATGAATATAACCATCTCCGGATAAAAGACAAATGACATAAAATTACCTCCTTTTGAAAACGATTGCTTTCCATCATTCTAACCTTAATATGCCAACATGTGAACCCGATTGGAAGTTTCGCTTGTGGACTAAGGACAGGGTAACCTGACACAACGACATGAACTCACCTGCTGCAAAAGCAAAAAAAGGTGGCATCCCTGATCAGGATTACCACCTTGAACCTCGAATAATATTTGAAGTCTATTATTATTATTTTATCCTTCTCTGCCGTTCATGGCACTAACCCGAAGTTCTGTCAGTGGCAGAGACGTTTGCTCTGGGTGACGTAGTCTCACTGTTCGGCTTTCACCGGGGAGCAGATCGAAATAATTGTCACTGAATCGGACACGCCCAAGGGGAAGCTCCAGCTTCACCAATCGTGCAATCGCTCCACTGGCCGTAACCGTTACAGACTGTTCCTCTTCGTTCACATGTACGCTCAATTGCGACTCTGGCAACGTCACATCCTTAGGATCACGCAAGAAGTACCGATTAATCGGCGCCGCGAACCCTTCGGATACCAGCTCAACCATTACTTCCTCCGCACGTCTGCCCTGTAACACCTCTGCTTCAGTTAATTCAGCAATACACAGTGAGGTTTGAGATGTTACTTCAACAGCATGTGAGCTGGAGTAGATCTTCTCTCCATTTAATGCATAGACATTGAGTCGAAGCTCCCCTTTCAAGACGTCACGTGTATCGTTTACGACCCACAACGCAAGCGGCTCCCCTGGCTCATGCTCCAGTGATAACAGGACAGGATGAAAGAATATTTTCCCGTAATAAAAGGATGCCTTCGGCAGCAGTTCATAATCAATCATGGACCAGCTTGTTCCTGGCCAACTGTCATTCAATTGCCACACAAGCGCACCGCTGTTACGGTGATTGATGCGCCGGAAATGTTCTATCCCATAACGCAACCCTTCTGCTTGAGTCAACATGGAATAGTTCATGTACTCTTCTATATTTTGCGGAATCCCTGTGTAACCCTCCATCAACAGAATGCCTTTCTGGTGATTGGTATCCTTGTTGCGATAGGCCATCTCCGGACTGCCCCAGTAAAACTGCCCTGAGGGCATATTTTTCTCCAACGTGTAACGATTGGCCGAGGCGTGCATACCAAATTCACTGCTGAACAACGCATGATCCTTTTTATAATTTTTGAACGTTACACCTTCAATGCTGTAGTCCAGCAGTGGTGGCTCTCCATGCTTCCTTGGATAGACCGAACCATGCCATACCTGCCAGTTGTGACGATCCCCAACATCGGGATCATTGGCGTCCTGACCGTTGCTGTCCCCAAACGGCGAAGAAGGCCAGTACGGACGGGACAGATCCAAGCGATCTAACACTTCAGGGATCAGCTCATGATAGATAAGTTCGCCATAGAACGGACTGGTAATATCCCCACTTGCAGACTTCATATCATAGAGCCAGTCTATTTCATTATTGCCACACCAGATGGCAAGCGAGGCACGGTTACGCAGACGCAGGACATTGTTTTCTACCTCTTGCCGTACATTATCCATGAAATCACGATTGAAATCCGGGAACAATGCATTCGCAAATGCAAAATCCTGCCACACCAACACCCCTTGCCGATCACACTCATCGTAGAAGACATCCTTCTCATATATACCACCAGCCCAGACACGCAGCATGTTCATATGTCCTTCCACCGACAGCTCGACAAGCTCACGATATCGAGAGTTCGGGATGGCGCCAATCAGATGATCAGCCGGAATCCAGTTGGCTCCCTTGGCGTAGATCTTGACTCCGTTCAGGATAAAAGCAAATGCATCTTCACCCCGTTCATTGTGAAGAGCCAGCTCAATCGTTCGTAACCCATAAGGCTCGCTATAACGATCCACCTCAACGCCATCTGCGTATAATGTAACCTCCAGCGTATACAGATACGGCTCACCCAGATCATGAGTCCACCATAACTGAGGTGACGTGACGTTCAACCTGATATCTGCCTTACCACCTTCTACAGGTAGTTCAGTGGCACCTGCCACCTCGTGTCCATTGCGATCCAGCAAACGAACATTACAGGACGCAACCACAGCCTGTTCACGTTTCTGTCTGCTACGGAAAGACAAGACGGATTTCACATCCGCCGTGACGCGTAAGACAGCCAGCTCTGTACTGACTGATTCCGTGCGAGCATACACACTTTCCAGCTTGGCTATTGTTCGTTTTTCCAGCCGTACAGCACCCCAGATCCCCACCGTAACCATACGTGGCCCCCAGTCCCAGCCAAAGTTCATCGCTGCTTTGCGCAACCATGGCCGTTCCTTCGTATACGAGGACCAGTCAAAGGTTTCTTTGTCCCGCTGATACAGGTGAAGCGGATCGAACTTGACAGCAATCGCATTCCAGCCACTGCGTACCAGAGACGTGACGTTAAATGTATGTGACATAAGCATATTGGCCGTTTTCCCGACTTCATGGCCGTTGACATATACCGTTGCAAACGTATCCAATCCTTCGAACACCAATTCAAAGTGCTCCTCAGTTTCTGCATCTCTCACCAGATTGAAGGTTGTGCGGTACCACCATTCCTTATGCTCAATCCAGCGACTTTTGGCATCATTATGACCGTAATAGGGCGGATCAATGATACTGCGCTCAATCAGTGCAGCATGTACATCCCCAGGCACTTCTGCCCCGATCCAGAAACGGTCATCCAGCGCAGCAGCTGCAACATCCACTGCCCGCTTGTCCCCAACTTCAAAATGCTGTATCTTCCATTGTCCCGATAAATCCTGACTTGAACTATGGGTCTTCATAAGTTCGCCCTCACTCTCCAATAACCCTGAGTAACACCATATCGAAAACGTTTGCAGTAAGGCAAGACATGTTTCCTCATCTGCTCATTTCTAACTTCCCGAAGGCTTGAACGACAACGCCTCTTCGCGATATTCACTCGGGGTCTTGCCGGTATGTTTTTTGAACAGCCTGCTAAAATATTTCACGTCCTCGTAGCCGCTGATGGCAGCGACTTCACTGACCTTCGCTGGAGACACCGCCAGCATATCCATCGCTCTTCGTATACGCATATCGGTGACAAAATCACCGAAGGTCACACCCATTTCTTTTTTAAACAGCTCACTGAGGTGACCCGGATGCAAATGAACATGTCCAGCTACCTGCTGCAGATTAATATCCTGCGCCAATGAAGATTCAATATAACCGATAGCCTTCTGCACATGAGCAGCCTGTCCCTGACCCATTCGGCTATGATAGATATGCATCAGACCATACAGATGATGGAACAGCATATCCCCGAGGTCACCAGCTTCAGCATCCGGTTCCGGCAACCATGGCTCGAGCCTTGCGGGTTCTTCACGCCCTGTGGCTCGCATTGTGCGAGTCAGCCAGCGATGACCTACAATGACGGCTGAGTGCAGACAAGCATTGAACGATTCTGGTGTGACCTCCGGCTCTGTAATCAAATTAGCCACAAGTTCCCGCGTCCATGTCGTTAACGTGACTGAATCATTATCCAGCAATAATGTACCAAGTGTGGTCTCCTCTTCGTGCGTAAGTACAGTTTTACCACCTTGGCGATCCTGAACGTGCTCATAATGCCATACTTTATAATCCACCAAACCCCGATATCGGAATGCAGCTGACGCAGTACTGTAGCTTTCGTGCAGATCTGCATATCCACGCACAGGCAGACCTACCGCTGCGCGCAGGGTGCACTTCAGTAATTGCTCCACCCGACGTAATGCACTCTCCAGCCTGAACGTAGTTTCATGTTCCACAGGCGGCCATGAAACTACACAAATAATTTGCTGTTTCTCTACATGAGCAATGGCACCAGGTAACATATCCTCCAGGGTATTCTGCACCGCAAATCGTAATAGCGCATCCGAGGATCGATCCCAACCCTCTGCTCGAAGAATAATGACTTGTCTGAGAATCTGTTCATCATCAAGGCCACCAAGCCCTGCCTCTTTTCCAACATCAGATCGCAAGAATGAAGGAAAATGGCCCGAAGCGGTGTCACCATCAATGATCCACCCGGCAAATAACCGCTCTCGATTCTCCCGCATAAGCTGTCCCTCTCTGGACTTCTCTGCCCAACGTTCCGAGATTCGCTGTTTGGCCTGTAATACGGTTTTGATGATCTCTTCCGGCTTACTTGTTTTGAGCAGATAATCTGTAACACCTTGGCGAATCGCCTGTTGGGCATAAGAAAAGTCATCGTATCCGGACAAAATAATGACCTCCAGCTCAGGTAACAATCGCAGGCCCTCTTCTGCCAGTTCCAGCCCTGATCTGCCTGTCATCCGAATATCGGTCATCAGGATATGTGGACGTTCCTCAGCCAAACGTGTTAACGCCTCCTCTGCCGAGGCAGCAGGTTGAAGAAGTTCAATTCCGAGTTCATGCCAAGCGATAACGCTGGCAAGCCCTGTACGGATAATCACTTCATCATCAACAATTAATAGTCTCATGACGAACCCTCCAAGATTGGAATGGAAAACGAAATCCGGGTACCTCCCCCAATCCTGCTGTCTACTTCAAGCTGTGCATCCGCTCCATAATGGAGCAGCAGTCTCTCATTCACATTGCAGAGCCCATAACCGCCTTGGTTTAGCTGTTTTTCCGGCTGTTTTCCCTTCCATTCCCTAATGCTTATCCTTAATTGTTCCAGCCTGTCCGGCTCCATGCCGACACCATCATCCAGCACCAGCACATTCATCTGTTCATTATCCGGGTCCTTGCGAATCATTATGGTGATGGTGCCCACGCCTGTTTTGGGCTGAATGCCATGAATCATGGCATTCTCAACGAGCGGTTGCAGCAACAGCTTCAGCATCATTCGCTTCTCAAGCGCTGGATCTACGATATAATGCAACACGAATTGATCAGGGAAACGAATTGACTGCACACGCACATAATGGCGAATATGAGCAATCTCTTGTTCCACAGGGCAGTAATCCTGACCATTATTCAAGCTGATACGTAGAAAATCACTCAGGCCCTCAACCATATCCGCGATCCGCTTCTCTTCAGACATCAAGGCAATCCAATGAATTGAAGAGAGCGTGTTATAGAGAAAGTGCGGGTTAATCTGCGCCTGAAGCACTCGAAGATCCGCTTCTTTTTTACGAGCTTCACCCCGAATAACCTCTTCCTTCAATAACTGAATATGTGCACCGAGCAGATTGTAACTCTCCCCAAGCCTACCGATCTCGTCATCACTTTCAGACCGAAACAAAGGAAGCGGGCGTTCCGGATCAATTCGGGACAGATGTCGGGTAAGTACACGAAGCGGCCTCGTCACACGACGAACCGTAAACCAGACCAAGCCAGCACTGATCGCAGCAGACATCGCAACGGCGCAACCGGTCAGAATAAGAATGTACCGATTCTCGGACTTGTACTGGTCATAAGGAACCGTTCCAACCAACGTCCAACCGGTCAGTTCTTCCGGATAATAGAGCAATGTCCGTTTATCGTCACCACTGCCATATGTGGTTGTTCCGCTACCGCCATCCTGAATTAACGTTGTGACTCCTGGTTCGGCCTGCTCCAGCTTAAGTCCAAGCCGGGATTTGTCCATTGAAGACAGAATCTCTCCAGAACTGCCGATGAGCTCCAGTCTGCCTTGCCCTCTGCCTAATCCCAGAGCGGCCCATCCCTTGGATATGGCCTTCTCATCCAGACTAATGGCTAACCAGCCGATGGGTCGATAATCATGGATACTGCGGATTGGCCGAACCAATGTGATCACATTTTGAATACCCGCGTAATTCTGCACCGGGTATACCCCCGTCCATTGTTTGACTGCTTCACCGCTTGGAACAGAGGGATACGAAAGGTTGGATTCATTGGATTCATACCAGGTAGCGGTTGACAATGTGGCATCAAAACGTCCCGGATATATAGCGATGTTAGCGATATATTTCTTGGAAGCCGCCAGATTGGTCATTCTGCCCAGGATATCCACTCGGTCCAGCTCATGATCTTCATTGTGGCTAAGATACTGCTGGATGTCCCGTTCTCCAATCAGGAAAATCGATAGGTTCTCGGCATCTTGCAGCATATAACGAAGATTCGCTTCCACCTGTTTCAGTGTATCCATGCCGGACAGTTTTGTTTTTTGCTCTGTAATGCGGGAAGAGATCAGAAAGGCGAACAGGCCCAAGGCCAGCAATGGCACAATCATTGAAGCCGTCACGACGACCGATAGCTTCCTTTGTAACGAAGATGTGAGCCAGCGTGCCAAACGTTTCTCCTCCTCTGGATGCGCTTTCGCTTATCCTTTGACAGCTCCTGCTGTCATACCTTTCATAACTTGTTCCTGGAATACGAGATACAAGATAATGGTTGGAATGACCGACAGTGTCATGGCAGCTAGCGTTAAGCCGTAATCGGTTTGATACCCATCCGCAAAGTTCGCAATGGCCAGCGGTAACGTTTTCAATCCGGTTTTGTTGATGAATACAAGCGCAAATGAAAAGTCATTCCACGCATGCAAGAAACTCAGGATCGTAACCGTAGACAACGCAGGTACGGACATCGGTAACATGATCCGGGTAAACAGCCCCCAAAGTCCTGTTCCATCAATGAAAGCTGCCTCTTCAATATCACGTGGAACACTTGTCAGATAAGCAGTAAGCACAAAAATAGCTGTAGGCAATGCAAAAGCCGTATAAGGTAATATTAATGCCCAGTACGTATTCAGCAAGGACATCTGTTTCATTAAAATAAATAAGGGCACAAGTGTACTATGGATCGGAATGAGCATGCCCACAACAAAGAAAGTCATGATTAAGCCTTTCCAGCGAAACTGGAAACGGGCCAGGATGAATGAAGCCAGCGCTGCAATAAACAGCGTTAGAATAAGTGACCCCACCGATACGATTAGTGAATTGCCAAAAGCGGTCCCCAGCCTGGAGCTTTCCCATGCATTGCTGAAATTGGCAACATTCCAGTTTTCCGGCAGTCCAAAGGGCCTGCTATAGAAATCTTCATTTGTTTTGAATGCACTAATCACGAGCCAGTAGAACGGATACAATGTTAAAATACCATAGACCGTTAGCAGCGTCCAAACAATTCCGCTACGTAGGCGGCGAATCGGATGGCCCGAGCTGCTTCGTGGTGATGGCATGGATACAGGTGTCACACGCATAATAACTCCTCCTCTCTATTGATTCTCTTTTCGTTTGCGACTGGTTAACCACTGGCTTGTTCCGATCAGCAGCAGGGAGATCAGTACGATGGTTGTTGAGATCGCACTACCAAAACCATATCGGTATGTTGTAAAGGTGGAATTGTACATATACGTTGCAAGCAGTTCCGTCGCATGTGCCGGACCACCCTTGGTCATGATGTAGACCAGATCGAATGATTTCAGACTACCCGAAATACATAGAATGATCGCTACCTGAACCGTACCCCAGATCATGGGCAGAGAGACGGATACCAGCTTCCGGATTCCTGAAGCCCCGTCTATTTTGGCAGCATCATGAATCTCGCCGGGAATATTCTGCAACGCCGAGATGAAGATAATTAGATACAACCCGACAAAGCTCCAGAGCAGCGGCGGTACCAATGAGAAAATGGCAATCTTGTCATCGGAAAGCCATTGCAGCTTCCAACTTTCAAGCCCCAGTGCGTCCAGCAGAAAGTTTAATATCCCGATCTGCGGATGATAGATATACTGCCAGATCATACCGATAACTACAGTGGATAACACCATCGGCAGAAATACGGCTGAGCGCAGAAACCGCTGTAATGGATTGCTTTTGTGTAAGATGACCGCCAGCATAAGCGCTAACGGAATCTGTCCAAATACCGACGCCAACACAAAAATAACGTTATTTTTCAGCGCCCGCCAAAATACAGGATCATGCCAGATCTCCACGTAATTATCCACACCAATATATTTGGATGCGCCGATGCCGGACCAGTTGAAGAAACCGTAGTATGCCGACCACACGACCGGTACAAATACAAACAATGCATAAATGATGACTGCCGGGGCCAACCCCAGCATAATAAAACGCCGACTGCGCAGTGCGTTCATCTGTTCACTTCCCTTCGATAAATTCCTTTACCAACTTGCAACTGACTATCCCATTCATACTTAAGACCCCTCCCCTGCCGGGAAGGGGTTTTAACGAATGCTTACTGACTAACTGCATTGGCTTGAGCCGCCTGAATTTTAGCCGCAATGTCTTCGGCCTTGCCACCCATAAGCAACTCTTGCAATGCATTATTAATAACCTCAACCGTTGCCGACCCCAGCTTGGAATCGTATACTGGCGTGATCTTCACTTCCTGCATCAGATCATATAATTCTACGAACAATGGATGTGCTTTGGTTTTGTCCAGATCAATCTTGTAACTCACCAATGTGCTGCTATCCAATGTGGCCTTCTGACCATCAGGTCCTGCCAGCGCGTAGAACAGCTCCATCGCTGCCTCTTTTTGTGCACCGCTCAGCTTTTTACTTACACCCAACCCGGTTCCTACTACACCGGATGTTGTTCTTGGTTCACCCTGACCTCCGTCCACTGGAGGAAGAATCGTAATATGTGTGTTGTTCAGCACCTCTTCAGGTGCATTGTTCACCAGATTTGCCAAGGCCCATCCGCCGTTCATGACCATCGCTGCCTTACCTTGGAAATAAAGTTGCATCATTTGTGTCTCATCGATACTATTGAATCCATCCTGGAATGCCTTGGTGTTGCCAAGCTCCTGCATCTTGTTCAAGGCTTCAATAAATTGTGGATCGGTAAAGCTTGCACCCTCTTGTGCTGTCGCTTTCAGGAACCAGTCTGTGCCGGTAATCCGATCAGCCAGTGTACTGAATATCGTTGATTGAGCTACCCAGTTGGCCTTGTTGCCAAGTGCCATGGGAATGACTTTATTTTGATTAAAAGTAGCAATCGCTTGTTCCAGTTCCGCCCAGGTCTCAGGCACTTTTACGTTGTACTGTTTGAACAAAGCTTCATTGTAATAAATGAAGGAACTCGGCGCCAGATTCATGGGCACGGAGTAGATATTCCCGTCTACGGTGTATCCGTCCAATGCATTGGGGATAAAGTTATCTTTCCACTCCGGCTTTGCGTCCAGCTCTGTATTAATGGGTTGCAACAGATCCCCTTTTACAAATTCCTTAGTCATGGCATCCGGCCACATCACGAACAGGTCTGGCATCTCGTTGGCAGCTGCCACCGTACGAAGCCGGGTTTTGAGACCATCTGTTGGCAAGCCTTCATCCACAACTTCAATATCTGGATGCGCCGCGCGGAAATCTTCAATAATTTTGCGCATCGCAACCGCCTTTGCATCCTGTCCGGTCCAGTTGTGCCAGAGTGTGACGGTTACTTTGTCATTGCCGCTGCCTCCTTCTGAAGTGTCCCCGCCAGCACAGCCAGCCAGAATAATGGAGAACAATGTTATTGCCAGGAAACCCGAAAGCCATTTTTTCAACATCTCTATATTCCCCCTCGGCGATTTGAATACACTTATTGTAAATGGTAACGCTATCATACCGTAAGGTGACGATCCACGGATGCAGGGGTGAAAAATATCGGTTCCCCTGTTTGGAACTTACTTTGCTGACTTATTGTTCATAACATATAAAAAAGAGCCCTCACAATGAGAGCTCTTTCTTGTTGCAGCCGTTGGTAGCTTCACCCCAGGCTATATATAATGAATAAGTGCTAAATCGTATTAAATATGATTGCGTATTATTGGATACTGTTTTTCACCAGTTCTGCAAAAGCTTCGGATCCTTGCGTAGTGAGATGTACGCCGTCTTTTTCAAAATATTCGTCATGTCCCTCACTTGCACTGTTCCAGTCAATCAACGAGACATTGCTGTATTTGGATGCTGCCTCATTCAAAGCCCTGTTCACCGTTCGTTCCCACGGACGAGGTACGCGCACAGTAACCAGATATACCCGATCCTCATCCTTGAGATAATCAAGCACAGCATTCAAGTTTTTGGAGTTAAAGGAACCATTCGTCCCGAGCTCCAGCACCACTTTGCTGCCCATTTGGTTGTTTTGTTTCAGACCTTCCAATACATCGCCTGCCTGCCACATCTGACGACCGACATGTCCGTCCACATACACTCCCGATATACTTTGCTCCAGATACGGTTTTGCATCCAAAATCACCGAATCTCCAATGACGGTATAATGAACCTTGCCATCCTGGGCAGGAGGAGCCGTTTCTTCATTGTCCTGAGATGAATCAGGTGTATCATCCGTATGATCCGTATTATCGGATTGATTCGCTCCAGCGTCATCTGGTGTATCATTCTCGTTAGTCACGGAGTCATCGGCCGGCTTATCTTCAGACTGATCGTCCTTGCCAGGATTCACTGAATTGTCTTGGTCGTCAGGTTTTGAGTCTGGAGCAGACTCTCCTGTTGGCTTCTCGTTTTTCCCCGGATCATCTTTCGTTCCTGCTTCCGGTTTATGGGTATGAGCATCGTTCTTTTGGCCAGAGCCTGACGTTCCTGTAATAGCTGGCAACACATCCTGTCCCTGTTCCTCCGCCACGGAATTCTCTCCATTCAATGTGTTGGACATCGATACCGAATGGGAGTCGGAGTTCGCTGCATGTGAGACCATCATCTGGGATACCGTATAGGACAACAGCAGAATCGTCATCAACAGACCTGCCCGCTTCCACCATACGTTACGTATACCGATCGATGACCGCCCTCTTCCCCATAATCGGGACCAAGAATCACGGAATCCGTTGTACCGAATCGGATTTTCAATATATTTAAGAGACAATGAAGCCAGTACAAAAGTTGCAGCAACCTGTAAAATGATTCGTACAGGATGTGCTCCTCCCGTATCCACCGCGGGATTGGTTAACATAATGACAGGATAATGCCACAGATATAATCCGTAGGATCGCTCTCCGATCCAGCGTAGTGGCTTCGCTCCAATGATACGTCCTAGGAAAGACGATGGGTGAGCCAACACCGCTACCAGCAACGTTGTTGCAATAGCCTGAAGCACCATGCCCCCTTGATACAGAAACGGATCATATTCACTGCTATTCAGCATCATGTAGATTAATAAAGCAAGCGCAGCAAGTCCCGACACATCGAGCACAAGCCGATTCATGCCAGGCAGAGAGCTCGACAGCTTACGACTAGGCCATACCACGGCAAGAGCAGCACCAGCAAGCAGTGCGAATGCCCGCGTGTCTGTTCCATAATATACACGGCTCGGGTCCAAATCTGGATTATACATGATGGCCATTGCACCAGCAGACAATTCAGCTGCGACAACAATGAAAACGACCAGCCATCCCTTTCTTTTGAACACTACGATTGCTGCGATCAGTAGAAGAGGCCATATAAGATAAAATTGCTCTTCCACAGCCAGCGACCAGAAATGGCCAAACGGTGATGGAGGGCCAAAACTTTCGAAATAGGAAACGTTGTGAAAGATATACCACCAATTGCTTATGTATAATACACCCGAAACGATATCACCACGAAGCGCAGCGAGCCGGGATGGGTCTGTACAGGCCAACCAGATCATCACCACAGCTGTCATGGTCAGCATGCCTGGAAGCAAACGCCTTACCCGTCTTACCCAGAAATCACCGAGTGAAATGCGTCCATGTTCCTGCCACTGTGACACGAGAATATCTGTAATTAAATATCCCGAGAGAACAAAGAATATCCCTACACCGAGCAGTCCGCCCGGAATAAAATCCAAATTCAGATGATACGCGATTACCGCAAGTACAGCGATGGCTCGCAAGCCGTCAAGTCCGTTCATATGTCTCTTACGATTTAACGATTGTGACATGCATGCCCCTCCTTGTTACTGTGAGTCAACAACATCGGTGTTGGGGGCATAAAGGAACTCCTGATCGTTCTGGTTGTCATTAACATACGTAGTGCACCTTCCATCTTTCATTTACAACATAAGAAAAGCTTCTGTTTGAAGCACTATCCGATGATGCTACATTCTGTGTGAATTCTATAATCTTAAAAAAGACGAGTTGCCTGTCCATTAAGTTTAATTATTAAAATATTCTTTATATTCATTCGTGAGTTCACGTTTAGCATTATACGCCCGAAATAAGCCTCATACTTTACAGCAATAGTTACAAACGATTAAACCGATGTAACCTTTCCTGCCAGCTCATATAGCTGTAAAATCATACTCTAATTTTGTCGTTAAATATAGTACTTTTCATCGAGTGGCTAAAATTACCTGTCCCACTTGCGCAAACCAGCATACCCATGCACACATCGATTGAAACAATTGAATTCATAACAAAAGGCTGCCGACTTGCTCAGCAGCCAATATCCATTATAAACCTATGTCAGACCGGATTGAAAGTTTTGCTCATAATTGCTTCTTCTTGCCTAGGACCCTAGAGGTGGAACGGGTGAATCTTTTCTTCTGTCCTCGCATCCATGATCCGGTATGCTGAACGCCCTGTGTACATCGGGATTTGCAACTTCTCCAGATCAACCATTCCATTCTCCAGAAAGTACTTCTGATCCTGATATCGCTGCAACACTTCGCCTGCAATCCATTCATGGTCACCATATGTCGTAATGTCCATAACCTTGCACTCATAAGCAAAATAAGCGTCTGTCAAAATGGGTACACTTACCTTGATTCCTTCCTCATATGGAATGCCGAATCTTTTGAATTTATCCGTATCTCTTCCACTGAACGTTCCTGCAGCTTGAATCCACTCCGATCGATGACCTGGCAGGAAATGAACACCGAATACGCCGCTCTTCTCAATGAGTTCATAGGAGTATGTTTCCTTACGAAGGGAGATGCCATATACGCCTGGTGATGATCCGATGTATGTATGCCATCCGGACGCCATCACATTCTGGACTCCCTCATGACGTGAAGTCACCACCGCTACCATTCCAGGATAAGAATAAAATATGGGTTCTTCTATCGGCTGACGCATCTAATCCCCTCTCTTCTTCGTTATAAAGACAATTTTAATTATAAAGTAAAGAAGCAGGTTGAAAAAGCGTTTGCAGAGGATTTCGCTATAAGCGACACATTCATTCTCATGTTATACTGAGATGGTCAATTTCTAAAATACGATACTGGGAATGTGATAGGATATGGTCAAATCAGTCAAATATACCTCCTAAATGAAGGCATTATTCAAATTTAGGAGGTTATAACTTATGTTTAATTCAATCGTGTTAGATCAGTGGGATCGAAAGCCATACTTTGACCACTACTTGAATCAGGTCAGATGTACCTACAGCATAACTGCTAATCTGGATATCACTCTATTGATCAACGAACTGAAGCTTAAAGGATTGAAGTTCTATCCCGCTCTTATTCACATGATCTCTACGGTTGTCAATACACACAGGGAATTTCGAACCTGTTTTGATGCAGAGGGGAAATTGGGCTATTGGGACGAAATGTCTCCGAGTTATACGATTTTTCATGAGGACGACAAAAGTTTCTCAACGATCTGGACAGCATTCCATGAAGATTTCGAGACGTTCCACATTCGTTATCTGGAAGATATGAAGAATTACAAAGATCACAAACAATTTGTTGCCAAACCCAATGAACCACCAAATACATTTCCCGTTTCCAGCATTCCCTGGGTGAACTTTACGGGATTTAATCTGAACATTTATAATGAGGGAACTTACTTATTGCCCATTTTCACGATGGGAAAATATGTTCAACAGAACGATAACGTTTATCTTCCCTTATCCGTTCAGTTACATCACGCCGTGTGCGACGGCTACCACGCTGGCGTTCTATTTAATGAACTGCAATCACTTGCAGATTGTTGTCATGATTGGTGTTAGTTAGCTAAATGACAAAAGGCATCCCTGACTTCATGATGGAGTCAGGAATGCCTTTTCTTTTTCCCTTTTATCTAAGTGATACTTAATTACACTTACTGTACCCACAGTTGCTGCATGTTTTGCATCCTTCCACATTCATCAGGGATGCCGAGCCGCATGAAGGACATAAATCTCTCGATTCGGTAAAGTTTTTCTGATCCTCCACTTGTGGATATGTGCTCTTCACTTGCTTCTGTTCTTGTAAAGCTCCAGTTTCATTCTCCTGCACATTGCTCTGTACATGACTTTCCAATGCTTTGGCGACTGCATCAGCAATCGATTCCACCCGGTTAGCTCCGAAGCCAATCGCACCCGTACCGCCGATACCCTTGAGATGTTTGATCAGCAGTTCCACCTTGTGCCCATGATCTCCGTATCGCAGAAACAGTGAGCATACCCGACCGAGGGCCTCAGCCATGGCGAATACGTCCGATCCTGCTTTGCCCACGTTCAGGAAGATTTCTCCCGGCGTTCCCTCCAGATCATTGATCGTAATGTAAGCCATCCCGAATGGCGTATTGATTTTGTATGTTGCACCACGCAGTACCTGAGGACGGCTTCTATATTGTTTATCCAGCACTGTAGAAGAGGAAGGGACTTGATCGGAAGAATGCGTTCTAACACCAACCTGGCTATTGGAAGTTCCATCACTTGCCTGCCCTTGTTTCTCTTCAGCTTCCGCCGTGTTCTGATCTTCGGCCTTGGTCTCTTCCTTCTTCGACGTGGACAACACCTGCACATCCCTGCTGCCGTCGCGGTATATCGTTACTCCTTTACAGCCAAGATCGAAGGCCAGTTCGTACAGCTCAGCCGTATCCTCCACCGTAAAATCAGCCGGACAGTTGGCCGTCTTCGAGATGGAGCTATCCACCCATTGCTGAATCGCGGCCTGCACCCGGATATGGTTCTCAGCCGACAGATCCATCGCCGTCACATAATAGTCGGGTAAAGCTTCACCCGGATGTTCATCCAGCCAATCTTGTGCAATCGGTACGAACTGTTCATCATAACCTAGACGGCTTTGACGGAAATACTTGAAGGCGAAATACGGCTCAATACCAGTTGATGTGCCCACCATCGTACCTGTACTGCCCGTTGGCGCCTGTGTGATCAGTGTGACATTTCGAATGCCCTGTTTACGAATCGTCTCTCCCACTTCAGGGTATGTCGCAACCATGTTTTTCATAAATCCACTCTGTAAGTACGGTTCAGCTTCAAATGCTGGGAAAGCACCCTTCTCTGCTGCAATCTCTGCCGATGCCAGATAGGCCGCCTTTGCCATGAATCCATACAGTTTATCCAGAAATTCAAGGGATTCAGGACTGCCATATCGTATACGCAGCTTAATCATCAGCTCTGCCAATCCCATCGTGCCAAGCCCAACCCGGCGTTCACGCTGCTGATTCAGTCTATTTTCCTCAAAATGATATGGTGTTGCATCGATGACATTGTCCAAAAATCTAGCCGAGATACGAGTGGTTTCCGCCAGTTCATCCCATGCCACATCATGATTCGTTTCATCGTAGAATTTGGACAGATTGATCGCTGACAGATTACATACACCCCAGCCAGGCAGGCCTTGTTCCCCGCACGGATTAGTACAGATAATTGGGTTAAAGTACCAGCTGTTGGACATCTGATTGTAATACTCCATGAATACCACACCAGGCTCTGCCGATTTCCAGGCTGATTCAATAATGGTATGCCAGATTTCGCGAGCCTTCAGCGTACGATAGTGTATCACCGAATGACCTGCTGCTTTCCATTGCTGCATATCCCCGTTCCACTCGGTGTCGTAGTCCGGATCGTTCGTATCAGGGAAAACCAAATCCCAATCTCCATCCTGCTTGACAGCCTCCATAAATGCATTGCTCACACATACAGACAGATTGGCATTGGTCACCTGCCCCATCGTTTGTTTCACGGTAATAAAATCCAGCACATCCGGATGCCAGTCATTCATCATCAGCATGAGCGCACCCCGGCGGCTTCCGCCCTGTTCAATCAGTCCAGTCGTATAACTGAACAGTCCGCCCCACGATACGGAACCGCTGGATGATCCATTGACTCCTTTCACCACCGCTCGGCGAGGACGCAATGAGGACAAATTAATACCAACACCTCCCCCACGTGCCATAATTTCCGTCATCTCGGTCAAGGTTCTCATGATGCCACCCCGACTGTCTTGCGGAGATGGAATGACATAACAATTGAAGAGTGTCAGTTCATCGCTTGCCCCCGCGCCCGCAGCAATTCGGCCTCCGGGTACTAACTTCCAATCTTCCAACACAGAGCGGAACTTGGACTCCCACGTTGCCCGCTGATCGGCTGTGGATTCGACAGAAGCCATCGCTTTGGCGAGACGGTCCCACATCTCTTCCGGTGTTTTTTCTATGTTGAGTGTCAATTTCTCCACGTTTGTCTGGATCATCTCTCCGCTTCGAGTCCTTACCTGTACAAGCTGACCCTGACGTTCTATGATTTCGCCCACTTCCTTGGTCGGGAACTTGGGATCATCCTTCGTTAATACCAATACCACATCTCCGACCTTGGCATGATTCGAATCAGCGTCCTTCCAGGCGTATCGGTCCAGAAATATTTTTTCGCTAAGTCCTTCTAATTGATGCGATCGTTGGTTTGATTTCATCGCTACGTTCAACCTCCCCGAATAACGCTACATTTTCACTACAAGAGTAAATTATGATAAAACACCACATATAGTGATATAAATTCAGTATAATACACCATATATTGATTTTCCATATGACTTTTATCATAGACCTTATTTTATAGACTCCCCTGCTCCGAAAAACTTCTTCACACACCCTCATACGCATGAATACGACATCAGTGAATTTTTTGGCACAGAAAAAACATGTGCCTTTACTAAATTTCTGGGTTCAATATAAGTTAAACTAATCATTTGCACGTCAACGGAGAGGACAGAAATAACCTGAAGAAGCGAAGCGTTCGCCTGAAAGCTTTCTGAAAGAAAGCTTCATCGGAAGCATACGCTATCCCCGGATTTCCCCCTCCAGAAAAGGGAATCAAAGAAATCTGGGGATAACAGCGATTGGAAGGTTGTTCTGTCATCGTAGTGTTCGTGCAAATAAAATGTAGTTCAACTTATATAGTTATGAACTGACTCTCATTCGTCCATACTATTACCTACGAATAAAACGTCATCACGTATGGCAGGGGAGGAAGCACCATGAACCGGAAGAATCCGCACCACATGAATCAACCAGTAGCCGAACTGCCCGTTCCGTTGGAATTTGATCGGAGCTGGATCAATCAGTTGGAATCACGACTGGATAAAGGAGGTCCTTGGGGGGATTACCGACTCTTCCAACTGGGCATTCAAGCCGAAGAAACCAATCTGATTCCCAATTTTGACGAGATCCAGTGTTTGAAGCATCTACAAGGCCTTACTCCACTCCCTCACCAGATGGACACTGCTCGCAGAGTATTATTTGAAATGTCAGGCCGGGCCATTCTCGCCGATGAGGTGGGTCTTGGCAAAACCATTGAAGCCGGTCTCATTCTGAAAGAATATATGGTTCGGGGTCTCGTATCCAAGGTACTCATTCTCGTGCCAGCGTCTCTTGTGTTGCAATGGGTACGGGAGTTGAATTCGAAATTTGGCATCCCTGCTATTGCCCAGAAAAAGGCCTATTCCTGGCAGAATGAAGTGGTTGTTGCTTCCATGGATACAGCCAAACGTGACCCGCATAAAGATATGCTGCTGAATACTGATTACGACATGATTATTATTGACGAGGCTCATAAACTCAAAAACAAGAAAACAACCAACTATCAGTTCATGCTGAAATTGCGCAAAAAGTATTGTCTGTTGCTCACAGCTACACCTGTGCAGAACGATATGAGTGAGTTGTTCAATCTGATCAACCTGCTGAAGCCCGGTCAACTGGGTCGTCAGGGTGACTTTGCGGCCAACTTTGTCGTAGACAAGCGGGTTCCGAAAAATCAGGAACAGCTTAAGAACGAGTTATCCAAAGTCATGATTCGTAACCGTCGCGGAGAAGGCCCCGTTCAATTTACCAAACGGAATGTCTCCAACGTGAACTTGCAACTATCGCCCGAAGAACAAGCGCTGTATGATGGCGTGACTTCCTTTGTTAAAGACCAGTATCAGGAAGCTGGCGGCAATCTGAGCAGCATGCTATCCCTTGTTACATTGCAGCGGGAAGTGTGCAGCAGTCGGGATGCTGTGTTCGTGACACTGGTTAATCTGTCGAAGAAACTTCCGCTGGACTCTCCCCTTCGGGACAAAATTTGGGAACTCGTGGCCCATATTAAAGCGATCAAGGAGAATACCAAAGCGGAGAAAACGATGGAACTGGTTCGGAACATGAATGAAAAAGTCATTATCTTCACCGAATACCGGGCCACGCAGGAGTATCTGCTAAACTATTTCCGCAACAATGGACTTACAGCTGTACCCTATCGGGGTGGCATGAATCGAGGCAAAAAAGATTGGATGATGGATCTCTTCCGCGGGCGTGTGCAGGCCATGATTGCAACCGAAGCGGGTGGCGAGGGCATTAATCTGCAATTTTGCCATCATATGATCAACTTTGATCTGCCTTGGAACCCTATGCGGGTAGAGCAGCGGATCGGTCGGGTACACCGGCTTGGACAGCAAAATGACGTGAATATCTTCAATTTATCTACGAGCGGAACCATTGAGGAACACATCTTGAATCTATTGCATGAGAAGATCAATATGTTTGAGATGGTGATCGGCGGGCTGGATGTCATTCTGGAACGGCTGGAGAAGAAGGAGTCCATTGAGAAAAGTTTGTACAAAATCATGTTGGAATCACAAAATGATGAAGATATTCGCCGTAAAATGGACTCACTTGGACAATCGCTGAACTCCATTCAACGTGAGGTTTCAGATGAAGGCCCTGCCGTATCCGGGTTGTTAGATCTTCGAAAAGGAGGCAGCTAACTCATGACCATGTCGCCCCATGAAGTGCAGGCTTATGTTCTCACCTATCTGGAAGCACTTGATTGTCAGATTATGGAGCGTTCTCCTGCCCATGTTACAGTCAAACTCTCGCCTGAGGCGGACAAAGCGTTGACCAATCGCCCCTATTATTGGGGGTTCGTGGAACGAACCGGAGCACCCGCTGAGACGATGTCCTTTACATTTATATTTGATCCTGAAAGTTATCAGCAGGCCATTGAAGCAGCAGAAGCCAAAGCTGCGGAAGCATCACCTCCTGTTGTCCCTAACCCTGCTGGAACAAATGGCGTAACCAATGGCAGTCCTCAAGGCGAGCCACCAAAAGAAACCATTCTAGGCCGTTACTTCGGTATTACGCCATCGCTGCCACAGCTGGGGCCAGGACGAATATTGCGTGAAGAAGTGGTGTATGGCAGTCGCAGACTGCAGCAGATTTTCGGCGCTGCCCGTGAAGGCGGTGCCTTCGTGAACCTGTTCGAACAGGCTGCCAAACGGCAATTGCGGGCTACAGCGCCAGCCGTATATGAGCCTTGGCTTGGTGTCTGTTTCAAGGTGGAATTCGCCTGTGATTTGAAACGGGAGGAATTGCATTTTCTCGGCATCTCCCTTCGCTCGGGTGAAATTATAGAGAAATTCGGCACCAAGCTGAACCGACGTGATCTTAGTCCGAGGCTGGCGGAGAACATGCATGTACAGACAGCTAAAGTTTCGTTATTTGATGCCGGAGCTGCTTTGGAATCTCATTTGACAAACCGCTTGCTGGAACTCGATTATAGCTGGGCAGAGAAAGCCCAAGAGCGGCTTGATCTGGAGCTGGACGTCTTGGACACCTATTATGAAGCGGTACTCCGAGAAGATACACCTGAGGTAGAATCACCAGGTAACGTAACCTCAGACACGGAGAATGTCCATTCTGACCGCACGCCACCTGCACAACTGAAAAAAGTTGTGGATATAAAGAACGCTAAACCCATTGGAGCAGATGTAGAACTAGCGGCAGAAGCCGCAGTACCGATCGACTCCGAGACAGATGCCGAAGAAGAGAAAGCAAAACAGGCGGTAATAGATCGTGAAGCTATGAAACTGCAGTATGAGACACGCCGGACTGAGATGATCTGGCAATATGAACCCAAAGTGAAAGTGACTGCCATTAGCAGCGGCATGTTTCACTTAAGATAGACGAAGACACTACTTTTCCTGCAAATGCTGGCAAAAGTAGTGTTTATTCATGATCAGCTGCCCGACAGGTTGCGGCAACCTTTGCATAGCCTGTCCCCTAGAATGAAACTAGAACCCGCTCAGGTAACGGATAAATGAAAAGTAGGTGTAAATTTGAAACGATTCTTTCATACATGTTGGAACAACGCTCGGAAAACAACCTGTATAACCTTGGGCTTGCTCAGTTGTCTTGCCCTGTTCTCTTTTTGGTCGATAGCCAATGCAGAGGAACAAAAAACGTCTTCGCTATCCCCCGCATCATCAACAGAGTATAGCCCCGAACATCATGGCATTCAGAATGAAAAGCTAGCTCCCGCTGCTGTGCAACGGTTTGCAGAGCAACAAGCTGTTACACTTGGTACAGTGAACGGCGAAGCGCATTGGAAGAACGCCGATCTGGATTTCTACCCTCTGGGTCCAGGTACACATAGCTGGTTCGTACAAGCTGAGTTTGAAGGCAAACCTATCGGATATATGATTATTACAGTCACAGAGCAGGGTCAGATTGTGCTTAGTGAATATGGTCATGGAGAACAGTCACCATACAACAATGAACTTCTTGGACAAGCCTTGGATCGGCAACATGTGAACCTTGAGGCATTACTTGCTGGCGGAGGAGAGCTTCATCTTGGTTATGCTCTTCCCCTGCTGGCTTATTGGAAAGTGGAGCAACCTAATCATCCTGCACTTTATATTGATGCTACGAACGGAGATGTACTGCCGTCAGAGTTCCTAAACCTGCTGGAGGCTGATTCCAAAAAGAACTCTGCCAGCATAACTGATTTATCCACAACGCCATCTTTATCAGTCGATCCACTTCATCTCCGACCCGTCTTCAATCCGGCTGACAATCTGTTGTGGATTACCTCCAAGCCTGTTGCTGCCGACCGGGCACAAGATGTGATACAACACGGGGAGAATCAAGAGATTGTTTTCTCAGCGGATGATCGGAACGTCGTATACGGCGGTCCTCTACCCGTTAGCGGTTATCAGCTGTGGCACACAGATCAGGAAGCAGAGTCCATTCTATATGTAGCGTTAGGCGGAAAATCATCCATTCAACGCTTTGTCCCTATGAGCACATTGCAGCAAGATGGCCATTTTTACATCGTAAATCCTTGATTATCAGCAAAATCTTAAGATTCAGTCAACTCACGTTAAAACTATAACTCTCCACAACAAATAAGACGCCTTCCCATGAAATAAAGGGATTGCGTCTTTTGGTTTTACATTAGGGCGTGTCTTAAAACTCGCTGAGTGAAGTAGGTGAGCGATCGTTACCCTTTGCCCGAAGAACTTCGTTTATGAGACTGGGTGTCCAATTCTTTTTCCTTTTTCCCCACCCACAGAGATACAGCAAACGGAATCATGCCAAACCACTTCATCGCCCATGGTTCTTTCCTTTTGGCGCGACCTTTCCGCTCGTCCTTCGGTGTATCGATATAATGAACAACACGCTGCGTAATGTATTTTACCAATTCATCACTTTTGGCCATAACATCTGCCTCCTTCGCTCCTGCACATTAGCGGAGCTTACGATAGTTCTATTGTGTGCAAGATGTGTTATGGTTAAACATTTTTTTATTGAAAGGAGTATGAAAAACCTCAGAATGCACAGTCTAATGCCAAAGGTATCCATAGAGTCATTAATCTGCATTCGATACCTATTTCATGAAGGAGTGTGTATTCCCATGTATAAGCTGCTGACCGCTTCGGTAGCCTTGCTACTCAGCATCCATTGCCTACCCATGCTGCCCCATGTCGCTTATGGAAAAGCAGCCCCGTCCCAGAACAGTCCATCCATGCTGCCGGTGACCGATGGAGATGCTTATCGCTCAAGTCATCATGCCTTTGCAGCACCCGTTATCCTGCTCGATGTAGGCCATGGCGGTATTGACGGTGGTACATCAGCCCAAGGTGTGCTGGAAAAAGATATCAACCTGGCCATTAGCGAAAAGGTCTATCTCCTGCTTCGCAGCAAAGGTTATGCCGTTATCATCAATCGACTTGGTGATTATGCACTTAGTGATGAGAACCGCTGGCTGAACAGCCGCTCCCGTCATACCAGGGATCTTGCCCAACGTAAAAGCCTTAGCGAAGAAGTAAGTACAGATATTGTGGTCAGCATCCATGCCAACTGGAGTCCCCGATCGGCCGCACACGGCCCGGTGGTATTGCACCAGAAAGAAGGCAGGAGTTATTTGCTGGCCCAATCCATTCAGGACGCTATGAACAAGTTGTACGGAACGGAGCACGGGGTCGTATGGGGCAAGCCCTTTTATTTATTGAATTACGTGAAGCAACCTGCCGTCATCGTCGAAACTGGATTTTTGAGCAATGCGGCAGATCGAGCCAGAATGAGTGACCCCGCTGAGCAAAAACGAATCGCCCAATCTATTGCCAATGGCATTATTTATTATCTGTCGGTAGTGTAGGAGCAGAATGCCATTGCCACACATCTCGAACCAGATCACCGATTCCTACAAATTGAACCTGATTTTGCAGACGGGCGACGGACTCACGAATCACTGCGGATGTGTTCATCCCCGAATGACCGACATGACCAATAACAACACAGATATCCTTGTCGATCGCACGCTGAGCAGCCAAATCCATTTGCTTGCGAATGTGTTGTTTGGAGTTTTGATCATCCAGGAAAATGTCATTACCTACAGGTGGCATATTTTTGGATACGGCCAGTTCACCCACCACGGAGCGAAAGTTCGTACGGCTGTCTACAAAAAAGAGGCCCCTCTCCTTGCATACATCGAGCACAATTGACATGATGCGTTTGTCCGAAGTAATTTTGGAACCCATATGATTGTTCATGCCAATTGCGTGGGGCACATCATCAATCGCTTTCTCCACTCGTGAGCGGACTTCTTCATCTGTTAGATTGGATGTGATTGCACCCGGGCCCAGCCATTCAGCTCGTCCTTTCTTGGGTTCCATGGGCATGTGCACAATCACATCCATCCCCTTTTCATGTGCAGCCATCGCATCTTTCTTCGTTGTTGGCAAAAAAGGCATGACCGCTACCGTTAGTTTAACTGGCATCGCCAAGATCTCTGCCGTACCCTTCATGTCATTACCAACATCATCGATGATAATCGCTAACCGTTTGTGATTCGATGTAGACTCTGAAGCTGCCGCTGTAGGCCCTCCTGCCGATATGCCTGCGCAAAACACAATCAAAAATGCCATGATACCTGCAATGAATCGATAAATCTTTCTCTGTCCCTTCATCATGATTCCCTCCCCGTAACTTCTGTGATCTCATTGTTTGATAATGAAGGGAGGAATATGTAAGCCAAAGCCTTCCTTAATAACAATATCCCCGCCATTGGAGACCTGTATTTCAAGCAAACACCGCCATCATTCCAGTTTTCCTTTTGCAATCAGACAAGAACTGTCATTGAATAGTTAGAAAATAGAGATTAATTAGAAAAAATACTGTAATTTGTCAGGTTTTCAGTTTAGGAATTATTTAGTAGAATCAACAAATGAAAGAGGTTCTATGCTTCATTTCTATCCTATGATTTATGGAAGGAGGTTTTGAAAGGGTTTACATAAAATAAATGCCAGTCAATCCGCTATTCTTGTTTGTTTTCCTGGTCGCGGTTTCTCTATGTAACCATTTACCATTATCGAGGAGGATGAAAGTAGTGAAATTCAAATTCAAAAAGACGATCAATGTTTTATTGGCCTGCTTAACAGCTCTGCCCCTCATGTTAAGTCCTACACAAGTTTCGGCGGCAAGTGATGCCAACATTAATTTGTCCTCAGAAAAACAACTGATCAAGGGCTTTGGGGGCATTAACCTTCCTGCCTGGATTGGTGATCTGACTCCCGCTCAACGTGAAACTGCATTTGGTAATGACCAGAATCAGTTAGGCTTTTCAATTCTCAGGATCTACGTCGATCCAGATTCTAATAACTGGTATCGTGAAGTTGCCACAGCCAAACGGGCTATTGAAAAAGGGGCTATCGTATTTGCATCCCCATGGAATCCTCCAAGCAGCATGGTTGAAACATTCAACCGCAATGGGGACACCAATGCCAAACGTTTGAAATACGACAAATATGCCGCATATGCGCAACATCTGAACGACTTTGTAACCTACATGAAAAATAACGGCGTAGATCTGTATGCCATTTCTGTGCAAAATGAACCGGATTATGCTCATGACTGGACCTGGTGGACTCCACAAGAGATCCTTCGATTCATGAAAGAAAATGCCGGGTCCATTCAAGGTACCAAAGTCATGGCGCCTGAATCGTTCCAGTACTTAAAGAACATATCCGACCCAATCCTGAATGATCCGCAGGCACTTGCCAACATGGACATTCTGGGAGCACATACGTACGGAACCCAAATTTCGAACTTTGCCTACCCTCTCTTTAAGCAAAAAGGAGCCGGTAAAGAACTGTGGATGACTGAGGTGTACGTTCCGAATAGTGACAACAACTCAGCAGACCGCTGGCCTGAAGCACTGGACGTTTCCTATCACATGCACAATGCCATGGTAGAAGGTGATTTCCAGGCCTATGTGTGGTGGTACATCCGCAGACAGTATGGTCCGATGAAAGAGGACGGTACCATAAGCAAACGCGGATATAATATGGCTCATTTCTCCAAATTCGTGCGTCCAGGCTACCTGCGAGTCGACGCAACGAAAAATCCGGATACGAACACCTTTGTCTCAGCCTACAAAGGTGATAACAAAGTCGTCGTCGTGGCGATTAACCGTGGAACTTCAGCCACAAGCCAAAAATTCGTTCTGCAGAATGGTAATGCCTCCACTGTGTCCTCATGGATTACGGACAGCAGTCGGAACCTGGCAAGCGGAACCCCGCTTACCGTATCCAATGGAGCCTTCACGGCACAGCTCCCGCCTCAGAGCGTAACAACATTTGTTGCCAACATTACTGGCGGAAATAGCGGCGGGAATACAGGCAGTGGCACTACGTATGAAGCTGAGACCGGAACATCACTTACGGAAGCTGCCATTGAAACAATCTACCCCGGTTACACTGGCTCCGGGTATGTTAACTTCAATGCGATGACTGGTTCAGCCATTCAATGGAACGGCATTAATAATGCTACAACAGGTACCAAAAACGTAAAGTTTCGTTATGCGCTGGAAAGTGGAACACGGAACCTCGACATTTTTGTTAACGGAACCAAAGTTATCAGCAACGAGCCCTTTCCGGCTACGGGAAGCTGGTCCACTTGGGTTGAAAAAACAATACAGGTCCCCATGAACACGGGGACCAATACATTGAAAGTGGTTACCACCGGATCGGAAGGACCGAATATTGACAGCATTAATGTTACCGCAGCGCAATAAACGTTCCTTAGGGCTGATGGAAGACATTTGCTGTACATGCAGCTAAGCACTAACCTCTTGGATACTCAAGTCTAAAGTTAGTGTTATATCAAAAAATGCAAAAAAGACTCCTTAAGCGTTAGCTTAAGGAGTCTTTTTTTTAGATGCGGTCGAGAGGACTCGAACCTCCACGGGGGGTTAGCCCACACGGACCTGAACCGTGCGCGTCTGCCAATTCCGCCACGACCGCATATTGTATCTCCACCATCAATATCGGCGACAATAAATAATATATCATGCGGAATCTATCATGTCAACACTGAAAATAATAACAATAAAACCCGAACCAGACGTCGATTCGGGCTTTACCTTTAACTACAAATTAAAGCTTGGAAGGCCAGTTGCCATACCATGCATAACCGCCTCTTCTTTCTTTATCAATATCACTTAATTTGTATTTAACTACCCCGTCACGACCAATAAAGATTGGTTTATCTGTTCCGATCTCATAGAAGCGTGCCCAAATCGGTGCAGCTTTGGAATCAGCGATAATTTTACTATCTCCATTAGCTCTTTCATACTTGTAACCCGTAATTTTCACCTTGTTAAACCAAGCCTCCGCTCCTTTAATGGATGCGGTAATTTTAGCGTTAGCAGGTCTGGTTTTCAGAAATTTAACAATCGTTACACTCTCTCCAGCTGTCAGCGATGGCACTTCGTAGATTCTTGCGCTCGCTGGTTTAAGGGAACTGGAATCATGTTGTTGTCCCCATGCTGTCAGCTTACCACCTGAAACGACTTGTGTATTCAGAATCGCCTCCACACCTTTGGCAACTGAATTTTTACTGCGATTAGCAAGTGTGCTGTCGATAAATGAGAAATCACCTTTGCGTGCCGCTACTTCATCCAACATGATCATTACATTAATCATGGCATCATCATTGTAAGTGATATGCTTGTGATATCCAGAGCTTTGGTAAACTTGTGGCCATCCGCCGTTTGAATACTGCATGTTGATCAAAAAGTTAATTCCTTTGATTGCAGCTGTGGAGTATCGCGGATCATTCGTCTTTTTAAATTCCTTCGCCAATCTTCTAATTTCTGAGTATGTAGCCTTGTTGTCTATCGTGGACTTCGCCCACTCTCCACTTGTCTGTTTATAATCTTTTCTCCAACCTCCATCCGGCAGCTGGTTCTTCAAAACATCTGAAATACTCGCTGTAGTACCCGATGCATCCGCAGCAGATACCGTCCCTACAGGGAGAACTGCCATTCCAACTGCTGAGAACACCATCGTACATGCCAGGACAAAAGTAATTATTTTCTTCGCTTTCAAATGTAACACTCTCCTATGTTCGTTTTTATAAATCTGCCACTTCTACTTTACCTATGATAAGCGTCCCCAAACCTCCTTTATTTGTATTTATCGCATAATAAAATCAATTTTAATCCAATATGTGGATTGGATAATCAGATAATATGCAAAAAATCGATTTTTGTCAATATATGCAACTTAATGAATATAATCTCTCTAATTCTACATAACGGGATAGTTCTTTTAACTCATGACAAACCTATTTATTTATCCAAATTCGTCTTAAACGAATCAATAATGACGTTTTTGTCATGAATGATACCCAAACTTAATCCCTTCTTTCATATAAAAACCTTAATTCCGCTAACATTGAGGTATTACGAAGGGTTTTAAATGGGTTTGACAATTACGCATTTATGCAATATAGTTTCAAATAGTTACAAAAACTTAATTATTCATTGCCGAGTTTCATGTTTGAAAACGGGGGAACCAATTTGGGTGAATTATTCTTATACATAGGAAATATAGGGAACCTTCTACCGAACCCTTAGCTAACTCCGTAGGCATCGAAGGGAGAACATTGATTTTGAAAAAACTGATTATCTCCATTTTTGGAGCAGCTGTATTATTTACATCCGGGGCAACAAGCACAGAGGCAAGCAGTATCAACTCCGTAGTGAACAACATGACAGGTATTCCTTACAAATGGGGTGGCACGACTGTAGCCGGCTTTGACTGTTCTGGTTTTATGAGATATCTTTTCAACAAATACAGCATTGAATTGCCACGTACTTCTCAGCAGCAAGCCAAAGCAGGTACTCCGGTAGCCAAAAGTAATGTTCGGACAGGTGATCTGGTGTTCTTTAATACAACAGGCAAAGGCATTTCACATACAGGTGTATATATCGGCGGCGGACAATTCGCTCATGCCTCCAGCAGTAAAGGTGTAAGCATCACAAAGTTATCGAATCCATACTTCAATGACCGCTATGTAACAGCACGTCGGGTAACTGGACAGTTTATGTATGATAAAATGTTGGGTAAAATGTAATTCACATACAAAAAGGCATCGGTTATTAACCGGATGCCTTTTTTGTTTAACCATTTTTTGTCTTCAACTGCTTTCTTAAACAATGTAAAATGTTTTAGGAAATAAAAGGAGATGAGGAGAACAATTGAAAAAGTTAATGTTTGTTTTAAGTTTTGCTATTTTAGTAATAGGTAGTTTAGGATGCAGTAGCGAGAACGAAAAAGATTTTAGAGATGTTTCATGGGGTACCAAGATCGACAAAGTCATTTCAACTGAAGAAAAGAACGGTAACTCAGGTTATGAAGAGGACGTACATAATGAACATGAGAAAAGTATCGAATATTCTAATCTTGTAGTTCTGGGTAAGAAAGCAGATGCTAAATACGTTTTCACTGATTTATTAGACAATGATAGCATTCTGGAAATGATGGAAGAAGGAAAGGAATTATCAGAGGAATTAAATAACCCCAATACAACAGAAACAAGGAAAGAAGAGATATACAAAATAATGGACCAGCGCCTTGAAGAAATGGAAAATGCAGCAGATGAATATCCATTAGATGACTTCTTGCTCCACGAGGCCACATATTATTTTGGCATGTTAAATAGTCAGGATTCTGATGAAATTCTGGAAGAGCTAACGAATAAATATGGTCAGCCTGGAAGCAAGACCTTCGATAATTCCATTATATATCTCTGGGATACTGATCGCTCTAAGATTGAATTTCTTCCTGAACGGTACTCCACAATAAACTATACAGCAAACTACTCCGTTATGGAGAAATTTGCTGATGTGGACAAGTATAATAAAAAAGCAAACAGTAAAGAAAGTAAAAACGATCTTTAAAAAACAGGGTTATACTCCCATATTGAAGGGAAGTATAACCCTGTTACTTTTTCACAATGTTTTTTTATATTAATGTAGCGCCTTCTGCACTCGCATCGCGCCCTGAGACAGAGCATGTCCGCCTCCTACAGCTCCGGCCACGGCTACGGTCTCCATGATCTCCTGATCTGTAGCGCCCTTGGCACGGGCTTCTTCTACATGGTAGAAAGTACATACCTCATTGTTGGCAAACAATCCAATGCCGAGCGCAATGAGCTGTTTTGTCTTGGCATCAATCACGCCAGGTTGGAAACATTCTCCCGTAAACTCATGATATGACTTCACCACACCTGGCAGTACATCGCTTAATGCTCCAATCTGATCCTTGTAGGCATGAACTTTATCATTCATCAATGTCATCGCTTGTAGCACACCCTCTCGGCTATAGTTACAGATCTTCCTCACTGTACCTATCTTCTCTCCCGAGTGAGTCAATTATGCCAACAAATCATGGTAATTCCAAACATTTAACGCTCATGGCTCTGCCATAATTATAAACTGTTACTCACTAAGTGGACTCTGGCGCGGCTCGCTGAACAGCTGATATCGGTAACCGCGATCCAGCTTGACGACACGTCGATTCTGACGACGGATAAGTACCTGCTCGCCATCCCAGGCAACAACAATCCCGGTTACATCGTTAGATTCCAGCTCGTCCCGTACTACTCTTACTTTCTCACCTGACAGACGCAGGGCGTCCAGTTCTGTATCACTGATCATCTTCATGGCTCCTATATTCCAAATTTATTTACAAAAAGAGACCTAAATGAAATGTCATTTAGGTCTCACGTGACTGTATTGGACTGTCATGTCATTCGAAATTATGTCCCGACTGAAAGTTACCGCTGCGCGTGCTCTTTGCTGTCGTTCTTCTCGAACCAAAAATCAAGCACTTTGGCGGACATCACACGTTCTTCAAGGTACTCCACTTGATGCGGTGTAAATTGTTCTTTCCAAGAGAAGGACAACTCTTCGCACAAGCCTACAATCGTCAGTAATTCTGACCAGGCAACATAGCGTTTGTACCAGAAAAATTGAGGATGTTCAATCATATAGGGATAAAGGTCATCGAATTCCGTATGTTTACAATCCAGGGCACGTTCAAAATGAACTTTCGATTCCGCCAGCTTATCATTAAAAAATTGTTCTGTTGCCGGTTGGTTCCCCATGGTGTTGCCTCCTCTCCCTAACATAACCCCATTATAAATGAAATCCGCGGTCATGCAAAGGCATAGTTCAAAAAATAGGCCCTATTCCTTTAAAATGTCACATTTCGTTATCGTCAAATTGTACCGTACCATCGTTCAGGGAACGAATGCGTACCAAGGCTTCCACCGGAATACCCTGTTCACGAATCGTGCGTGCCCCTGCCTGGAAACTTTTCTCGACCACAACGCCGAATCCGACGAGTTCCGCACCGGAACGCTCGATAATTTTGATGACGCCACGAGCGGCATCTCCATTGGCAATGATATCATCAATGAACAAAATACGGTCATTCTCATGGATGAACTCGCGGGATACCATAATGTCAGTTACAATTCCTTTGGTAAAGGACGGTACGCGTTCACAGTAAGCATCAGGATCAGCCAGAAGTGTTTTTTTGCGACGGGCGAATACAAGGGGCACCCCAAGTTCATAGGCTGCGGCAAAAGCAACCGGAATCCCTGAGGATTCTACCGTAATTACCCGAGTCACTCCACTTTCACGAAAACGGGCAGCGAACTCACGTCCCATCTCCATCGTTAATGCAGGATCAATCTGGTGGTTCAACAGACCATCCAGCTTTAATACTTGATCCGAGATAACCACACCTTCTTGTAAAATTCGTTGTTTCAATAATTCCATGATTTGACCTCCCAAGCCTATCCTATGAGGTAAAAGTATCATATATCTATCTATAAGTTCAAGCGAAATTGCCTGGGCGCTGTCCTTGAGACGCAATTCAAGCCAAAGCTCATTATCGATTGTCATGACTTTCGTGGGTCAAGCATACCTTGTACCATGGTACCCGCATGTCCAAACTATACAGGGGCCTGAGAGGGGAAACACATGAAACAGGCATTTCGGGTGCTGCAGATCGCATTTACATACATCGGAACGGTTGTCGGAGCCGGCTTCGCTACAGGGCAGGAAATTTTGCAGTTTTTTACCCAGTATGGCAAATGGGCCACCATCACCATAGGCTTATCTACCATGCTCTTTGTCTGGTTAGGTACCAAAATGATGCTGATCGCTCACGATACCGGGTCCCGCTCTTATGAGGATCTGAACAAACATTTATTCGGCCACAAGGCGGGAAAATGGATCACCTGGGTGACCCTTCTCATTCTCATTGGCGTGAACAGTGTCATGCTTGCCGGAGCAGGTTCCGTTTTTGTCGAACATCTGGGTTTGCATTATCAGACAGGTCTGATCGTCACACTTGTAGGGACATATCTGCTTCTCGGTCGAGGCATTCAGGCCATCCTACAAATGAATAGCATCGTCGTGCCCATGATGCTCCTGTTATCTCTGCTCATGATCACCAGTACCATCCATCATCCAGGCGCTTCCCGATTCATCACACTGACGACAGACTCAAACCCTGTTCAAGTGTGGCTGTCTCCACTGTTGTATACTTCATTCAATCTGGTGTTGGCTCAAGCTGTTCTTGTGCCTGTAGGTAACCAGATTCGTAGTCGGAGTGTGCTGAAATGGGGTGGAGTATTGGGTGGAATTGGTGTTGGTTTCATGCTGATGGCAGCTCATTTTGCCATGTCGGCTCAGATGCCCGGCATCATTCAATTCGAAATCCCGATGGGTAGCATTGCCTTTCAACTTGGATGGGCAGTGCAATCTGTATATGTATCCCTTATTTTCATGGAAATATTCAGTACCTTTGTAGCCGATATCTATGGAATGACCTTGCAACTCAGACAACATATACGCGTCCACCCCCGTTTCATTACATTAACCATTATGCTGTTGTGTTACTCACTCAGTCAGTTTGGATTCAGTTCCCTGCTGTCCATCCTTTACCCCATCTTTGGAAGTATGGCATTAATCTGGGCTGCCAAATTGGTACTGAACCGCTGGGGCACCTTTCGTAAACGCAACAATATATGAAATCTCACGGTCCATGTACTTCATGAATATGAGCATTCGTTTGCCTTATAACCACAAGTCACCGCGGGTACTCTTTCGTTAAACATGACAAAAAGCCGCTGTTTATCACAGCGGCTCGCACTTTTTGCTCTACGTTTTAGGCTTGGCTAGGAAACTGTAGATACATCTTTTTCAACTCATTGACCGATCTGCCGAGCGAGTAATGTGTCTTGGCTTTTTCACACGCTGAACGGGCAAGTTCATAACGATAAGCCGGGTCCAGCATCACCTTTTCAAGTGCTTCAGCCAGTGCAGAAGGATCTTCTGCCGGTACAAGCAACCCATTGCTACCGTTCTCGATCTGTTCCGGTATACCACCTACATCCGTACCCACAAGGGCAAGACAACTCAGCGCCGCTTCAGCGAAGACGGAACCAAATGCTTCTGCCCGTGAAGGAAGTACAAAAACATCAAAGAATGGCATGAATTCCTCAGGGTGCAGCGTGTAACCATAGAAGATGGTCTCATTATAGATCCCCAATCGCTGCGCCAATTCTTCCAGATCAGGACGAATCGGTCCATCTCCAATAATATGTAACACATAATCATGACCTCGGCCCTTCAGTTCCGCACAAGCTTTGAAAAGAATATCCAACCCTTTCGCCGGAACAAGCCGACATACCGTGACCAGTTGTGGTATCGCATTATCATGAGGAATCGGCTTAAACCGCTTCTCATCAAATCCATTGGGAATCACACCGATGACATCAGGTTCCTTTACGTAGGGAGCCAGATAACGACGGAACGAATCCGACACCGTTAAGAGACGCTCTGCCTGGTGTTCCAGCTCACCATATATCGCAAGCAGGAATCGATGCTCGGGTCCATCCGTTTCAATGCGTCCATTAAGGATTAATTCTCGTTCATAACTGGAGTGAATCGTCTGAATGAGGGGTGTATCCGGGAAAACCGTTTTCATCGCAAGTCCTGCAATTGGGTGGTGGGCATGGATCAGATCATAGGGCTTCTGAATACGCAGTTTGGTCCACCATAGATAATCACGATAAGTTTGAATATATTTTTGGACAACAGGACTATCCTGATATTCCGTCCAGTCAAACGTTTCGAACTGAACTTCCTCTCTGCCCTTGTTGCGAATTCGTTTTGGCAACGAGAACAGATCCATTTCCCACCTCGGGGTTGTAAATCTCTCTTGCATATACGGAATCATAGAGGATACACCTCCGGGCTGCTCCGGAGGAAAGAAAAGCGCCTGCAGCAATTTCACTGTTAGTTTCCCCCTTTCCACTTACGTACTGATCTACTATCCATTATGACATAGGGAAGCCGGAACATCTATATTACGTAAGATAGTGCAAACTTTTGGCTATTTAAACCGCTCAATCAAAGCTAAACTGACCAAGCTTTTGTTCACCAACTCGTATATACAACATATTCATGAAACGTGCCTCTCAGAAGCAAAAGCTTTAATTCAGCAGTTAACCGCTCGCGTTTGTTGTCAACATATTCATTGGGTAGTCAGAATTCTCAGCTCAGTAGCTCCACGGGCTTCTCATATGTACTGTAACCATCGGTCTCTCCCAAAAAAGTATACCCATTCCGCGCGTAAAAGGCGTTCAACGTAGCATTGCTCGCTCCGCAATCTAACCGAAAAGTATGTTTGCCTTCAAAATGTATGCCACTGCTGGACCATTGCAAAATGGACCGTCCCAGACCGCTCTGAGCATATTTTCTTCGAATCGCTAGCCGATGCAGATAAATCGCACCATCCTCGGCATGAGCTTTTGAACCCCAAAGATGAATATCCCAAGGGCTTGGCTGAACCAAAAGGATGACCATCCCCGCTACGTCCGCTCCTTTTTTAAATACAAACACATCCCCACGCCGAATCGCCCCTGCCGTATCATGTGAATCTTCACCTTTAAGCAAAGCATTCCATTGGGAAGAACCTTGGCTTTGTAACCATTCGGCTGTCTCCACCAGCAGGGACATCACATCCTCCGTGTCTTCCGGCTTCGCCTGAACCGCTTGAAAACCATCGTTAATATATTCGCTACTAATCTTGAATGAGTGCATCATTGTTCTCCTCCGCTTCCTGATCTCTTTTAAACTAATGGTACTATACCGGGAAATGGATTTTTCGTCAAAATAAGAACAAAAAAAGGTAAAAGGCAGCTGCCTTTTACCCATCTATTCTGGCTTCATCAATAATCTGATTTCGATACAACATCGTAAGGTGCAGGGTATCAAACTCCATTTCCTTGTCCAACTCCTGCATCAACACTTCGACCAGGCTCTTTCGCTGAATACTGGTACCAGGAACCTCGTAATCAATGTATCCCGTCAGATCGGAATGAGAAGTGTCTATTGTTGCTATTCCCACAGGCAATCCACCTCGTTCCTGAAGAAACAGCTCATATACCCGGAACTCCCGATCCTTACGCTTCAACATGACATAACATGTTTCTTCAGCAGCCTCCAGCTCGTCCAGATCCAATTCATCGGTATCCTCAAAATCCTCGGAGAAATCGCGATGTACCCACTCTAGCGTTTCAAGTTCGTTGCCCTGATGCCACATGCGAATCGTAATCGTATCGATGATATCTTCATCCAGCTCTCTGACCAGCAACTCTGCCGCAGCTTCCAATTGATTCTCTTCCGGCTCGTCATACCAATGTATTTCACCTTGTACATCAGCGCCATATTGTTTTAAGGAAGCTTCTGCTAGTTCCTGCCCTTCGACATCATTGAAAATATACGTCGATATGCTGCGTCCTGCGCTTACCATTTCCATCTCCAGAACCTGATCCCGATCTTCATATGTAAACGATTCGGCTTGTGAAACAGGGATTACCTTACTTCCACTGCTACCTATATCGTCATAGCTGCCTTCGTCATGATTCCTCTCTTCAGACGGCCACACTGTCTCTGACTCAGGCATATGCAGAACCGTATGTAATGAGCCACAACTAACCAGCACTTCATAATACGCAGCTTCCAACGCATCTGCAAGAGATCGAACATAGGCATGCACTTTTTCCACGATACGTTGCTCTGTATCATCTGGCAGAGACTCCTGCTCGATCTGAAGACTACCTGATAAACGATCTCCTTCTCTGTACACAAGGAAAAGTGAGCCTGCATATTGACCATTGACCATCACGTCCTGTACTTCTCCACCTGATGTCCGCAGGTCTGCAACCAATTCCACATCATATTTCATCACGCGTCCTCCTCCATTCCTAACGTTATTCTCTTAGGATGCCCCTGAGGACGGTAGATTATGAGGGAAGCGTGCATTTCAAATATTAGATGTAAGGTTAGACGGATAACACATATTCTTGGATCGCGTGTGCCACACCCTGCTCGTTATTCGAGAGTGTAACCTCGTCCGCAGCAGCTTTCACCTCGTCCGGTGAGTTATCCATGGCAATGCCTTTGCCCGCAAAGGTCAGCATCGTAATATCATTGAAGTAGTTACCAATCGCCATGATCTCCGAAGGCAAGATTCCCTTCGATTCGGCAAGCCTTTTAAGCGCAGCGCCTTTGGACGCTTCGGGATGCATCAGATCAATAAAAAAGTCACCACTCCGTGTCATATAATAAGGCAGATTCCAGGTAGACCATTCCTGAAGTACTGCATCCATCTGTTCGATCGGTCCAAATGCAGTGAATTTCGCCAGCGGTTCTGTCATATCAACCCACTTGGGTAACTTCAGTGGCTCGGCCATAAAGTTGTAATACATCTCACGCACCTGCAAACCCAAACCTTCCGGTTGATCCACATATAGACCAAATGCCGTATTGATGTCAAAATGTACTCCATTGGCTCGACAGTACGATATGATCGGCTCTAGTCCTTGTCCATCTAATGCAAAATGATGAACCACCTCACGGGTATCCACTTGCGCCGTTACGGCACCATTATGTGTAATCACATATCCATCCAGTCCCATCTGCTCCATAAAAGGAATCGTGTTGGCAGGACCTCTACCTGAACACAGAACGATCTCTGCTCCCTGACGGGAAGCTTGGATCAAGGTCTCCTGAGTCCATTCGGTTAGTTCATGATGATCATTCAGCAGTGTTCCATCTACATCAAGTGCAATTAATTTATAGGTCATTCTGGCTTCATCCTCATCTGTTAGTAGTCGCACCCACCCAAACCCTCCCTTCCGAGGGAGGGCCCCAAAGGGCTCTGCCCTCTGGACTCCCGGCTTGCGCAACGGTGTTAGGTCGGGTCTTGCTATGTCACGGTTGTCGTAGGAACGCTTGTTGCCGGGCACACCGCTGGTTAGCGGCGCTCCCGCCCAAGCTTAACCGGGACCATTACGGGCAGGGCTTCGCTCTCTGCCCGGCTCCCTGCTTCACTTCGTGAAGGTCGGGAGCTTTCTCGCCTTCGGCGTTTAGTATCAGGGCTTCGCTTCCCTCCACAACTCCCTGCTCCACTTCGTGAAGGTCGGGAGCTTTTTCGCCTTCGGCGTTTAGTATCGGGGCTTCGCTTCCCTCCACAACTCCCTGCTCCACTTCGTGAAGGTCGGGAGCTTTTTCGCCTTCGGCGTTTAGTATCAGGGCTTCGCTTCCCTCCACAACTCCCTGCTCCACTTCGTGAAGGTCGGGAGCTTTTTCGCCTTCGGCGTTTAGTATCGGGGCTTCGCTTCCCTCCACAACTCCCTGCTCCACTTCGTGAAGGTCGGGAGCTTTTTCGCCTTCGGCGTTTAGTATCGGGGCTTCGCTTCCCTCCACAACTCCCTGCTCCGCTTTGCGAAGGACGGGAGCTTTTACTTCCGCAGAAGGTTCAGCTCGTCTGCGGTTAGTTCACGATAGCTTCCGATAGCAAGATCGGAAGCTAGTTCAAGCTCACCCATGGCTACGCGTTTCAGATAAATCACTCGCTTACCTACCGCCTGAAACATACGTTTTACCTGGTGAAACTTCCCTTCGTGAATAATAAGCGAGATCGACGAGATCATGCCTTCTTCCGTTTCTTCCTGACCAAGTATAGTCAGTTGGGCCGGCAGCGTTTCGTATCCGTCATCCAATTGAATGCCCGCCTTGAAACGTTGCACATCCACTTCATCCACGTTTCCCAGAACACGGGCTTCATAGGTTTTGGGCACATGCTTGCGTGGAGATAACAGATCATGGGCAAGTGGACCGTCATTCGTAAGAATGAGCAGTCCCTCCGTATCCTTATCCAGTCGTCCCACAGGAAACGGATTGAAGACCCGATCCTCTTTGCGTAGCAGATCCAGTACCGTCTTATCTCTGTTATCCTCGGTAGCAGACACAACACCCGGAGGTTTATGCAGCATCAGATAGATCATCTCCCGATACACAATCCGCTCGCCATCGGCTTCAATGACGTTGACCTCGGGATTCACCTGTACACCACTGTCTTTCACCGCTTTGCCGTCCACATGGATTCTGCCTTGTTTCACCATCTTTTTAAGTTCACTTCGTGTTCCTACACCCATATGGCTTAATATTTTGTCCAGACGCAACGTTTGTTTGCCTTTTCCACTCATACCGATGTCCACCTCCAGCCTGCCGGATATTCATTCTTCAGTACACCATCCAGCCATTTTCCCCAGCCAGCAGCATAACCATCTACACATACAAGAACGTACCCTTTGGCAAACGTATCCGCCTTGAGCACCACTCGTTCTTCTTCAATATTTAACGTTTCACCCTTGAGGTACCTCACAGCCTCGCCATCAGCAGATGACAGATTCACGCTTCGCCGTGCTTCAGATGCATTCAGAGCACAAGCAAGCGGGTGGGACGGGACAAATCTTCCATTCTTGATCGTTCCCATAAACCAGCCTGGTCGAATGACTTTCAGTCCCTCCAACCGAGCTGCACCAACCGAGGATTGATACACACGATCTCCGTAACATACCGTTTCTCCAGTTAACTCAATCTCCAATTGTTCTTTCATAAACTGAGTGTAGATCGCAACCGGATCAATACTTGCCGGATCAGCTCCACGTCCCTGACCCCGTTCCGATTTACGTCCGCCGTGATCTTTACCTTTTTTGCTCTGTCTACCCGAATTCTTGCCGCCACCAGCCTGTCTGTCATGGGACTCTCGGGATTCAATTCGCAATAAACGTTCCTTTTTGCGATCAGCCTTGGTCATAGCAATTGAAGAAGCAGCAATAGAGTGATCCTTGTTCCCCTCTACTTCAATCCTGGACACATCCACGACCTGTCCATACTCCATTGCTCCTTCTTTAACTACTCCAGGTTGATCTGTTTCTACTTCTTGCCCTGCACGATGCTGTAATACAGCGACATAATGTCCTTCCCCTTCCAAAAGGTGAGGCCACAATCTTGCGGTACCACGCGTTTGATCCAGCACAGCTTCCGTCTCATCGGCCTTCTCAGGCATCATCTGACGTACCCATTCCGGACGTCCTGGAGCGAACCCTGTCTCATCAGGAATGTCCATTACTACGAAATCATGGTTTACATTCAGGAACTCCGCAATCATCGCTTCATTTTCCTCCGGTGCAAAGGTACAGGTCGAGTATACAATCGTACCTCCCGGAGCCAGCAATCGTGCCGCAGTTTCAAGAATATCGCGCTGCATGAGTACACATTTTTCCACCGAATGATGTTCCCACGATTTCACCATGTCTTCATCCTTGCGGAACATACCTTCACCTGAACAAGGCGCATCGATTAATACTTTGTCAAAATAATGCGGAAATGCATTTGCGATCCGCTCTGGCGACTCATTCAAAACAACGGCGTTCCGCACCCCGTACAATTCCACGTTCTTGGCCAGTGCTTTTGTGCGTTCAGCATGGATATCGTTCGTCACTAGTACACCCTTGCCTTGCAGCTTTGCAGCAATCTGTGTTGTTTTCCCTCCCGGAGCAGCACACAGATCAAGCACGCGATCTCCAGGCTCCACCTGCAATAATTCAACTGGAGCCATTGCACTTGGTTCCTGTATATAATACAGGCCTGCATGATAATAAGGGTGCAGCCCCGGTTTAACACCATGAGGTACATAGAATCCTGTCTCACACCACGGAATAGGTCTTAGATCAAACGGAGCAATCTCATCGAATTGTTCCATCGATATTTTTAACGTATTCACTCTCAGTCCCGCATGGGGAGACTGTTCATACGATTTCATAAATTGTTCAAACTCATCACCCAGCAAACTTTTCATTCGCTCAGCAAATATCAAAGGTAACTTTACACCCATATTCCCACTCATCCTGTCTTGGTAAGATTGCAATATCGTTTTATTTTATCATATCCAAGCTTTGCTTTCCTATCATATCGTATCTATTCCACTACAGCGTGTAATGTAGTATAATGGCAAGTAGATTGATTCCTGAGCAAAAATTCGGGTGTTTATGCATATAATCCCAACCTTTATTTTTGCCCAAACTATATTTCGATATGATCGATGGGGGATGTCCAATGAAATCCAAGAAGAAAAAGAAAAGTGCTGCGATCCTTATATTCCTGGGTATTTTAATCATTATGATTGCAGCACTGGTTGTCGTAGACCAGCAATCCAAGAAACAGATGGATTCAGTGGAAAATGCTTATGGCATCGCTGCTTCCAAGCTTAATCCAGCTACACGGGAGCTACTTAGTGATCCCAACTATCAACAAATTATTGTACCCACTGATCTCAAAGCCAAAATCGATAACAAAGACAGCTTTTTTGTTTATTTCTTTGCTTCCGATTGCTCGCACTGCCGTGCAACAACACCTCAGTTGATGCCGCTGGTTGACAGTGAAGGTATTGAGCTTCCGCAGTTCAATCTGCGTGAATTCGAAGCAGGATGGACCGATTACAATATCGAGTTCACGCCTACACTCGTCTATTATGAGGCTGGTGTCGAGAAAGACCGTATGGTTGGCGGACTGAAAGAGAATGGCAGTGACCAAGGCTACACACTGGATGATTACAAACAATTTTTCCAAAAATATAAAGGCAGTGCCGCTCCTTCCGCAAGCTAACTGCTAGATCCGTTTCCATAAGTATCTACAATAAGGCACTTGTATCACCAGACACAGTTCTGTTGAAGGACAGGCTGTGCCACCTGCAATCATCTGAATAAGACGCAACATTCAAAAACACCCCGATCTTTCCCTTTACAGGAATCGTCGGGGTGTTTCATATACATGGAACTTCATATCCATGGGATACTCATTTGGATGTTAACGCTGATTACGGCTTAACTTTTACCCTGATCCATCGCCTTCATCTTCTCTTCGTATATTCGCCCTCTGGTAGGACTGCGCCGTTGCGGAATATTAGGTTTTAGCTCAAGCGATCTTCTAGATATCTCTTGTTCTAAGACCTCATCAACAATTCGTATGGACAAATCCCTGTAAGTCACAGACTGAACATCTGATAGGGACAGTTCCTTCACGATTTCCTGTACATCCCGTACCAAAGTCCCAAGGTCAATGCCCAGAATTGTAGCAGGATAAGGTTCCAGAAGATCAAGCGAGCTCTGTAACATCATCGTTCCTCCGCGGAGATTGCCATTCCTGAAGTGGTATAAACCAACCGCAATTTGCAACAACCCTTTATAGAGAGAATTCCGGTTACGTTCAAGCCACAATTCTTCCAGCACCTCATGGCACTCGAAATAATCCTGATCCCGATTGAAGTAGATTAAGTAGTCAATGTACAGTGGCTCATAGATGCTCATCCGGGTTTTCGCCCTTTCTGGCGTTGTTCAGAAGTTTCTTCACGTCATCGAGCAAGTCTTTGAGCCCTTCCATATCATGCCGTTCCCAGTAATCGTTAAATCGCTTCTGTGCTTCAATCGCTTCGCTGACAAGGTGGTAGAAGTACAATTGATGAATGATATTCAATGTTCTTGACACGATATTGGAATCATCCTCAAATGCCTTCTGCGCCTCCAAAATCTGTAGACGAATTGCAGACATCTCATTATCCAGTACAAAAGCAGCCTCAGCTGTTTTTTTCAGCCTGGCTCGCATGTCATCCGGTAAGCTCTCCCGGAATTTGTAACTCAGAGAATGTTCAATGGTAGCCCAGAAATTCATGGCAAGTGTCCGGATCTGAATCTCGGCCAATACGATCTTTTGTCCCAGAGCCGTCTGAACGGGATACTCAATAATCATATGGAAGCTGCGATAACCGCTCTCTTTGAAATTCGTAATATAATCTTTCTCAATGAGTACCGTGAGATCCTTGCGGCCTCGAATGTATTCGGCAACCCGACGGATATCATCTACGAATTGGCACATGATACGGATACCTGCAATATCCTCAATGCCTGTCTCCACGTCATCAAGCGACACATTCAGTCGTCTGGATTTCTCCAGAATACTGGATATTTTTTTGACACGACCGGTAACGAATTCAATCGGGGCATACTCTTCCCGTTTTTTCAGCTCCGCCCGCATTGTCTTAAACTTGACTTTTAATTCCTCTACCGCTTGTTCATAAGGAAGTAAAAATGTACCCCAGTCTCTACCGTCCATGCTTATGCCTCCTGTCTCTATAGCGTCCCCTGTTCTATTCCATTATACATGATGTTTGGTGGGGGGAAGAGTCCCGAACCATTTTACGCTCTTCCATGCTTCTATATTTTCAATCCGGGGATCCACATTCCTTCTTAACGATGCTCCGCACCAACCGCTTCAGAGATATGACGATAACCGTCCTTGCGCAGTAACTCACGCAGTCCGGCATGAATACGCCGATTCACCTCAGGTCCTTCGTAGATTAATGCTGTATATATTTCGACCAGACTTGCTCCGGCTTTAATTTTCTCGTATGCATCTTCACTTGTGAAAATGCCACCTGAACCGATGATCGGAAGTTTGCCTTCGGTCTGACGATAGATCTGGCGAATAATCTCCGTAGAACGCTCACGTAGAGGTTTACCGCTCAGACCGCCAGTCTCTTTTGCATGTTGGTGGGAAAGTCCTGTACGACTGATGGTTGTGTTCGTTGCAATAATGCCAGCAACACCGCTGTCTGCAATTGTGCGAACCATATATTCAAGTTCCTGATCATTCACATCCGGTGCAATCTTCACCAGAACGGATTTGGCCGCTCCGCCCGCTCGTGCATGCTGCACGTTCATCTCGTTCATAACCGCAGCGAGCAGTTCCTTCAATTCATTCCCATGTTGCAGATTACGCAAATCCGGTGTATTTGGTGAACTGATATTAACCACGAACAGATCAGCATAATCGTATAGTGCCTGAATGCACTTCGAATAGTCCAAGTGAGCTTCCTCATTAGACGTTGCCTTATTCTTGCCGATGTTAACAGCCACTGGAATACGCCGATCCTGTAGACGTGAAAGTTCTCCTGCCATGGCTTCCGCACCAAGATTGTTGAAGCCCATTCGGTTCACCAAAGCCTCATCTGGAGGCAAACGGAACAGTCGTGGTTGATCGTTACCTGGTTGTGCAAGTGGTGTCACGGTTCCCACTTCCATGAATCCAAATCCGATGGAAGAAAAGCCCGTTACGGCCTGCCCGTTTTTGTCCAGACCCGCAGCCAGACCAACAGGTGTAGGGAAATGACACCCAAACATGTCAACAGCCAGATCAGACGTTTCACGAACGCCGTACATCACACGTAGTCCGGAAGGAACCGGACGGATGCTGCCCACGCCACTAAGGCCGCCAATAATCAGATGATGGGCCTGTTCAGGGTCCATTTTGAACAACAAAGGTTTAGCAAGACTTCTGTATAACAAATCACTCACTCCGTTCTGGTCCGGTACGCCAAAAAGCCGTTGTCCGTCTTTTCATATGTAAAAAACACTCTACACACAAGTCTATCTGTTTCTTATTAAAAAGGAAAGTAGTTTGCGCATAGACAGCACAAATCGAATAATACAAAATGCTCACAAGAAATCCACCCGCCCACTGGAAATGACGAGTTGAATTCTTTACAATGAGAGCATGGTTACTCTACACCAGTTCTATTCCAATAAGGAGGAATAACTCATGGCTCCCAAACGTAAACCACCTGCATTACAGCAAAAGAAAGAAGAAGTGAATCGCAAAGCCATTGCATGGACAGCAGCCAGTGTAGGCGGCTTGATCATCATCATTGGTGCTCTTATCATTATTGCCAACATGTAGATGATTCAGGCTGAATCCATCTGATTCTACATATCCAACAGATCAATTCAGCCAGTGATACGTTTTGTTCGGATTATTCTGCTTTGGAACAAGTGTATGCTGATAACGCTGCTTTGCTTCTGGAACAAGCGTCAGATCTGGCAGTACATCTTCTCCAATGCGTACCGGAGTGCCTTGCGGAGCAAGAGCGAATAACTCTTCTACATCTCCTGTACGCATTCTCACACATCCAAGGGACTCATCCAGTCCGATACTGTCTGGCTCGTTGGTCCCGTGGATGGCATAATTTGTACTCGAGAGTTGCATACCTCTGCTTCCAAACTCACCGTTCGAGCGCCCATTCGGATTGACCACTTTATCTGTGATGATAAATGAACCCTCCGGGGTTCGATCACCGCCAAGTCCCACATCATACATACGAACAATGGTATCCCCACTAATTAATGCAAGTTTATGTTTATCCTTATCAATGACAATCTCCAGCGGTTCCTGCAAAAAAGGCTGACCTCCCAGGGTATCTGCAAAAGCGGCATTTTTGCCTTGAGACGAATTCGAAGTCGTTGAACCATTCTCTTTACCACTTGAATCGTTCTTTCCTTCCTGTGCCTTTCCTTGATGCAAAGCTAACAGCTTCGGAAACATCTCGGTCATCCCTGGCGCAGTCTCGCCCAGAATATTATTCGGAAATGGCTGGGCCATTTGCGTTACACTCTTGGGCCAAGCGTCATTTTTTTTGCGATAGGCAACGATTGCACTTGATAATGATGCAGCCGCTTCCTGCTTGGCGGTCCACGCCATAGCCATCTTTTTGATTTTCGGCGTGACTTCAGGAGGTTCACAGTTACATTGCTTGGCATCATAACTCTGTGCAGTTAATTTACCTTTTGTATTGGTTTGTACTATGTATTTCACAGGCATATTTCGCTTCCATAAAGACCAGTCATCCGAGGTTTGCATACCCAGTACAGCAGAGGTCTCTACTTTTGGGCCAGACCCGGACCAGGCAGCTGCGAGCGCAGTCTCGCCATGGTTGCCTCCACCAAATGCCGCAGCAGTAAACACATTACTTGGTGGCGCGGATGCAGTCACAGCCTGTTTATCCGCTTCTATAGGCGCTTCGATGTCATCTGTGGATTCCAGTGCTGCTGACAGTGCGTCGGCCGCTTCACGACTGAACCCCGGAGCGTCTGCAGGTGGCAGACCTGCCAGCACAAGCAGCATGAACAACGTAAGCCACATTTTGCGTCTACGTTGTTTTTTCTCTTTTTGCTCAGACATCTCCACCAGTTTCTCCTGATAGTCTACCCAGATGTCAGCAGGAGCTTTACTGCGTTCAAATGCTTCGTAAACCTCGCCCGCTTGCTGAAAACAATAATTGGCTTTGGCCTCCTGTCCTTCGCCCAAATACTCCTTTCCAAGCAAGTACCAAGCCATTTTATTGTCGGGATGTTTCTTGACATATGTTCTTAGATGAGTATTTTGCATCCGATCCTCCACTATTTCGCCTTTTTCCGTATATCCATATATATCGGCATAACATGGCGTTGAATCCATAGGACTTGAGTACCCGGTGGAAAAAAGGGTTTTCGACAATAATCGTCCTTGATCCACAGGTCATAAGATCACAGTTAAATGAAAACAAAAAAAGCACCTTCCCTTGTCGTAAAGACAAAAGAAAGTGCTCTGTGTTCATGCAAGAAATACTTAACCCTCTTTATTAAAAGGCTCATCCGCTACTTTAATTGAATCTGTAGGGCAGCCATCGCATGCATCCTGCATATCGTCAAACAAGTCGTCTGGAATAGCTTTGATACCATGGTTAGCATCGCCGTCAAAGATAACTTCTGCCAAACCTTCATCATCGTAATCGTAGATGTCAGGAGCTGTTGCTCCACAAGCGCCACATGCGATGCATGTGTCTTTTTCAACCCAAGTATATTTACTCATTTACATTCTCTCCTCCTAAAATTCGAAACGTACAGTGTTTTTATCTAGAAACATATTAATACAAAGTAAGGATAATTACAAATCATTTTGCAACCACAAGTCTCTATTATCCCTTATTTAATCAAGACTTTGCAAGTTATCTTTTTGCAGGGAAGTACCGCGCACTTTATGATTGCGAAGCAGCACGGAAGGATCATCTCCAAGCATGCCAGCGGTCACAACAGCATTCTCACCAAATTTATCACGTAACTGATCCATAATCCGAATCAGATTGTCCTTCTTGGGCTTCTGCTCATATTCGAACAAGTCCATCTGCACAGCGGATTCTTCTCTTGGAATCAGGTTTTGAAGTGTCACACCCAGCATACGGACAGGCTTGCCACTACCCCAATGCTTCTCAAATAGTTTACAGGCTTCACGGTAAATGACCGTTGCATCCTCCGTAGGAACTTCCATTAGACGTGATCGGGTGATTGTCTTCATATCCGGTGTGCGGATCGTAATCTGAATACCCTGGCTGAACATTTCGTGCTTGCGCAATCTTCTGGCCACCTGGTCACTTATATTGAGGAATACCCGATGAATCTCATTCATATCCGATACATCCGCCGGTAGAGTGGTTGTATGCCCAATGGATTTATTAGCTTCCCGTTCCGCGTGAACTGCGGAATGGTTAATGCCATTCGCAGAATTTTTGAGCCATGTTCCATTAACTCCGAATAGTTCGGTCAACATGTTCTCATCCGACTTGGCCAATTGACCAATCGTTTCAATGCCCAATTTTTTCAGCTTTTCAGCCGTTTTTTTGCCAATGCCAAACATCTCGTTACATGGTCTGTGCCAAAGAATCCGTGGTACGTCTCTCATGCGTAAAATGGAGATACCATTCGGTTTTTTCAGATCCGAAGCCATTTTCGCCAATAATTTGTTGGGTGCAATGCCAATGGAACATGGCAGCCCCAATTCATCCTTAATTCTACGCTGAATGCTCTCCGCAATCTCCATTGGATTCCCGAATTGCCTTGAACCTGTAATATCAAGATAACATTCATCAATGGATGTAGCCTCAAGTTGAGGCGTATAACTATACGCAATCTGCATGAACGCTCTTGAATATTGACGATATAAATGAAAATCAGGACGAATCACAATGAGATCAGGGCACTTTTTCATGGCTTGGTGGACAACCATACCTGTTGAGATGCCTCGATTACGAGCGGCATATGAGCAGGTTACAATTACACCCTTTCGCAGTTCACTGCTGCCCGCAACGGCCGTTGCTTTTCCTCTATATAAATCTGGTTCCTCGGCTTCATGTACAGAGCAGTAGAAAGCATTCATATCGACATGCAGAATCACCCGTCCGGCTGTAGGGTAGTATTGATCCACATTCGCTGGAGGATTGCCGTCTGAAGACATCATGAACCCCCGCCCTTTCTTGCACACTAATTAATGAAACGAATTTCTTTCTTCTATAGTATATCAAACCCATTATGTTAATTCAGTCACGAACATTTATTTTCTGCGAGAACTGATCAGAGACCGAATAATTAACCAGCCTACACTCACAAAAAGGATCAATGTGATCAGGGCAATAACCGTATTTTCCCATACAAAACTCAAAATCAACCCTCCTTTTCTTCCATATATTCCAATTAAAACTCAATAATAAATTATAACATACATCCGGATTATGATTAACATCCTTCTTTTTGCTCTAAAATCCGTTAATTGTTACATGAAACTGCGATTTCTATGTAGCATTTGGCTATAATGGTGCTATAATAATTAATTATACAAATTGACGACTTTAGGACAAATCAGCGCATTGAGTTTAACACAGTGTAGCGTTGCCGAATCGAAGGATTCGTCCACTAACGTACTTAACAGCTTTTCCCAACTTACAATCCAAACTTTTAAAAGAGCGCTTTATCTCAAAGGAGGATCTTCATGTCAAAGGCCATTTCCATCTTCGATACGACTTTACGTGACGGCACACAAGGGGAGGGTATCAGCTTATCGGCAGACGACAAACTCAAAATTGCCAAGAAGCTTGATGACCTGGGTGTCCATTATATTGAAGGCGGAATTCCCGGCAGCAATACCAAGGACATTGAGTTTTTCAAAAGAGTCAAGGAATTAAACCTGAACGCAAAGGTTGTTGCTTTTGGCAGTACCCGCCGTAAAGGCAGCATTGCTAGTGAAGACGCCAACCTGAAGCGCATGATCGAATCTGGTGCTCAGGCTGCAACTTTGGTCGGTAAATCATGGGACTTCCATGTGCATACCGCTTTGCAGACTACATTGGAAGAAAACTTGTCCATGATCTATGATTCCATCGCCTATCTGAAACAGAATGGCATGGAAGTGATCTTTGATGCAGAACACTTCTTTGACGGATTCAAACATAACCCGGAGTATGCTCAAGCGGTCTTGACCAAGGCTCACGAAGCTGGAGCGGACTGGCTCGTCATGTGTGATACCAACGGCGGGACGATGCCAAACGAGGTGCACGAGATCGTATCCACACTGCATAGAAGCCTGCCTCATGCACATCTCGGCATCCATACACATAATGATTGTGAACTGGCCGTGGCCAACACACTCAGCGCTGTACAAGCCGGAGCCCGTCAGGTTCAAGGAACGATGAACGGTTATGGGGAGCGTTGCGGTAACGCCAATCTCGCATCCATTATCCCGAACCTGCAACTGAAGCTTGGCTATGAATGTGTTACTGAGGATTCCATGAGACAACTTACAAACGTGGCTCGTTATGTTAGCGAGATTGCCAATGTGAATATGCCGATTAATCAGCCTTATGTCGGCAATGCTGCTTTTGCTCACAAAGGTGGAATTCACGTCTCTGCCATCCTGCGGGATTCACGTACCTATGAACACATCGTGCCTGAACTGGTTGGTAACAAGCAACGTGTACTGGTCTCGGAACTTGCCGGACAAAGTAACATTGTATCCAAAGCTCAGGAACTGGGGCTTGAGTTCGATCCAAGCAGTGCCAATTCACGTCAGATTATTGAGAAGATCAAAGACCTGGAGCATCAGGGTTACCAGTTCGAAGGTGCTGATGCTTCGCTTGAATTGTTAATTCGTGAAGCGAACGGTGACATGAAAGAATTGTTCAAGTTTGAATCATTCAAAATGCTTGTGGAGAAAACGGCGGGCAAATCCGTTGTTTCTGAAGCTTTTGTCAAACTTAATGTAGCTGGAACAAGTGTGTATACCGCTGCTGAAGGTAACGGTCCGGTGAACGCACTCGATAACGCTCTGCGGAAAGCATTGGTGCAATACTTCCCTTCACTTGCCAATATGCATCTGTCAGACTACAAAGTACGTGTACTGGATGAGAAAGATGCCACAGCCGCCAAAGTTCGTGTATTGATCGAATCCAAAAATACGGAGAACACATGGAACACTGTCGGTGTATCCGAGAACGTAATTGAAGCAAGTTGGGAAGCTCTTGTACACAGTTTCCGCTATGCTTTGCTTCAAGAAAAATTGCAGGATGAGCCGGGCACACTCCCTATTCCTGCTCATGGGATAAGCAACCACTAATAACGCTTATTTCCCGGAAAATATAAAGAAGCCCTGCACCCATGATTCATGGATGCAAGGGCTTCTTTCTTTGCAGAAAATTAATTTGCAACTAGCTCTTTAATCTTACGTTCCAACTCTTTCTCGGGTAATATGCCCAGAACAATCTCCTGTATAACTCCTCTGGAGTCAATCAGAACATTCGTTGGAAAAGCCACCCCATTGTATTGAGCGTACACTGTCCCCTTCTCATCCAAGGGAATAGGGAATGTCAGTTGGTACTCATCCACAAAAGCTTTGGCATCTTTGAGTTTATCGTATGACGTTACATTAACCCCATACATGTCAAGCTTATCCTTGTATTTCGCAGCCATTCTGTTCAGCTCTGGAGCTTCCTGCTTACACGGCTCACACCAGGATGCCCAGAAACTGACGAACGTAGCCTTATCTTTGGCACCGCCCACACTGTACGTTTTCCCATCCATTGCTGTCAGAGAAAAAGCAGGCGCCAGAAGACCCGCACGTGGTCCCGTCTCTGTAGGCATCGGTTCTTCCTGCTTAAAGACGGCTGCAATGCCGTCACCCGCATTCTGGGCCAGTGCAATACCAACCAGCAAGACAACACCAAGGAGTATGTATATGTTTCGTTTCATAACCCGCCACCCTTTTATATAATTAGCATATTGAAACTGAAACCGTAATTTCTGCACATGCTAAATGTTTATCACGCTCTATCACAGTTGACCAGAACATGATTGCCAAATGTTCTCTTTATTATTGTACCCTTTTCCTTTAAAATTTTACAATCCGCATTACAGAAAATAAAATGAAAAAGGACTCCTGCCTAAGCAGGAGCCAAAGAGAGAGGGGTGAATACAAATGGCAGCACTTCACGGGCAGCAAAACGTCTTCTACATCCCTTCTTCCGTAGAGCAAGAGATGTCAAAGCACATGTTCATTTCGCTGCCGCAAGAAGCCTGCGGGGTTATGCTGGGTGAAACCGCAGCGGGCGGTATACGAATCAGTCGGTTTCAGCCCATTCGTAACGTAGCACCTGACCCGCTGCACCATTTTACTCTGGATGATGCCGAATGGATTCGGTGCGTATTCTCCGAGCCTAAGCTCATTGGTATCTTCCATTCTCATCCGCAGACCAGGCCTTTTCCTTCCTTAGAGGACTTGCAAGCTCTTCCGGCCTTTGCCGGTTTGCTTCAGATGTACCTCATCGGCTCACCCGACCTAACAAGTGGGTCGCGATCTCATATGCATCTGAACGGTTATCTGATTGAACCCTCGAAGAAACCGCAAGATCCGGCACACCGCGTTGTGCCTTCATACAATCTGCTTCCCGTTCCGTTATGCGTGACTTAGCTGGGTATACAAATCACCCAAGGTCTCCACATTTTTACGCATCATGTCCTCCAGATAACAGGACCATAACTGTGCAGTCATTTTTGAATCTTCCAGTGCATGATGACGTCCATGGATCGGAATCCCTCTGGATTCCAGCAATTCATCCAGACCATACCCCGGCCTGCTCGGTTCAAGCCAGCGGGCCAACATCATCGTATCGATTAAACGATGTGTCAGCCTTACCTTTGAAGTCCGCCACAGAGCTGCATTCAGAAAAGCTCGGTCATGCGCACTTGCGTGTGCAATCAGAACATTTCCACCTACAAAAGACATGAAATCATGCAGCCCTTCCAGCAAAGTCGGTGCGTCCAGCGTCATCTCCTGCGTAATACCTGTAAGTTCAGTAATATGTTCCGGAACCGCAGTCTTGGACTGCACCACCGTATAGAACTGCTCCCCTTCCAGTACCGCACCACCATGTATACGGACCGCACCAAATGAGATAATCTCATCCCCATGCTGGGGCGAAAAACCCGTCGTTTCCAGATCAAATACAACTGCGTCCAGCTCATTTAGAGGCGTATGCAGAACCTCAGGTCTACGCTGTTCTCTCATCATAGAGCGGATAAACGCCATGTGTTGCGCCGTAGGGGCTCCCATAATGGAAGCGATGGCGGAAGGAACCCCTCCCTGACGCAGCGAATTCCAGAATCCTGTATTGCCCCTTGCCGGCTCTCTCATGGACGTCTCCTTTCTGCAAAACGCAACTGTCTTTGCAAAGCACGATGCACTCGTCGTACCAACCCGAGCGTATCCCTGAGCTCATAATGAATCTGCTTTTGTTTCATCTGTTTCTCATCCAGGAATCCACTGCTATGTTGCAAATCCCCTTGGATGACAACCGGTGTACTTCTCCGAAACTTTAGAGCGGCTATGAACGCCCGCTGGCATGCATCCAGTAATGTAAACGGAACAGCTTCAAGTGTTGTCAGTCTCTCCATTCTTTTTAACGTGGATGACTCCTTGATCCCATGTTGCAAAGCCAAATAACGGGCACTGTTCACCAGCGGAATGTACAAACCATACTTGACATCAAATCCGCCTGCATGTTCACCAAATCGTTCTGTGACCACACGTCCAAGTACATTTAATGTAGCTTTATGTTTAACCGTATTGCGAAGAACTGCATCCGAAAGTTCAGGAACCAGTCTGAACTGTTCATAAAAACTCGTGATCCATTCCTCCGCCAGACTTTGCTCACCTGCAACAAAACGCATGTCTGAAGCGATAATCAGATTACGAACGGGCTCCCAATTCAGATCCGAGCTCCAATCTGCTAATTGTTGCTTCCATGACGCCAGCGTTTTTCTCCAGAGTGGCTCAGAGCACATGACTTTGCCTTCGCATTTGGCGTAACCAAGCTCTTCCAACATATCCGTCATTCGCTGTCCGAGCTGAGCAAAATATTCCTCTTTACCTTCATGCGGAGTATCGCTAATGATCATGCCATTATCCTGATCACTCCATAACGTTGCTTCTTCCCTGCCGGAACTGCCAAATACGATAAAGGCATAGGGGACGGGAGGTTGGCCGAAGCCTTCCTCAACCATCCCCTGAATGCATAACTCTACTGCTTTCCGTGCAATCCGGTCATGCAGTTCATTTACCGTTTGGTACCACTCGATCGGCGACAAGGAAGCGGACAACAATTCCTGGAGCTCGTTCTGTAATATCACACGTGCCTGGCGCAGTTCTTGAGAAGACACCGCACCATCGATTCCCTGATAAGACCAGGAATAGTTTGTATACGAGATGGGTTCCATCATGTCCAGCCTCCTTGAAGCATGATTCAGCATCATTCACCTCAGGAGCTGAACGTACCACCATTGGATTTAGAATCTACATTTTTCATTTGTTCAGGGTATCCGTAAGTACCGTGCTCACTGATATCCAGACCCATTGTTTCTTCTTCTTCAGTAACACGGATGCCCATGATTGCTTTCATTCCGCCCAGAATAATGAAGGACATTACCAGTACGAAGGCAAAAGCACCTGCCAGACCGAGAAGCTGTACGCCCAATTGGTGGAATCCACCGCCATAAAACAGACCCGCTTGACCTACACCAGCATTCTCGGCAAGTTCAGGAGTAGCGAACAAGCCCGTGGAGATCGCACCCCACATACCAGCAATACCATGCACGGAGAAAGCGTAGATTGGATCGTCAATTCCTTTACGATCGAAGTACTGTGCTGTGAAGAATGTGATGATACCCGCCAGAGCACCGATAACCAGCGCTGCCCAAGGTTCAACGAATGCACATGCTCCTGTAATTGCAACGAGTGCCGCAAGCACACCGTTTAACATGCTAGGAATATCTGACTTACCAAGTACTGCCCATGAGATCAACAGCGCAGCAACACCACCAGCTGCAGCAGCTACGTTAGTAGTTAATGCAACATAACCGAAGAATCCATCCCCCATGGCAGATAATGTACTACCTGGGTTGAATCCGAACCAACCGATCCAGAGGATAATAACCCCGAGTACGGAATACACTTGGTTGTGACCTGGAATGATGTTAGGTTTGCCGTCTTTGTTATATTTACCAATACGTGGTTTCAACAAGATGGTCGCTACCAATGCTGCAGTCGCACCAGTCAAGTGAACAACCGTCGATCCTGCAAAGTCTTGCATACCCAGCTCAGCCAACCAGCCGCCGCCCCATACCCAGTGAGCAACAACCGGATACATGATAATGGTATAAAGAGTACCGAAAACAATATATACGCTCATCTTTGCACGTTCAGCCATACCACCGCAGGCAATGGCCAGAGATACCGCCGCAAAGGCGAGGTGGAATACGAATTTAATAGTCAGTGGAACATCGGAGAAAGCCAGTGATTCGAAGGAAGCAGCCATCTTGTCACCACTCAGGAAGAATCCTGTTGTTCCAAAGAAGCTGTTACCATTACCGAAACCAAGACCGAAACCCAAAGCCCAGAAGGCAATTACTGAAATCCCCAATGTCAGGATGGTCTTACCCGCAATGTGTCCTGCATTCTTCATTCGTGTTGAACCCGCTTCAAGTAAAGCAAATCCCCCTTGCATCAAGAACACGAGTACAACAGCCAAAAACGTAAAGGCTGAGTTCAAACCACTTTGAAGTTCAATGTTAGTCGGACCCTCCGCAGCCGCAAATGCGCTGACCGGAAAAGCGAACAAAGTAAGCATTACTAACATGGAAACCAACCATTTCTTTCTCATATACCCCACTCCCTCTTATGTTAAGTTTCTTCACATAACGTGAAACTCTTAATGTCATTATAAGCAGAAGAGAGGAAAGTTGACAAGAGTAATTTCGTCAAAACTGAAAATTATTTCTGGGAATAAAGTCATACGTCTTTTTCTTGCACTTAAGTACATAATCACATTCTATGAGTACATAGATATAGAAATGCAGTATGCTGATTACCAAAGCATAACGTTTGACTGTACGGTTAAAGATCATGTATCATACTTATTAGTAAGAAAAATTGGGCGTAGTCTAGAAATTCACAAGTGGAAACTACAATTCCCTACATTTGAACTTGCAAGCGAGGTGAATATCATTGGGGATATGAAACTTTTTCGGATTGGCGAACTCGCCAAGACCGCTGGTGTTAGTGAACGGACGATTGATTATTACACAAAGCTTGGACTAATCGCTCCCGAAGAACGTACACAAAAAAATTATCGTCTCTATAGTAATGAAACTTTAACGAGGCTTGAACGTATTGTACAGATGAAACAAGAGAAGTATAGTCTCGACGAGATTAAGCAATCTCTTGAGAAGTGGCGTCTGGTTAGTACAGAAGAACAAGTTGCCAGCAAATTGACAACATTGGAGCTTCATGTACAACAACTTGAGCGAGAGGTTAACGAACTCAAACCGCTACTTGGAGAGATGAAACCTGTACAAGCACGTAAAATGATGGCAGGACTCCTCACCAAAAGTGCCGGTACAATGGAGGCACTAAAAATCTTGCTTGAGAACACCATGATGTAGCTTATTTTTAGAAAGCGGAGGAATGAATATGAGTTTTAATAACGGTATGTTCGTATTGATCATTATCGCCTTTTTGCTCTCTCTATGGGCGCAATTTCGCGTTAAAGGTACGTTTAGACGTTGGTCGGAGGTACCGAACCAGAACGGAATGACTGGTTACGATGCCGCTCGCCAGATGCTTGATGCTAACGGCCTGCATGATGTTCCAATTGAACCTGTACGCGGCACGCTCTCTGATCACTATGATCCGATCAATCGGGTTGTACGTTTATCAGAACCAGTATATTACGAAAACTCAATCTCAGCTGTTTCGGTAGCGTGTCACGAAGTTGGCCACGCCATTCAGCATAAAGAAAGTTACCCGATGCTGGCACTGCGTCACCGGATCTTCCCAATTGTGAACTTTGCATCCGGATTAGCTCCATTCCTGTTGATTGCAGGATTCATCTTCAATGCCATGAACCTTGTAGGTATCGGTATCATCTTCTTCTCCGTAACTGTAGCATTCCAACTCATCACTTTACCGGTTGAGTTCAATGCAAGTAATCGCGCCAGAGAGATTATGGTATCCGAAGGGTACATCCGTAATGAAGAAGAAAAAGGTGTTGCAAAAGTCCTGAATGCCGCAGCCTTGACTTACGTTGCTGCAGCGTTGATCTCACTGCTTGAGTTGATTCGTTACATCGGAATCTTCAACAGCCGCGATTAATTGGATACCTAATACAACAAAAACAAAAAACAATACCCCACCGTTAATCGGATGGGGTATTGTTTTGTTGTAAACCGAAATAATCAAGCAAGAATGAACGAAAGGACTGAGCAACCAGCGGCAGTTTATCATGCGCACGATGAATTAACCCGATAGTTCGCGTTACTTTTGGATGGGAGATAGCCACATGTGCCGGTTGCAACGGATTCGTCTGGAATAACGCCATCTCAGGCAGCAGACTGACCCCCATGCCCGCAGCGACCAATCCGCGGATGGTGTCGGTCTCTTCCCCTTCAAAAGCGATCTTGGGTGTAAAACCAGCTTCCAGACAGGCATGCCACACAATAGGACGAAGAGAATAACCTTTGCTGAATAATACAAATTTATCATCCTTGAGCTGTTCAAGTGCAATTGTCTCTTCACCAGCTAACGGGTGATTAGGAGGAAGGATGGCATGTAATTCTTCCGTGAGTACAATATCACCATCTACTTGATCATGCTTCTCTGGAAAAGGAGAAATAAATGCCAAGTCTACCTCTCCGGATAACACATCACGAATCAGTGTAGGGAACATCCCCTGCTTGAATCTGAATTTCACGTTGGGGTAGCGCTGACGGAAAGCAGCCACCACGGAAGGAATGAGATGAATCCCCAGGCTATGTGGAAATCCAATTCGAATCTCTCCATGCTCCGGGTCCAGAAACTCATGAACCTCCCCAACTGCCTTGTCCAAATCTTTTAATATGCCTTCAATTCGTTTGCAAAAAAGCTGCCCCACTGCAGTCAACTGCAGATTTCGACCCTTTTGCATAAAAAGATCCACGCCCAGTTCTTCTTCCAGCTGATGAATCTGACGACTCACCGCCGACTGTGCCACATGCAACTCTTCAGCAGCCTGTGTTACATGTTCCTTCTGTGCTACTTTCAAAAAGTAATGCAACTGTCTTAATTCCACTCGCCTGATCGCTCCAATCTGTTATACCCTACTTATCCTTGATTGCATTCCATCTGGAGAACGTTCTGACTACCGCTTTAAGCTGCGGGGTTTCCACAATCTGATCAACAGTCCGTAAATAAAGAATCCACCCAACAATCCGCCAAGGTGAGCCATCCAGTTGATGCCTGACATGGCAAAGGAGAATATGATTCCGAACAAAAGCAATGTGTACATCGTTTTGCGCGAAGCCTCGTCCATCATCGTTCGCTGGAACAGTGCTACATACAGGAATGCACCATAGACGGCATAGATCGCTCCTGAAGCCCCTACCGAGATGGTAATACTCCCAACCGAGTTGTACCACGCAACAGCAAGAATATTACCCAATACACCGCCACCCAGGTACAATACACCATACCTCACCGACCCGAGCAACCGCTCCATCGGTGGTGCAAATACAATTAACGCAAAGCTGTTAAACAATAAATGACTGAAGCCCGCATGCAGGAACATGGATGTAATGTAACGCCACCATTCATGTGCGAACAGTTCATGATTCGTAAGTGCCCCGAATTTCAACAGCACCATATTGTTCGTTGATCCACCGTTCACCGTTAACACAATAAACATGACTACATTGGCAATTAAAAAAAGCGACGTCAAAGGGAAATACTTCAAATAACCTTTCCAGTTCTCATAGCGAATAAATATCATAAATTTCTTCTTTCACTCCACCCTGTTCAGATCGGACTTACATCTCTGATCCATCGTAATGGTACATGTCCGAATTGGACAATGCCTTTCATAAAAGATTATAATGGATTTTGGCACGGATCACCAATTTATAAGGAGGAACATTATTATGACACAAGAACGTACAGGCGCAGCCACATTTAAAGGCAACCCTATTACATTGATCGGACCCGAACTGAAAGTGGGCGATCAAGCACCTGATTTTACACTGAGCAAGAACCTGGTTGAGGATGCTTCCCTGAAAGACTTTGCAGGCAAAATCAAATTAATCAGCGTTGTTCCTTCCCTGGATACTGGCGTATGCGATGCGCAAACTCGTCGTTTCAACGTGGAAGCTGGAGAACTCGGAGACAATGTTGTTGTCTTGACAGTAAGCGTTGACCTTCCGTTCGCTCAAGCACGTTGGTGTGGAGCAGCTGGTGTTGACCGCGTAGTTACATTGTCAGACTACAAAACACGTTCTTTCGGTGAAGACTACGGCGTTCTGATCAAGGAATTCCAACTCGACATGCGCTCCATTTTTGTTTTGGATGCCGAAGACCGGATTACATATGTGGAGTATTTGCCTGAAATGACAGACTCCCCTAACTTCGAACAAGCGATCGCTGCTGTAAAAGCTTTGCTGTAGAGGTTACCTTACGTTCAGAACAAAAGCGAGGAAGGTTAACCTTCACTCGCTTTTTGTTATTTATCATCTATTTCAATCATTTGCTTTATACTTGCTTAGCTTCTTATCCAGAACAGAGAATAAGTTCATAATCGTGCGATAGTTGGAACCCAAGTCTCCAAGTGAACCACGTGAAGCTGAATACATATCCACCGCACTGCGAACAGGACTTACCGAGATAATGGAAACTGTAATATCCATCGTCCGTCCAAAGGTAGTCCGCTTCTCCAGAATAACTTCTCCAACAGAAGGCACTTCATGCAGCACTTTATAACCCGGAATCTTTTTGAGTGTCGAAGAGACCTCTTCCCAAGCTCTGTCTTTGGATAAGTTATAATACCGTGTTTTTAATTTGGGATCCTTGGCTCGATCGCTGGTCCCCTCCATGCTGCGGATGATACCGACGAGCGTTCTCTTTAAGGTCAAGACCCTTCCTCCTTTGAATGTAACCGTTCCATTTATGTATCTTAGTGTAACATTGTTCAAGTAGTAACAAAAGGGCAAGCATCATATTTATCGTAAAACCAATCAAAAACATTCATCACAACTTAAAAACACCCTGAAATTCCTTTTGTAGAGGAAAAGTCAGGGTGCTGTACATGAAGATTTAGGAACCCGCCTATGCCGTCCGGCTACATTGTCTTATGAACCTGCTTGGCAGGTGGGTGACCGCAAAAATGCTTTTTGAAGTCCCCATGTCGTATAGACAGGGCTTTTCAGCAACATTCTGTGTTGATCTCCCGAAGACATCATCATTGGTTCAAAACAACGAATAACCGAAACGTACATCGCAGGATGTACAATTATTATATCCCTAACTGTGTAAAAAGTAAATGGCGATCCATCATGTTTTATTTTTGCAATGTAATGTTTTTGTCGTCTGATGGCTCAGGTGTTTCACCATTCTCTGCTGATTGTTCAGCCAGCGCGGCAGCTTCCTCTTCTTCCTTCTTCAGCTGCATCTTCTCCATCTGCTCCTGCATCTTGTTGAAGGTTGCGTAGAAGTTAAAGAATGCGAACCAAGCAATGATGCTGATAATGAAGAAAACGAACAAGACCGGATAACGGAAACCGATGTAGAACAACAATCCACTTCCCAGCAATGTGGAAAATACACGGAATGGTCTGATCAGCGTAAGCAATACCGCGTTTTTGATAATGAGTCCGATGGACATATGATAGTGTACAACCATCGAGAAAAAGTTAAAGAGTGATACAAATAACAACAGAAGCAGTACTAGCATAATGATTCCCACGAGCTGCATGTTGCGGAACTGCGTCATGTAAACTGTATAATCCAGATACATAATCGCGAACAGCAGTGTGTAAAAAATGCCCCCAATTAAACTTTGCTTGTAGTTTTCCTTGTAACCTACAAAGAAAGTACGGAAGATCGGTACATCCGTATCGCCCATATTCCATTTACGAACAACCGTAAACAGCGCCGAAGTCGCCGGGAACAGTGTAAGCGGTGCCACAATAGCTATAGCCCAGTTCATTTGCAATGATTCGTTTGCGAGGTTCTGCTGCATCACGAGCAGTTTCATAATCAAGAAAAACAAGAACGGAGACGAACAAATAGCCCACAACAGATTGGTTGCGGCCAGTCTCGTAATCCACTCTGTAAGCCGGTAGATCCCACCCATAGCTCCTTTAAATTCCAAACATTTCTCCTCCTCTGCAGCCTTGCGTATTACCTGAAGTCTAATATTAATATACCTTATTATAGATAGGAAAAGCCAGTACTTCCCGAAAAGAGATCGTCATTGTCCTTAGCTAACGCTTCTGGCAGTGAAAAAAATGATGCAGTAATTTTGAAAATAAAAAAATGGAGCAGTTGCCCGCTCCATTTTTCAGATCATACGTTTATATTACTCGAAAGAAGAATCTTTCGCTGGACGACGTCCTTCGTTACTGCTTGGACGCGGTTTGCGGTCACGGTTGTAACCACCTTCTCTGCTTCCACCGCCAGTGCTGCTGCCGCTGTTACGATCACGGTTGTAACCGCCACGTCCGCCGCCACTGCTGTTGCGATCGCGGTTGTAACCACCACCACTGCCGCCGCTACCACTTGTGCGGTTACCGCTGTAACCTGATGGTTTACGTCCGCCAGAGCGAACATCCGGTTTACGACGTTTTGCACGAATTGGATCTTCAGGAGTCAGATCAACTTGAGCATCTTTCTTATCACCTGTCAGGAGCTTCAGTGCAGCCGACAACAGTTGAACAGAATCATATTGCTCAAGCATTTGAATCGCAATACCTTTGTATTCGTTCAGTTCGCCTGATTGTACGATTTCCAGCAAGCGCTCTGCTGTCAAACGTTGTTTACCTTCAACCGCTTCTGCCATTGTTGGCAGTGGTTTACGTGGAATACGGTGACGTGTTACACGCTCGATGAAGTGCAAGTGATCAATCTCACGTGGTGTAACGAAGGACCAAGCAGCACCCTCTTTACCCGCACGACCTGTACGACCGATACGGTGAACATAGCTCTCCGGATCTTGCGGAAGGTCAAAGTTAACAACGTGAGTTACGCCAGATACGTCGAGACCACGTGCAGCCACGTCTGTTGCAACGAGAACGTCAATGCTGCCGTCACGGAACTTACGCATTACCGCATCACGTTGATTCTGGGACAGGTCACCATGAAGACCGTCTGCAGAATATCCACGTTTTTGCAAAGCTTCAGCCAATTCGTCAACACGACGTTTTGTACGTCCGAATACGATCGCCAGTTCAGGAGATTCCATATCCAACAAACGGCTCAATGCTTCGAATTTTTGACGCTCAGGTACTTCGATATAGGATTGGTCAATCAATGGTGCACTAACATGTTTCGGAATCACAGAAATGTGTTCAGGATTGTTCAAGAATTGTTGTGCCAATTTTTGAATGTTAGGAGGCATTGTTGCTGAGAACAGCATGGTTTGGCGCTCGTCTGGAACTTGTTTAAGGATGGATTGGATATCCTCCATGAAACCCATGTCGAGCATTTCATCTGCTTCATCCAGTACAACAGTTTGTACATCATCTAGTTTGATTGTTTTGCGGTTGATGTGGTCAAGGAGACGTCCAGGTGTACCAATGATGATCTGTGGTTTTCTTTTCAGTGCACGGATTTGACGCACGATATCTTGTCCGCCGTAGATTGGCAGGGAGCGCAGACCTTTGAAGCGAGTGAGTTTTTCGATCTCTTCAGCAACTTGAATTGCAAGTTCACGTGTAGGTGCCATAATAAGGGCGCGGATTTTCTCATCACTTTTTGTGATTTTGCTGATCAACGGAATACCGAATGCAGCTGTTTTACCCGTACCTGTTTGAGCTTGACCAATCAAATCTCTGCCTTCGAGTGCCAAAGGAATCGCTTTGGATTGGATCGGTGTTGCTTCTTCAAACCCGAGCTCAGTGATGGCTTGCAGCACCAGTGGTTCAAGATTGAAATCTGTAAAGTTTAAATTTGTCAAAATTATTCATGCTCCTTTTATATGGTGGACATGGTGGACAATCCACTTTGTTGTCTGTATTCTTAAGTAGCGTTAATATTTATAGGGTATCCCAACGGGACGGATTATTTTCACTAACGAATATAATTCCATGAATGGGTCCCCAACATAAGACTAAAACTACATACATATGTTTGAAACATTTCAAAATTTTATTGCTCCATTTAGGAAAAGTTTCCTACTCAAGAATATCCACAAATTATTATATCACAAAACAATTCAAGATTACCAGCAATCTGGTTTTAAATATAAATGAGGTGATTAAATTGCCCAAAATAATTTGGCACTCTTTAGTGATCATTTTGGGTGCTGCAGCTATTGCCTGCGGCTTCAACTGGTTTTTGGTCCCCCATCAGCTTTTAAGCGGCGGGGTGTCCGGTATTTCAATGCTTCTGGGTTATTTTACAACGTTGAATCTTAGTATAATGTATTTTGTTCTTAACATTCCCCTGCTCATTGCAGGTTGGTTTATTCTTGGACGACGCTTCATTACATTAAGTATTCTTTCGGTAGCAGCCACTTCTTGGTTCATTGCGCTTCTGCCTGTTTTTGCTGTGGCTACAGACCCTTTACTTAGTTCTGTATTTGGCGGTGTGCTTATTGGAATGGGTACTGGTGTTTCCTTCCGAGTTGGCGGCTCCACAGGAGGACTCGACATTGTTGGGTCCATTTTCACGCGTAAACGAGACTTTCCGATTGGTACAGTGATGGCCGGCATGAACGGTTCGATCATTATGCTTGCAGGATACCTGAGTGACAATTGGAATACAGCCTTGGCCTCCATGGTATCCATCTACATTACAGGCAAAGTGCTTGACCTGATCCATATCAGTCACGTCAAAGTAACACTGTACATTATTACCAACGAAACCGAAGCCATGTTAAAAAAATTACTTGTTCGGCCTCGTGGAGTTACCAAAATTAAGACTCAGGGAGCATACACGGATATTGAGAAGGACATGCTCATGACCGTTACCACCCGCTACGAGTTGGTTGAAATTAAACGTATTATCAAGGATACAGATCCAAACGCTTTTGTTAACATTGTGGAAACGGTTGGTGTTATGGGTTCATTTCGCAGAAGTTGAGACACCTGTACGGTTAACAATTCACAACATTGTGGTATAATAACGGTGTACGGCTCCTAAATATGTTGTATAGCAGGTTCAACCCTTCAATTTCACAGGCCATGTGCTTTCCCGAATCGCGCCGAATGACTTACCATTTTGGAATTCGAGTAGGAAAGGGTGATTATTGTGGATATGGAAACGGTAAAACTGTTTGAGATTGTCAACAGATGGTGCCCGGAAATGCTCCCTTTCTTGAAACCGAATGAACTCGACTCACTGATTGTCCTCCGGGATGGGCTGGGCATCCTGGAACAGGGAGACGCAATGGAAATCATTCAGTACAGTATTTGTGAGCATCAAAATGAGATTTACATTCAATAATTTTTTTCAGATTGATCACGCCGCTTCTTGCAGGGGATTTCCTCAGCAGGAAGCGGTTTTCATTTTTTCCATGTGTTTCATTACTTGATTAATATGGTTAAAAGCCCAGAGGCTTTAATGTATAATTCATACATGGAATGCACACATAAGGGAGTGGAAATGAATGAACATGTTTTGGGCTTTACTGGCTATGGCCTTTGGAAGCTTTGGTGGTGCCCCCGCAGTGGCGGACCAGGGAAACCCTCAATTCCAATCGTTAACCAACAGTTTTAATACCGCAATTATCCAATCTCAAAAAGACCAGGTTGTTATTGACGCCGATAACCCACCTGCCAAAATGGATCCTCAACCTGATGCACCTGTGGTCAAAGGTATTTATGTAACGGCCTACAGCGCAGGCGGCGCACGTATGAAAGAATTGTTGGACCTGACAGACAGCACAGAACTGAATGCCATGGTCATTGATATCAAAGACGATCTCGGATACATAACTTATCCCACAGAAAACAAAGCGCTTCAGAAAATTGGCAAATCCCAACCTTTTATTCGGGATATCGATGCCTTGATGAAAAAATTGCAAAAACATGAGGTCTACCCGATTGCACGTGTCGTTGTATTCAAAGATACGATTCTTGCCAAGAAAAATCCGGAGCTCTCCTTCCGAAACAAGGATGGATCTGTATGGGCGAATGGCAAAGGCGACAGCTTTGTGAATCCATACAGTAAGGAAGTATGGGACTATAACATTGAGATTGCCAAGGAAGCAGCCAAGCTTGGATTCAAAGAGATTCAATTTGACTACGTTCGTTTCCCGGAAGGTTTCGAAACTCGAGCCGATGTACTGAAATATACCAAATCCGACAAGTCACGCGTCGATGTTGTGGCTGAATTCGTGCAATATGCACGCAAGGAGCTGGCACCGCTAGGTGTTCGTGTGTCGGTTGATATTTTCGGTTATGCCGCTTCTGTACCTGCGGCTGAAGGCATTGGACAGGATTTTGTTAAGATATCCGAAAATGTAGACGTGATCTCACCGATGGTATACCCTAGTCACTATTCTACTGGCTGGTATGGGGTCAAGGACCCTGACAAAGATCCTTACACAACCATCAAGGGTTCAATGGAAGATACACACAAGAAATTGGACCCTACCAAAGAACTCAAACCCGTCATTCGTCCATGGATTCAGGACTTCACAGCAAGCTGGCTGGGCAGTGGGCATTATGTCAAGTATGGCAAGAAACAAGTGGAAGACCAGATTAGAGCGATGAAGGACATGGATGTGCATGAATATCTGCTCTGGAATGCGTCCAACCGTTATACATCAGGTGTACAATATAAGTAATCCGCACTCTTTCATACTTCTCATTTCATCCAACCTCGTTCTGCTTCAGGCGGAGCGAGGTTTTTTGGTGTTCATTTTTCTCTGCACACCCCTCCTCTGCTTCTGTCCCTATTCAAATTGAACAAAATCCTCTACAATAAGTAGCTGTCCATATATGACACTTGGATGACATCTATTAAGAATAGCGAGGCACTGCCAGTGAACATGAACACAACAAGTTTTTCCCAAAAAGTGAAGCAATTCCTGATTATATTTTTGCCCATCTTCACCACTCAAATCGCCCTCTCTGCCATGTCGTTCTTCGACACGAATATGTCAGGCAAGTTTTCTCCGGCCGACCTTGCAGGCGTCGCGATTGGTACAAGTCTATGGATGCCAGTTCAAACTGGACTAAGCGGGATTCTAATTGGCATAACGCCTGTTGTTTCCCATCTGCTGGGTTCCAAACGTAATGATCAGATCGGGTATAACGTCATACAGGCGTTGTATCTCGGGATTGCTGTCAGTCTCGTCGTGATCGGAGCCGGGGCGTTGTTACTTGGCCCTATACTGAACGGAATGCCTCTGGAACCCCGAGTTGCCCAAGTTGCCTTCTATTTTTTGTGCGCACTTGCTTTTGGCATTATCCCGCTCTTCGGATATACGGTGCTGCGCAGCTTCATGGATGCACTTGGCCAGACACGGACTACGATGTTCATTACGTTGATTTCCCTGCCCGTTAACATTTTTCTAAATTATCTGCTGATATTCGGCCGCTGGGGCTTTCCACAATTGGGCGGTGTTGGTGCTGGTGTTGCTACAGCATGTACATACTGGCTGATCTTTCTTATTAGTCTCTTTTTTGTCCATCGGGTCGAACCTTTCGCCCAGTATGGCATTTTCCGTCAATGGACCCGTGTATCCTTGTCCAAATGGAAAGAGTTACTTAAGATTGGAGTGCCCATCGGATTTGCGACTTTTTTCGAAACGTCCATCTTCGCTGCTGTGACTTTAATGATGAGCCGTTTCGATACCACAACAATTGCTGCCCACCAGGCGGCGCTGAATTTCGCTTCTACGCTCTACATGCTGCCTGTGAGCATATGTATGGCTCTTACGATCCTTGTGGGCTATGAGGCAGGTGCGGGACGTCTGAGAGATGCCAAACAATACAGTCTGCTTGGCATTGGTGGAGCCATCGGCCTCTCACTGCTGACAGCGATCGTATTGATTGTGTTCGGCGAACAGATTGCAGGTGTGTATTCAAACGATCGAGAGGTCATTGCACTTACGCAGCATTTCCTCATCTACGCCATTTTCTTTCAGATCTCGGATGCGATTGCTACACCGACTCAAGGAGCATTACGTGGCTACAAAGATGTTAATCCGGCACTGATCATCACGTTCGTAGCATATTGGATCATTGGCTTGCCTGTAGGTTATCTAACTGCTACGTATACTTCACTCGGTGCCTTCGGATACTGGATCGGCCTCATTGCCGGCCTTGCTGTAGGAGCAACAGCGCTTCTCTGGCGACTCTTCCTGGTACAAAAACAAGCCGCACTCCGCAAGGCGTAACATCGATATACTCACTCCGTGAAACAACAAAAAGAGCACAATCCACGTTAAAGCGGGATTGTGCTCTTTGCTTATGAATCGAATTATTGGGACAAACGTTGTGCAAGCTCGTAAGTCTCCATATCGAAATCTTTTTTTGTGTTAACCACTTTATCAATATCCGTCAGGGTAAGTTCACCCTTGATAATGCCACAACCTTTGTCTGTCTCGCCTGCAATCAGACTGCGAACAGCGAAGTCGCCAAGACGGCTTGCCAGGTTACGGTCGAAAGGTGTTGGCGTACCCCCACGCTGGATGTGACCCAGAACGGTTACACGTGGCTCATACGTTGGGCAACGTTCCATCAGTTCTTTTGCTACATCCTCACCCTTGCCTACGCCTTCTGCAACAATGATAATACTATGACGTTTACCATGTGCAAAGTTAGCTTTCATCCGATCTGCTACTTCGTCCATGTCAAATGGAACTTCTGGGACAAGAATCGTTTCAGCACCCGAAGCAAGTCCGGCATGCAGAGCGATATCCCCACAGTGACGACCCATAACTTCCACGATGGAAGAACGTTCGTGTGAAGACATCGTATCACGCAATTTGTTTACTGCGTCAACCACTATGCTTACAGCTGTATCAAATCCGATGGTATAGTCGGTGAATGAAATATCGTTATCAATCGTTCCCGGCAGACCCATGGTGTTAATGCCCAGCTTGCTCAGTTTGTTTGCTCCGTTGTAAGAACCATCCCCACCGATAACAACCAGACCGTCAATGCCACGCGCACGCAGAATGTCCGCACCTTTTTGCTGACCTTCAGCGGTATAGAACTCCTTGCAACGTGCCGATTGAAGAACCGTTCCCCCACGTTGGATGATATCCCCTACACTCCGCAAATCCATTGGGAAAATGTCATTATTCAAAAGACCCTGGTATCCACGTTGAACTCCATATACTTCGAGACCGTGAAACAGTCCGCTGCGAACAACCGCACGAACAGCCGCGTTCATCCCCTGTGAATCACCACCGCTCGTTAATACTGCGATTTTCTTTACTGCTGTCATGATGTTTCTTCCTCCTCTAGTTTCACTTCAGGCTCCGCAATATCACACCTGACTTACATATTTCTCCGTATCCAGCGACTGAAAATGAAGAAAAATATTCTTGTGATCGGGCTATTTTTCAGCAGACGTTTGGATACGACGCGAACTTCCTGTTGTTCGCTGACTTTGGGATCAGACAGGTAAATGGCAATCAGTCCTTCGATGATCATCCGGTGAAAGGAGCTTCCCGGAATCTTCTGCACATCGCTGCGTGCCATCTCCACAATAAAAGCAATTCGGTCCAGCATTGTCTCTACATTCTCATAATAGTTGCAGAAGTTGAGATCTCCCCCGATGCGGTCCTCATCCTGATCAATTAAATAATCGAGCATAATGTGCAATGCGCATACATGTGGGAAATAGGCCGTGTGGATCGAGGCCGCTTGCTCTTCAGTCAACTGATCGTCACTCGCAGCCAGAAACAGCATGAAAACGCCCAGTGTAGAGCCAGTTGCAGCAGCAAATTCGTTCCAACGAAACTGAGGTGTACGATGACGATGCTCCGACCACCATTCGAGCAGTGCCGTTTCTCTCAGTTCCGGCTTGATATGCTTATATACCTGCAGGTCCGTGTATAGGCCTGCCAGATCCTGAATTTGGGGCTTGGCGGACGTATAGCCTGGTAACTGACGGGTCAGTTCCTGACATGTGGTCACCAGATTCCGCAGATATCCGCCGTCATCCTGCTCCTCACGGAGGGCATAATAATTGACGGGAATTGCTTCGGGATCTACCGCATCAAGCATAGATTGATGGAGAAGACGAAAGTCATCCGGGTCCATCGACGTGCTGCGGTCGCACAGATTGTCCAAATAATCACTAATAGTTTGATATGAAACGATCAGCGGAATCAGAATGTGTCTGTTGGGCAAATCAGCTAGTGCGTAGACGGTTCCGCCTTCACAGTGAAACTGTTTATCCTTCAGACTGGCAAGTGCTTGCGTACGCAATTCTTCATTCGGAATCGCCTCAGCTTGGACTCGCCATCCATTCAGTGCCTTCCGTGTTTCCGGAATGGTGTATTTGTACACCCCTCTCATCAATGCCAGCGGTCCACGCGGATATTGATGACGTTTTCGATTTGATTGGCTCAAAATAAATGTGCCTCCACTTGGTTGAATACGTATTAGAGCGATTTTTAACCATTCCTATTATAATATGATCCCCTTAATTGTACAAATGATCTGCCGCATATTCCGCATAAAAAATCGCATCCGCGCCCAAAGCTTTGTGATATACTAGGCATATTTCATCCATTAAAGGAGTCGTTGACATGTCGTCAAGTGAATCACTTTCGTGGAGACGGTTATTTTCTTTTTTTGTGCCACTTGGCATTTCCGCCTCTCTCGTCACCATTTCTCACGTCATCATAAACAGCACATTAGCACGTTCTGCTCATCCCGAGACGGTTATTGCCAGCTATGCCATCGCCGGTAGCTTGTTAACCCTCACGGAACGTCCCTCCACCCTGCTGCGGCAAACCTGTTCCGCACTGGTTCGCGATCGCCTTTCCTTTCAGGCCCTCACGTTTGTGACCAAAATATTTCTTGCCTGTGTGCTTCTCATTGGGTTTCTCATCGTATACTCTCCCGTTGGTACAGGGGTGTTCAAATACTTGTTTGGTGTAAGTCCGGATCTGCTGAACAAGGTCATCGACGTATATGAAATTCTCATGTATGTGAGTATCTTTTCAGTGATCCGCAACATTTATCAGGGGATCATCATTACGAATAACCGCACCAAGTGGTTAACCATCGGGATGGTATTCCGTTTAGCCGGCATGTACGGCCTATCCCTCTATTTCATATATACAGACAGCATTGACAGTGGACGTGTAGGCGCTATCATTTTTGCTGCTGGCATGATGATTGAAGCGCTGGTCAGCTTTCTGGAGGGAAACAGCATCAAACGCAAGATGCCAGCCAAGCTTGAGGATCATCCCGTCGAGAGCAAGGGAGACGTATTTCGCTTTTATAAGCCGCTGCTGTTATCCAGCTTTGTAGCGCTGTTCATAGGACCGGTTATTAACATTGTACTGGGCAAAACGACAGGGATCGCACTGGCCATTTCGTCCTTTGCCATAGCAAGCAGTCTGATGCAGTTGATGCTAAGCTTCTTTACATACATCCATCAGATCGTGCTGAATTTCTACCTTGTGGACGCCAAACTGGTACGAAAATTCGCACTTGTGACCGGATTTATTCCGTTTGCGATGATGGTGTCGATTGCCTATACCCCCTTGGGACCTTGGGTACTCGAAAATGTCATGAGCGTTCAGGGTGAACTGTTGAAACAAAGTCTGTGGACACTGCGTGCGTTTGTCTTATTTCCGCTGATCTTCCCTTTTCTGGATTTCAGCAATGGCCTCATTCTGCTTCGCGGCCAGACAAAAACGATGTTTCGTTCGCAAACGGCGAATGCCATCTGCACGGTAATTGTGCTGCTTATACTGGTTAGTATTTTCCCTGCGTGGAACGGTATGATTGGCGCTGTAGCCCAATCCCTTGGCCTGCTCGCCGAACTTATCATTGTCTGGCTTGTCATCCGGCGCACACAGAAAGAACCTACGATGTCCGTGCCGAAAGCCCGTAAATCAACATCCCTGAAGGGGTAATAAAATCATTGAATTGTTATCAGGATTGGAGTCTCCCATCATGAAATTAAGTCACAACGCCCGCCCGGATCAGAACTGGCTGCGGGCTCTCATGTTCACCATCTTTGGTTCCACCGTTCTGGTGGTATCCTACTTCCAGCTTTACTTCAGTCATCTGGGCTTCAGTCGGGCTGAGATTGGTTATCTCTACGGGATCGGCCCACTCATCTCCGTGTTCTCCAATATGTTCTGGAGTATGGCCAGCGACCGCTACCAAACGGTACGCAAAGTGATGATCATTCTGCTTGGAGGCCAATTGATCACAGGAGTCATGCTCGCCAATGCGACAACTTTCGGTCAGGTATTTGTACTCGTAACCCTGTTTTACTTTTTCTATTATCCGGTCTATCCACTCTCCGATACGATGGCTATTACAACCGCCAGCAAGTACGGCCGAAATTTCACTTCCATTCGAGTCTTCGGATCGATCGGTTATGCCTTCTTTGCATTAAGTATCGGGTATTTCCTTGGATCTTTTGGTCCAGCATGGACGATTTGGGTCTGTGTTGGTCTTGCTGCCACTACACTATTGATCAGTTTTCAATTGAAGGATCAACCTTCGGGAAGCAGTAGCAAAATGGATCTATCGGGGTTATGGGCTATTTTGAAACGCAGAGATGTGCTCACCTTTTTTGGCTGTGTGTTTTTGCTTGCCATGGGACATCGCATGAACGAAGCATTTCTTACCATCACGCTAAAAGATCTGGGTGCCAGCGAGGGGCTGATCGGCTGGTCTTTGCTGATCTCTTCCGTAAGTGAAATCCCCATATTTCTACTGCTCAGCAAGTATGGAAACCGTTATAAAGAGCTGCCGCTCATTGCTTTTGCTGCACTGATGTATACGGTTCGTTTGCTTCTCATGTCCATCTCCGATACACCTGCAGCTGTCGTTGCGATTCAGACGATGCACAGTGTTACCTTTGGTATTTTCTACGTTACGGCGGTCCGCTATATCATTCGCCTGGTTCCAGACGGTTACAGAGCTACGGGTATGGCTTTGTTCACCATTGTCTGGTCCAGTGCTTCGGGACTGCTTAGTGGAACGTTGGGCGGGCTGCTGCTGGAACATGCAGGCAGACAAACCTTCTATCTCACCGCTATGGCTTTCTCCCTGACTGCACTGATCGGTTTCGGATTGAAGTTATGGTCCAGCATGTCCAATCGTGTCTCCTGAACACACAGGGAACATACATCGTATTCAACCGTTATTTACACTGAGAAATCTCAGAATCAAAAAAAGCACAGCCTCCCATGGGGGACTGTGCTTAGGTTCTTAATATTCAGCTATAAATTTATCATATATAAGAAGTCCGTTGACCGGAAAAATTCTTACAGTTTGTTTACGTTAGCTGCTTGAGGACCACGGTTTCCATCAGTGATTTCGAATTCTACCGCTTGACCTTCTTCCAATGTTTTGAAGCCATCTCCTTGGATTGCGGAGAAATGTACGAATACGTCCTCGCCGCCTTCAACTGAAATAAAGCCATAGCCTTTTTCTGCGTTAAACCATTTAACTGTACCTTTCAAATGAAAAACCTCCTAAAAATATCGCCATCTATGGCGAATACCCTTATTATACTGTATGGGCTTCCATTTTGCAATTTATCTTTCCATAAATGTCGAAAAAATTTGCTTTGAATCGTAGGGTACGGTATCATTTTACCAAAACCGTTAGTTTGGAGACTACCTATGATAAAAAAACATGAAATATACAAAACAGACAAGTGGAATATGATGACCGTAGAAGTTCAAGGCAAATATCTCGTACTGCGAGAAATTTCGGAAGAGTGGGGCGAAGAATGCCATACGTTCCTTAGCCGTCCTGCATTAATGCACTGGGCTGAACGCCGTTTTCCAAAAGCAGATTTTGAGAACCGTGAGGATGAATGGCGTCAATTGATGGCTGCCTTCAAAGGGGTCTAACCCATGCAGCTTGACTCAAGCAATGTCGTCATTTTTATTATCCTTGCCTTCTCTCTTGGTATTGTGCTTATTTTGGGACGCAATTCCATCCCGGATCGATTGAGACGGGGAATGGCGCTTATTGCTACCCTGCTCATTTGTTTCGCCTTTTTCCTGATCGTTTATTTTCTGTATAACATGGGAATCTAATCACGGGGACCCAGATGCTCAAATATTTCATCGTGCCTAAGGTCATACTATACGAGATTATTCGTATTGTAAGGAGGAAGGCCGTTGAAATACCAGAAATCGCTATCTGTTATCCTGGTACTTAGTCTGATTCCTTCGTCTCTCTCCGCACAGGCAAGCGAGACGAAGGCAGCTTCGTCCATACATTTATCAGATCATCAAAGGAGGATTTCCATGAGTCAATTATTGAAACGTTCCGAGGTGCCGGCTGAGCATAGCTGGAAACTGGAAGATTTATTTGCCGATCAGAAAGCCTGGGATCAGGAATATGAAGAAGTATCGTCTTTGACCAAGAAGGCCTCCGAATTCCAAGGCAAACTGAATCAACCTGATGTACTCAAATCTTGCTTCGAATTCGAAGATGAGATCAGCCTCAAAATAGAACGCCTCTTTGTGTACGCACGTATGCATCAAGATGAAGACACAGCGAATCCTACATATCAAAACCTGTCCCAAAAAGCCCAGAAATTAGGCGTACGGGTTGGTGAAGCACTTTCTTTTGTCACACCGGAGATTCTTTCCCTGCCGGATGATCAGTTGGACGCATTTATTGCGAACGAAAAACTCTCTGCTTACACGTTTACATTGGAAGAGATGAAACGCGAAAAAGCCCACGTTCTTAGCCAAGCTGAAGAGGCTTTGCTTGCACAGGTAGGCAACCTTTCACAAGCACCACAGACAATCTTCAGCATGCTGAATAACGCTGACCTCAAGTTTCCAAGGATCAAGGATGAACATGGTAACGAAGTCGAGCTGACACACGGCAGCTACATTCAGTTCCTGGAGAATCCTAATCGTGAAGTTCGCGAACGTGCCTTCAAAGCGGTATACGAAACCTATGCCAAACAGAAGAACACAATTGCGGCTGCCCTGAATGCAAATGTAACCAAAAATATGTTCTATGCTAATGTTCGGAAGTATCCTTCCGTGATGGAAATGTCCCTATATGGAGATAACATCCCAACGGATGTGTATACCAATCTGGTAGACACCATTCACGAGAGCCTTCCGTTATTGCATCGTTATATGGACCTGCGCAAAAAGTTGCTGGGTGTGGATCAATTGCACATGTACGATCTGTTCGCTCCACTCGTAGACGAATACAAAATGGATATTACCTACGAGGAAGCGAAACAAACGGTCAAAGATGGTCTGAAACCACTCGGCAAGGACTATGCTGACGCATTGCAGACTGGATATGATAACCGCTGGATCGATATATATGAGAATGAAAATAAACGTTCAGGCGCATATGCCTGGGGCGCTTACGGCACTCACCCTTATGTCTTGTTGAATCACAAAGATAACCTGAACAGCATGTTCACACTCGCACATGAAATGGGTCACGCTCTGCATTCACATTACTCGGATACAACACTTCCGTATCGTGATGCACAGTACACCATCTTCCTGGCTGAGGTTGCATCCACAACCAACGAAGCGTTGCTTATGGATTATCTGCTTAACAAATCAACAGATCCAAAGGAAAAATTGTATCTGTTGACCTATTATGCAGACCAATTCCGTACAACGGTATTCCGTCAGACCATGTTTGCTGAATTCGAGAAAATCATTCATGAACGTGCGGAACAAGGTGACGCATTAACACCACAATTGTTATCCGAGATCTATTATGATCTGAACGTTAAATATCACGGAGAAGGCATGGCTGTCGACAAAGAAATTGAAATGGAATGGGCTCGCATTCCACACTTCTATAACAGCTTCTACGTTTACAAATATGCTACAGGCTTCTCCGCAGCAACAAGCTTTTCCAAGCAAATTCTGGAAGAAGGCCAACCGGCTGTTGACCGATATCTTGGCTTCCTGAAGAGCGGTGGCAGTGATTACTCCATCAACATTCTGAAAAAAGCAGGTGTGGATATGTCTACACCACAGCCAATTCGTGAAGCCATGAGTGTGTTCAAGGAATTGATTGAACAGATGGAGCAATTAACCAAATAAGGTTGTCTTTCCATGTGACCTGCATCCCTTGCCCGTTGGGCAGGGGATTTTATCATCATTGCTAGATGCAACATACCCGAATATGGGTAATGCATATCTAGTTCTCAATTGTTCAACAAGGAGGCAACACCATGAAAATGCAATGGGCACTCATAGCAGGTCTTGTTTTTGCACTGCTCACGGGAATCTTTGCGGTCATTAATGTGGATTCCGTACAAGTCAACCTGTTATTTAACACGGTACAAATCCCGCTGATCTTGCTGATTCTAGGCTGTACCCTGATCGGTGGAATTATTGTAGGGTCATATGGCATCTATCGCCAATACAGACTGCAACGCGAGAACAAACAATTGAAATTGCGTGTATCTGAATTGGAAAGTTCCGCGACAAGCAAATCTACGTTGGATTCTTTTAAATCGATGGATTCGCTTGACTCCAATGAATCCGACAGCCTATTGGAGAATGATTCGATCCAGAGTCAGCGCAAAGGAAACCCTACGGGAACACTGTAACCAATCAGAGACAGCCTGCTGGCGAGTCAGGAATGGTAGTATCACATTCTCTCCCCCAGACAGGCTGTATTTTGTTTCACACCATACCCATGATCCGAGGAGGAAATTACACAATGAGTTTTACAATTGATGAATCATACGTTCTGTCTTTTCTGAAAAAATTGCTGGATACACCAAGCCCAAGTGGTTACACCCATCATATTATCGAGATGATCCGCAAGGAAGCAGAATCACTGGGCATCGCCTGTGAGCTGAATAATAAGGGCGGTGCAGTGCTCACATTGCCAGGGCAGGATTCGTCCAAGACAATTGCTTTGAGCGCCCACGTGGATACGCTAGGGGCCATGGTGCGCTCCATTACATCTTACGGCACATTGAAACTGACCTCTGTTGGTGGATTTTCCATGCAAAGTATCGAAAACGAATATTGTACCATCCATACTCGGGATGGAAAAACATACACAGGCACCATCCTCTCCCTTCACCCGTCTGTACACGTCTATCCAGATGCACGCACCTTTGAACGGACCGAGAGCCATATGGAAGTTCGAATCGATGAAGTCGTCTCTTCCAAGGAGGATGTGTTGAAACTCGGAATCTCTGTGGGCGATTTTATCTCCTTCGATGCTCGCGCCGTCATCACTCCGAGTGGTTATATCAAATCACGTCATCTGGACGACAAAGCCAGCGTGGCTGCGCTATTCGGCATCCTTGAGTCTGCACATCGCGAGGGCTGGAAACCATTACATAACGTCTCTCTGCTCATCTCCAACTATGAAGAAGTCGGACATGGCGCATCGTATATCCCTGCGGAAATCAGTGAAATGATCGCTGTAGACATGGGTGCGATGGGTGACGATCTCAGTTGTAAAGAAACCGACGTTTCCATATGTGCCAAGGACTCTTCTGGCCCGTATGACTATGATATGACTAGCCGTCTCATTGAGCTGGCCAAACAAGATGGCATGGATTACGTCGTCGACATTTATCCTCACTATGGCTCAGATGGCAGTGCAGCATTACGCGGAGGAAACAATATCCGAGCAGCGCTGATCGGTCCAGGAGTTCACGCATCTCATTCCATGGAGCGTACGCATAAGGATGCTGTCCTGAATACGGCACGATTGCTAGCTGCCTACATTACAACCAAGTAAAAAAGCATCATTTTTCTACGAAATCATCATGGTGACATCCATAAGTCTTGTCTAATCAAAAAGGACACTTCCAAGCACAGCAAATCGGTGCGCTATCGGAAGTGTCCTTTTTTGTCATATCTCTTAATCTGCCTGTTCCACATATGCATGATATTTACGATCCAATATCTCTAACTCTGCCTTATGGTCACGGATTTCATTTCTTAACACATGCATGGTCTTCCGAACCGCGCTCAGTCCATCCTTCACCTGACGTTCGGCTTTGCGAATTTTGTCCTGAACCATCCAGTCCACAAAAAGGTTATCAAAGAAATAGTCTGCGAATGAAAGCAGACCTCCAAGATGCAGATCGGCGTGTACGGCCATCTCTACATCCTCCAATTCCTTCTGAAAACGTCGTAGACGCTTACCTGCATCCATAATAGCGACCTGAGCGTCATCCATTCGTCCCCGCTTGATATGTGTGGAGATGACTCCACCACCCATCATGTCATACACACCCCAATTACCTGCCGAAGACAAAGCCTTCTCCGCACGTTCAAGGGCATATAGCAGATATTCCCCCTCCCGAAAAGCTTCATCCAGTTCCTGAAGCTCACTCGCCAGATGTTCCCGATTCTCAGCCATGTGTTGCAATTCCCCATCCTGGTCCAGCAGACGACCTTCCTTCTTCCCCCACAGAGCGTTGTAGTCGCTCTGCCAGTACTGATACTGCCGCCCGCCCTCCAACTCCTGCTCCACATGAATTCGTTGCTCCTGTACGTCTTGTAACATGCGACAAGCGGTGTCGTATGCAGCCTTGCTCTCCAAGAGCTCCAGCTCTTCCTTCTCCAGCCGTTCTGTCTTCTTGCCAATCAGTTGATAAAAAAATGCTGACAATGTCATACTGTTCAGTCGATCAACATCCTTCTGTTCCTTCTGGAGATGCTCCAGACGACGCTTTACCTTTGCTTCCCATTCACTTTCCTCCGTTTGAAGCTTCTCCAGACGCTTGGTCCATTTCTCGTAAATTCTCCCCTTTTCCTTGAGCACTGCCAACTGTTGATTAATTTCCTTATACATAAGTGTGGTGTTCTCTCCCTTCTATGGAATTCTTTACTTATACAACGTAATGAACATACAGAACGTTTCACATAAAAGCGCAAATTCGCAGACAAAAAATCGCCCTTTCCTCCAATGCGACATAAAGTCACTATGGAAAAAAGGGCGATGTTTAGTTATAAATCAAGACTTGCTCTGTTCAATCTGCTCTGCAAGTTCATTCAGAACGGTCCAGCGTTCCATCAATTCATCCAGATGACGCTCAGCCTCAACCTGCTCCGCCATCAACTCCTGCAGACGGGCAGAATCACTAAATGACTCTTCCATCTCTTTGTTAATCCGGACAAGATTGGCTTCAGCCTTCTCAATATTTTCATCGATCTGGTCGTATTCACGTTGCTCCTTAAAGCTGAATTTCAACTTCGGTTTGACCGCTGACACTGCAGGCGTCGTTTTCTCAGATGACTGCTTCACCTTCGCTGCTCCTGTATCACTCTCTTGATTAGCTCCAGGTGCATTTTTCAGCATCCATTCCGCATACTCACTGTAGTCGCCGACGTGTACACGTACAGCACCGTTGCCCTCAAAAGACAGCACTTTATCCACAGTACGATCAAGGAAATAGCGATCATGGGATACGACAAAGACAACACCGGGGAAATCATCCAGGTAGTCTTCCAGTACAGCGAGTGTCTGGATGTCCAGATCATTCGTCGGCTCATCCAGCAGCAATACATTCGGCGCAGCCATCAGCACACGCAGCAGATACAGGCGACGCTTCTCTCCACCAGACAGACGCGAGATTGGCGTCCACTGGGATGCCGGAGTAAACAGGAACCGCTCCAGCATTTGGGATGCTGTAATCAGAGAGCCATCGGCTGTTTTCACATTCTCGGCCACTTCCTTGATGTACTCAATCACACGAAGAGATTCATCCATCTCCTGATGTTCCTGTGTGAAATAGCCCAAATTGACCGTAGGACCGACGTCAACCACGCCTGCATCGGGTTCCAGCTTGCCAGATATCATCTGTAACAACGTGGACTTACCACTACCATTCGGTCCGACAATCCCTACCCGATCTCCAGGTACAGCAATATAACTCAGATCTTCGATCAGTTTGCGACCACCGACGGATTTGGAAAGATGCTCAATCTCCAGTATCTTTTTACCCAGACGCGTGGAGCCAACCGATACTTCCAATGAACCCGAGCGCTGGACTCCTTGTTGGTCTTTGAGTTGTTCGAATCGATCAATTCTCGCTTTTTGTTTTGTCGTCCGTGCCTTGGCACCGCGACGAATCCACGCAAGCTCTGTCCGAAGCAGGTTCTTACGTTTCTGTTCGGAAGAGGCTTCCCGTTCTTCACGTTCTGCCTTCAGTTCAAGAAAACGTGTATAGTTGGCTTCATATCGGAACAAACGACCATGATCCAATTCCAGCATGACATTCGCTACACGATCCAAGAAATACCGATCATGCGTAATCATAAGCAGTGCGCCGCGGCGCTTCTGCAAGTACTGCTCGAGCCATACGACCGAATCATTATCAATATGGTTCGTTGGCTCATCCAGAATGAGCAGTTCGCAAGGGTGAATCAGCGCAGCAGCGAGTGCTACCCTTTTGCGTTGTCCACCAGACAATGTGCCCATCAGTGCATCGAATTGACGAATACCCAGTTTGGACAAAATGCTCTTCGCTTCGCTCTCCATCTGCCAGAGTTGAAGCTGCTCCATTTGCTGATTCAAACGTAATAACCGCTCTTGCAATGCTGGATCGGACGAATTCAGTTCCAATAATTCCATCGTTTCCGTATATTCACGCACGGTTTTCATTTCCATGCTGTCACCTTCGAATACTTGTTGCAGTACCGTATTATCCGGATTGAAGTCCGGATTTTGCGCCAGGAACTGAATACGTACGTCATTACCGATCGAGATCTGTCCCGCGTCTGCAGGTTCCATACCGGATATCACACGCAGAAACGTGGATTTCCCGGTGCCATTTACACCAACGACACCAATCTTGTCCTGATCAGCCATACCAAATGAAGCATCCTTGAACAATATTTTTTCGCCATAACTTTTTGCAATTTGCTCTACCGTCATTATGTTCATTGCTCGTACCCACTTCTCTGTAAATTAAAATTCAATTATCACGTACATCCGTGCACTCACTTTACACTTGTAAAAAAGAACGGCATCCATCCAGAAACAACGCTGCTGCAAAAGCAATTCGTTTGTTCAGATGTTCCTCATTGAACTCCGGATTCAACATGATATCCATCTTCAGCCGGTCCAGAATTCCGATATAGGCTTCAGCGAGCAATACAGGCTCAGGTACACTTGCACTCTCCAGTACCTCACACACCATACTCATGTATTGATTCATGAATGCCTTCATGAATTTCATCAGATCCGGATCATTATTGGGTGCCATAAAGAAGAGCTTGGTATGATTGCGACGCTCATAATAATACGTAAGGTGGGTCTTGGCTATTGCTCCAAGTTTATCACCTGTGTTCTCATGCGAGTTCAAAGCATATTCAAGACGGCTAATAAAGCTGTTACAGTCCCGCTTGGATACTGCGATAAATAATTGTTCCTTGCTTTTGAAATATAAATAAATGGTGCCTTTTGCGATGCCGGCTTCGTCTGCAATATCAGACATTTTGGTCTCATAAAAACCTTTCGAGCCAAAAATACCATAGGCCGCATCCAAAATAGCCTCCGATTTGTCTCCCTGTACCGTGCTCAAAATGTACTCCCCCCTACAACGCCAAAATGTTACCTAAACCAATCGCCACACATCCGCCGATTACCGAGCTAAGCACGTTCACCAGGTCATTACTCATCCATGCCCAGCCACGAGCCCGAACCGTTGGATGCCCGCAATGTTCATGTACCTCAACTTCACGGCCACACACAGTACAACGATACATCATCTGCACCGTTGCGCCCAGATAGGAATCGGCAAAAGCCCCTGCCAACCCGCCTACAAGACCGACAAAAGTCCAACTAAACAGACTAAGTCCTTCTATCCCGGCGATCCAGGAAAACAAGAATGCTCCCGCACCAATCAGAGCCCCGCCTACGGCTGCAGCCACGGTGCCAAGAAGTGAGACCCCTCCTGAAGCACCAGGAGTAAGTACCTTCCACGTGAGAACAGAGCGCGGCGGCTTTCGACTGAGACTCCCAATTTCGGTTGCCCATGTATCCGATGTAACGGTAGCCATCACACCAATGAAAGCATACACCCATGCCGGATGTGGAAATATCCAGTATCCCAGGCATAGGAACATGCCCATTCCACCATTAGCCATCACTTGTCCCGCATCCCGATTTCCTGACTTGGCATAGGATTTCTCCAGCTCCTGCTTCCGATCTTTACGAAACCTGGAGAGCAACGTTGAAGTAATGAAAAACAACAATAACGTGCCAAACCAGAACAGGTTCCCCGCTCCGTAATATATCGTTCCCATCATGATTGCTGCCAGGCAGCCAGACAGGGTTAGCGACTTTTTCGCATAGGCAGCACCTGCCACCATAGAAGCGCATACGGCGCCAATAATCCAATCCATAATGTCTCCTGCATGCAGCGTATGTACAGCCCGCATGACGTTTATTGTATTTTTGAAATTCAATTATACCACGGTTTGATCTCAATGCCGAAACTCCTTACGCCAGCACACAAAAAACCTGTATTGGCCTCGTGTAGAAGTGCCAAAACAGGTTATCGATCAAACGTCAAAACAAGATAACTTCCCTTTTCAAGTAACGTCTGGAATTCAATGTTCCTATGTCCTAATTTAGCCCCGCTTCGCTCCGCCAATGACCCCATATCGGTAGAGTACTCTGCGACCAAACCAGTTGAACAATCGATCCGTCAGGAATCCCATAAAACCCAGGGAAATCAGCCCGACAAAGATCCAATCTGTTCGGAAAAAGAGTCTGGAATTCCAGATCAAGTAACCGACTCCCTCATTCGAGGCAATCATCTCAGCACCAATTATGGCCATATACGAGGTTCCCATCGCCAGTCGCACACCCGTGAAGATATACGGGGTTGTCGCCGGAACAATCACATGCAGCAGAATCTGCCGTTCATTGGCTCCCATACTGCGGGCCGACCGGATTTTGTCTTCTTCAACGGAGAGTACACCTGTCAGTGTATTCAATACAACAATGAAGAAGGTTGCGTACATAATGAGCGCGATCTTGGATTGCTCACCAATTCCGAACCACACCAGGAATAAGGTAATAAAGGCGATCGGCGGGATAAAACGTATAAAGTTAAGGAACGGTTCGGCGAACAGCCGGATGAGATGAACTTTGCCAATAATCAACCCTACCGGAATAGCAATGATGCTTCCGAGTACCCATCCCGCCAGTACACGAGTGAAGCTGATTCCGATATACTCCATCAGTGTACCGTCAGCAATCAATTCGCGTGCTCCCAGGATCGTGTGCCACGGACCAGGGATTACGTCAGGCCCATAGATAAGGGCACCAAGCTGCCAGATTAAGATGACTGTTACCCATAGAAGCGGGATAGACACCCATTTTTTCTCCAACCATTTCATCTTGTATATCACCTCAGTTATTCTTCAAAGTGGCCTTGAATTCGGTCATACAGGGTGTTGAACTCAGACGAGGCGATGTTCCTCGGGTAAGGTAAAGTGTTGTGGTAAATATCCGTGATATTCGAAGACGGACCTACAGACATAATGCCTATGCGCTCACCAAGCAATAACGCCTCCTGAATATCGTGTGTGACAAAGATAACGGTTTTATGTGTTTCTTTCCAAATATTCACCAGTTCCTTCTGCATGGTCCGTCTCGTCATCGCGTCCAGCGCACCGAATGGCTCATCCATCAGCAAGATCGCCGAGTCATTCGCAAGTACCCGGGCCAATTGAACACGCTGCTTCATGCCACCTGATAGCTCTTTTGGAAATTTGCCCTCATGAGCACTCAGTCCCACAAGCTGGATGTAACGATCGGAGATCTCACGCCGTTGCGTCTTAGGCACCTTGGACATTCGAAGTCCGAATTCAACATTCTCCCTCACGGTTAGCCATGGAAAGAGAGAAGAATCCGCCTGCTGGAATACCATTGCCCGATCCCTGCCTGGTCTGTCAATCTCCTTGTTATCCACCTTGAGCTGTCCACCCGACTTGGAGATAAACCCCGCGATCATGTTCAGCAGCGTTGACTTCCCACACCCACTGGGACCAAGCAGGACAAAGAACTCTCCTCCCTTGATAACCAGATCGACATCCTTAATGATATAATGCACATCCCCATTGGTCGGGGCATGATACGTTTTCCGCAGCTGTTCAATATGAATGGTATGCTGAGTTGCAGGTAAGGACATAACGGACACCTCCCATTTCAATAAGAATTATTTACTGTATGTCACTTTTTCCGGCAACGCCTGCTGGAGAGAAGTCAGATTGAGTTTGGTGTCGAGATCAAAATCCTGTTCAATGATTCCGGTGTCCACCATATATTGCTTCTGACCTGCCAAACTATCATAAGCAGCCTGCGTAAATCCAACTTCCCATGGATTGATCGGAAGGTCTTTCAACGTGGCATCTTTAGGCTGTTTGGTCTCTTGATACATCAGTTCGGCAACTTCTTCAGGATGCGCTTGGGCATACGTGGATGCTTCATCCAGCGCCCCAAGAAAATCACTTACCGTTTCAGGATTTGCCTGGATGAATTCATTACTTGATACCAGTCCCATACCAAGACGTATAGGGGTCTGAGACATATCCGTCAGCTGATGTACTCCTTCGAGTGCATCGAATTTATCGGTTAACGCGGAACCTATAACCCAAGCGGCATCAAGGTCTCCCTGTTTCAATGCGATGTAGGCTTCATCAAAAGCCCCCTGACCAATTTGCGTCACATCACTCAGCGCCACCCCCTGATCTTTCAAATATTCATCCCATAGATACGGAATAAATGTGCCTCGAATGAAACTCACTTTCTTGCCCTTCAAATCCGCTCCACTCTGAATATTCTCCCTTGCATACAGCTTCCAGGCGGCTGCCGCTTCATCCGTAGTCTGACCTGCAGAAGCGATGACTGAATATTCCCCTTTAGACAAAGCATTTAATACAGGGAAGTCCGCACCGTAAGCAATATCAACCTGTTTGATAAATAGTGCATTTACACCTTCAGCCGGTGAGCCAAACGTAATACTCTCTGCATCAATGCCCCTGTTTTCAAAAAAACCTTTGGCAATAGCTACCCTGAACGTTGGGTTGGTACTTGTATCTGCGATTCGAATTTTTACATTATCGGTATTCTTGCCGGTAGCGTCTTTTGCTCCAGATCCTGCTGCGTTTGAACTGCATCCGGATAATATGAGTGTCGTAGCCAGAAATAATATCAATATGCCGGTTACTATGGATGGTTTTCTCACAATATACACCCCATTCGATCTAGTCATGATTCTTGACGCTTAACCGCCTGACTTGCCTTCATCCGACGTTGCCACACAGGCTGCACCCTCCACAAATGGAAGAGTTGTCTCTACGCTCACGATGGATGCAGAACCTTTGGGTGCTGCTCCCGGGACCCTGTAGTTGGAGACATCAATGGCTTCGATCGCAACTTCCTGCGGTTTCTCCAACTGTGGAACCCACTGATAAGGAACTCGATATGAGCGATAGACCATATTGGTATTCCGCCCATCTGTGTACGGGGAGACATACTCCCAGACCAGCTCATGCTCCGCTGTGACTTCAAACAATCTGCCATTGGAACCCTCGGTTATTAGGGTGTTACCGTTAGGTAAACGCTGGGCGGAACTGATGTATGGGCTATAAAATTTATAAGAATCCGTCGGAACCGAGAAACCTGCTTCTGCCGATGTATACTGCCAGACAATCTCCAAAGTGACCGGGTTAATCTCCAGTACACGGGAGTGATCCCGAATCGCATGTTTCAATCCAAATGGAGAAGCCGGATTTGGAAGGCCGTAACCTGCCCAGCCGCCATTGTCAAATACGAGCAAATTCCCTTCACCCGGTAGACCTTGGGGAATGATATGTGCATGATGCTGTCCGATAATTGTGCCAATGTGTTTCGCTTCAGTTGAAGTATAGTCTGGTCCTAATCTCCACACGATCTTTCCACTCTGTCTGTCTGTAATGGCAATAATATTGGCCTCTCTGGCATCCCAGATAATATTGTCGGGGTGGAACCGTTCGTCTCCTTCTTCATAGAAACGGTTGGGTCCAACATAAGAAGCAGAATTAATATGTAACCAGTCACCAACACCACCACCCAGATGACCGAAAGAGCGTGTATTCGGGTCACGGAACAGAACATTTCGAGCAGCTTCATCAAAACCTAATTCTTCAAAGTGTTCGTTAGGCAGCCACTCCCAGAGTACCTTCCCCTCCCAATCCACTTCGATAATGGCATCATCAAGCAATGGCTTATCTGAAATTTGCGGGTTACTCACATTTTTGTGTGCCAGAATAAGTGTTTTGCCACTCTTCGTCTTTGGCGCAAGGCCAGGGGCATAATAACCTACCGGATTTCCCTCACGCTGATAATCATGATGCTGGCGGGCATACCATAATGGCTCATACCCCGGATCTTCGATGTGTTCGTAGCTATTGTATTTCCATACAATGTTGCCGTTCCAATCCACCTGAACCAGATCGACATTATCCTGAATACCGAACTTCGGATCTCTGCGACCCGTGCTGCCCAGCACGTAGCCGCCAGGTAATATTTTGGCCGGAAACCCTAACAATCCTTTCCACAGGTGAACCTCCTTGCCATTCATATCGATCAATACTACGCCTTCTTCACCTGCCTGATAGACGGTATAACCGCCCCAAGCCTTATCCGGATTGAATAGCGTGGCTCCAGTTGGATATATTGTTGAGTGTCCCATTGATCATCTCTCCCCTAGAATGTTTGTGGTATATCAAATGTTGTTACCTTGACTCAACCTCAATAACTGAGATAGTTACTCTTCTTCCCGGTATTGTCCCGGTGCTTCTGCTCAAGGTCACTTGTGGAGGACCGATCCTGTTCTTGTATCCCGTTGTTCTCCGCCAATTCCAGCACCGTGTCCGAGAATCCCTCCAGATTCGCTACTACCCGCTCGTAGAATTGACTTTGCTGCTCCAGTTCCTCCGTCGTAAAACCCTCAAACAGAAGCGTGATACATCGGGCACCGATATTGCTGTTTCTCGCATACATCTCCCGCCCGCTGGATGTGATGTCCAGTAAAACCGTCCGGCGATCGTCTTCCTTTCGTCTGCGGATGGTGAGTCCCTTTTTCTCCAACTTATCGGTCAGAGCTGTAATGGCACCCGATGTAAAGTCCAATTGTTCTGCCAAATCCCCAAGTCGCTGTTCTCCCTCACGAATGATCTTGTGCAGGATAAGCATGCCTGGCAGGCTGATACCTTCTACAGAGATGCGATCCCGCTCTTTGACAAATCGTCTGACCATTTTGCGAAATAACCAATCCGTCCGCTCCAACGCTTCCCAGTCTCTATCGCTCATTTCATAACCTCCTTGATCGTTTGAAGCTTCAATAAAGATACGAAAAAAGGCCCCCGTGGACATTCCATAGTGGAGTAGTCCCGGGAGCCTTTGGTGGTCCAATCAGCTCGACTTAGTTTTCAGTTCAAATTAGTTCACTGTTCATTTAATGAGTATTAAAATAATTGAGATCATCATATAACCAACTAACCCAACCTGTCAAGTGTGAATTGTGTTAGTAGTCTTTTCTTTTTACAGTCATTCTCTGCCGGGTTGAAATTACTTATCCTGTTTTAAGTTTCACTTCAGGTTTCCCGTTTACACTATTCTCAGATCGAAACATCTACAAATACATCAACGACAAGTTACGATTCAGTTCGTACTCAACTACAGAAATGAGGATTATCCATATGAATATGAAAAGAGTCATTATTATAGGCACAATGATTGTCACCATGTCCTTCGCCGGAACAGCATGGGGCCAATCCGCCATCTCCCCCATACCTAGTGCTAAGTGGTCCATCGTTGACTTGGATACTCGTGAGGGAAGCAATGACGAGCTGCTCAGCGCTCTCAATCAGCCTTCAGAAGCGGATCTGTATCAGGAACTGTACAACGGGAAATCACTGAGGAGGATTACGGAAGAAAACAACGGGAATTTGGATGAAGTGATTGCTATACAAGTAAGACAGCTCAGAGAGCAGTTGGATGAACGGCTCGCAAGTGGAAGTATCAGTTTAGAGCAACATGCTGCACAACAAGCTGAACTGGAAGAGTTGGTCACACAGAGCGCAAATACAGCATACAGTTTGGCGTAAATTAGTAGCGTATCCGTTCGATGAAGATATAAATATATATCCACGATAACACAGCAAAAAGGAGCGTATGCACGCCCCTTTCTTGTACTCTATTCATCTCAAGCAGGTGTGATGTGTAATCCTTATTGCGCTGACCCAATCGTGCAGGCATCCAAGGATTCGCCGTCCCATGCCAGTTCGAGCACATCTCCTGCTTGTGTTGGTCCAACACCTTCCGGTGTTCCTGTAAAAATGACATCGCCCGGCCCTAGGCCGTAATGGTGACCTACATAATCCACAATATCCTGTAAACTGAAGATCATGTTACTAATGTTACCACGCTGGACTACCTCACCATTTTTGGTCAATGTAAAGTCTTTCTCCAGTAATGCTGCCGCACCCGGGAATGCCTGAAATGCAGTAACCGGAGCGGAATTTCTGAACCCTTTGGCCGCTGTCCACGGGTGGCCCTTTTTCTTAATCACGGTCTGTACGTCACGTAACGTAAAATCAATACCAAATGCATAAGCATCCACCAGCTCATCTACCGCCATACCTGGCTCATAACTCCGGCCGATTTGCACGACCAATTCAGCTTCATAGTGAACTTCACCCTTGGTAGCAGGCAATTCAAGCGTTTCACCATTTAGGGGCACGACTGCATGAGAAGGTTTCATAAAGATCATTGGTTCATCCGGAACCGCGTTACCCAATTCTTCCGCATGAAGTTTATAATTGCGTCCTACACAGTATACATTGCGAATGTTAGTTAACATGGGTATATTACCACCTTTATCGGATTGAATAGTGCATATAGGAAAGTTAGGGTCTGAAGAATCGGCTGCTCGTCTCCTGAAATGCCAGCTCCCATACGTCAGGACGGTTCGTACATAACATGAGTTCTGGATCAACTGCCGCCAGTTTCTTCATAATGGTCTTGTCATCCACTGTCCAAGCCATCACCCGAATACCTGAACTCCGCATCTCGTTCATTAATGATTTGTCTACATTGGTGTATCCAATCGAGAGGAATGTACAATTCATCTGCCGCAGCGCGGTTAACAAATCACCTGGTCGTGCATCGATAATCAGCCCCGTCTGGATCTCCGGTGCAAGTTTCTTCACTTCGATCAGAGCGGCTGGTTCAAATGAGGTAATCACAACATCATTTTGCATATGTCTTTTTCTCACTTCATATATAACAGCTGCAGGCAGACCCGGGTACATGTCTCCCTGCGTTTTCAGTTCAATATTCAAACGTACTCTGCCGCAAGAGCGATCTAACAATTCACTTAGCGCCGGAATCCGTTCGCCTTTGTAAGACTTATTTTTCCACGATCCGGCATCCAGACGTTGCAGATCAGCCCAATCGGTTTCCCGAACCAGGCCCTTGCCATTTGTCGTGCGATCCACTGTAAAATCATGAATGACCACGGGTACACCATCACGCGACAACTGCACATCCAGCTCCATCCACTGAACTTCAGGCCGCTCCATGGCCATCAGGAATGCAGCCATCGTATTCTCTGGTGCAATAGAAGAAAATCCACGGTGCGCTACACAAAGGTTGTTCATTCGATTCCCTCCTCAAAAAGGTTTTTAATTAGGCGAAGCGACTCCATTCCCATCATATCGAATACCAGGAGAGAGCTTTGCCATCTGTGCCAACAGCAGTTTGTTCGCCTCATCAATCATTGGAATGGCCTGACCTAGCCCGGCCTCATAAGGGATAACTTTCATGCTGCAAGCTGCATCTTGACTACAGCGAGCCTGAAATACCGCCGTTTTCCAAGTCTCTTCGGTGGTTGATCTGGAGAAAATGAAATTTCCCGTACTGTATGCAATCCACTTTCCCTTATAGTACTCCAACCCTTGCAACACATGAGGATGACCACCTATGACCAGATCTGCGCCAGCATCTACAAACTCATGAGCCAATCGGGTCTGGTCACTGTTTGGAGTACTTACACGTTCCTCTCCCCAGTGTGCAACCACGATCACCAGATCAGCCTTCTTACGGGCATCCTGGATCGCTTGCACTGCCCCTGTGGAATCATAGGCTTCAGCCACGCCAGCACGATTACCTTCCGCCTTCCAACTCGTTTCCGGTACAACGCGGGAGAACCCAAGCAATGCAATCTTCATACCTTTGCGTTCCAGATATGCTGGTGCATAGGCTTCATCCCTGTTCATACCTGCCCCGGTATGAGCTATACCATATTCCTTGAGATAGGTTAACGTATCTACCAGACCTTCTACGCCCTGATCCAGAATATGATTGTTTGCCAAATTGACAGCATCAAAACCCGCAGAGGCCATTGCCGCCAATGCTTTGGGCGAAGATTTGTATACATATGTTTTGTTAGCCGCACCAGTACCACCCAGGGTTATCGGTGTCTCCAGGTTGCCGATGGTAAGATCATCATCCTTGAATAATCTGCCTAGTTTGGCAAAGGGATAGTCATAACCGTTCTTATCCAGCAGTTCCGCAACTTTGCCTGAAAACTGGATATCGCCAACAAAGTTAATCGTGACATCCTTCGCTGAATTGGAAGGTTTAGACGTCCCTGATTCGGTATCTACACCTGCATTTCCCTTGGTGCCGGACGGTGTCGAATCCGCCGCTGGTTTTTTCGTTCCAGATTCGGCTTTCCCACTGTTGGTATTGCCTGAAGTATCAGGTGTCGCTACTCCGGATGTCTTATCCGCATCCGCTGTTGTCTCTTCATCCGTAACTTCGGGTTCTTCTTCCGGAATCTCATCGGACTCCGAGTCAGGAGCACTTACTTGATCCCCACCTTTGGCATCGTCTCCAATGGAAGGCTGATCCTGATCAACAATTTCTTGCTTCACCGGCTGGTCTGCCTGTTGCTGACGGTTATTCATGACATAAAAAATGCCCACCAGACCAATTGCCATGATCAACACAATATTAACGGTCCAGATGATTGTGATTGTATTGCGGGTGCGTTTACTAATTTTCTTCTTTACACTTCGCTCTGATCTTGGGGGATACATAAGCAACTCCTCTTCTTCTTCACAGCCATACATACCATTATATCAGGCATATTCTGGATTTCCATCATTCCTTGGAACTGTATCGATTGAAAGGATACGAACTCGGTTAGCTTCCTTATTTTCATATAAAAAAAGCCATCTCTCCAGTAGATAATTCTACGTTTGAGACAGCTCTCTTGCTGTACTTAATCTGCTGCAAGCTCTTGTGTAGCCTGGACAGACATCTCTTTTGCTTGTCTGATGCAATCAGGCAAGCCTACACCCTCATAACCTGCACCTGCAATGTACACACCCGGTAACTTGCTGCCAAGCTCCTCACGAAGGGCGGCAATATGTTGGAGGTGTCCCACCGGATACTGTGGCATGGATTTACGAAGCCTTGTAATCTCGGAGAAGATCGGCACTGCTTCAATACCCATCGTCTCTCTTAGATCCTTGAGAACCAGGTCCGTCAGCGCTTCATCCGGAAGCTCTACGTTCTGTTCGTCACCAGAGCGACCAACATAACAGCGAAGCAGTACTTTATCATCCGGACTCGTATGCAGCCATTTCGTCGATGTCCACGTGCAAGCGGTAATATTTCGACCCTCTTTTCGCGGAACAAGGAAACCCGATCCGTCGAATACATGCTCCACCTCTTTTTTCTCAAAAGCGAGCACTACATTGGCTACAGATACATAGTTAATCGCATCCAGTGCCGCTGTGTCCACGTGAGGTTTCAACAGCTCCGACGCGACATACGTCGGCACAGTAACCACTACATCATCAGCTTCAAGCATTTCGCCATTACCCAGTTCAACATGGTATCTGGTCTGCGCTCCATCAAGACGTTGCAGTGACTTCACCGCGGTGTTCAGACGTTGATCCACATCCTGCAACTCATGGACGAGTGCATGAACAAGGCTCTGCAATCCCTGGCGAAAGTTCAGAAAAGCGCTCCGTTTTGTACCGGTATGCGTCTCAGCCGGTTTACGACCTGTCATCATGCCTCGGATCAAGCTACCGTAATCACGTTCTACTTCTCCGAACTGCGGGAAGGTAGCCTGGAGGCTCAATCGCCGCATATCACCTGCATAGATTCCTGCGAGCAGTGGTTCCGTCAAGTTCTCCAGCACTTCTGCTCCAAGACGACGTTCAATCATATAACCGAGCGATTCATCCTCTGTTGTACGACGCGGCGGGATGACAAAATCCATCAACGCCCGCAGTTTGCCTGCCGGAGAGACGAGACCACTTCTCAGGAACGGTCTTAGTTCTGTCGGAATACCGAGAACAAGTCCTGCTGGCATTGGATGAAGTTTGCCACGCTGCATGATATACGTTTTCTTCGACTCCGGATTCTGACTGACCAATTCATGATCAATCTCCAATTCTTTAGCCAGGTCAATCATTGCTGTTTTGCGAGCCAGGAAAGAATCCGGCCCTTTTTCAATCACAAATCCATCCCGGTGCAGTGTCTCAATCATGCCTCCCATGGACGAGCTTTTCTCGACCAAAGTAATCACAGGTTCAACTCCTGCTTCCCGGTAATGCTTGCGGATATAAAATGCCGCGCTGAGGCCGGTAAGGCCACCGCCGACAACAACAACACGGCGTTTCTTATCACCCATTACTCATCCGACCCTTGCTGCCATTGGCTTATAATAACGTCGCTTAACGTCTCCATGTATAGAGGATCGCTATTGAGAGAATCAATACGCATCAGGCGCATGTCGATCTCTTTGGCAATCGATTTGGCCTCAATATCAAGATCATAGAGCACTTCGAGATGATCCGAGACAAACCCGATTGGTGCCACAAGCACATCCTCTACCTGTTCACGCGAAAGCTCCTGTAACGTATCCAGAATATCCGGTCCAAGCCAAGGCTCAGCTGTTCGTCCGGCACTCTGCCACGTAAATTGCCAATTGGTTATGCCTACACGTGATGCAATCACTTCCGAAGTCTCCAGCAATTGTTGCGGGTATGGATCACCCATCTCCACAATACGCGCCGGCAGACTGTGCGCACTAAACAACACCTTCACATCTCCGCGTTTTGCTCCAGCTTCTTCGAACGCATCCAACTTGGCACTGACACGTGTGGACAACGCCTGAATTAACTTCGGATGCAGATGATAACTCTCAATAAAGGACATATGAACGCCCAGCTCTTCTGCTTTTTCACGTGCACGTTTGATATAACTGCCTACACTCATCGTGGAGAAATGAGGAGCCAGTACAATACCAATCGCTGTCTGAATTCCATCCTTCGCCATCTGTTCCACGCCGTCCTCAATAAACGGATAGGCATGCTTCAGTCCTTGATAACAACGGAATTCCACATCAGTGCCACGCTCATCGCGGTTCAACGTCTCCTGAAGGGCCTTGACCTGATTGTCTGTATTCTCCCGAAGTGGGAAAACACCGCCAACAATGGCTTCATAACGATCCTTCAGTTCCTTCAATTGTTCCGGTTCAGGCGGACGTCCTCTGCGGATATGTGTGTAATACGCTTCAACACTCTCCATATTTTCTGGTGTGCCATACGACATCACCAGTACACCTACAGTATTAGTCATTGGTTACCGTCACCCCAGTCTTCATTGCTTCGGCAGAATATTCATGAATATACGCCGTTAGTTCTCTGAGCTTCTCTAGCGATGCTTCAGGAAATAATCCGTGTCCGAGGTTGAAAATATAACCCGGCTCCTTGATTCCTTCGTCAATAATCACTTTGGCTTGCTCCTTAATCAGTTCCATCGGGGCAGTCAGCAAATATGGGTCCAGGTTACCCTGTACTGCAAATTTGCCACCAAGACGTTTACGCCCTTCCGAAATGGATACTCTCCAGTCGAGTCCAATCACATCGGCTTGCAGATTATGCAGTGCTGGCAACAACTCACCGGATGCAACACCAGGGAAATAAATCTTCGGTACATTCAAATCCGATAATTCGGTAAAGATACGGGTAATCGTAGGCAACACATATGTTCTGAAGTCTTTGGGAGAAAGTGCTCCAACCCAGCTGTCAAACAACTGGAATGCCTTACCGCCATTCGCAATATGCGCACGGACATATGTAATAACCATATCACCAAGCTTCTGCATCAGCTTATGCCACACCTCAGGCTCGCTGTACATCATCGTTTTGGTGCGGATATAACCTTTCGAAGGTCGGCCTTCAATCAGATAACTCGCAATCGTGAATGGTGCGCCCGCAAACGTAATAAGAGGCACATCAAGCTCCTTATCCAGAATTCGAATGGTTTCCAGAATATGTGACAGATCTCCTTCTACGTCGATGGGACGGAGCCGATCCACATCTGCAGCAGACCGAATAGGATTATCGATAACTGGACCAATATTTTTTACAATGTCAAAATCAATGCCCAATGAGGCAACCGGATTCATAATATCGGAATACAAAATAGCCGCATCTACACCAAGTTTGCGTACCGGCATGAGTGTAACTTCAGCCGCCAGCTCGGGTTGTTTGCAGATTTCTAGCAAGGAGTACTTTTCTTTAATTTTGCGATATTCAGGATCGTAACGTCCAGCTTGACGCATGTACCACACCGGGACACGGTCTACCTGTTGTTTGAAACTTGCCCGAATCAGTCGATCATTATAGCTCATGTAAGAAGCCTCCAATAGTTTTTGGACTCATAATTACCATTATGCCCTTTTTAAACAGCCGTAACAACCACATGCAGATGCGTTCTACGTGACAATACTATGACATTCCTTACACCCATCCCTCATATGACAATTATGTTATAATGAAAGAATGGTGTTTTTTTGAGAATTACAGAAATATCTTTGAAAGGAAGTGAAAGCACTTTGAAAACGTGGAAAGTAAACCTCATTGTGCTTTGGTTCGGACAATTTTTGGTCAATTCGGGCATGACCATGATTACCCCATTTTTGTCTCTTTATCTCGCAAGAGATCTGGGCGTTGTTGGCGAACATGAAATTGGCATATGGGCGGGATTTATTTTTGCAGCCAATTTCCTCACCTCATTTTTGTTCCAACCGCTCTGGGGCAAGTTATCGGACAAGTATGGCCGAAAAGTAATGCTGCTGCGTTCGGGATTCGGGATGGCCATCGTAATTGCCCTTATGGGTCTGGCACAGAATCCTTGGCAGCTTCTCTTATTGCGTTTGCTTAACGGTACTATCTCCGGTTTCAATCCTGCAGCTGTTGCGCTGATATCGGGTACCACACCGAAAGACCGCATGGGTTTTGCCATGGGAATCAGTCAGTCCGGGCAGGTTGCCGGCACAATCCTGGGTCCACTCATTGGTGGTTTGTTAGCGGATGCGGTAGGCTTCCGCCCCATTTTCTATATTACAGGTGGACTGATCTTTGTCGCTTCCATGCTCGCCATGTTCCTGGTGAGGGAGAAGTTCGACCGTCAAGAAGCAGCCAAACTGCCGGCACAATCCGTATTGTCCGGTCTGAAGGAATTGAATAAGTCACCTCAACTGCCCGCACTGTTTGCTGTGACGTTTCTGTTGCAGTTTGCGATGATTAGCCCCATGTCACTCTTGCCGTTGTATGTGCAAAAATTGCATGGTTCGGATGTAAATGTGGCCTTCTGGGCAGGACTTGTCGGTGCAGTTACGGGACTATCCAATATGGCGATGTCTCCGATTCTCGGGAAGCTGAGTGACCGGATTGGTCCTCACAAGGTGCTGACGTTCTCCCTCATAGGTACAGGACTCATGCTAATTCCGCAGGCATTTGTTCAGACCGTATGGCAACTCATTCTTGTTCGTTTCATGATGGGTGTGTTCATGGGTGGACTGCTTCCGAGCGTTAATGCCCTGATCCGTTCCTATACATCCGATAGCATGATCAGCCGTGCATTCAGCTTTAATACGAGTACTCTGGCGCTGGGCAACATGCTTGGAGCGATCATTGGAGGATTTATGGCAGGATTCATCGGAATCGAAGGTCTGTTTATCGTATCTGGCGGACTGCTGCTGCTTAATATGGTTTGGGTCCGATTCAAATTGTATAACAAACCTGCTTCTATTCGGGAATCCTGATTCCCTATCCATTTCTTAATTAGTAATCTTAACTTTTTCATTTGAAAAAGCCGCTTCCAGCGCCTAATTGGCCTGAGAGCGGCTTTTGTCATTCATGCGCCATTCATCATTTATTTATTAGATTGAATTGTATCGGATAATGTTTCACACCAAATACAAAAGCACTTTGTATCGGTTGCAGAGCCGTTCCCGGCACAAGTTGAATGTTTCCCATGTGCTGAAGCAATGTATGAAGAACTACCCTTGCCTCCAATCGAGCGAGTGGTGCACCCAGACAAAAATGAATGCCAAAACCAAAGCCCATATGCCTGTTCGGCTTGCGATCAGAGATGAAATCTTCCGGGTTTTCGAATTGAGCACTGTCCCGATTGGCTGCTCCAACCCAGGAAATCACCTGCTCTCCAGCTTGAATCATATGACCATTCAACTCTACAGTTTCCTTGGCGACTCGCCCAATCGCGACAATTGGCGGATAATATCTCAGCGTCTCTTCAATCGCAGAAGTAATCCGTTCAGGATGTTCGCGCAACTCCTGTTGTAGCTCGGGTTGTTCAGACAGAATACGAACCGCATTGGTAATCAGGTTGGTTGTTGTTTCATTACCGGCAGCAAGTAAGAGAATACAGAAGCCCACGACTTCATCTGCGGTCAACTTCTGATCATCAATCTCCGCAGCAAGCAGTAACGAGATCAGATCATCCTTTGGCTGCAACCGACGTTCTTCCATAATGCCAGTGAAATAGATATGCAATTCCTGCATATTTCTTTTTTTCTCCTCCAATAACTCCTGGAAAGCCTGCTCACTATCATCACGTGCGCCTTTCACCAATACATCAGACCAGTCTTTGAACTTTTGACGATCCGTCGCAGGGACTCCGATCAATTCCGCAATCACAATGACGGGCAATGGTGTTGCAAGGTCATCAATAAGTTCCATATGTCCTTTTGACAGGTGTGGAGCAATTAACTCATCTGTGATTTCCTGAATACGTGGAGCCAACGCTTCGATTGCCTTGGGTGTAAACGCCTGGTTCACCAGATCACGTAGCTGTTTGTGTTTGGGAGGATCTGTCGTCAACATGCTCGTATTGGCACGATCACGTGCAGAAGAGAACAGTTTCGGATTTTTCAATACGTACTTCACATCTTCATAACCGAAAACATCCCAACATTCTCGATGTTCATCATATCGGACTGGAGTGTTATCACGAAGTTCTGCATACACCTTGAAGGGAGATAACCTCTCTTCCAAAGTCTTCAGTTCCCGAATCGGAATGTAATTTGCATACTTTCTCGGTGCCTGTTTCATCGTTTGTCCTCCAATCATTATTATATATTTATTTACATATGTTGATCACCACTATTATAAACATAACTCTATAACGAAACCACTCTTTAGACCGTAATTGAGCCCCATTACCTAATATGCGTTACTATCATCCTCTCATTCTGTTACCTACTTCTGATATGAGTCCCAATTCGACATTCTTTTATTAAAATACATCGTTTTATCAGGACAAAAGACTCATTATGTAATATTAACTAACATTAAAAGGGCTTATTTTCCTTCAAAACTACTAAAATCAGTTCCTTTCTATCTCTATATGAATGTATAATCTTTCATAATTCCTTATAAACAATCATTTTACTCTCATTATCTGCGAATGTAACCGATTACTCTATCATTATCTTTGTTTGTCATATTAATTAACATGAAATACAATCAATTTGAAATGGTATACATATTCTTCTTAACAAACTTAACATCACACTTACTTGAAGGAGAGTGCTATTCATGAGAAAAACATCCAATCTTCGTCCCTGGGCCGTATGGAGTACCGCAGCTTTAACAGCACTGACCATCTCATTGTCCCCCATTGGAACCTACGCTGCGCACGCGGCTACGGTAGAGGTGAAAGGCACAACAGGCGCTGTTCAGACAGCAACCACTACTCCAGCTCGCAATACTTCCATCCCTGCAATACCAGACTCTTCCAAGCAATCTGCACTCCCTAATGTATTGGTGATCGGAACTGGCGGAACGATTGCCGGTCAATCCGAGGATGCCACCAGCTTCCAGAATTACAAGGCAGGTACACTTCCCATTGGAGAGATGGTAGACGCCTTACCGGATAAACAGAAGATTGCTGATGTTAGCACACTCCAATTCGGAAACTCAGGTTCAGGTTCCTATAGCATGACCGACCTCTATGACCTGTCGCAGACGGTAGACAAAGCTCTGGCAATGTATGACAGTGTTGTCGTTACCACGGGTACAGATACAATGGAAGAAATCGCGTATTTCCTCGATATGACTGTTCAGAGTGACAAACCTGTCGTGATCACAGGCTCCATGCGCCCATGGACTGTCATTGGTTCTGACGCTCAAGCCAATCTGTACAACGCAATCAAACTTGCAGGTAGTGGTCGTACCACTTCATTCGGCACAGTACTCATGTTGAATGACACAATCCAGCTTGCTCGCGGTGTAACCAAGACAAATGATTATCGGACAGATACGTTTGAAACGCCGATGCTTGGCGCTGTAGGATATATTGATGAAGAAAATATCCGAATCTACCGTGCTCCTGCACGTGCCTTGAAACCTGAGGGTACAGCAAAGCCCGTATTTGATCTAAGTAAAATCACAAAGGCAGATCTGGCCAAAGTAGAAATTGCGATCTCGTATCAGGAAGCTGGCGGTGGAGCCATTGAAGGATTTGTGAGCAGTGGTGCCAAAGGAATCGTGACTTCCGGCACCGGAGCTGGCGGCATCTCCAGAGCTATGGGACAAGCCCGTACCAAAGCCATTGAAGAAGGCGTTATCTTTGTGACCACCACTCGGACGGGTTCAGGAAGTGTGTACGGCGGCGGCAAAGGTATCATTGCAGGCGACAACCTGAGTCCACAACAAGCTCGTGTATTATTGATGCTGGGTCTGTCCTTCAGTGATGATTTTGACACCATCAAAAAATGGTTTGAAACGTACGGAACACCTGAAGTATAAATAGAACGACTACAACGATATCTGTAAATACAAAGAAAGAGACGACACATTTTTGATCATTCAAAATGTTGTCATCTCTTTCTTTGTGTGTTTTTAGAAAACTCCGTACAAAATCACGATCACCATCACAAACATAAGAGCGTGAGCTCGTGTTTCATCGGAGTTTTATCTTTAGGAAATTTTCACTTTCACTTCACCCAGGCAAGTACCAGCCCATCGTAATCCGGCAACATCGTCGTCACCAGACGCGGGTCGCTTGCCATCTGTTCATTGAAGCGACGAACAGCAAGCACGGCCGGGCCCTGCTTGTCCGGATTCAGCGTACGACCACGCAGGAAACAATTATCACCTACAATGACAGCACCTGGCCGAGCAAGCTTAATGGCATAGTCAAGATATAACGGATAATTCTCCTTATCTGCGTCAATAAAGAAAAAATCGAATGTGCGACCTTCCTGCTCCAATTGCTCCAGGCTATCTGCCGCCGGGCCAATCCGATACTCGACCTTTTCGCCAAAACCGCCTTCTTCCAGATGACCACGCGCCATTGCGGCATATTCCTCTTTCAGTTCCAGCGAAGTCAGGGTTCCATTCTCACGCAAACCTCGCGCAATGCAGATCCCGCTGTAACCGCCCAGCACACCGATTTCGAGCGCAGCTTCTGCTTTGGATGTCTTGGCTAGAAACGTGAGCAGACGTCCATACGCCGCAGCAACGGAAACTTCAGGCATACCGTTTGAACGGATGGCCTCTTTCACTTTCAGCAAAAGCTCATCCTCTTGAAATAATTGATTTACATATTCATCAGGGGTCAGATTCACCACTAAAATCCTCCTTGGACACTTGGACTGCTTTCCATATGGATGCCAATGTTCTATAATAAATGTTTGTTATCAACACAGGCGGTTGACTAATGCATCACCTCGAAAGAGGAGTGCATACGTTCACCGCATTTCTCATTGTAAGTTTTTTCACGGAAAGCGGCAAGGCCGCACCGTCACTATACAGCAGAGAGAAGGATATCCCTTCTCCAGCTTGAAATGGAGTTGAAATGAATCACATGGCTCAATTGCAATTGATTGCAACCTCGGCGATGGGACTCGAGGCTGTTGTTGCCCGGGAACTGAAACAACTGGGGTATGAAGATGTTACGATCGACAACGGACGGGTTTTCTTCACAGGAGATTATATTGATATTTGCCGTTGTAATCTGTGGCTGAGAAGTTCGGATCGCGTATTGGTGAAAATGGGTGAATTCCCTGCTACAACATTCGACGAATTGTTTGAAGGCACCAAAGCACTGCCTTGGGAAGAGTGGATTCCAGCCGACGGCGAATTCCCTGTAGAGGGTCGCTCCCAAAAATCCCAGTTAAGCAGTGTACCTGCATCACAAGGGATCGTGAAAAAAGCAATCGTAGAGAAACTGAAGCTGACTTATGACACGGAGTGGTTCCCAGAGGATGGGTCTCGCTATGTGATTGAGGTCATTCTGCTGAACGATCGCGCCCTGCTTACTTTGGATACGACGGGACCAGGTCTGCATAAACGGGGTTATCGTAAACTCGTCACCGAAGCGCCACTCAAAGAAACACTCGCTGCCGCTCTTATTCAGCTCAGTCGCTGGAATGTATCTCGTCCATTCTATGACCCATGCTGTGGATCAGGCACCATGCTGATCGAAGCCGCTATGATCGGCTGGAACATTGCACCAGGACTTCGTCGTACCTTCAACTCTGAGGACTGGGCTGTCATTCCTGAAGAATTGTGGGAACAGGCGCGCGAAGAAGCATTCGATGCTGTGCGAGACGATGTCCCGTTACAGATTTCAGGTAGCGATATTGATCCGGAAGCAATTGAAGTTGCTATGGCAGCAATCAAGAGTGCTGGTTTCGCCAAAGATATTGAAGTCAGCGTCCTGCCCGCTCATCGCGCAAGACCACAGGGTGAATATGGTGTCATCATTACCAATCCCCCATATGGTGAACGTTTGAGTGAAGAAAAAGAAGTTCAGAAGTTGCTCCGCTCATTAGGGCGCAGTTACCTCGACATGCCAACATGGTCCTTTTTCGCAATCACGTCGACCAAAGCTTTCGAGGAGTATTTCGGTCATAAGGCAGACAAACGTCGCAAGTTGTTCAACGGACGAATTGAAACCCAGTACTATCAGTATTTGGGCCCATTGCCTCCACGAAATAAAGCACCACAATCTTCATAATCAATGCAAATACAAAGTGCTCCTGCCATCCATGGCTCGGGCACTTTTTTGTGCGCTAATCCGGTCATATGAATTCACCGACTTCGCTCTTCGATTCCGCAGAAATCAATTCTTCTGAGGCATAGTTGAAAACACATGAGGCCACGCTATAATGGATGGAGCCCTATTTTACATTCCGATAACAAAACAACAAAAGCAAGGAGGACATACATATGGTTGTCACTCGGCCTTCGCGCAGCTCTATGCCACGCGGGCTTCTAAACCATCCACTAACGTTATATCTTATTTTTCTTGTGCTCATGCTGCTCAAACTCATGTGGCTCCATCACAATCTTCACGCTTATAACATTACGATGGGACTGCTGGATAAAGTCATTGCCATTGGATCTTTACTACTCTTGTCCTTCTGGACCTGGTTGCTGCCACGTAGAGGCATGATCGTGTCTCTCGCCGCGCTTAACCTGCTGCTTACCGCACTAATCTACGCTGATATGGTGTATTATCGCTATTTCCAGGATTTCTTGACCATTCCGGTTTTGTTGCAGGCGAGACAAGTTGACGCATTGGGTGACAGCATCGCCACATTGATCTACACCAGTGATCTCTGGTTCTTTGCCGACTGGCTTGTCGTCATTCCGTTCGCAGCTATCGTACTGCTCAGCAGAAGTTACCGTTCGAAGTACTCCATTACATCTGTTACTGGTTACGGGGGTTATTCGTATAACGATCGCAAGGCACGGTTACGCCGTCGTCTCACGGCTGGCAGCATCGCTTTTGTACTGGGAATGGGACTCGCCGTCGGGCCGATTTATTTTTACAGCAAAACATGGGCCAAAGGCCTGTTCGATAACAACTGGTGGAATGTATCCATGTACAATGTGACCGGACTGCTCGCTTTTCACGGTTATGATCTGTACAACTATGCCAAAGACAATATTGGCTCCGGGCCGCAGGCTGAACCCGCTGATGTTGAACAAGCAAAGGCATTCTTCGCTGAAAGGCAAGGAACTGCCCCGCAGAATGATGCCTTGTTTGGCAAATATAAAGACAGCAATTTGATCATTGTCCAGGGTGAGGCTTTTATGAACTTCATGATTGGTCAGAGCATTGGCGGTCAGGAGATCACACCGCATTTTAATGAACTGATGAAGGAAAGTCAGTATTACAGTCACTTTTACCACCAGACCGGTCAGGGCAGAACGTCAGATGCCGATTTTGGCGCAAACATTTCCCTACATCCACTTCCGGTTGGATCAGCCTTTGTACGATATGCAGACCATACGTACGATTCCCTTCCTTCCATCCTGAAGGATAACGGGTATAGTACCAACGTATTTCACGCTTATGAGAGTGGCTTCTGGAATCGGTATACGATGTATCAGAACATGAATTATGACAAGTTTTATAGTAAAAATGATTTTGCACAGGATGACCCCCTTGGCTGGTCCCTGTCTGATGAATCCTTTTTCCGCCAATCCGTTGAGAAAATGAGTAGTGATGTGACCGAACCGTTCTATTCCTTCCTCATTACACTCAGCAGTCACCATCCATATGCCCTGCCTAAAGAGAAACAGCAGCTGGATGTAGGTGAGTTCCAGGGAACAATGTTCGGTGATTATCTGCAATCCGTTCACTACGTAGATTCGGCGCTCGGCAAGATGGTGGAGGATCTGAAAAATCGGGGATTATGGGAAAATACCATTTTTATGTTCTACGGGGACCACGACAACTCGATCAAGGAACAATCGCAATACGAGCAGTTCTTGGGACGTTCGCTGAACGAACTGGATATGGCACAGATCATGAATGAGGTTCCCCTGCTCGTGCATTTACCGGACGGAGCTGCTGCCGGAACCATCGACGAACCTTCGGGACAACTGGACATCACACCATCCGTATTACATCTGCTCGGCGTGTCCGACCAATCCTATTATCATATGGGTAACGATGTATATGACGGGTCTTCAATAACGGTTGTGCTGCGTAATGGCGCATTCTCGGATGGTTCTGTATTCTATATTCCATCGGATGATTATATCTATGAGAGCGGCGCTTGTTATGACCTGTCCACACGTGACAAAACAGATATTAACGCCTGCCGTCCCGGTCATGATGAAGCAGCCAAGCGATTGCATATCTCGGACACCGTGATAACCTATGATTTGATTCAGCGCTTTCGAGAGGAAGACAGTGGAGCAGCAACATCTCAATGATTAATATCGTAATGACAAACTAAACAATACACGAAATGAATTGAATTTGTATTTGCATTTAAAAAGGGGAACTTGTATTACATGACATTACACACTGAACCACTTAATATGGAACAGAAATTGTTCGATGCAGCCGCAGAATTTGTGAAGCAACGTTATCCTCAGGGATGGGGCGGTGCGGGTGCCGTCTATACCGAAGCTGGTTCCCTGCTGATTAGTGTAGCTCCAGAGGTCATCAACGATGCCACGCATCTATGTATGGAAACAGGAGCTTATCTGGAAGCCCACAAATTGAACGAACGCGTCACCCACTCCCTCTGTATCGCTCGTGATGATGAGCATTCAGAATTCAAGGTCCTTACACCTTGCGGCGTATGCCAGGAACGATTATTTTACTGGGGCGAAGACGTCAAAGCTGCCGTATACGATCCTTCTGGTCAACTGGTCTTCAAGAGACTGGATGAGATTCAACCTTACCATTGGTCCAAAGCATATCGGGGTAAATAGCAATCTCCTTGCGAATTATAGAAAGTGGCTTTATAATTGTAACTATATCAGTTTCAACTATATGGATGATGGAGGTTTTCACATAATGAATATTGAGATATGGTCTGATTTTCTGTGCCCATTCTGTTATATCGGCAAACGCCGCCTTGAGAATGTACTACAACAGTTTCCACACCGTGATGAAGTGAAACTGCAATTCAAAAGCTTCGAGCTTGATCCAAACGCTGCATTGAACCCAGGCAAAACCAATTCGGAATATCTGGCTGCCAAATATAATATGAGCGTGGAACAGGCCAAAGGTATGAATGCCCAGATGAATGCCAATGCTCGTACGGCAGGACTGGAATACAATATTGATGCCATGATCCCTACGAACTCCTTCTCAGCTCACCGCTTGACACACTGGGCAGATACACAAGGCAAAGCGCTCGAACTGAGTGAACGGATATTCCAAGCTGTCTTTATCGAAGGTAAACATTCGGGAGACCCTGAAGTGTTGGCTCAGTTAGCAGAGGAAGTCGGCCTGGATCGAGAGGCAGCTACGGCAGTGCTGTCCAGTGACCAATTCACCGACAATGTCCGCGCTGACCAAGCAGAAGGCGAGCAACTCGGCATCCGCGGTGTACCGTTCTTCGTATTCGACCGCAAGTTCGCCGTATCAGGTGCTCAACCTGACGAGGTATTCCTGGATGCCATTCAAAAAGCATGGGACGAGCGTTCCCCATTCACCATGGTTGAATCCAACACAACAGAAACAGACGGCAGCGGAGTCTGCACAGATGACGGATGCGAAGTCCCGAAAAAAAATTAAGCCACTTCACACATAAAAAGCAGCAGGATCAGGGGATATTCCCCGATCCTGCTGCTTTTTATATACTACACACGACTCTAGCTCATTGTATATATTTGTGTTTGATGAACAGTTACTGTGGAGGGGACGGAATCGATTCTGAAGAAGCGAAGCGTGCGCCTTTGTCTCCAAATTTTATCCTCTGAAAAGAGGATTCAAAAAAATTTGGAGACAACAGCGATCAAAAGAACGATTCCGTAACCGGAACAAACACAAGTAGTTCATCAAACACTTATATTCAATTAGCGCCACCCACTTAATCCCAGAACAGTTGATCTGGATGTGGACCCGTCCGCTTATCTGAATCCAGCGCATCAATCTGTCTCAACTCATCCGGTGTCAATTCAAAGTCAAAGATGTCCGCATTCTCACGAATACGATCCGGGGTAACCGACTTCGGAATCGTTACAATCTGATTCTGAATGTCCCAGCGCAGAATAATCTGTGCCGGCGTTTTCCCATATTTCTGGGCCAGCGCTTTGAGGGTGGACTCTTGGTTCAGCTTGCCTTTCATGATCGGGCTCCAAGCCTCCAGTTGAATTCCCTGCGCCCCGCAGAAATCCTGAAGTTCCTGCTGGATCAGACCCGGATGCAGCTCTACCTGATTTACCGCAGGCACCGTTCCGCCCTCATCTATGATATCTTGCAAATGATGTACTTGAAAGTTACTCACACCAATCGCACGGATGCTTCCTTCGCTATATAGACGTTCGAATGCTCTCCACGTCTCCTTATACTGGTCTCTGCCAGGCCAGTGAATTAAGTAAAGATCAATTACATTCAGTCCAAGTGCCTTCTGACTAGCTTCAAATGCTCTCAACGTTGAATCAAATCCCTGATCCTCGTTCCAGAGCTTGGTCGTCACAAACAGTTCGTTACGGGCAACACCACTGCTTGCAATAGCTTGTCCCACTTCTTCCTCATTGCCATAGATGGACGCGGTATCAATACTGCGATATCCAACCTCCAAAGCGGTCTCAACCGCCTGTTGTACTTCCTTACCTTTTGCTTTATATGTTCCAAATCCTAGCCATGGCATCGTTACTCCGTTGTTCAGAATCGTACAATCTGTAATATGTTTTGTCATTCTGTACCTCCCGTATGGAATTTTGCCTGCTCTTGTTCTATTAACCTTCTCACAGAATTTTAAGCGACCTTCGACATACTGTCGGAGTTAACCCATGGACCCAGAGTCTTTGCAAAAGATATGAAAAACCCGCAAAGCATTGCTGCCCTGCGGGTTCTGATGTGACAGGAACGTTATAAATCCCCTTGACCGTGCTGACTCTGGATTGAATTCAATCTTCTCTTCTCCTCGATGAACATTTCCTCTGCCAACTCAACACCTTGCCCTCCGAGTGAAAGCTCTGCTTGTCGCATCGCCTGCTCCGTGTGTGCCAGACGTCGTTCCGCCTGTACAATGGTCTGTGCCGTCGGATGAGACATGGCCTGAGATACAGCATAATGAAGCTTGTTCACCGCATTTTGCGCCTGAGATACAGTGGTATCGGCTTGCAAACTGGAATCATAACGCTTCGGCATGAGTATTCCTCCTTGGGATTATCATGTTCCTGTTACCCCTTTAGGATGGATAACACAAGCCTTCCTTATTCTTCTTTTGTGTTTTTATCGTAACTTTAGTTGATTTGGCTACGTTTATTAGATAATCATGCCGAATCAGGAGGAATTCATTTGAAGAAACTAATATTAACACTCTGCATGTTGCCCTTCCTCATTTGGGTACAAGGCTGCGCTCCTGCAACATACGAGATAGAAGGATATACAGCGTCATCCATGAACCCAGACATCCCGGTTCCAACCAATGCAAAGCTCATTGAAAACATAGCTTATTCCGATGATCCCAATCTTAAAAAAGGGGCTAAGTATGAACTGAAACATATTGGGGGTGAACAAGGACTCTACCCACCAATGGATTATTTTCAGAAGTTAGCGGATACAGGTTGGGTCGAATTGGAGGAAGAACGACTGGGGCATGTACATTTTCTGAAAAAGGATAATACAGTCATTGCTATTGAAATTCGAGAAGATACCTTCCAAATTACTGAAATGATAGAGAATGCCGCATTTTGAAGCAGCCACTCACTATTATCCAAACTCAAAAAAGGAGAGGCACATCGCCCCTCCTTTGCGGATGTTTGAACTTTTCGTTCACTCACCTTGTTATATCCTGTTACTTCACGAACTTTGCGACTTTGGCGAGCACTTCTTCTTCTGTCGGTGCACTGATATACCGACCGTTGATAAAGACAAACGCACGTTTCGCGCAAGGACCGCAATAGGATTTGCACCCAATCTTGATCTCCGTGTCTGGAGCCATTTTTTGCAACTTGGGCACAATCGATTTCAGTCGGACATGATTACACTTTTCGCATACACGGATATCGTTAGCCATGAGTTCCCCTTCTTCGCGCCCTTAGTGGTCGCCGTGATTACCTTGGGACGGATTCGTAATAACAAATCCCTCTTCCGGGAAGTAGAGGTAGTCAATTTTAACACCGTTCAACAAAGGCTGATCATTCGCAAGAATGACATCAATCTCTTTATCCGTAGATACAACCGTATCATTTTCTTTTGGTGTGTCGAGATCAAGCCCGTAGTGAGCATGGTCACCATGTGCATGTGTGATGACAACGCGCAGTTTTTTTCCTTCGTTCTCCGGCTTGTCCAATTCAAGCTTCAATACTTTAGCAGCATTACGCGTAATTTTGCAGTTCATTCTCTTCATCTCCTATATTGTAATTGCTGGATTCAACAATTTCAGCATTCTTAAACTACAGCATCTATTGTAAAGAAAGTTACCGCTCTTCGCAATAACATTGATGCGAATTCAATGTTAAAATGATCCATCGGGCTGCAAATTAAGAAGGTGTCCCCTCCTGAAGCACAGGATATTTACGTTCTGCCCGGCTCACAAACCAATTCATTAGAATCAAAGTGACCCCGATATCATCAATGGGCATAAACGGCATTACGTCAGGAAGTACCCAGTACAACAGCGCCGGAATAATAAACAACAGCTTTTCTCCCAAAGGAATCTGCGGAGCCCGGAGCAGCCGGGGGAGCCTTTTGAAAACTTGTGTCCATCGTTTGAACGATAGCAGTCTTCTCCACTTCATTTCGAATCCCTCCGTAACATTATATATGTCGCCGAAACGGCATATCCATCATTACCCGTTCGAAAACCATCCAGAACGAATGACGTAACATGCCATTATAAAAAATAATAAAAACGGAACGTCGCTCATAGCGTCCGTTCCTGTTATACGAATGATCTGCTGTTAAGTTTCACACCTTCATAATTCAGGGTCTTGCCTCATTGTCCATTGGATAACAGTTCAGCCAGCAACATTCCCACTTCTATACAGATATCATCAAACTGTTCTACAGGAAGCGGATTAACACCCAATCCAACTTCTACCGTGAAGCCCGGTCTACCGAAATCTTGAATAAACCAGTCCTTGTATCCGGCATCACTCCCACCGAGCTTCACCGCCTTGTACCCGGAAGCTTTGGCGAGTCTACGCGACAGCGGTCCACTCTCCCTGGGTTCCAGATCACGGTAGTTCCAATAAATCTCCTGGCCCTGACTATGCAGGGATACAACCGCATCAAATGTATGTTGCTGCGTCCACTGCGCAAGGGCCTGTGCCTCCGGTTCTGTCAATGCCGCTGTCCCTGCATAATCCCTGGGGCCAGGTGAGGTCATACCTCTTCTCGCTGCCTCTTCATCCCAATGGGCTGGAAATTGATCATTCAGATCCACCCCTCTGATGTTGGCCTTCCAATGGGTGAAATGTGATCTGTCGGCATTCCAGGCTAACAACTGCTGTGCATGGGGGTGCTGATTGACCACACCTTCCTGAACCAGTTCGACCCCGTCCGGATTAACCATCGGAACTGCCCAGAGTGTCGTCTCTTGCATCCAGCGTTCTGTCTGGTATTGATGCCATGCCCCATGTGTACTATACGCCTCGGCATACTCTTCGATAAACTTCATCAGAACTGCTGTTGTCAACCACTCATTCGCATGAACGGAAGCATTAACATGGATATGTCTCGACCCTTGCCCAATACGCAAATAAGGTAGCGACTTCCCCATGACACTTGTTCCAATGGACCCCGTCTCAATAAACGGGTATCGATTCTCCAGCTTGTCTATATCCCTGATTAATTCTCGATAACCATACTCTCCCTGAATCTTCACAATAGTTTTTCCATTCGAAGCCGGAATATGAATACAGCGACCAACCCAGTCGGCTATGTTGGTAATTTCGGGATTGGCCTGGCGCAACACCTCTTCATCCAGACCAAATCTCCCTGCAATCTCCCCTACACTTTCTCCAGGCGGTACAGCGTATCTGCGACCTGTCCCGGGGACAATACGCAGCATCTGACCTGCCAGCAAGTATGGCTGGGAAGCCACTTCCGGGTTCAGTGCAGCAAGGAACTCTTTGGTCATATGGTGTGCTGACGCAATTCGCGGCAACGTATCTCCCCGCTGAACGATAATCCACTGCAGATCCATGTTGTTCTCCTTTCCACAGGAAAAGACAGGTCTCCTGTCCAGTTCTGACCAATCTCGTGTCTGTAACATATGTATGCAGGTCGGGTTGTCCGTCATGTGACATGAATCATGTTTATCTCCTGTTAATGCACAATGACGACAAAAAATCCCGAAACTTCACAGTTCCGGGATAGTCCACAACCAAAATACATTAATTAAAAGTCTTATCCATGCAAATTTTTGAGTATAACTATGATAATTGCGTAACCTGCCAGACAACAGGGGTCTTGGAGATCTGCTCCCCCAACCATCGACGGGTGATATTCTGGAACATTCGCGGGTCCCCCGTACAGAAAAATTGATGTACCGGAGTCTCATCCCCACTGGCCAGCTTTCGTTTATCATATAAAATCGTACTGATTTCACGTGCCGTTTCATCTGCTGAACTGATTAACTTCACTTCCTGTCCCATAACTTCCTGAATCGTGTCCATGAGAAAGGGATAATGCGTACAACCCAGAATAAGACAATCGATTGGCTGTTGTTTGATCTCGCCCAATGATTGTTCCACCGTATGTGTCGTGTGCTCGGAACGAAATTCACCTTGTTCCACCAACGGCACCAGCGCCGGACAAGCCTGACTAACCACATCAATATAGGGGGACAACTGCTTGAGTGCCGATGTATACGCCCCACTACCTATTGTACCCGTGGTACCAATCACACCAATACGTCCTGTACGTGTCGCTGTGATTGCGGCCCGCGCACCCGGATGTATAACACCAATGACAGGCATATTCACCTTGGCACGGATATACTCCAACGCGGCTGCTGTTGCTGTGTTACAGGCGATAACGATAACCTTCGGATCGAATTGGATCAAGAAATCAACGATTTGTTCCGTAAATTGTTTAACTTGTTCGGACGAACGGGGTCCGTACGGTGTCCGGGCAGTATCCCCAAAATAAATGATCTTTTCCCGCGGGAGCTGACGCATCACTTCCTTGGCGACGGTCAATCCCCCCACACCGGAGTCTAATATAGCGATTGCTTGCTGCACGAACACACCGCTTCCTTCTTCATTGAATTGGTTCTCATAACGATTGTTTCTCAGAGCTTTCTTCCTACCGTATGAACATTCCGGCAAAAAGGTACCTACATCTTACCCGATTTCATCGCAGGGTTCAAATTAAATCCACGCGCTACGTCATCTATGTGTGGACACGCAACAAAGCAGGCTCTCCTCTAATTAGAGGAAAGCCTGCTTATCAAGCTTTTACTTAGTTGTCGTCCTTGGACTCATCCGCAGGAAGCTTCGCAACGATGTCAATTCCGGGTTCATCCACTGCTTTATTGATATCGTTATCAACAATAGCTGCCGATATGCGAATTTCTTTCCCTTCAGCGCAATTGCGCCAGGATTGAATATCCTGAATCACAACATCTGCGGTCTCTTTAACTTTGGATACGATCTGCGAACTTTGTTCTCCCACGATACCAGCCAGTTCCTGACCTTTCTCCGATACCTGACGAGCACCTTCTGTAATATCCTGACGAAGTTCACGTCCCGATTTCGGCGCCAGCAATAATGCCGTTACTGAACCAACCACGGAGCCAATAAGAGCTCCCCACAACAAACTTTTGTTAGAATCCTTCACGTCACATCTCTCCCTTTACTATTGTTTAAGTACCGGATCAGAAGCAACGGTCTGTCGCTCAGCCATCCGGGCGAATGCCTACTCTGTTGATGCATTATAAGCAGCACAGGCTTGACTTGACACTCCAGATGTTAAAAATAATCTGAACGCTCTTTTTGAATGGATGCAAATGACTTGGCTTAAACTCAGTTCTGACGAGCCGGCTCGAGATCAGCCACGGCATGCTCATCCCCCGGGTCCAAATCAATAACATATCGTCCAGGTGCAATCAATGCCGCCTGATGTTCACAACGCCAGCGACGTCCACCTGAAGAACCCAGCGTCTGTCCATCTTGCAGAACATCCCCCTGATCAAATATGTAATACGCTGCACCCAGTAAGGTCTGAGCCACCGTATCTGGATCAAGACCGACGAAGTGACACTGGACATCAGGTACACCCAGTGCAGACAATCCCACGGTATCCATGACCAACCCGCGCTGTTCCTCTGTACCTCCGGCTTGATACATTCGAACGTTCATGGCTGCATACAGATGTTCCTCACGTTCCTGAGCTTGCGTATATGCTTCCGGTTCAACCAGCTTATCACTGCCATACCAATACAGCGCATCACAGGTCAGACTCTCCATGATTGCCAGTACAGTCTTCTGAAACAGCTCCAGGCGCTGTTTACGAGGCATGGCAGCCGTGAACATATCATGTATCCGGATGGAGTACCGCGAAGCTTCTACAACTTGTCCCACTTCCGGCCAATGCCATGCTTGTTGCAGAGCCCCGCCAAAACGTGCACGATCTGCGATTTCATTCACAGGAAGCATGCAGGTCTGAGCAGGGATATCCCCTTCCTGAAAGGATACCTTACGGTCCAGATGATAGAAGACGAGCATCTCATGCTTTTGCCCTCCGCTCTCTTGTTTCACATCCAGTCGGACTTGTCCTGTATGACGAATCATCGCTTCCTGCAAACGCAGGCGATCTACCTCTGGACGTTCCCGGAACAAGAGTTCAACCATATACACCGGATGGAATCCGGAAGGTGTTTCATTCGTTTCGTTACTTTCAGTATTTACTTCATTGAATTCTTTTGATTCATTTTTCATGCGATTTCCCTCATTCCTTACGCTGTCCCTCAGTCTGTGCCGCATTGAAAGGACCAAGTTCTGTTTCCACGTAGGCGCTAACCTGAGTAGTAAAATGTTCAAGTATAGTCGGCAACTCTACGCTAAGCGGATGAAGCTCAGACCGCTCCCAACTGTAATAATCCTGCACCAGTGGCTTGCGTAACGTGACAAGCTGACGCAATATCTCATAGGTCGAATGATCAAAAACCTTTTCTTCATAATTAATCTGAATAATATCATCATAACTGCTCGCATCTCTCATGATGAAGCCGTCTATCAGATAACTTCCCACATCGGTAACAATCTCGATCGCCAGGTGAAGACAACGTTCCTGTACCATCCCCAGCATGAGACTGCCATCCCAAGCCTCTGCTGCCCCGCGAAGCCCTTCAGCTACTTCCGGTACAGCAGCAAGCCGGCGGGCAATCTGTTCTCTGTTCACATAATACATTCGTTCACTTCCCGTTCAGTGAGTTATCGGTTCCGTTTCCCTCTTCGCTTAAGCCAGAATATCATCACAGGACAAGCGATTAGAAACACAACAAAAATATATAGAAATTCCATAACGTCTCTTAAATCGCTCATGCATAGTCCCCTTTATCTCAACGTAGTTTGAATGACAGATCAGATTTCGTAGTCCACTGCAATTGACTGTTCTCTGACTTCGTTCATGTACTTGATAACTTCCTGATGAAGCGGGTGTACCTGATACGCCTGGAGATCCTCCAGTGACGCAAACTCCGCCGTGAGTGAAATGTCGAACGATCTCTCCGAGCGAAGCACATCAATCCCGATTTCAAGTGAAACTAGGACATCAATTTTACCTTCCAGATTGCGAAGCACCTGGGCTGCAGCTTCAATACTTTCTGCTGAGCGATCTTTCATTTTGAACAGGACAATATGTTTTATCATCTGGGCAAGCACCTCATTTAATATAATAGTAGAAATGAATGAATTTTCATGTATCCAAAATATATCATAACGTTCTCTATTACGAAAGGATACTTGGAAACGTTCTCTTGATAAGAAAAACTAATCCGAACCGTTTCCTTTCGATTCGGATTTCTTTTGAGATCCATCCTCCGTCTGTTTTGCTGAGTCATCCTGCAAAGTTTGTCCTGTTTCAGCCTGCTGCTTAATGTTGTCTGGAGTTTGCTGCGGTTTGGCCCATTCACGATTCATCAGATACTCCTGATCTTCCTGTTTCTTCAACACTGCAATGGCCTGTCTGAGCTTTGCAGGCAATGGAAGACCGATTTTGGCATAATTCTCGGTTATCGAAATGAGTTCATTCACCAGATAGAAATAAATAGCTCCGCCTTTGATAAAATCGGTTCCCATGATCAGATCAATTCGATGAGCAAGCAAAACAACGGTCAGCATGAGCCCTTTGCGAGCAATCCCCCAAAATCCAATGTTGCTATTCAACCCGGTACCTGTTCTTACCGCCGCTGCCAAACCTGTTATATAATCCACAGCCATCGCGACCGCGAGCAGGCTAAGTAACTGATCCCATCCGCCAAAAGCAAACGTAACAAATGCTCCCGAGATGGCAGCAAAGGTATTCACAGATAGATTCACGTCCCTCACCTCTCCCTTACACTTGAGTATCATACAATATATGTAAAAGTAAGAGATTTGACAGGTCACATGTCATGCTGAACATGCGGATTTATCATTTCAGATTTGTGCACATCCTCTTCGCAACAGGAGAACGAAAATCACATACTTTTGGGGAATTCAGGGAAATAAACCGCATCATATCAACAAAAAACAGATAAAAGTTCTTTAGACCTAATAATAAGTAATTAGAACTATATTATTTATATTCCTGTTCAATTTCTCCCCTCATTTTTAGTGAAACATTGTAATCTAGGAATATACTAGGATGTGAATTGCGCATGGTCTAGTTCGTAGTTCCCTCTTTATCGTGAATTGACGCATTGACGCATTTGTAACCGGTAAACCCGGCACTTGAAAGTACCCCGTTGTTTATTGTAGTATTTGGTTAAAAAAAATCGGAGGAAATATGCCTAATCAACCAGAACAACATTCCATCCAGGCGTGGTCTCTGATCAACCGTAAATACTTGGGAAAAGGCGTCCGTGTTAAACGATTCCGAAAACCGACACGCTGTCAAATCCGCAATCGGGTTCTTCTTGCCGTGCTGATGGCCAATGATATCAAATTGTCCCAGCTTGCTGAAGACCTCTCCATCTCTTCACGCAGTGTCAGTGCGTGGGTATATGAAGGACGGATACCCGGCAGTACCAATTTGGACAAGACTTGCCAATTACTCGGCTACCCGCGTCATATTCTCTTCAATGAAGAAGTTGTGCGTAATAGCCCTGTCATATGTCAACCCGAGTCATCTCGCTTCATGAAGCGTACGGTGACCCGTTCTCCGGTGAGTAACCGTATTTTGACAGGCTTGTGTATGGTCCATGATTTGTCGGTGACAGATGTCAGCCACTGGATCGGGGTTCATCCCGGCACTTTCCGCAAATGGCTGCATCAGGGAACACTGCCTTCTGCTGCGTTTCAGGAACAAGCGGAGCAATTTTTCCGTATCCCGAAAACTATTTTGTTCGCAGATGTCATCTTGAAAGATCGTCGCAACAACTAAATAAGCGAACAGCCAAAAGGCTCTGATCTCCCCATAGGGAGGCCAGAGCCTTTTTTAAAATAAAATGCATGCCTTCTCTCTCGGACTTGAAGCACTGTTCTGGCTATTCCATCAGAAATGTCAGATAACCTACCCTTTTTCGCCTTTTGTTCCCAAGGAGAGCCATCACAGCCCGCTACAAGCTAAGTTTATGCATTTCATCGAGACCATTCTCTCTAAAAGGTCATCCTAACCTTGTGTTTAACACTTCATTGATGTATCTCAACCCCGTATATCGAGGACGAAGTGTATGCGCTGTGTTGAATGCATGTTCCATCATCTCCGGGGTTACACCGAGTTGCTCAGTAGTCACAGGTCCACCTACTTGTTCCAACCATACGATGAGCTGAGAAGCCTCTGGCAATTGGTCATATATCCCAAACACCGGTTCACCCGATCTCTGTGCAAGTTCTTTATATTTCACCGTAAGCAATGCACAAGCTACGCCAACTTTGGCACCATGCAGAACCGGTCTTTCTCCCGCTTGCATCAGATCCATCTCCAGGATGTGGGACAGATGATGCTCACCTCCGGATGCCGGACGGGAATGGTCAATGATCAGCATAGAGATACCGGAAACAATTAATGCGTCCATTAATACAGCTACTCCCTCTGCTCGCCCCTCCGCAATCGCTTGTACATGATCTATGCAGGTATTCAGCGCTTCTTCTGTCATCCGATAAGCAACTGGACAGAACGGTTCTCCGCCCAGTTCACGGGAAACAATCCAGTCTGCAAGCGAAGTATATTTACCAAGCATATCTCCGAATCCGGCAGCCGTCATCACTTGTGGGGCTTGCTCCAGAATATCCAGATCGGCAAAGATAGCCTCCGGCGGAACAGCCTGAAATGTTTGTTTGACGCCGCTTACAATTAAGGGCGCACCCGCAGAGGTAAACCCATCCACTGAAGCCGCTGTAGGTATCGACAAAAAGGGCTTGTTCATTTTGGAACAAACAAATCTCACCAGATCATGAATGGTACCTGAACCCACCGCAATTACAGCCTGACTTTCGAGTCTCACACCCAACATAACCTGTACAATAGCTGCTTCGTCCGCAATGATATCACCCGTCAGATTCTCCGGTAGAGCGATCTCATCCGCATGCTTTCCCGCTTCGCGAATACTACTCAGCACATCAGATCCGGCCGCCTGAAACGTATGTCGATCATAAACAACCGTCACCTGACGATATCCTTGCTCAGACAAGTAACCCGGTAACCTCTGAATGGCCCCAGCTTCCAGATGAATCAGCATATCCACCACCCGGTGTTGATGACCGCAAGCACACTGCTGTGCTTCCTCATTCCATGCTGCAATTCGTTCGTTCATATTCATTCGCTCTTACCCTCCCATATGAGATATCATGCATAATTAACGGGTTAAAACCACAAGATAAAAAAGGAAATAAAATGTGATGATTTTCCTGATCACACTTTACTGCCTGTACCCAATATTTGCAAATCCATATCTCACATTTCCAAGTAGGTGAAACAATGAAATTAACGAAAGAATTAGGAATTTCGCTCGGATTTCTCGCTGGAACCACTTTCGGCAGTGGTATCGCTTTTTTGTTTCGTCTCCAGTCGGTTGAAGTGGTTGCCAGTGTTACGCTATTCGGTATTGCAGGAGCCATTGCCGGGATCATCACGGCAGTCATTCTGCGCCAGCGGCAACATTAGCATTAGCAAGCATGCCGATAGCAAAATGTAGGCTCCACAAAAATGATCCACAAAATAAAAAAAGGTTCGTGAATTGCCCTAGAGCAACTCACGAACCTTTTTTGTTAGATGCGGTCGAGAGGACTCGAACCTCCACGGGGGGTTAGCCCACACGGACCTGAACCGTGCGCGTCTGCCAATTCCGCCACGACCGCATAATATGTATCTCCTCATCCATCGATGAAAAGCGCTCCGGTGAAGCAATTCCTTGTTTTACCGTAATTCAGAGTATACATGCTCCAAAATAAAAATGCAACTTCTTTTTATTCATTTAAGAATAGGACATATGTCCTTTTTTCTCAACTTCAAACACCCTATCGTAGTATTAAACAAATGTACCATCGAAACGAATGCAAAAATGAAGGAGAGATCCACTTTGAAAACAACCAATCTGTGCTTTATCGGTGCCGGGTTTCATGCATCCACGAATATTTACCCTTCTGTTATTGAAGCCGGAGCGCAGATCCAGGCCATTGCTACTCGCAGTCTGAAACGCTCTGAAGCAGCTCTGCTGCGATTTGGCAGCAACGGACAAGCGTATGATAACGCTGGACTTATGTTACAGCAGGAAACTTGTGACGGAGTCGTTGTGGTCGCCCAGCCTATAGATCAGACCGCTCTTGTTCTCGAATGTATTCGGGCTGGCAAGAATGTATACGTGGATAAGCCGCTCGGATGGAACGCAGCCGAAGCCGCCACTGTAGCAGAAGCTGCCGAGCAGGCTGGCGTCGTTGTCATGGTCGGTTTTATGAAACGTTATGCTCCGGTATATATGAAGCTCAAGGAGCTCATTAATAGTGGTTCGCTAGGTAAAGTACGTTCATTCCAGATGAAATTCGCTGTAGACAGTACCCCATTTTGCAAGGATGAGGAACAATTCATGAAGCTCGCTGCCATTCATATGGTCGATCTGATGCGTTACTTATTCGGAGAAGCAATACGAGTTACAGGCACAGCCGTGAAAGATGGGGAACACATTAATCAAAGCATTTCCCTTGTATTTGAGAATAACGTAGTAGGTAGTGCTTATTTTACCGGCATGAGTGCTTGGTCACGGGAGAGTGAAAGTGTACTCGTCACCTTTGACAACGGATTTGCGTCAGCTGAAGAGATCAACACACTTACTGTTCATCAATCCCGAAGCTCGACCAGCCTTCCCTGGAAATCTCTCGAGGAACAAGATACCGTATATACACCTTCCGGGTCTCCCATGTCAGGAGCTTATCGCGACCTTTATCTACGCGGGTTTGTTGGTGAAATGTTGCACTTCATCAAGTGTTGCCAGAATCAGACCGTCCCATATTCCAGCGCCAAGGATAATATTGCAACGATGGCTCTATGTGACTCCATTCTATCGTCATTGAAGTAGCGTATATACGTTCATCATCATATTTTATACATCCAGAGAAGAGGAACTAAACTCATGTTGGACACAGGTCTACTTATCATTCGTCTCGTGATTGGTTTCATTATGATTGGACATGCATGTAAGAAACTGTTTGGCTGGTTTGGAGGCGAGGGTATATCAGGGACGGCTGAATTCTTCGGAGCGATTGGCCTGAAACCGGCTAGAGCCTTGGCAATGTGTGCCGGACTTGCTGAACTGATCGGTGGGTTCCTGTTTGGAGTCGGTCTATGGATTATCGTTGGTGCCGTTCTGCTCATTCTTCCGATGATTGTAGCCATAGCCAAGGTGCATGCCGATAAAGGTCTATGGAATCTGAACGGAGGATTCGAATATAACCTTGTGATGATCGGATCATTACTTGGTGTTGCTCTCGCTGGAGCTGGTGCATATTCCCTCGAAGCCCTGATATAATGTACAAAATTCATCACATGGAGCCTCAATGTTTCGCAAGACGAAACCGGGGCTCTTTTTTTTCTTATAGACATCATCGCATCTGCCTGAGCCTAGAATTAGGGTTTATAATCTGCATAATAAGTGATATGCTCTTTCATGAACTATACGTACTTTATGTAATGTAACCACCCAAATGGATACTATAGAAATCACCGTAAAGTGGAGGTGCACTTATAATGAAAAAGGACGCAACCAAGCCATGTCCCACGCCATACGGCTGTTCCGTGGAAGTTACCCTTAGTGTAATCGGAGGCAAATGGAAAGGTGCCATTTTGTATCATTTATTCTCTGGTCCTTTGAGATTTAACGAGCTCCGAAAATTGTTTCCTGACATCACCCAGCGTATGCTCACACTGCAACTTCGAGAGTTGGAAGGCAGTGGAATTGTTCATCGTGAAATATACCCCCAGATCCCACCTAAAGTGGAGTATTCCCTCACACCTTTTGGTGAAACATTACGGCCGATCATCTTCAGCATGCGAGATTGGGGAGAAACGTATACAAATGAGGTTCTGGCCAGATCCTCACAAGAGGTATAAAACACAAAAGAAGCTGTCCCCTGTTTTTAGGGAACAGCTTCTTTGCTGCTTATTTAATAACCGTCTGGATCGTAACCGTACGGTTACGCCCCTCTTCTTTCGCTTGATACAATGCATTATCCGCCAAGTGAAACAGTTCTGTGGATGATGTGGAGTGCTTCGGATATTCAGCAATTCCAGCCGAGATGGTGACGGAACGTTCTATAGGCAATATACTTTCTTCGACCGTTATTCGGATACGTTCAGCAATCTCAAAAGCTACGTTAGACTCGGAATTTCTTAACAAGACTACAAATTCCTCTCCACCAAACCGGGCACAGACATCTTCTGGTCGAACAGACAATTGAATGATATTGGCAATGTGTTTCAGTACTTCATCCCCAGCATGATGCCCGAATGTATCATTAATGGATTTGAAGCGGTCAATATCCAGAACAATAATGGAGAATGGCACCTCATCCTGAATCCATTCCTGGATGACTTCTTCGAAGGTTCTGCGATTGTTCATGCCTGTTAAAACATCTGTTCTGGCATCATAGACAAGCTGGTTTGTCTGTTTCCTAAAGTTCGCCAATGCGCCAACAACCGCTCTTGTGAGAAGGTCTGCCTCTCTATTCCAGTGAGGCTTCATCACCGGCAGATCCACTTGACCCTTATCGACCTGATTCACCAAATCAGCCAACATAGCAAAAGGACTGGCCAGCTTGCGTGCAACCCGAACTACAATAAGGGTCAGGATCAGGAAAGGCACTGAGGTGTACAGCAACAACATACGGATATGATGATTCAACTGATCGTACACCGTTTGGGTTGGAGACACGATTACGATGCCCCAATCTGTTGATGGAACTTTGTAATAACCTGCAAGTGAATCCACACCTGCCAGGTTTTTGTATTGTTCTTTACCGTTCTCGTTTATTAGCAGCTTTTGCACCACTTCATTTTTACTGACATTTTCACCAATTCGGTTGGTGTTTGGGTGAAATAACAAAGTGCCCTTCTTATCCACAATAAAAAAGTAGGAACCATTACTTGTCTTGAGCTGACTGCCAAAAGACAGACTCAATATATTATTTTCCTGCAAAAAGATATTTCCACCGATTGTTCCTTGGTACTCCCCTGCCGAATCAAAGATCGGTTCACTGACAAATACAATTCTGCGTTTGGTTCTGGGTGTCTGGTACGCTTCGGAGATATACGAAGTCCTCAATTTAACCGCTTCTTTTGCTGCATTGGAACTAACATGGTGACCTACACTAGCCTGTGAGTAAGGTGAGGTAGACCTGATTACTCCCGCTTTATCTACCAAAGAAACGGAATTAAAAAAATTACTGCTATTGCGAACCAAATCCAATGTGGAATTCAACTCTTTTGTATTGGAGTGATCCATATCAGGGAAATATTTGGCTGCATATTTCAAGCTCTCCTGCATGGAATAAAAAAGCGAATCCAGCGTTTGGCTCATTTGCACAGCGCTTGCATAGTTTAGCGAAAGGGTGTTATCAATGAGTGACTGTTTCTGAGATGTATAAGATGAGATGACCATGAGGGTCAATGTCATTATAACTGAAATAGTGACCAACCCGCCGAGTAAAGCCGTGAGGCTGATCTTCTTGATGTTTTTTATTTTTCTTCGTAATCTAGATCTCTTGATCTGTGCAATCATCGTTTACTTCCCCCGGATTTTCATGAAAAGGCATATTCCTTCTATCTTATACGAAAGTTGTTAAGATCAAATAAAGAGTTTGAGAAATCTTAACAATTACATCGTAAGATTGACGATTTAATGACATTTTACTTTCCTGGAAGAATCACTGTTCAGGATCGCCCTAATCGACAATGATATATCCTTCTTCTGGCTCTTGTTCAACAAACCCTGCCATCTGACGAACCTGAAATTGGATTGGGTGATGACTGCCCATTAAAATGCGATTTTGAACTTCATCCGCTGTTTCTGTAGGTAATGCGAATGCTCGTGTATAAGCAAACTGTGTCTGAAGTGTTGTGTAAATGGCACTTACAAGCCGGTCGTTGCCAGCACTCCCGAACACATTAAGGAGCACAGCTCCATCCGAGTCCAGCTTGTCCTTGACCATGGCAAAAAAATCACTGGATATAAACTGCTCGGGTGTACCCGTTGCCGTAAAGGCATCAATAATAATATAATCATATCTCCCTGCAGGTTCCTGCCCTAATAATTCACGACCATCCCCAATGAGTACAGGACTTCCCTCATATCCAAAAAAGGTTTGGCTCAAGTCCACGACCTCTGCGTCAAGCTCAGCCACCTTTACCTGGCGATCAGACAAGTAGGTGGGCAATGTGCCAATACCATGTCCTACCACAAATACCTTATCAAATGCAGGATCATTCTGTTCCATTAGATGTACCATCGCTCTTGGATACTCCAACACCATCCGGGCAGGCTCATCCAGATCCATTGCGCCCTGCACAGCTGCGTTGGAGAACTCTAATACACGAAATCGCCCCTTCTCTCCATAAAGCTTTTTGGTATCATATACCGTCAGCTCATGCTGTTCACTTTTATTTCGATACAGAACTCTCACTAACCGTTCTCCCTTCGTGCTTTCACACCTATTCGACATATACCTTCATTCTATTACACGGGATGACAACATACCACCCTATACTTGAAAGATCGCAGTACAACAAAAAAACCGTTCCGATCATTTGGTCAAGACCCCATTTAGTAGACATTATAAAAAGACCCTAGGCTGCAAACTGGCGTCGGTACTCTACCGGCGTCAGTTTTTTCAGTTTCCGTTGTGGCCGTTTTCGGTTGTAAAAACGGATATATTTTTCGATTTTACTTTGTGCTTCGGTAATCGTTCGGATATGATAAGGATAGAGCCCTTCCGTTTTGAGATGCGAGAAGAAACTCTCCATCGAGGCATTGTCATAACAATTCCCTCGGCGAGACATGCTGATTTGGGCGCCAACCTTTGGCAGCATGTCGTGGTAAGCATGAGACGTGTACTGGAATCCCTGGTCGCTGTGAACGACTAGTCCGGTTACGTCTTTTTGCTTCGCAAACGCTTTGCTGAATGTGCGGAGCACGAGTTCATTGTCGTTGCGTTCGCCCATTTCGTGAGCCACAATCTCGTTATTAAACAGATCCTTTATGGCCGAAAGATATATCCAGCGCTCTCCCACACGATACTGGGTAATGTCCGTTACCCACTTCTGATTCGGTTTTTCTGCACTGAAGTCTCGCTTCAAGCGGTTTTCTGCTACTCGTTGCGCAGGTGCATACGAGCTGCTGGAGCGTCGCTTACGACGGATTCGAGATTGGATACCAAGCATTTGCATCAGGCGGAGCACCTTTTTGTGGTTCATCCAAATCCCTTGATCTTGCCAAAGGAACAACTGGAGTTGTCGATAACCATATTTGCCTTCATATCGTTGATATGTTTGAAGCACCTGGTTCTTTGCCTTTGCATCGCGATCGAATCGTTTACGTTTTACATAGGCATAAAATCCACTCCGTGACACGCCAAACACATCACAAAGTTTCTGGATATCACCGTATGCCGCTACTTTTTCTATGATCTGAAATCTTTCTTGTTTGCTTCCTCCTTCCAGATTACCAAGCACTTTTTTAGCAACTCATTCTCCCGTTTCAGTTTTTGTACATAGCGGTCTTGATCCAAGTATTCTTTACGTCGACCTCGCTGATCCATCAGTCCAAACTCACCTTGTTCCCGATATTTTCGCATCCAGCGCTTCATTCGTCCTGGATCATGAATCCCCAGATGCTCATTAATCTTTCGATAAGTCCACCCCTCAACCGTATGCAGACGAATAGCCTCATTTTTTATCTTCTCCGAATACGTTTTAAACTTTTGTCCCTTAATCGCCATAAAAAATACACCCCCTAGAATTTCATCGGCTAAACCCAGGGGTTTTTCCAATGTCTATTCTAAGGGGGGCACTTCACATTCGGAAACGGCCTTTTGATGAACCATACAACACCACTAAGACCCTATGGCCTCATGCAGAGCCTGGACATATGCTACGCCCAGATTGGAGAGAGATGTACTCTTGTGGCTTATCCAGCCCACATTAATGGTTTCCTCACATTCCAGCGGTACAGGAATAATCTCGTTTCCGTTCAGATCAGCGCTAAGTACGCCCGTAGAGATCGTATAACCATTCAGACCAATCAACAGGTTAAACAATGTTGCACGGTCATTGACCTGTATGCTTTTGGGGTGAGATAACGTACTCAGGATCTCTTCGGAAAAATGAAAGGAATTGTACTCTCCCTGGTCAAATGACAAGTACGGATAATCCTGCAGTTGCTCGATTGCAACCGACTCCTGCTTCGCCAGCGGGTTCTTCACACTGATAAAGATATGGGGCTTGGCTATGAACAAACTCGTGAAAACCAAACCTGCATCTTTTAACAATTTGTTAATTACCTTGGCATTGAACTCATTCAGATACAGGATGCCAATTTCACTGCGCAGGCTTTTCACGTCCTGAATAATCTCGTAGGTCTTTGTCTCCCGAAGCGCCAACTCGTATTCATCCTGACCATACTGCTGTACCAGACGAACAAAAGCATTCACCGCAAACGCATAATGCTGCGTCGATACGGAGAAGTGCTGCGGGGATGGCTTCGCGTTCAGATAACGATTCTCCAGCAGTTCAGCTTGCTCCACCACCTGACGTGCATAACTCAGAAACTCAACGCCTTCTTTAGACAGCGATATTCCCTTATTGGTACGTTCAAAAATGGTAATTCGCAACTCCTGCTCCAGATCCCGAATGGCATTCGAAAGGCTGGGTTGCGAGATAAACAACCTTTTGGCTGCTTCATTCATGGAACCGCGCGTGGCAACTTCGATCACATATTTTAGTTGTTGTAATGTCACTGCACTATTCCTCTTTTCGTATCAATTGAACCTATTATATACCAAAAGAGGATCCGAACTTAAGCCATGCTTGCTGTCGGTCTCACTACAATCTCATTTACGTCCACCTCAGCCGGCTGGCTAATGGCGAACAAGATACTTTGCGCAATCGCCGAGGCGGGAATGGATATGCGTCGATACTCTTTCATGAGATCACGTGCTTCTTCATCAGAGATCGTATCCGCGAGTTCTGATTCCGTCACGCCCGGTGATACAAGAGTTACACGGATATCTCCGCCTACTTCCTGTCGCAACCCCTCCGAGATGGCGCGGACCGCGTATTTGGTTGCACAATACACCGCTGCCGTTGGTGACACGGCATAGGCTCCAATAGAGGCGATATTAATAAACTGGCCGAAACCCTGCTTTTTCATGACGGGCAGTCCAGCCGCAATGCCATGCAGAACACCACGAATGTTAACATCGATCATGCGATTCCACTCATCTACTCTTAACGAATCAAGGGGAGATAGCGGCATGACTCCAGCGTTATTTAAAATAACATCGATACGTCCATAGCGAGTTTGAGCGAGGTCAACGATCGTTTGCATCTCTTCCAATCTGGTAACATCCAGCGAATGATACTCCACCGATCCGCCTTCCATACGAATCGAGGAGGCCAATGCCTCCAAACGTTCGATACGTCTAGCTCCAATAACTACATGTGCTCCATGCTGTGCAAGCAATCGAGCTGTTGACTCACCAATTCCACTACTCGCACCGGTAATGACAACAACTTTCCCTTTTACATTGGACATATTAAATCGCTCCTTATTTGGTTGTTATTGTACGTTTTCTCTATACAAAACCATGCCTGCATGATACAAAACGCCGCCCCTGAAGTCTCCATCCGCTGTAAATCCCGTATCATCCACGTATTCTATATGTTTCCCATGAACAACATAGTGACCCTGATATGCACTTTGCCGATCCCCTCTCGCTTCATCATATCTACCGCAAGGAAGAAGTTCGTGTCTGATATATCCATCCTTCGTGACCCACATCCCCACATACGGGTGTTTTGGTTCTTGTTGGTCACCCATTGAATTGCGTCCCATCGTTTCTCACTCCTCTCTGCTTCAAAAGATTCCGTTGCTTATCTCCATTATGTAGAGGATCAGTCGTTGTACGATAGAAAAATCCCACAGTATTCTTGCCTATTCCTCCAGAGCATTTTAAAATAATAGTAATAGTGGTTTACAAGGGGGGCTACCATTCATGCTTATCAAAACAAATGAAACGGATACGAGCATCACGGAGCAGCAGCAACAATTGGCTCAACTCATTGAGCATTTCACCCCAAATGATGGGATACATACAACAGAAATTCCATCCCTTGCCTTAATCCGTGCCTCCGAAATCTCACACCCCATATATTCCGTTCATCAGCCTGCCCTCTGCATTGTCGCCCAAGGTTCCAAATTAGTTATACTCGGCCGCGAGAGCTACACCTACGACTTGTCACAGTACTTGGTAGCTTCCGTAAACTTGCCTATTTCAGGGCAGGTTGTAAAGGCTACAACCAAACATCCCTATCTATGTGTTCGACTGGATTTTGATTCAGGACAGATATTCGATCTGATTCAGGATACGCCTTCTGCACAACCCAAACCTGACCATTCAACACGAAGAGGGCTGTTTGTTAGCTCAACCAAACCTTCCCTTCTTGAAGCTGTGATCCGATTGGTTCGGCTGCTGGATACACCTGAAGACATTCCCGTCCTTGCCCCTATGTTTATCCGCGAGATTCTATATCGTATTATTCAGGATGAACATGGACATTCCATCAAGCAGTTTGCGATTCAGGACAGTCATGCACAGCACATCGCCGAGGTGATCGAAGTCATCCAATCCGATTACGCCAAGCCACTTCGGATTGAGCAACTTGCTGCCATGATTAACATGAGTTCTTCCTCATTACATCATCATTTCAAAGCCATTACCGCCATGAGCCCTTTGCAATTCCAGAAACAAATTCGATTGCATGAAGCCCGGCGAATGCTGCTTGCAGGTTCAACCGATGCCGCCGACGCTGCGTTCCAGGTTGGCTATGAAAGTCCGTCTCAATTCAGCCGGGAGTATGCCCGCATGTATGGTCTACCTCCCAAAAGCGATATCAAACGACTTCGTCATACACTCGATATTAAAAACTAGAAACAACAAAAAGACCCGCGTCATCATGACGTGGGTTTTCAGATTTAAATAGGCAGCAGCGCCATCAAGAGAATATGTTCTGTTTTTCAAAAACAGACAACTGGTTCTCCCCGGTAATAGGACATTCATCAGGATACATACTTCGTTTCTCCAACTTCTCATCGATAAAATCAACGACTTGCTGTAGCGAAGCAATCTGTGCTTCAACTTTCTTTCGGTGATTCACCAGCATCTCCCGTTCATCCGGGAAATCTGCGAGATCGGAATCCATGGACATTTGTAAATAAGGCTTCATTTCCTCCAGAGACATTCCTGTTTTTTTCAGGCAAGTGATCAACTTCATCGTATGGATATCCTCCGAGCGATATACCCGATGGCGATTGGCTTTGCGTTCCGCTCGAGGAAGCAGCCCAATCTTCTCATAATAACGAATTGTATCTTCTGATAATCCGGCCTGTTCTGACGTTTCTTTAATGGAGAATACTTCTTTCTCGCTCATCATATGGGCCTCCTCCACATTCATTTCTCTACATATTACAACTTGGAGCTGACTCCAAGTCAAGCATGATCCATTCCATCCCAACACCTCTTGACTTGGAGTCGACTCCAAGTTATAGAATGAGCGCAGCATACAGATTCGTTCTGTAATCCCACTCTATCTGGAGGTATATATGAATATACAAAATCAGCTTCGCACCGCTCTCATCACAGGTTCAACGTCAGGCATTGGTCTTGAACTAACACGCAAGTTACTGGCTGAAGGATGGCAGGTAATCGGTCTCAACCGCTCTTCTTTCCCATCCGAGGATACCGATATTCAGAACGCATTACGTTCGGGTCAACTCCGTTGGGTTCAAGCTAACCTGACCAACTACGACAGTCTGAGAACTGCACTAGATCAGATTAAATCCGATACCGATTCGATCGATGTCTTGTTTAACAATGCCGGAGGCAGCGCTGCCGAACTTCATTTCTCTGATCAGGGGCATGAACTACACTTTGAACTTCAGACGGTAGTCCCTTACATCATCTACATGGAATTAGTTGAGCTATTACTCAAAGGACAGATGAAAACAGTTATTAATACTTCCACCACCTCGTTCAATATGGTCAGACAATTTGATATGAACATCCTGGAACGTCCAGCCGAATTCAAAAAACTGTTTGGTCCTTATGCCACCTCGAAGCTCGGCTTATCTCTATGGACACGCGAGGTTGCCAAATCTGCCAGTGCGGATGGCATACAACTGCTAAGCGTAGATCCCGGTGGAAATAATACGCTAAGGGGCAACAAAACATCCGGCCTGCCCTTCTATATCAAACCCATTATGAAATGGTTCTTCCCTCATCCAAGTCACGGTGCTTCATTGCTCTACAGTGCGGCTTTATCACCCACCAGACATGAATCCGGTACATTTCTGGTGAAAAATAAAGCGGCAGTACTTCGTTTTACAGAGCAAGGCCCTGCCGTTTTAAAGCGGGTAAACGAGATTTATGAGAAGCGTTTTCGTACAACGCAGTCGGGAAGCCTGCAACCAACCTATCTTAATCATGACGGATCGTGAGTAGTAAAGATAACAAAAACACGCCAAAGCGGCGTGTTTTTAGGTTTATGGGCTTTATCGGTATTGTGGACTTTATAGGTCATGTGGGCTTTACTTCATTTTCGTAAAGCCCACATGACGTTTTTTCCAGTTAGATAAATACACTCAATAATAACACCATGCCAAAGGCGGCAAATCCGAGAATGGTCTCCATAACCGTCCATGTCTTGAGCGTCTGAGGCACAGACAGGTTCAGATACTCTTTGACAATCCAGAAGCCCGAATCATTGACATGGGACAAAATAATCGAACCCGCACCCGTTGCGAGTACCAGCAATTCAGGGCTTACCCCCGGCATCGTCATGGCGATTGGAGCCACAATACCCGCTGCTGTTGTCATCGCCACCGTAGCTGAGCCTACCGCTGCACGAATCAATCCGGCAATGACAAAGGCCAGTACGAGTGGCGACAGATGCGCACTTTGGGCAAATCCCGCTATCGCATCACCTACACCACTGGCTGTCAGGATGCGGTTGAATCCGCCCCCTGCACCAATCAGCAAGATGATCGAAGCCACTGGACCGAGGCAATCATTTGTATATTTCAATATCTGCTGTTTGCTGAAACCACGTGCATATCCAAAGGAATAGAAGGCAAAGAGCAAAGCCAGCAGCAGTGCAATAATTGGACTACCGATGAAATCAACGACCTGACGGAACGCGTTCGTCTCTGGCAAAATCAGATCCACAATCGTAGCGAGCAACATCAGGATAACCGGAAGCAAAATCGTAAAGAGGGTGATACCGAAACCAGGCAGTTCCCGATCTTTGGTCTCGGTGAACTGTTCCATCAGCTCACTTGAGGTCTCAACTTTGATCCGCTTGGAAATCCATGTTCCATAGAGTGGACCTGCAATCGCTGCGGCTGGAAGGGATACAATCAGAGCCAGGAATATCGTTTTACCAACATCCGCATTGAAGATTCCTACAGCAAGCATCGCCGCCGGATGAGGCGGAATCAGACTGTGTACTACGGCAAGACCCGCGACAAGTGAAAGTCCGATTTTGATAAGTGATGTTCCTGTATGCTTCGCAATAACAAATACCAGCGGGAAGAGTAACACGATCCCGACCTGGATAAATACCGGAATACCACAGATCAGCGCAACAACCATCATCGCCCAGTGTACATTCTTCTCCCCGAAGACACGTACGAGTGTCTGGGCTATTCGTTCGGCACCACCCGACTCGGCCATAAGTTTACCGAGCATCGTTCCAAGTCCCAGAACTATTGCGATAAATCCGAGAACGCTTGCAACACCTTCCTGATAAGACTTCACGATATCCGTGAACGGCATACCCGAGATCAATCCCATAAAGACAGCGCCCACAATCAGGGCAACAAACGGATTCATTTTAAATTTGGCAATCAACAAGATCAAACCAAGAATGGATATCAGTGCGTAGAGCAGCAGACTTGCATCATGACTAAGACCGAATACGGAATACATCCGAATAGCCTCCCCCAAGTTGTTATGTTGTGTCAGCACGCGGTATTACACTGGTCAAAAGACCTTTACACTGCGCGCCTTCGTAATAAGCTTAAGCTTCGATCTTCTCAACCGTTTCCAGAAGGGCTTTTTCCCCGCCAACATTTCCCGGAAACACGATATATGGGATACCATTGAATTTGGCTTCTTCCCCTGTCAACCATACCGGAATACCCGCAGCCACCTGACCAAGTACCCTTGCTTTACGTATGGCCAGACCTTTTGTTGCCACATCACTGGATGTAATGCCACCTTTGGCAATAATGAACTTTGGCACGACTTCAAGGGATTGCACAATCTCGACCAAAGCTGACGATACCGTCTGACTGATCTTGAAATTACCCTCATGTCCTTCGACGGTGATGAGCTTACGGCTGCTGTATACAACAACATTGTTCCCCTCCGCAAGCTGCCTGTTCGCTTCCCCAATAACTCGTCCAATCTCCTCGGTATATCCATCCGGCGTTAATACACGCTCCACATCGATCTCCAGACTTATGATGCCTGGAAACGTAAGCAGTTGTTCCAGTTGACGTGTCGTCTTCTGTACATAGGAACCAACAACAACAATACCTCCATGCTGTTCCTGTCCGCTTGCGATCAGCTGTTCTTTTGGCAGAAATGCCTGATCCGAGATGCCTGCATACGATTTGACAAAGGAAGCCGCCGTCCGGAAAATAAAAGCTTTACCCTCATCCTCCGCTTGCAGCAAAGCCAGAGAAAGTACATCCATGTCTGCATAAGAGAGCGCATTCACAATGATCGGTACATTGCCCTCGGCTTTCAGCAAAATTGCTTTGACCATATCGACACCTTGACGAATCTCCTCCAGTGAAATGGTAAGGCAGCGACTAGCCTGAATACGGCCTGAAGTCTTCTCCTCGACCCATGATGGCAGATCTCCATGCTCATACCCGAATACTTTATCCTTGGCAAATTCCGTCTCATGAACTGGAATCAACTGTTCACCTTCGACCATATAATGCGTGTTGCCTATCGTAACCCGTCCTGCCTCAAAGAATGCTGGAATAATCAGTTGTCCGTCATATGCACGTCCGCTGACACGCGCCACTTCTTCGGCCAGTACATCCGTCTCCAGCGGATAATACCCACGCAGCATGGAGTCACTACGACTGACAAAGGTGAAGCTCGTTCCTTCCTCTGCTGCAACCTCTTGCACATTGCGGGCAATCTCCCGATTAATACGTTCCGCTGAATCTGCATCCAGCCCTCGTGTATTGGTCAAAATATAGAATAACGATTCAGAGGATCGAAATGCCTCCTGCAACAGTGGCTTGTCCCACTGCGTCAACACATCAATATCATGAACCGTCTGTACACCAGTTGGGTCATCATCCAGCACGATAATTTTGCGTGCCCTCGCATCCTGCAATTGTTTAATCTGTCCTCGCAATCCTTCAGAAGAGTTGTCCGTCCGAAGAGCTGCGGGGATATCCGATAACGTTTGATAGGTCATGTCTCTCCACCTCATATCTATATCTATTAAAATTATTTTTCTTTTTTAAATTTTTTATTGGGTGCGACTCACTTCTACACCTGCGAGTTTCTCAAAATATTGAACGATTCCGCCATGGTCATCCGCGGCTTTACCATCAATCTTCAGTGCATGGAAGATCTCCAGCAACTGACTGCTGAGTGGTAAAGGAACCCCGATATCATGTGCCGTTTCCATCACATTGGTCATGTCTTTGAGGTTAATATCAATCCGTCCTCCAGCGACAAAGTTACGATCCAGAATGAGTGGTACTTTTGCATCCAGTACCGCACTTCCAGCAAGCCCGCTGCGGATCGCCTGATACATCTTCTCCACATCGATACCAGCCTTCGCTGCAAATACAAGCGCTTCGGACATGGCGGCAATATTCAGGTTCACGATAATCTGATTCGCCAGCTTGGCGGTTGCACCGGAGCCATTATCCCCCACTCGTGTTACATCCTGTCCGACCACTTGCAGAACTTCTTTCACAGATTCAAAAATCATTTCATTGCCACCCACCATGATGGCGAGTGTGCCATCTATAGCTTTGGGTTCCCCACCACTTACAGGTGCATCCAACATATATAATCCCGATTGGGATACAAGCTGAGCCAGCTCTTTGGAAACGACCGGTGAGATGGAGCTCATATCGATAATGATGCTTCCCTTATTGGCTCCTGCAAGCACACCTTGTTCACTTGTGATTACGCTGCGAACATGCTCTGAATTGGGCAGCATTGTGAAGATGACATCACTATGTTCAGCTACCTCTTTTGGAGATGCTGCGCCTCGCGCTCCCGCATCAGCCAATGACATCACAGCCGTCTGATTAATATCGTATACGCTTACATCATAGCCCGCCCGGATCAGGTTCAATGACATAGGACGTCCCATAATACCAAGTCCAATAAATCCAATTCGTTTCTTCATCTTGCAATCCCTCCAGCCTAAATTCTTCGCTTTTCACTCTTGTAATCGCTATCATTGCTGTTCACATTCGTTATTGTACACAACATTTTAATTTTTGTATACAATTTTATTATTTATGTATCCGAAATTTAAAATTCGGTTTTTTATCTTGTTGTTTATTGCCTTCATTTTCGCTAAAGTAAAGGTAGAGGTGAAATACAATGCAACCAAGTACGGACAAGTCCCGCCCAGCCTATCAGCAGGCCTATGAAGTGCTGCGGGACATGATTTTGCAAGGTACCCTTTCTCCGGGAACCAAACTTGTGGAAGAGAAGCTGGCGACCGATCTTAATGTCAGCCGGACTCCGATCCGAGAATCCATCCGCCGCCTGGAACAGGAAGGATTAGTCGTGAACAAACGGGTCGTCAAGCTAACCGAGACCGATCTGAGAAATACGTTTGAATTACGAAAGTTACTGGAGGGACATGCGGCACAATGCGCTGCTGCCTTCTTATCTGCACAGGAAGTGACGGCTCTTGAGCATTGCGTGCACGTGGGACATACCGGAAGCAAAGAAGAGATTATGGAAGCCAATAAAGAGTTTCACGAAATCATCATGCGCGCGAGTAATAATGCATTGATGATTGATCTGTTCGATAAAATGCAATCCGTCATTTATCTATTCCGGCAGACGGTTGTATATTATCAGCGCCCCTTCCTCATTGAAGAGCATCATCAGATTTGCGAAGCGATCAAAGCACATGACGGGCAGACTGCCGAACGGCTGATGAAAGAACACCTGCAATCCGATCTGGAATTCTGCCTTCATTTGATTCGATAACCGGATTCATGGATTGTTCGACTTTCTCACATACGTATAAAGACGTGACCGCATGCGGTCACGTCTTTTTTGTCGTTTGTCCCTCATATTATCCAGGCCCTGATTCATAGGTGTAAACATAACGATACAATGTCGCGTGTGACATGTTATTGAATCTGGAGGGATCACTCAATGACCAAAGGACAACAACCAAACGAGAAACCAATGCTTATCCCGCAACCCATTCGTAGTGATGGCGCTGGAGGACCTGACCTGGGACCCAGAGACGTCATGAGAGATAGACAAAACCCCGATATGCTGGTACCTCCAGCAACCGATAATGGGTTATTGCCCAATCTGAGAATGTCTTTTTCCGATACACATATGCAATTGAACCATGGCGGTTGGTCACGTGAAATCACCGTACGGGATCTCCCTATTGCCACTACACTGGCTGGTGTGAACATGAGCCTGACACCCGGAGGTGTACGGGAATTACACTGGCATCAACAATCCGAGTGGGCCTATATGATCTGGGGAACGGCAAGAATCACTTCGGTAGATCAGAAAGGACGTAATTTTATTGCGGATGTCGGGCCTGGCGATCTCTGGTTTTTCCCCAAAGGTCTACCCCATTCCATTCAGGGGCTGGAGGATGGTTGTGAATTTCTGCTTGTGTTTGATGACGGGTCCTTCTCCGATCTGAATACGTTATCCATATCCGATTGGTTTGCTCATACGCCACCAGAGGTATTGTCTGTAAATTTCGGCGTACCCGAATCCGCTTTTCAGTCAATGCCGAAAGAACAGGTGTACATTTTCCAAGATACTGTCCCGAGTTCCATCGAGAGCCAGGAAGTTCAATCCCCATACGGTACCGTTCCTCCCACATTCAAACACCGATTGCTGGCCCAAGAACCGCTCATTACACCTGGCGGAAGTGTACGGATTGTCGACTCCACCAACTTCCCCATCTCAACTACCGTTGCAGCCGCCCTCGTTGAGATCCAACCTGGCGCCATGCGTGAACTGCACTGGCATCCTAATGCAGATGAATGGCAATACTATCTGACAGGACAAGGAAGAATGACCGTCTTTGGAGGCAATGGCATTGCTCGCACATTTGATTATCGGGCTGGAGATGTCGGATATGTTCCTGTCGCAATGGGACACTATATACAGAATACCGGTACAGACACTTTATGGTTTTTGGAGATATTCCGAAGCGATCGCTTTGAGGATGTCTCGCTGAATCAGTGGATGGCATTAACCCCTCGGGATTTGGTCCGTGACAATCTAAATGCACCGCCTGAGTTGCTCGATGCCTTGCGTAAAGTGAAATGGCCTGTTGTTTAATTTAGTATGCACCTCTATCATTTGTGCTGAAATGGGGTAATTGTCAGAGAATCCCACTATATAAGGAGGAATATGAAGATGAGAGCTGTTACGTTTCAGGGAATCAAGGATATTCAAGTCAAAGAGGTTGAAGACCCCAAACTGCAACAGAAGGATGACATTATCGTTCGTATTACTTCCACGGCTATATGTGGATCAGATTTGCATATTTATCAGGGAGCTCTGCCAGCTGCCAAAGATTACGTTATCGGTCATGAACCGATGGGCATTGTAGAAGAAGTAGGTCCGGAAGTGACACGTGTGAAGAAGGGGGACCGCGTGGTCCTGCCTTTTAACATCGCTTGTGGTGAATGCTTCTATTGCAATCATGACATGGAGAGCCAGTGCGATAATTCCAATGGCAATCCAGATATTCATACAGGTGGTTATTTTGGGTTCACCGAACGCTACGGAAATCACCCCGGAGGTCAGGCAGAATTATTGCGTGTTCCCTACGGGAACTTTACTCCGTTTGTGATTCCGGAATCCTGTGAACTGGAAGATGAAGCCTTGTTGTTCCTGTCCGATGTTCTTCCAACCGCATATTGGAGCGTGGAGAATGCCGGAGTTAAACCGGGAGATACGGTCACTGTACTCGGTAGTGGACCCATTGGGCTGATGACGCAGAAGTTCGCTTGGATGAAAGGTGCCAAACGTGTTATTGCTGTGGATCGCCTGCCCTATCGACTGGAAAAAGCCAAACGTTTGAATGATGCAGAGATCTTTAATTTCGAAGATTACGATGATATGGGTGAGCACATTCGTGAGATTACACAAGGCGGGACCGACGTTGTTATCGACTGTGTAGGTATGGATGGTAAAAAGAACATGCTGGAAGAAATCGGACAGAAACTGAAACTTCATGGCGGTTCACTGAGCGCGATCGAAATCGGCATGAAGGCCATTCGCAAATTCGGTACTCTTCAACTTACGGGTGTATATGGCTCTTCCTACAACATGTTCCCGTTAGGTAATCTGTTTGAACGCAATATCAATCTTAAAATGGGACAAGCTCCTGTTATACATTACATGCCTGAATTATTCCGCAAAATCACTGCTGGTGAATTTGATCCAACGGAGATCATCTCCCATCGGATTTCACTGGAGAATGCAAGCGATGCGTATCGCATTTTCAATGATCATGAAGACGAATGTACCAAAGTTATACTAAAACCCTGAACTGTCGCTCTGAATATAAATATGCAAAATAAAACAAGCAGATCTACCTGTTCAAGGTACTCTGCGTGTTTTATTTTATCGACACCTAATCAGGCATAAGTGGGTTTAATCGCTTGGATATACACACTTTCTCCTTCGAAGCTGTCGAGCTTCCCGTTCGTTGTCACTTCAAAATTAAAAAATTTCCGGATGATGGACGGTGCACTCAACATGCTTGCTTCAAGTTCCCCTCTCTCCCGTTCCGGCAGTGCTGCACGATTACACCATTCTTCAAATTTAAAACGCTTCTGGAAGGAAACCATCATTTCCATTCGGAAGCCCGCATACTCCAGCATATGAATCCATTCCGTCTTGCGCCATGCTCGAACATGGCTTGCATCCCGGCACTTCTCCACTTCATTGTAAAACTGGTCATTCTCATCACGTTCAGGTGCCACGTTGTCAATAAATAACAACCTTCCACCGGGCTTCATTACTCGTAATGCCTCATGAACAAACGAAGAAACGTCCGGAAAATGGTGAGCAGCGATTCGGCAGGTCACCAGGTCAAAGACATCATCATCGAATGGCAGCTTCTTGCATCTCCGGCTACAAAATCTACATTACCGTAACCATTCCCCTGGATAAATGCTTCAGCTGCCTGAAGCATTTCCTCCGTTAGATCGAGAGCTGTCACCCGCTGAACAAGTGGAGCCAAAGCATTCGCAACATGCCCTCCCCCAGTGGCGATATCCAGCACGTTCATATCCGGAGTGGCTTGAGATGAAGCCACGAGCAACGCGAGATCCTCACCTTTGGCATGCCCCGCACTCGTCACGTATTTTCCTGCATTTTCCGCAAACTGCTTCTGCACCTGACTTTTGATTACATCAGACATTCCAATTCCTCCTGCACAAGTTTCATTAGACGAAACATAGTTTCAAAATATAATTATATTTATTTTACCACATATGAATGTAAAAGCTAAATAAGCATTTTACACAAATTCAGAAGCAACTTTCCACTACGCGACGAAAAAACTCAAATAAAAAAACATCCCCCAAGTGAATTTCACCCAGGAGATGTTACTTATATTTGTTACTTCACGAGCGTTGGTGACTTCTTCCACAGTCCCAGAATCAGACCGGAGATCACAGAACCAATCGCAACAGCGAGCAGGAACAATACTGCGTGGTTCGCCAGTGCTGCAACAAAGATCCCGCCATGCGGAGCTGGTACATTAATGTGCCACAGTTGTGTCAATCCGCCAGCAACAGCGGAACCCAGAATACAAGAAGTTAATACACGCAATGGATCAGCCGCAGCAAATGGAATTGCACCTTCTGTAATGAACGAGAATCCAAGTACATAGTTAGTCAGGCCTGATTTGCGTTCTTGCTCTGTAAATTTGGATTTGAAGAACGTTGTTGCAAGTGCAATCGCCAGAGGAGGCACCATACCGCCTGCCATAACCGCTGCCATCCATGCACCGTCTGTGTTACCACTGGATGTGAATACGCCGATAGCGAACGTGTAAGCCGCTTTGTTGAACGGTCCACCCATATCGATGGACATCATACCGCCAAGCAGCAAGCCCAGCAATACCGCATTACCTGTTCCCAGATTACCAAGCGCATCTACAAGCCATGTGTTCAGGGAACCAAAGATTGGATCAAAGACATAGAAACTGATGGCACCCACGATCAGCAAACCAAATACCGGATACAGCAAGATTGGTTTCAAACCATCAATCGCTTTTGGCAACCCTTTGAACAACTTACGAAGACCAATAACTACATAACCCGCAAGGAAACCGGCAGCCAAACCACCAAGGAAACCGGCGTTTGAGTTAACCGCCATCAATCCACCGACCATACCAGGCATCAGGGCTGGGCGATCACCAATACTCATCGCGATAAATCCGGCAAGTACGGGAATCAGGAAGTGGAATGCACCTGTTCCGCCACCAATCGTTTGAAGCAGCTGCACAATCGGATTTTCAGGACTAGCAATCTGTTCAAACAAGAAGGAGATTGCAAGCAGGATACCGCCACCTACAACAAATGGCAGCATATGCGAGATACCATTCATCAGATCTTTATAGATTTTGCTACCTACACTGATCTTACCAGCGCTTGCTCCCTCTTCCTTGGCATTTCCGCCTTGGCTGCGATAGATCGGTGCATCGCCGTTAACAGCTTTGCGAATCAGCTCTTCGGGTTTACGGATTCCATCACTCACCGGTCTTTGCAATACCGGTTTGCCATCGAAACGTGCCATCTCTACATTTTTGTCTGCGGCAACGATAACCCCTTTAGCACGAGCGATCTCATCAGCCGTAAGGACATTCTGTGCTCCTTCGGAACCGTTCGTCTCTACGCGAATATTGATGCCCATTTCCTGAGCTTTCTTTTTAAGTGCATCTTCAGCCATAAACGTATGCGCTATCCCTGTTGGACAGGCTGTAACCGCAACAACAAAATCTTCCGAATTGGCATTACCTACAATCACACCAGAAGTGTTTTGTTGCTGACCACTAGTAGAAGTGGATGCGGCATTTGCTGCTTTTTCAGCTTTTGCTTTTTCTTTCGCTGCTTCCTTCTCAGCTGCTTCAGCCTGTTTGGCATCAAACAATGCACTAACTTCCGCAGGTGTATCTGTACTCATCAATTGTGAGATGAAATCGCTATCAATCAACAACCTGGAAAGAGCTGCAAGCGTACGCAGATGGGTATTACCTGCGCCTTCTGGAGCCGCAATCATGAAGAACACATGAGCTGGCTGATCATCCAACGCTTCAAAATCAAGCCCTTTTCTACTCTTGGCAAATACAACCGTTGGTTCGTTCACTGCTGTTGTCTTGGCATGTGGCATCGCAATTCCGCCACCAATCCCCGTGCTGGATTCAGCTTCTCTTTTATAGATCATTTCCTTGAACAGGACCGGATCATTAATTCGTCCGCTTCGGTTCAGGCTTGCAATTAGTTCATCAATAGCCTCATCTTTGGTTGTGGCTTGCAGGTCCATGATCATCGTTTCCTGGATCATCAAGTCTGTTATTCTCATCTTGGTACACTCCCTTAAGTTCAGTCGGCCTGCATAGGCAGGCCTCACTACAATACAATTACAATGAAAACCTTTTATATGACCGTTAGACTAGATCGTCGTAATGGTTACTTGATTGCGCAATTCGTCAATCAGTTCACGTGTTGCCAGGTCATCCGAGAACGCAGTCGCGCTTCCAGATGCAACCCCTGTGCGGAAAGCTTCCAGCAAATCTCCGCTCTGTACATAGGTACCTACGAATCCGCCAATCATGGAGTCACCGGCACCAACCGAGTTTTTCACAGTGCCTTTTGGCACATTTGCATGATGAACTTCCGCTTTGGTAATGAATAGTGCACCCTCTCCTGCCATGGAGATTAACACATGTTTAGCACCGGCTTCCAGCAACTTACGCCCGTATAACACCAGTTCCTCGCGAGTATCAATCGTTACACCGAACAGTTCAGCCAGTTCATGATGATTTGGCTTCACCAGCAATGGTGCATGTTCAAGAGCTTCCATTAACGCAGGGCCCGTTGTATCAATTACAAATTCGGCACCCGTATGCTTGCAGACTTTAATGAGACGATCATAAAAATCCGTTCCAAGTGAAGGCGGTACGCTTCCGGAGAGAATGACAATATCTCCTTTGTGCAATGAAGACAATTTGTGAAGCAGCTGTTCTGCCTCTTCTGCACTTATTGCAGGTCCAAGACCATTAATCTCTGTCTCTTCTCCATGCTTCAGCTTGATGTTAATGCGAGTATCGTCTGCAATTGTGACAAAGTCTGTCCGGATGTTATCTTCTTGCAACTTGTCATTAATGAAACGTCCTGTGAATCCACCAAGGAAACCAATGGCCGTGTTATCTGCTCCAAGTTGATTCAGTATGCGAGAGACATTAATGCCCTTGCCTCCAGGGAGCTTCAAATCCCGATTCATTCGATTCAATCCGCCAAGCTTCAGCTCATCCACTTCCACGATGTAATCAATGGACGGGTTAAGTGTTATCGTATATATCATCGTTATCCCTCAATTATTTTAGTTTTCTGGGCGATTCCAGGCCGCCAATGTTCTGGCATCTGCTCGGTAATCAAATCGGCCTCCTCCAAATCAAACAATTTGGCAAAAGTAATTTCCCCTATTTTGCTGGAATCAGCCAGCACATAAGATTTTCCCGACAATTGATGTGCACGCCTTTTAATCAAGGCTTCCTCCGGATCAGGTGTTGTATACCCCATTTCGGGGTCAACTCCGTTGCTTCCAAGAAAACATTTATCAAAACGGAAGTTATCCATGTTCTGTAATGCGATACTGCCAATGACTGCTTTCGTATGAATTTTCATCATACCTCCGAGCAAGTAACTGCGAATACGTTTGCTTACCAATGCCTCAACATGTGAAAGTCCGTTGGTAACCACCGTTACGTCCTTAGCTTCAATGAAAGGAATCATGGCTAACGTTGTCGTTCCTGCATCCAGATATATGCATTCGCCATTTTCGATCTCCTGTGCAGCCAAACGGGCAATCGTTGTTTTCTGTTGAATGTTTTTGAACGTTTTTTCTTCCATACCCGGTTCCAGCGTTTTTTCATTCACCAGGGCGGCACCGCCATGGATGCGTTTGAGCATCTGACGACTCTCCAGATCGATCAAGTCACGTCTAATCGTTGATTCAGAAGCACCTAACACATCAACAAGCTCTTGCAATTTCACAATTCCCTGTAAATGTAAGCGCTCTATAATTGCAGCATATCGTTCTTCAGTCAGCATCTTCATTCCTCCAACTGCTTCTATAGTATCATAAACTCCTCAAAAAACAACCACTTTCATTCAAAATAATTTAAAAACATTCAAAAACCCGCATCTTTCGACTTATTTCCTTGTCCAATCGTCCCTTTCTCTGACTCCTGAACGCGCAACCTTTCGAATCTCCATTAAAAATCTTGCAGCCTCCAGCGCTTGATGCGCGGCGTTGCAGGATTTTGCTTTTCATGGGAATCTCATGACGTTTATGACTCTACAAGCATTACATCCGGTTTAGGTTTAAGCCATTTGCCATCCTCATTAATAAATGCCCCCTTGAAGCGGCCCATCTCCAATTGTTCAATCAGCCTCTCCTCGTCCATGACCAGAATCTCAGCGAGCTGCCCAGAGGTGTAATAATGAGCGGGATTGTAATCGAGCAGCACAGGAACAGACGTATCATATAGTTCTTTGATCAGATTCTCAAAGGAATGACGACCCAGGTTCTCCATGTCTCTATAAAACTGCAAATGTTGGGACACCATATTACGGAAAGATTTATTCTCCAGATGCATCCACAACGTATTGCAAGCCTGAACACTCATATGATTTTGTTCCACATCGTAAAATTGAACTTCTTCAATCTTCATGTATTTCTCTTGAAATGCAACGATCTTAATCAAAGGTACATTTCGTTTACGCGACGCTTTCTTCAAATGGGCTCTAAATTGTTCATAGTTCATTTCATTCATCTATTATCCCTGCCTTTAACATGTTCCAACCGACATTTTACAACAAATTAAAGGCAAGTGTAACCTTCATCATGTGAAAAACAAAAAAACGTGCAGCATCAGATGCCACACGTTCACAATATTATAGAGTGCGGTTACTCAGCGAGCGCACCACTTTTCACCCACGAAGCCGTAAATTCCTGTTCTTCATACGCATAGAATTGTTGCAAAATAACCTCCCGATCATCGAGGAACAATTCATCCGCTATGGCAGTGACCAGTTTGGGCACCGCACTCTTGGTCCCAGATATGGCCGATGCCGACAGACCGCAGCTGGCAAGTGCAGAGTAGTTAAATACAAACAGTCCGTGCAACGGTTTCTCACCCTGTTCACTTCTGCTGGTCATTGCAAACCCCGAACTCAGATACGGATGTGCATCCAGCAATGCATTGCGATGCTCTGGCGGTGCCTGATAACAGTCCTCCCAGCGCGCGATGTATGGCTCTACAAGCTTCAGTTCAGGACGGAGTGCCGGATCACTAAGCAGACCTGTGCTAATAATTAGAAAATCAAACGTAAATGCTCCCTTTGCCGTGTGCACAATCGCGCCTTGGTCCGTCGCTTCTACACTCAGCCAAGGCGAGTTCAAATGCAGTTCGAATCCAGGCCAGGCTGCCGCACGATTAAACGTATCGTTGGTTGGTGGTTGATTGAATTTGAAGAAATGAGAGATCACTTCATATTTATCAGCAACCGGAAGAGCGTGGTATCGCTCGATCATACCGGATTGTTCCATCTGACGAATAGGATTAACACTAGGCAGCTGTTCCCGCCGTACAAATACATGAGCTTCCGCCACACCAGTGGCAAGCGCATAACTGGCATTATCAAAAGCCGAAGCGCCGCCGCCAAGCACTGCAACCCGTTTACCTTTTAATTGATCAAAATCAATCGCTTCAGACGTATGGGCATACAGCTCCCGAGGTAATCTATCGGCAATCATGGAAGGTACATGCCACTGTCCGCCCCCTTGAATTCCCGTAGCAAACACTACTTTGCGAGCAAGTATCACATTCATCTGAGCTCCTGCCTTATTCACATGAAGTCGATGTATACCGTCCTCTATTGGCTCAACCAGTGTCAATTTCACCTCATTAAGCACAGGCAGATTCAGCACTTCCCGATACCAGCGTAAATAATTCATCCAATCCCCACGCGGGATTTTATCTACCTCTTCCCAACCTTCGGGCCCAACCTGTGCTTCCCACCATGAGCGAAAGGTTAACGAGGGGATACCCAGATCGATGGAAGTCAGATGCTTGGGTGTACGCAGAGTAACCATACGCGCATAAGTCTCCCAAGGTCCTTCCAGCCCTGATGTATTCTCGTCAATGACAACAATATTGGAGATCCGTTCACGAAGAAGTCCAAATGCTGCCCCTAATCCACTTTGTCCCCCGCCCACAATGACTACATCATAGACATGACCATCTGCATGTTCTCTTGGACGTACCCAATTGGTGCCTCCAAATGACAAATAATCCAGATCATTTTTCACACGTTCATTCAAAGCTTCCAGGCTCATGATTCATCAACCCTTTCGAGATACATATATGAACTAGTCTTTCTTTGATTATTTGATGTGAGTTTTTTGTCAGTTATATTGAGAATAATTTACTTTTTCTTTGTGTTTCTGAAATATATTAGCGTTATTATATGAGTTATTGGGGATGTTTTGAAGTTCGCGGTAGCTTTATTGTCATCAACACTAAAAATATCTGACATGCTTGTTAATTCGTACGAAATCCTAACTGGATTATTGATGCAGTTCCTGCTGAACGGATGATTTGCAGAAAATAAAAAAAGACAGACCAAGATGTAACCTTGGTCTGTCTTCAAAAAGGGAATGCTATTGGCCGGTTTGTTCACGGCGCTGCAATTTTTCATTAGTTAATTTCTCAGGGGTCACATCATGACCCAGTGGGTCTACAACGGATACTGCCAGCATGGTAGTCAGCACCTGACCTCGAATAGCCTGCAAATATTGTTTTCTAAGCTCCTGCTGCTCGCTTTTTTCTGCTTTTGTCAAACCAACGCTGCTGCGTTGCTTTCGACTTAATTCGTTAATGCGTCCCAAAATAGGAATCATGAAATCCACCTCACTTGTTAGTCCACTTTCCAAAAGATATTTCGAATATCTTCAAACTAACTTATTACAACTTCACGAATTTGTCCATAGGCGCGCAATCCGTTAAGAAGTTTTTAGGTGATCTCGTGCACAGACCACACGATGCCATTCGTAGCACCACTGCCCAGATTCAACGTAATCGTCAGCCCGTTTGCGGCATAAAACAGTCCAATTACATCTCCCGCATTCAATGCCACTTCTACCGCCAAAGTTACTGCACCGCTTCCCAGCACTGCCCGTAGTGTTAGTAGTGTAACGGCTATATTCAGTACGGGCAATAAACCACTAACCAGTGTTGTAACCGTAGGTGATGTCCTCTGGACAAGAAAAGCAGGGTTCACTCCAGCACCCAGTGATAGGGCGATCGCTGCGGTCGTTGCATAATTGATTGTGGCCACAATCGAATATCTTCCAGTTACCGGGACGGTATAGTTTCCTGTGGTTGCATTGAAGTTGGCATTACCGTAATAAGGAGCCGTGGTCGTCCAGTTGGTTAGCTGTGTGCTGGTTGCTGTCGAAAGTGTAGCCAGGAATGCCGAGAACCCTTGTGTTGCAAAATTGGGGCCGGTTGGTCCAGTGGCTCCGGTCAAGCCCGTGGCCCCGGTTGCACCTGTTGTTCCTGTGATTCCTGTTGCTCCAGTGGCTCCCGTAGCTCCGGTTGCACTCGTTACACCGGTTGCCCCAGTAGTTCCAGTAGCTCCGGTAACCCCAGTGACCCCAGTTGCACCTGTAGTTCCTGTTGTCCCAGTTACACCAGTTAGTCCTGTAGCTCCCGTTATTCCTGTTTCTCCAGTTGCTCCAGTCGCGCCAGTTATACCTGTAACTCCTGCTGAACCAGTACTTCCGGTGGCTCCTGTTACACCTGTGAGCCCTGTAGCCCCAGCTGCTCCGGTCGCGCCAGTAATACCCGTGGTTCCTGTTGCTCCAGTCGTACCGGTTGTACCCGTAACGCCAGTTGTGCCGGTTATGCCAGTGGCACCAGTCGCGCCGGTTACGCCAGTAACTCCCGTCGTTCCCGTTGCTCCAGTAGCCCCGGTGGGTCCCGTCACACCTGTCGTACCTGTGACCCCTGTTACACCCGTCTCTCCAGTTTGGCCAGTTGTGCCGGTGGCTCCTGTAATTCCAGTCACACCCGTAATGCCAGTTACCCCGGTCGTGCCGGTTATTCCTGTTTCACCAGTAATACCCGTTGGACCGGTTGCCCCAGTAATTCCAGTAGCACCAGTCGTACCTGTAACTCCGGTTATGCCAGTCGCACCAGTGGCTCCGGTTATGCCAGTCGCACCAGTGGCTCCGGTTGGTCCTGTTGTACCCGTAACACCAGTTGTGCCAGTTATGCCAGTGGCACCAGTCGCGCCGGTTACACCAGTAACTCCCGTCGTTCCTGTTGCTCCAGTAGCCCCGGTGGGTCCCGTCACACCAGTCGTACCTGTTACCCCTGTTGGACCTGTATCTCCAGTGGCACCCGTAGTGCCGGTAAATCCAGTAATTCCTGTTACACCAGTAGTGCCTGTCGGACCGGTTATTCCAGTCGTACCTGTGCTCCCAGTTAGACCCGTCTCTCCAGTGACGCCTGTTGCTCCGGTTGCACCAATTGTACCCGTAACGCCAGTTAAGCCAGTCGTGCCGGTTGCACCTGTAACACCAGTTGTTCCCGTCGCACCCGTACTTCCAGTAGCTCCAGTTAGACCCGTTTCCCCGGTGACACCTGTGACTCCTGTTAGCCCCGTCTCTCCAGTTGCACCAGTTGTTCCGGTTGCGCCGGTTACTCCAGTGGAACCTGTACTTCCTGTTTCTCCAGTCGCACCTGTTGGGCCAGTTACACCAGCTGTACCCGTGGTTCCTGTGATCCCAGTCGCACCATTGGCTCCCGTAATTCCCGTCGTTCCAGTTACGCCAGTCACTCCCGAGATACCTGTAATTCCGGTTGCTCCATTCGCCCCAGTCGGTCCCGTCGCTCCTGTCGTGCCTGTGAATCCTGTTAGTCCCGTTTCCCCAGTGACACCAGTCAGTCCGGTAGCTCCGGTCTCACCGGTGATTCCGGTTAACCCTGTTTCTCCAGTTACACCTGTCGTCCCCGTGTTTCCTGTAGCACCCGTAATTCCGGTAGCTCCGGTAATTCCTGTTGTGCCACTAACTCCGGTTGCACCTGAAATCCCCGTTTCTCCAGTTGCGCCAGTTGATCCCGTCACACCTGTCGTTCCTGTGACCCCTGTTTGACCTGTATCTCCAGTAATTCCTGTGGCTCCTGTTACACCAGTATTGCCGGTTATGCCTGTAACTCCCGTAGTACCGGTCGTACCTGTTATGCCAGTAACGCCGGTTGTACCTGTACTTCCCGTTGCCCCTATCGCCCCAGTAGATCCTGTAGCACCTGTAACTCCGGTGGTACCCGTTTCTCCAGTAGCCCCGGTCGGTCCTGTCACACCTGTCGTGCCGGTGTTCCCAGTTAGACCCGTCTCTCCAGTGGCACCAGTTGCTCCGGTAACACCAGTTACTCCTGTGGTACCGGTAGTTCCCGTTACTCCTGTATCCCCGGTGGGTCCTGACACACCAGTCGTACCTGTGACTCCAGTTGCTCCGATCGCACCTGTAATGCCTGTAAATCCAGTAATACCTGTTGCACCGGTTACTCCAGTCGTTCCTGTTGTGCCCGCAATTCCAGTAACGCCAGTTAATCCGGTTGTACCTGTTGGTCCTGTTTCACCAGTGACACCACTTATACCAGTGGCCCCAGTGAGTCCTGTCACACCAGTCGTACCTGTGATACCGGTAGTGCCAGTAGCACCAGTAATTCCCGTGAGGCCTGTAATTCCACTAGAACCGGTTACACCTGTGGTACCCGTAACGCCAGGTAATCCGGTCGTACCTGTAACTCCTGTTTCACCAGTATTACCTGTTATTCCAGTACTTCCTGTAGTTCCGGTTATTCCTGTTTCGCCAGTGACTCCGGTGGGCCCCGTTAGACCAGTCGTGCCTGTAACTCCTGTTAGCCCCGCCTCACCAGTACTTCCTGTCGCTCCGGTGAATCCTGTCAAACCAGTCGTGCCGGTTGCCCCCGTCACACCAGTTAATCCAGTTGCCCCCGTAGTTCCTGTTGTTCCAGAAGTACCAGTGCTTCCTGTAACTCCAGTCTCACCCGTAATACCTGTTAGACCCATCTCTCCAGTGACGCCAGTCGCTCCGGTCGTACCAGTACTTCCTGTCGTTCCTGTGTTGCCTGTTTCTCCACTAGTACCAGTTGCGCCAGTTAGTCCAGTCGTACCTGCTGTACCCGTAACGCCAGTAACTCCCGTAGACCCGATCCCCCCAGTGGGGCCTGTCGTACCAGTAAGTCCCGTTTCCCCAGTGGCACCAGTTGCGCCGATCGCACCTGTTATCCCTGTCGTGCCGGTTATGCCAGTATTTCCAGTTGGACCCGTACTTCCCGTTGCTCCTATTTCCCCAGTAAATCCTGTAGCGCCTGTAACTCCGGTGATACCTGTCTCACCAGTAGTTCCAGTCAAACCTGTCTCTCCGGTGATACCTGTCTCACCAGTAGTTCCAGTCAAACCTGTCTCACCGGTTGAGCCGGTCGTACCTGTAATCCCAGTTTCTCCTGTAGTCCCTGTCGGTCCCGTTACACCAGTCGGTCCTGTTGAGCCCGTTGCTCCAGTAAATCCTGTTTCACCAGTAGATCCTGTTAGTCCCATCACACCAATTCCAGTTGAACCAGTTGCTCCAGTGAATCCGGTAGCCCCAGCTAATCCTGCAACTCCAGTTGGACCTGTAAAGCCGGTTATACCGGTATTTCCTGTAGCACCGGTCACGCCTGTAACACCAAATCCGGTAATTCCAGTTGCGCCAGTTGTTCCTGTAGCTCCTGTGCTTCCTGTAGATCCAGTTGCTCCCGCCTCACCCGTTGGACCGGTCGGACCTGTAAATCCTGTATTTCCAGTTACACCTGTGGTGCCCATCAGTCCGGTAGCTCCTGTTGCACCTGTGACTCCAGTAACTCCGGTACTTCCCGTGGTTCCAGTTACTCCGGTCCGTCCTGTTAAATAGGTTGCTCCCCATATGCCGGGATACCCAGGGTCTCCGGTTAACCCAGTCGCACCTGTTGCTCCAGTGAATCCTCTCATTCCCCGATAACCACGTGGGCCGCGAAGGAAAGGAATCCTGTGGCTTTTCTTTTTTTTGCATTTACGTCTGCTTTTCTTACAAGACTTACTCTTCTTCTTTGGGATAGAGTGCTTTTTTAATTTTTTGGCTTTCCTTTTACCTGTACTGTTTGAGGAAATTTTGCGTTTCCTTTTGGACATACCGCTCACAAGAAAATCCCCCCTCCTTGTACACCACGTCAATCTCCGCATTTTACAATAGTACACTCTATGCCCGGGACTAGCTTTGTGCGCCCCCTATTCAATACACCTATGAAACCTTCATGGGTAGTTAGTGATCAATCAATTACTATTATCTAAAAAATATATTCCCTATCCCCCCCCTGCAACTCAACTCCTTAATCGTCAAAGCAATTCCTTCTTCAAAAGATGTTGCCACAACCGGGCCAATCCGTTCCTCATACTTCTGTCTACTCAAGATCAGGGGTTCCTCGGTCAGATATAACATTTCTACAATTTCTTTCATAACGGGTACACCTAGTCCAATCACCGACAATCCTACTTTTCCTATCGCCAGCACAGGTTTGCTTCTTCCCGCAGCCTTCTGTGCCAATCGCACGATGTCATGACCCGAGATGATCCCCGATCCAGGAATGTTCCAGTTCTGTCCATACGTCGTCTCTCTGCTTGCCAGCTCCACTACCATGACTGCAGCATCCGGTAAATAGATGTACTCTCTCGGCACCTTCATATTTCCGATAAAAAAAGCCATCTTACCTTTCGCTATCGCTTCAAGGGTCGAACCCAGATAAGAGGCCTGATTAGCCGTTGGGCCATAATAATCTGGCAAGCGAACGATCATCACCTGAGCTCTGCTCCATCTTGTGCTGAATAACATTTGTTCATATGCAAGTCGTGTCTTGCCTTTGCGGGTATGCGGCTGCTTTGGATGTTCTTCTGTTACCTCGTTCATTTGTCTTCTGCCATAGGGGTAGATTCCATCTATTACCACCACTCTTATCATCATATACCGACCTCTTTCACCCATTTAGTTATTGATCAATTACTTACCTGAAAACAATATAAATTACAATTAGTGATTGATCAATAACTAAAATTCAAGAAGGGACTTTACCTCCCTCTCTATCGTTCCTTCAGCTCCGGCATATCCAATGCATTAGATACATTACACAACATCCCGATTGCCAGAAAAATCATGGTTCTTTTCAGCGGTTCAGCAATTCCTGCAACGGTGAATGCTTCCAGTACCATACTTCGTACATCACTAATGCCTTTTTGCATCGCCTGACGAATGACTTCTTCCCGGATCGTTTGCGCCTGCATCTGAAGCAATATTTCGCTCTTGTGCGATTCCAGAATCGTATCATAGGCTTCAATTAGATCATTCTCCAACTGATCTGGCGTCGCCGTCTCCACCACAATTCGAAACGAATCAATCACCCGTGTCCAGGAGACCTCAATTGCAGTTAATAATAAAGCTTCCTTTGTTTTGAAAAAACGAAATATATACGGCTGTGAGATCTGTGCCCGTTCAGCCACCTGGGCTGTAGTCGCACGATAATAGCCAATTTCCGCGAATACGTCAATTGCTGCAGAGATAATATCATTTCGCCGGTTAACTGACGCTGCTGTTTCCTTAGCCATGATAATCCGTCCTCCAATAGTTAGTGATTAATTGATCAATAGCTTGAAGTATAACGAATACGATACCTCAATGCAAAGGTATTGTGACCCTGTGCAAAGCCAACAAACCCGCAGACGCTGACTCAAGCCGCTGCAGGTTGTGTAACTTGTCAATCATAGATTCTATCCACTGGAAACCGAAGAGAACATGGATTGTCTGAAACAGATTCATACCGTGCGGTAAAAAAGTGTCTGTTCACTGCTGGAGAAGTTTGCGCAATCGGGATTCCGAATCCAGCTTCGGACAACTATTACAATATTCATGTGCGTGACTGCCGCTCCCAACCTGATATGCCAAACAACAATATCGGCGTATCAGGAACGGCGATCCCTGCCACCCGGAATGTTCGAAGCGCTGCAACTCATTGGCAAATGTACATGCATTATCGTTTTGTCGATCCAGCCAGAGGCTTTGATCTGCTTGAATCTTTGCAAGCCGTTCATCTGTCTTCCATATGCTCTGATCATTGATCATACGTGCATACAATTGTTGCACATTATGGGCAACCAGAGACCACATGACCTTATCGCTCGCGCCTGTAGCAACGGCTACCGCTCGCAGGACAGGTTCCAGATGTAGCAACACTCTCTTTTTGAGCAAGCCGCTCTCTGATCTGCGCTGAACAGGATCTCCACCCTCCAGAAAGGTTCTCTCCAGCAGAGTCTCATACCGCATGCCACCTGCTCCATTCAATTCAAACCGCACATCATCGTCTGCAATGCTAAGTATAGTATCATATAGACTGAATGCTGAGATTACGGACATAACGAACACTGAATAACGCTTAGCAAAAAGTGTACCAACGGCCACACTTCCTTTGCCACCCAGTTGAAGCCCTTGCTGCACAGCCTGTTCATGCAATATCGAGTTTCGTTTCTCATCATTCAGCAGATCCTTCACGCGGAAAGGATACTTGGAATCATCGCAGTCCACCCGGATCGTCGTCACAAAAAAATGCTGTAATGCTTCCGACATTTCTGAATAATCCTGTCTTGGATAACGTCCCATCTATTGAATCATATCTTCAACTTCGTTGATAATCTCGCTGCGCCCAATTGCTCCCCAGCCCTTAAACAACCAGAACGAGTCTGTCGTATAGACCTGATCTGCACCAACAGCCGGTACTCCCTTCCAGAGTGAGCTTGCATTGATATTGTTTAAATACTCATCGGCATTTGGGTCAATCTCCAGAACTACAAAATCAGCATCAACATCTGCAATTTTCTCCATGGACAGGTCCTCACGTTGTTCGGCAGGTGTCACAGTCGTTGGCACAAATCCAAGATCATGATACAAAAGTGTGTTGGTTGGATGTCCTTTTGCCGCGTATATTTGCAAGGTCTTCTCTCTTACACGCAGATAAGCCAACTTTTTTTGATCCAGTTGTTCGATCTTCGCTTTTAGTTGCTTCGCCTGCTGTTCTACCTCGGCTATCTTTTCTTTTGCCAGATCCACTTTGTTGTACATCCCGGCAATAGTCAACAGATCCTGTGTCCAATATGTTGAATCATCAACAAAATCCAGCCATTCAGTACCCAGTACAATCGTCGGAGCGATTTTCTCCAACTGATCATACGTACTCTCCGCAGTTCGACTCTCAATAACGATGACATCCGGATCAATCTGAAGGATAGCCTCCAGGTTAGGACTGTCTGCAGACCCTACCGTTGGAATGCCGAAAAGCTGATCTGCAAAGTAAGGCAAATAATCTCCTCCGTAACGAACTTCTACATTAACGCCTGCTGGTTTCTCACCAATCGTCAACATGTGATCGATGTAAGCAGCAGATAATACCACCATACGCTCTATCTTTTGCGGTACAACCGCTGTTCCTTTAAGATGTTTGATCGTTTGTGTACCACTCTCTTCCACAGTTGTATCCTGTTGCTGAGGTGCTGCTTCATTTACTTCCGCTGTCTTGCCACATGCCGCCAGTACGAGCACAAGCAGGGCCAACAGTATCATATTTGATGCTCTCTGTCTTACCATTTGTAGTGAATCCCCTCTACTATTTAATAATAATAATCATTATCACTATAGTAGGGAAAAGCATACAGGCTTACCATGGATTATTCCACTCTCTTCTCTTGCACAATATCACCGTAAGGTAACTCCAAGTTGCTCTGCCACATATCGCATGGCCCACATGCGTCCGGTGGGACCCAGCGTTTTGAAAAAAATATCTCCTGCATTATAGACATGGCCTTCTTGAACAGCCTTTAATGCCAACCATGCACTGGATTGCTGTAATTGCCTCAGTTGAGCACGTGCCTCTTCTGTGGGATCGACCATTACAAACACATGATCCGCGTCGTATAACTGTAAATCGCCAACTTTACTCTCTAAAGCCCACTGTTGTTCCGGAAAATCACGAGGCAAATAAAATCCCAGATCATCATACAATAGGGCTCCTGTCTGGTTATTCAATCCATACATTCGGTAGAAATGAGAGGTCACCCGGATAAACATGGCACTCTGCTTCCCCCACCTCGATTGAATGCGCCCTCGAAGAACCCGGCTCAGTTCAGCATGCTGTTCTATCCACTGTACCGCCTTTTCCTTACGACCCATAATGTCCGCCATGTACAGAAGCCTCTCGCCAAAATGGTTAGTATGCTCCAGCATGGCGGTTGGCGCTATACGATGCAGGGAATCATTTGTCTCCAAACGATCACTTGTAATAATCAGGTCCGGTTGGACTCGCCTCAAATCATCATAGTTCTGATTGAAGCTATCCAGGATAAGTCCCTGATGACTGTGTGCTTGAAGCGCAGGTATGGCAACATGACGAGCCACCCTCTGACCATAGGATAAAGCGGATACTGGCCTCAAACCGAGCGTTATCACATAATCGTCCAACCCGTAATACAAGGTGGCAATGCGATTCACTTTATTTTTCATATACAATGTTGGAGCGATTCCTTCGTTTTTCTTGAAAACTCTGCTGAAATAGTGCTCGTCCTTATAACCCACTTGCTCCGCAATATCCTTGATTTTGTCTGCAGAAAATAAGAGCTGCTTGGCTTTTCCCATACGTTGTTTCAGGATATATTCGATCGGAGTCATATTGAATTGCCGTTTGAATGTTCTTATAAAATGATTCACACTAAGCCCTGCCATGCGGGCCATCTGATCAATTCGAATGTCTTCCATATACTGATGCGTCATATAATCAAGTGCCAAATCCATCCCCGCTACAGGGGGTGTTGCTTCTTTCACGTGCATCATTAACTGAATCAACAACTGATGCAAAAGATGTTTCCTGCGCGTCTTTTTCAGACTCGTAATCGAGTGTTTTCCACTCATCAGGGTATCCATCATCTCCTGAATATCACGTGTATTGGAAGGAACATTAAGTTTGCCCGTCACAGGGAGATCAAATGCCTCGGTATGCCAAGCATACTTACGCCGGGTAAGTGTAACACAGGAAAATAAAATGATCTGATATCGGACAGGTGCTTCCATATCCGTCTGAAACTCCACATGCATTCCTGGCTTCAATAAAAACCACTCGTCTTGAGATACCGTATGTACAATGTTATCCATAGACAAAGATCCCTTGCCCGCGATGACCCTGCAAATGGCGAACCTTTTCCAGATCCGACGCTGTACAGCCCCCGGATTGCTAGAGTAATGGCAGACGTGGACAGAAGAGAGATGTAGTCGCTCCAGTTGTTTGATCCAATCATTTTCCTCCATGCTCACGTTCCCTCCCTGTTCTGATCCGTTTCCATGTGAACTGATTACACTCTATTTTTCAGCTCCCAATAGTAAATTCTTTATACTATCCAACTGCAACTCCAGTGAATAGGGATCTTCCATAACGAACTCATCCTCTGTACCATCCAAGGAACCGTAGGCGTAGACTTGTCCTTTCTGCACAGCAGGCAGACGTTTCCAAACCTCGCTGTTCAGGATCTCTTTGGCGTCCTCACTACCCGAACCATATAAGAAGATATGATCTCCCATATACTCAGGCAGTACTTCAAGGGAGATCGTCTCGAATCCATCCTTCATTTCGAGTGCTTGCTGCGTTGGAGGCAGTTTCAGCATCTCATAGATCGTGGAACTACCATAGTTCCCGCCTTCTGCACCAAGTACATACAACGCTTTGTACCCTATTTGTATGATGGATACGGTCTCGCCTTCTTTAATTACACCATCAATCTGCTTCTTAGTCTCTTCGATATTCTCTTCATATGTCGTGATCCATTGCTCTGCTTCCTTCTCTTTTCCAAAAACACCAGCAATCCGGCGCAGCTTTTCCAGTGGGCCGGAAGTTTTATCGCCTTCCCAATAAGGTAAAAAGACGGTCGTTGCAATTTTTTCGTAATCCTCAATATTTTTATCAATGGAACCGATGATGAGATCCGGCTCAAGTGACACTAACTTCTCCAGATTCATTGGGAACTCTCCTCCCAAATCCTCAATACCAGCTATAACATCAGCAGCAATGCCAGACTTTTCAATCCATCCTTCGTTCAGCATAAATGTTCTTACACCAACCGGTACAATGCCCAGTTTCAGCAGGTACCCCATATATTGATCTGAAGCAACACGCTGCGGATTGGCCGGGATTACCACATCTCCCCTCATTGTAGAGACGGTCCGCGTCTCCGGCTGTGCAGTCGATTTCCCTGCCTCCGTTGCCTGGTTACCCGATTGTGTAGTAGCTGCATTGGTCTCTGTTTGCGTACCACTTGCAGACGGTGCTGGACTGGAACAGGCCGTGAGGAATAGCGTGAGACACAACATCATGCTTAGTGCTGTCATTTTGAATTTTCCTTGCATTATTAATTCCCCTCCAACATTCTTTTGATATTGATAATCAATATCATTATATAGATGGGAATGTAGCGATTGAAGGGCATTTTCTTGCATTACACTGGGCAAATCTTGCTTGTTGTTCAATACCAATGGCTGTTTCGAGTTGTTTAACCGTTGGCTTACTCCTTTTTTGTAGCGAATTGGAGAAAGACCTTTTATTTTTTTGAAACTGCGGCTCAGTGAATGTGCATCCGGATAGCCGATCTGTTCTGCAATCTGTTGCAGCGTAGCACTGGTATGCACCAGAAGATGTGCGGCCCTCTCCATTCGAATCTGTCCAAGATACTGGATGGGACTGATGTTTAACTTTTGTTTGAACAGCCTCGACAAGTGCCCCACACTGCATTCCATTACTTCTGCCATTACATCAAGAGCTATGGGCTCATGGAGATGAGCATTCATATATTCAATAGCCTGTGTGACCGTATCCGGTTTATGTGGCTGAATGGATTGTTCGTGTAAGTCTGTCAATAAAAGATAAACCCATTGATGAAATAAGGTTTTGGCATGTAACTTTGCAAGCTTAGTAGACTGCTCCCACTCCTGCTTCAATTCCTCCATACACTGATACATGTGTAGCGGACGGGTTGGTACAAGTGCATATTGGTCCTGAAACGGACGTTCATGGTCCATCAGATACTGAATTTCCATCCCACAGGGCAAGGCTAGAATGGCTTTGTACAAAATCATATAATACGCCACGCCCGAATCCGTCTCCATGTTTAAATACGCCTGCTTGCCTCCATGAATGATGTGGAATCCCTCCACGATGTATCTGTGTTGATCCATTCGTATCCGTGCACTTCCGTCGGTGATATATAGATAGGTACTTGCTGGTAGTTGATAATTCTTCAACTTCTCCCCAGGATGCAAAGCGTTTTGGCGTACATCCAGTATTTTGACAAAAACATGATTCCACAATCTGATGTGATCATTCAAATTCATATCCGCTGTACTTTCCCTCCCGCCATATTACATCGACATACCTTCTTGCTGCTCTTATGAACTGCCTGTAATTTTCGCTCATTATGTATGTTTCATTTCATTATAAATTAATTGATAACAATTCTCAATAACATGCACAATCAATATTAACTTATTCATTTGGACAACATATACGGACTGCAATGTATACGTAGCGGGATAATAACGCCAGCATCAGCAACATTTTCTAACTTGTTGCAAAATCATAAAAGGCATGATATATTAATTGAGCCATCAATGATTGACGCATCAAATATTGATACATCAATGATCGAGAGCATCCAAATAATCATTAGGCAATGGCATTGTATACTGCAACATTAATCATTGGTTAACATACGCCGTTGTTCATGATTCAGATTCACCCGGGAGGTCTAGTCATGACACGTATTGTTTCCAAAGAAGAACAAATCATCAATCTGTTGAACGTGTTGGGTAACAAAATCAGTCCCAAGTTCGAACGCTGTACAGGTATCAGTTCCTCTCGCTTTGAAATTCTGCATGAGCTGGATCAGGTAGATGAGATTAACCAATCCATGCTGCAGAAAATCATTAACATTGATAGTGCTGCGATTACACGCCACTTGAAACAGCTTGAGGCGGACCTGATGGTTACAAGACGTAAGAACCCCGATGATAATCGGGTAACTTTTGTTCGTTTGACGGACCACGGTCGGAAGCAGATTGAAGGCTACAAAGCTGAGAAGACCAATTTTATCAACCAGATTTTACAGGATTTCAGTGAAGACGAAGTTCAGTCACTCGCCGATTTTCTGGAACGTATGCAGAACAATTTCTAAACCCATATATAGAGGAGAGATCCATGCATGAGTACAATTCAAAGCAAATTCCAAAAAACCAATGATTTTAACGAAATTACCTACGGTCGCCGTTCTGTTAAACTTTACGATCCTGAAGTGAAAATCAGCCGTGAAGAAATGACTGAAATTCTGTCAGAAGCTTCCCGTGCACCATCTTCGATCAATTTGCAGCCTTGGCGTTTTCTGGTTGTTGATACGGCTGAAGGTAAAGAAAAGCTTGCTCCACTTGCAAGATTTAATCAAAACCAAGTGTTGACTTCCTCCGCAGTCATTGGCGTATTCATTGACATGAACAACGTTGAATACATGGACGAGATTTTTGGTAAAGCTGTAGAACTTGGTTACATGCCACAAGACATTAAGGATATGCAACTAAAAACCGTAATGCCTTATTACGAAAAAATGGCTACTTCTGATCTTCGCGACGTTAACCTGATCGATGCTGGCCTTGCTTCCATGCAATTGATGCTTGCTGCACGTGCTCATGGTTATGACACCAACCCGATTGGTGGTTATGAAAAAGATCAAATCGCAGAGGCATTTGGCATGGACAAAGAGCGTTATCAACCAGTTATGTTGATCTCGATCGGTAAATCCGCCAAAGAAGGTCACCCTTCTTACCGTCTGCCTGTAGAAACAATCACAACTTGGGCATAATATCAGGGACGGTTTCCCTGTAAGTCACGATTATACTGGTCAATAAGCATACATTCTTAACACATTCCAAACAAACACAATATGGAGGTTTTACATTATGATTATCATTCACGCTCATTTGCAAGTTAAACCGGATCAAGAGCAAGCATTCATCGCAGCTGCGAAAGAACTGATTGCTGCTACACGTCAAGAAGAAGGTAACATCAGCTACGATTTGGCAAAAAGCACAGAACGCGAACAACAATACACGATGATCGAGCTGTGGAAAGATGAAGCTGCTACAGCATCCCATAACACAAGCGCGCATTTCCAAGCTTTTGTACAACAAGCAGCAGCATTCATGGCCGCTCCTATGAACGTTGAAGTATTTGCTGGAGAACAAGTTAAAGCTTAATAGTTCATTAACTTCCATGCGTATTTAACATGTGAAGAAGCCGCTCTTGGTCCTATGACCGAGGGCGGCTTTTTAGTTTTCTTTTGAAAATAAGTTCACTTCAGATCCTTAATTACTTAGTGTTGGACTACACGATCCGAGCCGGCGTGATGCTTTGCGGATTGTTAAACACATTTTTTGGATCATACTTGGCTTTGACTCTCCGCAGTCTGGCATAGTTGGCTCCATAGTACACTGGACCGGAATTCTTGATCCCTTGGTCTGGAACGTTGATATAGGAACCCACAATGTATGGTTGCAATTTCTTGCGAGTATTACGAGCGAGTGCGATATTTTTGGCGGCATGGGATGGTTTGAGCCACGTACTGGTCCATTCCACATAGAACTTCTCTTTACGCCAGAAGAAGGCGGTTGATCTAGGTGATTTGCGACTTACTGCTCCGCCCCAGTTGAGGAAATAGAAGCCGCCTGGCCCCTCTTCCAAGTTCTCCAAAAATGCGCGCATCGATTTGATGGCTTTGTCAGGGAATGGTTTCTGTCCAAAACCGGACGAGAACTGGTTGCTATACCGTTGAGTCTCGGTCGGATCAGGTTGTAATAAGAACTTCACAACTTCCGTGTAAGGTAACAAACGAACAACGGAGCTCGTCGGTTTGCCAACACTCGTAATTGGCTGTAATAAACGGAGAGCCTCTGTTTTAGAGCCTAAGAACAGCCCTTCCATAAGGACGTTGCCACCCTTTTTCGGTCCGATGGACAACTCGCTGCCCAGTCTCGTATCAACTGAGGGAGCCCACCTCTGCCATACTTTAAGTACCTCTTCGAATTGAGACCATGGCCAGGTGATTTTAAATACAGTAGCCTTCGCTGGAGCACGGCGCACTTTGAATTTGTAACGAGTGTATACTCCGAAGTTACCACCGCCTCCTCCCCGCGAGGCCCAAAAGAGATCTGAATTACGATTTTTATTGGCCCGAATCACTTTTCCTTTGGCGTCCACCATCTCTACCTCAAGCAGGTTATCACTGATAAGACCGATGGTACGCTGGAGAGGCCCAATTCCCCCACCTAATGTAATTCCACCGATCCCGACAGTAGGGCTGTCACCAAAAGGAGCTATGAATCCTTGTTTCGCAAGGGTGTTTGCAATTCTTCCCACTCGGTTTCCTGTTCCAACAACAACCGTTCCATTTTTTTTATCAAGTTTGATGGAATTCAGATCACTCACATCAATCACGATACCGCCATTCACTTGGGAAAGATTCACTTCCAGCGCGTGTCTGCCACTCCGCGGACGAATCGGAACATTATTCTCACGAGCCCATCGGATCGCGTTGGATACATCCTTCGTCCGTTGGGCAAAAACAAAAACTTTGGGAAATCTGTCCGTATGGGGGTCCCAGTTCTTCCGCGCCGCTTCATATCCTGGATCACCTTTGTAAATAACCCGTCCGGTAAGCTTGGTTGATGATTTCACACATCCCACTCCCTGCTGAATAATTGTCCTACAGCCTCTGCTGCATCAAGCACTTTATACTGTATGACGGACATTCGCGGAGGGAATGGGCTGGTGCCTTAATTTCAAGGTTCATGTTTCAGAGGAATCAATTCTGATTAACTTGCGCGCTTCCTGTTCTTTTTCACCATACCAGACGAGCACATCGGCAAACAAATCCATGATGCGAATAAAATTCTGCTTGTCCACATCCGAAATCTGATCTGCATACTTGAAAATCTCATCAAAGCAAAGCTCCCTTACAAATTCGGTGTACTTCGCATATACCTCTCGACCTTTTGCCGAAGGTTTGACGTATATGTCTTTGCGGTTGCCGCTTAAATGAAATTTTTCGAGCAGACCTTTTTCCGTTAGATTCTTCACATTTTTGGAAAATGTACTCCGGCTTACGCCCAGGCGTGCGGCCATTTCCGACATCTTCTCTTCCTTGTCCTCGGCTTCCAGAATGTATTCCAGGGTCTGAATCTGTGAAGCCGAGAACATCATATCTGTACCATAACTTCGCTGCAGCTTATAGGTGTTTGAGTACGCATTACCGTATTTGATAATTTTCTCAATCAGTGCCCGATGGTCGCCCATCCAATCTAATTTCATGCGTAATCCCTTTCATATTCAGATTCTCTCTCTTACTCTACTGAAATCAGATCCGTTTTTCAATCCATGTAATGGCTTCTTCAATCACATCATCACGAGTCGGTTCATTAAATATCTCATGCATCAGATGAGCATATATTTTGAGTGTTTTATCCGTTGAAGCGATATCCCCGTAAAAGTCACGAGAATCCTTTTCGCTGACCAGTCCATCATTGGCTCCATGCAGTACAAGCACGGGATCTGTAAACTGTCTGGCGTTCTCCTTGAGCCATGTTATGCCATTTCCCAGACTGTTAAATAAATCTACAGAGATCTGCTTTTCCACCAGTGGGTCATTTGCGTAAGCGGATACAACTTCAGGATCGCTGCATACACCGCTGCCCAGTTCATTCGGGAAATACGTGCCTGTAGGAAGATCCATCGGCAGTTCTCCGGCAACTTTTGTATTGTAACGAGTGAGCGCTCCGGATAGCACGATGCCTTTAACCTTGCCAGGATATTTCGTTCCAAAGGATGAGGTTGCAAAACCACCCATACTATGCCCGATCACAAACAGTGGAAGATCACCGCTCTCTTGCAATGCCGCCTCAACAATGACATGAACATCTTCAATAAGATGATCAAATTCTTTATAGAACGTTCGCTGTCCTTCCGATCTGGCATGACCGCGATGGTCAAAGCGATATACGTTAAACCCGCGCTGGCTCAGCTTCTCTGTCACATAATCGTAGCGCCCTGCATGCTCAGCTAGTCCGTGTACAATAACAACAGCGGCTTTTGCATTTTCTACTGTATCCTTGCTGAAATAAAGCTGTGTACCGTCAAAGGATTGAATGCTTTTCTCAATTTTAGTCATCGTTTCCCCGTCCTTTTTGTGATGTCCAAGCTTAAGCACCGAGAGATCATATCCTCCGCCCTACCATGGACACGCTTATTATTATTTCAATCAAAAATAATATTGTTTCTTACAGAAACAATATATCATCCGAAATGGCTGTTGTCCACAGTAAATTTAAAGCGTTTTCAAATAAATAAGTATCACTGCTATGAATCATAAAAAAACCACTAAACACTCGAGAATCCTTGTGTTTAGTGGGAGGCATTTAGTTCATCTCATCAACAGCAGTCTTACCAGCGATTCGCCCAAAAGTAAAGATATCCGTCAAGGCATTACCGCCTAAACGGTTGCCTGCATGTATACCTCCTGCAACTTCCCCAGCGGCATACAGATGTGCAATCGGCTGACCGTTTTCATCCAATACGCGAGTTTGGGTGTCGATCCGGATACCACCCATTGTATGATGAACCGCCGGTTTTCTAGGCGTAGCATAGAATGGAGACTTCTCGACTTTTAAGCTAAACGTATCCTTATGGAACTCCGGATCAAAGCCCGCATCCACATATGAGTTATACTTATCAATCGTATTTCTAAGAACTTCAGGTTCCATATTGATTTTCACTGCCAGTTCTTCTATGGTATCGGCTCTGAACAAGGTACCTGCTTCGACCTGACGGTCTATCTTTTCCTGGCTTGTATTCGCTGCGGTTTTCTTAATCTCGTCATCCGCAATCAGGTAAAATAAACTTCCCTGCTCGATAGCCGCTTTTGTTAAGACATCTCGTCCAGAGAATTCATTAACAAATCGTTCTCCCTTTTTGTTCACAATGACAAAGTTTTCAGGCGGTACTTGCAGTCCACTGAAGAGTTCGCCCGTTTCCGGATCGGCTACCGGCATCATTTGAGTGAAGCCCATGCCTGTCAGTGCTGCTCCTGCACTCTTACCAAGCGATATTCCATCACCAGTCATCGCATAGGAATTTGTTGTTTTGATATCATCGTCAATATGGCTCCAGTACGTGTTATATTCCTTGAGCATCTGTGTATTTGCACCAAAACCACCACTAGCAAGAACAACCGCTTTTGCATGAATGGTAATTTTCTGTCCGTTAACTCCGGTTGCGATGACACCTGTTATTTTTCCATCTTCGATGATCAGTTGTTTGACCGGGCTATCTGTAATAATTTTTCCTGAATGCTCTTCTACATATTTGCTAAGTGCAATGATAAAGGCAGAGCCATAACTTTTGACAGGTTTATGACCACGGCGCCAAAGGGCACCCACTGGAGCAAACACGATGCTCTTATCGTATTCAACACCGATATCCTCAAGCCATTGCACACTTTCCAAGGCATGGTCTGTAAGTACTTTAACCAGATCGTACTGTCCATAGATCGTGTTTCCATTCAGGTCCGTTCGTTTGCCCCCGAAATACGTTTGCATTCTGTGAAGCAGCGGGGAATCAAATAAATAAGCCTTTTCTGTACCGAACTGTTCCTGATACGCAGTAAACTCTTCTTTGAGTGCATGAAAATCATCGATATATTCCGGATGGATCAAGCTCTCATCGGTACTTAATAAATTCTCAATCGTCTGTCTTTCCCCTGGATTCTCAGTGAACTGTTGTTGCCATACAGGATCTGCAGCATTAACAGGACCACCTGAGCGGATCGTGTTTCCCCCAACAGCAGGATATTTCTCAAGTACAATCGCACTTGCTCCTTGTTGTAAAGCTGTAGCAGCAGCACTGAGTCCTGCGCCACCTCCACCTACAACGACCACATCGCAAGTGTATTCTTCGTCATCTTTCATCTGGCTGCTAGCAGGTTTTGGACGTCTTTTCAGAATGTCAGGATTCACTCCGGCAAGCTTAACCGCTTTGGCTACACCATTGATGACAGCATTACTGGTTTCAGAAGCACCGGAGAGGGCATCTACATTCAGCGTCTGTCCCTCGATAATTTTATTCGGGATTCTTACAAAAACAACATCCGCGATACCTTCGGTTTCTCCCGTGGAATCAATATCGATGCTTTCGATCCGATTTTCACTAAAGGATACCTTCATCGGCAGATTGCCACTATGACCTATGGCATTGACCTCATACACACCGGGATGATAAGTGAATTCTTCTTCTTCGTTCAACTGATTTGAAATTTTGGCAAACCGAAGGAACCGCAGGAAACATGTTTCCAGGAAATCGATCGTTCCTTCATTGTTCAGGTTACCTGATTCGTCAAATGCTTTATGTGCAGTTCCAAGCAAAAACTCATATCCTGGCATCACATTAGCTTCGACACCCGGTGCATCCAGGATTTGACGAAGATGCAACTGTGCACGCGAGGAACCTTGTGTTCCCTGTGACGCACCAATGATCATCACGGGTTTTCCAGCTAGCGGATGGATTTCAAAGCTCAACCATTCCAGCAGGCTTTTAAGGGATGAAGGGATGGAATGGTTATATTCTGGAGTCGCAATAATGACACCATCACTTGCCATAATTTTTTCATTAAACGATTGTATAATTGCACTGTTTGTTTGGTTATCGGACTGATTAAACATCGGAACATCTGTAATATCGAGGATTTCAATGGCTGCTCTGGACTCAAAATGCTTTTGTATGAATTGAAGCAGCTTGCGATTATACGATTTCTTTGCATTTGTGCCAACGATCGCTATGATTTTCATTGTGATTAGCCCCCTACTCTTGCCAGGAAAATTTTTTCGTTTTTTTCTTCAACGTTCGTTTTGACAGCAGTTCCGCAGTGATCTCCGTAAACAAAACAAACTCATTGAAGATTTCGTCAAGCTCCGCTACTTTGTCAGCGTCAATAAGATTGCCACTGTTATCAAATGCACTCTGTGATTTTCCCAAAAGAAACTCGCTGCTAGGCATCAATCTCGCACCAAGCTCAGGCGAATCCAGGATTTGTCTAAGATGTGCTTGTGCCCTGGAAGAACCGAGTGCACCATGTGAAGCACCCACAATCAGAACCGGCTTGTCTTTCAAGGTTTGAGTGGTATAACTGATCCATTCCAGCGCACTTTTCAGAACGGCAGGAATCGCATGGTCATACTCAGGAGTAGCGATAATGACACCTTCCGCTTTAGAGATTTGATCTAATAAGTCTTGTACCTTCACAGGAATATCAACTTCAGCATCTTCTAATTCATCTTTTTCAATAAAAGCAGGCAAATCCTTAATTTCAAACAAGTCAATCTGGGCTTCACTAGCAAAATGCTTTTGCATAAATTGAAGTAACGTCCGGTTGGTTGACACATCCGAATTTGTGCCTACGATAGCTAAATAGTTCATCATAATCCCCTCTCTGTCATTCGAGATGATGTTCGTAAATGTCAGACTCGTTCTTTCGGCATAACTCTAACATTCAAAGCTCAAATGATCTAATAGTTATTCATTGCAGTTTGATAACTAATTTGTTATAATCACCTCAAATTCAAAGTTTGTTACTTTTTTCACAAGGGGTGAGAAACATGTCTAAGTTAGAATCTCAAGATATCTTGTGTTACATTGACAGCCTATTGAAATACAGTAACTATAGCAGAGCTGCCCAATCCCTTTACATATCTCAGCCCTACCTCACTAAGGTTATCAAGAAAATCGAAAGTGAGTTGGGCTGTGAGCTAATCACTCGCAACAAACTTCCGTACCGATTAACCGAGCAGGGGAAAATATATTATCAATACCTAACGTCACTCGAACATAGCTACGCCAAGCTTATGAGGGAAATCTCATATGTATCGGATCTCGACAATAAAGTGTTACGGATCGGCATTCTTCCGAGCCTCGGTGCGTACTTAACGCCTCTTTTTTTACCAGCTTTTCTGGAGCTTCATCCTGCTTATAAAATTAATCTTGTCGAGGATTTACCTGAAAAAAATGAGAAACGTCTCCAAAATAATGAGTTGGACTTCTGGATTGGGCAAAATTCAAGCAGTATCTCCCCTAACTTGAACTCGTTTAACTGGGGCAGGCACAGTTACCAGGCCATCATTCCGCGTTGCTGTGAATTATATCAAGAGAATGTTGCAATTATCCCGGAGGGCACGTTTGAGATTAGCACCATTTTGAATCAACAGCTTATTCTAACGTCCAAGGGTTCGGCAATCCGAAAACAGATTGATCAATTGCTCAGTGTCTACAAGATACAGCCTAATATCGTGATGGAGAGCAAAGAAATTTACACGGTACTAAAGCTGGCAAAGCATAATTTAGGTCTGACCTTTGTGCCTGAAAGTATCCATATCAAGGAGTGCCCTTCGGAATACAACATCTATCCAATCCCTGTAGAGAAGATGAGTCTGGATTATTTTATAGCCCATCATGGAGAAAAAAAGCTGAATAGCGTGGATCATGACCTCATCCATACTTTTCTCAATCACGGACAACAATGTGCAATATAGGAGGCTATCATGAAAACTTTTACGAGAACGATACCGCTCATGGGAACGAACATATCTCTCTATATCGAGGGGACAGATGCTGAAGAGCTTGCCGAGGAAGCAGTGAATATGCTCATCCGTTATGAACAAGTATTTAGTGCCAACAGTGAGTACTCGCAGCTTGCCATGTTAAAAAAAGAAGCCGCATCACATCCGCTTAGAGTAGACAAGGAATTGTATGATCTTATAAAGATAGGCAAAGAACACAGCCTGAATAAAGATTCGTTTTTAAATATTGCGATAGGGCCTTTGATCAAATTGTGGAGAATTGGTTTCCGCGAGGCACATGTGCCGGAGGATACAGAGATTAAAGCGGCGCTGGAGCTCTTGAATCCGGAGCATATACAGCTTGACGATGAGCAGCAAACGGTTCATTTATTCAAAAAGGGCATGGAAATCGACCTTGGAGCGATTGCTAAAGGTTATTTTGCCGATCAAGTTATGTCATTTTTCAAAAAAAACGGAGCTGCATCAGCTATGGTCGATATGGGCGGCAATGTATTGGTTCATGGCGATTCTCCCACCGGGTCCAGTCACTGGAAGGTTGGAATTCAAAATCCCTTTTTACCTAGAGGAAATGCAGCAGCACTCGTTAGTATACGGGAGCAATCCGTTGTTACATCAGGAATATACGAGAGAGTTTTAGAAAAGGAAGGGAGTCATTACCATCATATATTTAACAGCAGAACAGGCTATCCAATCGAAAGTAATATCGCTTCGTTAACGATTATTGCGGAGCGATCGCTCGACTGTGATATATATACGACAGAATTGTTTGGGTGCGACGCTGTCTCCATTATTCATAAAGTAAATAATATGAAGGATATCGAAGCTGCCGTAATTACTACGGATGGAAATCTGGCCTATAGCGATAATCTTAGGGGAAGAATTGAGCCCGTATTAAGGAAAAGTTAACAACTACTTCATTAAGCCAGGATCTAACGGCTTTTCCTACTCGCTGATTAAACAGACAATAAAGTGGACGGAAAAAGTTCTTCCGCCCTACTTTATTATCAGAGTGAATCAATAGCAACTGCCTCATACTTAACGTGTCTACATCAAGCCCAACAAATTAAAGATCATCACTGCTGCTTCTGCACGGCTGGCATTCTTCTTCGGTGCAAACTCATCGTTACCTACACCGTTTATGATGCCTGCTCCCTGTATTGCCTCTACCGCTTGCTTTGCATAACTTGCGATGTTTGCTTCATCCTTGAAGGCTGTAGCTTCACCACTTGCTAACGCCAGTTGCTTCATTTGGATCGCCTTGTATACCATAACCGCCATATCTTCTCGCGTAATGTTCTCATGAACTCCGAATCGTCCATCTGGTTTCCCGTTCACAATCCCCAGCTTCTGCGCGGTTGCGATATGTCCATGGTACCATTCTCCTTGCTTCACATCATTAAAACTTGTCGTTGCGCTCTCACCCGATAGCTCAAACATATTCATCAGCATGGTGATGAATTCTGCTCTTGTCACTTGACCATTCGGATTAAACTCGCCGTCGCCTACACCCTTCACAATGCCTCTTGCTCCCAATGCTGAGATTGCATCCTTCGCCCAGTCTTGGGTCACATCCTTAAAGCTCGTTGCAACATACGCTACCGTATACTTGCTCAGATACGTTGGCTTGAACTCTACTTTTCCTGTCGCTGCATTGTATTTACCATTTGTCACCACTCTTAGCGCTCCGTTGTCCTTCACATCGTATACAACGACGTTGTTTGGATTTTCGCCAGCCCTTAGTGTGTATGGCAATTCAATCACGAGATCATCTATGCCATCAAACTCTGTAAGTTTCTTACCATCCATCGTTAGCTCGAAATCGTATACGACTTCACCGTTCAGCTGAGCTTGTGCGCCAGCTGGCAGTTGATTAGCTGCGATTTTCTTAATCGACAATCCTAACGTTTTCCCCGCACTTGTTCCTGTTCCAAGCAGTTCGGTTGCCACGGTTACAACTGCAGAGCCTGTGTTGATCTCGATGCGATCTACCGTAGAAGATCCACTTGTTAAGCGCGGATCTACGGCTAGCTCAATCGTTAGCCCGTTCAAGCTTGCATCAGCTTCAACTCGCATGTGTAGCTTACCGCCTGTCGTTTGATCAAGCGCACGTTTCACTGTATCCGCACTTAACTTCACTTCAGAAGTACCGCTCTCATTTACAACTGGTTTAATGTTTATTTGGCCGTTGTCCATGACCACTGGCTCACTTCCACCTGAAGCTGTTGGTACTGTAGGTGCAGGGATGTTACCGTCACCGCCACCATTTCCATTACCACTGCCTGGTGCTTGTGGTGTTCCATCAACCAATGGTGTTACCGTTACCGTAGCGCTGGATGATAAACCACCATCCACTGTAGTTACTGTAATCCTTGCTGTTCCTGGTGCCACCGCTGTTACTTGACCTGTCGCACTTACAGTCGCTACAGCTGTATTGCTTGAGCTCCATGTTACTGCTTTTTTCGTTGCATTAGCTGGTGCAACCGTAGCTGTCAATTGCCCTGATTGACCTTCTACGATGGACAACGTCGTTTTGTCCAAGCTAATTCCGCTAACCGGTACGTTCTTCCCATTGAGTGCATCATACTCACTTTGTGTAATTGGAATTATCGTTCCGTGACGCGGACTCGCTGGTAAGTTGTAGTTAGAAGCTAATGTCCAGACACCTGATGCAAGATTGGTTGTCTCGAATGGAACATAACCTCTTCCACCAAACTCATCTACGAACAAATACCATTTTTCATCTGTATTCGATTTGAAGATCGTTGGACCCTCAACCCATTTGATGTTACCAACGCCTTGATTAATCATCTTGAAGGTTGGATCTAAGATCGAGTCACCCACCTCTTGGAAGATCATCTTGCCAAATGGAGCAGAAACTCCGTTGTCTTGCTCATCCTTTGTAAAACGATACACTTTTCCATCATGCTCAATCATCGTTGTATCAATGATGGAATATCCATAATCCAAATATACTTGCGGTTCCGTAAACGTATAGAAATCTCTTGTCTTGCTATACATCATTTTTTGATATGCACTGCCTGTATGGGATGCATCATCAAACATTCTTGATGCCCAAAATACGATATATTCACCCGTTGTCTTGTCGTACATAATTTCTGGTGCCCATGTATTACCCGCTTCTTCCGGTGCAACCTCTACCATGCGTTGATCTGTCCAGTTGACTAGATCATTCGATTCCCAAACCATAATGGAACGACTGCCCCATGTCTGTGCTCTGCCCCAGTTACCATTGCCGTTAATTTTCAGATCGGTAGCGATCATGTAGAACTTGTCACCTTCAGGCGAACGAATAATGAACGGATCACGTACCCCTTTCTCCCCTAAGGTAGAGGTCAATACGGGTTTACCATCATTCAATTCTCGCCAGTTCAACGGATCATTGCCGTTACTTAGTGCAAAGTAAACTTGCTCGCCTGTTGAAGTACCTTCTCCAGTGAAATATGTGAAAAAGTATCCCGCATATTTTTCATCAGCAGGCAGTTCCTTCACCTTTGCAATGAATTCCTTCGTAGTGGATGCTGAATTTAATGTAATCGTAGCTGTAAGCTTCACGTCTACATTTCCACTACCGTGTGCCGGACGTTTTACTTCTCCAGTAACTGAAACGACGTTCGGTTGTGCAGAAGCCCAAGTAATTGTTGTTCCGTATAGTCCAGATGCTGGTATTGTTATATGACCTCTTACATCATTAATGTTATGAACGACTAGTGCTGCTTTTGCTTCATCTACAGAAGTGACATCGTTTGGCAATGCCTTAACCGTCAACTGAAAAGTTTTGTTAACTGTCTCTGTACCATCTGTAAATACTGCTGTTAACGTTACAACTTGATCACCTTTTGCATTAGCTGGTCTAGTTACGGCACCTGTAGTTGAGATGACATTCTCCTTATCTGAAGTCCAGCTTATTGTTGTGCTATAAGCGCCTGATGTTGGCAATGTGACATTGCTTATAATCGTATCTTTTGATGCATTAGCAGCAAGAAGATCATGAATCGTTAATTTCTCCGTCGCAGCCGATACAAGCATACCCTCCATTAAAGCAATCTTCTGATCTGAATGGGCCTTAAGTGATGTAATATCTGCCGCAGTCATAGCACCATCATAGATTTGGAAGTCTGCAATCATACCACCGAAGTATGGATCAGCTGGATAAAATGACTTACCGATGTATCCACTACTGCCTGAAGTATTTTTTATTTGTTCTAGTGTCATTCCATTCGTTGAGCCTGATGCAACTGCAACACCATCAATATAAAGCGTAAGTGTACCCTCCGTGCCTGAAACAACAGTCGTAACTACTTTCCATTCATTATTCTTTAAGCCCGTGGTGGAAGTTGAAGACTCATTATTCCAAGCATTCGTCGCGATACCTAAACGAGCTAGACCGTTAGCGTTATAACGTGGTGTGAAGTACGTATAGTGTGTATTATTGTTTGGTCTTCCTAATGCATATAACCACTCGGCAGCGTTTTTACCGCTCCAGTTCACAATGGATGAAACGGTCATATTCGTTAATCCATCGAGAACTCCTTGTGGCAGTTCTACATAAGAGTTAGTTGTGCCACCAGTAAAGCTTAGTACACCAGCATCTTGTGTACGAATCCATTCTGCCTTAGACGGGTTCATCCATTTTCCGTTGAAGTTTCCTGTTTGGTCAATAACCGTCGCACCATCGATATCATTCATATCGTAGTGAAGAATGAGCTCTGCCCCGGATGGCTGCTCTACTGGAGGAGTAACGTCTTCAGCAGCCAATGTTGCAATCTCTTCAATGGATAATGCACGATTATAAATACGGAAATCATCCAATTTACCATCAAATAAACTATGAGAGCTGTTTCTCGATTTACCAATATAATTCATCGTTGTTTCCAGTAACATTCTCGGCTCAACGTTAAATGTCGAGCTACGTTTAACCTCTTGACCATTCACATACAATACTGCATCAAATTCATCCATTGTAATGGCAACATGCTGCCAAGTCTTCGTTGGTAATAGTCCAGCATTTCTAACCGCATATTTATAATCTGATCCGAGTTTCGTGCTGTCACTACTAAATTTCTCTGTAAAAGGTGTTACGACAGCAAACTCCAGACTACCTGTATCACCTTGTGTGCTCAAGTACATGGTGTTGCGGTTAATCTGTCTGCCTGTTTCGGAAGCAAAATCAAATATTCTTTGATTTGCTTGATTTCTGTCCATTTGAACCCATGTAGAGAACGTAGCCTTCTCAAGATTCAAGGATTGAATCAAGTTATCTGGTAGCTTCACATATCCTGTTGATCCATTAAGTTCTAGTGCACCACCCGTTTTACCGATACGATCCTCTTCATTAATCGTTGCTCCACCTACTAGTGTTGCGTGATGACCATTACCAGAAATGTCATTCAACGTTGTACCCTTCACTGTATTTGCATCGAATGAGTAATGTACAACCGGGTCTGTTGCTGGTGCTGGACCTTTCCATGCATACTTCTCTTGCAAAGCATCATACTCTGCACGTGAGATTGGAATTACCGTTCCGTGTCGTGGTCCTGGCGGAAGTGCATATTGATCACTACTTAATACATTATTAATATATTGCGTGCTGCTATCCAGATCTGTTGTATATCGGACATGATATGGCCATGAATCAAGGAACAGATACCATTTGTCTTTATTATTATCCTTAAAAATCGTTTGCCCTTCGTTGTTTCCATTATTTCCGATCAAGCCAAGTTTATTGTCACGTGTACCAGGAACAGCGTCGTATTGAAGGCCGTTTTCTGCAATACCGTCCTTGTCATCGTAGAACGTTGGTGCTTTCTCCACATACACTTTAGTATTCACTTCTGACTTGGTGAATCGATACAACATCTGATTATGCTCAATAAACGTTGTATCAATGGTTGGAAGTGACTCATCAATCATGACCTTTGGCTCTGAGAAGTTGTAAAAGTCTCGTGTTGTTGCGTAGTACATCACATTGTACTGACCTTCCGGTTTTCCGTTATAATCACCGTATGTCTCTGTGTTTTTCATCGATGATGCCCAAAATACGATATACTCTCCAGTTACTGGATCATAGATAGCTTCTGGTGCCCACGTATTTCCTCCAGTCTTGGGCGCAACCTCGATCATACGCTGCTCGCTCCAATGAACGAGATCCTCCGACTCCCAAATCATCATGTAATGACTACCCGTAATTTGAGCTTGGTCAAAATTTGTACTTTCGCCCATTTTCAAATCTGTTGCCAGCATATAGAATTTATCACCTTCTGGTGACCGAATAACGAATGGATCACGAAGTCCTTTTTCACCCATATCGGATTGAAGGATCGACTTACCATTATTCAGCGCTTTCCAGAACAATGGATCTTCAGCTGTAGCGAAGGATATCTCTTCACCACCCTCATATTCACCTGTAAAGTATGCAAAGAAGTAAGCATCAGGCTGAACTGGCGCAATTGCTTGTTTAATCGTAACGTTAAACGTAAGCTCTTTAGAAGCTGCACCATTCGTAATTGTAGCTATTAGCGTAACGGGCGTATCCGTAGCTTGACGGCTTACCCAGCCTAGCTGTGTAGCGTTACCAGCCGCTTCAGCCGTTCCTTTAACAACTGCCGGTCTGCTAGATACCCATGTAATTGTGGAGCCTTGTTCACCTGTAGTGACAAGACGTAAGTTGCCTTTAACGTTGTCAGCATTGTAGATCTCTATCTGTTCAGCATCTAAATCAACCTTCTGCTGATCATCGAATTGCTTCAAGATCGTGACAGGGAATACAGCTGTAGTTGATACTCCTTGATACGTTAAAGTGGCCGTAAGCTTTGCTTGAACATTACCTTCCTGAACAGCTGGACGTTGTACAGTGCCACTGTTAGAAATGACATCAGGATGACTAGAACTCCAAGTAATGCTCACGCCGTTTTTACCACTTGTCGGTAATGTAACGTTTCTCGTTATCTTATCGGTGCTCTTATCGCCTTCGCCTAAGTAACGACTGATGTCAAGTTGATTCGCGGCATCATCAACAGTGAGCTGACGTATTTTTGAGATGTGAGTTGCTCCCTCTTGTTGATATAACTCGCCTACTTCTTGCTCCGTCAACGCGCGATCATATACTCGAAAATCAGCTACGCTACCTTGAAGATACGGATCGTTTGAGAAGATTGACTTACCGATAAAACCAGAGAATGGAGCATCCGAATTAATAATTTCTGACAGCTTTAGTCCCTTCGCATTACCTGAAGCAACCTTAACTCCATCTACGAATAACGTTATCCTATTGCTAGCTTCGGACAAGGACACCGTTACATGCTTCCACTGCCCACCGATCAGGTTTGAGTTTGCGCTACCTGTAACTAATGCTTCGTTTGGCCAGCCATTTTTGGAGATACCTGTCGCAATCATATTACCTGATCCGCTACCGTGCCGTGGTGTTACGAAGAAATATTTGTTCGTTTCCGGTGTTAATACCGTACCCAAACCGAAGATCCAACGATTCGTACCATCATTCGTCCAGTTCACGATTGAAGATACTGTAATCTCATTCAGACCGTGTAGTAGATCTAGTCCATTGGAGCCCTTAGGAATCTCAATATGTCCACTATTCGATGTAGAGCTTCCACCATTGAAGGAAACAAAACCAACCTCACTGTTTGAAATGAATTGTCCATTGTTTGGATTTCTAAATATTCCGTCAAATGTAACTGCCTTATTGGCAACATCCTTCAGTACGAGTTGACCGTCTACTTCTTCGGTCGTTTTCATGTTGTAATGAAGAATAAGATCATCTTTTAGCATCTTTTCTTGAACGGTAATCTGCTCAACAGAGTCATCCTTAGGTAGTAAGGTAACAATGAACTCCTTCGTTGCCTGGCTTCCACCTAATGAAATGGTTGCAGTTAACGTCACTTGTTGCTCCATTTCTCGTAAGAACACTTCACCAGTTGGACTAACCGCACTCTCATCACTAGAAGTCCATGATATCATTGCACCATTCTTATCTTGAGTAGGCAGTACAAGAGATTCAGTAACTGCCGATATATCACCTAACGTTAGCTCTATTTTGCCTTGTTGTACTTGCTTTTCATTAAACGATTGTTCATATACTACAGCGATATCTTCATTATTTAGTGCCTCTCCGTAAATTCTTAAATCTTGAAAGCTACCCGCAAAAGTAGCATCCCCCAAATAATTGGAGCGTCCGATGTAAGCATGCAAATCCGTACCAAAGCTTGCTGTTGTTTTCTCTTTGGCGGTCGTGCCTATACTTACACCGTTAATGTAACCTGTAATAGAGCTTTCTGTAATAACCGTTGTATAGTGAACCCATTGACCTTTGTACTGTGACGTAGAAGTGCCTGATACCCCTACCTCAGTCGTCCAAGGCTGGTCAACATTATTGTTATTCGTAAATACGGACTTAAAATCACCACTTGGATTCGATGGATTAAACATCCAGTAATTTTTTGGCAAGTTATTGCCAGCTGCTGGCGTACCATAGAATAATGCTGAGTAGTTCCCACTCCCCGTGTTGCTCTTGATCCATACAGAAATCGTTGTATTTTCTTGATTATCAAACAAACCAGTAGGAAGCTGAACGTAGTTCGTATTACTATCTGTTCCCCCGGGTAGAGTGAGACCTTCGGTGTACGTAATGTTTCCTACGGCCGTTCCATGCTCTTCATTACCTGATATATCCTGTACATCCTCAAGCAATGGATAATGTGCCAACATCGTTGGTGTTATTGTGTCCGCTGAAGCTTGATTGCTAAATGGCAGGACAAGACTAAAACAGCTACTAAAGGTCAAAAGAAAAGCTAACATTATGATTGAAATTCGCTTCCGCATTGCATTCTCCCCTTCGGTTAATATTCAGAAGCATACAACCCCTTCTCACCTTTAAAACTAGACCACCTCGCTCAAGGAAATAGAGAAGCGCCTTAAAAAGAATGCGCTTACATTTCTTCTCATATTACGTATTCAAGACTTTCAATTCAATGTACTATCTTGTTAATAATGTGGATTTTTTTATTGCAATTTGAAATTGATGCAGACTGCAACACTATCTCCATACTTCGAAGTAACTTTGTAAATATACGCTAGGTTTAAATTAAAGGATTGAAGCCCTGATAAACATAATATATATAGTTGGGCGCTTGTAAAACGCTTCCAAATATGGTGCAGGTGAAGCCATGAGCGCACCGGATCAAAAAATAAGGAGGATTGCAATCTATGCCAAAACGATTTATAAAAATGCTCGCGTTCCTTTGCTGCTTGGTCATGGTGGCCTCACTAATGCCTACGAGCTACGCTGCCGACAATGACAACATCGAGAGCTCAGCAGAAGCGAATGAAACATCGACCGCCATTTTTGGAACTCCCGAACTCGGGTCAAACGATCCCCTCTGGGACCAAACCATGGAGCATCACATCAACAAAAGCACGGTACCCAGCGACCCCAGACCCCATGCCACGGGCACAGCCAGAATCCTTTGGGATCATGACTACCTGTATGCCCGCGTAGTTGTGAATGACAGTAATCTATATCAGGGAGCTGGCGCAGATCACCGGTATGACAGTCTGGAGTTTTATGTTGGCACCGGAACCGGCGGCTCGAATCAATGGCGCGTCAGCTCGACGGGTGTGTTTTCAGGGCAGGCCGCTCCAGGTAGAGCTGCGTGGACCCAGATCACGGAAACCGGATATATTGTGGAGATGAGAATACCCAAAAGAACCTTGACCTTGGAGGAGGGCAAGCTTAACTTTGAGGTCTATATCAATAACTCGACAGAAAACGGTGCTGACCGCTATGAAGTCGTTTCCAGTTTTGGAGTTCCGGACGCGGCTTATACCAGCTCTGATTCATTTACAGACAGCCTGCAGCTCATTTCAGCCAATGAAGTCGACACCAGATTTTCAATCACCGCCACTGCGGGACCGGGCGGCTCTATCATGTCCAACCCACCCGGCGATGTTCTCAGAGTTGATCGGGGCTCTAACAAAGACATTACGTTTACCCCTGATTACGGAAAAATTGTAGATACTGTAACGGTAGACGGCGAGACCGTGACTCTATCTGCTGGCACGTATACCTTTTCGAATATTGAGGCTAACCATACCATTCATGTGACATTCAAAAATGATCCGGACGCGGGGATACTTCCCTTTATCGTGTGGAATGACAACTTCGCCAGTGGCGAGTACACAACGGCTGTTATCATTGATTTAGGCGAGGGGAAGTCGGCGTTAGGCTCCGCGCTTAATCCGGACTTGTTTGCCTTATCGGCTAGGAACACGACCCTGAACGGCGAAGCAGTGACCTTTGAAGGAGCACGCAAAATCACAAGGGTATACGCTAATGACGAGCCAAAGGTACGCGGCTATGTGGGGCAGGTTAGCAATTCACCAGATTATCAGGACGGACTGGCGAGCGGTCGTTACATCGTTGTTGAGTCCGAGTTTTATTCAGAGAGCGGCGGCAACACAACGCTGGATGGCAGCAGTAACTCGACAAAGCAGGTTTACACCATTGTCCAAAAAGGCGAAATCATACTGACAGAAGGAAATCCGCTTCACAACGTGGTTTTTGAACAGGAAAAGGTTGTTAATCCAATCCTCGATAAGTTCACAACTTTCACGGACAATTCGGTCAATCGCTCGCTCTACCTTCACAAGGGTGAAGACGGTAACGTGATGAAAGGATTGCCGCTCTATGTTTATACTCACGGCATGTCACGCGGCGGCACAAACGCTGCGACAGACCAAAAAGCGGCCATGAAATCAGCCAACGGCTCAGTCGCTCTAATTAAAAAGATGGAGCAAAATCCCGATAAGTACGCCAGCCATGTACTGAATATTTCTTATAATGGCGTATCTGTTCCCTCAACAGAAAATGTTAAGAAGGTCATAGACGCCCTGATTGCCAGCGGTGAAGTAGACCCTAACCGTGTTTACGCGGCGGGCTTCTCCTGGGGCGGCCAGTATACAAACAACTTAGTTAACAGCCATCCTGGCTTCTTCGCTGCCGCCGCACCTATGGCCCCAGTAAGCGGTTCACCGAACGCAAAGGACAATGACGCTCACAACAACCTGGCCTATTGGATGTTTTTAAATGCTCATAATGTTGGAGGCTACCAGACTAACCTCAATAACTTCATTAATAACAATATGCCGAAAATGATCAACGCAAGGGCTTCACGCTTTGAGAGTAATGAGGCTCTTACGTGGCCCTACAATCAATTTGATCAGCCGAATCTGAGGCCTAATCCTGCAAATACACCTGTTCTGGCTGATTATATAGCGCATGAAGTTGAAGCGGCGGTTCTTTATAACCAGATCACTATGGGAACTTGGAGTATAGCACCTACGGCGCAATCCTCTAACTTGCCAGCTTGGAACAATGACTACACAGATGTATTCGATTGGATGTTCGCGCAGAGAAAACCGGTCGTACCTGATACGCCGAGCAACTTCAAGGCGACAGCGGGTGACGGACAGGTCACATTGAGCTGGACTGCTCCTGCTGACGACGGTGGCAGTCCGATATTGGGCTACAAGGTATGGTATGGCAACGTAACGCCGGTCGTAATCGATGCGTCGGAGACCAAGTATACCTTCAAGAACCTGACAAACGGCCAAAATTACAGCTTCAAAATCGTTGCGGTGAACGCGAAGGGAGACGGCGCGGAGATCAGTGCACCGGCGATGCCGACGAAGACGACGACTCCTACCGTACCTGGTTCTGGTGGTACTACGGGCAACAACGGTAATACAAGCAACAGTGGTAATACACACAACACCAACAATACGAACACCGGGACAGACGCTGGAACGCCAAAGTCGACCTACACAGTGAATACACCGAAGGATAAGCCCGCGGTCACAGACAAAAACGGCAACACCACCCTCCCCAGTGGCGGTGAGATTACGACCAAAGGCGGGACAAAGATTAAGGTGCCCGAAGGCACAACGATAGACTCAAACGGTAAGGTAACCATTCCGGCAGATAAGAGCGCCGAAGTGAGCCTCCCTAGCAGCAACAGCACAGTGACCATTCCGGGCGGCTCGACCATCGCGAGCGACGGTACGATCACAGTAGGCGGCAAAGACGCGCATGTGAACCTGCCAAACGGCAACCAGGTGCATATCCACGGCGGATCGAAGATACGGAGCGGCGGAACGGTTGTGGTAGGATCAAGCGGCGCAAGAGTTGGCTTAGACAACGGCATGTCGCTGAACATCCGTGAGGCTACGGAGCTGGCGTTTGATGACGCCACCCCACTGGGCTTCCTTGTGATATCGGGCAATCCTTTCAGGGATGCCAATATGGACGACTGGTTCTACAACGATATAAATTTCGCCTACACATACGATCTTTTCAACGGCACGACGTCCACAACGTTCTCACCGGGCAACGCAATGACGCGTGCAATGTTCGTGCAGGTACTGGCCAATCTTGAGAACGTAAACCTCTCCAGCTACACGAGTTCCCGCTTTAGCGACGTGACGGACGGACAGTGGTACACGGCGGCAGCCGAGTGGGCAGCCGAAAAAGGCATAGTCAACGGTACAAACGCAGACCTGTTTGACCCCAATTCACCGATGACGCGCGAGCAGATGCTGGTGATACTTTACAACTACATGAAGTACAAAGGCTATGAGTTACCTGAAAGCCACTCTAAGTCCTTCACGGATGAGAGTGAGATCAGCTCCTGGGCGTTGGAGGCCATTCAGGCGCTGCGGGGCACCGGCATTGTATTAGGCAAGCCGGACAACTTTTTTGCTCCCAAAGCCACCGCCACCCGCGCCGAAGTAGCCACGATCTTTGTAAGGCTCGTCGAATATCTGGCTAGCTGAAAGCGTATACAGAAAACAGGAGACCCTTCCGGTTGGACTATATCCAGCCGGAAGGGTCTCGTTGGTTTCAAAATTGCACTACTGTTTCACATTACCTAGTTCAGCTACAATGGCTGCGGCCAGTTTCGTTCCAATTCCCGGGATACTTCTTACCAGCTCCACTTCAGGCAGATTTTCTGTGAGTTCCTCCATTTGTTTTTCGAGTTCCTCCAGTTTTCTCGCTTTTTCATTGGCCCATCGCTTGGAATGGGATCGTCCCGAATTACCCCGAATGACTTCATTCCAATTCGTCAAAATTCCTTCCAAACAATAAGACAGCACCGTAAATGATGTTGTTGAAAACACATTGTAAAATATCTGCTCATACGCCGGAAACACTTGCTCCAGCAAGGCTCTGCTGTTCAGCTTGGCCTGCACAAAGATACCCATAACAAACTCATGCTGCCGAGTCAAATGCTGTAGCTCCGTAAACGTCTCATCCCAATTTCGATGCGGCTTCACGTCGCCGCGATTGTACATCTCTGCCAGATGCCAAGCATCTGCAGCATCTGTTTTCCTTTGCGTAACTGCGTTCCCTTGGATTGCAAGGGATTCACAATGTAGTAGGTGTAGTCACTCCGATTCAGACAGGACACCAAGGCACGATGGTAATACCCAGTCGCCTCCAAAACAACCACTGGAGCAACACCCGTTTCGGCTTGAAGGGCGCCTAACATCTCCGTGAATTGTTCGAATTCACTCGCAACGTGCTCAATGAGATAGCTTTGCCAACGGGCTCATTTCATTTTTGAAACGCATGTATCACACTTGAACCTTTAGCGACATCTACACCAACAACAGTTTCCATATTCTCACTACTTATCTTTTGTTTCGCCGGTCCTTTCCACGATGGTTCCAAACCCATAGCTTCGCTTGTTATACGGGGTCAACTGCCCCTACCAGCCCAAACATGGTCTTTTGGAGGTCGTGGGAGAACTGTTTTTGTTACGAGGTCCTAGCCCCAAAAACCGCCACGTTCTCCCGGCTTCCCCCATCGTAAAACGATCACAAAAAAAGGCCAACCAATAATTACTGGCTAACCTGATAATACGAAAAAACGCCATCACAATAATGTGATGGCGTTCTTGATTATGGAGCCTAGGGGGATCGAACCCCTGACCTCATCGCTGCCAGCGATGCGCTCTCCCAGCTGAGCTAAGGCCCCAGGATATGAAATAGATAAGTTGTCCAGCGCTGCTACGTTCCACAGGCGACTCCTATATCATATAAAATCCAGCTTTCGCTGTCAATCACTTTTTAAGATCCAAAGTGATTGGAGAAGAACAACCGATTTCTCTGGTACACACGGACTGGAACTCCAGACTGCTCTTCTCCCTTTCCCCACTTCACTAATCCTCCAGATTGTCTTTGGACAACAGGGATTTCAGTTCTTTCATGAACATATTGATATCTTTGAACTGGCGGTATACCGACGCAAAACGGACATACGCCACTTCATCAACTGGAAACAACTGTTCCATCAATAACTCACCAATCTGGCGACTCTCCACTTCAGCATCAGCTGTATTACGCAGAGATTTCTCTACTTCAGATACCATCATCTCCAGGGTCTCTACGGAGACTGGGCGTTTCTCACAGGCACGAATAAGCCCGCGGAGAATTTTGTCCCGGCTGAACTCTTCACGACTGCCATCTTTCTTAATAACAATCAATGGAGTCTCTTCAATCATCTCAAACGTTGTAAATCTTCGGGCACACTGCTCACACTCACGGCGACGACGAATGGATTTTGCTTCGTTGGCCGGACGCGAATCAAGCACTTTGGTACCCATATAACCGCAATAAGGACACTTCAAATCAGATCACTTCCCACGTTTTACTTTTTACCACATATTGCCTGTACTGATTTTGTAATGAAAAACGCATTGCCGACACATAATACTTTTACCAACCCGCGAGGAGGTGAACAGCAATGGCACAAAGCAATGGTAACTCCAACAACTTGGTGGTAACTAAAGCTTCCGCAGCACTCGAGCAAATGAAATATGAAGTTGCTCAAGAACTCGGAATCAGCATCCCACAAGACGGATACCAAGGTAACATGACTTCTTACGAGAACGGTTCGATCGGTGGATACATCACGAAGCGTCTGGTAACAATTGCAGAACAGCAATTGGCAGGTCAATACCAATAATATCTGCATCGTAATACGCTACACAGAGGAGCATGGAGCGGCCGGTGAACAACCGGCCTGCTCTGTGCTTCTACTTATATACTTAGAACGTATTATAGATCTTTACATACTGATTATAATAGTAAATGACTCTTTGTACATAGTGACGCGTCTCACCAAACGGAATATCTTTCACTGTATCGAACGAGCCATCCCATACACCATCTCTAAGCCAACTGTTTACTTTGCCTGGTCCCGCATTATAGGCAGCGATCATAACCGCTTCATTGCCATCGAATTGATCGGACAGATTCCGCAGATACCATGTGCCTAATTGAATATTTCGTTCAGGCTCGTGCTTCAATTCCTCCAGCGAAGTGTCGGGAATTTTGGCTTGTTCCAGTATCCAGTTGGCCGTATCCGGCATCAGTTGCATGAGCCCAATGGCACCTCGTTTGGATTCCTTGCTTGTCTTGAAATTGGTCTCCACCTTGATAATGGAAGCAATCAGAAACGGATCAACCTCATAACTCTGAGATTGGGCACGAATCTCTTCCTTATAATGAATGGGATAGAACCATGCCATCCAGTTTGTATTCAGAAATAACACCAGTACAAAGGACACAAACATCAACAGCAGTACACGTTTCTTGCGCAATATTCTCATAACAAACCCTTACGCTGTAGATATGAGTCAATTTGCTGCTCCGTCGCAGACCATAAGCCGCTGTTATTGATGACAATGTCTGCCAGCTGTTTTTTGCGCTCAATATCCATCTGTACATCCATTCGAGCCTCAGCCTGTGCTGCAGTCATTCCATCCCGACTCATCAAGCGATCTCGTTGCACCGATCTCGGGACATATACGACCATAACTTCCTCGAAACCGTCCTCCAGACCTGATTCGTAGAGCAAAGGAATGTCAGACACCACAAGTTTATCCGGATGTTGCAATTCGTATGCAGCAGCCCGTTCGCGCATCTCTCTTCGGATCGCCGGATGTGTAATAGCCTCCAATGCCTTTCGTTCCTCAGGTTGTTGAAAAACAATGCTTCCGAGCTTTTTTCGATCCAGTGTTCCATCTTCGTTCAGTATGGCTTGTCCAAACCGCTTAACAGCGGCGGCCAACACGGGATGCCCGGGCATCATAACTTCCCGGGCAATAACGTCTGCATCGATGAGCAACGCTCCCTTACTGGCGAGATAGGCGGAAACACTGCTTTTGCCTGTCGCGATCCCGCCGGTTAAGCCTATATTCATCGTTTCACCTCATAACAACTTCATTATTCCCATAATCATTAACAATAGCGCTGGCAATACAGACAGTCTTCGCATCCAGCGCAGAGCTGAGAATCGTAGGCCAACCTTCATGCCGAGTGACAGAAAAGCCCCACTAAACAGTGCAATAATGAGTGCTGTCCATAGTGTAGGGAATCCCAGAAGTGCTGCTCCCAAACCTGCTCCAAACGCATCCAGAGACAGGGCAATACCCAGCCACATCGCTTCCTGGGCAGATATACTCCCCGAGTTATCCATATCCGCCTTGGAGGGACTGCGAAGGATCTGAATGACAACGCCCAGCTTGCGCAGCTCCAGTGTAAATACCATTCGTTCCAGTGATCCATTTGAAGCCGACTGTTCCAGATCCAGTGCAAGCACCTGATTTCTGCCCTTTAAATCCGACAGTCTCTCTTGTGCTTCTCCCACTCCAGTTACCGTTGCTTCTGCTGCCTCACCCATTCCAGTGTCTGTTTCCAGTTGTTCTTTGCCTTGCTTTCGAATTAGTTGCAACAGTGACCATGCACCAATACCTATCAATATAACGGCTCCCACGATCGAAGCGATATCCGGTGACACCACATGGGACAACAACACACCTACTTGCATCGACAAGGCAATAACCAATCCTGAACAGATCGAAATAACAGCGATAGATAACAGGGGAATCTTAGTCCTCCGTAACCCATATGTAATCCCGACTCCAAAACCATCTAAACTAAGCGCCAAAGCAAGCGCCAGCAATGAAATAAAATGATGCAGCACCCCGGACTCCTCCTCTGTGCGGTACTCGTGCCAACTGAAGATGCCAGTATGGGTATACGCCCGCTTATTTCTGCCATATCAGTATATGGAGGGAGGAATCCAAGGGTGCTATGATTTCATCATTTCGTTCATTCAGTTCATGTTACAGCAGCTGACAGTTCGGACAAAAATGCGTGCCACGGCCACCAACCACCGTTTTTTCAATTAACGTACCACAAGTTGTACAAGGTTCTGATTTGCGTCCATAGATTTTCAGTTGATGCTGGAACATCCCCATCTCACCCTGTCCATTCACATAGGACTTGATGGAAGATCCACCTGCATTCACTGCATCTTGCAACGTAGCCACAATCGCTTCATGAAGCACCGTTAACTGAGCTTCGGTCAGTGTCTTGGCGATGGTCTCGGGATGGATACCTGCGCGAAATAGAGCCTCGTCCACATAAATATTCCCGATACCAACCACATATGCCTGATTTAAAAGTACAGCCTTGATTTTGGTTGTACGCTTGCCAACCGCCTCGCGGAATGCAGTTACCGTAAAGGCTGGATCAAGCGGCTCCAGTCCCAGCTTCAGCAAAGGTTTGGACACCAGTTCCTCACCTGCATTGAACAGATGCATCGTACCGAACTGACGCACATCCTTATAACGCAATTCCGTACCATCATTAAAATGGAAGATCACATGTGTATGTTTCTCCACATCTTCATGCTGCTCGTACACACCGTACCTTCCTTCCATCCGCAGATGGGAGACAAGCACCAGCCCGTCCAGCAAAATACGCAAAAACTTGCCTCGACGCTCCACCCCAATGACGGTATGTCCCGCGAGTTCCATTGCAAATGCATCTATGTCGTCCGGCCGCTGAATAATCCGCGGCAAGCTAACGGTAACATGATCAATCGTTTTGCCCACAATAAGTTGATTCAATGTTCTTCTGACTGTTTCGACTTCCGGTAATTCCGGCATGATGTTCTCACCTCCCCTATATTATAACGGAAGATGGCGCTCAGCGGGACCCTTTTCTTATATCTCAAACATGGAAAGGCCTTTTGTAAAATACCGGAAGAACCGCGCAGCACTTGATTTATTTCGCTTCGTACCAGTTATCACCAAAGCTGACTTCGGCTTTCAGTGGAACCGACAGTTCCAATGCTTTTTCCATAACAGAAGGGACTAACTCTTTCATCAGTTCCAGTTCATCGGCAGGCACTTCGAATACAAGTTCATCGTGCACCTGAAGCAACATACGGCTCTTCAGCTGGCGTTCCCGCAACGCTTCATCCATCTGTACCATGGCCAGCTTGATGATATCTGCCGCAGTTCCCTGAATCGGTGTATTCATCGCCGTACGCTCTGCGAAGGAACGCAGATTGAAGTTACTGGCATTAATCTCTGGCAGGTAGCGACGTCGCTCCAACAGCGTTTTGACGTAACCATCCTGACGAGCTTCCTTCACAATGTCATCCATATATCGGCGGACACCCTGGAAGACTTCAAAGTACTGATCTATAAACTGCGCAGCCTCTTTACGTGTAATATGCAGGTTCTGTGATAAGCCATAATCACTTATTCCATACACGATACCAAAGTTAACTGCCTTGGCGGAACGACGCATATCCCCATCCACATCCTCAGGCTTCACGCCAAATACATCCGAAGCGGTCTTTGTATGAATATCCATATCATTGACAAATGCTTCCTTCAAGCGCTCATCATCCGAAATGTGTGCCAGTACGCGCAGTTCAATCTGGGAATAATCTGCTGCCAATATGGACCATCCGGGTTCCGAAGGAACAAATACCTTCCGGATTTTGCGACCTTCTTCCATCCGAATCGGAATGTTCTGCAAGTTCGGGAATTGACTGCTAAGTCGTCCCGTTGCAGCAATGGTCTGACGATAATACGTATGCACCTTGCCATCCCGATCCGAAATCTCTTTGAGTAATCCTTCCACATAAGTGGATTGCAGCTTGGCAAGTTGACGATATTGCAGAATATGCTTGACCACATCATTATAAGGAGCCAGTTTCTCCAACACTTCTGCATCTGTCGAATAGCCTGTTTTTGTTTTCTTAACCACTGGCAAGCCCAGTCTATCAAATAAAATCTCACCCAATTGCTTCGGTGAATTCAGATTAAATTCCGTTCCTGACAGCTTGTAGATTTCAGCCATCAATCTGCTGATCTGTTCTTCAAACTCACTGCCCAAAGCCTGTAGATCGGCTGTATTGGCCTTAATGCCCTGTTTCTCCATGTCCGCCAATATGCGTGACAACGGCATCTCTAGTTCATGGAACAGCGAATTCATCTCATCCGTTTCCAGCACCTGCTCCTGAAGTGGAATAATGGCTGCGACTGCAGCAGCTTTGCGGCACAGGAAATCGCCCAAGATTTCTACTTCCGGCACCTTGTACTTGGCCCCTTTGCCCATAACCGTGTCATCCTCAACAAGCGATGGCAGACCATACTTGGTCGTGAGTCCACTAATCGTCTGGTTGGATTCCGTTGGATCAAGCAAATACGCCGCCAGCTGTACATCAAATGACGCACCAGCAAATTCAATGCCATGCGCATGCAGGGCCAGGTCCACACGATGAAGATCATACCCCCGCTTCGGCTGCTCTGAATTACCAAGCCATGTCCGCACTGGAGCCGCTGCCTCGGAATGAAGCAATTCGGGAGATATGAACGTATACGTTCCAGCGGAACCTAGAGCTAGTCCAATCAATTTCGCTTGGTGCGGGTTATCCCCATGTGTCTCCACGTGGAGGACATCAATGGAATCCAGTGAACTGAACAGCTCACTGATGTTGTCTTCTGTTGCAATGGAAGACTCCACCTCGGCAGCAGGGACCGCTTCCTGTTCAGAACCGATGCTGCCACTGAACGATAGACGTTCGAGCAAGGATTTGAATTCCAGCTTCGCCAATGCAGGGCCAGCATGTTCTTCTTTTAATCCAGCGAATTGCATATCCTCCCACGTCTGCTCCAGCGGAACTTCCCGGTGAATCGTCGCGAGTTGTTTGCTCATCCGGGCATCTTCGGCATGGGCCTCAATCTTTTCCTTCATCTTGCCTTTCAGCTCACTTGTGCCGTTCAGCACATCCTCTACCGATCCGAACTGGTGCAGCAGCTTCAACGCTGTTTTCTCTCCAACCCCGGGAATCCCTGGAATGTTATCGGACGCATCGCCCATCAGACCCTTGAGATCAATGATTTGCAGCGGCGTCAAACCATAACGCTCTTTAATCTGAGCAGGATCATACAGCTCAATATCGGTTACACCTTTACGCGTCAGCCCGATATGTACATTTTCGGAAGCAAGCTGCAGCATATCTTTGTCACCCGATACAACGAGTACCTGTCTGCCCGCCTCATCTGCACGTTTGGTTAATGTTCCGATGATGTCATCCGCTTCGAACCCAGCCAGCTCAAACTGAGCGATGCCAAGTCCTTTCAGCAATTCTTTGAGCAAAGGGAATTGCTCTGACAACTCTGGTGGTGTTTTCTCCCGTCCGCCCTTGTATTCCTGGTACCCTTCGTGGCGGAACGTGATTTTGCCTGCATCAAATGCAACCATGACATGTGTAGGCTTATGCTCTTCAAGCAGTCTCAGCAGCATCGTAGTGAAGCCATATACCGCATTGGTATGCAGACCTTTCGAGTTGGTCAGGGGCGGCATTGCAAAAAACGCCCTGTAAATAATGCTATTTCCATCTATGAGAATAAACTTGTCCATTCCAGCACCTCGCGTATTATATGGTCAACCTCTTCAAATTACATCTACTCTCATGATACCATACCCACCTGTCACATCAAAAAGAATAGCCTCTTTCACTTCACATTTAATCGCAAAAAAGAACCTTCTCCGCAGACAGCTGTACACAGCCTACCTGAGAGAAAGTCCTTTTCCATTCATATGATTGCATTACTTAATCAGTACTGATTCCCCAATTCCAAATCAATACTCTTCTACTGATTCAGATCCGGGCGTTTACCTGTCACCAGGTACACCGTGCTCTCACCAATGTTGGTTGCATGGTCGCCAATACGTTCAATGTAACGTCCAACCATCATCAGCAGCATAGCCTGTGAAGCCTGATTAGGATGCTCTGTCATTAACGTGTAGAGATCACTGATCATGTGGCTGTACAGTTGATCAACCTGATCGTCCGTCTGAGCCATTTTATAGGCGAGATCTGTGTTTTCTTTCAGGAAAGATTCAATGGATTCATCAATCATGGATTTCACGATTTCTGCCATTTGCGGGATATCCACCAGAGGTTTAATCAGCTTCTGTCCATCCATCCGGAGTGTCACCTTCGCCACGTCGAGCGCAAGATCTCCCATACGCTCCAGATCACTGGAAATTTTGAATGCCACGATAATACGTCTGAGATCCTTCGCCACCGGCTGTTGTGTGATGATCAGTTTGGAGCCAAGTTCCATAATTTTGTCTTCAAGGGCATTCAGATTCGCATCATTCTTGATGATGACCTGAGCTTTCTCGGCGTTCATCGTTTGTAAACTTTCAATAGCACCATCCAGTGCTGCTCCTACATGTTCACCCATTTGTTTGAGCAAGGTACGCAGCTCTTCAAGCTCCTGATCAAATTCTTTTCTGCGAATCATAGATTTCATGTCCTCCTTATCCATCATCTCCGGTTATCCCGGGATCATTCCAATTCAGCTCGCTTAACCGAACCTTCCGGAGATATAATCCTCGGTTCGGGAATCTTGCGGTGTGGAGAATAACGTCTCCGTATCAGCTGCCTCCACCACTTCACCATTCAGGAAAAATACCGTGCGTCCGGATACCCGTGCCGCCTGATGCATATTGTGGGTAACCATAACGATCGTGTACTTGTGATGCAATTCTTTCACCAGTTCCTCAATCTTCAATGTGGAGATCGGGTCGAGTGCGGATGTTGCTTCATCCATCAGCAGAACGTCAGGCTGTACAGCCAGCGCCCGTGCAATACAGAGACGCTGTTGTTGTCCGCCGGACAAACTAAGTGCCGACTTTTTCAATACATCCTTCACTTCATCCCACAGGGCAGCATGGACAAGACTTTGTTCCACCAACTGGTCCAGTTCAGCCTTTTGGGTTACCCCGTGCAAGCGCGGTCCATAAGCGACGTTATCGTATATGGATTTAGGAAAAGGATTCGGTTGTTGGAACACCATGCCCACTCGTTTGCGCAGTGTCTCCACTTCAATCTCATTACTGTAAATGTCAGAGCCATTCAGCATAACCTGTCCTTCCACACGAACACCCGGAATCATGTCATTCATCCGGTTTAACGTTCGAAGCAATGTCGATTTACCACAACCTGACGGCCCGATGAACGCAGTAACGGTTTTTTCCGGCAGATCCATCGATATATTTTTAAGCGCGTGATGCGTATCATAGTATAAATTAAGATTTTCAATGTGAATGAGGTCCTTCATGGATGTTCACTTCTCCTTCGCTGCAGGGACACGGAAACTCCCTTTACGTTGAGACCGATACTGATAATCTGTTATCGCTGCTCGGCCATCTTTAATATCCTACCCTTTCATTGTAAAAACAGTATCACTTTCATGTTAACGGAATGTAAAAAAGACATCCTTAACCTTCATGATCTGCTTAATGGATCAATCTGATTCCTGATGTCTGCCTTATTGACTACTTTATATTACTCACTATTCGAAACCATCTCATCCAGCTTCGTACGAATGTGCTCTGCCACTTCTCCAGCTTTCCCGCCTTCCATGGCGATCTCCTCTGCTATACGAGACAAATCTCTCACCGCACTGTTCAGTTGTCGGAACGTTGCTCCCCCTGCGGTGACATGTATTGAACTGTCGTCAATCTCCGCTCCGCTTGCCTTAACCAGTTCAACAGTCTGAAGGGTCAATTCACCAATATTCTCTAGCAATGAAGACATGTTACCTGCAACCTCACGGGTCTGTTTTGCGAGCGCTCGAATCTCGCCTGCAACAATCTGAAAACCTCGTCCATATTCACCGGCATGAGCTGCTTCGATGGAAGCATTCAGGGCGAGGAGACCACTTTGATCTGCCAGGGAGCGAATGGAATGTGCCATGCCTGAACCTGTTTTGATCGAATTCAGCATGTGATCCGCATGTTGTCCTTGACTCCCCATATGCAGATGTACCCGGTTATAGGAAGCATCAACGTGTTTCAAACTCTCTTCACCCTGCTTGGACAATGCCATGATCTCACGGGCCTCATGAACGGTCTGATTTGCTGCATGTACCAGCTTGGTGACTGCATCATTGATTCTTGATATCTCCTGTCTGCTCTCGGATACCGTACGAACCCGTTCTGCTGAAGAAGCCTGTTGCAATCTGCGGGAGAGGGACATCACATCACGCATCGTCAGCACACCGAGTAGTCGATCTTGTTCGGTAACGAGCAGACAATCGTAAAAATGCTGTTCATTCCGTCCAAGTGCGATATCAATAATCGTTGAGGCTTCCATATGAATATCTGCTATAACGGGAGATGTATTCACTACTTGTATGACTGGCTTACGGTAGAATAGATCTGCGGCAAAACGGCCATTTAACATGCGATATAACGTCTCTCGCATTAACAATCCAGTAGGTTTCATCTGCTCATCACACAGTACAATACATGGGTGCTCCTGATCTTGATTCATCATCGTCGCAGCTTCTCCACAGGTCGTATGGACCCCCGCGACAGGTACCTGACGATAATAGTCTTGCAAATGGATTACTGGTTCTTCAGCAACAACCGTTACTTCACTATGCTTCATTTCGGATGTTATTAATTCTTCACTATGTAAAACAACATGAGGCTGGTCAGGTTTCACTTCGAGCAACATGGGCATAAATGCGCAATCTCCTTTACGTATTAGCTCCGTCTTGAGATAGATTATGTAGGTATAAAGTATCACCCAGATAAGTCCATGCTACTCCCTCTACGTAAAGTAAAATCCTCCTTTATGTTAAACGAACGTAAAATAAAACTCCCCGATCATTGCTAACTTGAATGATGGGGAGTTTTTCTTTTGACAACCAATTTATAACCTACACCACGAATGGAATCAATGTGAACCGATTCCGGGTCCAATTCCAGCTTTTTACGTAATGAACTGACGTGAACATCCACCGTTCGTTGACCTCCGATATAATCGAAGCCCCACACAGCGTTCATCAGATCATCCCTTGTTAGAACCACACCCGGCTTTTTGGCCAAATATAGAAGTACTTCGAACTCTTTGGGACGAAGGCTGATGGATTGCCCACCCAGTGTCACTTCATATTTCAAAGGATAGATCTCCAGCTCTCCCAGAATAATTCGTGAGCCATCTTTGTCCTCAAGCTGTGGTAAATCTTCGCCATTGGAATAACGTCTTAATACCGCATCCACTCGGGCTAATAACTCAGATACACCAAATGGTTTGGTAATATAATCATCGGCACCCGATTTCAGTCCCTGTACAACCTCGGCTTCACCGTTCTTGGCCGTCAGAATGATAACAGGTGTACTGACACCCTGTATTCTTAATTTGTTCAGAATGTCCAGACCATTCATGCCCGGAAGCATCAAATCCAGCAAAATGAGATCAAATTCCTGGGACAAGGCCCGATCATATCCTGCAGATCCATGATCCTCTGCCGTAACGTCGTAACCTTCCTGTGTCAGGTTATACGTGAGTAATCTTGATAATGTAGGTTCATCTTCAATAACTAGTAAACGCTGTGCCATGATACCCCTTCTCTCTTCATAGGTTGTCTGTTGCCACAACACTTTTTCTATCATAGCACTAATTTGTTAACGCGGTGTAAAACAATACACACTTTTTACATTTTGATAGGGCGTGTCTGAAAATTCTGAAGGAAGCAGATTTCTCCGAATTTTCGTTCCAAGCCAGGAAGTTTTCCGCAGGCGTGCCGGGGCACGTCAAGGGAAAGTGACGCAGCAGGGGGCGAAAAGGCGGTAAAAGATGCACTTCAGCGAATTTTGAGACATGCCCTAACCAGACGCCTACATCTCTTCTTCCTGAATGAATGGAAGGATCACACGGAACGTTGTCCCCATGCCCAGTTCACTCTCTACAGACAATTTGCCATGATGCAATTCCACCAGATGTTTAACGATGGAAAGTCCAAGGCCTGTGCCCCCTGAATTACGGGATCTGCCTTTATCAACACGATAGAACCGTTCGAAGATTCGCGGCAAATCTTTTTTCGGTATGCCAATGCCTGTATCTGACACCGCAAAGACCACTTCATCATCGTTATCCATCGTCACCTGTAACTTCACTCGTCCACCATCCGGGGTATAGTTGATACCATTGGATAACAGATTGATGAATATCTGCTTCATCTTGTCCTCATCTGCTTCAATGTACAGTTCCTCCGGAACATGCATTTCCAGACGAATCTGCTTTTTCTCCGCCACCTTGGACAAGGTGCCCAGCACCATTTCGAAGAAAGAGTGTACATGAACAGGTGAGCATTGCAGCGGCGCGCGTTTAGATTCAATTTTGGATAACTCCAGAATATCCCCAATTAATCGGTTCAGTCGATCTCCTTCATCATAGATGATTTTCAGGAATGATCGCTCTGTCTCCTTATCCTGTACCCCGCCACTGAGCAACGTTTCGGCAAACCCTTTGACCGCAGCAACTGGTGTCTTGAGCTCATGAGAGACATTTGCAACAAACTCACTGCGCATTGACTCCAATCGGCGAATCGCCGTCACGTCCTGCAACAGGAACAACATGCCTCGATACCCGCCATCATCTTCGGACATCGGTACTCCATCAAGACGGATCAGTTTTTCCTCCGGGTTAAACACACTCACTTCTTCATGCATCCGTTCTTTCAGTGCAACACTCTCTTCAATGGTACGTGTTAATTCGTAGTGTCTTTTCAATTCAGTATAAGGCTTACCCGTAACCTTTCCTGCCTGAATACCAAGCATACGCTCCGCTTCGCGATTGACCAGTGCAATGGATTGCCCTGCGTCGATCATGACAATTCCTCCGGTCATGTTCGCGAGGACACTCTGTAGCAACGCTTCATTGTCACGAATCGTCTTCAGTTGGGACTGCAAGCTGTCTGCCATTCCGTTTATCGCAAGCCCCAGCTGTCCGATCTCATCTCTTCGCGTTACATCAACTCTCGCATCGTATTCCAGCTTGGTGATCCGATGGGCCACTTTTGTAATATGCTCAATGGGGGAGGTTAATCCGCGTGCAACCCGATAACTGACAAATGCGACAATTAAGAACAATAGCCCAAGTGCAGCAAACATAATCATCCAACCACGCTGAAGACCCTGATCAACCGCATGCAGACTCATGGAAAGGCGGATGTAGCCATCAAATTTGCCGCTAGGTATCTCAATCATGTCACTTTGATCCGAATTCACAGGTAGTGCTACATACAGCATGTCCTGTCCCAATGTTTCACTGTAACGTATGGATTGCCCGTATCCATCTCCGACGGCACCCTTAATCTCCTCACGGTTCAAGTGATTATCCATCGATGCCGGATCACTCTCGGAATCTCCAATGACCATGCCGTCTTTATTGATGAAGGTTACCCGGGAATCCGTCAGACGATCCAGTTCGAGCGCCCGATCGGAATAATACTTTCGTGTGGCTTCCGAAGTTGGATCACTTGCATCATGGAATGGAAAAGTTGCTTTGAGCAAATTAATCTCGCGCACCATGGTTTGCTCCAATGCGGCTATATGCGTAGTCTTAAACACTCTGCCCATCGTATATCCAGCCACAATGACGGATACGCCGATCAGCACCATCATAATGATGGCAAGGCGAATTCGGAACGGTCTCATCTATCTCTTCCTTTATGATCAGATTAATATTTAATGAATTGCTCTACTTTGAATCCAGTTCAATTCGGTCCCCACGGGTACCCGGATTGGAGATTACGAGAAACTCCACTTCTTCGTCGCTCCGATTCATCATCTGATGCGGCATTCCGGGTGCAATCTCTATTCCTTCATGAGTTTCCAGCACAAACGTCTCTCCATTAAGTTCCATACATGCTTCACCGCTGAGGATGAAAAAAAACTGACGGCTTACCGAATGATAATGTCGTATTTCAGCCGTTCCTGCGGGCATTCGTTCATGAATAATGCTGAGTGTTTCATTTTGAACGAGATGCCAACCATCGCACTGTGCACCCCATATATAATGTGCTGCATTCTGTTTGCTCATTTTCATATGACTTGTCCCTCCGAGTATAATTGCTCGATCTATCATATCACAGATTAAAGAGTTTCCAGTCAGACAAGGCTAATAATAAAATATCATAGTTGTATTAACAGAGATGCCGACTTTTGTAAATAGGTGCTAAACGGCAACTTTGACTTACATATTCATCTGATAAAAAAAGACGCACCGCTCAGCTATGCTGAAAGCGATACGCCTCTCTATATAATCAATTCTATCCTGAGTTTAAACGTTCTTAACGTATTATCCGTTCACCACTTCGCCGCCATTCACATGTATCACCTGTCCACTTACATACGAAGAATCATCGGAAGCTAAATATACATAGGCGGGAGCCAGTTCATCCGGTTGTCCTGGCCGCTTCATTGGCTGCGTTGCGCCGAACTCACTTACTTTTTTCTCATCAAATGTGGATGGAATGAGTGGTGTCCAGATCGGCCCTGGTGCAACGGCATTGACACGAATTCCCTTCTCAATCACATTCATCGATAACGAACGAGTGAACGAAGTGATTGCTCCTTTGGTAGATGAATAGTCAAGCAGGGTTGGGCTTCCGCGATAGGCTGTGATGGAGGTTGTATTAATAATCGTACTGCCCTTCTTCAGATGTGGCAGGGCTGCCTGCGTCACATAGAACATGCCAAAGATATTGGTACGGAATGTACGCTCCAGTTGTTCTGGCGTAATATCCTCCAGATTCTGCTGCGGATGCTGTTCTGCTGCGTTATTCACGACAATGTCCAGTTTGCCCAGTTCATCTACTGTCTGCTGAACCGATTTCTTCGCAAAGGCATCATCACCAATGTCACCTGCAATCAAGATGCACTTGCGTCCTTCTTGTTCGACCTGACGCTTCGTTTCCTTGGCATCTTCGTGCTCACTCAGGTATACAATCGCGACATCCGCGCCTTCCTTGGCATACGTAACAGCAACAGCACGTCCAATTCCGCTGTCACCCCCTGTAATAAGCGCCACCTTACCCGTCAGTTTACCTGCTGCCTTGTATTCAGGCTTCTCAAATTCCGGTCTGGGATGCATCTCCGATTCAATACCGGGGCGTTGATCCTGATGCTGTGCTGGCATTGTTTTTTGATTTTGTTGTGTATTGGTTGACATCTAACATTCTCCTCTCAAAATGTGAACATGTTTGGATTACAGAAGACATGGACTCTAACTGCAATCTTCCTTGTCTTTCGTTCTCTGAAAAAGTCTCATTCTGTAGGATGGCATGAACAGTTCAGATTATTCTCTGCGATGAACAGCAACTTAAGCCTCAGCGCGCTGTCTCTAATCGTTATTTACCACTCTCTTTGGATATCAAACAATCGATTTGCTTCAATGCCTGGTTTGCCAAAATTCGAAATTTATTCGAAATTAGACTGTTTCATGATACAAAGTGTATTCCTATGCTGCTTGGGCTGATGTACAATGTACAGTATACTGATGTGCTTTAACTCTCATTTTTATTGGTTTAATCATTCTAACCTAACATGGAGACCTGACAATGGAATCGCATATTAATACATATATAACACTCGTAGCTACTTCAGCCGTGCTGAATGTCTTTTTGTGTTTATATACCTATTTCAGAAGATCCGAGATCCCCAGTTCCAAAATATTCATTTTCTACACAGCTGCACTCTCCATATACACTTTTGGTTATGCGATTGAGCTGGCCAGCAACACGCTGGAACAGATGAAGTTTTGGACCACCGTGGAGTATATAGGCATGCCCTTCTCCGCATCTCTTGGCCTCATGTTGATGATAAAGTACACAGGAAAAACGTTATCCAAAAAGGTAACTGCCTCTTTGTTTGTAATCCCTTCCATTACACTAGGCATGGTTGCAACCAATGACTTTCATCATCTATTTTATAAAAAAGTATGGCTGAGAGAAGATAGTCCCGTTCCTCTGATGGATATCGCAGTGGGTCAATGGTATGTTGTACACGGTGCATTCACCTTTTCCTGTCTGTTATGTGCCTGCCTCATTCTGATCGGACAATGGAGACATACCAAGAAGATGTATCGTCGTCAATTACTTACTCTCATTACTTCACAGATTATTCCTATGGTCGCAGCTTTTCTGTATTTGCTTGGTTTGACCCCCGGCGGGATGGACCCCGTACCCGTACTCATGTGTATCACATCTGCCATGTATATCTGGGCGATTCTATCCTCACGTCTACTGACCATCGTACCCATCGCCAAAGACAGTATTTTCGAGAGCATGCGTGAAGGTGTTATTGTACTGGATAGTTTCAATCGACTGGTCGATTACAACAGATCTCTGCGTGACATGTTGCCAGAGCTTAATACAACCATGATTGGCCAATCCTTGGATGATATCTGGCTTAATCTTGCTGGAAAGACGTTTCCCGTTGAATACGGAAGAGAAGGATTGCAAACCGATCTGTACTGGCAGTTAAATGGAGAGACCGTCTGTTATCAGGTCAGGACATCTTACGTGTATAACAAGGATGCACAGACTGTGGGCAGTCTAATTATGTTAATCGATATAACGGAACAACGCTTCTTGCAAGAACAGCTGAAACAACTGGCTTATTTCGATGGTCTGACCAAAATCTATAATCGCACTCAATTTTTGCATAGAGGACGGGAGATTTTGAGTGAAGCTCAGCTTAAAATGCAACCTGTATCATTTATTTTATTTGATATTGATCACTTTAAACGCATCAACGATACCTACGGGCATGATGTTGGCGATCAGGCCATCATTCATGTGGTCTCTGTTTGTAATCGATATTTAAGCCCTGAGATGTTGTTCGCCCGTTATGGAGGAGAAGAGTTTGTCATCGCTCTTCCGAATACCTCGCTTCAAGAAGCAGAGAAACTTGCCGAACAACTGAGAGTTGCCTTGTTGAATGACCCCCTGGATGTTAAGGGAGTACCTATTACGCTGACCTCGAGCTTTGGTATCGCCCAGTACAATGGAGGGTCGGATTCACTGGAGTCCTTGTTACGCGACGCTGATACTGCCTTGTACGATTCCAAGCGCAATGGTCGAAATGCAGTGCGTGCATATACTGTGAGTACAACCTAATCAGTGTAGACCGTGTCTGATGGAATATGCATGCTGTTATGTATGGTAGTGCTCCTATAGTTCCAGCTCAAATAAACCGAGGACTGTTGATTTCATCTCGGCAATAACAAAAATAGACAGCCAATGAGGCTGTCTATTTTTCATTTGTTTCAACGAAACACCATCTTACATATCATCCGGCTTGTCCCAATTCCGTCTGCAAACGCTTAACCAACGACTAACAATACATCTTCGTAGGGTGGGTTAAGCGTCCACAACGCACTTAGATCACCTGATTATTCACCATCAGGTACACCATGATTAGCAAGAATACAGCCAGAAGTGTACTGAACATACGGATCTTGCTTTGCTCAGGACCCACATCACGTTTGTTTTTCACACCTTCTGCAGCGAGTCGCAGCGGTTTACCCATAATTCCTCCAATAGCCGCAATAGCCAAGAGCAGAACAACAACGACAGCCATCCAGACATGAGAATACTCGCCTTTGGTCATCAGGTAACCACCAGTAAGAAGTTGGATTACAAGTCCATACTGCGCAACTTTGTTCAAAGAACGAAGCGACGCAAATGCACCCTCTTGTGCTGCAGCATTTAAGGTACGGATTTTACCGACCACAAATGGCAGAATCAAATAGAATCCCATCGCCAGTGCTCCAACAATATGGAGCAGATACATAATCATTGTCAAAATTTTCATCCTCCTCAACATTTTCGGTGTGCTATACATCACATCCCATTATACTGGGGAACTTATCCAAAGAAAAGAAAACCTCCGGGTTTACCGGAGGTTTTCTTTTAGCTTCTGTTCAAAAAGTTTTCAAACTTACAGGTTTACTACCGAAATGACGTTGCGAACCGAATCAGCAGATTTGTCCAATCCTGCTTTTTCTTCCGCAGTCAGGTCAAGTTCGAATATTTTCTCAATGCCGTTACCACCCAAAATGGTTGGTACACCGAGGAACAGATCATTATAGCCATATTCACCTTCAAGATAAGCGATCACTGGAATGATACGTTTCTTGTCCTTCAAAATCGCTTCGGTCATCTGAACAAGTGAAGCCGCCGGTGCGTAATATGCACTGCCGTTACCAAGCAGATTCACAATCTCACCACCGCCAACACGTGTACGCTGAACGATGGATTCGATCCGGTCAGCTGGAATCAGCGTATCGATCGGAATGCCTCCCACGCTCGAATAACGAACGAGGGGCACCATATCGTCTCCGTGACCACCAAGAACGAATCCACGAACATCTTCAACAGATACGTTCAACTCTTGCGCAATGAAGGTACAATAACGTGCTGTATCCAGAACACCTGACTGACCGATAACACGGTTTTTAGGAAAACCAAGGGTCTGATAAGCTGCATAAGTCATCGCATCCACCGGGTTGCTTAGAATAATGACGATGGAATCAGGGCAATATTTTTTCACATTTTCACAAACGGACTTCACAATACCCGCATTCGTATTGACCAGATCGTCGCGGCTCATACCCGGTTTACGGGCGATACCAGCGGTGATAATTACAATCTCAGAACCTGCAGTATCTTCGTAGTTGGAAGTACCGACGATATGACTGTCAAATCCTTGTACAGGACTTGCTTCCATCATATCGAGTGCTTTCCCCTTCGTAGGGTTCTCCAGTTGAGGAATATCAACCAGCACAACATCCCCGAGTTCTTTTTGGGCAAGCATTAATGCGGTCGTAGCACCGGTAAAACCGGCGCCGACTACTGTGATTTTTTTGCGCTGAATAGTCAAGATTCACATCTCCCCTTACAGGTTTTTAATGATTTGATCCGCGAATTCAGAACATTTCACTTCAGTAGCGCCGTCCATCAGACGTGCAAAGTCATACGTTACTGTTTTATTGTTAATGGATGTTTCCATACCTTTGTAGATCAGGTTAGCTGCTTCTTGCCATCCCAAGTGCTCAAGCAACATTACTCCGGACAGAATAACGGAACCAGGGTTCACGACATCTTTGTCCGCGTATTTAGGTGCAGTACCGTGAGTTGCTTCGAAGATGGCATGTCCTGTTACATAGTTGATGTTTGCTCCAGGAGCGATACCAATTCCGCCCACTTGCGCTGCAAGTGCATCGGACAGATAGTCACCGTTCAGGTTCAATGTTGCGATAACATCAAATTCGCCTGGGCGAGTCAATACTTGTTGCAGAGCGATATCGGCAATTGCATCTTTTACGATGATTTTACCAGCATCTTCAGCGGCTTTTTGTGCTGCATTCGCTGCATCTGTACCTTCGTTATCTTTGATGATGTCATATTGTGCCCAAGTGAATACTTTGTCAGCGAACTCTTCTTCAGCCACTTCGTATCCCCAGTTTTTGAAGGCACCTTCGGTAAATTTCATGATATTACCTTTGTGTACCAATGTAACACTCTTACGGTTATGATCAATTGCGTATTGAATTGCTGCACGTACCAAACGTTTCGAACCTTCAGAAGATACTGGTTTGATACCAATACCGGAAGTCTCAGGGAAACGGATTTTGTTAGCACCCATCTCCTGTTGCAGGAACTGGATCACTTTTTTCACTTCTTCAGAACCTTCAGCATACTCGATTCCTGCATAGATATCTTCCGTATTCTCACGGAAAATGACCATGTCTACCAACTCAGGACGTTTAACCGGAGAAGGTACACCGTCGAAATAACGAACAGGACGCAAGCAAGTGTACAGGTCAAGCTCTTGACGCAGGGCAACGTTCAGGGAACGGATACCGCCACCGATTGGCGTAGTCAATGGTCCTTTGATCGCTACGATATACTCACGAATGGCTTCCAGTGTATCATTCGGCAACCACTCACCGTATGTATCGAATGCTTTTTGTCCAGCAAACACTTCATACCATGCGATTTTTTTGTTGCCATCATAAGCTTTTTCAACAGCTGCATCCAATACACGTTTGGAAGCTTTCCAGATATCACGGCCTGTACCGTCACCTTCGATAAATGGAATGATCGGATTACTAGGTACTTGAAGTGTACCGTTATCAATTTGGATTTTTTCGCCTTCAGTTGGGTGAGCAAATTTTTCTAATTTCATAGTTAAAATTCCTCCTAGGTTTCGTATATGCAGTATTCATCATACCACTAGTCTTGTTGAGAGAAGGGTCCTGAGAGCTTAAGCCAGTAAAGCCTCTGCTTTCCAACCCTTCACCTCGTCCATATTATTATACTGTTTTTGCGGCTATTAGCGAAGTTCAATAGAAACGTATTTCTGTTCTGTAGGGCCAGTGTACTCCGCACGTGGACGAATGATGCGATTGTCCGCAAGCTGTTCCAAAATATGCGCTGTCCATCCAGACACCCGGCTGATGGCAAAGATCGGAGTGAACAATTCCTGTTCGATCTCCAGTTGGGTATATACAGAAGCAGAATAGAAGTCTACGTTAGGCTTCAGTCCTTTTTGTCCTGTTACCAGTTCCTCGATCTTCACAGACATATCATACAAACGCGTATCATTGTTCATCTCGCCAAGTTCCTTGGACATCTTCTGTAGATGTTTGGCACGTGGATCACCGTTTTTGTACACCCGATGTCCAAAGCCCATGATCTTTTCACGATTATTCAGTTTTTCCTGAATTGCCGCTTCAAGACGATCAGGCGTACCGATCTCATTCAACATTTTCATAACGGCTTCATTAGCACCGCCATGCAGTGGTCCCTTCAGTGCGCCAATGGCGGAAGTTACACCGGAATAGATATCTGACAGCGTAGCAACCGTTACACGGGCTGCAAATGTCGACGCGTTTAACTCATGATCCGCATGCAGGACAAGAGCTTGATCCAATGCTTTCACTGCGGTCTCGGATGGTTCTTCACCAGTCATCATATATAAAAAGTTCTCTGCGATGGAAGCGCCTTCTTTTGGAGCCACAGGTTCTTTGCCCTGACGGATACGGGCGATGGCTGCCACAATCGTTGGCAACTGTGCTTGCAACTTAACCGCTTTGTTCTCATTCGCTTCCGTTGTCATCTCATCTGCTTGCTCGTCGTACAGTGCAAGTGCAGAGACAGCGGAACGAAGTGCTGCCATGGTACTGACGTTTTTCGGATACAATTGGATTTGTGCAATCAACTCGCTCGGAATCGGCGCGTAATCGCTCAGGCTTTTACGAAGGGATTTCAGTTCATCCGTTGTTGGCAATTTACCAAACCACAACAAATAGGCAACTTCTTCAAAGCTGGCATGTTCAGCCAAATCGTCGATATCGTAACCACGGTATGTGAGCACACCGTCTACAATAGAACTGATCGAAGAGGTTGTCGCAACGATGCCTTCCAGACCTTTGGTAGCTGTCATATTACATCTCTCCTTTAATAAGCGAAATCAGGAACCATTCCAGAGTGTCATATAAGTGCCAAAATGCACCTATTCTCTTTTTGTAAACATTTTCATTTTAAAATTAACAAATATTTCAAACTACGGTTTTCCTATCTGTCAATCGGTATTTACTTATAACATCATACTGGATTTTGTCGTTTATGTGAACATGATGAGAGTTCATTCGCACATCAAACTTCTTTATCGGACCGATAAAGCATTTTTGAAAGCCTTTACAAAAACAAGGTTGACATTTAATGTTTTTTAACCAACCCTGTCGTATGGAGAACTTTCTATTGCTATATTCTGTAATACTAAGGCATACTCTAGGCAAAAGAAAGAATCCCCGTAGATCTTGTTCAAAAGTCCGCTCTTGAACAAGATCTGGTAACATCCCGGCGTTTCAAAACCTTGTAAATGCTCTATATTAATTAAGATAGCCATCTATTTCTAATACTGCTTCATGGATCATACATAGGTCGGCTTAATTGAACTAAGGAGAGTTGATGCTTGGATAGAATAATAATGAAACGCCTGCTCCGTGGCTTATGGGTTATCATTGCGGCCGTTCTGATCGCCGTTGCCATATACTTGCTGTTCCCGCTTTTGTACCCTTTTGCGATTGCCTGGATTATCGCCTATGCCATGAATCCATTAGTGAAACTGCTTCAGCATCGAGCACGATTCCCCCGCTGGCTGGCTGTGACTCTTTCATTGATCCTTTATTTTGGAGCCATTGCAGTGGTGTTGTCTGCGGCGATTACCCGCATGGTAAAAGAGGTCATTTCACTGACGACAAGTTTTGATCTTCATGTTGATGAGATCAAGGACACTTTTGTGCGCTGGACCCAGAATGACACCATTCAAAGTTTGACTGCGCAGATCAATGAATTTTACAAGGAAAATCCCAACTACCAGGAAACCATCAACAGCAATATTAGTAAAACAACTGAAACGGTAGGTACAGCCGTGACCGATCTGGTCACCGGATTTTTCAACATGATTCTGAGTCTGCTGACTTCCCTGCCGAACATGGGCGCGGTATTAATCGTTGTTCTGTTGTCTACATTCTTCATTAGCAAAAGCTGGACCAGGCACAACATCACCGTATCGGGATGGGTACCCTCTTCCATTCGCAAGCCGATCTCCGACATATGGACCGACCTTAAGAAGGCACTGTTTGGATACGCAAGAGCACAATTGATCATGATCTCGATTACAGCACTATTCGTCATGATTGGACTGCTTATATTGCAAGTCAATTCAGCCTTCACCATCGCTCTGATGATTGGTTTGGTCGATCTGCTTCCTTATCTGGGTGTGGGTCTGGTCATGGTGCCTTGGGCAGCATACCTCTTTATGAATGGGGATCTGTATTTGGGAATTGGGATTAGTGTTATTTATCTTATTTTGCTGATCGCCCGTCAGATTATTGAACCGAAGGTGCTCGCAAGCAGTGTAGGGCTCGACCCACTCGCCACGCTGGTTGGCATGTTCGTGGGATTGAAGTTGTTCGGTGTGCTGGGCTTAATTATTGGCCCTGTAAGTCTCGTGATTCTCGATGCGTTCAATCGGGCTAACGTATTACGCGACCTTAGAACGTATATCATTAACGGACGTGTCCGATGAGGCATCATCTTATGAGCACACAGGTAAAATAGAAAAAGGCTTCGTTCAACAGAAATCATCTGCTGAGCGGAGCCTTTTCCATTATGCATAACAACTGGTGTTTCATTTCGGACGACGATAAAACGTAATTTTGCCACTTTTCATTTTTTTCTCCAGCCACCCCAGGAAGAACAGACGGTACACCGGACGTGTTAATGGAAATACCAGTGTAAACCCGATCAGATCTGTTACAAAGCCTGGGATCAAAAGCAAGAAACCACCGACAAAAATAAAAAGACCATCGACCATTTTTCTTCCAGGTACCTTGCCACGCTCCATCTCGGATTTGGCATCCACAAGTACTTTTCGCCCTTCAAACTGCAACATTGCTATACCAATCAAGGACGTGAGAATCATGAGAAGCAATGTCTTTCCGGCTCCGATCCAGTCACTCATCAGAATAAAACCAAATAATTCAATCACCGGAATGATTAAGAGTAAAGCCCACATCCATTTTCGCATTGACGTATTACCCCTTTCCCGAAAGCCACACCTTTTCAAGCGCGCTGTATAACTCAGAGGCTGCCTTATCCAGCCGAACTGGTTTCCAGTCCCCATTCACCCATACATGCTGGGTAGAACCTGTAACTAGCCGTTCACCGGGGAGTGATTCATCAGTGGACCATACCCGTTCTCCAATCGCCATGTGCTCATCAGGTTCTTCAGACATGCGTCTTACGTCATACTCATAGTTCAGTCGCAGACCACTAAATGCAGCAATACGGGTGAAAATGATAATCTCATCATCATATCGGGCAGGCTTGTGATACTTCACATCCAGTCCGGTTACGGGAAGCAGTAACCCCTGTTCCTCCATTTTACGATATGTATACCCCATTTGGCGAATCATCTCAGTTCGACCGATTTCAAACCAATTCAAATAGTTCGCGTGGTAGACCACGCCCATCTGGTCACTTTCTTGATAGCGTACACGAAGACGTGCCGCATACCAGTTACCATTGCTCTGTTCTCGCACGTTATCGGCCTCCTTCGTTCTATCATTCATACGTGTTACATCGTTGTAAAGTGTCATTAAGATGGAAAAAAAGCAACGGGACAAGAACGCCCATTGCTTCTTTCCTGTTGCTTCTCCATCCAAGACGCTATTAAGCGTTGTTTGGAATTTGGCTTACTTTAATCAGGTTGGTAGAACCGGAACGACCCAAAGGTACACCTGCTGTGATCACAACCAGGTCTCCTTCTTTAACAAGTCCGGATTTTACGCCGCCTTCAATTGCATTTTCGAACAAAGCATCCGTGGAATCAACCAGTCTTCCTTTGACAGGAGTTACACCCCAAGCCAGAGCCAAACGACGGGAAGTTCTGTCTTCCGTTGTCACAGCGATGATTGGAGATTCTGGACGATACTTGGAAATCATGCGTGCAGTATGTCCTGATTCAGTCGAAGTAATGATCGCTTTTGCGTTCAAATCTTGAGCTTGAAGAGCAACCGATTGGCTGATTGCTTCTGTAACTGTTGTTTGTTGAGCAACACGTTGTTTCAGGTACAACTCTTGGTAAGGCAGAGCAGATTCTGCTTTTTCAGCAATACGGGACATGGTCAGAACAGATTCAACTGGGTATTTACCCGCAGCTGTCTCACCGGACAACATGATTGCGTCCGTACCGTCGAAGATCGCATTCGCCACGTCACTTGCTTCCGCACGTGTTGGACGCGGGTTACGCTGCATGGAATCCAGCATTTGTGTAGCTGTGATAACCGGTTTACCTGCAACGTTACATTTTTGGATCATGCGTTTTTGTACCAATGGTACTTCTTCCGCAGGAATCTCAACACCCAGGTCTCCACGAGCAACCATCAGGCCGTCAGACACTTCAAGGATTTCGTCGAGGTTATCGACACCTTGTTGGTTTTCGATTTTGGAGATGATTTGAATATGTCCAGCATTGTGTTTTTCAAGCAATTCACGAATCTCAAGTACGTCACTTGCTTTACGTACAAAAGAAGCCGCGATGAAATCGACACCTTGTTCGATACCAAATACGATATCGTTAGCGTCTTTTTCGGTGATACCCGGCAGAGAAATGGCAACGCCCGGAACGTTAACACCTTTTTTGCTTTTGATCGATCCGCCGTTAACGATACGGCATTTGATCTCGGTGCCTTGCACTTCCACCACAGTCAGTCCGATCAGACCGTCGTCGATCAGAATTGTAGATCCCGGTTCAACATCATTCGGAAGATCTGTATACGTAATGGAAAGACGTTCTTTGGTGCCCAGAATTTCTTCTGTTGTCAAAGTGATGTACTCGTCTTGAACCAATTCGATCGGTTCAACTTCGAGTTTACCTGTCCGAATTTCCGGTCCTTTGGTGTCCAGCAGGATCGCTACTGTTTTGTTCAACTCTTCGCATGCTTGGCGAATCGCAATGATCCGTCCGCCGTGCTCATCGAAATCACCGTGGGAGAAGTTCAGACGGGCCACATTCATACCGGCCATAATCAATTTTTTGGTGTTCTCCAGAGATTCACTGGATGGACCAATGGTACATACAATTTTCGTTTTGCGCATTTTGGGTTTCCTCCGATTTTAAAGGTATTACTCTTTATCTATTTTTCTTTTTCCAACTATTAAATTTACTATACTTTTACTCATTTGTATAGGAAATTCGTCACATTATTCAGCATTTCCCGACAAATTACTCGCTACATCGACTTCTACAAGCTCTTGAGGAGCTTCAATGGATGCTTGAGGTTCAAACGTGACCGATCCAATTTTACGGAATTTCTCATAACGATCTTGCTTCAGCTGATCCCCGCTCCAACCCTTCATCTCGTCGAGATGACGGACCAAAGCTTCACTGATGAAAGCAGCAGACGCTTCATAATCCCGATGAGCACCGCCGCGTGGCTCAGGGACGATCTCTTCAATGACTTCCATCTCCAGCAGATCTTTGGCTGTTATTTTCATCGCTTCAGCCGCCTGATCTGCCTTGGATGCATCCTTCCAGAGAATCGAAGCAGCGCCGTTCGGAGAGATTGCCGAATAGATCGCATGTTCCAGCATCAACACACGATTACCCACAGCCATAGCGAGGGCACCGCCGCTTCCACCTTCGCCGATGACCACAACAATAACAGGAACCGATAGCTTCGCCATTTCCATCAGGTTGCGAGCAATCGCTTCCGATTGACCTCTCTCTTCTGCAGTATTACCCGGATACGCCCCTTTAGTATCAATAAACGTAATAATAGGACGGCCAAATTTGTTCGCTTGTTTCATCAGACGAAGTCCTTTTCGGAAACCTTCTGGATGAGCGCTGCCGAAAAAGCGGGCGATATTATCCTTCGTGTCTTTCCCCCGCTGTTGTCCGATTACCGTTACTGTCTTTCCATTCAACTTGGCAAGTCCCCCAACAACCGCAAGATCGTCTCCGAACATGCGGTCACCATGCAGCTCAATGAAGTCTGTAAAGATCAGCTGGATCAGGTCCAGCGCTGTTGGGCGCTGCTGATGACGCGCCAGATGCATCTTCTGAGCTGCTGTTATGCCAGTGTAGATCTCTTCTTCAAGTCTATGGTAACGTTCTTCCAGGCGGGCAATCTCGTCCGTGAAGTCGATGCCTTTTTCCTGTCCAAACTGTACGAGTTCATCAATCTTTTTGCGCATCTCAACCAGAGGCGCTTCATATGGCAACTCACCCGCCATTTAGACCCCTCCTTTTTCACTATGCATATCCAAAAGCTTGCCAAGAGTGGCCCGAAGTTCTTTCCGGTGCACAACCATGTCCAACTGACCATGCTGCATATTAAATTCAGCCGTCTGGAAATCATCAGGTAACTTCTGACGGATCGTCTGTTCGATAACGATTCTGCCGGCAAAACCAAATACAGCGCCAGGTTCGGCAATATTAATATCGCCCAGACTCGCAAAACTTGCCGAGACTCCACCTGTCGTTGGGTCCGTAATGACCGAAATGTACAGCCCGCCCTGTTCATCCAAACGGGATAAAGCTGCGCTTGTTTTGGCCATTTGCATGAGGCTGAGAATACTCTCCTGCATCCGGGCACCACCTGATGTGGAGAAAATAATCATTGGCAAGCGCTTCTCTGTTGCATGCTCAATGGCACGGGTAATTTTCTCCCCTACAACAGAACCCATGCTGCCTGTGAAGAAATCAAAGCTCATGACAGCCACAACTACAGGCAGGCCCTCAATGGTTCCTTCCCCTGTAATTACCGCTTCCTTAAGGCCCGATTTCAGACGTTGTTGCTCCAATTTGTTGCTATATCCAGGAAAGCCAAGTGGATCAACCGATATCATATCAGCGTCAAACTCAACAAATCCTTGATCATCAAGTACCATAGCAATGCGTTCCATAGCGTTAAGACGCATATGGTAACCGCAGGCAGGACATACTTTCAGATTTTTCTCCAATTCCTTGCTATATTGAATGGTGCCGCATTTGCTGCACTTGTTCATAAGCCCTTCAGGTATTTCACGTTTTGGGCGTTCTAGGACTTCCTGGCCTTCGCCGGGAAGTGCACGCTCGGAAGGTATGGTAGCGTACTTCCGTTTCTTCTGGAATATATCTTTGAACACAACTACACCTCTCCAGCCGTTGATTTGATGGCCGCAACCTGCAGAGCGCTGCTTGTGGCAGCTTCATCCGCGTGCTACGGTAAACCGCTTACGACCCACACGCTGCCATGGGCCTTGTCCAGCATTCACAACAAAAAAATCCGCCGGTACAGGGCAAGGATCAGCGGCTTCTGTCAGCACGATTGATGTTACCTGCAAAACCGAAAGATTGTTGCGCCGATGTTTGAATCTATCTTGGTAGGGTCTCCGGGAGCAACCAGATCGGTCCTTGTCCTAACAAAAAAAGAAGGAAGGACAGCAGCATACAATACATGCAAGTCGATTCCTCTCTCCGCTTACGCGATTAGTCCCTTATGTACCGATGGTACTTCTTCATCTGCCAAGGCACGTCGATGTCGAACGAATCAGGAATGCAGAATGGAATTCAGCACTTCCTGAACCTCTTCCAATTCCCCAGAAGGGACGCGAATCTCAAATTGCTGCTTGGATAAACTGATGGGACGGGTCTGTACCAGAAAACCTTCTTCCGAAAGCTTGGTCTTGATCTTGTCCGCAACCTTTGCTGTCGGCGCAATGTAAATCACCGTCCACATGCCTTGTCCGCCCCCTAAGCTAATGTTCAGAGCCCGTATATTGGACTAATGATAACATACCTCACTTTTTTTCTGCAAGAAAGGGTTCGGGACCTTTGGGGAGAATTCGGGATCATGAGGGACGTTTGTCCCCCACGAATAACTCATATGGTTGACGAAATCTTCTTGTTGATACCCATCGATAAGCAGCATCAAGCCTATCAGGGCAGCCTTGGCCGCCCTTGATGACTTCATACGGGCCATTGGAGTGACAACAGCATATAAGCATGGAAATACAGGGGGTTACAGGTCTGAGGGGTATTTTTTGGCTTTAATATTTTTGTGTGCAATCCGGGCAGATGCGGCAGCCGCCACCCCTGCGACCAGATCATCCAAAAAGACATGAATGGCTGTTGTGTGTTCGTTCAAATCATGAATTACACCTATTTTTTCTTTATCCAGATAACCAAAGCTGGTTAAACCGATCATACCATACACATGAGTAATGCCGAGGGCCAGAGTCTCGTCCACTCCATACAGGGATTCATCCGCTTCCATAATAGCCTGTAACGGTTGGGGCAAGAGTTTTTTCTCCGCAAGTTCGTCGAGAGCAATACCGGTATAGAGCGTATATTGCACCTCTCGTTTCTGTAGAACGGATTTCACGCTGGTTACACAGTCGTCCAAGGTCAGTTCGGGGTGGTACCCTTTTTGCAGACGGTATACGATTGCTGCGATTGCATCAATCCGTACACCCCGCCGGGCCAGCATGGCTTCTACGATTTCATATGACATATCTCGACCTCCCGCATCAATCCCCCGAGGACCGCTAGGTCCTTCGGTGTTCTCAAGTGTATGCAGCAACCTGTTAAAATGTTCATAAAATGTGCGGATGGTTGAGACCAATTACACCATGGACATGTTGCTGGATTGTACATTCATGCTCCGGCCCTAACAAGTCTGAATTCGTTTGTTTAAACCCTGTCGTCAGGGAACCGCGCTAAAATAATCACAAAAAAACCTGTTCAGCATTTAGCCAAACAGGTTTCATAATATGGATAAGTGCTATCACTTACGGGACAGCCTCTTATTTAATTTTGACCGTGCCTTCACCCAGCATTTTCTCCATATCGGAGAACAAGGTTGGTGATGGCTTAATCCGGTAGGCATCACTCAGCGCAAGCAACTTCTGCTGCTGCTCATAGAAGAGCACTGTCGCCACAGGTCCGGGATGCTCCTGAAGCAGCTGCTTCAAACGTGCCAGAAGCTCAGGTTTCTCCGCATGCGGGGCAATCTTCACGAACACCCGCTGCTCCACGGCCCGCGGTTCGCGGCTCTGCGCCGGGCTGCCAGCCGCCTCAGCGGCACCGCCAGGCCGGGAAGCCGCCGCCGTGGCTGCGCCCGTACCCGCCGCATCGCTGCGCGTCGCTGCCGAGCCTTGGCTCCCGCTGCTACGCGCACCGGAAGCATCCCCGCCTGCGCTGCTGCGCTGCGCTTCAGCTCCTGCGCCCGCTGGCCGCCGCGGCGAAGCCGCCTGCGCCGGGCGCGAAGAGCTGCCGCTGCCGGGCTTGCCGCGCCGGTCACGGCTGCGCAGCTGCTGCTCCAGTGCCGCCGGTGACAACGGCACCACTTCCTCAGCCAGCAGCTTAAACCCTTCGTCCTGCTGCTGCACTTTGGCACGCACGACGAGCAGTTCACCTTTCCCGACATGTTGCTGGCTACGCCGCCATACCTCGGGAAAGAGAACCACTTCACAGCGTTCAATCTGGTCTTCCAGCTCCATGAACGCCATAGCCTTGCCCTGTTTCGTCGTAATCGACTTCACAGACACAACCATACCCGCGGCGACGGTCATCGTGTCATCAGCCGCCTCGGTCAGCTCCATGATCCGGTCAGCCCCACTCGATTCCAGCACATCTTCATAGTCATCCAGCGGATGCCCGGAGAGATACAAGCCTAACAACTCACGCTCCAGCTCCAGTTGCTGCCCTGAGGAATAAGGAGGAATTTCCGGGTATTCAATCTCCCAGTTTGGCGTCTCAACAAAGTCGAACAATTGAATCTGTAGATCCTCGCGTTCCTTGCGCCATTTCAACGCCGCCTCAACAGTCTCATCCAGCATCGCCAGCAATTGGGCCCGATGTCCAGGTAATGTGTCAAAAGCTCCAGCCTGGATCAGCGATTCAATCACACGTTTGTTGCATACACGCAGATCCACACGACGACAAAAATCGAGCAAACTGTCGAACGGTCTCTCCTGTCTTACGATCATAATGCTTTCCATTGCTTGGGTACCGACATTTTTCACAGCGGCCAGACCAAATCGTATTGCACCCGTTAATTTTTCCTTATCTTCATCCGCATTTGCATTAGACACTGCATCGTTTTTCTCCACAGAGGACAGTTCACCTTGCTCCGTGTGCGAAGAAGACGCTTCTTTCCCCTGGTCATTACCATTTTCCGTTGAAGCAGCCGTCACCAATCCCGGTTCCTTCCGGTTGTCGGATGCCTCAGGCATCGATGTCGCTGCTTGCCACTCATATCGGCCATTGTCCTCTTCCGGTTCAGGACCAGGATCATCCGGCAGAGGTGCTTCACCATATTCAGCTTGTCCCGAATCCCCATCTTGCTCATGAACGCGATCTTCCCTGAAGGAACTCCCGTTACCGTTCGCGGCATGTTCTTCGGCCGGGCTTCCGGCGTCACTCTCTGCATCTGCTCCCGCATTCTGCTGCGATACCTTGCTCTGATCCCCAGTTCCTGCGCGGCCGGACGGCACAAATACAGGTGTAAACAGAATACCGCTCTCATTCACATCCGGAGGAAGCACCTCCATATCCATACGCCGACATTCCACCACGTACTCAGCCACTTTCCGATGACTGCCCATAACGGCTGTTAACATGGATGCCATAAAATGAACCGGATAATGCGCCTTCAGATACGCCGTCTGGAATGCAAGCACACCGTATGCCGCGGCATGAGCACGCGGGAAGCCATAGTTGGCAAACTTGACGATCATATCGTAGACCAGGTCTGCCTCTTCCTCGCTATACCCTTGTTTCAGACTGCCTTGTACAAAGTGTCCACGCTCCAGATCCAGCACTTCCCGTTTCTTCTTGGAGACCGCTCTGCGGAGCAAATCTGCCTCACCCAGCGAGAAACCCGCCATCCGGGAGGCAATCTGCATGATTTGTTCCTGATACACGATGATCCCGTACGTATCTTTCAGGATAGGCTCCAGATCCACATGAGGGTAATCCACTTCAATCTGTCCATGCTTGCCCTGAATGTATTTGGATATGAACTCCATCGGACCCGGACGGTACAAAGCAAGTACAGAGATTACATCTTCAAAACTACTTGGCTTCATCTCTTTCAGCACACGACGTACTCCGGCAGATTCCAGTTGGAATATGCCCATCGTGTCCCCTCGCCCAAGCATCTCGTACGTTAACGCATCATCATCGGGAATAAGACGGAAATCCGGAATTTCTCCATGTTCCCCAATCCAGCGTACACACCGCTCAATAATTGAGAGGGTACGCAAACCAAGAAAGTCCATCTTAAGCAGCCCAATAGACTCCAGGTTTTCCATGGAATACTGGGTTAACGCTGTTCCTTCACTGCCCTCCTGAAGTGGCACCGCATCGGTCAGCGGGTCACGGGAGATGACCACTCCCGCCGCATGTGTTGAAGCATGACGTGGCATACCTTCGACCTTCATTGCCATATCCAGCAGTTCACGCGTTTTGGGTTTGGTTTCATACAGCGCCTTCAGCTCAGGTGTAGCTTCCATGGCTCGCTCGATGTTAATGCCGAGCTGTGCTGGAATCAGCTTTGCAGCCTTGTCCACTTCGCCATAAGGCACATTCAGTGCCCGTCCAACATCACGTACGGCTGCACGGGCAGCCATCGTTCCAAACGTAATAATCTGGGCAACATGGGCTTTGCCATATTTATGCGCGACATAATCAATGACCTCATCCCGCCGCTCATCGCTGAAGTCAATATCTATATCCGGCATGGATATCCGCTCGGGATTCAGGAATCGTTCGAAGAGCAGATTATATTTCATCGGGTCAACATCGGTAATATGCAACGTGTACGCTACCAGACTACCTGCCGAGGAGCCCCGGCCCGGTCCAGTAACAATGCCTTGTTTATGCGCATAGGCGATAAAATCCCAAACAATCAGGAAATAATCCGAGAATCCCATGCTGTCGATTATACCCAGCTCATACGCCAATCGTTGTTCGAGTTCAGATCGAAGCTCCGCGTCTGTCCAACGTGTGGACTGCTTGTAACGCTCCTCCATTCCTTCTTCGCACAGCTGACGCAGATACGCCGAAGGACTGAGTCCATCGGGAAGCGGTCTGTATTCCGGCAAAATCGATTTGCCGAATTCCAGCTTCAACTCACAGGAATCCGCAATGCGGACGGTGTTCGCCAGAGCTTCCGGTACATGCGGAAACAAACGAGCCATCTCTTCTTCACTTTTCAGATAGAGCTGATTCGTTCCAATTCGGAGCCGATTCTCATCATCCACGGTCTTGCCGGTTCCAATACAGATCAATACGTCCTGAAGCTCCGCGTCCTCTTCCGACAGGTAATGCGCATCATTGGTCGCTACAAGTGGAATCTCAAGCTCAGCCGCCAGTTTGATCAACTGCGGATTCACCCTTTTTTGCTCGGAAAGCCCATGATCCTGAAGTTCCAGATAGAAGTCGGCACCAAAGATGTGTTTGTAGCGTAACGCCGCACGTCTTGCCTCTTCTTCTCTCCCATGCAGCAGATGCTGTGGTACTTCACCACCCAGACACGCACTTAGACAGATAATGCCTTCGTGATGGGCAGCCAGACTTTCCATATCTACACGGGGTTTGTAATGAAAGCCCTCGAGATGTCCAATCGAGCACAATTTCATCAGATTACGGTAACCCGTCATGTTTTTGGCCAGCAAAATCAAATGATGAATCGGTTGATCCTTGCGGCTTCCCCGCTCTTTGCGGGACCCTGCTGTCATGTATGCCTCGCAACCTATAATCGGCTTGATGCCTCGCTCCATACATGCTTTATAAAAAGGAATTGCACCATACATCACGCCATGGTCGGTCAGCGCAAGTGTCGTCATTCCGAGATCTGCAGCCTTATTCACGAGATCCGGAATACGCGCAGCGCCGTCCAGCAAACTGTATTCGCTGTGAACGTGCAAATGCACAAAAGAACTCATGTTTTTTTCTTCCTTTCGCCGCAGATAGTCGCAGCATCGATCTTCTGATCCCACTGCTACCCTATCTATCTCATATATATGAATTAAATAAATAAAAAATGGAATCCCCATATTAGAATTTGTAACAACCTCTTAAAAGGAGACTTTATTATTCTATTTTATCATAACGTTCGGGGGCACGCCCATACAATAGAAGTACAAGCCGCTCCCCCTGTGACAGACCGAAGACAGGAGGTGTGCTGCTAGGTCTGAAAGGGGTGTTGCCAGTGAGCACATTTTTGTCCAAAGCCATTCTTGATTTCTTTATTGCGTTTGGAATCGTGCTGGGCGGCGCGATGATCGGAGGTATTGGAGCCGTGATCTCTCTTCAGCCTCCGACACAGACGATGCTCGATATTTCTGGGAAAATAAAGATATGGGCACTCGCAGCCGCTGTCGGCGGCACAATAGACCCCATGCGTGTCATCGAGAGCAATTTCTTAGATGGTAACTTGTCTCCGGCGGTCAAACAAATCCTGTATTTGATCTCTGCTTTTATGGGCGCGCATATGGGAACCGAGCTGGTGAAATGGGTGTGCGGCGGAGGCCGGAGCTAATATGAGACAGGAACAGCGTTCATGAGAGTTCCGCCATTTTCTCGTTACCGCCCGCTGATGCGAATGACCGCTGTGTTTGTTCTGGGAATGATCGCTGGATGTGTCGTCTACAACGGCGTATTTCACCTGAGTTACAATGCGTTGTGGCTGAACAATCAGGAGCTGCAGCTTCAGCTGCATCAGAATGAGGAGGATATCAAAACGCTGAAAAAATACAGTAAACGCCAAACCGTTATCAAGGAAATCAAGGTCCGTGCAGAAGAATCGGATAAGGGGCCAGACGAGGCTTCTCTGAAAGTGATGTTACAGAAGCTCGGAGACGAACTTGAGGTACTTCGGGGCAGAGATGTATTCAACATCGATGAGTATAGCAAAATGACGCGAATCATGCTGAATCAGAAAGTGTACTCGGTCAGGGAAAAGGAGTACACCGTTCAGGTCAAAACGATGCTGGTTATGGAAGGCGTACTGCAAGTTTGGGTACAGATTCGCATGCACGTTCCTGCGTAACACAAGGATAATAGCAAAAAACTGCCCTTGTCTGCATCTCTGCATGGTACAATAAGGGCAGTAAATGCTTTCCAGAAAAGGAGCTGCGTCTTTGTGTTCATTGATGTACTCAAATATGCTCTAATCGCCATCTTTGCTGTTGCCATGGTTTTTGCAGCGTTGAACAGTATTCGTTCACACAGAAGCTCGGATGCTGCCAGCGCCGGTCTGTACCGTTCGTGGACAAATATCTGGATGGGTGGCATGCTTGTTGTTCTTGCCCTGATCCTGATGTTTGTATTCACGGGTTCCACTTTATCTGTAATTGTGGAAGCGCTATTTCTAATTATGGGTGCGTATAATGTATTTGCCGGAATACGTAATCGCAGTTATTATGCACGGCTTCAACAACGGTCCAATAATGGATCAGGTAAAACCTCTGGACAATCTGCATAATTCGTTGAAGTGTTATTGTTGTGTCTGCAAAAAGAGAGTACTTCCCTTCATTAAGCGAAGCCAGAACCGCGCGACAGCGCAACCCGGCAGAGCTTCTCGATCAGGGAGTACTCTCTTTGTATATGCCCGAGGCAACGTACCCTATTAGGCATGGTCAATCGACTGCAATGTCATTACCGCTTTGCATACCACACTGCCTTCACGGGTAACCACAATGTCCATTTTGCACGTTCGACGGCTGGTTTCCAGAATTAACGGTCGAACCAGGATCTGATCCTCAATCTGTACCGGTCGAACAAAATAAGTCGTTACATTATCCAGCACATGGTCGTTCCCTGTAACATCCCACGCTGCCCGCCGGCCAGCCTGGGTCATCACATTCAACAGAACACCTTCGGAAATCGTACCCAGATCCGTTGCCATCTGGGGTATGATGAATCCGTGAAATAACAATTCGTTCTGTTCACCACGCTCCTCGGCAAACCCGTTCCAGATCAGATGATCAAACGTCTCTCCCAGTTGTGGCTGCTTCTGTGCATCCCGCATCGCCTGAAGCACTTCCTTGCGTGTGACGGACGCAATCAGTTTGCGATTCCGATCCACAATGGGCAGAAAATCGATGCCTTCCCAGGTCATAATCTGGGCAGCAGAAGCAAGAGATGTCTGCAATGAGGCCGTAATCGGGCGGCGTATCACGCATTTCTCAATACTTTGATCTTCTTTCAGCTCACTGACATCCTTCAGACTCACAATCCCGATGACCCGGTTCCATTCATCCACCACCGGGAAGCGATGTTCGCCCGTCTCCGATACCAACATATGAAAATCTGCAGCTGAACTGGTGACTTTCAACACCTGCAAACGAGGTTTCTGACCAATGATATCCTCAACAAGCATAATTTTTTTCTTAATCAGCCGGTCGAAGATCGCACGGTTAATCATCGAAGCCACCGTGAATGTATCATGTCTGGATGAAATAATCGGTAGCCCAAGCTCGTCAGCCATAATTCTTACTTCACGACTTGTCCCAAAACCACCCGTAATCAACACGCCCGCTCCCTGTTCGAGGGCAAGCGAGTGAGCATCTTCACGGTTACCCACAATCAGCAGACTCCCAGCGTCAATATAACGGGCCATTGCCTGTTCTTTCATCGCGCCAATCACATACTTATGCAGCGGTTTGGCAAGACCTTCGTTACCCCCCAGCACATGACCCTCCACAATGGTCACAACATCAGCAAAGGTCAACTGTTCCGACATGCCCCGAGGTCTCTTCTCGATCCGCACCGTTCCAATTCGTTCCTTGGTCACGACCAGCCCGAAGTTCTCCGCCTCTTTCACCGCACGATACGCTGTCCCTTCACTTACACCCAGCTCCCGCGCAAGTCCACGTACTGATATTTTGCTGCCAACCTTCAGTTGTTCAATATGTTGAAGTAACTGTTCATGCTTCGTTACGTTCTCTTCCTGTCCGTCCAACTGTACCACCCCCGAAGATGCATCTGTACTATACTGTATCTATTATAACACGGCTTTAGGAAAATAACCCCACCCCTACCCCATTCTCATTGGCAAGTTCGCCATCTGAATTTAATTATCCGATTAACCTCTAATTCGGTATGAACCAAAAAAGACCGGGCCCCTTGTGTCAAGGGATTCCGGTCTTCCATGTTGGATCTCATACTGTACCTTATACAGATTCGCTCCGCTCCTGCTTGTCCAGAAGTTTCATCTCCCACTGCCGCAGCTTCGCCCGGCGAACGGCTTCCAGTGCACGCTTCTTCTCTTCATCCACACCGAGAATAAAATGCAGATGTGCACCAACGATTAATAAGGAGAACAGCACCCATACGATGCCAAAAATATTAACCCAGTCCATTCCTCCAGCAAAGGAAATCCGCGGCAGTGCAATGACCAGCATCGACAACGCAATAAGCAGATAGATCACATGTTTTGCTTTTTTCAACCTCTTCACCATTCACAGCTCCTTCGTTCTTGATCGACTCTATATGTCTAGTCTATGAACGATAAGGAGCTAATATGAAAGGTTCAGGTAAAAAAACAAGACAACCTTTTAGTACGTGTTCAAAAAGATCAGTTTTCAGTACCGAGAAAATGGAATGAAGCTAGAAATGGAGTAGCGGAGCGTAGGACAACTACGTGAGCAACGGACATTTCGGCTGAATTTCATATTCGATGCTGATGATGCCGCTAGGCATCCTTCGTAATCAAAAGTGGACTTTTTGAACTACCTTTTTACGCTTCAGCGCCACCGTACAGATGACCCAGGCTATCAGCAATAATTTTATTCACGTCTTCAATGATAACACTGAGGCGACGCTCCGCATCAAACAAACGACGGATGTTCAGATTCAAACTCAGTACTTCAAACAGTTTCTCCATTTTCTCCATCTCATCCGGAGCTGGCATATCCCCGCTCATCATACGTTGTTGCAATTCCATTTGTTGATCACGGAAGTTATCCAGCATTGCTTTTGCATCCGGATCAGCTTCAATCAGCTTCATCGCGGAAGTAATCTCTTCCACCTCGCTGCTTTCTCTCAGTGCTTTGGCCAAATCATTGGCTTTGTCATAAATGTTCACTATTATTCCTCCTCAGATTGGTTTGTTCATCCGTGTTAATACACGCTTTTCTCTCCTGCCAAACAAGGGCGATCTGAAACAGGCCATCAATAACCTGCCTTGAAATCAAATGCATTTAATCCATATGGGTCAATCACCAAGGGTTATATGTCCTCATATGATGAAGCACATGCCATGTTCAGATGCCGTTCAACTTCGAGATCAGACATCAAGTTGCCGCCCGGAAGGAGATCCGTGATGTCCACTAAAAAAGTAACGATTCAGGTTACCGGCTCGGGCATCCTGCAGGACGACGTCATCATGCTGGGCGAAGGGGTGCTTAAGGCGCTTAAAATCCCTTCAGGAAGGCCGCTTCAGCTGCAATTTGGCTCTTTCCGCCGCGAAGTCACTGTTATTCCGGTACCAAGGTATGACGGGCTGCGCATCAATCAGACAGTTGCCAGCAAGACCGGTCTCGTTCCACGTTCGGTCCTGAGGGTATCCTATCGTTCAGCCAGCCGTACGCTTCGCCTTGGACCCTACATCAGTGTACTGGTTAGCCAGGATTATCCCGATCAGCCCGATCGGCCCTTTGGCTCCATCACGATGTTCTGTCAAGAACTGGTGAACGCCTGCCGTAAGCAAGGCGCCTATGTATCCTTTTTCACACCGGAGGATATTGGAGCGGTAACGGGTTATATGAAAGGCTGGGTGTATGATGACGGCTGGAAAAAGACTGTTCTGCCTGTAGCAGACGTCGTCAATAACCGGCTAACGTCCCGCAAGCTTGAGAACAAACCTAGCGTACAGCATTTTATGAAAGAAGTAAAATCGCTCTACGGCACGCAAACCTTCAATGAAAAGTTTCTGGACAAAAACGAAGTGTTTGACGCACTCAAGTCCATTTCAACGCTTAAACGAGTTCTTCCCGAGTCTCATTTGCTCAAGACGTCCGCCATGCTCAAGACGATGTGCAACCGACATCCGGTTGTATTTCTGAAGCCCGTACGCGGTTCTTTGGGCAAAGGGATCATCCGGGTCTCACGTCAGACTGACGGAAGCTTCCTGACTCTGGCGACTGGTGTCGGGGGTACCCGGAAACAAACGTATACTTCTCTGGATAAACTGTATGCCAGTATGTCGGGGAAAATGAAAACAACGCGTTATCAGATCCAACAAGGGCTGACTCTCATTGACAACAGTGGCAGACCCGTGGATTTCCGTGCGCTCGTGCAAAAGAACCGTACAGGTAAATGGAGTGTAACCTCCATCGTCGCCCGGATAGCGGGCGGGAGTCACTACGTATCCAATCTGGCACGGGGTGGAAGTCTCAGCACCGTCAAGGATGCTGTTGCCAAAACTCAGTTGTCTGGATCAGCCAAAGCTTCCGCGTATGCAGGATTGCACACCGCAGCACTGGATATCGCAAAAGGGATCGAGAGTGCCATCCCTGCTCATTTTGGTGAACTTGGTATTGATCTGGCTCTGGACACCACTGGGCGCGTATGGCTGCTCGAAGTCAACTCCAAACCTTCCAAGAATGATAATACACCACTGAGTGAGAGCAAGATCCGCCCTTCCGTCAAAGCCATGCTTGAATACTCTACGTACCTGGCGGGTTTTTGAAAAGTTATTCCCTATTGGAAACAAATCTGATAGAGGAGAGGTGCAGCGTAATGTTTCCATCATCTCAGACCAAGACACTGGCCATTCTGGTACGTGCAACCGAAGGCTCACCTCCCTTTACAGATGAACTTTTCTGCCGTCGTCTCAGTTTGGGGAGCATGCGATACGCCCTTCAGATTATTGTGATCCCGATATCGAATGATGCAGTCCATCTCCCTCTTCAACGGGGATATGTCTATCATCAAGGGAAATGGAATTCGGTACCTGTTCCTGCAGTCGACCTCATTATGGATCGTTGTCTTCGCCCTATCTCCAGGTACGTCAGACAACAGCTTAAGGAATGGATACCAACCAACGGCACAGATCAACACCGTTATTGGTCTGCTTCCCTTCCAGGAAAATGGGAGGTACATCGTGTGTTGTCCCGAAATCCTGAATTGAGATCTCAACTTGCTCCCACAACCCGGATAGGATCGCATATTCCTTGGCAAACATGGCTGGACCGTTGGCCCAAAGGACTGTTCTTCAAACCGGTATCCGGGACTCATGGCAAAAATACCTTTCGCCTGTCTCGGGGAGCGACTCCATCAACATGGATCGTGGAGGGGCGTAACGAGGACAATGAACCCTTTTTTCTTACATTCAACCATACCCAGGCTGTATCTTCCTGGCTAGCATTACATCAGGCTGAGCGTAAGATGATCGTGCAGCCATATCTGGAGCTTAGCCATCATGGAAGAGCATTCGACATACGGGCTCTAATGCAAAAGAATGGGCAAGGTCGCTGGACGCTTACCGGATGTATGGTACGGGAAGGACCCGAAGGTTCACTCACGTCCAATCTTCACGGTGGGGGTAAAGCTTATCCTGCCCACGCATATCTGCTCCAGCGATATGGAACGACACGCACAGAAACTCTGCTGAAGAGCATCCGGCAGACTGCTACTCTTATCCCCACCCTGCTGGAGAGCCGTTTCGGCAGGTTAGCCGAATTGGGGCTTGATTTCGGAGCAGATGCAGAGGGCCAACTCTGGCTAATTGAAGTCAACTCCAAACCAGGCCGCACCTCATTCGCAGAAGCGGGCGACCGACGCATGCATACCCTGACTTATACCCGGCCGCTTGCCTATGCCCGTTATCTGTTGCAACAACATGTTCTCACGGACGTCTTTCGTCCAATGAAATTGCCGAATACATCCAGCAAAGCTGGCCTGAAACCCATCCCGATTCACGGCGGCTGAGGGCCGCAGCGCCCGCTTGCCATGGAGCCCAAGGATCTTTTCAGGATAGGAGGATAAATCATGAGTTTGACCTTTTGCAATCTGCATTTCACCAAGCAACCGGATAAAGTGGTTTATGTATCCAACGCTTTAATGAAGAGCCTCAACCTGTCCGGCAAAAAAACGGTGCACCTTCGCTTCGGGCGTGACCGGGTACCTGCAACGATCAAACCAATCAAAAAAGCAGGTAAACATCTGTATCTCGCTTCAGGTATCCGTAATATGATGAACGTTCCCAAACGGGGCAGTATTTATCTCCGGAATTTGCAAAATGATGAGGTCCAGTTAGGTCCACTGATCGGCGTACTCTCTGATGGGCCTGCGACGAGCACGAATCCATTCGGTTCCCGTACTGGTTTCATCAAACAGTTACTCCGTGAAGGCAGCCGAAAATCTTATATTTATGCCTTTACTCCCCGGGATATCAATTGGCAGAATGAGACGGTATCCGGTTTTTTTCTGAATGAAAACGGAAGCTTCACCCGTAGAACGGTACCTCTGCCCGATGTCGTCTACAACCGGTTACCCAGCCGTCGTTCAGATTTCTCACCAGCCATCAACCAACTGCGGGAACGATTTGTTCGCAGAAAAATTCCGTTCTTCAACTGGAGCTTCTTCAACAAATCGGATATCTATACGTTGCTGGAGAACGAGCCGGCAGCAGGACGGTATATCCCGGAATCCATTACCAATCCGTCCGTTGAACAGATGAAGGAAATGTTGGAACGCCATCAGTTCGTTTACTATAAGCCTACTGCAGGAAGTCTGGGGAACGGGATCTACCGCCTGACTTATTCGCCGAAACGCGGATATTTCGCACGTTATCGCAAAAAAGGCGGTAATGCACTCCTGCGTTTTGGTTCCTTCAACAGTCTGATGCGCATGCTTCAGGGTAGACATGGCAAACAGCTACGAGGATATGTAGTTCAGCAGGGAATACGTTTAATTGAGATTGATGAATGTCCAATTGATTTCCGTTTTCACATGCACAAAAACGGTAACAATCAATGGGTTGTTGTCGGGATTGGAGCCAAAAAGGCAGGACGTGGCAGCGTCACAACACACATCAAAAATGGCGGCTCCCTAATGACTCCTGAGCAGGCGCTCAGTCGCAACTTCGGCGATCGTGCGGGAGAAGTTCTTCAGCAGGCCAAATCCGTCGCTATTACACTGGCCCAGGCGATTGAAACCCAGCACCAGCATCTGATTGGTGAGATTGGCTTTGATCTGGGCATTGATCAGGAGGAACATGTATGGATGTTCGAAGCGAACGCCAAACCCGGGCGCTCCATTTTCCGTCACCCTTCACTCCGGGTGGAGGGCAAATCGTCGGTGGAGCACATCTTGGAACACTGCCTGTATTTGAGCAAGTTCCGGAAGAAGGAAGAGATTTGATGACCCTCCATGATGATTTTAAACCTGTCATTGCTGTTTTGACCATGCATGATAAACAGCGCATGTTCAGGGGAAATCATCAAAATTTTCAGGATATCTTACAGACAGGCGAGAGCATGGGATACGTGGTGTACATTGTAACTGTACGGGATCTGAACGTGAGTGGTCCCACCGTGAAAGGATATACGTACAACAAGGGGAGTGGAAAGTGGGTTTCACAACCTTTCCCCCTTCCCCATGTTCTGTACAATCGTATTCCCAACCGGGAAGACGAAGGAAAACCTTCCGTTCAGCGCAAAATTGACGAATGCATGCAATCAGGAATCGAACTGTATAACCCATTCTTTTTTAACAAATGGGATCTGTTCGAATGGCTTAAGAAGTCCAAATCGACTCAGCAACTGATCCCTTACACTCGGCGGATGCGAAGTGCTTCTTCTCTGGGTGCCGTTCTACGGGCGTATCCCTATCTGTACCTTAAGCCCGAGAGCGGCAAAGCTGGCAAAGGAATCATGATGCTTAAATTCCAGGAAAAAGAACGGCTTCCTTATCGACTCAAAATACAAACCACACGTAGAAGCACGACCTATAAAGCAGCTACACTTGCCAAGTTATGGGCACGAATTCGCAAAGAAACCGGACATACGCCCTATATCATGCAACAAGGCATTGAACTGGCATCCTCTCGTAAACGCCCCTTCGATTTGCGTGTTCTTGTACAAAAGAACACCAAGGGCCAATGGAGCGTAACGGGTGTAGGAGCGAGACTTGCTGGCTCCCGCAGCATTACAACTCATGTGCCACGCGGCGGGAGCGTAGAAGACCCTGAGAAGCTTCTGACCGATCTTTTTGGCGAAGAAATGTCTACAACCCTTATGAAACGTGTGAAATCCACTTCATTAATGATCGCAAGACAGGTAGAACGGGGATCAGGTTACACGCTCGGAGAAATGTCCATGGATCTGGGCATTGATGACCTGGGGGAACTCTGGTTCTTCGAAGCCAATGCAAAGCCCATGAAGTTTGATGAACCACAGATCAGACGGCGGTCATTGGAACGTATATTTCACTACAGCGCTTATCTTGCCCGTCAGTCCAAACGATGATAGACAGGAATACTGCAAAAAGAAGGTGATTGTTTGTGTCCTCACCTGTTCTGGGCATTATGACGTTGTACTTAAATGAACATCGCGCTCTTGAAGAACGAAGCGTTTATCGCAGAATGATTCTTGAAGGGCGCAAGCGGGGACTCGATATCTATGTATTCACACCAGCCGACGTACACCCCGGCGGCAAACAAATTGAAGCCATGGTTTTTCATGAGGGAAAAGGCTGGTCCAGGGAGTGGCGATCATTCCCGGACCTGATCTTTGATCGTTGCCGGATTCAGCGTAACCGAAGGTTCCAGCAATTGCTTGCCTTTCGTGAGAAATATGGGCATCTGCTCTTTCTGAACAGGCCACTGCGCAATAAATGGACCATCCACCAGACCCTTTTACAAAAAGCCAATTTTCGTGAACACCTGCCGGAAACCGCTCTATTTCAGGATATGTCCGATGTAAACCGGATGCTCAAAGTTTCTTCTCTGGTCTACCTCAAACCCATTAATGGAACAGGCGGACGTGGTATACTGCGCATTGAACGCAGCAGTAGCGAAGCGAATACGGTGCTTGTTCAGGGGCGGGATCAGAAGCGTCGTATCATCACTCCCCGTAAAGTTCATTTATCACGACTTGGCGCTTTGCTCCAGCACTGGAACATGAAAGACAAGTATCTTGTACAAAAGGGCATTCAACTTCAGCTTCCGAATGGACGTGTGCATGATTATCGCATGCTCGTTCAGAAAAACGGTGAAGGACAATGGGAGCTTACTGGATGTGCTGGACGCATGGGTGCAGAAAAAAGCGTGACCTCCAATCTGCATGGCGGCGGTCAGGCAATAGCGATGAACCGACTCATGAAGCAATGGATCGAAGATGACGACCTCCGGGCAGAAATTAACACAACTGCAGAGACGTTTGGTATTGATGTTGCTTCGTTTCTGGAAGATACGTATGGTGACCTGTGTGAGCTGGCACTGGATTTGGCGATTGACAGAAGCGGACGTATCTACCTGCTTGAAGTTAATCCCAAACCTGCGCGTGAAGTATTCGCTCGCATCGGGGAGCGGGATATCTATTATAAAGCCATCACTCAACCGCTGGAGTACGCCTTATGGGTATATCGCAACAAACCTCCCGGAATGTCCAAAAAGTCAGCCATTCCCAAGCCCGTTTCGCAAAAATCCGCCAGAGTAAAAAGAAAAAGGAAAGTCAAGTGAATGGATTAGAAAAAGCAGGAGTCTATGTTCGCCAAGTGCGAGCATAGACTCCTGCTTCACTGTTTTTTTATTTCTGTTCTTTCGTCCATTGCAGCGTGTCGTTGTCAATCACAATATACCCTTTTTCCTCACCTTGCACATAAGATAATGTCAATCTCATCAGGTCAGGTTCTAGTTGGCATGTGGTAATACGTGTAACCTGGTCTGTGTGATCCGCGGGCAGGCACAACGTCAGAATTCCCACTTTACCTGAGAAATCAGCCTTGCCTTGGATGACCGATGTTTCCGACTTGGAACCATACACCTCAGATACCCAGCCGGGCTGCTCCGTCAACTCGAAGGCTCCCTTCCCAATGCCTGCCGTAACCCATTGCATCGTAAGCGTTATGGAAGATGCCTCATAGCTCATATCCGCCGTCATTTCTCCAGCTTTATTCATTCCCAGTGTAATATCCGCTTGCGGATGAAGGTGAAAACGTTGCTCCAGCGTATGCTCTGCATCTGCCTCCAGCCAATCTACAATTAATAATATAGGAATTTCGGCCCCTGCCAGCATCCACCGACGATGTGTAACTGGATCTGGCAAATGCGTATATCCATCCTGTGAAGCATCAATGAAGTGATAGCTGTCATTGCTCTCCCAACGTAGCGTTGTGGCCTGAGCCTCCGGCTCACCCCATTGCTGTGTGGAGAGATAAGGTGTCTGATCCAGACCATCCACCGTGACGGTATTGTGCGCCCGTGTACTTTTGAAATACCTCCGCCATTCCCCTTCTTCATACGTGTAACGTCCGGTGTCCGTGAAGAAAAGCTGGTTCTTCCACATCCACTCCACATTCAGCGCATCCGCATGTCCGTGTGCTCCGCCCATGGAAGCTGCATCAAAAAAAAGATATTGATACTTGTCCCTCATGACATAATATCCTGTCTGCGGAAAGGCTCGGCTCGACAACGCCGGAGAAGAAGCAGCCTGTAGTCGGAGGCATCGCTCATATTTCTCCACACCCAGCAACCAGAGACACTCTGAGCTATCTGTTCCGCGAGCCATCAAATCATCATCGTCCAGGATCGCTCCAAGCAAGGTCAGTCGTTGTCGTCCATCACCAACCCAATCCGAATCACCAATACCGGTAGACTGATGATCTGGTCGAATCAGCGCCTCAGTAAATGCAGCCATATGGCGCAGACAGCGGGCATACCATGCCGAGAAAGGATGCCCTGAAATCTCGCCCAACCGATAAGGCGTGCCAAACATTTCGATGCTGGCATTGTGATAATGTGTTGTCAGTTCAACCTGTATCCCTTCTTCACCCAACTGATGCAGCAAACAAAGCTCAAGACGTTCCATCGCCACTTGACGCCAGTATGCACTTCGCGGGTGCTGGTGGTAGAACGTAGCAATCATGAACAAGCCTTGCATGTGCATAATGGCATGATTGATTTCCGTGCTGCCGAGATAACGGGTCAAAAACTCGGCGTGCTCGTCCAGACCTTGACGAAACTCCGCCTGAAAACCTTCGTCCAGCAGCGGACTCGCTTCCATATATTTATATGCCGATATCCAGGACTGCACGCGTAGTCCCGTCTCCAGCAGGCGCCATGGACCGGGTTTTTGAAAGAACACGGCCTCGTCGTAAACCACATTTACAGGTACAGGGTTCTGTTGCCTCCAACTGCGAAAATGGTCAATGAATGCTGTTACATATAGCGGATTGCCCTTCATCAGATATGCCTTTCCCAGATCGAGCATATGCCAGTGTCGATTGATGCCCCATGTGAACTCCAGATCATCGGTCGGATTGTGAAGCCAGTCCACGGGTGTCCCCATCGGAATCCAGCGATTCAGATCGTTGGTATAAGGAACGATAAATTCATTCAGGATGGCACGATTGGCAATCGTGAGCGAATTTCGGGCTTCTTCCGGAAAATGTTTTTCATAATATTGGGCAGCCCGTTGCAGATCCGTTGCCGAAAGGTAAAAATCGCTCATTGGGACGCCTCAAGAAAATCCTGACGGAACGGGGTAAACACATCCAGAATGACGGAGTCCTCCAGTGCCTTGACCCCATGCGGGACGTTAAAACCGGCATAAAAGCTGTCCCCTGCTTTTAAGATGCGAATTTCTTCACCGACCTGTACCTCAAAGCTGCCTTTGACGATATAGCTGACCTGCTCGTGCGCATCATGGGAGTGAACTTCTCCAATACCACCTTTAGCAAAGGTAACCTCCACCATCATTAATGTACCGCCCATACCCAAGATCTTCCGGGAACTCGTTTCGTTCACGATATGTGCATCGATCGACGCATGATTAATAATCATTTTGCTTTTCCCCTTTCCTTGTGAATAAGCGACCGAAGTGGTTAAACCACGGCCGCTATGAACGTTTATTAGTCTTCTGTGGACAATTTACCCTGAAGTTTGGAAGAATCAAACGATGGATCAGCAGTTATATTGGTCAGACCTGCAGCTTTGGTTTTCTCCAAAGCTGCATTGTATCTTGTATCCAGATCCTTGATCACAGCATCGAGATCGCCACCCGTGAATACAAAGATTGAAAAAGCCTCACTCCATTTGGTGCCTTCCAGTGAACTCTCAGTCACCACACTCGGATTTGCCGGGAAAATGGCATCATAACGTTTGGGCAGGAAACCTTCAATGCCCGGAATGCTTGGTTTTTTGTCAGAGCTTAGTACAGCAGGAATCAGTGAGATTCCGTATCCCTTTTCATAATACTCACTCTGAAGATCTGTGCTGTACACATACTCCATAAACTTCCATGCCGCTTCCTTGTTGGCAGAATCTGCATTGATGCCGATGTAAGAGCCCCCGATGACTTGCGAAGCGCCCTTGATCGTTCCATCATTTGTTGGCACAGGAGCCGCTGCCCAATTTTCTTTGGTAGGAAACTGGTCTTTATATACACCTGGTTCACCAGAGTGGTTAATGTACATTCCGATTTTACCTTGAGCAAACTGGGCTCTGAGCGGATCGATGTCCAGACTTTCAACACCTGGCAGCATGCTGCCATCCTGATTCATCTGACGAAGTGCCATTGCGATATCCTTGTACATCCCAAAATCAAATTGGCCAGTCTTGTAGTTGTAACCATCAATACCAACACTATTGCTTGCACCTGCAATCGTATTGGCTGCTCTCCAGAAACCGCTGCTGCTCTTGAACGGGCTGGCAAAACCATAGATGCCTTCACTTTTACCAACTTCGGTAATTTTTTTGGCATCCGCAACCATCTCAGCCAACGTTTTTGGCGGACTCTCGATCCCTGCCTTTTTGAAAATATCCTTGTTATACACAAGCCGCCAGACCTGCCCTGTATTGGGGAGGGAATATATTTTTCCATCAATCGTGTTTTTATTTTCAATCAAGCTGTCTTTAAACACGGCCTTCATCTCATCACTCATGTATCCATCGATCGGGGCGAGATACCCCTTCTGATAATAGGTCTGAAAATCGTTAACTTGCAGCACATCGGGTGCCTGCTTGCTGGCAAAAGCAATATCGACCGCCTGTGGATAGTTGTCCCCCATCACGGTCATCTCCACTTCAATGTTGTCCTTGTTCGTCTGGTTGAACTCATCGATCTTGGATTTCATAAAATCAGCATCATGGCGGTCCGGTGTCCAATATATGATTTTGGTTTTCCCTCCGGCATTCTCCCCGCTGGCCCCCGATTCGCTATTTGCCGAAGTACCACTGTCAGCAGAACAACCTGCCAAACTTAGCGCCAGCAATGCACTCAGCGTAGTCACCATCCACTTTTTAACCATTGATATGCCCCCTTATGCTTGTCTGGACAACCCGTTTGGTTATCCGTTAACGTAATGATAATCGCTACGCTTTCATGGAGGTGAGGGACATTCTGACTTTGAATGGTGGGAAAAATGACGATCCGTATCGGTTTCAATTCTCATACATTTGCCGGAAGCAGGTTGGTGTCATGCCGCAATATTTCTTGAACAAACCGCTGAAATACGGCCTGTCCTCATAACCCAGCCTCTGGCAGATCTCTTGCACCTGTACACCTGCAACCAGCAACTCTTTTGCCTTTTCCATCCTCATCTTAGTAATATATTGAATCGGCGTTATGCCCGTTTCCTTTTTGAAGGCATTGGCAAAGTAACTCGGACTTAAATGCACGGATTGGGCACAGGCATGCAGCGTCAGATTTTCTGCAAGATTCAGACTGATATATTCCTGTGCTTTGCTAATCGCCTGTTTGACATCAGTGAGTCGTTTTTTGTCCATAATCTCGCAACCCATACTGCTAAAATGTTTGATATATCCCCTCCATCCCTCAAACGTCAAGGAACGCATCGCCTCAAGCACTGTCAAGTCGGCCTCAAGACGCAATCGTTCCTCTGCTGTAATCTCATCACAAAAGGCACGGTAGATGGCAAAAGTCAGTCCTGACAGCAAACGAATCATCGTGAGCGGCTCGGGAAAACCTTCGGAAACCTGCCATTCTTCGAGAATTTCATCAATGATGCGGTGACAGATGCTCTCATTACCACATTTCAGTGCGTAAAAAAGCTCTTTCTCCTTCTCCAAAGGATATACCGGAGCCACACAGGCCTGATTCTCCAGTTCAGCATACTGGAGGATGCAATTTCCTTCACTGTAAAAACGATAGGATATCGCCTGATCTGCATGTGCGTAGGACGTCCAGATTTCCTGTGGTCTGCGGGCAATCGTACCAACACCAATTGAGACTGTTTTTTTGCTGAATCGCTCCACATTTTGGCGGCATTGCTCCAGTAGCTCAGAGACGTCGATCTGGCTTGGTGTGTTAAATATGGCTGCAAGCCGGTATCGGTTTTCCCGTAAAACAACGCCCTTGGTATAGCGGTTTAAGGTTTCTCCCACAATATTTTGGACCGCAAAAGGAACGATTTCGGCATCCAGATGCATCGTGTATCCATATCGCGTATAACCATCCACCTCGATGACCATGACGAGAAGATTGGAGGAATCGAGATCAATATGCAGCTCGTTCCAGCGACTTTCATTCAGGAATCCCTCGATTTCATGACGCAACAAGCCCAGTAGATAGCTGTGACGCTCGTACTGGCTGCTACTCTCCACCTTCTGCTCCAGCTGTTCCAACTGTTTGCACTGTGCCTGTTCTTCCTGAATCACCTGTCTTACCTTCAACACCGCACCGAGTATTTCTTCAGGGGTAAACGGTTTGAGTAAATAATCGGATGCACCCAGCTTGATGGCCTCCTGTGCATAATGAAAATCCGAATAACCACTGATAAAAATAAATTTGGCTCGCAGTCCGGCATCCAATGCCCGCTTCATTAGCTCCAGCCCGCTCAGCTTGGGCATCCTGATATCACTGATCACGATGTCGGGTAGTTGCTCCAGCAACAAGGACCAACCGCGCTCTCCATTGCTCGCCGTGCCTACAATCCGAACCTGATGATCTTCCCACGGAATAGTTGAAGATATGCCCTTTACAACTGCCTGGATATCATCCATAACACACATCGTCAATTGGCCCATACTGCCCCTCCTCAGGTGATCGGAATCGTGATAACAACCGTTGTTCCCACATCTGTACTGCTATGAAACACAATCGTGGCCACATCCCCATAGTGCAGGCTTAATCTGCCATGGAGATTGGATAGGGCATAACCCTTGCGTCCCCCGTCAGGAACATCCTCAGCATAGATACTGGCTACATCCATACCACATCCATTGTCAGCCACCTCCAGCCGTAGTGTGTCACCCTGACGATCAATGCGGATCAGGATAACGCCCAAATCTTCTTTGTCATTGAATCCATGCAGGATGGAATTCTCGACCAAGGGCTGAAGTAATATTTTTAAAATATCAACAGCGTAACAAGAGGGGTCCCCCACCTCAATCCGATAAACGAACAGATCCTCGTAACATTTTTGCTGAAGCTGCATGTATTGTTCGACATGTTTGATCTCCTGCTCCACACTGGTGATGTCTTTACCATCATTCAGGCCCAGACGGAATAATAAGGATAAGGAGACGATCATCTCACTTACATCCTTCTTCTCTCCGCTCTCACTTTTCCAGAACATCGTATTAAGCGTATTGTAGAGGAAATGAGGATCAACCTGCGCCTGAAGCGCCTTGACTTCAAACCGCCGTTTGTCTTGCTCCGTTGTCCGTACTTCTTCAAACAGAATCTGAATCTGGTCCAACATCCGATTGAAACGATGCCCTACAGCGCTGACTTCATCGTCATACTTGCTGCGAAACCGTACATCCAGATCATTAGACTCCACCTCAACCATCAAGCGTCGCAGTTTGTTCAGTGGCTTCAGCAGAGCGGAGGCCAGCAGCTTGGACAACCCGAGTGCAAGCAAAATGCAAAACAACATGATCAGGATGATCAGCCAGCGTATCTTTTGGAGGGGGGACAACAAGTCAGCCTTGGACTGTACACTTACCATGACCCAATCCTCGTTCATCGACAATGCCGAATAGTTAACAAGCATGTCCTCCCCCTGATCGTTCCTGTAGGTGAAATCCCCAGCATCGTCACGGCTAAACTGTTGTGTAAAGTCAGGCTCCATAATGAAATCGTAATTTCGGGACCTGGGCCGAATGACTTCATTTCCGTTTTTGTGCAGCAAAAACAGTTGAATCTGGTTATTCATGAGATCCTGCGTCAGAATGTCCCGCATCGCCTCTTCCTTCATATTGACGACCATATATACATTCGAATAGGTATGATTATCGATCACAATGGGTTTGAGCAACAGAGATAACACATTTCCTCGGGATTGAAATAACTGACTCTGATGTGAACCAAACCACATCGTATTCCAGCCTTGCAGCTTCACGTAGCGTCCGTATTCCCTGTCGAACGAGTGATTGCGATTCGGAAAATCTTTGGTCGAGAAAAAATCACCGATAGGTGTTTTCAGATATGCGGTATCAATCAGTGGCTCTACGAGCTTCAATTGAGCAAACGATGTTTGCAGCAGCGAGAGATTCTGATAATAATGAGATGTGTTATTTTTCCCCACGTCCTTCATGACCTGGGTGAACGTTTCATTGAGCATAAAAGAAAAAGAGGATACAACAATGTGCCTCAGATGTTCATCCATAACCTGCACTGATTTGTTCAGAATGCTTTGTTTCAGTTCAAGTGCATTCTGCTCAATGCTTCGTGCAGCAAAGAGATAAGAGCATATCCCGGTCACACTGATGCACAAGACAACGAGAAAAATGTACAGCAGCTGTATTCTTTTTTTCAGGGACATTTTATAAAAGTCGAATATCATCGGCGCTCGCTCCTTGAACACGGTTTGGCCCGTCCGCTGTGAATTAAAATGAGTATAGCACAGTGGAATTACCCGTAAAACCGTTTCCATGATTGTGCTCACGCCTATCCTTTCACAGCTCCCAAGGTCACCTGCATGAATGATTTGTTAGCAAAAATATAAACGATGAGCAGCGGCAAAATGGACAGACAGGCTCCGGCCATCATCAGTTGGACCTCAGCCGCAGCTCCGATGCCATATCGCAGATTAGCCAGCCCAACGGGCAAAGTCTGTAAGTCCGGATTGCTCATGGTGAACACAAAAGGAAGAATATATTCATTCCATGAACTCTGGAATACACCCAGACCTGCAACGGCGAGTCCGGGCCGCAGGAGTGGAAGAATAATTCGCCAGTATGTGGTGAAGAAATTACAGCCATCAATCATCGCCGCTTCATCCAGTTCGCGCGGGATGCTCTTGAAGAAACCAATGAGAATAAAGTATGTGGCAGCATGTGCGCTGATCAGTATAATAATAACGCCCCATAACGTGGTATTCAGTCCCAGCTTGACCATGAGGTCAAATTGCGGACGCAGTACAACCGCGCCTATGGAAATAAACAGAGTAGATGCCATGAGCAGGGTGTATCCCTTTTTACCTTTGAAATTCACTCGATCCACAGCATAGGCTGACATCGAAGCTACCAGCAGCGTGCCAACTGTTGTACTGATGCTAACAAACACGCTGTTAATCGTAAAACCCGAAAAATTGGCGGTTTGCCAAGCCTGAGCATAATTGGAGAACTGCCAAATCTTCGGCCAGATGGTGGCTCCTCCGGTCAATTCCTGGTTCGTTTTGAAGGAACCGAGCAATACAAGTATGATGGGGAACAGCGACAGCAGAGCGATTGCGATCAAAAACAGCCAAAGTACCGTTCGTTTGGTCCAGCGAATGAGTTGGGGAGACCCTGAGGGCGCAAGCACGTTTTGAGTCATCATCGTTTCCTCCTGATAATTTATACGTGTTCAAAAAGTCTGTTTTTCAGTTTAATAGACATCGTTGAGCTTTTTGGATATTTGGAAGTAAATGAGCGTCACAGCCCCTACGATGAGAGCCGTTGTGAAACCGACTGCACTGCCATAACCGAGCTGCTGGAGTGATTGGGTGTCAGCCGACACGGGAAACAACAGTTTGAACAAATACAGATACATCACCTCTGTTTTGCCATACGGCCCCCCTTCGGTAAGTACCATAATACTCTCGTAACCTTTCAGCGCCGTGGTAATTGCCAGCATGATGATCATCTGCAAGACAGGACCCAGCAACGGAATCGTTACATTCCGCAGTTTCTGAAACTCACTCGCTCCATCCAGCGATGCCGCCTCATAAAGCTCTTCAGGAATGCTCTGAAGACCCGCAATGAACAACAACATATAGTTGCCCACAGCCCCCCAGATGGCGATGATGATGGTTGTTAACATGGCATGTTCAGCCCCAAGCCAGCTAATGGATTCGGAGATCACATGATACTTAAGCAGCAATTGGTTCAATATTCCGTTATAGGAGTTGAAAATAATAAAGAATACAATCGCCATGACCGAAGCGCTAAAGATAGTGGGAAGATAATAGATCGCCCTAAACAGGGATTTTCCTCTCCATTTACGATTCAGAATAATCGCCAGAGTTAACGACAGTGGAATTGTAACGACGAGTTTGCCCAGGGCATACACACCCGTGTTGCCTACAGAATCCCAGAATTGCCCGTCACGCAAAATGCGTCCAAAATTATCAAGCCCGATGAAGACAGGCGTTCCGATGCCTTGATAATCATAGAACATGTAACGCAGCGCCCATAACAGCGGATAGATCCCGAATACAAGAGTTAGAAAAAGACTTGGAAAGATGAACATATAGGCATGTATTTTGGATGGTTTCACCAGAATCGGACCCCCTATAGCTTTTGAATGAAGTATAGAGGGAATATGGAGGAAAGCGGGATAGGGAAATCAACTTTCTACAGGGGAGAATGTGACTGCATGACCAAACAAAAAAACCTGAATTCAACGAATTTCCGTTGAGTCTACAGGTTCATATCATGTGGTTCGTAATCTTAAACCTCAGTATACGTATGCAGCGTAGAGGCTACTCTGCTTCATCATACAGACGCAGTAGTTCTGTAAAATCAGAGATGAGCACATCTGAGCCCGCAAGCTCCTCATCACGACCGAACCCGGCATAAGCACAGCCGATGACCGCCTGACCGTTCATTTTACCAGCTTCCACGTCAGAAGAGCGATCCCCTACCATCCATGCGTCCTGAATACGATGTTTCTCAAGCAGGATCTGCACCAGATTAATTTTGGAAGGAGTCTTGTACTGGCCTGCACTATATACCCCTTCAAAGAAAGGCATGATTTCGTGTGCAAACGCTACACCCTTTACGTAGTCCTCCAGCCCGTTACTTGCGACAAAAAGACGCACTCCTTGTTGTTTCAAGGCTTGCAGCGTTTCTTTCACACCCGGATACAATTGGGAACCTCCTTGATCAAGCCCTTCAATCTCCAGTTGAAGCAACAGTTCGTCTGCCCGGCGATGTGCCGCTTCCGATGCCTCAGGCATAACCACTTTCCATATATCTTCGAGCAACATACCCAAACTTCCCAGCATCCGTTCCTCGGGTGGAGTTTCTCCTTCAAAGTGCCCTTCGGCACGCAATGTATCAAATAGTTGCTGGTAAGCTGGCAACAACAGGGTCTCTGTCTGGAACAGCGTACCATCCATGTCAAAAATCATCGCTTCCGGTTTGAGCAAAACCTTCTCTTTATTCATGTCCAATGTTCCTTTCGGATTGGGATATTGTATATGTAATTGGAATCGTTCCCTTCCCATGATAAACATAACGTTTGAACGTGTAAACCAACGAATGTAAAAGATCATCAACCCCAACCTTATACAACATCAACCAAACGTTATATTGTAGTTCAACAAACTATATACAAAAGAAGTTTCTTTACGTATAATACTAAAAAATAGTGCTTTAGACACCTAATCTAAAGACCTACAATTATCACATTTCCGGTTTTTTCGACAACTACATATACCCCATAGAGAGGAATAACAAACATGAAAAAGCGAAAGACCTTTAAGATTTTTTATAAGATCGGATTAGGATATTTACTTGTACTGGCTGTACTGGCTGGTTGCATCCTGCTGATTCAGAACAGCACAAGTCAGCTCCAACGGGAACTGGATTTTCTGGTCGATCACGATATGAGGGTACATGCCCTCACCTATGAACTCGAAAGAAACATGGTAGATATGGAAACAGGTCAACGCGGTTACATCATCACGGGTCAGGACAATTACCTCGATCCTTACACCCAGGGAAAAGAGCAACTTATTACACTCAGAGATGAACTTGCGGCTTTAATTTCGGATAATCCGGCTCAACTTGCACTTTTGGAAGACATACATACTACTATGGAGAACTGGGTCCAGGTCGCTGGTGAACCTGTGGTCGCCCTTCGCCAAGCAAATAATACGCAGGCCATTCGAGATTTTTTCGCAGATGATCCAGGTAAAAGAGACATGGACCAGATTCGCACTGCTCTCGATACGTTTCGAACCAACGAGCATACGTTAACCGATAACCGTACAGAAGCGCTGAAGCAAAAAAACACACTACTGAACTTGGAACTGTATGGGGCACTTATCGTTGTGGCCATCATCTCGTTCATCACTGCATTGGTCCTGTCACGTGCCATTGTTAGAAACATTCGTACCGTGAAGCAGGCATTAAATGACATCGGTTCTTCCAATGGCGACCTGACACTGAGAATCGCTACGCCAATGAAAGACGAAACTCGTGAACTCGCGGAGGCAGCCAATACAATGCTCACTGGTTTGCAGCAAATGATGCTGGACGTTCAGAGTAATGCCATGATTCTGAGCACAGCTTCGGATCGATTGGATAAAGGGGTTGCCGATAGCCATCTTGCAGGAAAAGAAGTTGCCACTGCCATGGAACGCGTGGCTGAAGGTGCTGATGAACAGGTTGCTCTTACGCAAACCATGGTAGCTGCGATGCAACAATCCCTCAACGGGCTTAATCGTGTCGCCTCCTCGGCAAGTGACGTGGCAGGCCGTGCAGTTCGTACCGAATCCATTGCCGTGGATGGGCAACAGCGCATTGATAATGCTGTAGGTAAAATGAGTTCCATTGAGCAATCCTTCCTCTCTGTACAGGGAGCCATTAATGAAATTTCGAAGATGTCTGATCAAGTGATCAACATTGCAGATTCAATGTCGGGTATTGCAAGACAAACCAATCTGCTTGCACTTAACGCCGGAATTGAAGCTGCCCGCGCTGGGGAAAATGGACGCGGCTTCGCTGTCGTTGCCGCGGAAATCCGTAATCTTGCAGACCAAAGTGCAACATCAGCCAAAGAGATTACAAGTATATTGGAAACCGTGGTAACAGGTGTTCAAAGTACGGTGCAGGTGGTTGATGAGAGCACTCTACATGTGAATGAAGGATTGCGGACCATTGAGGATGCAGGTAATGCTTTTTCAACCATTACTCAGCATATTCATAACCTCAGTGGTGAAATTCTGGAGGTATCTGCTGTTGTCGAAGAGTTAACTTCCGGTAGTGAGGCTGTGATGAAGTCCATCAATGAAGTATCGGCTGTTGTGGAAGATACTGCATCAGCCACGGAAGAAGTATCTGCGATGACGGAGGAACAACTTGCTTCTCTGCAGGAAATGTCTGACACGTCCAAGCAGTTGAATCAAATGTCCGATGCACTTGATCAGCTGGTTAAGCAATTCAAGCTGGCTTGAACTGAATCAACATACCGATAGAATGTCTATATAGCTCTATCATGAGCATATATCAAAGGAAAGAAGCATCGCAGACAGACTCACCCGAGCCTCTGCGATGCTTCTTTGTGTTAAGGAGAGCTGAATCAGGAAAAGGTGCACCGGGCACCTCATATGAAAAAACCTAAGCACTCCTTTTCTTATCTCGATTGTTCCGTGTTCCGCAACGCTTCAAGTATCAATTGTGCCTGATGCCCATCGTTAAAATCATATATCTTAGCTGGTTTGCCTTGTATACGGGCAATGACATGTTTAAGAACCGGCAATTCACTGGCGGATTCAAGCACTTCTACTCGAGACAGTGGCTGTCCCACCATACCCGTTTTCAATTCCTCCCAATTTTCCAGAGCAATTGTGCCTTTTGTACCGTACACCACCATGGATACACGTTCTTCCCCCGCAAATTGAGAGATGCCATTTAGCTGAATTCGAGTCCCGTCTTCCAGTTCCATTGCAGCCTGTACTTCTAGTTCACAGTCTCCATTCTCAGGATATTGAACCTGAGTGCTCACTACCCGGATGGCACCAAACACCTTTTGAATCATATGAATCCAGTGAATACCTACTTCAAGAATAAATCCACCCTGTTCCCGGCTCGTAATCCAAGCATTCTGTTGCCATGATCGTGGCCACTGCGGGAATTGCAGAATCAGATCTATTTTGCGAACGGCCCCCACAGTCCCCTGCTTAATCATCTCTTGCAACTTCAGCACGGAAGGTTCATGCGGCATCGAGAAATGGATGGCATGAACAACGCACGCCTGCTCCGCTGCATCCAGCATCTCTTTGGCTTCTTCTACACTATTGGCAAGCGGTTTCTCGCAGAACACATGAATTTTGCGCTCCAGCGCTTCCATGACAACCGGATAATGAAATTTCGGCGGAACTGCAATATACAACAGATCAATCTGATGTTCATTCATCAATTGCTTGTAATCCGTATACGTCCTAACTCCCCGATGAGAAGCTGCAAAAGACGCCAAACCGTCCTCATTCGCATCACACACCGCTACAATCTCAATCTTTGTATCCATCTTTGTATTCTCGATTAGATGAACCATATGTAGTCCCATTTTACCCAGCCCAATCAGAGCCATCTTGATGATTGTCATTCCATCCCCTCCCAATTCCTTTCCAGTATAGCAGAAAGCAAAGAAATGCGAATGCGATGATGCGTTGATACGAAAAAAGATAAATCTCAAGCTTTCAAGTCGCTATTTGTGGCTGAAATTCATCATTTACAGTCATTATTTTACATTATTTGTAACTTCGTTGCGATTGGGTAATTCGTTTCAGGTATATATAACCAATTATTTTTACTTTATCCAGCAACACTTAAAGCGTTACCAACTTAAGAATCAGGAATTTAGACTCACAAAAACAGGTTGACAAAAAACCACAAAAAAAGATACTCTTCCTAATAACAATGAATATTTCCTCTTACAACCTTAGACAGTAACTTGCATTCAACAAATGGAATATGCGTATGGTTCTAATAACCTATTTCATGAAGCGAGGTGTCCCGCATGAGAACAGTTGCGGACTATTTGGCAGAAACTCTGCGTAATCTAGGCGTTACTCATGTCTTTGGTATTATTGGTAAATCCATCTGTCCTGCTGTACTGAAAATGGTGGATTACGGATTAGAGTTCATTCCAGGCCGTCATGAATCCAGCTCAGGTTTTGCCGCATCCGGTTATGCATTACAGACAGGTAAGCTCGGCGTTGCCTTTGCCACATCCGGTCCAGGCGGAACCAATCTTCTTACTGCAGCAGCCCATGCAAAGGCCAACAATCTGCCTGTACTGTTTATTACGGGTCATCAATCCATTCAGGAACTGGGACTCCCCCAGTGTCAAGATTCTTCTTCCTATCTGGCTGATCTGGCCGAAATGTTCAGGCCTGCTACGCTATTCAGCAAACTGGTTGAGCGTGGAGATCACTTCGGTACACTGCTGAATCATGCACTTTCCATTGCACTCGGCCCTAATAAAGGCCCTGTTCACCTCTGTATTCCTTTTGACGTACAGACTGAATTGTTATCCCAATGCCGGATTGTCATTCCCGAACCGGAACCTCTGCTTAGCGTATCTAACCTGAATCGCATTCTTCCTCTCATTCAACAATCCAACCGCCCTTTAATTATTGCTGGTAAAGGTGTAAGTCGCGCCAGAGCCCATGATGAATTGCTTCATTTGGCCGAATCGTTCAACATTCCCGTCATTACTACTCCTGGTGGAAAAGGAGCGATTGCGTGGGACCATCCCCTATACCATGGACCTTGTGGTGTTGGAGGTTTCCCGCATGCAGACGACATGCTGAACCAAAGTGACCTTTATATCGTACTCGGTTCACGTCTGAGTGACATGACCCTCTGCAATCTGAAGCCTGAACATCATCCGGTACACCTCATTCAATTTGACGCTGATCCTACATTCGTAGGCAAGATTCTGAGCGCTCAAACCTTACATATCACCGGTGATTTGAAGGACAACCTGCAATATTTGCTGGGCACATTAGAAGACCTCCCTACTCCTGTGAGAACCACGACACCCATGGATTACACTGTCCCATTACCAGATCTGCCCCGCCTGTCTCTGGCTTCTGTGCTGGACGGGATGAGTGAACTTCTTCCTTACGATCATAAGCTGTTTGTTGATGATGGCAGCCATGGATTCCATGCGGTTCAGCGATATAAAGTCAAGAAACCAGGCAGCTTTGTGTTTGACGCGTACTTTGCCTGCATGGGGAACGCCATTGGTATGGCGATAGGTGCAAAGGCCGCTTCACCTGAAGAGACCATTGTATGTATCACCGGGGATGGATGTTTCATGATGCTGGGGACGGAGATCAATACTGCGGTATGCAACAACCTGAATGTCATTTTCATTGTCGTTAACAACAAACAATTGGACATGGCACTCAAAGGAATGGAAAAAACAACAGGCAGAATTGATGGCACATTATATGAAGTTCCTATGGATGCAGCCAAATTCGCCGAATCTCTCGGTGCGGTTGCATTTCGAGCAGAAACCCTTGCTGAATTCTCATCTGCGCTGAACACAGCCCAGACGTTGAATCAGGTAACTGTTATTGAGCTTCTGACCGATCGAGATGAAATTCCACCCACGGCTCACCGCACCGTAACTTTGAATTAGGAGGAGCAGATCATGAGTGAACATGTAGCTCAGGGACTAGACCGTTTCGCAAAACTTTCTGGTGAGTACGGCGCAAGAGCCCTTGCACCCATCAAAGAACATTTTCCCGAATTGTCGGAATTTATTATGGGGACGGCATACGGGGATATTTTTCAGCGCACCACGATTACGGATCAATGGAAGGAAGTTGCTATCATCTCTTCGTTGATCACCCAAGGACAGTATGAACAACTAGGAGTGCATTACACAATGGCTCTGAGCGTGGGAGTAACGGTGGATCAGCTCAAGGGAATATTGCTACATCTGGCACCCTGTGTGGGTGCTCCACGCATTATTAGCGCATTTAATATTTTGCTTGCTACCTTGGATGAAATACAGTAATTCACTTTTCTACATTTTTATACATGATTCGACTTTTTTATTGATCTTTTTACATTCCTACCTTTATAATATGGTTAAATTATCCTTCGAACCAGCTCTCATCTTAGAAGCTTTCAGCAGAGGTCCTATGGGGCTGTGTATCCATTAGCAGGATAGCCTTAACTCATTTAAAGGAGAGAGATCAAGCATGGGAAATTTCATTCTGAAGACTGACGTTCCGAACAAGGTGTTAAACATTGAACTAGAGGGTTCTTTCTCTCAAGAAGACGGTTTGCGTTCCATCTCGGCATATCAGGATACGATCGCTCCTCTTAACACCAAGGAGTATGACCTGAACATCGATTGCAAAAAGTTGAATGTTACTGCGCCGGAGATTGTTCCTCTTCTGGAAGGCTGCCTTCAAATGTTCAAAAAAGATGAATATAAAAAAGTCGTGTTGACCCTCGAGAACAACGCGATTCTAAAAATGCAATTGTCCCGACTTGGTCGGTCTGTTGGCCTGGACAATCTCGAAATCATATCTACCGTTACCACTTAATAAACCAGGCGGACAAGCTGTGAATTCACCCTTCCGCTCAAGAGGAGAATGAAGATGGCCGGAATTCGTATTGTAGATATCGATATCTATCATCCTGCAACCAAGGTGCACAATGATTTTTATATTGAACATTTTGATGCAAGAGGTGTAGATATTCGTGGATTGTTAAAGGCACTTGGTCGTGATACACGTTATAAAATTGATAACGATGACGAAAATTCACTAAGCATGGCCTTTGAGGCAGCCAGTAACCTACTGGAGAAAACCGGACTCACCGGTGCAGATATTGATCTGATTGCTTATGCAAGCCAAACGCCAGAATACATCTTTCCTACGAATTCCTTGATGATTCATCGCCTGATTAACGGAGCTTCCCACACGATTTGTATTGACAGTAACGCCAACTGCGCAGGCATGACCGCTGCATTCGAACAGGTTAGCCGGCAGATGCTGGGCAATCCTCGAATTCGCCGGGCATTAATCATCGGCTCCGATTACGTGGCTCCTCACGCCAGTCCCGATGATCCCGTATACTTCGCCAATTTCGGTGATGCAGCAGCGGCGGTTATTGTAGAGCGGGATGAACATGTTGTCGGTTTCATTGATTCCATCTATCAGACCGATACCTGTGTGTATGGTAATTCACTCTTTCCTGCTGAAGGCTTGGCGAAGCTGGGCAAAACGGGTGTAGATGCGGGTGCCTTTCATGTGAAATTCATCCCATTTGATGATTCGATCTGTGTGGATGCCGCTTCGGAGTCCATTCGTACGTTGCTGACACGTAACGAGATTGGACCAGATGAGATCAGAGCCGCCTGCTTCTCCCAGCTATCCATCAGTAACATTCGGGCTGTATCCGAGAACGTCGGCATTGGTGATGATATTGCCGTCTATATCGGAGATGAGTTCGGATACACCTCAACCAGCAGTCCATTCATCGCATTACATCGAGCGGTTACAACCGGTCAGATTCAGCGTGGTGACAAAGTTCTGTTCTGGACCGTTGGAGCCGGGTGGCAAAATGTTGCCATGGTGGTTGAATATTAGGTATACACTTCAAAATCAATAAAACCATCCCCAGTAGTATACCGGGGATGGTTTTATTTTCTCCTTTTTCTCCCCCTATCATTGAAGATTAACATCTACGATTGTGAAAATAGCCACTTACATGTTATTACAAAAAAATATTATTTAAAAGTGAAAGTAGCAGTTCCAAGATTATTTAATCTTGAAACTGCTATTTTAAGATTTATCATAAATTCGTTGTTATGAGAATCTAAACACTAAAAGTTTTAATCTACTATTTCTGATTATCTATAAACGGTCCCTTCGTATCTTGCAGCAACAATTCCATCCACAGTATGATAACTAACCAACACCAAGGTTCCTACATAGCCGTCTGGCGTTTTATAGTCCGTAAGATATTTTGGTACTCCAAAACCTACAGGGTAATAATGCACTACAGAAAAAGTTTTACTTTCAAGCATAGGAGTTACTACGTCTGATACACTTGTACTAGTATTTGGTTGAATATTTGCCGCAGACACGCCTGCACTTGAAATGGATGTGGTCAGAATAAAGGAACATGCAGTCAAAATAAGAACTTTACTAAGTCTCAAAATGATCATCTCCTAAATAGAGTTTTTAACTACAATTTCATTGTATAATATGTAAGTGGATTTAACAACAATATTTGTAAAATATATAATTATGTGTAATTTACTTTAAAATTAATTATTTAATAATACTATCTTTTCAAAGCAAAAAAGCAGCCCTATCGGACTGCCAGACTTCTGCTTTTATACCAAACGTTCAGAAAATCTTCTTTGTCTCCCGATCATCTTTCAGGATCTCTACAGCTTCGCGGAAACGCAAGGAATGCACGATCTCGCGTTCCCTTAGAAACTTCAGACTATCCTGCAGATCCACGTCATCGGTCAGGTCGATCAACCATTGATATGTAGCCCGAGCTTTCTCTTCTGCTGCAATGTCCTCGTACAGATCCGCAATCGGATCACCCTTTGCAGCAATGTAGGCAGCCGTAAAGGGTACACCGGAGGAATTGGTATAAAACAAGGCAGAATCGCGTTGAGCATAGTTCGGCCCAAGTCCCGCTTCTTCCAGTTGATCCACCGACGCGTCCTTGGTCAACTTGTAGATCATGGTGGCAATCATCTCCAGATGAGAAAATTCCTCTGTAGCAATATCCGTCAACAGACCGATAATCTTGTCTGGAATCGTATAACGCTGATTCAGATATCGAAGGGCAGCGGCCAACTCCCCATCGGCACCGCCATATTGTTCCATCAGCAATTTCGCCATGCGAGGATCACATTTACTAACCCTTACGGGATATTGCAGTTTTTTCTCATACACCCACATGTAAGACGCCTCCCTCTACGTTATCAAAATACAGCCATTCTTCTAACCCTCGGGCTTCCTGTCCCTAAAGTCATGCAAGGAAGCCTGAGGCTGATGTGTCACACTTGCCATGGCCAGGGCGTCTGAGACCATTCCCACGGATATTTGGAGAAGGCATGACCAAAGTTCATCAGGGGTCCATACAATTGTTGAAACTCCTGCGCCACCCGCGTACGTTCTTGCGTGAATTTGTTATATTGCTCTATGCTCTGATAATCCCCAGGATGGGTGTCCAGGTACAGATTCAGCTCCACTAATACAAAATCCAGAGCCTGAAGCTCCTCCAGCAGCTCATAGTATTGAGTATCGCACGCTTTTGCTCCTTCAGGTTCCATCCACATCCACCTTCCTTCCCTTCGATCTCGCTGGTGTATAAGGGCTGTATAATGCAGGCCATAACGTCCCCACTCTTAATGCTTCTGCCGGACTGTACTGTGGCCAACCCATAGGCTGAAATGGAATAAATAATTGCGGAGGTACCAGATACGTCCGAATCTCTACTGGTGGACAAGGATCAAACGGCCCCACAAAAGGGGCGTAAGCACGAAGTTGCGGATCTTTCACAAAACAACGCCTCCTATAATACATCGTTGGTGCAACTTAATATTACTGAGGTCCTTCCAGTTTCCCGTCTCTATAACCATATGACGCTGTCCCCCAAGTTAATCCGAAATTCGTTTCAACTATGTGCAGAATTTCTCCAAATTCTTATTTAAAATAAAAAAAGACCTTCGGTTCGTTCCCCTTTCAGGTAACTTCCAAAGGTCTTATATCCTGGCAGATTTTTGTAATCTACGTCATTTCATACTTTTGCTCGTCTTATCTTGCTCCTGCAACGAGTTCTATTCTACTGGTTTTTCTTCCGAATTCATGTCTTGAGGGACAGATTGCTTGTACACTCGAACCCGGGTAATTCGCAAGCGAGTGGATTCTTCCACTTCAAAAACGTAACCATTTAGCTCTTGCGTTTTTCCCTTGGTTGGATTGCCCCCAAGCTCTTTAAACAACCATCCGCCGATGGTATCCACTTCTTCATCCTCAATGATGGCTCCGGTCCACTTATGAACTTCTTCAATAAGCGAACGACCATCAATGGAAAATGAATCTCCACTGCGTTCCATATGCGGACGCTCATCCTCAAACTCGTCATACAAGTCTCCAACGATCTCTTCCAGAATTTCTTCCGCAGTCAGCAATCCAGCTGTGCCGCCATATTCATCCACAACCAGCGTCATCTGTGAATGTTTCTTCTGCATTAGACGCAGCACATGGCTGATTTCCATGGATTCAGGAACGTTTAAGATTGGACGGACGAGTGAAGCCAGATCATGTTGTTGCTCCGGTTTAGCCAGCAACAGATCGGTGATGTGTATAAATCCAATGATCTCATCCTTGTCTTCTACTGCTACGGGATACCGGGAATGTTTGGTTGCGTTGATGATCTCCAAGTTCTCTTCCAAAGACATATGCGTGTACAGACAATCCATGTCTGTACGTGGCAGCATCACTTCACGTGCCAGCATATCGGAGAAATCAAAGATGTTATCCATCAGTTTGATCTCATCTTTATCGATGACACCACTTTTGGCACTCTGCTTCATCAGAATTCGAAGTTCATCTTCCGAGTGAGCTTCTCCTTCACTGGCAGGTTCGATACCTGCCAGACGCAGCAATGCATTGGCCGATACATTCAGTACCCAGATGAACGGGAAGAAGATTTTGTAGAACAACAGCAAAGGTGCAGATAAAAACAATGCCACTCCGTCTGTTTTTTGAATAGCTAACGATTTAGGTGCAAGCTCACCCAGCACAATATGCAGAAACGTAATGATACAAAAACCGATAATGACCGACACGGTCGAAATAAGCCCTGTATCTCCTACACCAAGTTTAAACATGAGTGGCTCAACGAGCAATTCGGAGATGGCCGGTTCTCCCAGCCACCCGAGTCCAAGCGATGTCAGCGTAATCCCGAACTGAGTTGCCGATAGATAGGAATCCAGTTTACTATTCACCTTCAGAGCGTAACCAGCCATACGATTTCCTTCACTCTGCAATTGAGTTAAGCGTGTCTGCCTTACTTTCACAAGGGAAAATTCCGCTGCGACAAATACGCCATTCAAAAATACGAGCAAAAAGACACAGACCAGATTAAATACCAGCTGCCCAAGATGAAATTCGGTATGAATATCCAAGTTGAAACTCCCCTTTTCTATCTATTTCAGGAATACACCTGGAATATCAACGTGTGATTGCCTTTCTTGATTTGAAATCCACACCCTTGTAATACATATCTGCCACTAGCAGGTTTGGTCCGCAACAGGATGCAATATCGCAATGGCAATTGACTGTTTGATTCAACGGATGTTCAGCTGACCATTCATGGAACACATCATCCAGTTTACGATCACGAATGTTGCCAAACGCCGGGATATCCGCAAAATCCGTCACATACACATTACCCGTGAACATGTTGACGTTAACGCGGTTGCGTCCGTCCGGATCGTTACGTACCGTCACATTTGGTTCGCTGTATAAACGATTGATCAGTTCCCGATCCTGCTCTGCTGCACTGCACGCGAAGAATGGCAAGGTACCGAAGAGCATCCACATATCCTTGTCACGCACATCAAGCAAACGATGAATCGCTGCTCTCATATGGTCCAGTGATAACACTGGCAACGACGAAGCAAAGTTCGAGTTATACATCGGATGCACTTCATGACGAACACAGCCCATCTCACGAATCAATTGATGAATACCATCCAGCTTGTCGTGCGTACGGAAGTTAATCATCGACTCCGCAGAGATAAACATGCCTGCTTCACTCAGTTTGCGTGAATTTTCAATCATTTTCTCATACATCTTCACCGCTACTTCACGTTTTACAGGTCTGCCACTATTGGCAAATCCAACTTGATGGAAATCGTCAGCATTCAGATAGTTGAACGAGATATGCATAACGTCCAGATAAGGTAAAAGTTGCTCATACCGGCTGATATCCAGCGTTAAATTCGAATTGATCTGGGAACGTATTCCACGTTCCTTGGCATATTTGAGCAGTGGGATAATCATCTCATCCACTGTTTTCTGGCTAAAGCTTGGCTCGCCACCCGTCAGACTAATCGTCTGCAGATGCTCTACTTCATCCAATCGTTTCAGCATCAGAGGGAGCGGAAGAGCCGGCGCTTCACGAATCGTAAGCATATCTCCCACGGCACAATGCTCACACCTCATATTGCACAGATGTGTCACGGTCATTTCTACACTGGTCAGCACATGGCGTCCATATGTACGCAGAGAGCCGATCGGATCCCACGGATCATTCGTTGGCGATAAAGGCATCGGTTGTACCGATCCTGAGTTTAGCATGGTCATTGTTCTTCACCTTATTCCTTTTATTAACCTAAAAAGTTTTATTTACATCATACCTTGTGTTTCTCTTTTTGGAGTTATCTTTTATCATAGCACAATTTTGAATGCTCCGGCATACGTAGACCCTGTCCATTACATGACAAAAAACGCTCAGGCAACTCTGGACCGCATTACGAAACGGCCCGGATATTACGACATGAGCGCTAATCATCTTTCAAGTAGTTCAGCTTTCCACCTGTTCACTTTGAGCCGCTGTAGGTGTATCCTCCACACCCTCTACACCTGTGATCATCACAGACAGAGCAGTCAGCAGGTTAATTTCATAAGGCGAAGATAAAGTCTGGCCGTCCGCATCTTTTAGAACACGGATAAGCGGACGTTGAGGAACACGTGAATGAATTGATGCAACTACCCCAACTTCTCCCGTACTGAGCTTGACTGAAATACCTACTGGGTATATCGCGACACAATCCCTGAACTTCTCCAGCATCCGTTGTTCATAGAGGGTTCCTGAACCTGTATACAACACCTCTACTGCCTGATGGGGCAGCAAGGCTTGCTTGTACACCCGATTCGTTGTCATGGCATCATACGAATCAGCAAGCGCAATCCATTTGGCATATTCATGAATTTCCTTGTCTTTCAAACCAAAGGGATATCCACTGCCATCAATTCGTTCATGGTGCTGCAGTGCACAATGCGCAGATAGAAGCGGTATGCCTGGTTCATCTTTGAGAATACGGTGTCCATATGTAGTGTGCTGCTGAATGATTTTGAATTCCTCGTCACTCAATCTGGAGGGTTTATGCAAGATTTCTGGTGCAATCTGTGTTTTGCCGATATCATGTAACAAAGCGCCCAGACCAATCTCCATTAATTGCTGGCGTGTGTAACCCGAAGCGACACCAAGAACCAGCGTGTACACACATACATTCAGAGAATGGTTATACAGGTCAAAATCACTGGAGTTCATGTCCATCAGCATAATCATGGCTTCCTTCTGACTGCCGATGTCTTCCAGAATGGCATTCATCACACCACTAAGCGCTTTACCGAAATGAGGAATCTGATTTTTGGTTTTCATCCCTGACATACTTTGAAATTGCTGTTTGATCTCGACCAGTGCCTTCCTCCTGGTCTCTTCCTGCAACATTTCAGGAACGATGATGTCCTCTGTCGCAGCATCTTTAATATACACATAACCGACCCCGAGATCCTTAAGGCGTCCAATCAATCGACTGGTTAGCTCTACATCCTCACTAAGTAATACAAGGCCTTCTTCACTATAAATACGTTTCCCCAGCTTCATGCCAGGCTGCAATAAGTTTATATGTACTAAACGCACAGCCTATCCTCTCCCGCTCCGTAGATGTAATTACCACTAGCCGCCGCTTCAGCAGAAGGCAAGTACTTTAAATTAGCTTTGATGCCAGCGGGCTCGCAGGCTGTCGTCCAGAGCCCCTGGTCGTTTTATTTCCGTTTCCAGCAAATCGCGTATGAATTCCGGAAGATGATAGAGCGTACGGGTTCCATGAGCCAGAGGAGGATACCCCACATTGAACGTAAACATGTCCAGTGTTCCAACGATATACTCACATTGTTCGTCCATAGGCTCCCCATTAATGGATATGGTCTGGATCTTCTCATAGGCTGGCGCATCTGGATTGTATTGAACTTCCATTCCGTCCATACATAACGTGCCTAGAATATGACCACGAAAACCAAATCCCACAATGGGCTTACCTGAAAAATCGTCCAACAAGGACTGCTCAAGTGCTTCACGAATATGACTTCCACTCAAGCATATTGTACAAGCATTTATAGGAGATGGACATAGGGAATGCAACATTCCTTTTGTAATATTACCTTGTGGAAGCTCTCCGAGAAGCTGACCTGCATTCACCAGAGACAGCTGTGCCCCCGTGAAATGACGAACAGCTTGTGCAAGCAATGTTGCAAACGGGGATTCCCGGTCATACGCGATGGGCAGCACCCGATCGGTTATCACTGCCGTCTGATTGAGTGTCCTTTCGGCTTCCGTACGATTCGTAGCGATTGCCAGCGCGACCTGATCATCCAGCATTATACTCTTGGCAGCCATACAACCGCTACTTACCAGTTGAAGAGGTTCTCCCACACTTGTTCGTTCCAGAACCACTTTCCCAAGCCATTGGCCAAATTTGCCAGCTGCGCCCAGCACGGTCTGACCAATGACTAATGGTTCTTCGAGAACATGATGGGTATGTCCACCGAGAATAACATCAATCCCAGTAATCTGCTCCGCCAGTCTCCGATCTGTCGAAAGCCCCAGATGTGAAAGAATAACTACCACATCCACTTCATCACGTAATGCTTCCACTTGAACTCTTAGTGACTCCACAGGGTCCAGAACATCCCACCCGAGCAGTTCGTAAAACGTGGTAAAAGGGGCCGTTGCCCCCAGCAGGCCAACGCGAAATGGACCTTTCTCCACAATCAGAGAAGGTTTCATCCACACTGGCGCAAGGCCAGTATCTTGCTCCACAACATTGCCGCATACCACAGGACACAGAAGTCCAGCGTAGGACTGTGAGAGCTGATCTGGCGTAAAGGTTAGTCCTTCATTGTTACCGATTGTAATGGCATCGTAGCCCGTCAGGTTAATAACATCAACATTAGCCGTACCCAGTGTTCCCTCTGTTTCAACGGCCATCCGGTCCATATGATCGCCGATATCCAATACAAGGATGTTGCCACCTTGGTCACGTTCCTCATTGATCATAGCGGCGATGGTGCTCATGGAGCCGAAGTGGCTATGGATGTCATTGGTGTGCAGAATCGTTAATGTTTGCTTCTCCCTGGTGCTCATCACACCGCCTCCCCTGCTCTTCAATAAACGTTCATTCTTCTAATGGATAAGCATAACATTTTCCGCGTCGTTATGATATATTTAAAGGGTTTAGAGATCAAAAAGAGGTGAGTCATATCTATGAAATTGACAATTCAACTATTTGCAGGCATTGCAGAACGTTTAAATACATCCCTTCTGGAGTTTGAGTACATTGGAAACATTCCAACCGCTGCCGATGTAAAAGAAAAACTGAGTCTGGCCTACCCCGAAGCAGCTTCTCAGATAAAGTCATCCTTTTTGGCAGTTAACCAGCAGTACGCTCCTGCCGATACTATACTTAGCTCAGACGATGAACTTGCGTTGATTCCTCCCGTCTCTGGAGGCGATGGTACGGATATTTCCGATGAGAAGCATCCCTCTACCTCCCTAGAGCATCGGACTGAAGATGGCTTATTTCTGATTACAGAGTCCACCTTGTCCGTGGAAGCAACAACGGCGCTAGTGATTACCCCGAATCACGGGGCAGCTCTTACTTTTGTAGGTACGACTCGTGAAATGACCGGTGAACAGCGCACCGTGCATCTTGAATACGAGGCCTATGTGCCGATGGCTCTTTCCCAGATGGCGGCCATTGGTGTGGAAATCTCCGACCGCTGGCCTGGTGTGTTATGTGCAATCAGTCACCGAATCGGCAAAGTGGATGTGGCAGAGATTAGTGTAGTCATTGCCGTTTCCTCGCCTCATCGCAACGACTGTTATGATGCAAGCCGTTACGCCATAGAGAGACTCAAACAGACCGTTCCGATCTGGAAAAAGGAAATTTGGGAAGATGGATCTGAATGGAAAGGACATCAATTAGGACCATGGAACCCCATGAAGAACTAAATAATGAGCCTTTACACCTTTTAGACAGAGTGGGTTAATAGTAAATAAGTCGTTGTCAACCCATTTTTTTCTTGTTATTATAATCATATGTGTCGATATTAGTCGAGAAAAGGTGGTTTATACGTGAGAGTGCATGTTACTGATCTTAAACCGGGTGACCTGTTAAAAAATGATGTATACAACAGTTCGGGTCTCCACATGCTGATGAAAGGTTCCACCCTCAGTGAAGATGACCTATCCAAACTGTTGCAACATGGAATCGAGTACGCAGATGTAGAACACACAACATCCGACCTACACTCTGATGCACAAACCTTACCTTCCGATCAAACCCGTCTGTTAACTAACTTGTTTAACGATACGATCAAAGGTACTGAATCTCTATTTCAACAAGCGATGGAGAAGGGTTTTATTGATGAGACACAGGTCGATGAGATTTTGTTCACCCTAACAGAACAGTTGGAAAAACAAAAAGATGTTGTCTCCTTGTTGCTTATGCTGGACGGGGATAGCGATTATACGTACAACCATTCCTTGCAAGTCGGAATGCTCGCTTTTTATATCGCCGGCTGGATGGGTTACAACCCCGAGGAATGTCTAACGGTAGCCAAAGCAGGATATCTTCATGATATCGGCAAGTCCAAGATTCCTTCTGAAATGTTACATAAACCTGGTAAATTGACCACGGAAGAATTTGACGAAATGAAGAAACACACATTCTATGGGTACGATATCATTAAAGAATCCACGCAGGATGAAATTCTGGCAATGGTTGCACTTCAGCATCATGAGCGCGAGGATGGAAGTGGTTATCCTCATGGACTGCGAGGAGACGAGATCCACCCATATGCCCGTATAACTGCTGTAGCGGACGTTTACAGCGCCATGACGACGAATCGGGTGTACCAGACCAAACAGGAACTGATCTCTGTTCTGTGTGAACTGTACAGCCTCAGCTTCGGTCAGTTAAATGCTGAAGCAACGCAAGAACTGATCAAACACATGCTGCCTAATTTTATCGGTAAAAGGGTTCTGCTCACCACGGGTCAGACGGGGCTCATTGTCATGAATAATCCTGCGGATTATTTCCGACCACTCGTTCAGACCTCTACGGCCTTTATCGATTTAGCGAAGGAAAGAGATATTGCTATCGTTGAAATTTATGTACAGTAATTATGTAACAAGCCTATCTGTTCATTTTACACAGCACACAGTATGCATACGAAGCAACAAACAGGAAGTAGCTTGAATAACCAACTCTGAGGTTGGCATATGACAAAGGGAAGCCGTAATCGGCTTCCCTTTTGTCTATTCCGATTCGATCATGTTGGATTACACGCAGAATGCTTTTGTGATGATAACCAACAGAATGAACAGTACCAAGATTGCACCAGTGTTTGTGAACATATTGTATCCGCCAACGCCGCCTACTCCGCCTACGTTGCCACCACAGCCATATCCTACTTCGCTCATGTGATTGCCTCCTCTTCATCAGGTATACCCTAACATATGACGTTTCCGGTGGAATGAACCGGGCGAACAGGCAACATTCGATAAATGGTTGTCTGTCTGCATCTACCTGAGTGGATTATCCTTTTGCTATTCCTGTTCTTTGCAGGGATCTATATGTCGGAATCCGAATGAACCTGGATGCCCTTTTCCTTGCGGTACATGATAACAAGTAATCTCCAGAATTCATAACTGCCTTTGTCGTTCATAATAAACGGTCGATAATAATCAAATGCTTGCTGCGCCCATGCGGGACAATCCATATTGGAAAGTTGCTCCTGTTGCTGAATCCATCCCCCTTGAATCTCCAGCGTTTTCTGCATGGCTTCAAATATTTTCTTCTGCTCAGTGGTCATCGGCGGAGCCTCCTCTTCCTGAGATGCAGTTCCGTATTCGGCCTGTAGATATGCACCCGGTTCCGTCACACCATCATCGCTGGGTGTATACCCGTAAGATGGTGCACTTGTTTTACGAATCTCATAATGTACATGCGGGCCAGTACTCTGACCCGTGCTTCCCTGATTACCGATAAGCTGGCCTCGCTTCACCCGCTGCCCAACGGTTACGGCAATTCGCGAAAGGTGAGCATAACAATGCAAGTAGCCACGATGATCTTGAAGAGCAACGGTAAGCCCGTAACCGCCGAATCCGGAGCCTGTAACTCCTTCGGAAGCAAAACGTACCCTACCTTCCATAAAGGCGTAGACGGGGCCATTCCAGGGCTCTGTCACGAGATCAATTCCGCGGTGAAATGTCTGTCCACCATGAATGGGATGAATTCGATAGCCGAATGAACTTGTAATCCGATAGCCCTCGAAAGGGTTTACGCTCATACACTCACATCCTTTTCTATCATTAAATGCTTAAATCTATGAAATGGCTTGTGCTATTGGTCTTATTTTATTCCACAAAAATACCGCTCAGAATACATTTGGGAAACCTTATGGTCTCTCTCCAACGTATATTCCAAGCGGCGCTATGCTACTATGATTACTCTATCAGTTACATATACTAAGTTTTCATTCCAACCACTATACACTCCTAATTCAGAGGTCTGTATATGACCCCTAGCTGATCCAATTCCTGTCCTGCTCTTCCATAAAATCCGGCTATATACCACCCTGCTGGTGCTTCAAGTTTAATTTGATCCGATGTCTTTTGTCCGCCTTCAATCTTATTTCCAAGATTGGTCAACAACTCCACGTAAAAGATCCGTTTATCTCCATTTCGTGTCCCCTGACCAATGGTTGCCTGGGTTAAGTACTCTCCGTCTGCCAAGTTCAATGTGGAAATGTTTGATTGACCACCATGTGCCAGGTTCGTTCCATCCCTGTACAACGTTGAAATGCCGTCTACACGATTGCCTGAGTTAAGCACCACTGAGCTAGGTCTGGACTCCGGAATATGATCCAGATCATTAAACCCGGTTCCTCCGGATCCTCCGATTGTTGAACTTAGTTGGTACTGAGAAGATGTGTTGAACACGAATTCCGCTGTAATCGGATAATGATCGGAGAGTTGCTTCCCACTCGGATCAACAAACGTTTGATTTTCCAAACGATAACTCTGTGCATTAAGGGACAACGCTTTACTTCCGCGATACAAAATTTTGTCGACAATTTCATAGTTCGGGCCATGTATATTGGTTGCATCCATAAGAGCATCCCCATCAGGGGGAATACTTCCACCTCGAATCAAATCGATCCACGGATCTCTTAAACCATTCTCAGACATGAGTAGCTCTATATTGTCAGCCGCACGAGTGTACCGTGTATTGGTATCCCCAAATACGATAACCGCGTTCCCGTCCGAGTGCTCCTTGATGTAATTGGAGAGTTGTCTGATATTATCTCGTCTGGCCTCAAGCGATTTATCATCGCTACCTGCGTCCGCATGCAAGTTGTAGACGTCCACTTTCACCTGAGGTGTGATCTCATATGTAGCTGCTGTAAATCCTTTTGGAGTCAATTCATCACTTCCATTGTCAAAAAGACCAGATCGCTTATCCCAGGTAATACGTTTCAAGTCACGGAATGGATATTTGGACAGACTGTTCAACCCACTACCAAAACCCGCAATTCCGCTTGTTGTCGTCAGATACGGCAGAGTGACCTGAGATATCAGCTCATTATGATAATTAAAATCCTCTTGCACATTAATAATGTCATAGTCATTTAATTTGGGGGAAATCTGAACGGTGTACTCCTTGGGGTTGGAACTGGATACCAGATCCGGAAGACCACCTACATTGTAACTAAGTACCTTGAATGAACCCGATATCGTTCCACCTTCTGCTGCACTCGCCGTTGATAAAAATAAAAGCCAGCTCGTAAAGGCAACAACAGCAGACAATACCAATGCTGCTCCTTTTTTAACCATACTTCTTCGCATTATATACCTCCTCATATTAGAATCTATTCAAATATATGTAATATTCGTTAATGGAAGAATAACGCTGGTCTATTCATTTGTAAATATACAAATTGAACTAAAGAACATTTTCACTTGCCACTCCAATGACAGAACAACCTTCTGAACGCTGTTATCACGAGATTTTTTGAATAAAAATACCCCCTAGAAAGACTTTTTAAAGAGTCTGCTCTAGAGGGTATTCGATCACATGAAATTATATCTACCGCTTAACATCAGCAGCTAGCTTCAGCTTCACGGCTTCGAATGGCGCTGCATTGGATTAACCAATGGAGCCTTCCATTTCGAACTTGATCAATCTATTCATCTCAACGGCGTATTCCATTGGCAATTCCTTCGTGAATGGCTCAATGAAGCCCATGATGATCATCTGTGTTGCTTCTGCATCAGTCAGACCACGGCTCATCAGGTAGAAGAGTTGATCCTCAGACACTTTGGACACTGTAGCTTCATGCTCCAGCATGATGTTATCATTCATGATTTCATTGTAAGGAATGGTATCCGATGTGGACTCATTATCGAGAATGAGTGTATCACACTTGATGTTGGATTTCGCGCCCTCAGCTTGACGTCCAAAGGAAGCCAAACCACGGTACGTTACTTTACCACCATGTTTACTGATGGACTTGGATACGATCGTAGATGTTGTATCCGGAGCCAAGTGGATCATTTTCGCACCTGCATCTTGGTGCTGGTTTTTACCAGCAACAGCGATGGAAAGTACGGAACCTTTAGCTCCACGGCCTTTCAGTACAACCGCTGGATATTTCATTGTCAGTTTGGAACCGATGTTACCATCGACCCATTCCATTGTTGCATTTTCTTCTGCAACCGCACGTTTTGTAACGAGGTTGTAGATGTTTGGTGCCCAGTTTTGAATCGTTGTGTAACGAACACGGGCATTTTTCTTACAGATGATCTCAACAACCGCACTGTGCAGTGAGTTCGTGCTGTAGATTGGAGCTGTACATCCCTCTACATAGTGAACGAAGCTGTCTTCGTCGGCAATGATGAGTGTACGCTCGAATTGTCCCATATTCTCGGAGTTAATTCGGAAGTAGGCTTGCAGAGGCACTTCACATTTAACGCCCTTAGGCACGTAGATGAAGCTTCCTCCGGACCATACCGCACTATTCAAAGCAGCAAATTTGTTATCTGCTGGTGGAATAACTGTTGCAAAATATTCACGCAAGATTTCCGGATGCTCTCTGAGAGCCGTGTCCGTATCCATGAAGATTACACCTTGGTCTTCCAATTCCTTTTGCATGTTGTGGTATACAACCTCGGATTCATACTGAGCCGATACACCTGCAAGGAACTTTTGCTCTGCTTCAGGAATACCCAATTTATCAAAGGTTTCCTTGATTTCGGAAGGAACTTCCTCCCATGTTTTACCTTGTTTTTCAGAAGCACGAACGTAGTACTGAATTTCATTGAAATCCAATCCGTCGAGATCTCCGCCCCATTTCGGCATCGGCATCTTTTCGAATTGTTTCAAGGATTTCAAACGGAATTCCAACATCCAATCCGGTTCATTCTTAATCTTGGAAATCTCGGTAACCACTTCTGCAGTCAGACCTTTACCGGTTTGAAAGATGGATTTGTGCTCGTCGCGAAAACCATATTTGTACTCTTCCATTTCTGGTGCTTTTTTAGCCATCTTGCTCTACCTCCCTATCGTTATTGTACTTTGTTCTCTTCGTCAATCCCTTTGCGTAATGCATTCCAGGCCAGAGTGGCACATTTGATGCGTGCAGGGAACTTGTTCACACCGGATAGGGCTTCGAGATCTTCATAATCGTCGAAATCGACTTCTTCACCTTTCATCAGTGAGGAAAAACGGTTAGCGATATCGAGTGCCTGTTCCATCGTTTTGCCTTTGACAGCCTCCGTCATCATTGATGCAGAGGACATGCTGATGGAGCAGCCTTCACCCGTATATTTGGCTTCCTGAACGATTCCGTCTTTCAGCAAAATTTGCAGTGAAATCCGGTCGCCGCACGTTGGATTGTTCAAATTCACCGTGACAGCGTCATTATCAAATGTTCCGCGGTTACGCGGATTTTTGTAGTGGTCCATTATAACACGTCTGTACAGATCATCAAGTTGCATCGCCAAAATACTCCTTTGTCTGGATTAAGGCGCTGACAAGCCGATCTACATCTTGTTCGTTATTGTATAGATAGAAGCTGGCACGAGCTGTTGAGCTAACTTCAAGCCAGCGCATTAGCGGTTGACAGCAATGGTGTCCGGCACGAATGGCTACGCCACTCGCATCCAGAACGGTTGCCACATCATGCGGATGAACATCCCCCAGATTAAAGGTAACGACACCCACATGCCGCTTCGCTGGGCCATAGATGGTTAACCCATCGATCTCGGCCAGTCGTTCTGTTGCATAAGCTGCCAGCACACTCTCATGATGTGCGATCTCATCCATACCAATCTGCTCCAGAAAATCAATGGCAGCTCCCAACCCTACCGCACCTGCGATAATCGGGGTTCCACCCTCGAACTTCCAGGGAAGCTCTTTCCAATTGGATTCGTACAGACCCACATCATCAATCATTTCACCACCGAACTCAATGGGTTCCATGGACTCCAGCAGCGCCTTTTTGCCGTAGAGTGCACCGATTCCGGTTGGTCCGCACATTTTATGACCTGATAATGCATAGAAATCACAGTCCAGATCCTGAACGTCCACCTTCATGTGAGGTGTGCTTTGTGCGCCATCAACAACGATGACAGCACCATTGCGGTGTGCAATTTCAGCAATTTGTTTCACAGGATGGATCAGACCCATAACATTGGATACATAAGCGATCGCTACAATTTTAGTATTGTTTGTAATCGTCTTCTCAACATCAGCCAATTCAATGTGACCATCAGGCTGAAGCGGGATGTATTTTAATGTTGCACCTGTCTCCTTGGCAACCTGCTGCCAAGGAATCAGATTACTATGGTGCTCCATTTGCGTGATAACAATTTCATCGCCTTCTTTGCAATTGGCGCGGGCATAAGATGAAGCCACCAGATTCAGGGCTGTCGTTGTCCCGCGGGTAAAGATAATCTCCTGTGTACGGCGGGCATTGATAAACTTGGCTACCTTCTCACGTGCGCCTTCGTAAGCGTCTGTTGCACGGCTTCCAAGAGTATGAACACCGCGATGTACGTTGGAGTTCTCATACTCATAATAATGTTTGACTGCTTCGATCACAGCACGAGGCTTCTGTGAAGTCGCAGCACTATCTAAATATACGAGCGGGTGTCCGTTAATTTCCTGGTGGAGGATCGGGAACTGCTCGCGAATGGACGGGTTCATTGTCCCAGCTTCTTCTCAATCAGGGACTGCAATTGGGTGCGCAGTGCTTCCAAAGGAATATCCGCCACCACCGGAGCCAGGAAGCCATAGATGATCAGGCGTTCGGCATCCGTACGGTTAATTCCGCGCGACATCAAGTAATGAATCTGCTCGGCATTGACTTGACCAACAGAAGCCGCGTGACCTGCTGTTACATCATCCTCATCAATCAGAAGGATTGGGTTGGCGTCTCCACGTGCTTTAGGGCTCAGCATCAACACTTTCTCTGTCTGCTGTCCATCGGCTTTGGTAGCGCCTTTCTCAATCTTCGTGATCCCGTTGATGATTGCAGAAGCTTCTTCACGCATAACTGCACGTGTAATCATCTGACTTGGTGTATTCTTGCCGAAGTGACGAGCTTCTGTGGTGTAGTTGATTTTCTGTGAACCGGAACCTACAGCGATGACTTTGGAATCAGAACTTGATCCATTGCCTTTCAGCACGGTCATCGTGTTGCTCGCTGTGTCGCCATTGTTCATTTCGCCTACAATCCACTCGATGGAAGCATCATTCTCCAACACTGCACGACGGAATGAAACATCAGTTACATTCACACTCAGTTGATGAACCGATGCGAAACGTACTTTAGCACCGGATTTTGCGAATACTTCCACAACACCATTATGGAAAACAGGTGCGGACAATTCGCCAGATACATAGTTATCAACATAAGTTACTGAGCTGTTCGCTTCTGCAACCACAAGCACGTGAGGTGCAAACGTTGCAGATGCGTCATCCGTAAGCAACACTGCTTGCAGTGGTACTTCGATTTCGACATTTTTCGGAACATACAGGAAGACCCCGCCATTCCAAAGTGCCGCATGTAATGCAGCGAGGGAATGCTCATCGGCTTTCACTGCTGTGTTCAGATATGTTTTTACCAGATCGCCATGTTCGCGAACCGCTGTAGCCAGATCCGTAAAGATAACTCCTTTTGCCGCCAGATCAGCAGACACTTTAGAGTATACCGTACCGGAATTGCGCTGGATAACCAGACTGCCTTCAGCTTGATCCTGAACCAGATCTTTGATAGAAGCAGGTACTTCTGTCAAAGAAGAAATAGCTTCACTTGTTTTATATGTTCCGTACTCGCTGACATTCCAGCGTTCGATTTTTTGTTTTTCCAGTTTAGGAAGCGCAAGCCCGCTCGCAAGCTTTAAAGCTTCGAGCCGCTGTTCGGTCAACCAGCCGGGTTCATTGTTGCTTTCCGACAAGGCGCGAAGCGCTTCAGATTCAACCGGAAGAATTGTTTGTGTAGTCATTGATTAATCCTCCTCCGTTTTGTCTTTACGCTTCTTGACCTACAGTTTCGTCTGTAATTCCCAGCTCTTCCTTAACCCAGTCATATCCTTCAGCTTCCAGACGGTGTGCCAGTTCAGGTCCGCCAGATTTCACGATACGACCTTGCATCATAACGTGTACGTAGTCAGGAGTAATATAGTTAAGCAGGCGTTGATAGTGAGTGATGATCAAGAAACCACGATCTTCGCTCTTCATTGCATTTACACCGTTAGCCACGATTTTCAAAGCATCGATGTCCAGACCGGAGTCAATTTCATCAAGTACTACGATTTTCGGATCAAGCAGCATCATTTGCAGAATCTCGTTACGTTTTTTCTCACCACCGGAGAAACCTTCATTCAGGTAACGGTGAGCAAACTCAGGGTTCATGTCGAGTTCTTTCATTTTACCTTCCATTTGACGAATGAACTTGATCAGGGAGATCTCGTTACCTTCGCCACGACGTGCGTTAATTGCACTACGCAAGAAGTCGGAATTTGTAACACCTGCAATTTCACTTGGGTATTGCATAGCCAGGAATAGACCTGCACGTGCACGCTCATCTACTGCCATATCCAATACATCTTCACCATCAAGTGTAATTGTACCGTCAGTTACTTCATATTTCGGATGGCCCATCAATGCAGAAGCCAGAGTTGATTTACCTGTTCCGTTCGGACCCATGATTGCGTGGATTTCTCCACCTTTCATTTCCAGGTTGATGCCTTTCAGGATTTCCTTACCTTCGATCGTCGCTTTCAGACCTTCAATGACGAAATTCGTAGCCATGTGTATTGTTTCCCTCCATTGATTAAATTGATGTTTGCTGTCGAAAACGAAAAAGCGCCTATTATATCTGAACAGGGCTTCCCCTGAATTTCTCCTGTACTCGAATCTTCAAAGCAAGAACACTTTAGAATAATTCTAAACTGATTCTCAATGATAATCAAGTCATTTCCTAAGAACCTTTGTCTCTTGCATGAAACCTTATTCTTTCTGATTCTATAGTAAAAGACAAATTGAATCAAATCAGAAAACATCTTACGCACAAATGCACAGTGAGAAAAATCACAGCAATTCAAGCTTTTATGTCATCTGCTATACACTAATCTAAAAAAAGGACTCATCCATATTATGGACAAGTCCCTCCGTTAAATAACGTTACCATTTACAATTTGAGCATCTCGTTAATCTTCTGTACCTGTTCGTCAAAATCCGCAACGTCCACCACCGGCGTCATTTCGCGCGGCACCGGACCATTCGGAATAGAAATCCATGAACGACAACCGTTATATTCAGGCAGTATGGGGATTTCCATCGGTTCTTTCAAAAGGTACACACGTAAAATCAATACATGGAGCGGATCTTTGCGTTTCCATTTCAAACGGTCTTCGGCAAAATCCGCTGTCCACATATGAAAGTCAAGAAGTCGATCCAGCATCTCCTGATCTCGTATCTCCAGATCCTGCGTTACTTCGGCATATGCAGTAATACGGATTGTCGAAGCTTCGGGCACCCATTCGGCCAGTGATTCTTCAACATAGGATTGATCCGAGGACTTAATCAGTTCTTTACGCTGATGTTCATAAGTCGGATACAGATAAAACGCTGGACTTTTCAGCTCAAAATGTCGGGTTTCCTCTACAATGCCACCTTTGCGCATCACCATTATTTGGCGACCCGTTTCCAGTGCTTTGATCGCAGAAGCCCATTCTTTTAAAGCCGGCATCGTTGGTTCTAACATAAGCGGTTCCCTCCCAATCGTTCTTGTCAGCAGTATAGACGCTCAGGGCATTTCTGACAACAAATCGGGGAGCAGAAGGCTTACGTAAGAAACATGCTAGTTTTAGATTAAATTTGGGCTGTATTAACCCAGGAAAGAGCGAAGCATCCACATGTGTTTCTCAAGGTCAGCCTTGAAGCCTGTCAGCATATCGGATGTTGGTTGATCTTCAGCTGCATCTGCAACTTCGATACCTTCCTGATATTCATTCGAAAGTGTAGCGAAGTCCTCGATCAGGTTTTGCACCATTGTTTTCGCGTCTTCGCCACCTGCTGCTTCCTGGATAGAGGAAAGCTCCAGATACTCTTTCATTGTAGCTGCTGGGCTACCTTTCAGCGTGAGGATACGCTCTGCGATTTCATCCATTTGCACTGTAACTTCGTTGTAGAACTCTTCGAATTTCACATGCAACGTGAAGAAGTTAGGTCCTTTAACGTACCAGTGATAGTTATGAATTTTGACATACAATACGTTCAGGTTAGCTACCTGACGATTAAGTACTTGTTCCACCGATTTTGCTTGATCTGTTTTGTTTTTTGTAGCCATATTAATCCCATCCTTTATTTAAAATTAGTCTGTCATGCCATGATAAGCAGGTTGTCCCGCAATGCATAACAGAGAGTTAATAATGTGTCACCGCATGTAGCGGAGAGGCTTGCTAACGGTGTTTCTCTCAACCGTCCGGCCTATTTGTTTTTACCCTGGAACAGGAAGTTCGAATCAGGATCGACTTGGCTTGTCTCAAAAAAAAGTTCAAAAAACGCGTTATTTCCGATATACTGACATATACCAAGCAAAGAAGTGGGTTTTCCTGTTTCTTCATATATATGGAGGTGGCACCTTTGTCCCAATATCGCCCGTTTACCCCCCAGGATGCAATTGAACTAGCCAGAACATTACCGGGTCCATTTGCGGCAGATGCAAATCTGGATTGTCACGAGATCGGCGACGGCAATCTGAATTTGGTTTTCCACATCACGGATCAGAACTCCGATAAAAGTATCATTATCAAACAGGCGCTTCCTTATGCGAAAGTGGTTGGAGAATCATGGCCGCTCTCTCTGGTACGTGCCCGCATTGAACGTGAGATTCTTCAGGAAGAGTATCGTCTGTGTCCAGGGATGGTACCCGAAGTGTATCATTACGATGATGACCTTGCGTTAACGGTAATGGAAGATCTGAGTGATCATGTGATCATGCGCAAAGGCCTAATCGAAGGTGTTTCCTATCCTCTTTTTGCACAGCATATCGGGGAATTCATGGCAAGAACGCTGTTCTTCACATCCGACTTGGGCATGGATCAGCAATTGAAGAAGGAACAACAGGGCAGATTCATTAATCCGGATCAATGCAAAATAACGGAGGATCTGATCTTTGATGAACCCTACCGGATCGCCGAGAAAAATAATTATGATGCTTCCATTGAAGACGAGGCTGAAGCCCTTCGCACGGATGAAGAGCTTCACCTTGAAGTGGCCTTGCTACGGGAAAAATTCCTGACACATGGACAGGCACTGCTTCATGGAGATCTGCATACAGGCAGCATTTTTGTTACACCTGAATCAACCAAGGTCATCGATCCCGAATTTGCATATTACGGCCCCATGGGATTCGATGTTGGTGCAGTCCTTGCGAACCTGCTCTTGAATTACGCATCCCTGCCAGGATGGATTCAGGATGAGACTGCTTTGCGTGAGCGTGAGACGCTTTTGCTGAATATGGTTCGTGATGTATGGACTGAATTCGAATCTCGTTTCCGTGCCCTCTGGGTTAATGACCTCGTTGATCCGATGGCAAAAACGCCAGGGTATCAGGATCTGTATGTGCAACAATTGTTCAGAGATTCCATTGGCTTCGCAGGTGCCAAAATGGTTCGTCGTATCGTGGGACTCGCTCACGTGGCGGATATAGATACTATTCCAAATGCGACTGAACGTGAACATGCTCAGCGTAAAGCGTTGTCCATTGGTAAAGCATTGATCAAGAACAATCGTCGCTTGAATACCATCGGCGAAGTACTGGATATTGTATCCACAGCTGTTACTACTACTAAGGCTTAACATAAGGAACGGAGGAACCACCCATGACAACCCCTGAATATCAGCCTCTGTCCTCTCTAATCTGGAAAAAGGACAAGCTTGAAATGCTTGACCAGCGTCTGCTGCCCGAGACCATCCTCATGCTGAAATTGTACACACCCGAGGAAGTATGGGAATCCATTCACTCCATGAAAGTACGCGGTGCTCCGGCGATTGGTATTGCTGCTGCATTTGGTGTTGTATTGGGTGCCAAATCATATGACGGAACAACCGTTCAAGGTTGGTTAGACCACGTAAAATCCATATGTACTCATCTGGCTACTTCCCGTCCAACAGCGGTGAACCTGTTCTGGGCACTGGATCGCATGATGCAAAAAGCAAATGAGGTCGTTGAATCCGGCCTGAGCCTGGATGAGGGCAATGATGCTCTTGAAGTAGAAGCTCTGTTGATTCAGAAGGAAGACGAAGAAGTATGCCGCATGATCGGCGAGAATGCACTGCCTTTATTCGAAGATGGTATGGGTGTACTCACTCACTGCAACGCAGGCGGACTGGCTACGGCAAAATACGGTACGGCAACTGCTCCAATGTATCTCGCACAGGAACGTGGCATTCACCTGAAAGTATTTGCAGACGAAACTCGTCCTGTACTTCAGGGTGCACGCCTGACTGCTTTTGAGCTACAGCAAGCCGGCATTGACGTTACGCTGCTCTGTGATAACATGGCAGGCATGGTGATGTCCAAAGGCTGGATTCAAGCCGTTATCGTCGGAACGGATCGTGTTGCTGCGAATGGTGATGTAGCTAACAAAATCGGGACTTACAGCGTAGCCGTGCTTGCCAAAGCACACAATATTCCGTTCTATGTAGCGAGCCCATTGTCGACTATCGACTTGTCTACTCCATCCGGAGATCTTATTCCGATTGAGGAACGAGCTGCGGAGGAAGTGACCGAAGGATTTGGCAAACGCACAGCACCTCAAGGTGTTAAAGTATACAATCCAGCATTTGACGTAACGCCTAACGAATATGTAACAGCTATCATCACGGAAAAAGGTGTTGTTCGCGCACCTTTCCAAGAAAACCTGGCTGCCTTGTTCGCGAAGGAAGAAGCTTAATTTAATAAGAGTATTCAAGAAAAAGTTCGTGTATAGAGCTAGTGGCTACTGATGTGCCCGGCTCTGTATTAGAACGCTAAGACGCTAAAGAAGGGCTTCCCATATGGGGAGCCCTTTTGTTAGTGCTTAGATCATTTTCAACAAAGCCTCTACACCCGTCATGCCAACCGTAATGCCCATCGCCTCGGCTTCTGTTGTTACCGACTCCATAGGTGCATGCAACAATTGCTCCAGTGTACGCACACCAACCGCCCGAGCCGCAATAATCTTACGATCCCCGAGCTTCTCATTAAGTAACCCCACGTCGAGTGCTCCGCACATGATATATCCTTTGGATGTGTTAATGGTCAACAACGTTGTTTTGGGCAGCTTGACTTCTACCCCTACCAATACATGCTCTCCAACTACAATGGGCTCCATCGTCACCATAATTTCCCGATCCACCTCCTCTTCCACAGGTCACGATAATTGTATGCCTCATTCTGTATTGTCGTGTGGACACCTGCCGTGTTTGAGAAAATGTAGGTACTTACAGTTCAAATATATTGTTGGTAAGTCTTTTCGCAGACTTAGATAGTAGAACTGAGCTTTCAATGAAATATAAAAAGCCACCTCAGAAATGAGGCAGCTCTCATAATAATCGTTAATATTTTTGAGCGTCTATAAGTTCATCAAGGTCATACTTCAAACTATAATCAGTGTATATCACTCTAAGCCTTACAGCATCAGTAACCCTAGCCAACATCAAACTAATACTGGTTTTTTTCTTGTCAATTACCCAATTACATTCCAAAGCAACCGCACCCGAGAGTAGATTTTTTTCTATGTCATCGTCATAATGAACTCGCTTTCCATTTGGAGTTAAACCATCTTGGAAGTTAATTGAAGCATCATATTCGTCAAAGAGGTCACGTTTTATACTGAAGTATTTATAAACTCTGTCCATAGTCGTTTTCTTAAAATCATTAGGATAAATCTCGTATACTGCACGTACTAATTTGTTTTTGTAGAATATGTATACTAGTTTTGCGTTGACTCTGAATCCCGTTGTTTTGTACTCCAATAACGAAATATCCTTTATTTTTGATTGATCTAGCAATTTAGATTTTTCTTTCTTTTTAACCTGATTAACTGTCATACCCCAATTTACGTTCTTAAAATCATACTTAGTAGCTGCTGTTGCTGGTTCATATGTAGTTGAAACGACAAACAATAATAAAACTAAAAACGATAAAACCAACTTCTTCATATGTAGACCTCTTCTCCTAAATTATGGAATTATTATACCATGCCAAAAGGAGCGGGTCTATGGGATTCGATAGAAGGTATTAGAACGCAGGGAATAAACACTAATAAAAGCACCCCTCACCCAAGGTGAATCAAATTCGGCCTACCTTAAAACATATGCTCATCATTCTTTAATTTCCTTATCTCCGTTAACTCTCTTCTAATTCCCAGTACACGTCTATGAAGTACACTTCGATCTATTGATTCAGCTACCGACTTTTTGAACTGGACATCCAATTCACTTAATTGCTCCTGAGCTAGTTTCTTTTTATGTATTGGTTTTACTTGCACTTTTGCAGTTGCAGGCTTGATAGGCTTCAATCTTTTCTGCTTCATAATCTGTTCAAATACACTGTCCTCTTGATGCATGGTCTTCATTCCTTAATGTGTGATGAGCATATTGTAACATAATAACGAGAAGACGGTTGTTAAACGTCAGAGTACAAACAATTAGAGTGGGCATGAGCCTATTGGAGATCAACATATTAAAGGGATGCTAAGCAAAAGCACAGCCTTTACGGGGTTCGTCATAAGATACAGTCACAATTGATTTCTTTTTGCGTTCTCAACTCCCTTTAAACACTTTTGAAAACTAATGAATATTGTCTCATACGGGTTCATTATTTACATGTACCAGCACTTTGCCACTCTACTCCAAAATGAGGTACGATAAGTTGCTCCGCACATGCCAATACGTGCTCTCCAACAATAATGGACTGCATCTTTCAACAAATTTCTCGTTCAACCTCCTCTTCCACAGTTCACGAATGTTGTTTTCCTCATCTGGATTGTCTTGTGGACATCTTCGAAAAGACGTGAATAATAAGGTTTATTTGTGATATTCACCCAATTGTTTCGGCATATTTCTGCGCCTCTAGCACTATGATAATTTCCTTTTTAATGATATAGTGAATTGAAGCGTTTTTTTGAGCTGACATACTTTTTAACGGGGCTGGGATGAATGAAAGAAACCTTATCCAATCAAGAGGACATCGGCTTTTTATTTAATGTCGATATACTTATTAAGAGCCGCTCAAATGCATTGGCACTGCAGTCCCTGTTGGAGTTCATAAACAATGAAGAACAAATTGCGGACTTTCGGATTCAATCCGGCATAGAGCTAGGCAAAATTATTGAAGCGACACTCCAGTCCAAGAAGGACTCTTTCGTTACACTTCACAACGAACGCAAAAAATCACAAGCCAACGCAGCACAGAAGGCGTCCACTGCACCTCAGACACCTGCCTCACCTGCTCCAGTCAAAACACAGAATCAGCAAGAAAAACCGGTTAGCGAGAAAAAGCCTGCCACCCAAACATCCAATGTTTCCGATGGAAACTCGTTTGACGCGTGGATTGACACGCTCATTAAAGAGAATAAACTCACCCGTATTGTTGTCAATAACAAAAACGGTAAACATCAGAGCATTCCTTGCCGTATTCTGAATTTTGATCGAGATACCAGTATTGTGAGCATCTACCATGTCGATGAAAAACAGGTGTATACGTTCCGAACCAATGAAATCGATGAGTTTCTGTAACTAACTTCATCGGATTAAAACAAAAAGCAACTTGCGTTAGAATGACGGGACATTCTAACGCAAGTTGCTTTTTTAGTTCTATAGTTCATGCAGGATTGAACCCTCCAAGATTGGTTTGGACCGATCAGGAGCGATCCTTACCTCGTTGCCATACATCTAATGCCAATAACAACCATCCGGCAATGAAGGCTACCCCACCAATCGGTGTGATGGCACCCAGAATCTTGATGCCAGAAATACTAAGCACATACAGGCTGCCCGAGAACACGATAATTCCGATAAACAACAGACGCGCTGCCCACTTCAGTTTCGTCGATGCTCCAAGTTGACCAGCCGTCAAACCAATAATGAGCAAAGCCAATGCATGAATCATGTGATATTGCACACCCGTCTCATATGTAGCAATGGCCGCCGGCCCAATCGTATCCTTGAGCATGTGAGCACCAAACGCGCCGATCGCCACCGATAGCATGGTCATTACAGCTCCAAGCATCATCCATCTTCGTTGCATGTAAGTTCTCTCCCTTAATTCAACTACTCTTCACTCCTATTATTGTAGCGAATCCACTCCTTCTTTACCAGTCGGGGTGGAGCTTCATAGATCATATGTCTGTTTATACTTACTAATCCTATCCCTACCCTATATATCGTAATATATCATAGAAAACTGGCGTAAATCCTTGATTTTTATCGATATTTATGGAAAAGTAAACAGGTATGTCATCGTTGTATTTTAAGTGCAAGTTCAAAAAGATTGGTTTTCAGTACCGAGAAGATGGGATGAAGCTAGAAATGGAGTAGCGGAGCGTAGGGAAAACTACGTGAGCAACGGACATTTCGGGTGAATCCCATATTCGATGATGATGATGCCGTTAGGCATCTTTCGTAATCAAAAGCGGACTTTTTGAACAACCTCTAAAAGGAGAATCATTACTCATCGATTAGGTTAATAACACTCAGTACGATGATTAAGGGAGGCAAGTCAACATTATGGATAATCGCGATTCTTATAATTCAGGTTATAACAACACGGATCAGAACCCTGGCCATGCAGATCCATACAATAACAATGGGTATGAAGCATACCCGCCAGATCATGAGAGACAACCAATGGTACCTCTGAAACATTCCGGACCTGGAATCGCCAGCTTTGTCATTGGATTGGTTGCAATCTTGGGTTATATTCTGATATTCTTTATTGCCACCATGGCTGTAAACGAGTCCATCGGAGTTCTAACCCCGTTGCAGACAGAAGAGATAGCCTTGCATCCAGCAGTGGTTCTGGCTTCATTAGCCATTCTGGTCTGCCTGATACTCAATCTGGCCGGAGGCATCGTCGGAATTATTGGTCTTGTCCTCAAGAATCGAAAGAAAGTTTTTGCCATTATCGGAACCATATTAAATGGAATCATGATTCTGTTATTCGTTGGACTTATTTTGGTAGGCATAACGCTGATGTAACGCTTTGCATCAACGTCATGTTTCCTTATAATTAAAATGAATGGGTTTACACATAAGTATAATCTATATTTTTTGCCAAAATCATTGTTTTCAAAGGAGATTGACATGTCACGAATCAAAATTTTTGCGGATAGCACAAGTGATCTGGCTCCAGAATGGATCCAGCAGCACGATATCGGTATCATCCCCTTATATGTCGTGTTCGGTGAAGAATCACTGAAAGACGGTGCTGAGATTAAGCCTGAACAGCTATATGAACGTGTCAGCCAAGATGGGCGTCTTCCCAAAACAGCTGCACCTTCCCCCGCTGATTTCATAACGGCATTTCAACCTTACATAGATCAAGGGGATGAGATTCTATATATCAGCTTATCTTCTGAACTTTCCTCTACCTATCAAAATGCACGACTAGCGAGTTCCGAGTTCCCGGAAGGTCGAATCTCGGTCATTGACTCACAGAATCTCTCATCAGGAATTGCGCTGATGGTGATGAAAGCTGTACATGCTGCTGATAAAGGACAAAACCTGACTCAGATTACACACCTGATTGAGGCGATGAAATCAAATGTACGCACGGAGTTTGTCATCGATACACTGGAGTATCTGCATAAAGGCGGACGCTGTTCGGGCATGCAGAACCTGATTGGAAGCCTGTTGAAGATTCGTCCTGTCATCCGGGTAACGGATGGCAAGATGGCACCTGCCTATAAAGTGCGCGGTAAACGGGAGAAAGCTCTGGAACAAATGCTGAATAATACACTCAGCCAGAAGGATCAGATCGATCCAGACCTGCTGATTGTTGTGCACACCATGGCTGAAGAGGATGCGCTTGACTTGCAGAAGTCTTTGCAGGAACAAACGGGTGCCCGAGTGGAACTAACCACTGCTGGATGTGTAATATGCAGTCACTGCGGCCCAAAAACGATTGGAATCATCTATAACACTGTTTTATAGTATTACACGTAATATCGGATCATATTATCCAAATCCTTTCTTCTGGCTCTGTATGTGGTTACATCCAATACTTGGACGGGCGTACCGATACAACCAAAAAGGGCATTCCGAGCTTAATCGCTCAGGATGCCCTTTAATATTTTGCTAAACTTTTGTATGACCTGCATTTGGTCCATTGCTCATTATGATAATGGATCAATAAGTTTTGGTCCGTAAATCATCCAGACTTTTAAATGCATAACCTTGCTTACGTGCCTCATCAATAATGGAAGCCAGTGCTTCCGTGTTGTCTTTGGATACCGAATGAAGCAAAATGACAGCCCCCGGATGAAGTTGCTTCAGTACCTCTTGATGAGCATATTGTGCACCACGCTGCACATTAGTATCCCAATCTTTATAAGCAACAGACCAGAACACGTTCACATACCCTTGAGCATGACTCTCCGCAAGCGTGCGATTGTTAAAGATCCCTCGTGGTGGACGTAGAAAGGTCGCTTGTTGACCCGTCAGCCGATTAACCTCCGACTTAACCTTCTCAAGTTCCTCTCTAAGTTTTTCATTGGAGATGCGGGTCATATCCGGATGACTCCATGAATGATTACCGACAATATGACCTTCAGCCGCCATACGTTTGACCAACTCAGGCTGATCTTTCAGATAATGACCTGTCACAAAGAAAGCAGCTGGCACCTTCTTGGTACGCAAAACATCCAGTATGGCAGGTGTGAATCCGTTCTCATACCCGTTATCAAACGTAAGATACAATTCCTTCTGTTTTGTATCCCCCAGGAAAATGGCATCGTTATGTTGTAAGATCGATTTAAAGCCTTCCTGATCAATGGAGGGCAGTTGACCATTTTGACTTTTTTTGAAGCCAAAGTGATACGCTCCGGTAACCGGTGATGCTTCAGTCTGTGCCGGTACCATACTGATGGATAACAGTCCCAACAGTATATATAGAATCATTCGCTTCATTCTATCCGCTCCTGTTCCTGAAAAATTCGGTTAGTCGTTTGCACACACGAATACCTTCAGGTAATATGCCACAGGAACGGCCAATGTATGTAAATCATTAGCGATCGAAACGTTTATTTTCAGGTTGTGGCGGAGATTGATAAAACAATTCAAGTAAGGTCTGGGGTTTCCCACTGGAAGCAAGCCATTCCCTCACGGTCTGTATGGCACGGGTCTGTCCATCTCCTCGATCACGCCATGTAAGCAGCTCGATAACTTTGATAATCAAGGCCGACATATTGTGATTATCCAGTTCAGATCGTTCTGCCCTCAGCTTGTGATACAAAGCCTCCTGCTCCCAATCCAGTAGAATTTCATCACCAATGGTTGGCTTCAAAAGTGTATACGCTCTGTCACAACCTTTACAACGAACCGTGCGGACCTGTTCATCTATAAATTCCGCTCGGACATCCTGCTGGCAATCCGGGCATTTGAATCCAACTTGTATGTTTTGTATGTTTTCGTTCATGACATTGTTCCTCCTGCGTTGTGGGCATTTGCATCATTCAATGCAAATACTCCTTGGATATATGCATATTGCTTATGTATGTACTACATCTATACCCGATATTTTGTCGATTCACGCTTATTTTGAAGAAATCTGTAAGGTGCTATAATCTTGTAAATATGTTAAAATATTATACATACCATGGTAGGGAAAAGGCGGGATACTCATGTCGAAGGAAGAGCGCAATATAACCTGGCAATCATCCAGCATCAACAGACAAGACCGGGAGAAGCATAATGGGCACCGGAGTCGTGCCATATGGTTTACCGGGTTATCAGGTGCAGGAAAGTCATCCCTTGCATTTGCCCTGGAGCAATATCTCTACGACCAAGGCGTACGCTGTTATGTTCTTGACGGGGATAATGTACGTCATGGACTGAACCGTGATCTCGGTTTTACAGCAGGGGATCGTCAAGAAAATCTGCGGCGAATCGGTGAAGTATCAAAGTTAATGGTAGATGCCGGGTTGTTTGTACTTTCGGCTTTTATCTCTCCTCATGAACAGGATCGGGAGATGGTCAGACAGTTATTTGAACCAGATGATTTCATTGAAATCTATGTGCGCTGTTCAATTCAAGAATGTGAGCGGCGTGATCCCAAGGGGCTGTATAAAAAAGCTCGCAACGGTGACATCCCGCATTTCACAGGCATTTCCGCCCCCTATGATGTACCAAAATCTCCTTCATTCATCATTGATACGGAGCAATCTTCCATTGAGAAAGCCGTGCAAGAGATCGTACAACATTTGGAACAGATCGGAGCTCTCCAGCTTCCGCGCCCTTCCAATACAGAACTGGTCCATTAATTCTTGCTCATTATACTAACCTACTTACATGAAAGGCGCGCCCATAGTGGCGCGCCTCTTTACTTTATGTCATAACCTACTTTACTGCCCCACAACACCCGCTTGCATATTAAGAAGCTTGCTGAACGTCCCTACCGGATCAGTAGATAACTGCTGGTACCCGCCTTCTTGAATCACCCGACCTTCATCAAGCACAATGACACGATCTGCCGTCCGAATCGTGGACAATCGGTGTGCAATCACGATAATGGTCACATGTCCTTTTAGCCGTTCCAGCGCCTCATGAATGTACTGTTCATTCTCACTGTCGAGCGCACTTGTTGCTTCATCAAGTACCAAGACCGAAGGATTACGCAGCATGGCCCGAGCAAGCACCAATCGCTGACGTTCGCCCCCGGATAGCCGAATACCCCGATCACCAATAATCGTATCCAGACCCTGAGGCAGCTTCCTCACAAAAGCCGCAGAAGAGGAAAATTGCAAAGCCTGCCACATCTGCTCTTCACTTGCATTTGGATCAACCAGACGCAGATTCTCACGAATACTTGTATGAAATAGGAATGGGTCTTGGGAGACATATCCGATGGAACTTCGCCAGCTCAATAATCGTTCTTCTGACAGAGGAACACCGTCAATCAGAATACGACCAGTTTCAGGCCTCACGAGGCCCATAATCAGATCTATCAGCGTGCTCTTTCCTGCTCCGGATTTCCCCACAATTGCGGTCATTCCCCTTGCTGGAATCGAAGCTTGCACATTTCTCAATGAGTACGTATCACTTCCCTCATAGCGATAGCAGACATCCTCACACGTGATAGATTCCTTCAGGATCATTGGTTCAATCCTATGAAGACTAGAGTCTTCCGCCGAAGCAATCTCTGCACTAATCTCACGACTCTTCGCCGTCTGCGCTTGCAGTTCTCTGACTACCCGAAATGCAGGCAGCATGGAGCTGATGTACTCCAGATTGGACTGAATCGCCGTAAATCTTGGCCATAATCGGGAAAAGATAAGGATAATGAGCAGCAGACTTGCTGGAGGCACCGTCATTACACGGAGAGAAAGATAGATGAATGCCGCAATAATGATTGCCGCGGACATCCGGTGAATCAGCTGTGTTCCACTGTTCAATTGACTAAATTGAATGACGTTGCGTTCAATCTGTCTGCACATACGCTCAAACCAGTTCATATGTGACCGCTCTAGCATGTTGCTCTTAATATCCTTAATGCCGTTGAAATGCTCGGTAATACCGTTATAATAACTTTGCGAGAATTCAGAGGTCTGGTCCCCGATCTGCTTGGCCCGCTTGACGAATTTTCGTAATACAAAAAATAATAACAATCCACAGACCAGCACAAGTGCCGTCAACTTGGCGGATAACCAGAAAGCGAGACCAATCTGAATTCCCGTAAAGATCAGAGAGGCTGCCATTTGCAGCATAATGCTTGTTCCCTGGCTCACACGTGCAAGTTCAGTCGTTAATATATGGTTAAAATCGGATTTTCGTTTTTGGAGAAAAAATGACCATTGCGCCATGATAATGGCACCATAGGTTTCCATGCGCAGCGTTCGTACAAATTGCTGCTGGATTCGAGTATTACGGATCGTCTGGAGACGCTGCATCCAGGCCTGTCCGGAGACAATCAACACAAAGGTGAACAATACGAGTAACAATTGGCTATTTTCAGAAAAACGATTCAACACGTCGCCAAGCCAGGGAATGTTTAAGCCTGTGGAGCCCATCTCAAATATGCCAATCAGACTCAGCATCGGAACAAGCATATAGATGCCGATCCCTTCCATGAGACTGATACAGATCATCCCTAGCAGATTCCAATATAAAATGGGCCCCGTAACATGATGCAACTTTCGCATGAAATACCTTAATTCCGAGATCATACTTTACCCCTTTCCGTCACCGTATACCTTTTAATTCGCCGCCAGAACCAGAGAAACGGACGTAACGGAAAGTACAGAAAAAACAAAGAACGCGGAAGCGGCAATTGATCCACATCCCATGTACTTGGATATAAACGTTCAATAAAGAAAAACCATTTCTGTTTTGTACTTCGAAGTTTAAACAAATACGATTGATAAGACTTCATATCAGCCGGACTTTCCAGCATATCGTTCATGAACTTTGCGCCTTCGCTGGCTAATCGCTTGCCTGTACGGTCACTCAAGGACATTAAGGACCTGTACTCTACATCCAGCGGCGTATTCAGCAGCTCCGAGGCCAGATAAAGAGCCTGTGAACCGATTGATAAACGTCCCTCCGCTTTCAGCCGCCGTTCTACTTTCTTCACATCAAGTGGCATGCTGCGGATCATCTGGTCGATATCCAGTAACCAGCGCAGTCTGAACCAGCCATGACGTGCTCCATGGGTTACGAGATAGGCCCATAGATCTTCTTGTTCAAGCATACGGACAGGTGTCTGTGTGTATGAACTGAACCGGCTGCGTTTCCACAGCAATTCAAAATCGGTTTCTTTACCCGAATCCGGATTCAGACGCCAATGGATCTCCACTTGAGTCCGTTTGACCGGATGGGTGTAACAGATATGATGTTCCCGCCATTTCCAGCTGCGCACTGTAGGTGCCCGCTCCCCTTCCTTGGATACGTATCCGAGGGTAGCCAGAATGTTCTCAGCTGCTTCTACATCAGCCAAAGGAATCAGGATATCCAGATCTTTGGAGGTTCGCATGGATACGTCCCCATAGAGGTCATGAGCCAGCGCTGGCCCCTTTAGTGTAATATTGCGGATGCCGCGTTCACGGAAAGCTCCACACACCTGCTCCATTTCAGCTGTTAGATGTAACATGCGAAACGTATTGACCGTATATTGTTGTCTCAGACTCTCCATAACATCTACAGGAATGATTGCAGAGTTTAATTCTTTCATTTTCAAATAAAGGACAGAGTATAAGCGGTGATGATAGACAAGCCGCAGAAAGAGCTGCCAATCGGTTCCTTGCAAACCCGCCTTGAATTCTTCAGGGGATAGAGCCGTCAGATCACCTCTAATCATGCTCAAAATCAGCTTAAGCTCCTTCGGAAACCCTGATGAATAGAGTTCACTTTCATGTATCATAGACAATCTCCCCAGATCCCTTCTCCGGACACCGTTTGCCAAACACACCGACAACCGTATATTGGTCCATAGTATCAGCTCCGGTCACGATCAATTTACCACTTCGCAGCCAGGCATGAGCCATCATATGTCCTTGCTTATTCCGTGCAGTCCCCATGTATAACGTACTCTCTATCTTGCGTCGCTCAAGCATCTTCATCCCGGCAATCGCCATTACAAGGCAGCGGCTTTCCCATAACGTATATTTACTGGCGAGCGAAATCGCTTTGGAAATATTCCGTATGGTGATGACCTCGCTGCGTTCGAGTCCTGTCATCGGTGTTTCTACCATAGGCGTACCCAGCCCTGGCGCGATTTTGGCAAATGGCATAGCCTTCTGAATGCGTGCCCAGCCAAGGAGGATATAGGCCTCCCATACCAGTCGACGCATCGACCGCGGGAGCGAGAGATAAACCTTTATTTTTCGCAACATGATTCTACACTCCGCGAGTAACGTCGATTAAACCTTCACGGGACAGATGTTCCAGGAATTGCACCACCTGCTCACGACATACATCTGGCTCAATCTCATACTCCGCTGCAAGTACCTCAACAACTTCACCCAGCGTGCGTTCTTCTGCGATCAGGTCCCAGATTCGTCCACCGGTACTCCCCAGATTATAGTATTTTCCAGAGCTAATGCTCATCATGACTTTCTCACTGCCCATATCACTGACCAGATTGCCTTCCTTCCGGGTTACCCGGTCTTCCACATTCATCGGCGTAGTTGCTGTCATTGTCCTGTATGCACTCCTTTGCGTATATGATCTGTGATCCGATCCACCATCTCAAATGCTGTAAACTCAGCACCCGTTCTGACCAATCTGCCAATCTCCACACTTGCTGAAAGTCTTGAAGCCGTCTCGAACAACCACTGTGCTAGCCCCTGCCTTGCAACGAGTCCACCACGGAACGTATGCGAGCATAACAGATGCAGTCGTTCTAGCCCCGTCACTTCAACCAGTTGAACAGATGTATGGTTCTCCTCTGGTTGTGGAGCAAGTTCGAATATCCCAGCTAGGGGTACGGCCATCTCATGAAAATAGTGCTGAACAGGTATCGCATACTTCGTAATCTCAGCGTGAACCGTTGCATAATCCTGCTCCTTCATGCCGAAACCGTCCAGACTGGGCTGCCATAACTTCTGTTGCGGGTAACCAGGTGATACGATAGCTCTTCCTCCGGCATCCCAGGTCAGTGCAACAACATCATCGGTGAGAAGCGGATATCCGCGTGATGCCAGTGCGGCCGACAGTGTCGATTTGCCTGCTCCGGAATGTCCGACAAATGCGTAAGCCCAGCCATCAATAACCACTGCACTACCATGCAATGGAAGAATGCCACGCTGCATCATAATGACCGCCATACATGTGCCCAGAATGAATAATCTGACCTTTTTCTCATCTGCACCCGGTATAGGGGATACGACAATGCGCTTTCCTTGCTCCATTAGAAACAGACCTGTATCTTCGATTTTGAAAAAAAGACTGCCCTCTCGTGCCACAAAGTTGTCGTTGCCTACATCCCAATCCTCCCACAATGGGGTCAGATCTAAAGACTCGATGTGCACATCCACGACATCAAAATCAGTCTCTGTATCCTTGGGTACGATCTGTAGTTCAGGCATTCGAATTTGGCTCGACCAGCGCAGACCATACGCCACATAATGCACAGGCAACAATGAACGACGCCTCCTTCGTGATAAAATGTAAAAAAAGCCCTTATATTCATGTTGCTCAATATAAGGGCGGAGGCGAAAAGCTGGATTTGTTGCATTTCCGCCCTTTAAGTATGATGACACTTCATAAAACTTAACAACTTAGGAAGTTGGATCGTACAGATCCGCATCGTGAACCGTTACCCAGTCAATTTGTCTGTAGCCAGTACCGGCCATCGTTTGATTGACTTCCAACACTTCAAGAGCTGGTGCTTGCCATTCCTTTTTTTCCATTTGCATCGTATTCACCTCCTTTCATGTGCCCTCATTCAGAATTTCCGAATGAACCGATAGACAATCAGACTATGCATCATCAATCGCAGATCTGGATGTGAAGCAAGCTCTGGTCTCGGACTCGGAAAGTTCGCCAGGGCAGATTTGATACGCTCCGTGTTTAATATGCCAGCGACCTTGCTGTCAGAACACAAAGCACGCAACTCAGCCGTAAAGGCATCCCAATTGGGAATGATGCGATGTAACCAATCTGCCGGCTGCACACCCCGTACCCGTTGATTCAGTCTGACCTTGTCAGGCAACTCCGGTGAAGTAGCCCGGCGAATCAATGAACGATCCGTCCCGTGTTTCACATATTGTTCAATCGGTACAGACAGGCAGAATCGGATGACTCTGACGTCAGAGGTCGGGTCACGTTCCCAAGCCCGATAACGGAGAGAACATTTTGTGGCTACAGCACCGTTTTTGTTCGCAATGGCCAGATTATTGAATTTCTCGGCACGGACTTTGAGTGCATCAGCCTGGGCACCGCCCTGCAGAACAATAATGGATTTGAGTCGTTCCAGTACACCTGTTCTTTGCGCAAAATCAGGATGGATCAACTGTACAGAAGCGGCCTGGCTGGCTCCTTTGGACTGAGCCTTGAACCAATCCGGATATGCCTTTTTCCCGGTGATCTTGGCTATACGGGAGAAGGGCATGCCGGTTCGTTCACTATACTGCTGCATCTCACGGAACCAGCGGTACCAGCGGCCACTTTTCAGTAGACTGGCGTAATAATCCAGAGCCGGGCCCCAGGAGATGGTGAAATTACCACGTGCGCCTGTGAGCAGGATGCCCGCATCTTGCTGGCTCGCTTTTTCATAGAATCCGCGAATCCAGAACGAATTTTCAAAGTATTTATAAGGCATCTCCATAATGTCGAGCCAGGTATCTACTTCACTAAGTGGACTTCTGCCTTCAAAATCAAGGTAGTTCTCCGTGATATTGCCGACGTGATTAATGGTTGAACGTATGAAAGGCCGTTCGTCTGCGAGCAACGTTTTCGACGTATAATCTGTAAAATCCGGTACGGGAACATAACTGTAGGCCTGCAGCCGTTTACCCTGACTTCTCAGTGTTCCGGAAGCAAAACCAACCACGGCTCCCGAGTCCAGTCCGCCACTTAATGCAGCAGCCACCTGTCTGTGCGTTCGCAAGCGTGATCCAACCGCCTGCCCAAAGACCTCCCGAAACGCTTCTACATACTCGCCATCGGATTTCAGCCTTAGAGGTTCCACTTCATTCCAGCGATGATATTGCTTCAGCTCCAGTCTCCCATCCCGGAAGACAAGTGTATGTGCAGAAGGCAGCTGGCTTATTCCCCGATATACGGTCGAATTGATATCTGCTGAATCATGCATGTCAGGAATGGCAAGGAATTCGGACAACCAGGTCTCATCAAGTTCCTTATGTACCCCTTCAAGCCCGAGCAACGGATTCATGAGTGTGCAGAAGGCAAAACGTGAACCATCATGTCGGTAATAAAAAGCTCTCATACCTGTAATGTCTCTCGCTGCATACAGCTTGCGATTCCGCTCATCCCATATGGCAAATACAAAATCCCCCAGCAATCGGACAGCCACATCGTCTCCCCAGCGCTGATAGGCACGCAGGATCAGTTCACTATCCGCCAACATTGCCAGTTCAGCTCTGGATATCTGTAATTGATCAGCCAACTGTTCCCGATTATCCAGAATGGCATCTGCCGTGATCGTCAGACCACTTTCCTCATCATATAAAGGTAATTTCTCGCTAACCGATTCCGGTGTAATCCATTGGGCATGACAGCTGAGGAACGCCTCATTGCCTTTCCACACCCCTGTTGTATCCGCAGGGACATGCCCCAGGCTTGCATACAAGCGCCAGCTGTCTTCCCATAGCGCCTGCTGACCATCGTTGTGAACAATTCCTGCTATGGCGCTCATGACTTGCCTCCCCGTAGAATCTTGCGCTGTGAAGCCCAGGCGCTGATCTGATGACCAAATGGTACCCATGATTTGATACGCTGTATTTTGCTTTGAGCAGAAGCCAGCTGGACTTTCAAGCGTTCTCGCTCACTGTATCCCCGCTCCAGACGATGATCTGCCGCACGTAATGCGGCTTGCAGCTGTCTGATCGTTACCAGTGCAGCTAGCGTCGGGTCTGTCTTTTCCGGTTCTTCAACAACTGGGTCATTGAGATTCCCAAGCGGATCATGAACGACAGAATCTGCCGGCTGCATCTGGTATTGCGGTTGCCACTGACAACCGGTCGCTGCTGTCAACTGATGCGTGATTCGGTCAATGACCTCTTGATCCGGACTTGCATCATAATGTACACCCGTCCATTGTTCGGCTTCTGCCAGCTGTTCACTGTATCCCATCCGGTGGAACAGATCTGCCCCCATCACACGGCAATACAGTTCAACTTCATGGGGTTCTAATATGTTTTTCCAGTTGTTAACAGAACCCTGATGTGCCTCTTGATGCGAAGAGAGGAATGGATCACCCACGCCCATACTGTAGAACATGTCAGACTTGGCACTGTCCAGAAACTGTCCATACTGCTCCATACCCTGTTCATATCGAATTCCCAGAAACGCGCATAGTTTCTCAAGTTCTTCCTGAGGATTGGATACCAATCGTTCATATTGCAATTCATACGCATTGGGATGTGGTTTGGCAAAATAATCATTCAAGCGGAGCATCCCAAGTGTGAGATCTACGGATTTCATATTTAATTTGGGGCTCTGCAGACTATGAATCAGGTCGAATCCTTCTCCTGTGTGGCGGTTTACCTTTTTGAATGATGCTGCTATGGCCAGAGGATTACGCTGGAGATGAATACGCTTGGACTGAGGGAACAGACGATCCAGCCATTCCAGCATGTAATAGTACCGTGGAGATTTATCAACGATGAAGTCTGCTCCGCTCCCTTCCAGGAATCCATTGTAGATTTCAAGAGCAAAACTTCTGCACGCCTTTTCGAAAACATCCTCGGATACCATGGCATTGTAGAACTGACGAATGATGGAGCTACCACCATAAGCACGTGAATCAGCCTTGGGCAAATCGACAAGATTCATCAGAAACCACATTTCCTGGGTGGCAAATATACGACTATGATTTTGCAGCATTACGGTGGATAAGGAACTACCACTGCGGGGAACACATAGTAAGAAAACAAGTCCGTTACCTTGAGCGTCGATCAATGGCAGCCTCTCCTCTGTTCATTAGTATAAATATGTAGCTGGGATAGACCAGACTCTACCTTTGTGTTTGGCAAAACGAGTAATATGCAAGCTATAGGTCAGCATTTTGCAATATTCCGTCGGAAGCTCCCCCCGGAATGAGGCAAAACACATGGTTACATTCGACAACTCTCAGATACAATATGTATTTATAGTTTTACTCTATGATACAAAATGTATCATGTCAATCTTTTATTTTCACCTTTTCATAAATTCATACTCTTTCACTGTATTCTGCTGTCTGTCATTTAAGCACTTATTCATAATCAATTATGTTCTGATTGCACAAACGCGAATAAGCTCCAGACATGTTCTGTGAGGAACAATGCCTGAAGCCATACGTAATCCGTTGAGAAACTTAATATGAAAACGGGTGAACAACCATCAGGTAAACCTTACATTTGAACTCCTCCCAGGAGCTCCAGCGCTACTATTTCGCTCTTCTTCCTGATCTGCCCGTGTAGCATCCTGCATTCCCTCCTGTACCTTCACGGTTAACAATACGGCAATACCCGCGACGAAAAAGAAAATTAACGACAGAATACCCCAACGTGTGGAACCTGTTATTTGCCCAACATAACCAAACACAAATGGACCAAAGATCGAAGAGAATTTGCCTGTAATATTCACAAAACCAAAATACTCTCCTGTTCTGCCTGCCGGCATCAGATTGCTAAATAGGGAACGCGCTGTGGATTGACTCACACCCTGCACAACACCAACCAACCCGGCGAGCACATAGAAGTGGATCGCTTGTGTCATGAAATAACCGAGAATTACAATACATATGTAGACCGATAAGCTAACGATTAATACCTGCTTTGCTCCCCAACGCTGTGCCCATGCTCCCAGTAACAATGTACACGGGAACCCGATGAACTGGGTTAACAGTAGCGCGAGCATCAGGTCGGCTGTGCCTATGCCTATACTTGTCCCATAGATCGTAGCCATCAGAATGATGGTATTAATGCCGTCATTAAAAAACCAGAAAGCCACCAGCATGCGGATTAACTGGGGAAAACGCCGCATCTGACGAAAGGTTTGCCGCAGTCTGCGCACGCCCACCGCAGCATACCCTTTCCACGTTACGGGAAAATCCGGTGAAGCAGGCCGTCTCGGAGCATGACGAAAGATCGGTATCGAGAACAATAACCACCACAGCGAGACGGAGATAAATGCAAGTCTTGTGCCTGCCAGTGTATTGCTCATCCCGAACCAGCCCGGTTGCTGAATCATCAGCAGGTTCATCGCAAGCAGCAAACCTCCTCCAATATAACCATAGGCATAACCTTTGGAGGATATCATGTCCCTTCGTTCCACAGGTACCAGATCCGGCAGCATTGCATCGTAAAAGGTATTACCACCCGCAAAACCAATCGTAGATATGACCAGCAACGCGGAAGCAAGGAACCAGTCCCCTTCACCGATTGCGCTGAATCCCAATGTGGCAAGGACGCCTATAATTGCAAATACACGCAGGAAGTCGCCTTTCCGTCCAGACAAATCAGCCAGCGTGCCTAGCAACGGTGTTAGCAGAGCTACGCACAACATGCCAATGGAGTGTGTATAAGCCAGGTAGGAGGCGGCGGTATCCGTATCCAGTGTTGCGGCAGCCACCGAAGCATAGAATACGGGCAATACTGCCGCCAGTACTGTTGTTGCATAAGCCGAATTGGCCCAATCATACATAATCCAAGCCTTGATCGCCTTTTTATTCACATGAATCCTTCCTTTTCATGCATCTCTATAGTCTGTGTTCAGAAAGTGTAATTGGCCTTTTTAAACAACCTCTATCAGATGCCAGATCGATGTCTTTCTCCTATTGTAAAGGAAGGATATCACACTTGTTCACTGTTTCTGTAAAAAATGGAGCAGTTCTGTTCTTACGACACACCTTACCTCTGAGGTGAACTTGCGTAATTGTATCATTTTATATCCACTCTCATCACATATCGTCCTCGCCCGTGAATATACTTAATTACCGACAGGCCAAACTGTGCCGCGTAATCAATGGGGGGTGCCTACATGTCAAATTCACACCAGCCTTACTCGTTCGTCGTGTCGAAGGAAGATTGGTCGCTTCACCGCAAAGGGTACCAGGACCAACAGCGCCATCAGCAAAAGGTGAAAGATGTCATCAAGCAGAATCTGCCTGATCTGATTACGGAAGAAAACATCATCATGTCTGATGGAAAACAAATCATCAAGGTACCAATCCGCAGTCTGGATGAGTACCGTTTTGTGTATAACTACCAGAAGCAAAAACATGTCGGTCAAGGAGACGGTGACAGTCAGGTCGGAGACGTCATCGGTCGTGATCCCTCTGCTTCGCAGAAACCCGGCAAAGGCGAAAAAGCTGGCGATCAGCCTGGTCATGATATTGTGGAAGCCGAAGTTAGTATTGAGGAATTGGAAGATATGCTCTTCGCTGAGCTGGAATTACCCGATCTGAAGCAGAAAGACAAAGACCTGATTGAGACACATACCGTAGTTTTCAACGATATTCGCAAAAAAGGCATGCAGTCCAATATTGACAAGAAACGTACCATTCTGGAGAATCTGCGTCGCAATGCAACGACCGGTACGCCAGGCATCCATCACATCAGTCCGGATGACCTGCGCTACAAGACATGGGAAGATAAAATCATTCCACAATCCAATGCCGTTATCATTGCCATGATGGATACATCCGGGTCCATGGGTTCGTTTGAGAAATACTGCGCGCGCAGCTTTTTCTTCTGGATGACCCGTTTTCTACGCCGTCAGTATGAGAAAGTTGAGATTGTTTTCCTCGCCCATCATACGGAAGCCAAGGAAGTAACCGAAGAAGAGTTCTTTACCCGTGGCGAGAGCGGAGGCACCATCTGCTCCTCTGTATATATGAAGGCACTAGATATTATTGACAGTCGGTATCCACCTTCAAGCTACAACATCTACCCTTTCCACTTCTCTGACGGGGATAATCTGACCTCGGATAACGAACGGTGTGTGAAGCTGATCGGCGAGTTAATGAAGCGTAGCAATATGTTTGGATACGGCGAAGTGAATCAGTACAACCGCAGCAGCACACTGATGTCGGCTTACCGTCATATCAAGATGGATCAGTTCATGTATTATGTGATCAAAGAAAAAGGCGAAGTGTACAAAGCTTTGCGCAGCTTTTTCCAGAAAAGGGAAGGAGGCAGCGTTAGATGACAGATGAGATCCGCGACCTAGAATACGCTATTGCCGAGATAATGGAGATTGCCAATGGTTTTGGCCTGGATTATTACCCCATGCGGTACGAAATCTGCCCATCGGATATTATTTATACATTTGGAGCTTATGGCATGCCGACCAGATTCAGTCACTGGAGCTTTGGTAAAACATTTCATAAGATGAAAATGCAATACGATTTTGGACTCAGCAAAATTTATGAGCTTGTCATCAACTCTAACCCTTGTTATGCCTTCTTGCTGGATGGCAATTCCCTGATTCAGAACAAATTGATCGTAGCCCACGTATTGGCACACTGCGATTTTTTCAAAAACAATGCCCGCTTCTCCAAATCCAACCGTAATATGGTCGAAAGCATGGCCGCTACGGCGGATCGGATCAGCAATTATGAGATGGAGTATGGAACGGAAGCCGTTGAAGCATTTATCGATGCCGTGATTGCAATTCAGGAACATGTAGACCCACAGCTGATTAAACCCCGTCATTTGGACAAACAACGCTATATGGAGATGAAAATGCGGGAGCAGCGCGGTGAGAAAGCACCACGGCCGGAAGGTCGCTATGATGATCTGTGGTCACTTGATGACGTGCAGACCGAAGAAGCACCCGCGGAAGGTATTCAGGTTCATCACTTTCCACCTGAACCGGAGAAGGATATCATGTGGTTTATTCAGGAGTTCTCGGAAGTGTTGACCGACTGGCAGCGGGATATCATGAGTATGATGCGTGAAGAGATGTTATATTTCTGGCCACAGATGGAAACCAAAATCATGAACGAAGGCTGGGCCTCCTACTGGCATCAACGCATTATCCGTGAACTCGATCTCAACAGTGAGGATACCATCGAATTTGCCAAACTCAACTCCTCCGTGGTGCAGCCATCCAAACAAAGTCTGAATCCGTATTATTTGGGATTGAAGATTTTCGAGGATATTGAACGGCGCTGGGATAACCCAACCCGTGAAGAACAGGAACGCTGGGGCCGCAAACCGGGCCAAGGTCGTGCCAAAATGTTCGAGGTGCGTGAATTCGATTCCGATACCTCCTTTATCCGCAATTACATGACCAAACAATTAACCGAGGATCTGGACCTCTACGTATTTGAGAAAAAAGGCCCGGACTGGAAAATCACCGACAAGTCCTGGGAGAACATACGGGATCAGCTCGTATTTTCACGTGTCAACGGCGGCTCTCCTTACTTAGTCGTGCAAGATGCTGATTATCTGCGGACCGGGGAACTCGTGCTCAAACATCAATATGAAGGCATCGAGTTGGATCTGAAATATATGGAACGTACCCTGCCTTATCTGTATCGCCTCTGGGGACGCACCGTACATGTGGAGACACGTGTCGAGGATAAACCGATCTGGTTTACGTATGATGGCAAGAAACACCACCGCAAGTTTATGTGAGGTTCCAACAGCCCTTTCCCTTTTAAAAAAGAGAACCTTCGTATCACGTATGAAGGATGGCGACATACCATAAAAAAACAAAAAAAGCGGCAAGCTCCCGACATACACGGGGACTTGCCGCTTGGCATACATAAAATCAGGATGGTACCGGCGGTGTACCATTACCCTGCAATCGCAACGGCACAAAAAAATCATGCTCCACTTCACTTGCCGGCAGTGGGCGACTGAAATAATATCCCTGAATCTCGCGGCAATCATTCTGCATCAGAATATCCAATTGGCCTTTCGTCTCAATGCCTTCGGCAATCACTTCCATCTTGAGATTCTGTGCCATCGATATAATGGTCGCCACAATGGCTTGATCACTGTGACTCTCTGTAATGTCCGTCACAAACGAACGATCAATCTTAAGCTTGTGAATCGGGAAATGCTTCAGATAACTGAGTGAACTGTATCCCGTACCGAAATCATCCAGGCTGATCTTGACACCCAGTGCTGTCAGTTCATTAAGAATCGCCGTGGATACGGCTGCATCCATCATCATGCTCTCTGTTATTTCCAACTCCAGATATCGAGCATCCAGCCCTGTCTCCAAGAGTGCATTCTTGACCTGTTCTACCAAGTTGGATTGGTGGAACTGCTGGCTGGACAAGTTAACCGATACCGGAATGAGTGGTCCGCCGCTGGCATGCCAGAGTTTCATCTGCCTGCATGCTTCCCGCAGCGTCCAATTGCCAATCTCATAGATCATGCCTGTCTCTTCTGCAAGCGGGATAAACACATTGGGTGCGAGCAGACCTTTGAGTGGATGGTTCCAACGTATAAGAGCCTCTACACCAATCATGCGGCTATCCTCGGTACGAATCTGTGGTTGATAGTACAGGACCATCTCATCGCGTTCCAAAGCTTTACGAAGATAACCCTCCAGCTCAATGCGTTCATATAGTTCGGAATCCAGTTGGGCAGTGTAGAATTGGAAACCATTTTTGCCGTTTTTCTTCACTTCATACATGGCGGAGTCCGCATGTTTCAGCAAAGCATCCACGCCCACTCCATGATCCGGATACATCGCAATTCCAATGCTGGCGGTTACGTAAAAGTCGTTCTCCTTCAGTCGATAAGGTAACTGAATGGCCTCAACAATCTGTTTTGCAAGTTCTGACACTCGTACTTCTGTCGCTTGATCCTGGGTCACAACGAGTGTGAACTCGTCACCGCCCATGCGGGCCAGCATGACATTCTCCATAGCCAAGGGATCAGAAGCTTCTATGGCTTTCATGATCCGGCTGCTGACTTCTCTTAGAAATACATCTCCAATGGAATGTCCCAGCGAATCATTAATCATCTTGAAACGATCTATATCCATCACCATAACGGCAAAAGTATTCCCTTTTTCTGCTGAATCGTGAATCGTACAAGCCAGCACATCATCCAACTTGCGCCGATTGGGCAGCCCCGTCAACGGATCATGCAAAGCTTGGTGACGAATCTTCTCCTGAGCCTGTTTCTCCTCCGTAACGTCTTTGATCAAAATGTGACTTCCCACATGTCTGTCATCAATGACAACAGGAACTACAACAATACTAAGGTCCAGAAGTTCACCCTGCACGTCTCTCATTTTGGCCATGTAGTGCGCCTGCTCCAGCCCATGATCATTCCAATCGATGGAATCAAATTCACTTATCCACTTTATATCGATTTGCTGAGCAATCTCATCAATGGAACGATCCATGACCCCTTTTTCAGGATATCCGGTGATTGTTGTTACAGCAGCATTAATCCCTTTGACAATACCTTCCTTATTCACTGAAATAATAGCATCCGAATGGTTATGATACAGGGCCTGATACCATTGCTCATTCTCATGAATCCGTCGATCTTTCTGTGACATTCGCTGATTGATAAATATGCCAAACAACGTCAAGCCCAAAGCAATAAATGTGCCCGATGCAATCAAGTAGGCGAGAATGCCTGGCTCAATCTGCATACCTGAACTTGCCATCGAGCCATGTGAATGATGGAAATGTGCAGCTGACATCCCGGTATAATGCATACCAGAGATTCCAACACCCATAATGAGACCGCTGCCCATCTTGTAAACCCAGGTATGTCTTGATTGATGATAACGGAAGAAAAACATGAGCCACAATGCCGCAAATGAAGCAAGCGCTGCAATCAGAATGGATAACACCACTCTGCCTGGTTCATACGTAACCGGAGTCGACATCGCTGCCATTCCTACATAATGCATCGAGCTGATCCCCACTGTCATCAGTACTCCAGCAATCATGAGCTTGCTTATCTTGCCGGATTGTCTACCCGCAATGTTCAAGGCCACCCCCGATGCGACAATAGCAAGTAGAACAGATAAAACAACCTTACCGGTGGAATAGGAGACTTGCGTAGGCAGAACAAAAGCCAGCATACCTACGAAATGCATGGACCAGATTCCCAGCCCCATCGAGACTGCACCGCAGGTAAGCCATACATTCCGCGCCACCCCGCTAGCCTGACTTACACGGCCTGCAAGGTCAAGGGCTGCGTATGAAGCTAACGATGCAATAATATAGGATAAAATAACAAGTTCTAAGTTGTACGTACCATGTAGGTGCTCCACTCACTCTGTCCTTTCAACCGGGAAATGCCTTGTATGTATGCAAAAATGTAAAAAAGAAGCGAGTGCGCTGTCTGGATGACAGGCACTCCCTCCGCATCATTTGACTCGTGACCACAGACTTAGTTGAAGCCGTTGTCATACATTGGAACCCGTTTATTTGAATGTATATAGTCTAAACGTCCCAGCATTTAAAATCAACACTTATTTCCAGATATACGATGTCGAATAGCTAACATTCTCATATTCTAATTCACAACTGAATATTCTATTTGCGAGTCAGTAACAGACTGCCAAAACCGGAAGTATCTTGATAAGAATTACCTGATGAATCGCTCCAGATGGACACACTGCTTCGCTTGCCATCCCCCGCACCATCATCATTAACTTGCAGATCGAATCCAATCCATCTTTGGCCTTCAGCACGAACGCTATCTAGTGGGATTGCCACTTCAACTGTATACCCTCCGCTTGTTAATCGGGTAGCTGATTTGAAGCTTTCTTTACGTGCATTTCCTCCAAAAGAAGCCTCATTATCAAAATTGACCCGGTACTGGGCGTCATCCTCCTGATAGAATGTTGTCTGATCTTTGCTCGGGTCGATAAAAATCTCGATCGAATCCTGCTCATGTGCATTAGAACTTAATTTGCTTCGCAAAGGATCTTTCACATCTGCCAATACGTACAGGAATTTCTCATCCCATAACAGCTGTGCCGTTGCCGTTGCACCGGAGTTTCCGACCACCCAGACATCCGTTTTAACAGATGCAGCGTTTTTCCAGATGTTATCCTTTTTCGCATCAATTACAGGTTTGCCATAAGTGACTTTGGTTTGTTTCAATACAGAACCCAGCTTCAGTTTGCCCCGGTTGGCTGGTTTGTCGGGCTGTTGATTGGAAATATCATTCCAAACGATGGTCGCTGTCTTTCCAGCAGCATATTCATCCGTAATCCGAAAATCCAGAGACAAGACCTGGCCTTCGGTAAGTAAAGTAGCTGACATAGGAAGTGATGCGTATACAACATACCCGGTTTTTGTTTCCTGTACGTTGTAAGTATTTTTGTCTTGGCCTTTACCGCCGTCCCGTTTGAACGTATATTGACCATTTGCAGACGGCGGATTTTTCTTCTTGGCAGACAGATCAGCTTCAGAAGTTGCAGCGCCTGTCCCCTTGACTTCTTCCGCGAGGAAAACCTGCACCTGATCCCCTTTGCGACGTGTGGTATCCTTCACTTCCACTCGTAAATTCACCTTTTTGGCATCCCACATCATACGAGCCTCACCCGTAACCGCAGATGTACCATCTGCCAGATGATTAATTTCAAGTCCTTTCACAGCACCCCAAAGAATATCTTCCTGTCCTTTGTGATTCGGGAAAGAAGGGCTGGCCTTCAATGCTGTCCATTCATTACGATAGATCGGAAGGGTGGTAGGGTCCACCAGTGCCCAAAATGCCGGTTTTGCTTTTAATTTACGATCAAATAACAATGGTGCATCTTTGCGTCCTTTGACTGGATGATTATCAAGCCATGTACCATCATCCGCAAGTCCCCATACTGTAACACTGTCCATTACGCCGCGTTTTCCCAGCTCGTCGAACAGGTCGAACAGTTCACGATAACGGTAAGCTTGTTGCAGCATTAATTCATCTGTGACAGGCATCTCCAGTTCAGAATTACTCGAATAGATCGAAACGTCCAGCTCTGTAACCTGTACATTCACACCAAGAGCGATCACTTTCTCAAAAGCCTCACGAATAAGCTTTACATCCGGTCCGTACATGGATACATGCATCTGGAATCCAACCGCATCAATCGGTGTTCCTTTGGCAAGCAGCTTCTCTACAAGCTTCACCATATCATTCACCTTGTTTCCATTGCCCTCCATTCCATAGTCATTAATCACCAGTACAGCATCAGGGTCAGCCTCACGTGCATATCGGAAAGCCAGCTCAATGTAATCACTGTCATCTCCGTCGCCATCCACATCCCCAATAATATCTCTCCACTTGGAATTACTGGCCTCATTCCGCAAGCCGCCTCCGTCTGAGATGACTTCATTGACGACATCCCATGTATGAACCTTTCCTTTGTACCGGGTCACGATGGTTTGAATATGGGTTTTCATCCGTGCAAGCAACTGTTCCCGCGTGGCAGGTTTCGATGCATCATTTGGATCTGTAAAGAACCAGTCCGGCACCTGACTATGCCATAACAGCGTATGACCTCTGATTTCCATGTCATTTGCTTCGGCAAACTTCACCAGGCGATCTGTCTCTGACCAGACAAACTGTCCTTCCTGAGGTTGCATCGCATCCATTTTCATAAAGTTTCCAGCTGTAATACTATTAAAATGTTTCGTCAACAGCTGGGAATGCGGATCTTCCGCATCCAGTGCAGACTGGTCGATAGCCGCTCCCATTGCATAGTGTTGTCCCACAACATCCACGAGATTCGGAATGTTCGGCTCTATTTCAATTTTTTCGGCTTCCGTAATCAGAACATCATCCACGTAAAAAGTAATCGTATCCGCCGGCGTCACTTCCGCTGACGTCTTCCAAGGTGTCTCTGCATACATGCGGAATCCGGTGATGCCGCTATTTTCTCCAGGGATCACCACATCTGCCTCGATTTTTTTCCACTGTCCTTTGTTCAGCGTTGCAGAGGCAAACGTAGCATATTCTCGACTTGAAGCGTCGTTATTGTACTCTTTCTCCAGTGAACCGTTAATGACCTGACTGTCCGGTCCTTCATCGTACATGGCCCAAAACGAAATATGAACCGTGCTGCCCTTCTCTACATGGTCTATTACTTCAATTAAGGGTCCATGAAACGTTTCGGTACGGGAAGAGGTTCTCAGGCTGCGTGTACTGTCGTGACCTACTTGCGTTACGATATCAAGCTTTTCACTCGCACGTGGACGCCATTGTCCCAACACACCATCTTCAAAATTAGCCTCGAACAGTACTTCATCCTCGCCAGTCTTAACGTCCGCAGCCGCAGCACGTGTCCCTCCTGTTCCCACACTTGGGAACAAACTGAAGATCAATACAGCCGATAAGCACAAGCTCCACCATTTTCTCAAATGCATCCGATCTCCTCCTTGGTTCGTTGTTTGTGAAGAATAACCTTTACTCTGCCATGTGCCAGCCCTTTACAAGATCGTTATACAGGATGGATAGATGCTAATGGACAGAAAATTGTAAGCACTTTCATTATACGATTGCCAGTAAACTTTGTTTACCCGTTAAACTATAGGACTTGCACCACTCCATAAACCATATGTTTCCAAATGAGATATAGAACGACAAAAAGCACAGCTTATTAGCTGTGCTTCGTGTAAACATCTTTACTATTTACGTTTTTAGGCTTTTAAGGGTGCTGTCGTCTGACGAATGACCAGATTGGAAGGTTCCGTCACCACAGGAGGAGAATAAGATGGATTCTCGATCATGGCAATCAGATATTCGATGGACTTAATGCCAATGGAATAGATATTCTGATTCACCGTGGTCAACCCCGGTTTGAATACCTCAGCATAATACGTGTTATCGAACCCGACAACCGAGATATCTTCTGGTACACTCAATCCATGCTTTTCAATTTCATGAATCGCACCAAAAGCAGACATGTCTGATGCACAGACAATTCCCGTTGGTTGATCCTGAAGTGCCAGCAATCGTCGGGCAGCCTTGCTTCCTCCGTCGAAGGAATAATCGCAGACTTCCAGATATACCGTAGAATACGGGATGCCGCATTCTCGCAGCCCTTCCCGATATCCTTCCAATCGCAGATTAGCTACGGCAGGTCCTAACGTCCCTGAGATATAAGCAATCTTGCGATGTCCTAGCTCATACAGATGTTTGACACTCATTGAGATCCCGTTCGCGTTATCCGTAGTAATGTAACCGGCACGCTTGCCCAACATATCCGTGTCGATAAACATCGTTGGAATCTCTGCATCCACCAGTTCCTGAATACTCGCGTTTTCTCTGCCTTCCCCGAATACCACAACGCCATCCACATTACGACTGCGGCAATGTTTGATGAACGAGTACGCCGGATCATCGAATCGAGTAGACAACCGGACCAGATCATATCCACTGTTCTCCAGCGCTGTTTTGATCCCTTCCAGCAACTCCGACACAAAAGGGTTCGTAAACGGAACCGTTAACAGCACTCCCACCGTCCATGAACGGCGTTTGACAAGTCCACGTGCGACCACATTGGGTTGATATTTCAATAATTCGATGGCTATATTGACTTTTTTGCGTGTTTTTTCACTTACATCAGGATAATCGTTTATCACTTTGGAAACGGTTGCAACAGATACTCCCGCTTCCTTGGCTACATCATGGATAGAAGCCATCTGATCACCTCAACCTCTTTCAAATCCCCTGTCTCCGGCTGCTTTTCTATAACATCGGCAGGTTTGTCTACCCATTATAGCTTAAAACAGCCTGAAACGGTATGGAAGGTTCCTAATGCTTTTAAGCTCTATTCCTGCTGTTCCAGATTCTTCAAATCCAGAGACAGTTTCTCCATTGTTGTTGCAAATACAGCGAGTTCAGCCGAGCGTGAAGCTTGGCTACGTGCTCCGCGAGAGGTATGATCTGACTCCTGCTGCACACTGCTCAGTTTCTTCATGATCTGCTCCAGATTAGACTGAATTTTACCCTGGGCGTCCCGAGAACTGGCTGCAAGCTTGCGCACCTCACTGGCAACCACTTCGAAGCCACGTCCGAACTCTCCTGCATGAGCAGCTTCAATCGCTGCATTCAGACCGACAAGATGACTCTGATCCGATATCTCCCGAATGAGTTCACCCATTTTTCCGATCTGCTGGATCTCCCCTGTTAATTCCGTGAGCAGAACTTGAGCCTGATCCTGAGAAGCCGCTGTTTCTTTGGCTACACTCGATATAGCCATTGCACTCTCATTTAATTCACTAATCATGCCTGTAAGCTCTTGGGTAATCTGCGTAATCGCCTGTAACGTATGTTGTTGGTCATCGGCAAGCTGATGTAACTTTTCTTTTTCTTTCTTCTCATAGGCTTCAAGGACAAGCTGTGAATCCAGATTAAACATTTTGCTGAGCGCTTGAATGACAAGATGCCAGGAATCAGGGATAACCTGTTGGAATATGCTCGTTGCAATATCCAGGTAGACCATATAGGTACCCAGATAATAATCTTCAGACAGACCAATCCGTGAATGCACAAGTCCAATCGCAATCCGTTGCTCAATATATGCGTCATCCACTATTCCGTCAGTCATTGATAACCAGTACATCTTCTGTGTTTCTTTTAGACGATCAATGGTAGAGAATCTTGCGATCAGATCTACCAATTCAGGATAATTTCCCACATGATTGTAGAAATGATCTACCACTTCATTAACGACTTTTTTAAAAACAGGCCGATGATCGGCAAGCAGTTTTAGATCCCCTGCGGTTAATCCCATGTAATCAAGTTGCTTCTGTCTTGTTGCGGAAATACTGCTCATATCTGGTTCAGTCAGCTCCTTAATAAACACTAAATTACTTTAAATTGTAAATATATGTATTGATTATAGACTAAAATACCTAAATATACATATACCATTAGAACTAATTCTCTTTAAAATTAACCTTATTTGTCAGCTTTTTTAGATTAATATGACCTTCATGTAATTAAAAAGGCCCTGACCCTGCTGTGAAGGAGCCTCACAACAGGCATCAGGAGCCTGATCCGGAATGGTTCGTTGCCGATTAGCGGTTAAGCAGACTGCCCACATAACGTAACAGTTCATTCGCGCTGGCTGCGGTGTATCCATGTTCCTCAATTAAGCGTTTAATGACTTCATTCATACGTTTCAATTGGGTTGCATCCGGTGTTTTGGTTGAGGTTGTGATCTTGACGATGTCTTTCAGATCGGTGAACAACTTCTTCTCAATCGCTTCACGCAAACGGTCATGGCTGCTGTATTCGAACTTGCGCTCCTTGCGGGAGTATGCCGAGATTCGGATCAGAATCTCTTCTCTGAACGCTTTCTTTGCATTCTCGGAGATCCCGATCTGCTCCTCAATGGATCGCATCAGACGCTCATCCGGGTCCATCTCTTCATCCGTGAGCGGGTCACGAATCTTGGACCAGTTGCAGAATGCTTCAATGTTATCGAGGTAATTCTCGAATAGCGTTCTTGCGGATTCCTCGAATGAGTACACAAATGCTTTCTGTACTTCCTTCTTGGCCAGTTCATCATACTCCTTGCGTGCAAGAGCAATAAAGTTCAGATAACGCTCCCGCTCTTCCTTTGTGATCGAAGCATGTTGGTCCAGACCGTCCTTGATGGCCCGCAGAATGTCCAACGCGTTAATGCACTGAAGATTTTGCTTGATCAAAGCACTGGAGATCCGGTTAATGACATACCGTGGATCAATGCCGGACATCCCTTCATCCAAATACTCATTTTGCATCTCGCGCAGATCGGCTTCTTTGTATCCTTCCACTTCTTCACCATCATACATGCGCATCTTTTTAACGAGATCCATGCCTTGTTTTTTCGTTTCCTTCAAGCGGGTAAGTATGGAAAAAATGGCTGCAGTCCGCAGTGCATGCGGTGCAATATGAACATGCTTCATGTCACTTTGCTGAATGAGCTTGGCATAGATTTTCTCTTCCTCGGACACTTTCAGATTGTACGGAATCGGCATGACAATCATCCGGGATTGCAGTGCCTCATTCTTCTTGTTGGAGATAAAAGACTTATACTCCGATTCATTCGTATGCGCCACAATCATCTCATCCGCACTGATTAAGGCGAAGCGTCCTGCTTTGAAGTTCCCTTCCTGCGTGAGCGACAGGAGATTCCATAAAAATTTCTCATCACATTTCAACATCTCCTGGAACTCCATTAACCCACGGTTCGCCTTGTTCAACTCCCCATCAAAACGATAGGCACGTGGATCGGATTCGGAACCAAACTCGGTAATGGTGGAGAAGTCGATACTACCCGTCAGATCGGCAATATCCTGTGATTTCGGATCGGATGGACTGAATGTTCCTATCCCCACCCGATTATCTTCGGAAACAATGACCCGTTCCACCGGCACCTTGCTGATATCACCACCATATTCGGTACGCAGTCTCATCTGGCAGGATGGGCAAAGGTTACCCTCAATGCGGACTCCAATTTCCTTTTCCACTTCAGGGCGAAGCTCCAGTGGAATCAGATGCAGCGGTTCCTCATGCATCGGGCATCCATCAATGGCGTATATGGCACCTTTCTCTGTCCGCGAGAACTGTTCAAGCCCCCGCTTCAGCAGTGTCACCAGCGTCGATTTCCCTCCACTTACAGGACCCATCAGGAGCAAGATCCGCTTACGTACATCCAGACGACGTGCTGCCGAGTGGAAGTATTCTTCAACCAGCTTTTCAATCGATCGATCCAGTCCAAAGATCTCCTGTTCAAAAAACTTGTACCGCTTATGCCCACCTACTTCTTCCACGCCAAACGATTCAATCATCTCATACACTCTGGCGTGAGCCGTCATTGCCGGAGTCGGGTCCTCTCTCAGCAGTGCAATATAATCTTCAAATGTTCCGTTCCATGTCAAACGGTCACTCTCTGCCCGATGTTCCGCAACGCGTTCAAAAATATTCATGCTTGGTACCTCCCATGGCTCCTTTAGTGTGATTGTCAACCATTCCGAATGGTATGAAGAAATCAATAGAATTGCGGCTCCTGCTTGAATACCAATCTTGCGGTCCTGTGTAGTCCCGCCACCCTCTGTCCAAACGTCTTGTTTTGTTGTGAAAAGTGTATTACATACCTATGCGGCAATTCGGATAAGTTGACCTCTTTTTTTCAATCAACCGCTTCGAATTTTGGCTTTTCCCTGTTCTATCAGACATCTTGTGCCTTCAGAAAAAAAAGAACGAATATGATATAATGAGGGTTCTAAATTCAGGAAACCGGACAACACATGGTCAGAGACAGGCCACTTCTGGAAAGGAGCACGGACGATGGCAGTGAAATACGAAACCGAATTATATTCACCTGTGAAGGCTTTCTTCGAGCAGCGTGGCTTCGACGTCAAGGCGGAAGTCAGACATTGTGACCTCGTCGGAGTCAGATCAGACCAGGACGAACCACTCATTGTGGAAATGAAAAAAACATTTAACCTCTCCCTGTTGCTGCAGGGCATGCAGCGCTTGAAGCTTAGCCCGTTCGTGTATCTGGCCGTCGAGCGCAATCGCAGCAAACGTGGAGCCGTGAACCAACGCTGGAGCGAACTGACTGCACTATGCAGACAACTTGGTCTAGGGCTGCTGACTGTCACATTTTACAAAACCAAAGCCCCCCTGATTGATGTATTGTGCGAGCCCTCTGCCCTGATCCCCCTCACTGGCCGCAATCAGGTTGCCCGTAAAAGCGGTGTTCGGCGGAAACGATTGCTCAAGGAATTCGATGAACGCAGCGGAGACTACAATACGGGAGGCAGCACACGAAGACAGCTGGTCACAGCATATCGTGAGAAGGCTTTGCGTGTCGCATCCGCTCTACGGACGAACGGAGAAGCCTCTCCGGCCAACCTTGCCAGACAGACAGGCGTAGGTTCTGCCGCAGCGATTCTGCAAAAAAATTATTATGGCTGGTTTGAACGCCTCTCTCGTGGAAAGTATATTTTGACGATTAAGGGAGTACAGGCGTTAACCGAGCATGCACACATGCTTGAGGATAATGATATGATTGAACGAACCATTAATGAACTTGATGTAACGTATTCTGTATCTGGTGAAAATAACGACGACCTTGCACACATTGCTGAAGCAGCGGAGTTTTACTTAAAAAATACAGGCAAGATCTGAACCGAATCATCTGAAGTAACGGATGTGAAAAAAATGAGAATGCAAAAAACACCTGTAATCTCCACTGGAGACTACAGGTGTTTTGATGTGTTTTATATAGAAGAGTGTTATTAGAATTTTACTGCTACTTCGGAAGCCAATTTCAGACCTGCAGTAACGATTTCTTCAGCACGATCTGCAGAAGCGTTATGTCCTTCAACGATAACCACTTCAGGGTTTTGAATGCCCCACAAGCCGATAACTGTTTTCAGGAAGTTCAGGGACATTTCAGCAGCTGCCATTGGGCCTTCGGAATAAACGCCACCACGTGCGTTAAGCAAAGCTACTTTTTTGTCGCCAGCAAGTCCTACAGGACCTTCAGCAGTGTATTTGAATGTTTTACCAGCTTGGCTCAGGTAAGCAATGTAGTTTACCAATGGAGCTGGAACAGTGAAGTTCCACAGTGGGAATGCAAATACAACTTTGTCAGCTGCCAGGAATTGATCTTGCAATTGTGCTGCAAGTGAAGCTGCTTTTTGCTCGTCAGCTGTCAGTTCAAAACCGTTAGCTGCTTTGTAAGTACCTGTGATAGCAGTGTTACCATAGAATGGGAATTCTGTATTGTAGAGATCCAACTCAGTAACTGTGTCACCTGGGTGGGACTCTTTGTATGCGCTCAAGAATGCATCGTACAATTTAACGCTGACTGCTTGATCTGCAGGACGGTCATTTGCTTTAACAAATAAAATATTAGACATGTTGAATTTTCCCCCGTTAGATAAAATATATGAGTGCTTTTTCTGAACTGGCCACCATTGTAGCTTATATAAAGAAACCAACAACTCATTAATTCATATTATATATAAAAATGTTAGTGGATGCAATAACGTAATCACTTTGGTCATGAACCAATTTTAATTTTTGCTACAAAATCTAATTTTGATCTGACTTAGCTACGAGCCGTAAATTCGGAAATGGCTTCACTGATCAGGTTCATGCCGAGCAGCAATTCATCACGGCCCGGATGGCTAAAGTTCAATCGAATGTAACGTTGATCCTGTACACCTGTGGAGCATAGTGATCCAGGAAGAAAAGATACACCTTTGGGCAAAGCCGCCTTAAGCAGAGCGCCACTATCTAATCCTTCCGGCAACTGTACCCACAGATACATTCCGCCCTCAGGGATATTGTACTGACACCCTTTCCAGCCCGGTCTTTTCAACAGTTCAAGCATCAGTTTGAGTCTTGTCTTATACTCCCGATTCAACATGGATAGGTGATCACTCCAACGAAAAGGGGAATGGGCAAGCAGTTGATATAACAGCCGCTGATTCATCGGACTGGACTGACCATCTGCAATCCGTTTAACCGAGGCCATTGCCTGAATCAGCGCAGGATGTCCAGCGGCCCATCCGGTTCGAAGAGCGGGCGCTACCGTTTTGCTAAATGAACCAATGTAGAGAACATGTCCACCCTGATCGGCAGTATCCAGTGCAAAGAGTGAAGGATATTTACGATAGAATTCCGTTGGCTCAAGGCCATCGAAATGGAGCTCTCCATAAGAATCATCTTCCACAAGCAGTACACCATAGCGCGAACACAGCTCAAGGACAGCCTCCCGCCGTTCCATACTCCACAAAGCACCGGTCGGATTCGAGAAACTGGGTGCAGCAAAAAGCAGCTTCGGTCTAACCTGCTGCATGTGTTGCTCCAAAAGGTCTGGCAATATGCCGTCCCGATCACCCATTACGGGCACAATCTTGGCTCCTTGCATCTCCAGAACCTCAAGACAGCCTGGAGATGTGGGATGTTCAACCAGTACAGAATCTCCGGGCTCAAGTAATAGACGCATCACCAGATCGATGGCCTGCTGGGTACCAGTGGTCAACAGAATCTGCTCGGGTACCGTTCGTATGCCTTTGCGTGCATTCCAGTCTTTGTTCAACCACTCTCTTAGGGGCGTATAGCCTGCTGGCTCTCCATATTGCAGTGCGGAGGGGCCTGAACTAAAGACAGACACGGCTGCTTCTTCCAACAATTTGAAAGGAAACAACTCCTCCGCAGGCAATTCTTCTGCCAGAGAAATGAAATAATCCCTGCCAGACATCTCACGTATATCCCTCAGTGGTGATGACAAAAGCCTGTTGGTACGGGAAGCAAAGAAATATTTCATCGATCCGTTCCCCTTTCGTCCCTATTCCGAAACTGTACTCGCAGTCCGCAGCCCTACAACCTATTCCTGCGCGCCATCGAATATGACCGGATGCATACCGAACTGTTGTGATCATGGGAAGAACAAACCTGTTTCGTCAGGATCCCGTCTTCACTTGTCTTGCATGCAAGGCATAACGTTCAATGGCCTGTGCTCTACTGCTGACTTCCAGCTTCACGTATATTTTACGCAGGTAATTATCAATGGAACGTCTGCTAACGTTGATCTCATTCGCTATTTTATCATAGGTTACACCCTGAACAATTCTTTCCATGATAAAAGTTTCGGTTTCTGTTAATTCAATGACACGTGCTTCTGTCGGAGACTCCACAGGTTGCGCCCACTCCGCACTGTTTAACCACGACAATGGAATGGACACATGGCCCTCACGTAACCCAGAGATCAGATGAATCAGCTGGCTAGGGGAAGCCTGTTTGGATAACATGCCGCTTGCACCAAGACTCATCAGATGACGAAACAACTTCACATTGTCTTCATCCGTCAAAATGATGATGTGACTGTGAGCTGACAGATTCTTCATCTGGGCAATATATTGATCTGCCTGACCCTCCGGAAGACGATAATCCATAAGAATCAGATCAGGCTGGTGAATATTCACCAGTTCGAGCCCTTCTGTTCCGGTCGAAGTCATGCCACGTACCGTCAGATCTTGCTGCTCTTCCAAAATCAATTTTGTACCGAGCATGCTGGTGGGGTGGATATCTATGATGACCACCTGCCATACTTTTTTCATTGTTGTTCCCCCTGTTATGTATTGGACAAATAACTTCTAGCTTCTGTCATGATAATTCCATTGTCTATGCGACAGTCCGAGTATAGAAGAAGCATAGGTCGGATTATGTCGAAAAACAGAAAAATACAGGAGGAAGCCGATAAAAAAGCTCTATTTTCACTGTATTTTGTTATAAAAACACCATGACGTCCCTCTTCCCATCCCCGGAAAGGTCAAAATATAGTATAAATTTCCTGCATTTCTATCTAAAAAAGTCGAAAAACCTGCCCAAAGTTCCTACTTATTGCATCTATAAGAAATTGTATCCTAGGACTTCCTTCCGATGCAATCTCTTTTTACTCTATTAAGTAAAGAATTTCATTTTTGCGTAATCAATAGGGGCATGATAGAATGAGGACTGGAAATTTTTTTGTACCTATAAATGACCAGGAGTGATGATATGAAACCATCTGCCCCGTCCTCTGACATCCATCACACCCGGAGCGCCAAAGGCAAGGCTGGATCTTCAATCAAGCTGTTTCTGGTAATGTGGATTGTCCTCATTGCACTAGGAGTCGTTGGAACCTACTATTATAGTAACCATCTCCAACAACAGATGATTAACCAGCTTCAAGCCCATAATCAGCAGCAGATTGCAGCGCTAAAAACCGACTACGAAAATCAGCTAACAACGATATCCAAGGAAGTAGAAGACCTGCAGGGACAGGTTCAATCCTTCAATGAATTGCTGACTTTCACCAAGGATAATGCAAGTGACAAAACGGATAACAGCAACAAACTGTATACCCAGCTGAGCGAAGTCAAAAAACAACTGGAGACACTCCAGAAAAAGATGGACCTGCTCAAATGATTACACCCGTCAAACAGGTTAATCGTTTTTTTATGCTTGCACTCGCTCCTTTTGTTGGATTGATATTATGCCTGCTGCTGCTTCGTCCCCCACTTGAACCCGGAGGTTTGATGCCTACCGAACTGTCAGAGGATACGATTACACCCCGGACCCAAGCAATTAGCCAAGAGCTTGCGGGGGCAAAAGATGCTGCTGTCCAGACTTCTTCTTCTATTAAAAGAACGACACAGCTCTATAATAAAACAACAAGTACGATGTCTACACTTGTGCAGAAGGCTTCCGCCCAAGCGGATCGTCCGGAAACGATCTACAACAAACGGATTTCATCCAAGCTTGGCGTTCCATTTGAACGGGTAGACAGTGACCGGCTAACGATTGAAATGTACAGAGTGAATCCTGGCAGCTATAAGGGCTATGCCATGAAGATCAAGCTAAAAGACCCTACGGCCATGCAGATGGCTCTAGACAGTGAGCCTGGGCGTTCTGAGACGACCATGCAGGCTGTGAAGCGTAACGGCGCAATTGCCGGGATCAACGCAGGTGGATTTGCTGACAGTGGCGGCAAACGTTATCCACTTAGCACAACCGTCATGGATGGGAAATACGTGAACGGTTTCCAGGCCAGTTTCAAAGATCTGTTTTTTGTAGGACTTAACGATGCCGGCAAACTGGTTGGAGGCAAGTTCTTCGACAAAAACTCACTGGATCGCCTGCAACCACAATTTGGGGCTACGTTTGTACCCGTGCTGCTACAGAATGGACGTAAAACCGCAATTCCCGACAAATGGAAAGTATCACCCAAACGAGCACCACGTACAGTCATTGGCAATTATAAGGATGATCAGTTATTGATTATTGTAGTTGACGGATATAATGAGGGCGGAAGTTCCGGTGCTACCCTTGAAGAGTTGCAAGGGCGGTTGTACAAGCTTGGGGTGATCGACGCCTATAATCTGGATGGCGGTGGATCATCCTCGCTTATTCTGAATAATCGGGTCGTTAATAACCCTTCAGATGGCAGCCTCAGACCGGTGCCCACACACTTTTTATTTTACAAATAATAGGGTGAAGCATTTCTTTTCTACCTATAATGGTTATAATAGAAGAAAATGAGCTTGTGCAGGAGGTGCGAAGGGTATGTCATTTTCACTGACATTCTGGATTATTGCAATCGTATTGACTCTCTTCATTACAGGCATTCTCACTTCATCCTACAACAATGACAAAACAAAAGGCTTGTAAAGGCCAAGCCTCTCTCCGGAGAGGCTTTTTCTATTGCTTCATCCTCGAAATAGCAAGAGACAAGGCTTAAAAGAATGATTCAATTCTTCTAAGCCTTGTCTCTTGCTGTATTCGGGATCAATAGCTAACCGCCCGGTCATTCCGCATAGATATAACCGAATCAGATGGAATAGGCCCACTCACCGACCCACCCTCAACTAATGTCACATAAATTCGTTCATGATCGACGGGTTCTCCAGCAATAATTTTGATCAATTGTTCAGCAGCGAGTGATCCCCACTTGCGTTTGGAATAATCAATGCTTGCCAATCTCGGCTGGACGTACTTGCTCAATTCAATATTGTCGAATCCGATGACGTCAATCTCCTGACCAACGCCAAGTGTACTGTCTGCCAGACGATCACACAAGCCAATAGCCATCTCATCATTGAGGCAGAATACCGCTGTGGGTCCATCATACACCTGCACAATCTGATCTGCGGCTTGTTCTCCACCACTCTTTTCAAAATCTCCCGTAATCTCAATCCATTCCACATCGGCTTCACGTTCAGCAACCTGTCTCACAGCCTTTAACCGCTGCACAGAGTCAAACGAACCTTCCGGTCCGGTCACCACGTAGATTTTCTTATGTCCCTGTTCAATCAGATGTTCCATCGCAAGTGTCGCCCCGGCTTTGTTATCCAGCAGAACCTGATTAATGTTGGGATGATCCATCTCACGGTCCAATACAACGATTTTGTGCCCACGATCGGCATACTGCATTAGTTCCTCACTTGCAAACGTATGATCCAGAATGATCGCACCATCAATCATTCTCTCTGGAAGCATGCGATGGGATTGTTTACCACTGCACACGATCAGGTCATAACCTTGAGCATTACATACGGCTTTCATGCCACTCAGCAAGTCTCCGTACACATCTCCTCTAAAATCGGTCAAGAATACACCTAGAATTTTGGATTCCCTCTTCTTCAGTGTTCTTGCTGCGGCATTTGGAACATAGTTCAGTTCTTTGGCAATGGCCAAAATTTTGGAACTCGTCTCATCGGTCACTTTGTTGCTGCCATTCAGCGCATATGACACAGTAGAGATGGAAACTCCCGCCTGTTTGGCGATATCCTTGATACTGACCACATTCTTCGCTCCCCTGTTATGTTTATCAGGCCTTTCATAACAAAAGGCCTGACACATTACTCTTTCCATTCACCGGATTAAACAAGTCTGAATGATTTCTTCTGAGTATCCCGACTGTTTGCACCCACAAGAATATGGAACTCGCCTCGATCACTGCGGTGGCTTAAGTCGGAATGGTGATAACGAAGCTGTTCTTCATTTAACGTAAACGTCGCTGTACCACTCTCGCCTGGCGCCAGTGCAAGCTTCACATATCCTTTCAGCTCACGCATCGGACGAACGACTTCACCTGTTACATCACGAACGTACAACTGAACGGTCTCCACGCCTGCGCGCTCACCCGTGTTTGTTACACGTACTTGAATGCTCAGGGACTCTTCGGCAGTCATCTCATTACTTGACACTTCAAGATCACCATAAGAGAACGAAGTGTATGAAAGACCATAACCGAACGGAAGCAAAGGTTCATTCGGGCTGTCAATGTATTTGGATACGTAACGTTCTTCCGTCTTCTCCGGGTTCAGTGGACGACCTGTATTGAAATGGTTGTAATAGACCGGAATCTGACCTACGGACTGCGGGAAGGACATCGTCAGACGTGCGGATGGATTCACTACACCTGTCAGAACATCTGCGATCGCTGCTCCGCCTTCACTACCTGGGAACCAGGCTTCAAGAACGGCATCCGATTCATCGATTACACCATGCAGATCCAATGGACGGCCGTTGAAAATAACGGTGGCAATCGGTTTTCCCGCTGCTTTGAGCTGTTTAACCAATTCCAATTGGGCTGCTGGCAGACGGATATCCGTGCGTGAGCCACCTTCTCCGCTCATCTCAGAGTCTTCACCCAGAGCGAGAACAATCAGATCTGCTTTGCTTGCCACTTCCAGGGCTTCGGCAATCTGCTCAGCTGTAATCGTATGAACATTACTGCCTTGAGCAAATTGAACTTTCCCACCTGTCAGGCGCTCTTGCAGAGCTGTTCCCAGCTTAACTGCATCTTCCTTAACCCCTTCACAGGACCACCAGCCCAGAATGTCTGGACTCTGTGCAAAAGGACCAATGAGGGCTACATTAGCTTCCGGTTGAAGTGGAAGAACATTGCCATCATTCTTCAAGAGGACAGCTGATTTTGTTGCCAGTTCATACGATACCTGACGGTGCTCTTTGGAGAAAACAATTTCGCGCTCACGTTCCGGATCGGCTGCACGCAGCGGATTGTCGAACAATCCCAGCTTTTCTTTCAGTTGCAAAATTCGCAGAACGGCTTCATCAATGAGCTCTTCTTCCACTTCACCGCTCTCAATCAGCTCAGGCAAATGATGAACATAACACGGTGTCATCATCTCCATATCTACCCCTGCACGAATGGCACGATATGCCGCTTCACGATCATCTTCTGCAGCACCATGTGCAATCATCTCGCGAATGGAAGCCCAATCCGAGATTAATACACCATCAAAGCCCCACTCGTCACGCAAAATGCCGCGCATTAACTTCTCATTGCCACTTGCCGGAATACCGTCAACCGTATTGAACGAAGTCATGACCATCTCCACGCCCGCATCCAATGCTGCTTTGTACGCTGGCAAATAGTACTCACGCAGGTTACGCTCAGACATGTCCACCGTATTGTAATCCCGACCACCCTCAGCCGCCCCATACGCCGCAAAGTGTTTAACACAGGCTGCAAGACGATCTGGCTCATCCTTCAAACTATCGCCCTGATATCCACGTACAAACGCAGCCGCAAACAAACTGTTCAGATAAGGGTCTTCTCCTGTCGTTTCCATCACACGACCCCAGCGTGGGTCACGAACCAGATCCACCATAGGTGCAAAGGTAACATGCAAACCGGATACAGCTGATTCACGTGCTGCAATTTCAGCACTTTTCTCAGCCAGTTCTGTGTCCCATGAACAACCGATCGCCAGTGGAATCGGGAAAATGGTTTTGAATCCATGAACTACGTCAGCCATGAACAAAAGCGGAATGCCCAAACGGCTTTTTTTCATATAAGCTTGCTGTACATCAATGATGGCCTGCGCACCGGACAACCCCAGAATGGACCCACTGGCATCCACGGACTGCTCCGTAATTCCCATCTCTTCCATCGGCCCTGTGATCTGACCTTCAACATTTGTTCCTTCATAAAAGTTGGCAGTCAACTGAAGAAGCTGAGCTGTTTTTTCCTCCAACGTCATCTGTTTTACCAGATCTAGCAACTGCTCGTTATTCATCTGATCGTATCCTCCACTATAAGTTGTTGAAATAAAGAACCCGGCTGCGTTCGGGGAGAGACCGCGCACCGGGTTCAAAATGAATTACTGAATGATTACTAGAATTTATCGTTTAGCTCATCCAGATAAGGTTGAACCAGGGACATTTTACTGTTTACCCATTCTTTCCAGTTCGCCTCTAGATCTCCGTTTTTGAGGATCAAGTTGGCATATTCGTTCTGGTAGTCGAATGAAGCCTGACTCTTAGCTTTGGAATCGTACAGGTTGACATCCCAATCGTATGGTGCAAGCGATTTGCCTTCTGTACCAAGTTTTGCTTTTTCTTCGAACAATTTCACGGCTCTATCACGGTAATCTTTTTTGATTGCAGGGTTTACAACACTGAAGTCGTCACCGAGCAGATACAGACCTTCGAAACGTGCTGGGTATTTATCTTCCAATACCGTTCCTTCTGGCAACAAGCTAACGAGTTCGTTGTTTTCATCATATTTCCAATCTTTTCCTTCAAAGCCCATGTTGATGAGCAACTGTCCTTCTTTTGTTGCAGAGTAATCGATCAGATCCATGATCCGTTCGAATTTCTCGTCACTGATGTCCGGATTGAAGATCAATGCAGACCAGAAGTTGGCTTGCTCCATGTTACGGTATTTCCCGTCATCGCCTACTACGATTGCTGTGTGTACCAGTTCATCACTATCTACACCCAGATTTTTTTTCATATCGGAATCCAGACCTTGTCTGTACGAAGCCAGTCCGCCCAGACTTGTTACAGCAGCTGTACCTGTTACTTTGAAGTTGTTTTGACCTTCATTGTTTTTCCATGTGTAGAACTCAGGATTGAGCAGTCCATCTTTATAGGCTTTTTGCATCAATTTAAGTCCTGTCAGCGTTTCAGGATCTGCTGGTCCCCAGTGGAATTGGCCATCTTCACCTTTGTAGAACGGAGAGTCAGTCATGGCATGCACACTGTTAGGCATAATCATGTTTGTCATGGCATCTGCCGCATTATAGGACAGAGGTACAAGTTTGTTACCCACTTTGCCTGGATCTTTTTCTTTCACTAGCGCAGCATATTCGTTCAATTCGGTTGTTGTATAAGCATCTTTCAGTTCAAAACCAACCGCTTCAGCCCAGTCTTTACGAAGCGCAATGACACCAATTTGGTTCGTCAGTGGGTCAGCTGGTTTGTTCTCGAAATAGATTGGTCTAGGCAGGACGTATGTTCCACCTGTCAATTCTTCCAACTTGTCTCCAAGACCCGTCAAATTGTAAGCTGCTGCCACGTTAGGCCAGCGTTCTTTCCAGTCATCCGGGAATTTGTAGAACAAACCTTGTTCAATACTGTTAATGGCATCGCCATGTACGTAGTTCCATACCGCTACATCCGGCAAGTCGCCAGAGTTGATCCACAGACGAAGCTTCTCGCCCCATGAATCCCAATCGATATAGTTGTAGTCCCAAGTTACATTGAATTTGTCTGTCCAGAACTTGTGGAAGTCATTATCCAGGTTCCCGTTTTTGATTTCTGTCAGGTTAGCTACAGAGATGGTCAGGTTGTCTTTGTAATTTCCCTCTGCATCTTTTTCGTTACCACCTGAAGCTCCTTGGCTGGAACAAGCGGTCACCATCAGCATAACTACACTAAGCGTGATGGCAAAGAGAGCTCTTACTGACAACTTTTTGTTCGTTTTCATGTTTTACCCCCATGTTTTTAGTAGAATTTTATTGCAAAATCCTATACGTATAATCAGGTCTTGATTGCCCCTGTTAATACCCCTTTGGCAAAGTGTTTTTGCAGCATTGGGAAGAAACACATAATTGGTACCATGGTGACAAATACGGCTGCCATCTTCATGCCCATTGAGAAGTTGCTTGCCTGGGCAGCATCCACACTGGATGCATTGGATGCATTCGTCGTAGATGTCACGATAATATTTCGGAGTACATTCTGGAGCGGTAACTGATCCGCTTTTCGAAGGAATATCATCGCATCATACCAACTGTTCCAGTAAGCTACACCGTAGAACAACGTGATTGTAGCCATAATTGGTGTAGCCAGCGGAAGAACAACAGAGAACAAAATTCTCCACTCTCCGGCTCCATCCAGTCTCGCCGATTCCATCAGCGATTCAGGCAAGGTGTAGAAGTAGTTCATCATCAGAATCATGTTAAAAGCACTAAAGCTTCCCGCCAGGATAACAGACCACAGCGTACCAGTAAGATGAAGTGATTTCATGATCAGGTACAGCGGTACGATACCACCATTAAAGATCATGGTGAACAGTACCAGGAAAAATATAAATTTCTTAAATGGAAATTTGTTGCGACTAAGGCCATATGCCATGCTTGTTGTCAGGAACAAGCTGAGTGGCAAGCCGATGACTAGCAAAATAATTGTATTTTTGTACCCCGACAGAATCGTTCCGTCAGCGAACAATGCCTTATAGGAATCCAATGTCCATTCTTTAGGGAACATCAAAAATGGATTGTCAGCATATTCTTTTTGTGTTGCAAACGAGATCATGATGACATTCCAGAACGGAATCAGGATCATCAGGGCAAGCACTAGTAATACGGCAAAGATAATGTAATCGAGAAGTGTCATTTTTTCTGTACCAATTCTCGGTTTTTTGTTAGCTTTCTTGCTCATCTCATTTTTCCTCCTCTCTTATCGGAACAAACCGTCTCCGCCAAGCCACTTGGCAAATCTGTCAGCAAGAAGCAGCAAGGCCATATTCACCAGGGAACGGAACAAGCTGACCGCTGTCGAGAATGAGAAATCGGTTGATGACTGGAACGTAATCCGATAGATGTATACATCGAGTACTTCCGATACATTTTTGGTAGCGGCATTTGCCAAGTTGAAGATCTGGTCAAACCCGGAAGACATCAATCCACCAACCGACAGAATAAACATGATTGTGATGGTTGGAAGGATGTTCGGTAAAGTAATTTTGAACATCTGTTGCATACGAGAAGCCCCGTCAATCTGTGCTGATTCATACTGATCCTGATCAATACCGGAAATGGCAGCCAGGAATATAATCGCGCCCCATCCACTTGATTTCCAAATATCAGTCAACAGCAACATTGGTACAAAGTTGGATTCGGATCCCAGGAAGTTAATCGTTGGCAATCCGAGTAATCCGAGCGCGCTGTTTACCAGTCCGTCATATGCCAGCACATTGATGACCACCCCGGATACGATGATCCAGGACAGGAAGTGCGGGAACGTAAGAACGGTTTGGAACAATTTTTTCCCTCTGCGCATCCGCAATTCATTCAGCAACAACGCCAGAATGATCGGGAATGGGAACTGAATAATCAGTTTCAGAATATTGATGTACAGCGTACGCCATACTGCGTCGATAAAGGTTGGATCACGGAAAACATATTTGAAGTTCTCGAATCCGCTCCATGGACTTCCCCAGATGCCCAGGTTGGCCTTGTAATCTTTGAATGCCAGAGACAGGCCACCCATCGGCATGTAGGCAAACAGGATTAGCCAGACAAGCCCCGGAATAAGCAGGGTGTATGTCATTCGGTGCTTCCAGATTTCAGTCCAGAGCGAATTGCCCTTCACGTTTCCCTTCAGCTTTTTGCTAGGTCCTTCGGCTGCAGGTTTCACATTGCATCTCCTCACTCTACTTTGGTCTTGTCGTTGTACAGAAAATCAAACATCGTTCTCAGGTGGTGCTCCCAAAATCTCCATTCATGAGCCCCTGGCGTCTCCACATACCGAAAATCAAAGGCAGTCCCCTGCATGTATTTCGCATAGTCGCGATTCATCTCTACGAAGGGGTCACTATCGCCACAGCAACTGAGGATATCCGGTAAAGGAACACCCTGTTCCAGCAGCTTGGCCGACAGTGCGTAAATATCCTGATCGGCTTTTACCTGTAAACGTTCTCCAAAAACCGCTTTCATTTCCTTGATCATGGTCGCTGGCATATGGGGATCATGAAGTCGTGTCTGGATATCCGTTACGCCGGATAGAGACACGACTTTGCGATATCGCTCTGGATAAGTTAGTCCACATTTCAGTGCACCATATCCACCCATGGATAAACCGGCGACGTACGTTTTCTCCGGATCAGGATTCAGATTGAGTAGACGCTTGCATACTTCAGGTAACTCCTGAGTGATGTAGTGGAAGTAATTCAGGCCGTATTCCATATCCGTGTAATAGCTTCGATTCGCTTCCGGCATAATGATGGTACAGCCATATTGGGCTGCATACATCTCAATTGTGGTTAACCGCTGCCAGGTACTCGCATTATCGCCTGCCCCGTGCAACAGATATAGTGTACCGCCTGAAGTCTCTCCGGAGTCACTGGACACAACATGTATGCTGGTATTCATGCATAAGGTTGGCGATCCAGTTTCGATCGTTATATGTGCCATAATGTAACCCCTCTCATCATCGCCTGCTGTCTTACTCATTCGTTTCTCTGGCGTTGGATCGCAGGCTGTTGTAGATTCCCTTGTATTACGATGGGTTATCGAAACGATTTTCTCGAATCGTTTCAAAACATAGCCAACGTTGATTCACATGGACTTCATTACAACACTTTTAATGTGGAAGCGATTTCTTCGAATCGTTTCGAATAAATCATAAGCCCGATGAGTAAATCCTGTCAATAACCTTTTTACAAATTTCGCGTTTTTTTCTCGAAAAAATGCTGTTTCAAGTCTAAATTTGCGTCGAAAGACACTATTATTACGAAAAAATGAAAATTTAGTCAGTGCTATTACAACTTTAATTGACACCAAACCAGGTTTATACTAACATGGGTTCTGATTTTGCATTCGAATTACGGAAACGTTTCACCAACCGATTTTACTCAGGTTTCACCTGATATTAGGGAGGTTAATATGTCTGAGCAACTCAAAGGATTCATTCATACGATTACTGAGCAACAATTGAACGTTTTTTCCATTCGCATATTACAAAAAGGGCATCTGCTTGCCCATTGGGACCGGGATAAGGATCAGCGCAGGGTACAACATTCCATCAGCAAATCCTTCACCTGTATGGCCGTTGGACTTGCGCTTAAAGAAGGTCTGTTACATCTGGATGCGACACTTGGTGATTATTTCTCTTATGATCATGTACTCATTGCACAGCACAATCTCCCCTCTCCACGGGAATTGAAGTTACGTGATCTGCTCCGAATGTCTTCGGGCCATGACTCTCCCCCTCTTTGGGCTGATGAACGAGCTTCATTGACCGAAAAGGACTGGGCGAAATATTATATGTCTCTGCCTCTGGACCGGGTACCTGGAGAACAATTTACATATAGCAGTGGGGATACATTTATGATCTCAGCCATGCTACAGGCTGCTACCGGCCAAACCGTGAAAGATTACCTGACTCCACGATTATTTGATCCACTTGGCATCCATGATGTAGAGTGGGAAACCTCTCCACTGGGGGTAACTCTTGGCTGTGCAGGTCTTTGGATAAGCAATGAGGAACTGAGTCGGTTTGGACAGTTACTGCTGCAGGAGGGCCTTTGGGAAGGCACACAGCTTGTACCTGCAGATTGGATCAGACAGGCTACGTCCCAGCAGATCGAAACGACTGGAGACGGAGATTGGGGAAAAGGCTACGGCTATCAGTTCTGGATGTGTTCTCATGGCGCTTATCGCGCCGATGGAGCCTATGGTCAATTGTGTATCGTAATTCCCTCAAAGGAAGCTGTCATAAGTATTAATAGTGAGGAAGAAAATATGCAAGGCATCCTGAATGCTGTATGGGATAAGATTTTACCCCTTTACACCCGGCGTTAGTCTACGTATTTTATCTTTTTTTCAATTTGCAATTATGCCATCCACTTGAGAATAAAACAAAAAAAACGCCACGGGGTTAATAAACCCCATGGCGTTACTTCTTATCCGTGTTGTGGAAGCTGAGTCATTTCATCTAAACATTGTGCGCATATGTAACGCTCTTTGAACTCGTTGACTTCCTCGATGGATCCGCAGAAAATACATTTTGGACGATATCTCTCCAAGATAATATGGTCCCCTTGTACTAAGATTTCTACAGGATCTCCCTCATTCATTTGATACCTTTTACGCAAAGATTTAGGCAATACGATCCTACCTAATTGATCAACTTTGCGAACTACTCCAGCTGGCTTCATAGCTACGGCACACCTCTCCTATCTTACTCTAAATTTCTAGGTACATTTGTACTATGTTTATAGATTCGCCAAGATTTTGTCGAATCCTGCTGGAAATAAACATTTTTTGTCCTTTTTTTTGAAAAATGTTTTTTTACCGAATTCTAGCCGTCATTTATACCCTGAATCTATCCTTCTAATCCTGGGAAATTGAGCTGGCGTAACGCTTCATATACAATAATTGCTGCCGAATTGGACAGATTTAATGATCTAACGTCACCAGTCATTGGCATTTTCATGCATGTATCGGGATTCGCAGCAATTAATTCAGGTGGCAGGCCTTTAGTCTCTTTACCAAAAACGAGGAAATCTCCATCCTGAAAATTAAAATCACTGTATCGGTTCTTGGCCTTCGTAGTTGCGTAGAAGAAACGACCTTCCGGATATTTGTCCTGAACCTCAGCAAATGAGTCGTGGTATTCAATATGAACAGCATGCCAGTAGTCCAGCCCTGCACGTTTCAATGTAGCATCATCTGTTCGAAATCCAAGTGGACGTACGAGATGCAGATGGGTCCCGGTTGCCGCACAAGTACGCGAAATATTGCCTGTGTTCGCCGGAATTTCTGGTTCAACCAGAACGATGTGTAAAGCCATATGTGTTCAATCTCCTTTTCATTTCATGTTGACGACAACCCTCTAATCTTAAAGAAAAGCCCTCCACACGTCAATGTGGAAGGCTCTGGTAAGGCACAGGATTAGACACGAAGGTCCATTACACCGTACCTATACTAATTATCCATTTGTCTTCTGGAAGTGGCTCATGAAGTCTGTCAGTGCCTTAACACTCTCATAAGGAGCAGCATTATAAATGGAGGCACGGAGACCACCCACACTGCGATGTCCTTTCAGACCTACAAATCCTTCTTCCTCCGATGCCTTGATGAACTTTTTCTCCAGTTCCTCAGAAGCAAGACGGAAGGTTACATTCATAAGGGAACGATCTTCTTGTTCAACACAACCACGGTAGAAATCACCGGAAGCATCAATTGTGTTATAGAGCAATTCCGCTTTTTTCGTATTTTTTTGCTCAATACCAGCCAGTCCGCCCTGTTCTTCAATCCATTTCAATACTTCATTCACCATATATACCGAGAAGGATGGCGGCGTATTGTACAGGGAGTTGTTATCAACATGTGTGCTGTAACGAAGCATAGTTGGAATCGTTTTAGGCGATTCGCTCACCAGTTCCTCACGAGCAATTACAACTGTAATTCCGGATGGACCCAGGTTCTTCTGTGCACCCGCGTAGATCATGCCGAACTGATTAAGATCAAATGGTTTACAGAAAATATCACTCGACATGTCCGCAATCAGAGGTACTGAACCGGTATCCGGGAACGACTTGAATTGAGTACCTTCGATCGTTTCGTTGGAGGTCAGATGTACATAAGCCGTACGTTCTGGCAAACTCAGATTCGAAACATCCGGCAATTTCATAAACTTCTCTGCTTCTGAAGATGCAGCAACATGTGTCTCGCCGATCAACTTCGCCTCAGACAGAGCCTTTTTGGCCCAGCTGCCAGTCATTACGTAACTAGCTGTCTGTCCTGCTCCGAGCAGGTTCATTGGCAACATCGCGAACTGAGTGCTTGCACCGCCCTGCAGAAAGAGAACCTTGTATCCTTTTGGATTGCCTAGAAGCGACAACAACCGCTCCTGAGCTTCATTATGTACAGACTCGTACACCGCTCCACGGTGAGACATCTCCATAATCGACATGCCTGTATTACGAAAATCTACAAATTCCGCCTGTGCACGCTCCAGTACCTCAAGTGGTAACGCCGCAGGTCCTGCATTAAAGTTATACGCTCTTTTTGTCACAAAATCCCCCGCCCTTTCCATCCGTAACTCTGACATACAAACAGCATTTTACACAATTCGATTAGAATCGCTCACGGGTATAAGATATAGACAAATTGAATCATTTTGATCTATATCTTACTTATTGAAAGTCGCTCTATGGATTTGTGCAAAATGCACTCAAAGTAAATATTATCGCTATGATATCAGTATTCTCTATCTGCTTCAAGGGCAATATGCACTGAAGTGTTAAATTCAGGTCATCAAATTCCTTTATCACCCTGCAAAGTTAAAGCACTACATTGTTTAATTCAAGGAAAAGCCTCCGAGAGCGTGTCCCGGAGGCTTTAAGTTGGAACAAGAACTGTTCCGACCCCGACCGATTAGCAGTCGAAGTAAAGGCTGTACTCGTGCGGATGAATGCGGATCGCTACTGCTTTTGCTTCATCACGTTTGAGGTTGATGTAGTTTTCAATGAATTCTTTTGTGAATACGCCGCCTTCAGTCAAGAACTCGTTATCAGCTGCCAATGCATCAAGTGCTTCTTCGAGGGAAGCTGGCACACTGCGGATGTTTTCTTTATCTGCATCAGACAGGTCATAGATGTTTTTATCGAGAGGACCATATCCAAGCTCAGTTGGGTTGATTTTGCGTTTGATTCCATCCAGACCAGCCATCAACATTGCGGAGAATGCCAAGTATGGGTTAGCTGTGGAGTCTGGTGTACGGAACTCGATACGACAACCTTTTGGTGTCACAGCTGCAACCGGAATACGAACTGCTGCGGAACGGTTACCTTTGGAGTAAACCAGGTTTACTGGTGCTTCGTAACCAGGTACAAGACGTTTGAATGAGTTTGTACTAGGGTTAGTCAAAGCGATCAGTGCCGGAGCATGGTACAAGATACCTCCGATGTAGTGCAGTGCCATTTCACTCAGGTTAGCATATCCCGCTTTGTCATAGAACAATGGGGAATCGCCATCAAAGATGGATTGGTGAACGTGCATTCCGCTACCATTATCACCGAACAATGGTTTTGGCATGAATGTTGCTACTTTACCATATTGACGTGCAGTGTTGTGCACGATGTATTTGTATGCAAGCAGGTTATCTGCTGTTTTCTTCAGTGTATCAAAACGGAAGTTGATTTCGGCTTGACCCGCTGTCGCCACTTCATGGTGATGACGCTCGATCGACAGGCCTGCTTCTTCCAAAAGACGACACATTTCGCTACGAATATCTTGTTGTGTATCCACTGGCGCTACTGGAACATATCCACCTTTAGTGCGAACTTTGAAGCCCAGGTTACCGCCTTCTTCTTTGCGGTTGGTGTTCCATGAAGCTTCTTCGGAATCTACATAGTAGGAAGAGCTGTTCGTTCCGCTCTCATAACGTACATCGTCGAAGATGAAGAACTCGGATTCAGGTGCGAAGAATGCCGCTGTACCTACACCGCTCTCTTGCAAATAAGCTTCTGCTTTAACAGCGATGCTGCGTGGGTCACGCTCATAACGCTCGCCATCCGGAGTGAAGATATCACACATAACATTCAATGTAGGGTGTGCAGTGAACGGATCGACATAAGTCGCTTCAGGGTCTGGCATCATAACCATATCGGACTCTTCAATTCCGCGGAAACCTTGGATAGAAGAACCGTCAAAAGCTACTCCATTTACGAACGTGTCTGCATCAACAGCCGAAGCTGGCAACGAGATGTGATGTGCACGACCAGCTAAATCTACAAAACGAAAATCTACCCACTCGATGTTGTTCTCTTGAATTGATTTCAATACGTTTTCAACCGACATGTATTCGTCCTCCCAAATATTCCGAACATTAAACAACCCCACTAAGAAAATGTCTAAATTCGAATTTTTTTCTGTCGTCATTATAAATTTTAAAACCTGACATCGTCAATACTTATGTAAGGTATTTTTTGCGAGTATGTTAGCTATACTCACATTTTATAAATAACCTAAATTCATATAACAACTATAATTTTAAACATTTAACTGGTTTAATGCGGTAAAGCGACCCCTTTTTTATCCTAAATCATGGGAAAAACTTCACATCATAAATGTTTCTTATCACCATTGATTAATAAATACGTTCAAAACTGCAAAATATGCAAAAAACCGAGCATCTATCTGATTCCGTTGCAATGAACGAGACCAGAGGAGATGCCCGGATGATGATCCAGACCTTGCCTATGAAATTCTTATTATACGCCTACACGTGCCGGGAAAAATTCTGCCGGTTGTTTGGCTGTGCTGAATGATTTACCCACGATTGGTGCCAATTTCTCCAGATCCTGCAACAGGTTGGCGAATTGGTCAGGGAACAAGGATTGCACACCATCTCCTGTCATGGAGTTATCCGGATCAGTATGCATTTCAATGATCAGGCCATTGGCACCCGCAGCAACGGAAGCTTTTGTCATCGGTTCTACCAGTTCACGGCGTCCAGTACCATGGCTCGGATCGGAAATAACCGGCAAATGGCTCAGAGACTGCAGAACAGGGATCGCTGACAGATCCAGCGTATTCCGTGTGTAGGATTCAAACGTACGAATACCACGCTCACACAGCATAACATTTGGGTTACCACCCGCAAGAATGTATTCAGCCGCATTCAACAATTCATCGTATGTCGCACTGAAACCACGTTTCAACAATACCGGTTTGCCACACTCACCCAATTTGCGGAGCAGGTCAAAGTTCTGCATGTTACGTGTACCTACTTGCAGAATATCGGCGTACTCGGCGCAAATATCCACATATTCGGGTGTCATGACTTCTGTAATGGTCAGCAGATCATGTTTCTTTCCTGCTTCCGCCATCATGATCAATCCCTCTACGCCCGTTCCTTGGAAGCTGTAAGGACCCGTACGAGGCTTAAATGCTCCCCCACGTAACACTTGCCCACCAGCAGCTTTCACAAGCCCGGCAATCTCATCAATCTGTGCAGCGGATTCAACCGCACATGGTCCACCCATGACAACAAGTTCTTTTCCGCCGATATCTACACCCTTGATGGAGATTACCGTATCTTCCGGATGGAAGTCACGGCTTGCCAATTTGTAGGACTTCGAGATTTTAACGACATTCTCGACACCTTTCATTTGGCGAAGATGCTCTTGCATTTTAGGTTCAACTTTACCAATCAAACCAATGATGGTACGATCCTCTCCGCGAGAGATATGCACCTGAAGCCCTTCTTTTTCAATAACTGCAACGATATCCTGAATCTGTTCCTCCGGTGTAGCCTTGCCTGCAATAACGATCATATTAATTCCCATCCTTCCTTGTATGAGAGCACAATCATTTCTTAACGTGCGTCTGATTAAATATAAAAACTCTGTCGCGCTTAAACGCTTGTTCGCTTTTAAGCTTTTATCCGTTAAAGTGAATATACCATAGTTATCTTATTGCGTCAAGGTACACATTCCTTATCCACATACAAAAAGAACCCTGCTCCACAAGCTCCGACATTCGGATTTGCATAACAGGATTCTTCTCATTCACATCTCGTTTTTAATTCACATACACTTAGACTTACTTTTACATTAGCCGTGCCCTAAGGTGTACGTGTTTTTTCTCTAACTGGAGGCAGCAGTTTGCTCATGTTCACGGTACGTTTGATCTCCCACGTCTCCGGCTTGTCATGTTCATACTGCTCCAGGTAAAGGATGACTTCCTTCGTGATCGGTGTTGGTGTTGATGCACCCGAAGTAACCGCCACCTTATTTACACCTTTCAGCCATTCTTGCTGAATCTCGGAAACATCAGATACACGATAGGCCGTAACACCCGCAATCTCCTCCGACACTTGTGCCAGACGGTTAGAGTTATTGCTGCGAGGATCACCCACCACGATAACCAGGTCCGATTGACCTGCCTGTTCCGCAACAGCTTCCTGACGAACCTGAGTTGCGAGGCAAATCTCATTATGAATCTCTGCGCCCGGAAACTTCTCCAGCAGACGGCTCATAATGTGTTTGATATCCCACTGGCTCATCGTTGTCTGATTCGTAATAAGGATTTTGCCTGCAGGTACGTTCAGTTCTTCGATCTCTTCTTCCTTCTCGATCAGATGAACGAGATCTGGTGCAACACCTACGGCACCTTCTGGTTCAGGGTGATTCTTTTTGCCGATATAGATGATCTGATAACCTTCTGCCGTCTTCTCCCGAATGAGATCATGGGTCTTGGTGACATCAGGGCATGTTGCATCCACTGTTGTCAATCCTTTGTCCCGTGCCAGCTTGCGCACTTCAGGAGATACACCATGAGCTGTGAAAATAATCGTGCCACTCTCCACTTGGCTCAAAATATCCATCCGGTTCGGACCATCCAATGTAATAATACCTTCATCTTCAAAGGAATCCGTCACATGTTGGTTATGCACAATCATACCCAATATATAAATAGGTCGTGGTAAATCCAGATTGCGTGCCGCTTGACGCGCGAGCACCATCGCATCCACAACGCCGTAACAATATCCCCGCGGCGAAATTCGTAGTACTTCCACTTGGTTGCCACCCGCTTTCTTTCTCGGCAACGTTGCCGATGTAATTGCAGTCCTGTCTATTATACCTTTATTCGATAGGCGGAGCAAAGACAACCGGCAACCAGATAATAAAGGTGGTTCCTTCTCCACGTCTGGTCACAACCTCAACCGATCCATGGTGTTCCTCAATAATCCACTTTGCAATCGAAAGTCCCAGACCGATGCCCGGTGTCGCCCCACGGGATTCATCCGCCCGATAGAAGCGATCAAAGATGAACGGCACTTCGTCCCGATCCATCCCAATACCGGTGTCGCTGATGCGTAGTCCCACCTGGCCCTTGTATAATACGGCATCCAGCGTCACAGAGCCTTCAGGTGTGTATTTAAACGCATTTTCGATGAAAATAAACAACATCTGTTGCAGATAGTCCTTGCTACCGTTCACATAAATGCCGTTAAGGATGGAAAAATCTCCTGGAAGCCAGTCTGCCTGACGATCCAGAAATTGTGCTCTGCGTGCCACTTCCTGTACGAGTATCTGCAGCGGAATCGGATTCAGTTCAATTTTCTGACCCGTATCCGCTCTCGCCAGCGATAACATGTCGCTGATCAGCCTGCTCATACGTTTTCCCTCGTCCGCCATGTCTTCAATGGCTTCCAGCGACATTTGTTTGACGGTCTCCTCATCCAGATTCGGTCGGTCGGTTCCCTCCTGATCCCACAGCTTCTTCAGGAAGTCTACGTTCCCGCGAATGGTGGTCAGCGGCGTACGCAGTTCATGTGATGCATCGGATACAAAGCGGCGCTGGGCAGCATTCGTCTCCTCCAAACCACGGAATGACAATTCTGTACGTTCAAGCATATTATTCACCGTTTCAATCAGACGCCCGATCTCATCCTTCGGCCCAGCATATTGAATACGTACACTTAAGTCATCTCCAGATTGAATCTGATTGGCGGCATCAATGACAGTCACGAGCGGACGCATCGACTTGCGAGCCAAGACGAGACCTGAGGTAATAGCCAATGCCATCGCTACCAGCCAGCCAAAAACCAAAATATTAAGCAACGCTTCCAGCAAGCGCTCCTGTGAACTTACATTCGCACCAACCTGAAGAATCCCACGTACTTCATTGGTTCCCTGAAGAGAAAGGGGAAGCTGATTCACCAGAAAGGGTGTACCATCCACATAGATCTTGGATATGCCTCGCTTTTCAAGAATTTCATTGGCTTTTAATACCGGAAACTGAATCTCCAATTTTTTCATATTGCCGGAAATTATGCCTGAGCGACTCTGATAATCCCAGAGTTGAATGTAAATTTGTGCCTCCTGAAGCTGACTCTCTGTAAAGGGGTCCAGATCCAACGACTGTGAAAGAGGATTAACACCAATCTGTTCCGTAATCCGGGTACTCTTCACCTTCAATTGCTGTTCGACTTCCTGATAGGAGTTAAAATACACAAAGGCATAGATTACAACGCCCCAAAAGATAAGAACAGCCGCCAAAATGCCAGAATACCATGCGGTTAGTCTTAACCGGATGGACATATCAGGAGTCACCTCTCAGAATATAGCCGGCTCCCCGGATGGTCTGGATTAGACGCTTGCCACCGTATTCTTCGGTCTTCTGTCTGAGCATGGCAATGTACACTTCGAGCACGTTAGACTCACCGCTGTAATCATAACCCCAGATTTTGTCCATAATCAGATCACGGGACAGTACCCGTCTTGGATTTTGCATGAACAGATTCAACAGTTCAAATTCTTTGGCAGTCAGCTCCAGACGCTGCCCATCTCGCAATACTTCACGTGAGTCATTGTCCAAAATGATATCTTCATACATTAAGCGGTTGTCCGGCGTACCCGCACTATCTGACTTGCGGCGCAGCAATGCACGGACACGTGCCAATAATTCTTCCAGCGCAAAAGGTTTTACAAGGTAGTCATCGGCTCCTGTGTCCAGTCCGGTCACCCGGCTCTGTACTTCATCCTTGGCCGTCAGCATCAGCACAGGCACTTTACTGCCTGCTTCTCTCAATCTGCGACATACCTCAAATCCGTCAATCTGCGGCATCATCACATCCAGCACAACGATGTCCGGCTCCTTGTCCATCAGTTTGCTGAGGCCTTCGGCTCCATTGGAAGCCGTCTGTACCTCATATCCTTCAAAAGCCAGCCCCCGGCGGAGCATGGATACAATTTTTTCGTCATCATCCACAATCAAAATAGTTGAGCGCATGGTGGTCTTTCTCCTTTATCCTAACGTTTTATCCCATTGTAACAGGCAGAAGCACAATCTGCATCTTCAAGTAGGCGTCTCCAATCCGTCCTGGTCCATTGTAACCTTGCTCCATCAGGGCAAAAAAAACGGAAGGGCCTTCAAACCCTTCCGTTCTGTTAATCCTTGCCCGATATTTATGGTTGCTGCTGTTGTGTATCTGTTGTTTGTGAAGTATCAAAATCATTTTTGTTGCCGATTTTGATTTTCAGATCCATCTTCTTACCGTCACGGACCACGTTTAATGTCACTTCACTGCCGATTTCCTGTTTCTTGATAAAATCAATCAGATCTTGACTTGTCGCGTACGGCGTACCGTTGGCACCTGTGATGATGTCATATGCACGAAGATCTGCTTGGTAAGCCGGTGATTGGAAGATCGTGCTGGCTACGACAGAACCTTCGGTAACGTCTGTTCCCATTTGTTTAGCAACTTCAGGCGTGAGAGCCATCAGAGACGCACCGATAAAGGGTACTGGCTCTTTGGGAACTTCTTTGTTTTCTTTAAGATATTTAACAGCTTCAGAAATGACGCTCGACGGGATTGCAAAACCAATACCCTGTGCATCTGCGCTTACTGCAACGTTCATTCCGATAACTTCCCCATTCAGGTTAAGCAACGGACCACCGGAGTTACCCGGATTAATCGAAGCATCTGTTTGCAGCAGATGACTGTACTCACGTGTTTTTCCTGTTTCTTCATCTGGAATGCTGATCGTACGTTCTTTGGCACTCAATACACCTGCTGTAACCGTGTGTTCGAATCCTTCAGGGTTACCAATAGCTACAAGCCATTCACCGACTTGAGTACTGTTGGAATCACCCAGTGGAGCTACAGGGAACGCATCGTCACCACTGTTTTTCTCAATTTTCAATACAGCCAAATCCAGATCAAAGCTGCTTCCCAGCAATTTAGCTTCATAAGGTTTACTGTTGTTCTCCAGGGTTACCTGGATTACGTCTGCACCCTGAACCACGTGTTGGTTCGTCAGGATATATCCTTCTTTGTCAAAAATGAACCCGGAACCAATGCCCATAGGCACAAGCTGATTACTACTTTGTGGTTGCTGGCTTTGGCCTTGATTGCCTTCTGTTCCGCCACCATTACCAAAGAAGTATTGGTACAGCGGATCACTTGTATTTGATCCACCCTGACCCAATCCTGTACGTGAGGACTGCTTCGCGAGTGTTTCGATTTTGACGACAGCCGGACTTGTACTTGTTACTACGGAAGACACATCTTCTTTGCCTGTTGGCAGTAACGACGCTGTGACATTGTTGCCTCCGCCTGTGTTTGTGGACGCTTCCTGTCCTGAACTTTGATTGTCCGTGTTCGTAAGTGCCGTCTCCGGTGTAAACATGTTTGTTCTGTCAGCTGTGTACATGAGAACGGTGATGACCAGCATACCGGCAATAAAGGAAAATAGAAGTGATCTTACGGAAGAACGTGGCTTGCGGTTATTATAGTTCCAGTTGCCTTTGCCTCCGTTCCCTTGATCTCCACCGTTACCTGAGCCGTTTCCGCCGCCTGCTGATGATCTTTTCGCTTGTTCGGATGATTCACTATTATAGTAAGTAGGTACGGGTCTCACCGGATCAGGTTTTGTAATCTCTACATTTCCTTCTTCACGCTGATTATTGCTTCCCATGTGATTTGCTGTATCTTCCTGATTCACGGACTGAAAAGGTCCATAAGAATAATAATAGGAGGATTCGTCCGTTCCGGAAGAATTGCGGTTCTCCGTTTGTTTGGTTTCGTTTTCCTCGTCTTGACGGTTCGATCTATAGTTGCGTTCGTCCATGCCTCTCTACCTCCCAATCTCTTATTCCCAAGAGATATTCTTTAACTGTCCTTATTTTGTACTTTAAACCTTAACCGTACCTTAAAAACAATTAAAAAGGAGATAAAAGCACGTAAGAATAGACTCTTTTCCCCGTCATGACAGCATTTTACCCTTTCGTTTTCACCCATCCCTGACGATGCGCATAGATTGCCAATTGTGTACGATCATCCATCTCACATTTCATCAGCAGGTTACTCACATGTGTTTTGACGGTTTTGATACTGATATGTAATTCTTCTCCAATGTCTTTGTTGGTCTTCCCCTCTGCAATAAGCAGCAGCACTTCCTTCTCCCGTTCAGTCAGACCCGATTCACTCTCTCTCGCTGTACGTTGTCTGATTCCCCGGGTTAACGCCTGCGACACATCACCTGTCATAACAGGCATGCCTCTATAGGCCCCTTGCAGAGCATAGATCAGTTCTTCAGCAGAGACTGTCTTCAGTACATAACTTACCGCACCCGCTTCAATCGCTTGCACAACCAGATCATCCTCCAGGAAACTGGTGAGCATCACAATTTTCATCCCTGGAAATTCAGTCATAATGGCTTTTGTTGCTTCAGCGCCATTCATTACCGGCATCATCAGATCCATTAGAATCAGGTCCGGCATTTCACTATCATTTAACTTACGTAACTGATCAAGCGCATCCTGCCCGTGGCCCGCTTCTCCCATCACATGAAAAGTAGGTTCCAGCATTAGATATGTTTTCAACCCCATGCGCACCATATCATGGTCATCCACAATCATCACGTTCACTTTACCACTCATTCCGTCTCCCCCTCTGGTTCACTCAGGAACGTTCGGGAATTTCGGGATCAATACCCGCACCGTCGTTCCCGCTCCCGGTTTCGATATAATCTGAACTTGCCCCCCAAGCTTCTCCGCCCGTTCACGCATGGTAGATAACCCGTATGAACCCGGACGCTCCGCTTGCTGCAAAAATCCCTGACCATCATCGCTGATGCTCATGCTGATCTGATGTTCACTCTCCCGTATGGACAGACTAACCACTCCCGCCTCTGCATGCTTCACAACATTGGCAACTGCCTCCTGAATAACAAGAAACAGCTGGTGCTCAATGGCATCCGAGATTCCGCCATCCAGTTCCAGCTCTTTCACACCTTTAAGACCATTCTGCCTGCAATAATCAGGAAACCAACTATCCAGTGCTGCGGTGAGGTCACGCCCTTCCAGCTCCACCGGTCGAAGTTGGGCAATCAGTCCTCGCATCTGACGCTGTGCAATATGTGACATCTGGATCAACTGGTCCAGTACTTTACCGCCATGTTCAGGATTCATCTCCAGCAGACGAGGTAAGGACGAAGCCGACATATGCATGGCAAACAGCTGCTGGCTAACCGTGTCATGGAGGTCCCTTGCCATTCGTTTGCGCTCTTCAAGCACAGCCCGCTCCGAGGCTTGCTCCTTCTCAATGACTTCCTGCTCACCGAGGCGCTGAAGCAGTCTCATCTTTTTCTCAATTGAATCCATCATGACATTGAACTCCTGATAGACACGACCAAATGAAGCGTCATCCGCTTCAGGCATGCGCACCGCCAGATTACCCTTGGATACTTTTAACATGTTGAGATCTAGCAGGTCGATCTTACGCTGAAGTCGTAATGCAGCGATATATCCGGTAATAACGGTGGCCAGCACAACAACGGCTACATAGGTCCATGCCCGCTGACGACCAGCCCCCATCAATACCTCTCCATACAATAGATAGAAGCCGCCCAGCGTAATCAGACCAGTTAGCGCAAAATACATCATCAGTTCCCATTTATTGGCCTTGAGAATTGTTCGAATCATGCGTTAACCCACCTTATTCACTTTGACGTCTCCGATAAACACACTTACAATAATGCGTACCTTTTTGCTTGCTTCACGATAATGAGCCGTTTCAGCTTGAGCACTACTCAGGAATCCGCCGCGTTTCTGGTTCAACAGTGACATATCTCCAATGAAGGAATTTGTCGTCACCGTCACACCCAGATCCATATCTTCTGGAACAAATACTTTCACATCCCCAATAAATGAAGAAATGACAATCTTCGTCTCCCCATAAGGAATCTGTGCCTTGGTCAAATCAATTACAGTATCTCCGATAAAAGCCGAGATGTTCATTGGTTTCAACGAGAACACTTCCTGCCCCATGTACAGATCACCGATGAACGCCGATTTGTTAATGGTATTGCCACTGCCATAATCCCCATAACCATTTCCGTAGCCATCATCATAATGTTCTCCATATCCGGTATCGTTAGAGTTATACGATTGATGTTTCTTCTTATATTGATGCCCTTGTGATGATGAATCCGTTGATCCTGTGAAATGAGGGCCATGTGCATCGTTCTTCTGTTCCTGTTTTGGTTTGCCAAATGTTTTCTCGAATTGTTCGTCAAACGAAGATGGCATCTCCAAATCCTCAGGGGACAACGGTTTATAAGGTTGCTCAGGTGCTGGAGGTGGCTGCATCTTGTCATGATGTTTCCGATCACGACGTCGTGGCCCAATCAGTACAAACAATCCTCCGCCAATCAGCATAACCGGGATCAGATAACGAATGAACTCCCCCATGGAGTAATCAATCCATCCCAGGTTACGGGCAAGAAAGTAACCACCTATCGCCAGTACAATTACCGGTCCAATAAAGGCGTAACCCCCGTTGCGGCGAATCTCGGATATTCCTTTGGCCCCCCACCAGATTAGAAATAACGGCCAATATGTTCTGAAAATATATCCTACATCAATGTCATATCCCAATTGTCTGAACAAGATCATCGCACCAATAGCAATAAGAGGTATGCCAACCCACCAGCGGTCACGCGTCGATCGTTTCATCGCTCATGTCTCCTTTGTCTGTATTATGTATCCAGTGTAACTCAGACAAGACAATGAGAACAGCGGCGGCAGATGGAATCCATCTCGGTCTCGAGACTGAGATGGGAGGATATTAATGTAAAAACTTCGCATATGTAAAACACCCCGGAGCTGCTGCTCCAGGGTGCTGAATCATCATCTGATTAATGAATCTTCAATTATTTTTTGTATTTTGATGCTTTGCCTTGACCTTGGCCAGTTTGTCCTGTGTTTTCTACACCGAACTCGGCATTGTATTTTTCATCAGGTGTTTGGAAATTATCTTGTACTTTGTTTTGAGCGGATTGCTTCACTTTTGCTGCTGCATTCTCTTCTCCAAACTCTGCATTGTACTTCTCGTTTGGCGTTTGGTACCCTTGTGATTTTTTAGCCACAACGAATCACCTCTCTCTTCATATTTACGATGCATTGCTGCACCGCGGGGTTCGTCCCCAGTCAATATTATGTGGAGAGAGCACTTCTGTTATTCATGTTCACATGTGAAATTAAATGGCCTTGTCCAACCAGGAATCCGGTACGGATTTGTACACGTCGATTGCATCGGCTAACTCGCTGAGCATCTTCTCTGTACACTTTCCAGCGCCTTGCCTGATCACCTGTACCTCCACATCCTTTTTGCCCCACTCTTTGTACACTTGCTTGGTTGTCGGGAAATACAGATCGATTTTATTGCCTTTGATCGCTGAACCCGTATCTGCAACAATTCCGTAACCATAGCCCGGAATGTACAGAATGGAACCCATTGGGAATAATTTTGGATCAGCTGCAATCGTGGAAACTGTTTCTTTATCACGGCGTACTTTGACACCGGAATACGTAATTCCGTATTGAGGATGTTTGGGTCCTTTTCCTGTAGACTCCACACCTGCCGTATATCCCGTTGCTGTAACCTTTTGTGTACCCAGAATTTGTTCTGAACGCGGAGCAAGCACCGGCATAGAAGGATCTGCCACTTGTTTTTCTGGAAGCTCAGGTCTTGGAATGACCATTGGTTGTGGTGACCACAATAAAGCCATATACACCATGGTTGTCAGCTGGGCCTCATCGCTGTATTGATGGCTGACCTGTTCCGGAAATTCTTGATCAGACTTGCTCGAAGTTTCAATCATCAGACCTTCACTGCCGCTGCTCTGACTCTCGACATGCAGTACCGTACTTTCCTCTTCAAATGTATAGGCATCCGCCTGATTCAGGTTAATCATCATCCCGGCGAATATCACACAGCCAAACAATAAACCCCGTATATGTTTCTTTTGAATTGAGAATTGCTTTTTCATTGTATAACCTCCCCCTCACTGCAAAGGTTTTCCAAAAAGCAATTAATCTATACTTTTTACTGCAAACACTACGAAAAAACGCCTGGATAACATAGGTCAATCCCATGTTATCCAGGCGTTATGGAGATGATCAGCGCAGCTTATGCACTGGTTATCTGATAGATCATTTGTTCATTTATACCAAACGTGTTGCAATTTCTTCTTTCAATTGAGCAATAATTTCATCAACCGGTTTCATGCCCAGATCGCCTTCTCCACGCTTACGCACGGATACTGCTTCTGCATTACGCTCATTCTCACCAACAACAAACATATAAGGCATTTTCTCAAGCTGCGCCTCACGGATTTTATATCCAAGCTTCTCATTCCGCAGATCGGCTTCAGCAGAGATTCCCGCACGTTTCAGCTTCGCTTCCACTTCACGCGCATAATCGTCGAAGTTTCCGGATACCGGGATCACTTTAGCCTGAACCGGAGACAACCACAGCGGGAAAGCTCCTGCAAAGTTCTCCAGCAAGAATGCTGTGAAACGTTCCATTGTACTAATTACACCGCGGTGAATAACGACCGGACGATGTTTCTGTCCGTCATCTCCCACATATTCAAGTTCAAAGCGCTCAGGCAACAGGAAGTCCAGTTGAACTGTAGACAATGTCTCTTCTTTGCCCAGGGCTGTTTTGATCTGCACATCCAGCTTCGGACCGTAGAACGCCGCTTCACCTTCAGCTTCATAGAAAGGAAGGTCAAGTTCTTCCACAACTTCACGCAGCATGCGTTGGGACATCTCCCACATCTCGTCGTTCTGGAAGTATTTCTCGGTATCCTTCGGATCGCGATAGGACAGACGGAAACGATATTCGTTGATACCAAAATCCTTGTACACGGTTTGAATCAACTCGATAACACGAGCGAACTCTTCTTTGATCTGATCCGGCCGTGCAAAAATGTGTGAGTCGTTCAGTGTCATTGCACGTACACGGTGCAGACCTGTTAACGCCCCCGACATTTCATAACGGTGCATCATGCCAAGCTCCGCAATCCGGATTGGCAGATCACGGTAGCTGTGCATGCTGGACTTGTACACCATCATATGGTGAGGACAGTTCATTGGACGGAGAACAAGTTCCTCGTTATCCATTACCATTTTCGGGAACATATCTTCCTGGTAGTGCTCCCAGTGTCCAGATGTTTTGTACAATTCCACGTTACCCAGAACTGGTGTGTATACATGCTGGTATCCCAGGCTTTCTTCCAGATCCACAATATAACGCTCCAGAGTACGGCGCAGCTTCGCACCGTTAGGCAACCAGATTGGCAAGCCTTGACCGACCAGTTGGGAGAATGTGAACATTTCCAGCTCTTTACCCAACTTACGGTGATCCCGTTTTTTAGCTTCTTCGAGGAAGTGCAAATGCTCGTCCAGCTGTGCTTTTTTCACAAAAGCCGTACCATAGATACGTTGAAGCATTTTGTTTTTGCTATCTCCACGCCAGTAAGCACCAGCAACATTCATCAGTTTGAACACTTTGATTTTGCTAGTCGATGGAACGTGAGGGCCACGACACAAGTCGAAGAATTCACCTTGCTCATAAATCGTGATCACGCTGTCCGCTGGCAAATCACGAATCAACTCAAGCTTGTAAGGATCGCCCACTTCTTCAAACGTTTTGATCGCGTCCTCGCGGCTAACTTCCTTACGTACAATTGGCAAGTTCTCGTTTACAATACGTTCCATTTCCTTCTCGATCTTTTGCAGATCTTCAGGATTAAGCGGGTGTTCGAGGTCCATATCATAGTAGAAACCATCTTCGATGACAGGGCCAATACCGAGGCGTACCTCTTGATTACCATATAAACGTTTCACTGCTTGAGCCATCAAGTGAGCTGTACTATGACGCATCACTTCAAGTCCTTCTGGTGAATCCAGAGTTACGATCTCCACCAATGCTCCTTCATGAAGGGTAGTGGACAAGTCCACCACGATACCATCCAGCTTGCCGGCTACGGCATTTTTGCGCAATCCGCTGCTAATTGAAGCGGCTACGTCCTCAATGGTGCTGCCATCCGCGTACTCACGTACCGAACCATCCGGTAATTTAATGTTCACTGCCATTTGTCTCATTCCTCCTGTTAATGTAACCTTCACATCCAAATGTTCTTGGACTGATTATCTATTGCTATTCCAGTCATTTTGCAAAGGAACGCAAAAAACACCCGTCCCGGCAAAGGGACGAGTGTTATATACTCGTGGTTCCACCCTAATTCAGCTGATTCATCCTATTCGAAAATACAGCCCTCATTGGCATGACGATAACGGGCATGACCCGGCAGATCCTTACTCGCGGATAATCCCCAATAAAGGCGATATTCTAACTCCACTTTCAAAATTGCAGCTACAAAGGGGTAAACCATACGTGATATCCGGAGGAAATTTCAGCCTAGGTTCCTCTCTCTGCACTGATCTAGCGTGTGGTCATTGTCTTTGTCAACGCTTTTGGTTCAATGGTTCACATGAAAAATTCATGGATCAACAGTTATTATAATTGCCGAGATCACTTGCGTCAAGACCTGTCAACAATCCTGAGCGCAGCACTTCGCATTCCGGGCAATGATGACATATTTGCACTTTGTCTTCAAAGATCTGGCATATGGTCGAGATGATTGGCAGATCCGGGGTACGTGTATGAAGCATGACTTTCTCAGGAGAGATTGAAATGAGTGTACTTACAATCATATCTTCAATATCCATCTCCAGTTCCAGACCCGGCATTTCCACAACAACCTGTTCATCCTTTTGCACGGGTAACAGATTAAGTCCCGCATCCAGCACCTGAAATTCATGCATTCCCTTGTGTACAAGATGGACCAGAGGTACTTTGGCTTCTTGAAAAAACACAAAATATTTCAACAGCCCCATAAACTCTTCATACTGCCGATCCATCCAGAATTCATCCAGCGCATACTCCACTAATTCCTGGAGCTCCTGCTTGTATGGCCGTATGCGGAAGTTGATAATGCCTTCAAGGTGAAAAAAATGAACATCCTCCAGGTCCTGCCGTAGTCCACTGGCTAACGTAGTACGGCGCCGCTCCCGAAGTCCGGGCTGATCCAGATCACCATTTAATAGAAGTGGCATGCAGATTCGATTGACCTTCTCCACCTCATGCTCATCCATGACAGAACATGCCTTGGCGATCATATCCTCCACCATGCTCCGTTCTTGTGTCTCCATAATGAAGTCGGCGAGTCCAAGGGAGAGCAGATCACTGATCCGGGGAAGCCATTGCTGGAAGTCTTCGTGATTCTCATTCCCTCTGCATACCCAGGTTGCTCTTCCATCATTATGTTTGAAGGTGAGCCGAAATCCTCTTTTACTTATATGTAAACCTTTGGTTTTTTCCTTGACACAACGATAAAATTGATCCGCTTCCTCTTGCCCCGATACATCGGTCCATACAGCAAACAGTTCCACAAGAATCACTCCTTTCCTTCCTGTTCAAAGTATATGGCAAGGCCGATGGGGATATACGAAGCGGATTGATGGAAAGCGTGTCATGATTTCTCAGTATATTATGAAGAGGTTTGGAGTTAAGACAAAAATGTGTTATTATTTTAATAACAGTATGTTTCACGGAAAAGGAGGGAAGCCAAAATGAGACAACAACCTAGAATACTCCACTACACTATCATTATCATTTTGTGCGTTTTCCAAGCCTTGTGCTTCCCTATTCCGATGCAGTCCGAATCTGCCGTTGGGGTGTCTGTTGACGCAACTTCCAACAAGGAAGTGCTGTCGCAAATACCCGAATCCCAGCAGAAACCTGTTATTCGCAAATACCCACAAGTCATGTCCAAGCTGATTGCGGTTACGCATAATAAGCCTGTCTTTCTTGTCCTCGCATTGTTATTGATGCTGCGAATCCCTACAACGGGTCTGTCCTTTAAACCGTGGTATTGTCTGTTTAAACGCAGATTATTTCTGCTACCTATTAAGTTTACCAGCATGTATGTATCCCTCACCCCTATAGCACCAAAATACGTGAACGCTCTTCACTAGCCGTTACACCGTATTTACAGGTTGCTTTTGCATGGAGACACCTCTGTATTTAAGACGGTGCGCTTGTGCATAACTTATAACCCTTTTAGCACACGTTAGATAAACCAATGTTTACACAGTACCTATTTTTGTTGTACGACAAATTCAAATCATATGGCTGTGTCAGGAATTTCTGGCTCTGTTTACCCGCATCTTTTGATGTTCCTTTGAGCAGCAGATTTATCATTTTCGGGAAATAAGCCTGTCTTCTGTGGCCAGCCCCTAATTATAAGGAGGCAACAATCCATGGATGTACGCGAAACAGACTTGCCGGGAATCGGCAAAAAATTTCAGATTGAAACAAGCAGCGGTGATAAAATTGTCATTATTATTCACGATGACGGTCGCCGGGAAATGTACCACTTCGAGTATGATGATCCCGATCAAAGCATCTCGATGATCACACTTGACGATTACGAAGCACGACAAATTGCTGCTATTGTTGGTGGATTAACTTACAAACCAAAGCAGCTTGAAAATATTGAAGTAACGTTTGACGACCTGATTATTGAGTGGTACAAAATCGAACCTTCCTTTGGGAGTATCGGCAAATCCATCGGTGAATTGGACGTACGTCAAAACTCTGGGGCAACGGTTATCGCCGTTGTAGAGAAAAATCACAAAAAACATATCAGCCCAGGTCCGGAGGTAGTTATCAGTGCAGAATCCACGGTAGTAGCCGTTGGCGAACGCAATCAGCAGAAACTGTTTAAATCCCTCCTCCTGACTGGAAGGGGGTAAATAGATGGATCATTTGATATTCGAAGTAGGTCTGGCCCTTGTGCTCATTGCGGCAGCCGGCCTTTTATCGGCAAAACTAAGATTTTCGGTCGTTCCGTTTTATATTCTGATCGGGATGGCCGTTGGGCCACATGCCATGAAAATCTGGCATCTGGACTTCCGTTTTATTGAGAGTCAGCCTTTTATTGAATTTATGGGTCGGATCGGTATCCTGTTCCTTCTCTTCTACCTTGGACTTGAATTCTCGGTAGGTCGTTTAATTAAATCGGGTCGCTCTATTGCAGTTGGCGGCTCGATCTACATCGGGATTAACTTTACGCTGGGATTAATATTCGGATTTATGTCCGGTTTCCCAGTTGCAGAAGCACTTATTATCGCAGGTATAACTACCATCTCTTCCAGTGCCATCGTGGCCAAGGTACTCGTTGATTTGAAACGAACGGCCAACCCGGAAACAGAGATGATACTCGGTATTATTATGTTCGAAGATGTATTCCTCGCTGTATATATCTCGATCTTGTCCGGACTTGTGCTTAGTGATTCATCCTCCATCGGAGGCGTCATCATGTCCGCACTTATTGCCCTCGGATTCATGCTTATCGTGATTATCCTTGGACGCAAAGCAACACCACTACTAAACAAATTGCTTAAAATTCGATCGAATGAGCTATTCTCTCTTGTTGTATTTGGAGCCTTGTTCCTGGTAGCCGGTTTCTCTGAAACCATTCATGTTGCCGAAGCGATTGGTGCATTACTGGTTGGACTGGTGCTTGCTGAAACAGAACACGCGAAGCGGATTGAGCACTTGATTCTGCCGTTCCGTGACTTCTTCGGAGCCATCTTCTTCTTCAGCTTTGGATTGTCCATTGACCCATTATCTCTGGGTGGCGAAGCCGTATGGTTAGCTCTGATTGCAGTTGTTATTACATTGTTCGGTAACTTCCTGGCAGGTATGATGGCCGGACGCAGTGCAGGACTATCGCCCAAAGCATCGGCCAATATTGGATTAACCATTGTGTCACGGGGTGAATTCTCCATCATCTTGGCCAACATGGGTAAAGCAGGAGGACTGCTGCCAATGATTCAACCGTTTGCCGCACTGTATGTCCTAATTCTGGCCATTCTGGGTCCTTTATTAACCAAAGAGTCCAAACATGTATTCCGTTTATTGGATAAAATATTTAAGTTCAAAGATCCTCGGAAAAAGAAAGAAGAACCGAAGGTTCTGCAGAAAGAAGGATAATCCCTATGTCTGTGCAGAACAGACATACTATCGTACTTCGCGGCTCTACGCCGATCTTTCTGTGACTAACCCAGGGGGATGGCTCGAAAGCCGCACTAAGGAGGATGACCTATGAAAGCACCTCTGATATCGGCTAATCCGGTGCCAAACACCGCCAAGACCAGGATATCGTCTACCCGCCGCTGGTTAAACCTGTTTCTCGTTATTGCGGGCGGAATTCTGGCCTCCGTGGGACTTGAATTGTTCTTACACCCCAATAAGATTATTATTGGAGGCATTACAGGCATTTCCTCACTCTTCGCCCACTGGACCGAAATGAGGATTGGATTGTTCCTATTTTTATTCAATGTTCCGTTTATATTTCTGTCTTACAAGATTGTGCAGAAGAAATTTGTACTGGTTACTGTTCTAGGTTTGGTTGTCTTTTCGATCGGTGCCATTGTGCTTCATCCCATGCCGCCACTTGTAGAGCATCCGCTGGCTGCCGCCATGTTTGGCGGATTATGCCTCGGACTCGGAATTGGGCTCGTCGTGCGGTATGGCGGGACACTGGATACGCTGGAAATCGGTGATCCGTCTTCCCGCCCACCTGAACGTGTATTTAGCGGAAAACGGATGCTTATCGAAAAAATAATCATGCTGCTTAACTTGTTGATACTGACAGCCGCTGGTGTTGTCTTTGGCTGGGACCAAGCGATGTATTCCGTAATCGCCTACCTTATTGCTTATGAAATGGTGTACATTGCGTTCAGGGGCTTCTCTTCCAAACGCAAAGTATGCATTTTGACCACACAAAGCTCTCAAGTTGAAAAAGCTGTACGCAAACGGCTACGCCGTGAACCTGGAATTCTGGAAGCCACTTCTGACTCAACACAACTCGCGATGGCGGAAGGATGGATCAGGCAAATCCCGGGTGCACTTTATTATGAGGTACATGTGCTGGAGATGATCTGGTTGAAGTCCATTGTGCATCACATTGATCCACATGCGGGTATTGTGACAAATCCGGAAAAATAAAAAAACGCTCTCTTACCCTATGGATGGACAGTATTGTCCAACAAGGTCAGAGAGCGTTTTTTCTGTTTTTATAATTAATTGATATTATAGTTCAACGATGGCTTTGACTACATGTGAATCTGGCAATAGCCATTGGTCTATTGCAGTAGGTAACTCATCAAATTCCACGCGGTGTGTGATATACCCATCCATACTTAATTTCTTTTGACGCAAGGTGGACAGGACCTGTTCAAAATCTTCACGGGTTGCGTTTCGACTGCCCAGGATACTCATTTCCCGCTTGTGAAACTCAGGATCATGAAAGGTAATATCCGCTTTCACCAGTCCTACAAAAATGAGTTGACCACTATGCGCAACATATTGAATGGCCTCATTCATGGAATTCACGTTACCTGTTGCATCGAAGACAGCCGTAGCATAGTCGCCTCCCGTGATTTCAGCCACTTGCTGCACAGCTTGTTCATTAGCTTGAACCAGTACATCCGCTCCAGCCCATGTTCGGCTAAGCTCCAGCCTGTCCAGATTACGATCAACGGCAATAACACGCGCCCCCGCCTGTTTGGCAAATGCCATCACACCCAATCCAATAGGGCCAGCTCCAATCACAACCACATGCTCACCAGGTTTAATTCCTGCTCTTCTGACGGCATGGGCTCCAATGCTTAATGGTTCTACCATTGCCGTCTCATCCAGCGTCAAACCTTCTGCTGAGAGCAAATGTGAGACAGGCATGCTGATTTTTTCTCTCATGCCTCCGTCTACGTGCACACCCATGACTTGCATGGACGCACAACAATTGGTTTTTCCACTGCGACATGCAATACAGTGACCACAATGAAGATACGGAATAATACTTACCTGATCCCCAGGCTGTAACCCAGCCTCGTTCGGACCGATTTCTTCAATAACAGCCGCCAGTTCATGACCCAGAACACGAGGATAGGTAAAGAATGGCTGATTGCCTTTGTACGCATGCAGATCCGTTCCACAGATCCCAATCCGTCGAATGGCAATCAACGCCTCCCCTTCTGCTCGTTCCGGTTGTGGCAGATCTTGCAGCTCCAAACGGTCTATTTCTTCACATACAATGCCTCTCATCCTTGTTCCCCCTTGGACGCTTCTGATGTCATGTTATTATGCTTTGTATTATACTCAGGACGTCCGCTTGACCACGTCTCGTTATGCAATGGAGCCAGAATGCGCAGCACTTCATCCAGCAGACCCTGATCTATCGGTTCCTCTATCCAGGCTGCGTTATTAACGATATTGCGCTGGTTGGCACTGCTCACCAGTGTTGTTGGAATACGTTCATTCGCCGTCGAGAATTGCACGGCCAGCTTGGCAATGTCACTGCCTTGTTCTGCACAGAAGCGGGCAGCCTTCAGGCAGAGCTGTTTCACCCGTTCATCTGCCGGATGCCAGGCAGGAGCACCTCGAGTACTTAACAAGCCCATAGAAAGAGGCGAAGCATTCACAAGGCCAATTTCTTTTTTTTCCAACAAGGGCAATAACGATAATAATGAGGTATCATTCAATGAATAATGACAATACGAGATGATCGCATCCGCATCGATCTGTGGCAGAACCTTCTCGAATAAAGGCAAGGGCAATCCACAAATGCCCGCATGTCGTATAACTCCCTGCTCTTTCAGTCGCAGCAACGTTGGAAAGGCTTCTTCTACGATGATCTCTGCTGGCACAAATTCAATATCATGCAGGAACAGAATGTCGATATAGTCTGTATGCAGTCGATCCAGGCTCTCTTGCACGCTATCCAGAATCCGCTGACGTGAAAAATCAAACTCATTTTCCCCATACCGTCCGGCTTTGGTTGATAACATATATGAACTGCGCGGCAAGCTGCGGATGGCTTCACCCAACACTGTCTCCGCCTTTGTCAGGCCGTAGTAAGGTGAAACGTCTATGTAATTCATCCCCGCATCTACGGCCGCATGTACAGTGCGAATCCCTTCGTCCCGGTCAATGTCACGAAATACAGAACCGAGTGAGGATGCCCCAAAGCTCAATACAGGTACGTCCAGTTCCGTCTTGCCAAGTATTCTTCTCTTCATCGGTTTACCCCTTCCAGCGTGTCTGACTACACAAGTTCCCTTTCATTGTAACAGTTCAATTTCAATATAAAATATCGCCAATTGCGTAACATGTACTGTTTGATGACCTCAATCCGCAGAAACAAATCAAAAAGCCCGCCGTCTCTCCAAACGGAGTAGTCAGCGGGCTTGGTTTCATAAATACTTATCTAACGATCAGCATTTATGGGAGTAGTATTCAAATAATCAGGATTAGTTCTGCATTACGAAATCTTCATGCACGGAATTCTCTTCGTCGAACATGCGCACAATCTCGTATCGGGTGTTACGTTGTGCCGGAATATAACCGGACTCCCGAATCAAACGCAGAATGGATTCAATGTTAACTTTGTAAGTTGCACCAGCAGCAGATACTACATTCTCTTCAATCATGGTGCTACCGAAGTCATTGCAGCCAAATTCAAGCGACTTCTTACCAATCTCAGGACCCATCGTTACCCAAGAGGATTGAATGTTCTTGATATTATCCAGCACCAGTCGGCTGATGGCTACAGTCTTCAAGTACTCTTCTGGAGTCTGACGCTCCAGCTTCAGGTTGGTATTGTCTGGCTGGAAAGTCCACGGAATGAACGCCAGGAAACCTTCGGAGTCATACTTGTTCGCAATACATTCGTCCTGAGCTTCACGTACACGGAGCAAGTGCAATGCACGCTCTTCCATCGATTCACCAAGGCCGATAACCATTGTTGCCGTGGTGTTCATACCGATGCGGTGTGCAGTTTGCATAACGTCCATCCAATCCCGCCATGAGCCTTTCAAACGGCTAATCTTCCGACGTGTGCGGTCATCCAGAATTTCAGCGCCGCCACCAGGCAAGGAATCCAGTCCAGCTTCGTGAATGGCACGAACAACCTCTTCCAATGTAAGGCCATCGGATACTTCAACCATTTTCATAATCTCCGCTGGAGAGAAAGAGTGCATCGTGATGTTCGGGAAACGCTCTTTGATGGCTTTCAACAGGTCTGTATAATAACTGAAAGGCAAGTTTGGATTCGTTCCACCTTGCATCAAAATCTCGGTACCATTCACATCTTCCGTTTCCTGAATCTTCTGGAAAATAACTTCGTCTGGAAGCACATACCCTTCATCCGAACCGGGTCTGCGATAGAAAGCACAAAAACGGCAGTACACATCACACACGTTTGTGTAGTTGACGTTACGCCCAATTACAAATGTTCTGTATGGTTCAGGGTGCATGCGTTTCATAATGACATTAGCAGCTGCCCCGATTTTGTCCACTTCATCGGATTCAAATAACTGAATCGTGTCTTCCAAGTCCAAACGTTCGCCCCGAAGGGCTTTATCTAAGATACGGTCTACCGTACTCATCGTAAAAAAGCCTCCCTCATGAAGAGAAATTATATAACGATCCGTCCCAACTTGTTCAAGAGAAGCAAGTTCTGGTGGCAACATCGTATTTCTGTACTCCACATATCGTAACACAGGTTACATGTGAAAAAAAGCACCTTATGTTCAGGTGCTTTAAAAATAAGTAAAAATTTTTACATATGGAAAAGAATTAGTTCGAACTTAAGTGATACGCATCGGCGTATTCGGGCATCCACTTTTGCTAGGATTCCTGAAGTGCTTGCTCCAAATCTACAATGAGATCTTCGATATCTTCCAGACCTACGGAGAAGCGCAGCAACCCGTCTGTAATGCCACGGTCACGGCGAACCTCAGCTGGCATTGCCGCATGAGACATCATGGCTGGGTAGGACAGAATACTCTCCACAGCTCCCAAGCTTACAGCAACAATAGGTAGCTTCACCCGGTTAAGAACTGCTTTTGCACGATCACCTGAACCGACGTCAAATGAAACGACAGCTCCATATCCTGTGGATTGACGCTCATGTGCCTCGCGGCCCGGATGATCCTCCAGTCCAGGATAAAAGACAGCGGTAATATCACTGCGTTCATTAAGCCATGCCGCCAGTTTGGCTGTGCTTCGCTCACTATGAGCCATGCGAGCCCCCAAGGTTTTCATGCCGCGCATCAGAAGCCAGGATTCTTGTGCACCGAGTACAGTTCCAAGTCCATTTTGCAACTGTTTCAGTTGTACGCCAAGTGATTCCGTGCGAGCAACGGCTAACCCTGCCAGTACATCACTGTGACCTCCGAGAAACTTCGTAGCACTATGTACGACGATGTCCACACCAAGCTCAATTGGACGCTGATAGTACGGTGTCATAAAGGTGTTATCCAGAATCGTGATCAGGTCATGTTCCTTCGACCAGTCAGTTACGGCAGCGATATCCGTAATTCGCAGGGTTGGGTTGGACGGTGTTTCCATATAAACTGCCTTGGTGTTTGGCTTGAGTGCCGCTTTTACTTCATCAATGTTGGTCATGTCTACAAAGGTTGTCTCAATCTGCATACGGCTTAATATGGAAGTAAGCAAACGATACGTACCTCCATATACGTCTTCCGTTACAATCATGTGATCTCCTGCGGAGAACATCATGAACACGCTTGAAATCGCAGCCATCCCCGAAGAATAGGCAAAGCCTCGTGCACCGCCCTCAAGCAGTGTGATGTAATCTTCCAAAGCCTGCCGTGTCGGATTACCCGAACGACTGTAATCATGTTGAGGCGGATTGAAGATATCAAAATGATGGAAGGTTGAAGCTTGATAGATTGGTACACTGGAGGCTCCAGTTGTTTTGTCAATTTCATCTCCAAAATGGAGCAATTTGGTATCAAATTTCAATTCCGAATTGGGCTTGTTATTGGACTCACTCATGAGTGCACGCCTCCTTCCACTTCCTGTTGTGCAGCTGTCAGAGCATTGCCGAGATCTGCAATCAGATCATCCGCATGTTCAATGCCTACAGAGAACCGGAGCAAACGGTCATCCACACCTACGGCTTCACGAATTTCAAGCGGAATATCCGCATGCGTTTGTACCGCTGGGTAGGTCATGAGGGATTCGACTCCGCCGAGACTTTCGGCAAAAGCAATGAGTTTGATATGACGCAGCAATGGTTCAACATAACGTGCATCCTTCACTTTGAACGAGAAGATACCTGTGTTACCCGTGGATTGTTTATTCTGCACCTCATACCCCGGATGATCCGACAGGCCTGGATGGTACACTTCACCCACCGCTGGATGCTCAAGCAAATATTTGGCAATGGTAAGCGCATTGTATTCATGACGCTCCATGCGAAGAGCCAGCGTTTTCATACCTTTCATCAACTGGTAGGAGTCACTTGGTGACAATACCGCTCCAATGGAATTATGCAGGAATGCCATCTCTGCAGATAATGCCTCACCCTTGGTTATAATTAGTCCGGCCAGCACATCATTGTGTCCGCCCAGATATTTGGTAGCGCTATGAATGATGATATCGGCACCGAGTTCAATCGGACGTTGGAAAAATGGAGTCAACAACGTGTTGTCAACAATGGTCAACAGGTTGTAACTTTTCGCCCAGGAAGCAACAGCTTCCACATCAGTGATCATCATCAGTGGATTGGTTGGTGTTTCAATGAATACAGCTTTGGTATTCGGCTGACGAACCTTCTCCAATGCTGCAAGGTCATTTGTGTCCACATAACTGGCAGTTACGCCGAAACGGGACAAGATGCGTTCAAGCAGACGATAGGTTCCACCATACAGATCCAGCGATACAATCAGATGATCCCCTTGACCAAACATGGCAAAGATCGTTTGCAGCGCGGCCATTCCCGAGCTACAGGCAAACCCTGCATCACCGGACTCCAGCGCTGCGGCGGCTTCTTCCAATACTTTACGGGTTGGATTAGTCGTACGAATATAATCAAACCCCGTGCTTTGTCCAAGCTTCGGGTGGCGAAACGCAGTGGATTGATAGATCGGAAAGTTAATGGCGCCTGTTACCGGTTCATTGATGGACCCAATTTGTGCTAAGCGGCTTTCGATTTTCAACTTGTTGTTGTCTTCCATTGCTGCATCCTCCTGTAATCTCGATTAGATTTGCGGGCCAATATCGTAAGGTGTTTCTTGATACACATAGTAATTGAGCCAGTTAGAGAATAATAAGTTGGCATGAGCGCGCCAAGTAGCCGGTGGCACACGGGAAGGATCGTCATTCGGATAATAATGTCTAGGCAATGCGATATCCAACCCTTTGGCTGTATCCCGGTCATACTCCCACTTTAATGAGAACGGGTCATACTCGGCATGTCCTGTGGCAAAAATCTGTTTGCCGTCTTTGGTAGCAACCAGGAAGATCCCCGCTTCCTCGGATTCAGCCAAAATCTCTAAATTCTCATTCTTTTCAATATCTTCGCGTCTCACTTCCGTATGACGGGAATGTGGAACGTTGAATACCTCATCGAATCCACGCAACAACGGAACATGTGGTTTATTGATGGTATGCGGGAAAACGCCAAAACACTTTTCATCCAGTGCAACCTTAGGTACGTCAAAATGATGGTATAAACCTGCCTGGGAAGCCCAACATATGTGGAGGGTTGAAGTCACATTGGTTTTGGTCCATTCGAAGATCTCCTGGATTTCATTCCAATAGTTCACGTCTTCGAAATCCATCTGTTCCACCGGGGCACCCGTAATGATCATTCCATCGAAACGGCGGTGCTCAATCTCATCAAAGGTTTTATAGAACAGATCCAAATACTCCTGAGACGTATTCTTCGACGTATGGGATTTGGGATGTACGAGAACGACATCCACCTGAATAGGCGTGTTTCCCACCAGACGAAGCAATTGTGTTTCGGTCGTTTCCTTTGTGGGCATCAGGTTTAATATAGCGATACGGAGTGGACGAATATCCTGCTGATATGCAGAAGTTTCATCCATGACGAAGATATTCTCTCCTTCAAGTACTTCTTTTGCTGGTAGAGTATCGGGTATTTTGATTGGCATAGTAAGTCTAACTCCTCCTTTTGCATAGATAGATGCAGCCACCCCTGGCTTGATGTCTTCACATCAATACAGGTATAGACTGCCTTGAGCTTGTAAAAACATTGAATTGCTCTTTCATCCAACGTTACAAACAACCTCAAGTTCCTTAGCGAAAATCACTGCTGAGAAGTCGGGGCATATAACAAAGACCTTCCTCGGATTTCGAGAAAGGTCATATGTAAAAAAGATATGCGCCTCTCTCATCTCTCAGTTACAACAGTGCCACTTGACACTTAGTCGCTGCAAGAATTAGCACCGTGCGGTATACCGCCGGTTGCCGGGTTTCATCGGGCCAGTCCCTCCACCTACTCTTGATAAGATTTCGCTGTATTAGATTGTAATTAAATATGGTTCACCGTCTACTTTATTACATTAATGCCCTCACGTCAAGATGCAGTTCGATGTCTGCTTCCCAGATCGGAACCGTTCATCATCCGTTGTCATACACTGCCTCAGGGCGCGAAATAGACACATTTTTGCGCTTGAAAGCACCTTGTACCAGCGGTATACTAAACAAGGTGTTATAAACCCTTATGTGAGAGGTGACATATTAAATGGATGGCGACCCGAGGCCTGACTGGCAGCCGAATTCCGACAAACTGCATAGAGAATTGACATCAGCATGCCGGCAGCGGGACGTGACTTCCGTTTGATTATATAGTGAACGCAGCCCTGATCTCCAGGCTCCGCTGCCGACCGGCTGATTTGTTCTTTTTGCGCCCATAATGATAATATCCGCCAAGTTGGCGGGTGCAGAAGGAGTAGATTAACGATGAAAATCCGGTTGGTAAACAACGGTGTATTTATTCCGGTGGACGACATTCAGCAGGCGCTGACTCCACCAGCGGAAGGATTTTACTGGATTGATGCAGACGTAGACGATTTGGCGGTACTTCAGCCGCTGTTCTTGATGCATGATCTGGCTGTGGAAGACTGTCTCAGTGACGAAGAACAACGTCCGAAGATTGAAATTTATGAAAACCATTATTTTATTGTAATTAATAGTATCCGTTTCGATGATGAAGAAATATTTCTACGTGCGGTGAACTTGTTCCTCGGCAGACATTTCATTATTAGTGTTACAAAGCAAAAGGTCAGCGAATTGCGTACACTGAAACCAATCCTGTGGGAACAGGAAATCAGTACACCGGATCGTCTGCTGTATTTGCTGGTTGACTTGATTGTTGATAATTATTTCACCGTAGGTGACCGAATTGAAGCACGGATCGAGAAGCTTGAGGAAGACATTCTGATGCACACCAAAAAGTCACATCTGAATGAAATCATCGGGCTGCGCAGTGAGATTCTGTGGCTGAAGAAAGTGCTCGGACCTCAGAAAGAGGTCATTAACACCCTGAACAAAAAAGATCTGCGTCTCATCGATGATCAACTGCAAAAGTATTTCAGTGACATCTATGAGAATGCTGTAAAAATATCTGAAACCTTTGAGACTTATCGCGACCTGATGGGCAACTTGCGAGAAGCCTACCAATCCAGTATTGCGAACCGGGCGAATGAGATCATGCGTGTATTTACCGCCATTACCACGGTCTTCATGCCGCTGACGGTCATTACCGGTATATACGGCATGAACTTTACGAATATGCCAGAGCTTAACTGGAAATACAGCTATTTTGTTGTGATTGGCCTGATGGTTACTCTGGGCCTAAGCATGTTCTTCATTTTCCGTAAGAAAGACTGGGTATGAACTCGTATGAAACAACAAAGACGAAGCGCTCCTCCGGGAGCAACGCCTCGTCTTTTTTCATTTCTAATCATTAACCAACATTCTTCTCTGTCTCTGCGTGCCGACGAAAACGGATTCGAATCATGCGCAGTCTTTCATAGACCTGCTCCAGACTTCCTCCATCGGGTTTCTCTCCTCCATACACCTTATGTAATACTGGCTTCAGGAACGTATCTCCCAGCTCCTCATACGCACTCCATACGGCCTCTTGTTCGTTCTCTGGCATCACTGCCAGCTCCACATCAAGAAGACAATCGGTGTCATAACCTTCATGATCCAGTGCCTCTAACAACTCAACCAACTCGCGTCGGGATAATCCGGATCGATTAACAATCTCCTCTAACGTATACCCTTCCTTCATGCCTTCAAGCACCTGCTTGCGCGTGGTGAACTTATCAAGTTCCTGCTTGTACTTCTGCTCTCTCTGCTTGTATAACCAACTCTCATACTCTTCTTCCTTCAGCGCCGTGTATACCCAGTCCAGCGGGAATGTCGTTGAACGCTCCAACCCGTTTGTAATCTCCATCCATTCCGTACCATACTCAGTCGCTTTGCTCTCTCCTACGCCCGGCAGTTGCATCAGTTCATCCAACGATTGCGGAACAAAAGCACTGATCAAACGCAGCAGACGATTCGTTGCAATAAAATACGGTGCCTTCCGGTCAGACACAGCTCTCTTCCTGCGCCATGTACACAGATCCGTATATAATTGCTCATTGCCGTATAACTCACTGTAACAATGGAGCCGCTGTCCACCATAACTGCGTGACTTCAGATCATCATTCTCATGAAATAACCCCTGCAACTGCGGTCGGTACCCCTCACTCATCTGTATGGCAAGCTGATGACGGTAAATATGAAGCAGCTCCTCCCAAGAAGTCCCTTCATACCAGATGCTGTCCTCACGCTCTCCTTCCTCGTAGCGACTCCATCCCAGTTGCCAATTATCTTCCTCTTCCCCAATCCATAGCTGTGCATACTCTGCATTCTGATCTGACATTCTGGACAATCTGTTCATGAAAATGACTTCCATTTTCTGTTCCCTCCCTTTAACATTTCAGCCTATACGGGTTAGTTACGCTACCTGCAGGCAGCACAAAAAACACCTCTCCTGCAAAATCCATGCAAGAGAGGTGCTTCCTCATTAACCGTACTATGCTGTTGCCCATATCATACCACAATGGTAAAATTCGTCAATCCCTTAATGAACTACTTATTCAATGCCAACTTGGCAAGCGCCAGCGAACCACACAGACCCGCATTGTCACCAAGTCCTGGTGAAACAACATACTGGTCAATGTCGGATTGAAGTGCAGGATGCTGAACGTATCCAGCCAGCAACTCCTGCAGTTTGCTACGCACCATCGGGAAGAGATGCTCCTGCTTCATTACTCCGCCACCCATGACGATTTTCTGCGGAGAGAGAATCAGAACATAGTTCATCAGTGCATGTGCCAGGTAATGTGCTTCGATCTCCCAAGCTTTATGATCTGCCGGCAGTTCATAAGCCGGTTGCTCCCAACGTTTGTTAATGGCCGGTCCTGCTGCAAGGCCTTCGAGGCAGTCACCATGATACGGACAGAAACCCTCGTATGTATCCTCCGGATGTCTGCGTACAATGATATGTCCCATCTCTGGATGTGACAATCCATGGACCATTTTACCGCCAACCACAGCACCTGCACCAATACCTGTACCCACAGTGATGTACAGACAGCTCTCAAGACCTTGTGCAGCGCCCCAGGTTGCTTCTCCAAGTGCCGCACCATTCACATCGGTATCAAATGTCATCGGCACATCAAAATGCTCCTTGAGCTTGCCAATCACGTTATACTGTCCCCAATGTGGTTTTGGTGTTGTTGTGATATAACCATATGTTGGGCTTCCTTCAATCGGATCAATCGGACCAAATGAACCTACACCCAGAGCTTCAATGCCTTTGCCTTCAAAAAATGAAATCACTTGAGCCATTGTCTCTTCCGGTGTTGTTGTTGGAAAACTTACGCGTTCCAGAACTTCTCCGTTTTCTGTGCCAATACCACATACAAATTTGGTTCCGCCTGCTTCAATTGCGCCTAAGATCGTCATGTTAGTCACACTCCCAAGTTAGTTTAAAAAAGGAATTCGGATTATTTTACTTGATGACACTATAATTACCCTGCTACTTGTTCTCCAGCTTGGACAATCGTTTCATTAACGTTTGCCTCCAGCTGTCTGACAGCGCAGGAATGGCCAGCAACGCCTGGATACCATCGACATTTTCTTTCCCCTGATGCATAATTCGATTGGCTTCAAGAACTGTCATTGATGTTGGATCGGTGCTGATCCGTCGAAATATCGATGAAGGCCTTACCTCACCTTCTTGCAGTACACGAAAGTAAAAGCCGGTATATCCACTCTCCTGAAAATAAACAGGCAGCTCCTTATAGTCATACCTCGCACCCAGCTTGAAGCAAGGTTGTCTGGGCTGACTGACCTGCACTGTGGCTTCGCCCAACTCGTACACATCACCAATCCGTACGTCTTCTTCGGCACAGCCTTCAACCGTCAGATTTTCTCCACAAGCTCCCCAATCCAGCTTGCGATCCATCAGTTGTTCCAGCGCCGGATAACGACTGTAATCGTATACACAAACGGCTTTGTCAGGGCCGCCATGATGCACCAGATCCGCCTGGCCGTCCCCTGTCATTCCAGTGAATGACAGGAAAACCACGTCGGATACAGGATGTTTCACAATGCCGCTCAGCACTTCACGCTTCTGCCCAGGGAGCGGCTGCGGCAGGCCTACATTAATGGCCAGAACAGCTGTATTGCTCTCCCCTGGCTTTCGATCAGATGTGAGTGTCATTTGGCGTCATACCTCCCATAATCACTTTCTTTTAACGCACAGAGCCGCCAAATACGAGTGTATTACTCAATAGCCGACCTGGAGAAGTCAGCATTTTGCCCCCGGCATACATACCCGAGGAAGCACCTCCATCCAGATTCATGGCCTGTTTGGCACCAAGCTTCTGCATCACCGCTGCCCACTCCTTGATTGTTGCTCCGGAAACGGTAGCCAGCATAACAGAACCGTCCGCCATGATCGCAATACCACTTCTGGCTCCGGAAGCATTAAGAATCTTGGCATCCTTGAAACCTTCGCTCGTCGGATTGACAGCTACCTTGCCGTCTTTCACCAGACGGGGACCTGCCCCAACAGCAGTCACTACATCTTGCCAAGGGATCTCTTTGCCTGCTGCGTTCGTATACTTATAATTCATTTCTACGGTCGAACCAACGGTGAAACGGTCCGAAGAAGACTTCTGATTACCTGTGAAGACCAATACCGAGCCATTCTTAGGAATCGCTACATTGGTATTGGGCAATTTTTTGGTCACGATACCTTTCTCCATGACAACCGCAGTGCCACCTTTGAACCCGACTGTGGCACCTCGTTCAGGCGTATACAGCATCGTAATGCTTGCGTTCGCTGAAGGTGTTCGATTAATAAAGGTTGCATACCAACTCCGTGATTTACCTTTTGTATCCGTTACTTTACCTGTCAAACTCACCTGAAGTGAATCCATGATCGCCGAGCCGTCTTCCTTAAATCCAATGGATGTTCCGTATCTTCCAATATGTATGACCTTACCATTTGCTATTAACATGCCGTATGGATCTGGTGCTCCGTTGTATGCTTCAAAAAATGCTCCATTAATGGCTGCTTGTGCACCATAGGCTTTCACAATTGATGGCAATGTTGCCGTCTGGCCAACTTGCTTCTTCGCGAGTCCCACGGTAACCGGTGTTCCCTTTGGAATCGAAACGGTCTGCACGGTAAAATTACGTCCTGCTGCTTTTACTTTCTGTACTTTGGTGCTAATTGCTGCTTTGGCATCCACTGTCTGTGGCGCACTTACTGCTCCCGAAAGAATTACGGGCAAGGCCAGGACGAGGGCCATAGCCCCTGTCCACCACTTTTTGCCTGTTCGTACGTTCTGCTTGTTGCTCACCCTATTGCCACTCCCATCCAAGAGCCAAGGCTCTTCATCTCAAGTTGTTCAAACTTGTCCATCACCATATCCGGATCAAGACGCAATTCACAGATATCCAGCGCACAGGCAACCGGAACAGCACAATGAATCTCTGCCAGTTTGCGGGACAGATGAAGCATGTCCAGATCATTCTCAATCTTGTTACGCACCGAAGGGGTCAGTTTATCCATGTTGCTCAAAATCCCTTCAATGGAGCCGTATTCCTGTACAAGCTTCAACGCTGTTTTCTCACCAATTCCCCGTACTCCGGGATAATTGTCACTGGCATCTCCCATCAGACCCTTCATGTCAATCACTTGACGAGGTGTCAGTTGTTTCTCTGCCATGAGCGTTTCAGGGTTGTACACCATGTAGTTGCCATGGCCTTTTTTCATAATAATGATACTCGTGCGGTCATTGATCAGTTGCAACATGTCGTGGTCACCCGTCAGCACCATAACATTCATATCGGTCTCTTCGGTATAATACTTCGCAAGCGTCCCGATACAATCGTCGGCTTCGAATCCTTGTGCACCTATATTGGGAATACCCAGGCTATCCATGACTTCACGAATCAGGGCAAACTGGGGAATCAGGTCATCCGGAGCTTCGGCCCGGTTGCCTTTGTAGGCTGCATATTCTTCACCGCGGAACGTCTTACCGCCCATATCCCAACAACATACGACATGACTTGGCCCAAAAGTCTGAACCGCATCCCAGAAATAACGGATAAATCCGTAGACTGCGTTGGTAGGCAATCCTGCCTTTGTACGTCTGATATATCCGCTTGCAGATGTCGCATAAAAAGCACGGAACAACACCGCCATACCGTCTACCAGCAACAAAGTAGGTTCATTACGTTGATTCACTTGAATTTGTTCTCTCCTGTCCTGATTCTATAGAAATTAAACTAAAGTATATTTACACTTACCATTCCGATGACAGAACAACCTTCTGATCGCCTTTATCCCCAGATTTTTTGATTCCCTTTTCCAAAAGGGAAAATCCGGGGATAGCATATGCTTCCGAAGTAGCTTTCTTTCAGAAAGCTTTTAGGCGAACGCTCCACTTCTTCAGGTTCTTTCTGTCCTCTCCATTTTCGTGTAAATGTTTAGTTCAATTTCTATAGCAAATAAAATATCGAACTAATTCTATCATTATAGCATAGTTCCGCCAACCATCGATCAGCCAAAAAAGCCCTGAATTTTGAACAATTCAAGGCTGATATTCAGCGCGTTTACGCGTTATTCCATTCCTGCTCGTACGTTTCTTCCTTGAATCCAACCGTCACCTTTTCTCCATCCGTAACGATCGGACGTTTGATCAGACGACCATTGGAAGCCAATAAACGAATCTGTTCATCAGCTGACATTCCCGGAAGTTTGTCCTTCAGTTGTTGTTCTTTGTACACTTCCCCGCTCGTATTAAAGAACTTTTTCACTTCCAGTCCACTCTTTTGGATGAGTTCTGTTAGTTCAGATTCTGACGGCGGTGAGTCAAAAATAGGGATTAACTCCAGCTCATGTCCTTGAGCTTCAAGCCATTTTACAGCTTTGCGGCATGTGCCGCATTTGGCATATTGATATACTTTTAAGTTACTCATTGATTTGTGTTCCTCCAAATGCTCCGGTATCGACTTCTCGCTTCCCTTGGTTTGCTTCGCAAATCCAAAAGTCGCTCCAAATCGATACCATCGCCATGTAATTTTACTGACTTTTGCGAATGAGATCAAAACACACATTCGCTATATTTTTTGGGTCAAAATCTTACAGCTTTTATATCCTTAAAAGCTTTTGAGATTTGAATTCTTGAAATATTTAACATGAAATTGGTAAACATCAATACATTAAACCATGAAACCGTAAGATTAGCCTACGGCATGTTGTTCGGGTGCATTAAGCCCCCCTCACATGGAATAGCCAATCATTGTTGCTCCCAAGCAGGACGGGCCGTGCAAGAGAATGCGACATAGGGTGCAGAACCAAGAGCCCCGTCGCAGCTTCCTACAGTTCTTCTCTGGGAGCTGCCTCATCATTCAAACGCTGCTCCAACGCGGCCATATCTGCTGGAAAAGGAGCTTGGAACGTTATGCGTTCCTGTAGAATGGGATGTTCGAACGTCAATTCACAAGCGTGTAATGCCTGCCTTTCGATCCAGCTGTCCCGTTCTTCCTGAACAGCCATGGTCTGCTCATCGATCTCGTGCACAGGTAGTGTCTTGTACATTCGATCACCAATTAATGGACAGCCGATGGACGTCATATGTACCCTGATCTGATGGGTTCTGCCACTTTCAAGCTTGAGACTTATCGCACTGGCGCTACCTTCTGCCCAACGTGTTAAGGTTGTGTACAACGTTCTTGCAGCGTAACCATCAGGTGTTACGATTCGGCGGTGTGGCTCTTCAGGATCGCGGTCAATCGGGCCATCCACTGCGCCTTGTTCCGGGACAGGGCTGCCGTGTACAAGTGCAATATATTTCTTATCCACTGTTCCCGCGATCATCTGTTCAGACACATGCTGATGCACATAAGGGTTCTTGGCTATGGCCAGCACACCTGACGTTTCCTGATCAAGTCGATGAATCGGTCTGAACCGGAAGCGCTCACCCTTGGATTTCCAATAATGAACAACGCCATTTGCCAAAGTACCCGTGTAATGTCCATGTGTCGGATGAACGATGATGCCCGCATCCTTGTTGACAATAAGCAAGTGCTCATCTTCATACAGAACGGTAAAGGGAATAGGTTCAGGCAAAATATCATCCGATTCCTCTTGCTCCATCCGAACTTCTACGACATCGCCCGCAGCTACCTTGACGCTAATGTACACGCGCTCTCCATTAAGCATGACACCTTGCTCCGTCAGCTTGATTTTGGACAAAAGCTTACGCGACACCAGCAGCCGCCGCTGAAGCACGGTCTTCAGCAGCCAGCCATCTTCTTGTTCGGTCACCGTGTAGACAATCGGCGAGTAGTATAGGCTCATTCTTTGCGGCGGAAGACTTTTTTGCTCCGCACATATTCAATATCCGCCACCTGTTGTCTCGCATTGGCTGTCCGTGCAACCACGAAGAAGTAATCAGACAGTCGGTTTAAGTAACGTCGTACAGACGGGTTAATGTCCGTATGTTGTCCGAGTGTTACCGTGCGACGCTCTGCGCGACGACATACAGTACGGCACACATGAAGAGCAGAAGACAGCTGACTGCCACCAGGAATAATGAACCGTTCCACTTTTGGATTCTCTGCATCATACTGGTCAATCCATTGTTCCAGACGTGTGACCATTTCATCTCTAACCTTATATTTGGTCACACTAATCTTCACGAAGGCCAGATCCGACCCGCAATCAAACAGTTCCTGCTGAACTTCCAGCAGATGTTCACGCAGATCTTCAAATTCCCCTTGAGCAGAGTCAATAAGGCTGATCGCCTGGCCTACAAAACAGTTCAATTCATCAATCGTGCCATAAGCCTCAACTCGGTCATCATCCTTGATGACGCGTCCACCGATGACCGAAGTCTGTCCTTCGTCACCTGTTCGTGTATATATGCCCATCGTTATCCCTCCAATTGGTAATATAATAATGAATAAGGGAATGCCATTTTTTCAGAAACCCGTCTATCGCTTTACACGTATATAAGAATTGGTGTGCTCTGCCGAGTATACGACAAATCGAAGGAAACCAAAAGTAAAGGAGACGATTATGCAAAACTGGATAACCGATTTCATGGAACAATACGGCTACATAGGCATTGCACTCATTATTGCTCTTGAGAACGTATTTCCCCCGATTCCATCCGAAATCATTCTGCCGTTTGGCGGATTCATGACCACCTATACCAGTCTCACTCTTCCAGGAGTTATTATCGCCGCAACCATTGGCTCCGTCCTTGGTGCTGTTCTCCTGTATGGTATTGGTCTACTCATTGACGTCGAACGCCTTGAGAAAATTGTGGAACGCTGGGGACATGTTCTGCGCATCAAAAAAGAGGATATTCACCGTGTCGATGCATGGTTTGACAAATATGGCATGTGGACCGTATTATTCTGCCGAATGGTTCCCCTCGTCCGTAGTCTTATCTCCATTCCCGCAGGCATGTCCAATATGAAATTTGGTTTATTCCTTCTCTTTACAACCATTGGTACATTGATCTGGAATGTCATTCTGGTCTGCGTTGGTGCTGCGCTTGGCGCATCATGGGAGAGCATTTTGCACTTTATGGACGTCTATTCCATTGTAGTGTACGTCATTCTGGCCATCATTGTCATCGGATGTATCATCTGGTGGATCAGACGTAGCAAAAAGCAGAAATAAAAAGGATAACTTAATAAATAAAGCCTCCTCGCCACCAATTCGTGGTTAAGGAGGCTTCTTTATGTCACCCGTTTATGTCATCTCGCTATCGTTCATCTTCATTTCGCATGCCCTGACTCTTCAGATCGATAGCCAGACCAGATACCAGCAAGTACATCTTTTCAGCATGTATCTGCAGCATCCGATTAACCGAAGCCATTCTCGCTGTAAATATTCGTTCTTCCTCGGTAGGATGCAATGTGCCATGCATTTCATTGGTAATCACAAGCAACTTCCCCTGATAAGACAATAAAGCATCAAGCAAAAGCTGTGTCTCTGAACGCTGATGATCCAGATCCTCTGTTGCCCTGAAACCGGCAGCCATCCAGGAGGTCAGACTGTCTACAATTACAATTCGCTGATCCGCCAAAAACAGATTGGATTCCCGATTAATCTGGGTGATCACCTCTGTCAGATGCTGACCGTTCCCGGCATGAATGGCACGATAATGAGCGGATGGCAATTCGGGAATAACGGGATCATGATCACCAGTGGATAAATATACACCCTCCCGGCTAATCCCGGCTGCGTACTTGAGGGCAAACCGGGTTTTACCACTACCTATGCCGCCTGTGACCGTAATCAGCAATCCGCTTCCCTCCTTCCATAGCCATTCTGAATTTTCTTTACTCTGTCAGCGCCTTCAGCACTTTTTTGGATTCTTCGACATTGGAAGATGACACTGGAATGGTGGCGAACAAATTGCTCGCAGCATATTCTACATCTTTAAACATTTTCATATCTTCGAGTGGAATGCCGTAAAGATGTGTTTCTTGCTTGAGATCTGAACCTCCATCTCCTTCACCCTTCTCTACCAATACTCCCCCCTCAAATACACCCCGTTCAAACTTCTTGGGATCAAAAGTATCATCCAGCGGAACATTGGAGCCATTACTTCCGTATTGTTTCATGTCGGACTCAGGCAAAATGAAGATATCATGTCCTCCAGCCGCATATTCTACCATAATTTTCTGAACATCATACATTGCACTGGTAATCACTTCCACCTTGGGTTCCTCACCCAGTTTCTGTTGCAGATTGGCCTGTAACTGCTCTGAGATTACAGATGGATTTCCTTGGTTATCAATGATGAATATGGAAAAACCATCTTTACCTCCACAACCAGCAAGCAGAAAAACGATAGAAATGATTGCAGTAAGCCCCCAAAATCTCTTCATTCCAGTTCCCCCTTTAGTCTCCTATGTCCAATATATCACAATTGTTCCACGCAAAAAAATAACCTGGCTTATCGGGGGATCACCCTGCCTTTACATACAAAAAAAGAAGACCCTCTCAGGTCTCCCTTTCTAATTCGATTAATGAAACGTTTCGCTCCAGCATAAACGTTATTTTGCTTTAATCGGGTTAGCCTTCATATATTCATTAATCTTTAAATCAAGCAAACTGCTGATTTCAATTACAATATCGGATGTGAATGATTTCTCTTCGAGGAAGATCTGTTCCATCTTGCGACGAAGCATATGAATTTCATCTTCCAAGGAAATGTCATGCAAAGATGCGTTATCGGGTTTCACCGACCATCGGTCGCCATGATCGCCTTCTGCCAGATAGTGCCCACGATTCGTCGGTAAATCATATTCAACACAAAACAAAGCTAACCCCTCCTTGGAAAAATGGTTTCCAAATTTATGAAAACTTATTTCAAATTGAAATTATATCACATTATTTTGTAAAAGAAAGTTATTTTTTTCCAATGATAACAATATCACATTTGTAAAAAGATTCTACTTTAAATTAACCCTCTTTTTGAAGTTTGTAAACAAAGTTTCCGATTCGTTCCAAAGCTTCATTTAATTGGGTTACGGAAGTAGCATAGGAACAACGCAAGAAGCCTTCACCCTGAGGGCCAAAAACATTGCCCGGAACAGCAGCCACTTTATTCTCCGTTAACAATCGCTCAGCAAACAGGTCGGAACTCATACCCGTCTTTTGAATGCTCGGGAATGCATAGAATGCTCCCTGAGGTTCATGACAATCGAGTCCAATATCTCTGAATCCCTGCACAATTAAACGTCTACGCTGATTATATGATTCTACCATCCGATCTTTCTCACCCAAACCATTCGTCAACGCCTCAAGTGCAGCAACCTGACCCATGGCCGGCGCACACATTACCGTATACTGATGGATTTTGAGCATGGCTGCAATAAGCTCAGGATGACCACACATGTAACCGATCCGCCAACCTGTCATTGCAAAAGCCTTTGAAAATCCGCTTACGAGAATAGTCCGCTCCTTCATGTCAGGGATAGCTGCAAAACTAACATGTTTTTGCGTATACGTCAATTCAGCGTAAATTTCATCCGCGATCACAATCAGATCATGCTTTTTAATCACTTCAGCAATAGGCAGCCACTCTTCATACGTCATGATGGCTCCAGTCGGATTACTCGGATAACACAGAATAACCACTTTCGACTTCGGTGTGATACCAGCTTCAAGTGCTTCGGCCGTTAACTTGAACTGATCTTTCGCGTAGGTTTCAACACCAACTGGTATACCGCCACCAATTGAAGCGATTGGTGAATACGCCACGTACGAAGGTTCAGGAATGAGAATCTCGTCGCCAGGTACGATTAATGCGCGCAAAGCCAGGTCAATCGCTTCACTGCCACCCACGGTAACAATAATCTCATCCTTGGGATCGTATTTGGTATCAAACTGAGTATCCAGATATTCACTGATGGCTTCTCTCAACTTCGGCATACCTGCGTTAGATGTGTAGCTGGTCATACCTCTTTCCAGCGAGTATACACAAGCTTCACGCATATGCCAAGGGGTAACAAAATCAGGTTCACCCACACCCAATGTGATAATATCCTTGTTGTCTCCAACCAGATCAAAAAATTTACGAATTCCGGATGGAGGTATCTGCTGCACGAGGGGTGCCAGATAAGATGTCATTTTCTTGTTGTTCCCGGTTGTCTGTTCATTCACTATCATGACACATCTTCCTTTACGGCGAGATCATGAGACGGTTGTCTTCCTGATGGTCTTCAAAGATAATCCCGTCCTGCTTATATTTTTTAAGAATAAAATTCGTTTTGGTTGACAGTACAGAGTCTATCGGAGACAGTTTCTCCGACACAAAATTAGCGACTTCACGCAGGTTGCCACCTTCTACTTCAACGAGCAGATCGTATGCACCGGACATGAGATATACGGACTTCACTTGCGGATAGAGATAAATGCGTTCGGCAATCCCTTCAAAACCACGACCACGCTCCGGCGTGATCTGCACCTCAATCAGGGCCGTTACTTTTTCATCATCTATTTTGCTCCAGTTCACGACGGTTGCATATTTCACGATGACGTGGTCTTGTTCTAGCTGTGCCACGGCGTTCTTGATCTTGTCTTCCGACTCCCCCAGCAGCGTCGACAGCAGTGCGGGAGTCCTTCTCGCGTCTTCCTTCAGCAGATCCAGAACTTTTAATTGCAGATCGTTCAAATCTTTCATGGTTTTCCCTCCAGCGTCATCCAGGTTCCTGAAAATGAATTAATACTTATATTACATGAATTTGACGTTGATGCATAGACAAAAGACCGCCTGCCCTGAATTCAGGCAAGCGGTGGTATGGTCCTTTAACGTTAGGTGCTTCAAACCTCTTTTGCAAAGGTTACATGTAATAAGGGTTACCGTAATTCGGTTGATGCTGAGGCACATTAGGAGCTTGGCTATATGAACTGTTCTGCGTATTCTTTTCCTGAATGAATTGCTGACACTTTTGTTGGGTCTGGTGGGCGGACTGAATTTGTTTGTCCACATCCTGACGAAGTGCCTTGGACGAGACAGAATACATGTTGTTTTGCTGCATCAGATTGAATAGTTCCCCTTGTAATCTTAGGGTATCGTTCGTCAGGTCTGTGAACATCCGACGTGTCATGGGGCAGGAAGCTTCCGTTGTCGCAGTCGTATATTCGCGCGAGGTTCGTCTTAAATCTGCAAGAATCGACTTCAACAGATCCTGCTCCTGCATAAAAGCGCCATTAGATGATAAAGATTGAGAATACATGCGTTTTCCTCCTATACAGTTAGAGTTTTCTCAATTACTGACTTGCGCCGGTGCAAGAGACTGATGTTGCTGCAGTGCATTGACAAGCGTGTTCAGATGCTGTTCATGTGAGCGAACATAGTGATTCAGAGCTTGTTGAATTTGTGGATTATGTGTGATGGAAGCTGTGGCTGCACACTGCTTAATCAGCAGTTCTTCATTGGTGATCGAGTCCGCAATGTAGTTCAATTCCTTGGGACTCAGCGCTTGCATAGTATGATTCTGCATGTTTCGATGGCCTCCTCGGCATAAAGTTTATGCGCAATTATTGTTAACCCGGTCACACAAAAGTATACAAATTTAAATTATAAAGGAGATGTTTCTAATGGATCTGGTCTATGGCACACCTTTCTGGCCCTCCACTTTCAATTCAACATTTAATTATTCTGCGCTACAAGAAGACATCTCTTGTGACTGCCTCATCATTGGTGGGGGCATGGGGGGCGCATTGACATCTAAACTACTCACGGAACAAGGTGTCAACACTGTTGTGATTGATAAGCGAGACATTGCCCACGGCAGCAGTTCTGCCAATACAGGTCTTTTACAATACACCAATGACAAGACACTAACCTCATGTATCCACACTTTTGGTGAAGCAACAGGCGTACGTTTTTATGAGCTTTGTCGTGAAGCCATGAAACAACTTGCTCAAATTGCAGACAGCCTGGATACAGACCCTTGGTTTATCCCACGAACAAGTCTTTGTTTTGCAAGCAGTGAAGATGATGTAGCCCTATTGGAGGAAGAATATCAGACCTTGAAGCGTTATGGTTTTGAAGCTGAACTGTGGGATGCCGACAAAATAAGCCAGCATTTCCCCTTCAGCAAACCCGCTGCACTGTACACAATGGGAGATGCAGAAGTGAATCCCTATCGTTTTGTTCATGCCTTGTTTGAATCCGCAAATAAGCGTGGCGCACGAATCTATGGTCAGACAGAGATGATACACTGTGAATACGATGAAGATGGTGTAATCTGCCACACTGCCAACGGTAAAATCCGTGCCAAGAAGGTCATATTTGCTGCCGGTTACGAGACACAGGACATCAAAAAGGATCGCGGAGCCTATCTGAAAACGACCTACGCGATTGCTACCAAACCGTTGTCTGATCTTAGTGCATGGTTTGAACACAGCATGATTTGGGAGACAGCTCGTCCATATTTGTATATGCGAACAACACCGGACGGAAGAATCATTGCAGGCGGTTTGGATGAAGAAACACCTCGAGAGGATCAACGTGAAATACGGTCAAAACACCGGGGAGACACACTCCTGGAAGAGGTCCGTTCCTATTTCCCTTTAGATGATCTTGAAGTCGATTATGCCTGGGGGGCTGTGTTTGGTAATACGAATGATGGCCTGCCTCTAATTGGTACACATCCCGATTATCCGCATTCATATTTTGTAGAAGGGTATGGAGGTAACGGGACCGTATACAGCATGATTGCTGCTTCCTTAATTGCGGATGCTATTACTGGCAAACAAAACCCTGATATGGATCTGTTCTCTCTCACACGTACAAGTAAACCATCTCCTGTATAACATCAAAATAAATCAATACAAACAGGGTACAGCACACGGAAAGTTCTCTTTCCCGCCGCTGTACCCTGTTCTATATATTGGGAAGCCTGCTAAGCCGAGGGCTCTTGTCCTTCCGTTCGGTTCAATAACTTGCGCATAAATATCCATCCAATTAGCGGAGAAGCACCGAGGACAATAATAAGCCAGGTTAACATGCGTAGAGACGGAGCATTTAAGACCGTCACAATAAATATGGCCAACCCACATAGTCTGCCAAGCATCAGGCATAACTCTCTCAAAACGACAAGTTCAACCCTTTTCTCCACATTTTCGCCACTCGTGCCCATCATGTCGAATCCCGCTGATATCATCGGTAGTACATATAACGGCATCGCAACAGCACTCCCAATCCCCATGATTAACAGCGTACCATATGTCACTTTCCAGAGAAGAGGAAGAAGCACAACGAGCAGAATGAGTGCCCCAATGAACATGCCTTTTGATCTATACTGTGGTTTGAACCATTTGCCGGCTGCCCAATAACTTACAAGTGCCACAGCTGAAGTGATGAGTGAGAACTGCCCCAATTTGTACTCCTGTGCGGTGGCTAAATATACAAGTAGTGCAATCAGGAAGGCAAAGACACCTTCCCTTGCGCCCTGAGCGAACAAACCCACGGCTAGGGTCCTCCAGGGACTCTCTGGCTTGGATAGCTGTATCCAGGGTTCAGCCCAGCGGTATGTACCGCTCACCTTTCTTTTTTTCAGAAAAAAACTGAAGACTACCGCTATGACATAAATGACGAGTGATACCGTGAAAATGAGCCGATATCCTGTGTTGTCTGTCATGCGAGTAATAATCAATCCGGAGAACCAAGGACCTATAATTCCTGTCATCGAACCAAGTAACCCCACCCAGCCATTGAATAGATCCCTGTTTTCCCGATCCGTTATTTCAAAATACACAACATTAAATGCGATCCAGAATAGCCCCAGGGAACAACCCAGTAGTATACCCAGAGGCCATATCCAGTCTACAGCTTTGGAACCAGCCCAGAGGACTATCATATAAAATATGCCTGACAGCGCAGTACCTAATCGTAGTGCACTCATTTTATTGTGTTCCTTGACCCATTTGCCAGCAAGCCAGAATGTCAGTCCAATGGCCAGTTGCTGGCTGAGGGTGAACCACCCCAACATGGCATAATCCGGACGGCTTTTCCACAGAAACACATTCAAAAAGGTTCCCGACAACGCTCCGGCTAACGCAAACAATCCATTCACGCCCAAAAGCAGAATGGATTGTCGGCCTAAAGTAATCTTCATCTGCTCCTCCTTCATCCACCTGAAGTGAACTGTGTACAGGTAGGTCTCAGGGTTAACGTGCCCCAAGCAAGAGGAAAACATGATGAATCTTCAGGATTGCTATGAAATTGGTTAGAATCTCCGAAATGTTTATTCCTGCGTACTCAGGTTCTTGATCAGACGCAGACGATCTTCCTCAGACAGACTGTATTGAACTTGGAAACATCCCGAACATACATAGGTCAATACCTTAAAAGGTGGTGACAATAGTGACCCTTCGCCTGAAGCTGCGTTAGCAACTGGCACGAAGTTATCCTGCGTTGCAGCTTGCGTACCTGCGAGAATCATGAATTCCCGGCAATTCGGGCACTCCGGCACTTCTTCCTGATGATCAAGTTGCTTCTGGACACCTTGTTCATACTGAATGAGGTCATTACCTTCATCCGCATATTTGGTTAACGTTCGCAACTCCGGCAATTTGAGTTCGACTTCATCCCCCCACAGATCAGAAAGATCCGTAGTCTGTTTCTCGTTCGTTACATCGTCTACATCATAGATGTCGTCCTCAGCTTCATCGTTCTCTTCATCATCGATGTTGATGTTGAGTGTACGGTATCCTTTTAACTCATTGTGACAATAAGGACACTCTTCTTCAGGACCGAGTTCCTCATCCCATACAATCTCCGTCTGACACCAAGGGCATACTGTTGTTTCCATATTGATCAACCTTTCTCTTTCATATAATCATGTATTCATTACATAGATGACACCGATGGCAAAAAACACGATCGATGCCGCAAACAGAATCCGTATCAATATCTTCATGACCGGTCCCCCTAGATAATGCTCGCGCCAATAACAAACGACAGCGAGACTGAAATAATCATGGATATCAATCCGACAGCTCGGTTATCCGATTCGATCTCCTTATCAATGGAGAACACGGGTGTCAGGAATTCGAACAAAAAGTAGGCAATGAGCAGAAGGATAAACCCTACAAATGACCACGTCATGGCTTCATACACCGAAGATTTCGCTTGTATGCAGAACCGCAATACGTTGCAGATCCCGAAGATCTTGCCTCCTGTAGCCATCGCAACGGCCACATTGCCCTTCTTGATCTCCGTCCAGCATTTATACTTGGTCACCAGTTCGAAGCAAGCCAGAAATACAAGCAGCTCCATAATCGCTACCGAGAAAAAACCGAGTACCATCCCCAAGGGATGAGACAGCAATTGGTCAATGCTTTCTATCACGCACCGTTCCCCTCTCCCCATCTGCGACCTTCATGAATAAGGTCACAGAATATCATTGATTCATGGACCGGCTATTCCAATTCTGCGACGGTCACACCGTTCCCGCCTTCTCCGTAATTGCCCAGCCGGTAGCTTTTAATATGTTTATGCTTACGCAGGTAATCCTGAATACCGGAACGTAAAATTCCTGTACCTTTACCGTGAATAATATAAACTTGACCCAGGTTGGCAAGGAAAGCTTCATCAATGAACCGATCTGTCTCCATCAGGGCTTCTTCCAGGTTGGTACCGCGCAGATCCAATTCACTTTTCACATTGTCATCACGTGTGCGTTTCATACCCGTTACCGGTTTTTGTTTCGGTTTGGCTGCGGGAGCCGACTGCTGTAGTTCCAGGTCATCCAGGGATACTTTCATTTTCATAATCCCCAGTTGTACCATAGCGTCTTTGCTGCCCGCCATCTCTACAACATGGCCTTTTTGATTCAAACTATAGACAAGCACTTCATCACCAGGACCGATGGCACGCGTCTTCGGCGCTGTTGCCGTCTTCTTGACCGTTTTCCTGCGTTTCTCAGGTTCTGCCTCGTCCAACTGTTTGCGGGCAGCAATGAGTTTGTGCTCCTTCACGGAAGCACCTTCTTCCATAGCCAACAGGCGAAGATCTGCTATAATCTTCTCCGCTTCCGCGCGAGCCTTGTCCACAATGCTGCGTGCATCTTCTTCTGCTTTTTCAATCCGGCGATCACGCTGCTGTTCCAGCTTCTCCAGTTCGGTCTGATGACGACTGCGTAATTTCTCCATATCCTGGCGCAAGCTCTCTGCCTTCTCACGCTCTTGTTCAGCCGTAAGACGGTTCTCTTCAAGAGAAGCAATCATGTGCTCAATCCGTTGATCCTCTTCCTTCACTTCGCCACGGGCGTAGTCGAGAATGTAACCCGGCAGTCCCAGTCGCTCTGCAATGGCAAATGCATTACTTCGTCCAGGTACACCCACCAGAAGGCGATAGGTTGGACTCAGTGTGTTGATGTCAAATTCCATGCTGGCATTAATGACACCTTTACGCTCATATGCGTATGCTTTCAGTTCACTGTAGTGAGTGGTTGCAACCATGCGACATCCCGTCCGGTGCATATGCTCCAGCATGGAGATCGCCAGTGCGGAACCTTCAGCCGGATCTGTCCCTGCGCCAAGTTCATCGAGTAATACCAAACTTTTCGGTGTCATGTTTTTCAGAATGCGAATGATGTTGGTCATATGACTGGAGAAAGTACTCAGATTCTGCTCGATACTCTGCTCGTCCCCAATGTCTGCATAGATCGCATCAAATACACATAACTGACTGCCATCCTCAGCCGGAACAAATAAACCGGACATTGCCATCAGGCTCAGCAATCCAATCGTTTTGAGCGTTACGGTTTTACCACCCGTATTCGGACCTGTCACGATGATGGATGTGTAATCATTGCCCAGCTCAATGTCGATTGGAACCACGTTTTCGATCGCAATCAGTGGATGCCGACCTTTTTTAAGTTTGAGGAACCCGCGATCATTCATGCGAGGCAATGTTGCTTTCAGTTCACGAGCCAGACGTGCTTTGGCAAAGATAAAATCAAGTGATCCCAGCAAGTCGACATCATACAACAGCCACTCTCCCTGCTCACTGACAAGTGCCGTCAATTTCTGCAAAATAATTTCTATTTCGCGCTCTTCCCGGATCCGGGTCTCGCGTAATTTGTTGTTCATTGCAACAATCGATTCCGGCTCAATGAACAATGTCGCACCCGAACCGGATTGATCGTGCACAATCCCGCCAAAGTATGAACGATATTCAGCTTTCACCGGGATAACAAAACGGTCTCCTCTGATGGTGATGAGCTGATCCTGAAGCATCTTGGATACGGTAGAGGATCGTATCATGGAATCCAGTTTTTCGCGAATCCGTGCTTCTCCGCCGCGCAGCTCACGACGAATCTGCGCCAACGTTACGCTTGCACTGTCGGCAACCTCTGCATTATCGTCAATACAGATTTTGATGGCATCCTCAAGCGTTTTTTGCTCTGACAGTTGATCACTGATATAGAACAAGGATTCGATGGGCTCATCTTCATGCAAAGTACCAATTTGACGTTTCAATCGCCGCGCCGCAAAGGTTGTATTGGATATTCCCAACAGTTCGTGAGGGTTAAGTGTGCCTCCAATTTCAGCACGTTTGACGGAAGCCGTAATATCGACAATTCCCCCAAACGACGGTGAGCCTTTCAGGCGATCAAATGTGAAGGCTTCATCGGTTTGCTGCAGCAACCGCTTCACTTCTTCAAGTTCACTGCTTGGTTCAAGTTGCTCCGCTTTCTTTTTTCCCATGGTTGTCTGGGCAAAGCTAAGCAATGTATTTAAAATTTTGCGATATTCCAATGTGTGTAAAATTTTCGTGTCCAAGTGTACAACTCCTTCCAAACTATATCTGTATTATAACGAAAGAAACTTTCTTACGCTATTTAACGAATCCTTCCACACATAACTTCAGCCATAGCACCACAAACTACAGGTGTCAGGATTGTGCAACCTCTCCATCCCCTTGGAGTTGCCCTGCTCAGTTCAATCCGAATAAAAGGAGGTACACACCATGAATTTCCTGGGACATGTCGTGCGATTTATCATCGCCGCAATTGTATTAATGGTGGTTAGCTGGATCGTTCCCGGATTCGCCGTTGGTGGCTTCTGGAGCGCCCTGTTGCTTGCTCTCGTCATTGCCCTGCTCGGCTGGATCGTTGAAGGTATCTTCGGCAAAAGAGTTAACCCGTTTGGTCGCGGTATTGTCGGATTTATCGTTAGCGCACTGGTGATTTGGCTTGGTCAATATGTTGTAGATCATGTTGAAGTCAGCCTGCTCGGTGCCATTCTCGCTGCGCTCGTTATCGGGATTATCGATCTCTTCATCCCGGTATCCACCCCTTTTGATGCCGGACGAAGCTCCAAAAGTTAATCTCCACTTCACCTTAACATCCCCATGAATTTTCCTAAACCTCTGAAGGCCCTGGGCCGGAAGGGGTTTATTTCATTCAGGCAGTACGCACGCTCTGCCGTACACGTACAATTTTCAAAAAAACGACATACGCAGCGTGTACAGGCATCCACATATTGCGGTATGATGACTGGAGCAATCATTCAAATTTTATCCATATCACGCTTTAAGGAGGCACATGATGAAGAAAGGCATAACATGGCTCGCTGCCTGTATGTTAATTCTGGTCCTCACTGCATGTGGAGGGGCGAAACAGTCCGCAGAATCTGGCAGTAATGGATCCGATGCTGAAGTTACAGCCAGTGAAGAACTGGTCATCAAGGCAAGCAACTATGAATTCGATCAACCTGAGTACCATCTAAAAAAAGGCGTTCCGGTTAACATTGTTTATGAAAATGAAAACGGAAATCACGGAATCCTTGTGCCTGAGCTGAATCTTCAACTGGATACCAGAAATAGCTCCAAAGTCATAACCCCGGACAAAGTTGGTGAGTTTGAAATGTCCTGTTCTGTCTTCTGTGGTTCAGGACACAGCAGCATGATCTCCAAAATTATCGTTGAAGAATAGTATTCAAGACAAGGAGCCCCCGCAGCGACGGGAGCTCCTTCTTTAGTATAACAAATTGTACCAGAGTACGTTGCCCACGAGCCAGTTCTGCTACATTCATTCCACTAGGTCTGGTCCTGTTCAATCAATTCAATCCATTCGTTATATTCCGTCTGCAATTTCGTATATTCATCATGCAACTGACGATATTCTGTGTTCAGCTGCTCTGCCTTCTCCTGCTCCATTTCACGTTCAACCTGTAACAAACGTAATTGATTGGCCGCTAATTCGTAACGCTCCCCCATCTCAAGCAGTTCAGTTTCCATGATCTCTTTCTCTTGGGTTGCTTCTGCACGTAACTTGTCCAGCTGCTGTCGTTCTTGCTCCAGTCCCTCCAGCAACTCACTACTTGCAGCACTTTCGCTCTTCCAAACCGTCAGTTCATTCTCAAGTGCAGCCCAGCGTTCCTGCCAGGATTGTTCCTGAGCCGCCCATTCATCTGCACGGCGTTGCCACACCTGGTCGTTCTGCTCTGCTTGTTCAACGCTTGAGCGAAGTTCTTCTTCACGTCTTGTCAACTGCTCCAAACGGGAAGACAACTCGGCCTGTTTGGCTGACAGTTCTTCGTGTTTGATCTGCCATTCCAACGCTTCTTCCTCAGTCTGGGCTAGCCGGCTCTCTTGCTCAGAGTAACGCTCGGAAAGTTTAGCCGAAGACTGTCTCGCTTCTTCAAGTGCGCTCACAATCTCTTGTTTCTCCTTGCTCAATTCATCCAGCTTGGAACTGTAATTCTCTTCCCGTTGTAATGCATCACTGTAATCGTTACGGATTTGTTTATAGTTATCCTGAAGTCGGTTCAGCTCTTCCCGAACAACATTCAGCTCAACTTCAAGTTGATTGCGTTTCTCTTCCAAAAGCTCTGCATCCTTCTGGTATTGCACAGCCTCTTCATGGTTGAAACGAGACTCTTCCTTCACCACGGACAATTCATCATGAAGGGATTGCACACCAGACTCCAACGTTTCATTTTGTTCAGCAACTTCAAGAATCTGATTCTCCAGGTCTCCGATCTCAGCCAATCGCTGCTCAGCAAGGTCCTTCCAGGACTGCTCACGTTCCGTAAGCGTGCCGATCTCATTCTGCAATGTACGCACCGCGGCATGAGCCTGTTCAAGCACCTTATGCAACCTGCGCTGTTCCTCTTCCGACTTCACTTCAGCCTCACGAAGCTTTTGCACTTCCTGTTCAAGCTGTGCATGCTGCTCCTGAAGTTTGCGTAGCTGTGCTGTGAGAGAGGTTTCTCTATCCACAGTTTCATTATACTTCTGTTTCCATTGTTCCTGTGAATCACGGGATTGCTGGGCAGCCTGCTCCGTTTCACGCAGAAGCTCCTGCAACTGGGAACGGTCTTCTTTCAACTGCTCCAGTTGTTGCTCCAGTTCCGTAATTCGGCGAGTCTGAACTTCCTGCTCCTGTTTACGGACACCATGCTCATGACGTAACGATTCCAATTGACCGCGCTCGTGCTGAAGCTGCTGTTCTTGCTCTGCAACCATGTCCTGTGCACTGATGAGCTGGGTCATTACTTCTTCCAATTGTTCTTCGACATCTAATAGTCGAGTCTCCGCCTGTTTACGTTGTTCCTCAAGCTGCTGCTTGAGCTTGCCCTGTTCTTCTTGCAATAAGGCCTCTGCCGCAGCTTCGGCTTCTTTCGCCTGGGACGCTGCTGCTTCCTTGGCTTGCTGCAATTGTTCCTCGAGGGCTGCTTCTTTTTCCATCCATTCGAGTTCCAACTGCTCGGATAACGCCTTGAACTCCGCATTCAACTGATTTATCTCAGTCAGGCGCTTCTGCTCCGCTTGTTCCTGCAAGGCAGCCCGCTCCTGATTCGCTTGATCCGTCAGAGCCTGGGTCTGTTCCAGCGCTCTTTCTTCAGCCTGCTGGAGCCGAAGTTCCATCTGTTGCTGAAGTTCGTTATATTGCAGCGCTGCTTCTTCCTGAGCTTTCTTCAGGTTGTTCTCAGCCTGTTCCAACTCTAACAGAATGGCGGACTCGGCTTCTTCCTTGGCTGTCTGAACCTGCTGCGCAGCCTTGGCTTCAATCTGTTGACGTTCTGCAACGGCACGGCTTTCGGCTTCTTTTAATTGAGCTGCTGTCTTGTCCTGCAACTCTTTATATTGCGCCGCAGCTTTGGCCTGCGCCTGCTGCAATTCGGCTGCAGAACGGTTCTGAGCTTCTTTGAGCTGGGAAGCAGCCTGTGCCTGTGCATTTTTAAGCTGGTTAGCCGTCTTCTCTTCCATTTCCTTCAGCTGTTTCGTTCCCTTGGCTTCTGCTTCCTTCAATTGTGCCGTCGCTTGGGCCTGCAATTTCTGCACTCGCTCCGTTGCTTGGGCGCGTTCTTGCTCCAGCAGCGTATTCAACTTGGCTATCTCTGAATTTTTGTCCGATTCGGACTTTTGCAGCGCCTGCTCTGCTTCAATCTTCAGCTTTTGCAAATCAGCAAGAGCCTGGTCACGCCGTTCCAATTCTTGTTGATGTTCATTTTGTATGGCGTTTAACCGATTCAATTCGTTTCTCAGTTCTGTACGTTCTCCAGTAAGCATCTTCAGTTCATTACGGATTTCCTGAGTCTGAAGAGACTGTTCAGCCATATGTACAGCCGCCAGTACCGCAATACGCGGAGTATCCAGACGGGAATTTTGCTTGGAGATCGCGCTCATACGCTCATCTACCAGGTTAGCTACTTGTTTCATATAGTCGGCACTGCTGCCAACCAGTTTATAGGAAGTCCCGTAGATCTCTACGGTGACGCGTGTACGATCAGGTGTAGTCACAGTTGTGCCCTCCTTCAAGTCTGTATGTTGATTCTAAGCTGTAATCACAAAAAAGTCACATCGATCCTCTAATGCTAAGGATTCGATGTGACTTCAAACAATTCCTGCTAATCTTTGTTCAAAAAATCTTCTTCTGTCCTATTTACGCAATTCCGCTCCGAATTGCTCTTCCAGACGAGCCACTACACGGGCATGAACTTCAGTAACTTCCTCATCGGTAAGTGTACGTTCACGATTCCGGTACACCAGGGCCATTGCCACGCTTTTCTTGTTTTCACCCAGTTTACTGCCAGTAAACACATCGAATACCTGTACGTTTTGTAACAATTCACCTGCCGATTCACGAATGGCGCGCAGCATATCTCCAGCTTCAATATCTTCATTCACAACAACTGCGATATCACGTTCCATAGCCGGGAAACGCGGAAGTTCACGATAACGAATATCGGCGTCCGCTTCACTGTAGATTGATTCAAGTGCAATCTCTGCGATATACACATCATTCAGATCATACTGCTGTTGCAGTTCCGGATGCAATTGACCCAATGTACCGATCAGAGTGCCTTCCCCGCCATCTTTGCCTTCCAGGTAAACCGATGCGGAACGTCCCGGATGGAATCCTTCAGGGCTGTTTGCTACCAAGCGAATGCGTTGTTCAAGTCCCACATAAGCGAACAGTTGCTCAAGGGCACCTTTCAGATCGAAGAAGTCTACTTTCTCCGCTCCAACATTCCACTGCTGGCTTGCACGATTCCCGGTGAGCAACAGCCCCAGTACTGGGATTTCATGCGGTTGCTTGGTCAACTGATCTTCCTCGGTGAAGAACACATTGCCCACTTCAAATACAGCCTGTGAATCCTGTTTACGGTTCATGTTATACACCGCTGCATCCAGCATTTGCGGCAAAATACTCGTACGAAGCACACTGCGGTCCTCACTCATAGGCATCGCGAGTTTCACGGCTTTACTGCCTTGTGTCAATGCCGGGAACAATGTCGCTTTATCCGGGTGTACAAAGGAGTAACTGATCATTTCCTGCCAGCCACTGCCTGAGAGCAATCCACGAATGGTGCGACGCATCGCTTGAGAGCGTGTATATGCCCCCGGAGTTGTCGGTCCTTCAATCCATGTGGTTGGAATGTTGTCGTATCCGTACAGGCGTGCAATCTCTTCAAACAGGTCTACATCGAGCGTAATATCCCCTCTGCGTGTTGGCACTTCCACATCCAGCAATCCTTGATCAGCATCACCACATGCAAAGTGCAAGCGAGCGAAGATCGTTTTCACCTCAAGCAAAGACAGATCAGTTCCCAGATAACGATTCAGTCTGTCCAGCGACAATTGAATCACACGTTTCTCCGCAGCTTCTGCTCCAGCTTCCACGATTCCCTGATGCACTTCACCTTCAGCATAACGCTGAATCAGTTCAGCCGCACGATCCAAAGCCGTAATGACCGCACCCGGGTCTACTTCCTTTTCAAAACGCATGCTTGCTTCGGAACGCAGCCCCAGTTGGCGCGACGTTTTCCGAACGGTTCCGCCGTCGAACTTGGCGGACTCCAAGAGCAGATTCACCGTGCCTTCCGATACCTCGGAATTCTCGCCACCCATAACCCCAGCGATGGCTACCGGTTTCACGCCGTCCGTAATGAGCAACATGTGCGGCTCCAGCTTGCGCTCCTGTCCATCCAGTGTAACAATCGTTTCGCCTTCGTTGGCCATCCGCACTTCAATATGGCCCTTTTCCAGCTTATCCGCATCGAATGCATGTAGCGGTTGACCGTATTCAAGCATGACATAGTTCGTGATATCAACGATGTTATTGATTGGGCGAACACCTGCCGCCATCAGACGGTTTTGCATCCACAGCGGGGAAGCACCCAGCTTAATGCCGGTTACATAACGAGCTGCATAGTGACTGCATTGCTCCTGTGCCTTAATCTCTACAGAGATATGATTCGCAGCTGCATCACCAATTTCAACCAGTTGGTCTTTGGGACTCGGCAGCTTCACTTCACGACCCAGGATGGCACCCACTTCATAAGCCGCACCACGCATGCTGAGACAGTCGGAACGGTTTGGTGTCAGGTCCAGTTCAAGCACATGATCGTCGAGACCAAGAACCTGGCTGATTGGCGTACCAACCTCTGTTTGTTCTGGCAGAACGAGAATACCTTCCTGCTGATCTTTCGGCAGCAATTTGTCGTTCATGCCCAGCTCTTTGGCGGAACAGATCATGCCAAGGGATACAACACCGCGCAGTTTGGCTTTTTTGATATCCAATCCACCAGGGAGCTTCGCTCCAACCAGAGCTACGACTACTTTTTGGCCTGCATCCACATTTTTCGCACCACACACGATCTGCAGATCTTCTTCCTGGCCGGCATCGATGACACATACATTCAGTTTGTCTGCATCGGGGTGTTTCTCCTTGCTCTTCACATAACCTACAACAACTTTATTCACGCCCTTGTTGCGGTTCTCCACTACATCAATCTCGACACCCGCACGGGTGATTTTCTCCGCCAATTCTTGTGGCGTCACACCTTCAAGGGAAATATAATCAGACAGCCAATCTGTCGATACTCTCATGGACGTTCACTTCCTTCATCTATAAATTGGTGTTCCCGGTTCATTCGCTTGCTCTATATGGTTAATCTTTCTTGTCTTAAAGTTACAGCCGTCCGAATTGCTTCAGGAAGGTCAGATCGCTATTGTAGAAATGACGGATATCATCGACTCCATACTTCAGCATCGCGATACGCTCTACGCCCATTCCGAATGCAAAACCACTGTATTTCTCCGGATCATAGCCGCCCATTTCCAGTACTTTCGGGTGAACCATACCGCCGCCCAGAATTTCAAGCCAGCCTGTTTGCTTACATACCCGACAGCCGCTGCCGCCACATTGTACACAGGTTACATCCACTTCCGCACTTGGCTCCGTGAACGGGAAGAAACTTGGACGAAGACGAATTTCCGTATGGGAACCGAACATTTCGCGCACGAATTGCAGTAGGGTTCCTTTCAGATCGCTCATACGAATGTTTTCGCTGATGACCAATCCTTCAACCTGGTTGAATTGGAAAGAGTGCGTCGCATCGTCGTCATCACGGCGGTATACTTTACCTGGGCAGATGACTTTAACAGGCACTTCGCCCTTCATGCTCTGCATGGTACGTACTTGAACCGGAGACGTATGGGTACGCATCAACAAGTCTTCGGTAACATAGAAGGAGTCCTGCATATCCCGCGCCGGGTGATTCTTCGGCAGATTCAATGCTTCAAAGTTGTAATAATCCATTTCGACCTCAGGACCTTCCGCAATGCGGTATCCCATGCCGATGAAAATATCTTCGATCTCCTGTACCACTTTGGTCAGTGGATGCAGTCCGCCTTGGCGTCCACGACGTCCTGGCAGAGTTACATCAATTTTCTCGGATTGCAGACGCTTCGCTGTCTCTTCCTTCTGGAACTGATCCTGCTTGCTGTCGATAACTTCCTCTATGGCAGCCCGAACATCATTGGCTACTTGACCAATAACCGGACGTTCCTCTGCACTAAGTGCACCCATACCTCGCAAAATCTCAGTCAATGCACCCTTTTTCCCCAAATACTTTACACGCAGATCACCGAGCGTCTGCGGATCATTCACACCAGACAACTGCTCCAGCGCTTCGATCTTCAATGCCTCTAAACGTTCTTTCATGTGTAATTGCCCCCTTTTTGTGGTGTTTTTGCAACAAAAAAAGGCCTTCTCTCCCCTGAAGGGACGAAAAGACCGTGGTACCACCCTTGTTAGACATCCATTGCTGCACGGACCTTCTGGCCTGCAACCGGTTTTGTCTCACTTTGTACGGAATAACGACCGTTAACCGTTTGCCCCTACTGTTGCCTCTGTGTCTGCACACAAACAGGTTCAGGGAACCGCTTCGGAGTGAATTTCGGCAGCCTTGTTCTACAGAAACGCTCTCAATCTACGGCGCTTCCTCCCTGTCCAGAGGTACTGCTTACTTATCTCCATCATCACGTTTCTTTGTTAGTTAAACCTCTAGAGGTTGTCAAAAAGTCCGCTTTTGATTACGAATGATGCCTGACGGCATCATCAGCATCGAATATGGCATTCAGCCGAAATATCCGTTGCTCACGTAGTTTTCCCTACGCTCCGCTACTCCATTTCTATCTTCATCCCATCTTCTTGGTACTGAAAACCGATCTTTTTGAACACTTACCTATATCGATGTAATCATCGATGATCGTTCATAATTATATGCAAAATAGATCGAAATAGCAAGCCGTCCATGTTCTAATTTATGCTTGCACCCTTATCTTTCAATTGTTTCAGGCGCTGCTGGATTTCGCGAATCTCAGCTGCCTCGACTGCTCGCTCATTCGAATGCTCGGGTTGTGTCAGACTGTCTTTTCCAGTAGCGCTCACAGGAGACAGCAACTCCGATAGGCGCATCTCCAATCGCAACCGCTCGTCATCGGATTCCCGAGTCTCCAGCGCATGCTCCCGAAGTTTGCTGGACTGCTCCCAATCCGACACGCCTCCTTCAAACAGGGTTGCTGTGCCCCCAGCCTCCAGATCGCACAATCGATTCGCGAGTGTCTTTGTCAGCATCCGGTCATGGGATACAAGCACCAAAGCACCTGAAGCCTGTTTTAATACATTCTCCATGACTTCCTGGGTATCGATGTCCAGGTAGTTCGTCGGTTCGTCCAGCACCAGCAGATTTGCTCCGCCAAAGTACAGTCTCAGAAATGCCACTCTACACTTTTCCCCCATGCTCAAATCCCCAATGCGCTTGAACACATCATCTCTGGAAAATAGGAAACATCCCAGAATGGTACGTGCCGCACTTTGTGTCATGGATGGAAGAGTAAGCAAGCTGTCCAGCAGCGTCAGATTTTCGGGGAGCCCTTCCAGCTCCTGTGAAAAGTAACCGATTTTCAGCTGTGGATGCCGTGTGACCTTGCCTTGTGAAGGTTCCAGCTCACCAATCATCAACTTCAGCAGTGTTGTCTTGCCCGTTCCATTAGGGCCCCGTACAGCAAGCCGATCTCCACGTTCCACAGTAATTCGAAGATCACGCAGCAATGGTTTGTCTCCCGTATATGAAAAACTCACCTCTTCCAGCGCAAGCAGCTGGCGTGCAGCCAGTGGATTCATCTGTAATTCCATGTTCAACTTTGCAGCTTCACGAGGTTTATCCACCCGTTCCCGCTCCAAACGTTCCAGCTGCTTTTGTTTCGCATGGTAACGTGAAATATTTTTGTTGGCTTTGGCCTTGTAGAAGCTCTGGGTGATCTTCACCTCCACATCAGTCGCCGAATTATGCGCTTTATGGAACCATTCCTGATAATTTCGAATCGTTTCTTCCAGCGCCTTACGTTCCAATTCCTGCCTGCGGTAGATCGTTTCCTGTTCGCGTAATTCACGCTCTTTGTGGAGCTTGTAGTCGGAGTATCCGCCCTTGTATTTGGTCAGGGCATCTGGACTGAACTCAATGACGCCTGTTGCTACCTGATCAATAAACGTACGATCGTGTGATACAAATAACAGCGTACCTTCATATGAGGATAACCACTCTTCAAGCCAGCGCATGCTTCCCTCATCCAGATGATTCGTAGGTTCATCCAGGATCAGGAATTTGGGTTTGCTGACAAGCAGCCCCGCCAAACGAGCCTTTGTTTTTTGTCCACCGCTCAAGGAATGATAGGGTCTATTCCAATGCTCTGCGGATAATCCAAGACGAGTCAGTACTTTCTCTACCTCAGTCTCCCACATATAACCGTTCAACTGTTCATATTGCTCCATCACTTGTGTATAAGCTGCAAGCAGTTCTTCATCCGCTTCAGTGCTGATGCTCAGACGTTGTTCCAGTTCTTCCAAGTTCCGTTTTACTTCATAGATCTGACCGCTCTCACGCCGGACCGCATCCAGTACATTCATCCCGGCCTCAATCTCCGAGCGCTGGCGCATGAACCCCCATTCCTGCTGAGGGATATGACGTTCTATCCGTCCGCCACCATGCTCCTCACCCAAAATGATGCGTAACAACGTTGTCTTGCCACATCCGTTTCGACCCAAAATGGCGAGTCGTTCGCCCTCATTAATCTCCAAATTCAATCCTGTAAACAATTCATTACCGTTCCACTCTTTTGATACTTCATGTAAGCGTACCAATGTCATCATGAGGCCTCATCCTTCCTGCATCCTTTTTGCTGAACAAAAAAAACCGCTGGCATCAGCCGGCGGTTTGGCAATTCAGGGTTGGATCAAGCATTCAAAGACAGATCTAAGGTAAGCTACGGCATGAACAAAGAAACCCAAAATACAGGGTACACGTAAACCTTCAAGGCTTACTTGCTCCATACCTTTTCCCATAGCTGAATTTGGACACACGAATCCCCTCATTGCTCAGCCGCTCTGGCTGACTGCGTTATAAAACCGTCTGCAGTTAACTGGGGTTCAATTCATGTGTTTTACTTCATGGGACGTATGGTTACCTCTCATTCATGTGTAGTATCAATTTCTCCGTTATTGTAACAGATCATTGTAAAAAAGCAAAGGGTATATAAATTACACTAAAGAATACTTACTACTCGTAACTACGAAAACAGAACAACCTTCTGCTCGCTGTTACCACGGGATTTCCTTTAGCGCAATAAAAAAAGCCCTTGCATCGCAAGGACTCCGGTACTACTTCGTTAAGCGGGTGATGGGAATCGAACCCACGCTATTAGCTTGGAAGGCTAAAGTTCTACCATTGAACTACACCCGCATGATTGAACATTTAATTGTTAAGTTCCTTAGGAATTTAACAATGATTTTACAAATAATAATATACCATGATCCTCTATAGCATGCAAGTCATATTTCCCATTTTTTTCATTACGCACCCATCTTAAAAAAGCAGGAGTACCCTCGCACCCCCGCTGTTTCCTATCCTGTAGGCTTATCCACATCTCTCAAAAACTGCTTTTCAAATTCAGCGGCTTTAATCGGTTTGCTGAAGAAATAACCCTGAGCCTCGTGACAGTGTTGATTGCGAAGAAAGACCATCTGATCTTCGTTCTCCACACCCTCAGCTGTCACTTTCAGTTGTAAATGATGCGCCATTGAAGTGATGGTAGATACGATCGCAGCGTTATTGCTGTCCTCCATGACTTCATTGACAAATGAACGGTCAATCTTGAGTCGATCAATCGGCAGATCCTTCAGATAGTGCAACGAGCTGTATCCCGTTCCAAAATCATCAATACTGATATGCACACCAATTTCTTTGATTTTGCGCAATTGTTCGAATGACCGGTCTTTATCAAATGTCATGCTCTCTGTAATCTCCAGTTCAAGCCATACAGGCTCTAGTCCCGTCTCTTTGAGAATGCCATTGATATTGTCCAACAAATGGGAATGCCTGAATTGTCTCATCGACAGATTTACCGAAACACACAGTTTACGATAACCGGCTTCCTGCCATTGTTTGTTCTGTGCACACGCTTCACGAAGCACCCATTCACCAAGTGGCACAATGAGCCCACTCTCTTCTGCCAGAGGAATAAATTCCGCCGGAGATACCGAGCCTCGCTGCGGATGCTGCCAACGCACCAATGCTTCCATGCCAACGATTAGCCCACTTTGCAGATTAACCTGCGGCTGGTAGACCAGGTAGAACTGACCTCGATCCAACGCCTTGCGCAGATCATTCTCAAGCTGCAAACGCTCCTGTGCCTTCATCTGCATCGCATGGGCAAAACGATTCAGTTCCATTCCTTGTTCCTTTGCACTGTGCAGAGCCGTATCGGCATTCTGAATAATCTCCAATGGTGACTCACCATCATGTGGGAAAATGGCCATCCCGATCCCAAGTGTAAGATGATACTCATTGCCATCAACCAAGACGGGTTTCTCAAAAAGTTGCAAAATGGATCTTGTCCGACGCAACGCTGTATCGGTTGAACTGAAATCTGTCATCATTAATGCAAACTCATCTCTTCCCAATCCAAAGACTTCTTCTCCTGGAAGTGACGAATGTTTCAGTCGTTGACCTACCTGACGCAAAACCCGGTTAGCTGCTTGCTGTCCGAGCGAATCATTAATGGTCTTGAACCGATTAATATTCAGGACCAGTACACCAACAAGCTGTTCCTGCACCACGGCATCATCCATCATCTTTTTCAACCGCTGTGAAAGGCGACGACGGTTTGGAAGTCCCGTTACATCATCATGATGAGCAATATAGTTCATCTTGGCTTCCGCGACCTGCTGTTGCAGGAAAGGTGTGTCCACTACGGACGTATACAGCCCTTTTTGAATGAAAAAATATGCCATACAATTACTCAGCAATCCTAACAGCAAATTGAGGTCGTTCACCCCAGTTGCTGAAACAAAATAACATTCACCAAAAAAGAAACACAGAATGCCACACAGAATGGTTGGTAGATCACCATCTTTGGTTTTTTTCCATTGTACAAACAAAAGAACTGCAATCATGCCATAGAGCAATCCAACCATAAAATGAACGCGGGTGAAGATTCCACCAAGCACATCCCCATCAAGCATACTAGGCAACATACTCCATTCCTGAATAGCCAGTATGTACAAAATAACAAAGGTACCCAATGTCCCACTGAACAGTAAGAATTTGCGTGGTAATGCAATTTCTTTCTCATTTAAGGTATACACGAGCAGTAAACCTACGGAACATACCAAAGATCCCATGGTTGACATCATTAAGGAGAACTCCGATTCCATCATGGCTCCATTTGGAATCTCTTCTGCAAATGAAACGATATGAACCAGTTCAAACAGACCAATCAATAAAAAGAGTGTTGTCAATAATGTTCTCCGAAGAGTTAGCTTCTGTGTCCGAAACAACCAGCTTTGATTATAGATGCCGATACAAGCTGCTGCCGCAGCAAATCCACCCAAGAGTGTCAAAACCGGGTAACCCGATATGGTCAGATCAGAGCTTGAAGAAGAACGAAACCATTGACTTGCGAGGAAACACAATAAGCCGCATACAGCGACCCAACTTATTTTTCTCTGATCTTGCAGATTAACCTTCATGCCGTGTTTTCCTTCCCGGGATCACCTATCCTGAATTACATTAACCAAACTTAACAGCTTACTACACGATTCGACAAAAAAACATATTAACCAACGTTCAATTCACATGCATACACATGCTATCTGGTACATAATAACATTTAATTTTGTATACGTGAACTAAAAAATAGTCACTCCTAGGAATATTTATTCATAAATATAGAGAAAAACAAGGCATTAAGAACTAAAAAAACATGGATCTCCCGTTAGAGTCCATGTTTTCCTATTTTGCAACTGTATTTCAGACTATATTACTTATCAAAATTCACTTCTGGTGTTGTTAATTTATCATAGAAATCAACAACCTTATCCTTGTCTTCCGATGAGCGAATCGCCATCGCTGAACGTGGATGCTCGTCCAACGCACCTGTAATCATGTAAGGCAGAATGTAACCCCATTCTTCTTTTTCTCTCAGTGGAACCATCAACTGTTCCAATACACCAAGTACTGGACGCAGATTGTATTTTGTTCCTTTCAGATGAGCTACGAGCAATTCGGTTGGACAGTTACCTGCCGCACGGCCCATACCATACACAGAAGCATCAAGCAGCTCAACGCCAAGTTCCGCCGCAACCAATGTGTTAGAAAACGCAAGTTGCATATTATTATGTGTGTGAACACCAAGACGTTTGTTAGGCAAGTGAGTCTTGAACTTCTCTACCAGATATTTCACATCATTATGGTCCAAGCTACCGTAGGAGTCTACAATGTAAACAACATCCACAGCGCTTTCTTTGATCAATTCAAATGCTTCCAGCAATTCATTCTCCATAACATTGGAGAGTGCCATAATATTAAGTGTAGTTTCATATCCACGATCGTGGAATGTTTGAACCAGTGCAAGTGCCTTGTCCACATCTTTGCTGTAGCAGGCAACCCGGATCAGATCCAGCATGCTCTCGCTGCGAGGCAAGATATCATTTTCGTCCACACGACCTACGTCAACCAGAGCAGACAGTTTGGTATTTCCTTTTTGAGGAATAACTTTACGCAGGAAATCATCGTTCAGGAAACGCCATGGTCCTGCTTCCTCGGCGCCTTTAAGCAACTTCGGAGAGTTTTTATATCCAATTTCCATATAATCAACGCCAGCTTCATTCAATCCAGCATATAGCTGTTGAACAAAGTCCACGCTAAAGTCCCAATTATTCACCAATCCGCCATCACGGATCGTACAATCTACAATTTTGCAATGATTTGTCTTCATTAATGTCTGCTCCTTTTCTGACCAACTTGTGTATTCCTCTCATGATACTTGAACGTGACAAGAAAAGTAAAGGGATTCCGGACTTATTTACTTCGATAAGATCTCCAGATTCGGTCAATCTCAACCATATCGGAACGATCGGGAGCTTTCTCTCCATAACGGACGGCATTATACGTATCTGGCAATCTCGCAGACAGCTCATCTTCTTCTACCTTCACACCATTCTGAATAATGGTCTGTGCAGCCTCCAGTGGAGTGTGCGTGCCCTGTATTTCCACGCCTCGATGAGCGGCTCTTTCAATCCAAGTCCGGTAGTAATAGCGAACACGTTCAGCATCCTGCGCAGGTGGCGCTTCTTTTTTCCGAAACCAATTCTTTCGGACTTTTGCTGGCGCATCAAGCGTCTCACTGACATCGATATACTCCGTCCGTGGTTCTGCCTTCTTTTCACCTGGTTGTAACATCCCCTTGAATCGGTCCATAAGTCTGTTTATCGTTTTTTGTCCCAACCTCAGAAGCAGCCACAGGATTGCTCCTGCTACAGCACACATCACTACCCAACCGAGGATGTTCCAAAAGATTGAGGGCTCGGATGGCGGCTCTCTCCAGTCATTCGGTAAATTTAACGGCTGATTGGGGTTGTCCATTGGTAATCGAGGCTCCTCACCGGAAATCGCACCAAACCATCCCCTGATCCATGCAAGCAAGCGGTCACGTAGCGGCCCCAGCCAGGCAGCCAGGCTTGGGAAAGCACCGATTGCAACGATAACAATAAACATCCACATGAACCGCTGATGATTCGCACGTGCAAAATCTCTTAATACCAATCTTCTCTTGCCGTCATTGAGTATTGCCTGATCCAGTTGCAGCATATATCGTCCCACCAGCCAAAAGGCAAAGCTGATCACTCCCGCAACATAGATCCATAGGGTATAGGTTCGTATCGGCTGCATGAATTCCAGCGAGTTCGAAGCAATCATAAGCACGATCGCACTGATTACACCCATAATCTGCAAGCGCCATAACAACACAGAATGAAAGACTGGCTGGAAGGTCAGACCTGCATAAGCCGAGATGACTCCACACAGTACCAATGTGATGATATCCGGCAACGGGAGAATGAGGCTCATCCCAACAACGAGTGCGAAGAGAAATCCTATGAAGAGTGCCGTTACTCCACGAATGAATGTACTCTTCTCGCTAAAACCTGGAATTTTATGCTGAATGAACTGTCCCAACCAACCTACAAAAACGACCAGGATGAATAATGTGAACAGCAAATGTTCCATTGCGTAGAATGAAGTGATCGTAAATATGGGAAAAAGGTATATGCCCGCCATCAAGACGGCAAGCATCGCTATGAGTCCTTTGGTCGTCGCTTCCTGTCTGCTCCTCATGCACTCACCGCCTTTGTATTACCCTTCACTTCCTCTACCGGGAGAATCGTTACACGATGTCCTTGTTCGTGCAGACGTGCAATCTCGTGCTCCATAGCGGCAGATACATAGGATGTAATCAGCAGATAGCTGCGGATTTGCTGCGCTTCTTCATTCAGACGTACTTCATCATTCAGGAATTGCTCCATGGGCACCATGCATTTCAACTCTGTCTCAGCCATAGCTTCCAGTAACCGTTCCAGATGGGGCGTGCCATAATCCGGCTCAATCCGAAGTGTATCGCGGCCTCCACCCACATGATAACCATTATGGGCGAAGCCTGCCGGCAACCCTCTACCGATGGCATCCACTGCAGCCGTGGCAGCGTATCGGAGTGCACGTTCAATCTTTTCCGGTCGAGTAACCACACTCCACATATCTGCTGATTCCTGAATGTTCACTACAATCCAGGATTGCGGATCAGCCGTCCATCCCTGTTTGTAGACTTGTAATTCACCTGTACGTGCACTCGCTTTCCAGTGAATACGATTCATGGGGTCGCCTGCACCATAAGGCCGAACACCCAGGATCAAGAAAGGATCTTCAACGATCCATCGTGATACTTCCACTTCTCCCTGCCATACTTGATAAATTGCAGGAAGATCCTCTGCATTCACTAATGAAGGATACACGATCATAGACATTTGCAAAGGAATCGGTTTGGTAGAACGCCACACACCAAAGAGATCCCCACCTGTCATCGTTGCTGTATTTAATGGATAAATCCCACGCTGAGTACATGTAAAAGGATGCTTGCGCGTAATACGAGTAAACGGTTTTAACGTAAAAATACTCTTATGGTTCTGATAGATTTCGCCTTGACTAATATCCATTCCTGAGCCGGAACGAAATACAAACGACACTGGCATCATAGATTCAAGCCTGAGCCACGGTACGGAGACTCGTTTCTCATTCGATATCGTCTCCACCATCTCAAGTTCATCTCCAGCGTAACAACGCAGCTTGCTGAATTGTCTGCTGTACTTGAGTTTTCGCAGTGCAGGTCGTCCAAACCACACACCATGTATAACAACGACAATGCCTCCAACAAGGACAAGCCATAATAATGCCATAAGATTAACGCCCGCTTGTAGCGAGATTCTCCGTAGGCACTTCTGTCTGATTCAGAAGTTCCTGGATGATACGCTCCGCCAAGCCCTCTTGTTGTCTGATCCGATTACGAAATACCAGTCGGTGGGCCAGCACAGGTTCCGCCAGAACTTTAATATCATCAGGCAAAACAAAGTCTCTGCCATGCAGTGCAGCCCAGGCCTGACTTGCCTTAAGTAATGCCTGAGCCCCTCGTGGACTTACGCCAAGCGAGAGCTCGGGATGTTGCCTTGTCGCTTCGGTTAACTGAATGATATATCGTAACAAATCTTCGTTGATTTGCACTGTTTTATACGTATCCTGCGCCTTCAAAAGTTCTTCACGACTGATCACTGCCGAGAGATCATCAACAGAACGACTGGCTACCGTACGTCTCAAAATTTCTACACTCTCTTCACTGCTTGGATAACCCATGCGAATTTTCATCATAAAACGATCCATCTGAGCTTCAGGTAGTGGAAAAGTTCCCTGGTTATCTATAGGATTCTGGGTAGCAATAACGATAAATGGCCGTTCCAGTTGTCTCGTTGAACCGTCGATACTGATCTGGCGCTCTTCCATGCACTCCAGCAAGCTTGATTGTGTACGCGGTGTAGCCCGGTTAATCTCATCGGCTAGTACAAGATTGGCAAACAAGGGGCCGGGTCGGAATTCAAAATCCCCTTCTTTTTGATTAAAAAAATGAATCCCTGTTAAGTCCGAGGGCAGCAAGTCCGGTGTAAACTGTATCCGTTGGAATGTGCAGTCCAACGAAGAGGCTACCGATTTGGCAAGCATCGTTTTCCCGGTACCCGGTACATCCTCCAGCAGCACATGTCCTGACGCTATGATCGCTGTCATCACCAGCTCTATGGTATGCTCTTTTCCCACAATCACTTTTCCCACGTGATCCATCAATTGTTGATTCATTCGTTCCATTCCTTGGATTTCCATCTGCATCTCATCCTTCCGTTATGGAGCTTATGTATTCGCATTCATTACTAACTATAACCCTTATTGGCAACATAAAACAAAGGAGTTGGCAAATGGCCAACCCCTTAACTCCCCGCTTTTCTCAATATACCAAGGGTAACATAATCATAAACCGCGTGCCTTCGCCCTTTTTGCTATCCACAGAGATGGTGCCTCCATGGTTCTTGATGATCCGGTAACTCACCGAAAGTCCAAGCCCCGTTCCGCTCTCCTTGGTCGTGAAGAATGGATCAAACAGACGTACAAGCGTGTTATGGTCCATCCCATGACCGTTATCCGCGATGGAGATCTGCACGAACTTGTTTTCCGTGGCGGTAGATATTCGAATTAGACCCGTATGTTCTTCGCCAACTTCCTCAATGGCATCCATTGCGTTTTTCACCATATTCAAAATAACCTGCTTAATCTGTTTGACATCAATGGACACATTCAACGGGGCATCCCCTTCATCCAGTACGATCTCGCATCCCTTCATCAACCCTTCGCTTTCGGTCAGCAAGACCACCTCTTTGAGCAAAGAGTCGACGGATATCACGGTCTTCTGTGGAGCTGACGGTTTGGAAGAATTCAAAAATTCGTAGATGATGTCATTCGCCCGATCAATCTCCGTCAGTATGATTCGAGCGTACTCGTCTTTGCCGAGCTGCAGCAAATGGGGCCTGAGCAGTTGGATGAACCCACGGATTGCAGTCAACGGATTACGAATTTCATGAGCAATAGATGCTGAAATTCGCCCCAGCATCGCAAGTTTGTCATTTTGATAAGCGGTCTGTTCAATTTGTTTATAATCAGATACATCTTTGACGCTGAACAAGAAGTCGCCATCCATCTGATCACCATACGTCACAGTAACCAGCCAATGCCTTCCGTATTCATCAATCAATTCATGATAGCGCTTACGGTGAAAAATGGTTTCCCGATAGATTCGTAAAATTTTCTTTTTCTTGAATCGGCTCATCTGTGGATGATGCAGCATTTGCATCAGGGTGCAGCCGCTCAACAGACTTCTTGGAAGTTCCAACAACTTTGCCATCTGAACGTTAATAAACGTCAATACACCGTGACTGTCAAACAACATAATACCGCTATCCAGATGTTCCAGTACATTCTCGTACTTGTTGTTATCCAGATGCACAGGCGGGAATCCATCCGTTGGTTGAGGCACTGTATCCTGAAATTCACTAATCATGTCAGGTTCCTCCTTTTCACGTAAATGATAAACTTGCCATTCGGACATCATATCATCACAGAAACAGGAAGGGCCGATTTTATTTTTCATTACCGGTGCCCTTTCGTTGGGGGGCTGAGCCGAAAATATGGATGGCATGGCCGGAACTCAAGCTGGTCTATTCCCGGTAACCAACAGTCGATCCGGAAAATCATATACGTTTGTCCCATTCTGACCTTCTCCTATTCCCAAACACGAACATTTTTTGCTCCGCCTCTTTTGCAAGTCTGTTTTTATCATAGACAAGTTTATAGAAGAGAGTCAATCGGAGAAAGTGTCGAATGGAAATTATTTTAAAAAAAACCTCGAATTAGTTCCAGAATACAGCACAAAAACGAAGCCGTTTCACCCAATAGGCAAATCAGCTTCGTTTTTAATATCTTTAATTGGTGATATATCCGAGTTCATCTATAGTCCGGTCTTATTATGCTGAATTTTCAGTCTGCGCTGACTCATCACAGCTAATCGACGTTTAAGTTCGCTTTCCCACTTCTCGTCTTTGGTTTCTTTGGCGAGCCTGAGCAAATCCAGAGCCATATCAATCTGGCGCTGCACAATGACCATGGCATCCTCGCTCTCACGGTTTACACAGTTTTCGAAAATCGCATCTTCATCTTCTGTCACATAATCTTGAAAATCGATCTCGGATGCACCGTCTCCATGCGCATATTCAGCCAGAATTTCGTATTCGTTTTCCACTTTATAATGCACCTCGACCCGGTGACACACCGGGCAAAACAGCAGGGGAACATTATGAACCTGGGTGCGGTAATGCTTCAGCGTGCCCTTCGTTCCAACCATACTTGCCCCACAACAGTAACTCATTTTTGTTCACCCTCCTTATTACGTGCCGGGACTTTTTTGTTAAAATGCCATCCCGTACACTTCCAGCACTTCCGAAAAGGAATAGTTCCATCAGTGTATCACATTCATGTACAGATTATAAATGCAGAGCACCGGAATATTTACCGGGTTTCCATACCCTATTCGCCTTGAAGGCCATCAATTCCTCTTTCAACAGATAAAAAGAAGACTTTCTTCTAATATATTATTAACACGCTTAGCTGCTTGTTCAAACACTTTTGATTAACTTCGTGATAACTTCCGGCAAAAGGGTGCAAAAAGCCCTCAATCCCTAACGGGATGAGGGCTTGAACAAAAACCGTTCAAGTTAACCTGGCTTACAGGTTAGTGTCGCCTGGTTTCCAGTTCATTGCACACAATCCGCCGGATTGCAGTGCTTGCAGTACGCGAAGTGTTTCTTCAACACTACGGCCTACATCGTTGTGGTTAACCACTTGATATTTCAATTCACCTTCTGGATCGATGATGAACAAGCCGCGCAATGCTACGCCTTCTTCTTCGATCAGAACGCCGTAATCTTTAGCCACTTGCTTCGTGATGTCAGAAGCCAGCGGGAAGTTCAATTGACCCAGACCATTGCTGTCTACAGGTGTGTTGATCCATGCTTTGTGGCTGTGTACGGAGTCTACGCTCACGCCAAGGATTTCAGTATCCAAAGCTTTGAATTGCTCGGAAGCAACGCTCAAAGCTGTAATTTCAGTTGGGCACACAAATGTGAAGTCCAAAGGATAAAAGAAGAATACAAGCCATTTGCCACGATAATCGGACAGTTTAACGGAACCGAAATCTTGTCCGTCTCCCGATACTGTTTCCATTGCGAAATCCGGTGCTGGTCTACCAACCAAACGTTCTGCCATAACTAAAAATTCCTCCTTTGGGATTATGTAAGCATCCTTGCGGATTGCTCATCATCAAGAAAAACGCGTACGCTTTTCCTGTAATTAAAATAATTTGATACTTGATAACAAGTACAAGTAAAATGTTATCATCCGGACTTCCCAAAGTCAAGATTATAAACATTATTTTTTTATAATAATTATAAATAAGGATTTTTCGTGGCAAAAATGATAAAGGAACAGCCCTCTGTACATTCCATAACTGGAAACAAAGGGCTGCCTGAAGTTGATAATATAATTACGCCTGTTTCTGAATAGCCGCTACGATCAAATCGCCCATTTCGGTCGTGCTGATCGCTGTGCTCTTGTCTACAGCAATATCACTTGTGCGGTGTCCTGCGTTCAATACATCCGACACAGCTGCTTCAATAGCATCCGCACCTTCTGCATAACCAAAGGTTGTGCGGAACATCAATGCCAAAGAGAGAATGGTTGCAATCGGATTAGCAAGGCCTTGACCTGCGATATCCGGTGCAGAACCGTGTACCGGCTCATAGAGTCCAAAGCTGCCCTCTCCCAGTGATGCAGATGCGAGCATACCGATGGAACCTGTCAACATCGCTGCTTCATCACTCAAGATATCTCCGAACATGTTTTCCGTTACGATGACATCGAAGCTGGACGGACGACGCAGCAATTGCATCGCGCAGTTGTCTACAAGCACATGCTCCAGTTCAACATCCGGATAATCCGGTGCTACCCGGTTCACGACTTCACGCCAGAGACGGGAAGTTTCCAATACGTTGGCTTTGTCTACAGAAGCCAGCTTTTTGCGACGTCCTTGCGCAATTTCGAACGCCTGACGAACGATCCGCTCCACTTCCGTTACATTATATGCACAAGTATCTACTGCCTCTTCGCCCTGTGCACTTTCACGTCTGAACTTCTCTCCGAAGTAGATACCACCTGTCAACTCACGTACCACCATCAAATCTGTACCTTCAAGTACTTCCGGCTTCAGAGTTGAAGCATCCTTCAGGCAATCAAATACGACAGCCGGACGAAGGTTGGAGAACAATCCGAGTGCTTTGCGAATACCCAGCAGGCCTGTTTCCGGACGAAGCTCCTTGCTGTTGTTATCCCATTTTGGACCGCCAACCGCTCCAAGCAGGACTGCATCTGCACTTTTACATACAGTCAATGTTTCTTCAGGAAGAGGTGTACCCTTCTCATCAATTGCGATTCCGCCAAACAGCGCATGCTCTGTCTCAAAACGATAACCGAATACTTCCTCCGTACGTTTAAGCACTTTCTCAGCCTCAGCTACGACTTCAGGGCCGATTCCATCACCAGCAATAACTGCAATTTTTTTCACGTCTGCCATTGGGTTGTCCACTCCTTATATTTCATTCATTAATTATTCATAAAGTAACGTCTCATATTAACTCTCTCTTTTGTATCATATTCCAAGGTCATTTGACCAAGATATACAATCTATGACTTTAATAGATTTTACCTATAAGCTAATAGAGATTGGCCTTTCCAAGTTGTTCCTGACCTCCCGGTGGGGTAAAATATAGCTGAATTCAAATCAGGTACGCAGGAGGGATAAGCAACATGCAATATTCGTATTTGGGTAAATCAGGCCTCAAGGTCAGCCGAATCTGTCTCGGTACCATGAATTTCGGGCCTGCTACAGATGAAAAAGAAGCTTTCCGCATTATGGACGCAGCACTTGATGCAGGCGTGAACTTTTTTGATACCGCTAACATCTACGGCTGGGGTGAGAATTCCGGTCTTACCGAAGAAATTATCGGACGCTGGTTCAATCAGGGCGGGGGCAGACGTGAAAAAGTGGTTCTGGCCACCAAAGTCTATGGCTCCATGCATGATGATACAGATGGCCCCAACAACGAAGCTGGCCTTTCCGCCTACAAAATCAGACGGCATCTGGAGGGTTCCCTCCGCCGCTTACAGACCGATCATATCGAGCTGTACCAGATGCACCATGTGGACCCTGCCGTATCGTGGAACGAACTGTGGGGCGCATTTGAGAATGCCGTTCATCAAGGTAAGATCGGTTATGTAGGATCGAGTAACTTTGCTGCATGGCAGATTGCAATCGCTCAAAGCGAAGCCAAGAATCGCCATTTCCTCGGCCTGGTTTCCGAACAACATAAATATAGTCTCAACTGTCGTTTGCCTGAATTGGAAGTACTGCCCGCAGCCAAAGAGCTGGGCCTCGGCGTCATTCCATGGAGTCCACTGGATGGTGGATTACTGGGACGTAACGCTCTGCAGAAGCTGGAAGGAACACGCAGTGGCGGCATCGCTGGACGGATCGAGCAGCAGCAGACTCAGCTTGAAGACTTTGCCGCACTCTGTCGTGATCTCGGTGAACCACAGGATACGGTGGCTTTGGCATGGGTTGCAGCCAATCCGGCAGTGACCGCCCCGATTATCGGACCGCGTACGCTGGAGCAGTTTGAGACCGCACTCAAATGTCTGGACGTGACTTTGGATGAAGCTGTGCTCAAACGTCTGGATGAGATTTTCCCGGGTCCAGGTGGACATGCACCTAATGCATACGCGTGGTAATAGCTTGATAGCGTAAGCCAATGCAATAGGTAAGCGTAGAAAATGTACTGTATTTCACTGCCATAATTATATAAATCAGCATTTTGCATAATTCGAATTATACCGCTCACGGGTACAAGATATAGACGAACAGAATCATTTCGATCTATATCTTGCTGATTGGAAGACGCTTAGAGGATTTATGCAAAATGCTTAAATACAAGCAAAAGAGTCTGACCCTCCACAGGAGAGTCAGACTCTTTACGTCCCTCACTAAACGTAACAAAGCAAGCCGAAAGATCTACCACATCAATTCAGATCAAGATAGATCTTCCTGGCAGCGTACATACGTCCCAGCTTAAAGTTCAGTTCAAAGAAGGGGGCGTGCTTCTTTCATCGGAGCCTACAGGTTAACGTTTACACGGTTCGTATATGTTTTGCGTTTCTCAATCAATTGGTTCAGACCGTCCACATAAGCACGTGCACTTGCACCAAGTATATCCGTACTTACACCACGTCCTTGTACCGACACCTGATTTTGAGTCAACACAACATGTACTTCACCCAATGCATCCTTACCATGCGTTACCGATTTGATGGAATAGTCAGACAACGTTACGTCTTCCCCACTCACCTGGTCAATCGCATTGTAGATTGCATCTACCGATCCGTTACCCTCTGCTTGCTTCTCAATCGTATCCCCGTCAAGCGTCGCAATGCGGACTTTGGCCGTTGGTACCGATTCATCTCCGTACGTTACGAAGATGGATTCCAGTTTATACACCTCAGGTGCATCCTGCAATTTCTCTTCAATTACAGCGAGCAGATCTTCATCAGTAACTTCTTTTTTCTTATCAGCCAGATCTTTGAACTGAGCGAAAGCACGATTCAATGCTTCTTCTTCCAGCTCATACCCCAGATCAATCAACCGTTCACGGAAGGCATGACGACCAGAATGTTTACCAAGTACAAGTTTGCTTTCCTTCAGACCGATGGACTCTGGAGTCATAATCTCATACGTTGTTTTTTCCTTCAACATGCCATCCTGGTGAATCCCGGATTCATGTGCGAAGGCATTCGCCCCAACAATGGCTTTGTTTCCAGGCACAACCATTCCTGTCAAACGGCTAACCAAACGACTGGTCCGTGCAATCTCAGACAACTGCAGCGATGTTTTCGCCTGGAAAAATTCCTGACGTGTCTCCAGCGCCATAGCAATTTCCTCGATCGCCGTGTTCCCGGCACGTTCACCAATGCCATTGATCGTACCTTCGATCTGATCAGCTCCGTTGAGAATGGCTGCAAGTGTATTGGCCGTCGCCATACCCAAGTCATTATGACAGTGGGCACTCAGCTGTACCTTTTCAATGCCGTACACATTCTCCTTGAGATGTTTGAAAATGTTTCCGTATTCATATGGGCTCAGGTAACCAACCGTATCCGGAATATTCACAACGGCTGCACCTTCTTCAACAGCCATATTCACCATTTCCACGAGGAAATCATACTCGGTACGACCTGCATCCTCAAGTGAGAATTCAATCTTCGAGAATGTTTTCTTTGCATAACGAATCGCGGAACGAGCTGTATCTAGTACCTGCGCTTTGTCCATGCGCAATTTATGTTGGCGGTGAATAGGTGAAGTTGCCAGGAAAACGTGAATGCACGGGTCCTGTGCACCTTTAAGTGCTTCTTTAACCGCATCAATGTCTTGCTCTCTGGAACGGGACAAGCCAATTACAGTCACATTTTTGACCGCATTTGCTACTGCATTGACAGCTGCCAGGTCACCTGGAGATGCCGCCGGGAAACCCGCTTCCATCCGGTCAATGCCCAGCCGCTCGAGCTGATGGGCAATTTCCACCTTTTCACGAGTGTTCAGATTGACTCCCGGGGATTGCTCTCCATCACGCAGCGTTGTGTCAAATACATAGATTTTACGCACGCTTCGCACCTCCTGTACTTGTTATTATATGTTTCTCTGAACCAGCAATAGCGGCTCACGCATAAAGCACGGCCGCTATTCCCAGTTAAAGCTCTAAGTTTACTTGAATACCTTAAAGTGCATGTTCTAGAAGTTAATGCTTACTTCTTGATCCAGTGCATCATCTCACGCAATTGTCCGCCAACCACTTCGATTGGGTGTTCAGCTTCGTTACGACGAGTTGCTGTCAAGAATGCACGTCCGGATTGGTTTTCCAGAATGAAGTCGCGTGCGAATTTACCTTGTTGGATATCCGTCAGCACTTCTTTCATTGCTTTCTTCGTATCTTCAGTTACCACGCGAGGTCCAGTTACATAGTCACCGTACTCAGCTGTGTTACTGATGGAATCACGCATGCTTGAAAGTCCGCCTTCATACATCATGTCAACGATCAGCTTCAGTTCGTGCAGACATTCGAAGTATGCCATTTCAGGAGCGTAACCCGCTTCTGTCAATGTTTCGAATCCAGCTTTTACCAATGCACTCACACCACCACACAGAACAGCTTGCTCACCGAACAGATCTGTTTCTGTTTCTTCACGGAAGGAAGTTTCGATAACCCCTGCGCGTGTACAACCGATACCTTTAGCATAAGCCAAACCGATTTCTTTAGCTTTACCCGTTGCATCTTGCTCAATCGCGATCAGGCCTGGTACACCAAAACCTTCCACATAAGTACGACGTACCATGTGACCAGGGGACTTAGGAGCTACCAGCAATACATCGCTGTTTTTTGGAGCAACGATTTGACCGAAATGAACGTTGAAACCGTGTGAGAAGAGCAATGCAGCGCCTTCTTTCAGGTTTGGTTCGATTTCGTTTTTGTATACAGAAGCTTGAGTTTCGTCTGGCAGCAAGATTTGAACTACATCTGCGCGGCTTGTTGCTTCAGCCGGGGACAGAACTTCAAATCCGTCATTTTTTGCAGTGTCGAAGGATTTACCTTCACGAAGTCCGATGACTACGTTCAATCCGCTATCACGAAGGTTTTGAGCTTGGGCGTGGCCCTGGCTACCATAACCGATTACCGCGATCGTTTTTCCTTTCAATACGTTAAGCTCTGCATCCTGTTCATAATAAGTAGTTACTGGCATGTTTATAAGTCCTCCTTTGTATTGTAAAGAACCCTTCATTAATGAGCGGGTGTCTCAAGGGACCGACTCACTTGGCGTATCAAAAGCATCTCTGGTCTGATCCGATCCGTTCAGACACCCGCCCATTAATGCGGGAATGTAGCTATATTTTCAAGCGTTACATCACTAAAATGTTAAATTACAACTGTTAAGGGACTGACACTCACATAAGATCAACTGTATATGTTAGCTAACCGTCGTCCCTCTTCATTCATTATAGCTTTATACGTTGCCGCGTACCAATGCAGTTATGCCTGTACGGGACAATTCGCGAATGCCATATGGCTTGAGCAATTCAATCATAGCATCAATTTTGTCCGTATCTCCGACTACTTGCACAATCAGGCTGCCTGGACCAACATCTACAACGGATGCGCGGAATGTTTCTACCACACCCAGAATCTCAGGACGCTCGGAAGGCTCTGCTTTCACTTTGATCAGGGCAAGTTCCCGGGCTACCATCGGTTTCAGGCTGAAATCAACCACTTTAATAACATCGATGATTTTGTACAATTGTTTCTCAATCTGCTCCAGCGTTTTATCGTCACCAATGGTGACAATAACCATCCGGGAGAGTCCAGGTTCTTCCGATTGACCTACTGTAATACTCTCAATGTTAAATCCGCGTCGACCGAACAACCCTGATACCCGCTGAAGGACGCCAGGCTGATCGTTTACCAGTATCGAGATCGTATGTCTTATCATTCGTCAGCATCCCCCATCAGCATTTGATCAATTGTCGCTCCTTGCGGAACCATTGGATATACATTTTCTTCCTTGCGCACTACGAATTCAACAACGACTGGTCCTGGTGTATCCAAGGCTTCCTGCCAAGCACGCTGGGCTTCTTCCTTGTTGGTTGCACGCAATCCTTTTACGCCATAAGCTTCAGCCAGTTTTACAAAATCCGGACTTCCTGCCAGATCAATATGGCTGTAACGGTTCTCATAGATGATCTCTTGCCATTGGCGAACCATTCCGAGTACCTGATTGTTAATGATTACGATTTTTACCGGTATATTGTTAATGGCACAGATCGCGAGTTCTTGGGAACACATCTGCATTCCGCCGTCACCGTTAATGGAGATAACGAGTCTGTCCGGATTGGCCATCTGAGCACCTATGGCAGAAGGGAATCCAAAGCCCATCGTACCGAGACCACCCGAAGTTACCCATGAACGCGGTTGATTAAATTTATAATATTGGGCTGCCCACATCTGATGTTGTCCCACATCCGTAGTTACAATCGCTTCACCTTTGGTTGTATCATTCAGCATTTCAACAACCCACTGGGGTTTCAGCACTTCGTCTGAATCCGTGTAGCTGTAAGGTTTCTCTTGTTTCCACTGTTTGATCTGGTCTCTCCATGCATCTGCACGCTCTGCACGTCCAACTTCTTTGTTGGCTATTTCCAGTACCGTCTTCACATCACCAACGATTGGAATGTCGGTTGCAATGTTTTTACCAATCTCAGCCGGATCAATATCGATATGAACGATTTTGGCATGTGGAGCGAATCCATCCAGCTTGCCTGTTACCCGATCATCGAATCGTGCGCCGATATTAATCAGCAGGTCCGCTTTTTGAATAGCCTGATTGGAAGTGTACGTTCCGTGCATACCTGGCATACCCGTCCATAATTCATGACCGCTTGGGAATGCGCCTAGACCAAGGAGAGTAGTCGTAATTGGAATGCCTGTCTTCTCAACAAACTCGAACAGTTCTTCATGTCCTCCCGAGTATACCACACCGCCACCAGCCAGAATCATTGGGCGTTCTGCTTCCTGAATGGCTTGGGCCAAACGGTCAACCTGCAGTTTGTTTGGTACTGTCCGTGGATTGTACCCTCTCAATATAACAGGTTCAGTTGTTGGTTCAAACAATGTTTTGTTCGCTGATACATCTTTTGGAATGTCGATCAGTACAGGACCTTTACGACCGGTATTGGCAATATGGAATGCCTCATGAATTACGCTGGACAGATCTTTTACATCTTTCACCAGGTAACTGTGTTTGGTGATTGGCATTGTAATCCCCGTAATATCCGCTTCCTGGAAAGCATCTGAACCGATCAAGCTTGAAATAACGTTCCCCGTAATGACTACGAGTGGTACTGAATCCATATACGCTGTTGCAATACCTGTAACCAGATTCGTTGCTCCTGGTCCGGAAGTCGCGATGCAGACACCAACTTTGCCGCTTGCACGTGCATATCCGTCAGCTGCATGTATTGCACCTTGTTCGTGACGAGTGAGAACGTGTTTGAAATCCTCGAAACCATACATCGCATCGTAAATGTACAACACTGCGCCGCCCGGGTAACCAAATACGCACTCGACACCTTCAAGTAACAAACTTCTCAGCAGAATTTCGGATCCGCTAATGACCTCCGGCTTCATCCATTTTTCACGTAATTCATCTGTTGACCGTACTTCTGGAATTTGAGCTCCCATCAGTCATCCTCCTCTCGAAATTTACACCATTCTGACATTTAAAGTTACAAAAAAAACCTTCCATCCCTGCAAACAAGTTCATGCTTGCGAGGGACGAAAGGTTATCGCTTCCGTGGTACCACCCAACTTTGCCCGAAATTTCGCAATAACGGACCTTACCAGGTACAACAAAACGAATAGCTCAAACGAACATAGTCGTTTCCCATACCTGTTGTCTGTAACGCAGACATACGATTTTCCCTAATACGCGAAAGGAGTGACATCCAGTGCTTTTCAGGAAAACAGCTCCGAGGTGAGCTCGTATATAAGGGATAATGGTGGTGGTTTCAGCAATTCCAGCCACTCTCTGAGCAAAAGAGCCCTTAAAACTTCGTCCTCTTCATAGCCGATGAAATATTCTCGTTAAATGTTAGGAACATTATATGATTCCTCCAACCGATAAGTCAATACCTGTTTTGCATAAAAATTCAGAGAACCTTCCTTCCTCCCTCTTCAGCCTATAAGGTTGCCCTAATCCCAGCGCTTCATTCAGTCACCTTTTATCTTGCTTCGGGCATAGGATATACGAGCAGCACGACTGGTCCTGAAAGGAGGCTCCGCATGGTGATTCGGCAACGCACATCCAAGCTGGATGATGGCGCCATCATGAAGCTGATTGACACTCAACTTGTTCCTTTATCCCATATGAGCGAAAAGGAAATTAATAAAATCCGCAAAGAAATACCCCTGCGAATGAACAGGGGCATGACCTTTGTTGTCTCGCCGGAGCCAGACAAAGCTGCTGTGGCATTCATCCATTTTCTCATGCATGGGGAATTGCTCTATGTCGATATGATGGCCGTTAGTCCGAAAGAACAACGCAAACGTTACGGGCAAACTTTGTTGCTCAAAGCAGAGAGCTTTGCGGCATCCCGAGGTTGTCGAAGATCTAAAGTAATGGTGGATGAGGGCAATACCAAAGGGCTTCAGTTTTATCAAAAAAATGGATACAGCGCGATTCGATACATCATGATAAGCCGCTGCTACGAATTGGAAAAAACATTATAGAATGTCCTAGAAAAATCCTGGTGGGCGTGGACCTGGACCATAAGGGCCGAATCCAGGACCAGGTCCATATCCGCCACCAGGTCCTCCAGGTCCATATCCCTGTCCGTAGCCTGGACCATATCCAGGGCCTGGTTTTGGTCCAGGTCCATATCCGGGACCGAAGCCGGGACCACCTCCATAAGCATAAGGCAGTGTGGCAATAGCGAGCAGATCAAACAATACCAGTGGCAGAATCGCTTTTGTACGTACTTTTTTGCCATTCAGACGCTTCAGTACCAGTTTGTTGCCCGATACTTTCAACAGCTTTCCCGTAACCCGAGTGCCGTCTTTTTTGATTGCAACAATATTTTTGCCTATTAATTTCATCGCTTCATCACGCGTAACTTGTTGTTTCATACTTTCCCCTCCTCCTCGGATCGTTCAAAACAGTGTATTCGTCCATCACTGAATTCGCCTGTTTCTTTGTCCCTACCTGAAAATATGGGTATCTGCACGAGAACCAAGTTAAGCATGTAAAGGTCGATGGGCGTTTAAGAAAACAAAAAAAGGCCCGCACAAGGCGGACCCTTTATCAAAACTCTGAATAGCTAACCTGATATGGGAAAGGTTGTTACCTTTTACCCGGATCATATGCTTCACCGAGTGCAGACGGAGCCGAAGAACGTCCAACCGCTGCAACGAGAACGATGATGGTAAGCAGGTAAGGCAACATAAAAATAATTTCCTGGGGAATACTTTGTGACCACTCAAACAACTGTACATAGTTTCGGATCGCTTGTGAGAATCCAAAGAAGACAGCCGCACCAAAGGCACCAATCGGATTCCACTTACCAAAGATCATAGCTGCAATGGCAATATAACCTTGGCCGGAAACCGTATTGTGTGAGAATGTACCCGTAGTCGTCAACGTAATCGCAGCTCCACCAATGGCCGCAAGCGCACCACTGATCATAACGCCAATATAGCGATAACGAAGCACTTTAACACCAACCGTATCAGCCGCACTTGGATGTTCACCTACAGAACGAAGGCGTAGACCAAATGGCGTTTTGAACATGATGTAATACGTCAGGAATACGAACAGAATGGCCAGATATGTCGTTGGATATACGTTCTTGAAGAAGGCTTCTCCCAGCAAAGGAATGTCTTTCAAGAATGGCACATCAAACTTGCTGAAGCCTTGAACCAACGGTGAATCACCAGAACCTTCAAACAACAGTTTAACCAAGTACAACGTACTTCCTGCTGCCAAAAAGTTAATGACGATACCACTGATAATCTGGTCTGCCTTAAATGTGATGGACGCAACGGCATGAATCAGCGATACCAGTACGCCCAATACAATCGCGAGCAAAACCCCCATCCAGGCCGATGTCGTTCCACCCATGCCCGCTTCTTGAGCATAATGCGCCCCGATTCCAGCTGCAAAGGCACCAAAGACCATAAAGCCTTCAAGTCCAAGGTTTGTTACACCTGATTTTTCCGAAAAAATTCCGCCGAGTGATGCAAAAATCAATGCCGTAGCAAAGACAAGCGTCGTATTGATAATTTGCCCAATTGTCAACAAGTCCATCTACAACACCTTCTCTTTCTTACGCTTCGAATAGAACGGTTTAAGTATCCAGCGCACGATGCCTTGTGCCGCAATGAAGAAGATAATCGAACCGATCACAATCCGAATAATTTCAGGCGGAACATCCGCAGCAAAACTCATACCTGCAGATCCGTACGTGAGGGTACCGAACAGCACTGCACCCAATAACACTCCAAATGGATGATTCAAACCAATCAGTGCAACCGCTATTCCGTCAAAGCCTGTACCTGGTGAACCCGACATTACGGTCTGGTAATGGAACACACCAAGAACCTGGAAGGCACCACCAAGACCGGCAAGCATACCACTGATAAACATCGCTTTTACGATATTCCGGTTAACATGCATACCTGCATATTCAGCCGCATTAGGGTTGTAACCTACCGCGCGGATTTCATAACCTTGTTTTGTTTTCCACATATAGATATAAAAGAGCACAGCCATCACAAGGGCAATCAACGTCCCCATGTGTACACGGGAATTGCCCATCAGTTCAGAGAGCCATGTCAAACTAATCGACGCCGATTCGCTGATATCCACGGAACGATTCTCGCCCTTCAACAGCAAGAATTGGCGTACGATAAGGTTGGCCAGATACAGACCAATCCAGTTCAACATGATACTACTGATAACTTCATTGACCCCACGTGCCGCCTTCAAATAACCAGCAATAGCGGCCCACAGACCACCAAACAATGCACCGGCAATCAAAGCCAGTGGCGCATGAAGGTAGATCGGCAAACCTGCAAATTTAACACCAACAAATGTTGCAGCGGTCATACCAACGAGAAATTGACCTTCTCCCCCGATGTTAAACAACCCTGCACGTGATGCAAATGCAAATGCAAGTCCAGTCATAATTAGTGGTGTCATTTCCCGTACTGCTTCACCAAAGTTGTACATGTCGCCAAATACCTTGGTGAACAATGCACCATAGGCTTCAATTGGATTGTAGCCACCAATCAGCATGACAACTCCACCGAGAATAAGACCCATAATAATAGCTACTACAGGCAAAATAAATGAATCTCGGGTAAACCATTTCAATACGTTATTCATGCGCAGTACCTCTCTTTTGGGTGCTGCCCGCCATCATCAAGCCGAGCTCCCTGTCATTGGTTTCTTCCGGCAGCACCTCGCCAACGATCTGTCCTTCATAAATAACTGCAATTCGGTCAGATACATTGATAATCTCATCAAGCTCAAATGAAATCAGCAGAACAGCCTTCCCTTGGTCGCGCTGTGCAATCAGTTGCTTTTGCACGAACTCAATAGCCCCTACATCCAAACCACGTGTTGGTTGCGCAGCGATAAGCAGTTCAGGGTTTTTATCTACCTCACGGGCGATAATGGCCTTTTGCTGGTTTCCTCCGGACAAGGACCGAGCTTTGGTCTCAATGCTTGGTGTACGCACGTCAAATGCCTCAACAAGCCGCTTCGCCTGCTGTTTGATGGCATCGAAGTTAAGGAACCCTTTACGGGTGTATGGTGCTTTATAATACGATTCCAGAACGATATTTTCACTCACTGAAAAATCAAGTACAAGTCCGTGTTTATGTCGATCTTCCGGAATGTGGGCTACACCCGACTCCGAGATATGGCGCGGAGAATGATTGGACAGCTCCTTGCCCTCCAAAAGAATCGAACCGCTCTCTACTTTACGAAGTCCGGTAAGGGCTTCAATCAGTTCACTTTGGCCGTTACCATCCACGCCTGCGATTCCGACAATCTCTCCTGCACGTACGTTCAGGTTAAGTTGGTTCAGAACCGAAATACCCTCTTTATTCTTGGCCGTTAATTTACTGACTTCGAGCACATTAGCTCCAGGTGTAGCCGGTTTTTTGTCCACTTTGAATGTGACATTCCGCCCCACCATTTTCTCTGCCAGCTCATTCGGATTGGTTTCCGATGTTTTAACCGAATCAATTACTTTACCCCGACGAATAATGGTTACCGTATCGGAGATTTCCATAATCTCTTTCAGTTTGTGTGTGATCAAAATAATGGACTTTCCTTCAGCAGCAAGCTTCTTCATGATGATTATCAATTCTTTAATCTCTTGAGGAGTCAATACGGCTGTAGGCTCGTCAAAAATCAGAATATCTGCACCGCGATACAACGTTTTAACAATCTCTACACGTTGCTGCATTCCGACAGAAATATCATGAATTTTGGCATGAGGATTCACCTTCAGTCCATACTGTTCGGAAAGACGCTGAACTTCAGCGGCTGCTTTTTTATAGTTAATATTGAGACCCTTCGTTGGTTCAGATCCCAAAATAATGTTCTCTGTTACCGTGAACGGCTGTACAAGTTTAAAATGCTGATGCACCATGCCTATGCCAAGATCGATCGCTCGGTTAGGACTGTCGATGATGACAGGCTTGCCATTCACTTCAATGGAACCTTCATCTGGCTGGTAGAGACCAAATACAATATTCATCAACGTTGACTTACCAGCGCCGTTTTCGCCCAGTAGCGCATGGATCTCGCCTTTACGAAGCTGAAGGCTGATGGCGTCGTTGGCAACAATGCCTGGGAAACGCTTCGTAATTTGTTTTAACTCAACGACGGGGGTTGCTGCACCCATGTAATCACCCTTATAACTGATATAGTGTGGTTCCGCAAACGTAAAAAAAAACGTCTATCGACGTACTTTCAAAGAAGACAGACCTCGCTTAGCTGAAGTTTTTCTTGCGATAATCGAATGGTGCAACTCAATTAAGAACATATACATTCCATTATCTTAAGAAAAGCTCCTACCGGAGCGTCGGTGCACAGTGTGACCTTGTACAATTGTTATGATGACTTGATCAAATGTTCCTGTTCTTGCAATCATAAGGCCGGTCAAGACCGGCCCCAATAATTATTCTTTTGCAACGAAGATCAAATTACTCTGTAGGAACTTTGATTTCGCCGCTGATGATTTTTTCTTTGTACTCGTCCACTTTTGCAAGTGTATCAGCAGAAACATTTTTCGTGGAAGTATCAGCGACACCTACACCGTTGTCTTTCAAAGTCAGATTCTCAGCTCCGCCTTTGAAGGTACCATCGATGATTTCTTGGTTTACGCGCTTAACAGCTTCGTCAACTTTTTTGATCATGGAAGTCAAAGTGATCTCATCACCAAACTCAAGAGATTGGTCTTTGTCAACACCGATAACCCATACATCTTGACCTTGTTTCTTACGAGCACTTGCTTCGATAAACACACCGTTACCTGTTGCGCCAGAAGCGTGGAAGATAATATCTACGCCTTCATTGTAAAGTGTTGCTGCTGCTGCTTTACCCAGGTCAGGTTTATCAAATGCACCTGTGTAGTTAGAAATGAATTTAGCGTCAGGGTTAACTGCTTTAACACCTTCTCTGAATCCAACTTCAAACTTTTTGATCAGTGGGCTTTCCATACCGCCAACAAAACCAATTTTGTTCGTTTTTGTTGTCAGACCCGCAACAACACCAACCAGGAAAGAGCCTTCTTCTTCAGCAAAAGTTACGGATTTAACATTAGGGGAATCCACTACGCTGTCAATGATCGCGAGTTTGGCATCCGGGTTTTGGTCAGCAACCGTTTTGATTGCATCAGCCAATTGGAAACCGATACCCCAAGTCAGATCATATCCACCTTTAACGAATTCGTTCAAGTTAGGAATGTATTCTTCATCGGATTTACTTTGCAGGTATTTAACAGCAGCACCTGTTTCTGTTTCAGTCGCTTGCAGAGCTTCCCAAGCGGATTGGTTAAAGGATTTGTCATTAACTCCACCTACGTCAGTAACCATACCAATTTTGAGGTCGGATTTCGCTTCAGTGGATGTGCCACCTGTATCTCCTCCGGCATTTGTTTCTTCTTTCGGTTTGCTACCGCAACCTGCGAGCATAACCGATACCGCCAGCAACATTACCAAAGACAAGCTGAGCATCTTTTTCATTTCTCTTTTTCCCCCTTAATGATATATCCCTCATTCCAATCCAGCCTACAATTGAACGGTTAACAGATAGCAGGAATGACTTTTATGCAGAATGTATGGTTTCTTCGACATTAAAAGCGCATTCTCACCCTTGTAGCATCCTATCATCTGTCGAAAAACCGAACATTATGACATGGAGAGAAAAATCTAGGACTAGCCTACTAGAGGTGATTATACAATCAACCAGTGTTAAAATCCAGATGTTTCATCACCAAATATCACATATTTTTGTTCTTTTTTTATTGAAAACGCTTAATAATTTAGCGATTTAACACACTAACGTTACAACGATGTGATGTTATATAACAAAAACATATCGTGAACTTTAGTGCTAAGTGGAATTTACCTGTTTTCTTTTGTATTATTTCACCGTTCGTATTTTATGTATCGCCATGGTCTGTTATTCAACCAGTTATCTGGTTTCATTGTTCCCTTCCAGACCATAGCCTATTCGCCTACTCTTTCAGAGATTGGGCTTCGGATTTCTTCCAAGCCGTAAAAAAAGCCGCCATATAGGTACGGCGGCTTGTATCATACAATTTAAGCGTTGATTTTGCCTTTAGCTACAGTAGCCAAAGAGTTGAACGCATTGATGTCGTTAACGGCCAGATCAGCCAACATTTTGCGGTTCATGTCTACTCCAGCAAGTTTCAAACCATGGATCAGTTTGTTGTAAGACAAACCATTCATACGTGCTGCAGCATTGATACGAACGATCCACAGTCTGCGGAAGTTACGTTTCGTGTTGCGACGGTCACGGTATGCGTATACCAGGGATTTCATTACTTGCTCGTTAGCTGTTTTAAAAATACGGTGTTTGGAACCGAAATAACCTCTTGCCAGTTTCAAAACCTTTTTATGACGACGACGTACTACAAAACCGCCTTTTACTCTTGCCATATTAAAGAACCTCCCAAATAAATATAAATGTATCCGTGGTATGTGTACGGCCGTAGCCGATCCCCCATACGGAATGTACTAATTAGAATTAGCCTTTCAAGTTAGCCAAACCTTGTTTCAAACGTCTAACATCCCCGGCAGCCATAACTGGGTTACCGTTCAGAACGCGCTTAGCACGTTTAGATTTGTGGGAAAGCAAGTGGTTTTTGTGAGCTTTGTAACGAAGGACCTTACCGGAACCGGTAATTTTGAAGCGTCCTTTCAAACTGCTGTGTGTTTTCATTTTAGGCATTTTGTGTTTCCTCCTCCAATGTTATCAGGCTTTAGGAGCCAAGATCATGATCATACTGCGGCCTTCCAATTTCGGTTGACGTTCAACAGTACAAAGTTCTGCAACTTCTACCTTAACGCGCTCCAAAATCCGTTGACCAATCGCGGCATGTGCAATTTCACGTCCGCGATAACGAACAGAACATTTCACTTTGTCGCCTTCGTTCAAAAACTTAACTACATTACGAAGCTTCGTTTGATAATCGTGCTCCTCAATATTGGAACGGAACCATACTTCTTTAATATCAACAATTTTCTGGTTCTTACGGGCTTCTTTATCTTTCTTTTGTTGCTCATAACGGAATTTGCCATAGTCCATAATACGACACACCGGCGGTTTAGCCTGTGGTGCCACATTGACCAGATCCAAATTCAGGTCAATCGCCATTTGCAGTGCTTCGCGAATGGGCGTAATCCCAATTTGTTCTCCTTCAGCTCCGACAAGGCGTACTTCCTTCGCCCGAATCTCATCATTAATCATGTGATCTTTACTAATAATCGTCCACCTCCAGGTCATTTTGAATATCCAGTTAAACAAAAATAAAAGGGATGCCGGTCAAGCTACCGACATCCCTGTAATCAACACAATTCTTCATGAGTATACACTTCATAAATTATTGGGATCGTTGACCAGCCAACATGTTTGTTGATCAGGTGAGAAGTCGGACTTCTGCTTGTGATTCCATTTCTATTCGTTTTAAGGCACTTGAATACTATATCACCCATAAAACACATTGTCAACATTCTTCACAACTTTTTTTGTAAATTATACATTTGTTATATCAGATGTCGACAAAGTCTCATATGCATGTTCCTTACCCTTGTTTGCTCTGCACCTCATCCAACCGTACAACACGTGTATGTTGCGTGTGGCTCCACTGTTTGTTGTTCTGCGTAAAGAAAGCGTAGAACGTAATTGGGTACCATGACAGCAGGTAAATCGGGAACAAAATCAGATATAGATAAACTTTGGCAAAGGTAACCTTCTCCAGCGCCATGGACAACAGGAACGTCAGGATGTTCAAACCAATAGCCACGAACCCAACCCATAACGGGAAGTATCCATAAATATTAGCAATGTGCGGACCACTGAATATAGCCATGTCTACCCACATCACAGCCGTCATCAGGAACGTAAGCAATACCACATAGACATTGGCTCCATAGATAGCAAGGTCAAATTTCACCAGGCTTCTTTCCTTAATGGACTGCCAGAGCAGCGGGAAGAAGTATCTACGCGCAACTGTAAAGTGACCTTGCATCCAGCGCAGACGTTGTCTCGCTGAAGCTTTGAATGTCAATGGCTTCTCATCAAATACTTTGGCGTCATAGTTGAAAACAGGATACACATTACGTTGCACACTGCGCATCGTAAACTCCAGATCTTCAACCAGACTTGTTGCACCCCAACCAATTTCCTTCAACAGGTTGGTCTCAAAGCACATTCCGGTTCCTCCGAGGAAATTCGCCATATTCAGGTTATGACGAGACAACTGCCATAGACGGTTGATGTACCAGTAAGATACTCCGTAAGCTGCAGTAATCCAGGAATCCTCCGGATTTTTCGTATCAATGTATCCTTGGATAACACGCGAACCATTGTTCAAGTCATCATTCATCTCAAGCAAGAAGTTACGGTCAACCAGGTTATCCGCGTCAAACATAACAACTGCGTCATACTGACGTGGCAATTTCCACAGGTACTTAAGCATCCATTCGATGGCATACCCTTTACCTCTTAAATCGGCATTAGTACGTACACAGGCGTTTAATCCATGCTCTCTGACAATTTGAGCCGTTCCATCCGTACAGTTGTCACAGATGACAAACACATCGTACAGATCTTCCGGATAATCAAGTTGTTTCAAGTTCTCCATCAAGGCACCAATGACTTGTTCCTCATTGTGTGCTGCGACGAGTACAGCGAATGATTTTGTCGCCGGATAATGTTTCTTTTTCTTTTTCTTAATCAGACCGAACAGCGAAAACGTGAATTGGTACACGGCTAGCAGTGCCAGAATGACCTGCATCGTGACGAATATAGCGTCCAACATCGTTCTCTGTTACCCCCTTTTTTTCAAAACCCAGTTTACTCAAGCATTTCTCTTCCTGATTCTGCAATTTATTTTTTTTTGATCTGCAGAATATGACCCTGTTCTTTTGTGTACTACGTGATTATATCAGGCAATGTTTCAAAGCTTGGTTGCTATCAGTTGGCTGCTTTATCGATTCTGTATCCTTTTCAGTCATTTGTCAAAACCCCAATTCCACTTTCTGAAGCAGAAATGTGATCTTTAAACGCTGAATAGACACTTTGTGATACCACAACCTCGCATTCATGCCTGTTATATCTTATTTTCAGCCGTTTACTTGATTTTTATTTCTAAAGTCCCTGCTTTTTTCATCAGCATGTTATTCTTCGTCAGAGGCTCTATAACAAATAACGCAAACAGACCTCAAAAAGTTTGAAACAGAACTCACATTTTTTTACCTCATTTCAGCCATGTTGAATCATTGTATCTTTTTTGGCTGACCCAAGTCAAAAAGTTAAGATGGGTATATATCCACTCTTTAACATGAATTTCACGTTCTTTACATGGGTTCTTCTTGAAAAGGACAACATTTAAAAATATGATAAACATATACCTGAAATAACCTCAAGTTCATGAAAAACGGTTATATACTAATCAGGACGAAACCGGATGCAGAAAATCACCGGAAATAATGCCGCCATTACGGGCGGCCTGACTGGCAGGAGGCCAATATGAGCCGTTTATTCTTAAAGTTTCAAGATTATGATCGAAATGTTTTTATGTGGATCAACGGCCGACTTCATAATCGTTTTATGAATTTTTGGCTGTATTATTTCACCCATCTGGGTGGAGCAACTTCATCTATTGCAATATCCTTGTTAATCTGGCTGCTTGCTCCAGCTCCATGGAGCACAACAGGACTCCAGGCATGTATCGCCCTTGCGGTCAGCCACATCCCTGTAGCCATCGCGAAAAAATTGTATCCACGCATTCGACCTTACCTGGCCTTGCCGGATACAATTACGTTCCGTAATCCGCTGACGGATCACTCGTTTCCTTCAGGGCACACGACTGCCATTTTTTCGGTCACAGTTCCCTTTATGACCACTGATCCGATCTTATTGCTAATATTGTTGCCTGTAGCCCTTATTGTCGGATTCTCTCGAATTTATCTGGGGTTACACTATCCTTCTGATGTTCTGGCGGGTGCCACAATAGGTACTTTAGTCGCACTTGCAACAGTTGCATTCTGGTCTTAAAGCCGATATGTTAGACTCAGAAAAACCTAGCAGGAACAGGTGAAGCAAGCGTGGAGAAAAAAAGAGTATTACTATTATCTGAAGGCTTTGGTACGGGTCATACTCAAGCCGCTTATGCACTGTCCAGCAATTTGCGAAAGCTCTCGCCAGACGTGCAGACAAAAGTGCTTGAACTGGGAAGTTTCTTAAATCCCAAGGTTGCACCTCTGATTATAACAGCATACAAAAAAACGGTTACCAACCAACCCAAACTTTTCGGATACGTTTACAGACACCAATATAAAAAATCATTGAACAGGCTGACGACACTGGCGTTGCATAAATTGTTCTATACACACACACGCAGCGTTGTGCGCCAGTTACGTCCCGATGCGATCGTCTGTACACATCCGATTCCAAGTGCTGTCATATCCAGACTGAAGCGTCTGGGTGTACAGGTTCCCCTATGCACAGTCATCACCGACTATGATGCACATGGGACGTGGATTAACCGTGAAGTAGACCTTTATCTGGTTTCTTCAGATGAGGTTAAGTCCAAACTAATGCTACGCGGCGTACCTACAGACAACATTCGAGTCACGGGCATTCCGGTACATCCAAACTTCTGGGAGCATCCCGGGCGAGAAGAGATCCGAAGCAGATTTAACCTCAAAAACATGCCTACTGTACTGGTGATGGGCGGCGGTTGGGGAATGCTCAGCGACAAGCTGGTCCATCCGCTGCTGACACGCTGGCATGAAGATATTCAGATCATTTTTTGTCTGGGTCGCAATGATAAAGCACGGATCAGCATGGAACAGAACCCCATGTATCGCAAAGAAAACATTCACATTATGGGATACACCAACGAAGTGGACAAATTAATGGAAGTATCCGACCTTCTGATTACCAAACCTGGGGGAATGACATGCAGTGAAGGCTTGGCCAAAGGAATTCCCATGTTGTTCCACAACCCTATACCTGGTCAGGAAGAAGAAAACGTCCATTATTTTACGGCAAGAGGGTTGGGAGAACCCATAACTTCGCCCGACGTAGTGGTTAAATGGATGAACAAGCTGTTGCATCACTACCCAGATGTTGTACGTAAACGCAAACGTCATCTGGCGGAAATCGCCAAGGTTCATCCGATGCAGAGCGCTCAAAGTATTATCGATCTGCTGGAGGACGTCCGTCCTTCATCCGCAGAAGAGGCCCGTTTATGAATTTATTGAATAAGGTGCTGCTTCCCGTATTCTTCGTCCAATCACGCCTCTAACCAACGGCTTCAAACAAGCCTGCAACCACATTGAAAAGGTGCCTTCGAATTTGAAGGCACCTTTTCTTTATGAAGGAAAGTACAAACTATTGAATGCCTGCTGACTTCAAGTACTCCTGCCACTGCTTGGTGTATTCTGCCTGAATTTTTTCCAATCCTGCTTGTTTAGCCTTCTCCATAAATGTGTTCAATCCAGCCTCTACGTCTGCCACCAAACCTACATTAAGCGGATACAGATATTGTTTTTCCACTTGTTCCAATGCAGCCTTCTCGGCTTGGTACGGTGTCCAGTCTTCAGCAAATCCGGTATAAATATCCGGCTTTTTGATTTTGTCGAGATCTTCAAACATGGTCAGCACGTCATCAAAGGTTTTGTCATAGAGCATGAATTCCGGATTACGCCATGCCCAACCATTCATGCCCTCACGCGGGAAGCCATTTGTTTGTGCATCGCCTACCATCTTGTAGTATCCATTATCTACCTCGAAGTTTTTGCCTTCAACGCCGTATTCAGTCAACCAGTTATATCGTTTGTCTGTCACCAGTTTCTCATAAAATGCCAATGCTTTTTCCGGGTTTTTACTGCTACGCGGAATCGCAAAACCATTGTGGATCGGGTGAACCGGTTGTGCAAACCCTTTCGCATTCGGGTATGGGAAATAAGCCAGTTTCCAATCTGGATGCGTAGACTGCACCTTGATTACATCTGCATTAAATTTGTTCGGGTTCTCCCCGGAAAGAACAACAGCCGCTTTTCCATTTTGCAGCAATGAGTTGGAAGTATCCTTTACATTCAGTACGTTTTTCGGGAAAAATCCTTTGTCCATCCAACGTTTGTATGTTTTCAGGTCTTCCAGGTGTTGCGCGGATCCCCAGTAGGACGTCACGGTTGATGGTGAGTCATACATAATATCCAGTCCATATGGAAGTTGACCTGCTGTATTAACCAGCTTGGATGTCAATTGACGAATACCATGGGTATGGTTGGCATTGCTATCCGCAATCGGAATCATATTGGGTTCGTTGGCTTTGATGCCCTCCAGATACGCTTCGAGCGTCTCCAAGGATTCCGGTTTCGGAAGATTGTACTTCTCGCGCAAGTCCTCACGGTATGCAATCCCCTCGGTTACATACTCAATCCAAGTTGATGGAACAGTATAGATTTTGTCATTGATTTTGACAGCATTCCACATGTCATCAGGTACATGAGCTTTCAGTGCTGGCGCTGCTGTAGGCAGCATTTCATCCAGTGGCAGGAACGCGCCCTTCTTCGCATAGGACTGGTAGAATGTCCAATCCGCTGTGAAGATCAGATCGATCGGCTGTCCGGAAGACAGAAGCAGTTTATATTTTTGATCCCAGTCGGTCCATGAGGTGTAGTTGAATTTCACATTGACGTTCAGATCAGTCTCAGCCAGCTTATTGATCTCGGATTCAATAACAGGCAGATCTTTCGGAGCATCCCCAAGCATGTAAAATTGAAGCGTGACTTTCTCGCCTTTGTTCCCGGATGTTCCTCCCTGCTCACTTCCTTGCGTCGATCCCCCCGAACCGTTATTACATGCGGCAAGTACCCCGGCGAACAACATCAGGGCAAGTACCAGAGACAGGTGCCGAATTGTTTTGTTACGCATACGCATCCTCCCTTTTTGTGGTGAACCTTTATATGTTAGCGCAGACTCGCCATGTTTCAGACCGTAAATGATGTTAATGGCCTAATACCCACAGCGTGCTCACGTTCTAACCTTTCACTGCACCAATGGTGAGTCCTTTGACAAAATAACGTTGTACAAACGGATACAGAAACAAAATCGGTCCCGTTACAACGATAGCCATTGCCATCTTGGTTGATTCGGTAGGCACATCCTGACTGAGTGTGATCCCTGTGCCAATCGCCATCTGGTCAATGAATGTAATCGTGTTCATCGTGTTGTAGAGATAAAATTGCAGTTGGTACATATCCGGGTTGTTAATGAAGAGGGATGAGGTAAACCAGTCATTCCAGTAACCCAGCGCGAGAAACAGACCTACGGTTGCGATACCAGGCATCGCCAGTTTCAACACAATGCTGAAATAGATGCGGAAGTCATTCGCTCCATCAATTTTGGCGGACTCAATCAATTCATCCGGCACAGCCGAGCGAATGAAGTTTTTCATCAGGATAATGAGGAATGGCGTCATCAACCCCGGAAAAATCAGTACGGTGTACGTATCTGTGAGATTGAAGTAGTTCGCCAGCATAATGTACCAAGGCACAAGTCCCCCACCAAACAGGGTTGTAAAGTAGATAAAAAACGAGAACGTGTTCCGATATTTAAAGTCCTTACGCTGGAGCACAAATCCGGCCATCGTGATGAGGAACAGCCCTAGCGTAGTCCCCACCACCGTTGTAAAGACCGTTACCCCATAAGCCTTGAGTACCTGAGTCGGGAATTTGAACACCATTTTGTAACCTTCCAGGGAAAAGTCCGTTGGAAAGAGGTGGTAACCATCCCTCACAATGGACTCGTTGCTGCTGAATGAACCAGATAGAATCAGCAAAAACGGTAGCAAGCACATGATTGATAAAATGATGATGAAGCTGTAGGAAATCAGTTGAAACATGAAAGTGAATTCCGAATCTCTGAGACGCGTATTCGTACGCGTGTGAGTATTCATTGGCGTGTTCATGATCGTTCTCCCTCCTGCCCTGCGGGCGTTCTAGAACAAGGCGTAGTCCTCATTGACTTTGCGGATAATATAGTTGACGGTCATGATCAAAATGAATCCAAACAAGGACTGATACAGACCAGCAGCCGTTGCCATCCCGATATCAAATGTTACTTTCAGTGAACGATACACATACGTATCAATAATATCTGTAGCATTGTACAGCACCCCGTTGTTGCCGATCAGTTGATAGAACAGGTCAAACTGCCCCTTCATAATGCTGCCAAGCGAGAACAACAGCAGGATGACAAAGGTTGGCTTCAGCATCGGTACCGTAATGTACCAGATCCGCTGAAATATATTGGCTCCGTCGATTCGGGCAGCTTCATAATACTCGTCACTGATACCCGTTATGGCGGCCAGATAGATGACCATGCTGTATCCAAGATTTTTCCATAGATAAAAGATGATGATCAGGAACACCCAGATCCAGGGTGTGTTATAAATGTCGACCGGGCCTGCCTCGAAACGTTTGAGCACCGTGTTCACAAAACCCGACTCGTAGTTAAACATGTTGTAAGCGATTACACTTAATAGTACAAATGAGATGAAATACGGTAAGAACATGACGGATTGCGTGATTTTTTTGAATAACCTCCCCCGGATTTCGCTAAGCATGATCGCACAGAAGATCGCCAGACCGTTTCCTAATATAATGAAAGCAAGATTGTAACCCACAGTGTTGGTTGTAAGCTTCAGCAGCATTCCGGATTGCCACAGGAACTTAAAGTTCTCCAGACCGACAAATGGACTACCAAATAATCCGCCTTCAAAATCATACCGGGTGAACGCATAATAGATGCCGACCATCGGAAAATACGAGTTAATCAGAAAAAAGATCAGCGTGGGCAACAGCATCAGAAACATGATTTTGTTTTTGTTCAATTCTTTGAGCATGGCTCGATCCCTCCCGAATTTCTTGCGGTGCTGCGTGGTGGAGCTCTCTTTTTATTGTAGATGCTCTCTTCGCTCACGGATACTGAAGCTTCCCGTCAGAAAATGAACGATTCTGCGAAATGAACTATGAACAAAACGAACGAACTCTGAAATGAACAGACCTTCACACACATCCGTTCACAAATATTGATATCGTGCATAGGCTACACCTAGTGAACAATCCAGCGAAAGTTGAACTTTATGTAGACAAAACAGGTGAAATGGCTTGTCCAGCATTGATGTAAACGCATACATGATATATAATTCAAGATACTCTTGCTCTTCTGCTCATCCATATATGAAATCTAGCGTATGTATATGAAGTTCTACGTTGTTCACCCAAAACAGGAGGTCTGAGGGGGAAGAAGAATGCGTAAACGTTCAGAGGACAGTCAAAAGGTCTTCACACGGATTCTGATCGGCATTATTATCAGTACGGTCGCTACCTTACTTGTGGCTTCTTCTATTTTGTACGTCAACTATAATCGGATTGCTCTTCGCCAGGTGTATCGTACAGATATGAACAGTCTTACACAAACCAGCCGTGAAGTGGCGAAAATGACTGAGACTGCAAAATCATTGTCATATCAGATTTATCAAGACTACACCATCTCTTCATTACTGCTCTATTCCAAACCAAATATCTATGAGATCACATCGGCGATGGAGCAGCTAGACAACTACCGTATGTCCCTTCCCTTTATTGAATCCATCTATGTATATAACTCTAAAAGCAATGAATTCTTTATTAGTTCCAACGTTCGTAATGGGCAGCAGTCCGTCTCGGAGATCGACGATCAGGGGATTACAAGCATCCTCCAACGCTTCCATGACTATAAACCTTTTGTTCCCATCCCGCGTACATATCAGGTCGGCTCTACCGAGGCAACAGAGGTTAACAGTTACACCTATCTCTGTTATGACACGATCAATGACAACGCAAAGCTAAACTATGCTGTCATCGTTAATATCAAGGATGATTGGCTCGGTCCAAATATGAACGCTGTGGATCAACCAGGCAAGACCTTTATCGTGAATGAGAATGGAGACCTTTTATCTGACTTTGGCGACCGTGCATTGATGAAAAATCTCTCCAGCGAAGCTTTTATGAAGCCAATTATGCAGGATACGGAGCAGTCAGCTTACTTTACCGAGAAGGTCGACGGAGAAAAATCTCTCATCACCTATACCGCTCCCGATGACCTGGGTTGGCGTTATGTGAGAATAACCCCTTATGATCTGATTACCTCAGATATACGGAGTATGCGCACACATACCGTTCTGTTTTGTGTTGGACTTCTCTTCGCAGGGTTGCTGCTCTCTTACCTTGTGTCCCGAAAACTATATCACCCTATTGATAAGGTGCTTGTTCGTTTACGTGTGATGGAAGCAGAGCGACGTGGCAGTCTTCATTTGTTACGCCAGGATTTTCTGCGAGGGGCCCTGCAGGGCCGCGAAACAGTAACTGGAGGTATGCTGGAAGAACGGATGAAGTTCTATGGTTCCTCCATTGATGTTCAGCGTGCATCCAGACTGGTATTGCTGCGTATTGACCATTTTACCGAATTCTGCGAAACGTATCGTGACGAGACCCAGCTTGTAAAATACGCCATGATGAACATATGTACCGAGACAGCCGATCTCCACTACAATGCGGAAGCTGTGGACATGGGCGGTGATCTGATCACACTCATCTTCAATGAAAAAGCGGAAAACCATGAACTTGGGCAACCTGCCCATCACCGGATCGAAGAGCTGCTGCGCATGATGCAAGCTGCTGTAATGACCCATCTGAAATGCTCCATCTCCTGTACGATCGGCACGGAAGAAAATTCATTGGAAGACAGTATTGCATCCTACACCAGATCAGCCGAAGCCTCACTGCATCGCTTGTTCATGGGACCAAGTTGTCTGATCTATACCGCTGACATCATGGCTTATCACGCCAAGGAGTACGCATTTCCAGCAGGTAAGGAAAGACAACTTGTCGATCACTTAATGACAGGTAAGACACGAGAAGCAAAACAAGTCTATGCAGATATCGTCGGCGAAACAGCTGCATATCCGTTTACCGTCTTCCAGCTAGCCTTATCCCATCTGACGATGACACTGAACCATGTACGAAATACCCTCAAGAAGAATAATCAACTCACGCTTGATTCAGTCTCGGATGGTCTAATGCTGCCTGTCAAAGACGCCGAAGACATCAGTGAAGTACATGAACACTTCTATCGAATGTTTGATGAGCTTGGTTCCAAAGTTGAGGAGAAACGTACACTGAAGCACGAAGAGTTGATTCGTAAAATCAATGGCATTATTGAGCGGGACTATGCGGACCCCAATCTATGTCTAACTTCTATCGCAGATGAGTTGGGCATGTCGCCCATTTATGTAAGCAGGCTCTACAAACAGCTCACCCTGAAAGGGCTCACGGACGTGATTAACGAAACCCGCATAGCCAAGGCCCAGCATCTGCTGGTGGAGACAGAAAACTCCGTTGCCGATATTGCCGAGAGAACCGGATTCTCCAACAGTTCATATTTCTATCGCATGTTCAAAAAGTTCAACGGTGTTACACCAAACGATTATCGCCGCAAAGAGTTTCATTCAGAGAACTTTTGAAATCATCCCTGACTTGAGTTTATGGAGTATTGCACATCGATTGTTAATGCAAAAAAAAGAGCGACCTATGAGAATGAATCATTCACCTCATGTGTCGCTCTTCTTTAATGAGTTTAAGTTAAATTTCGATTTATTCCTGTTCCTGATCTTCGCCGGACTCATCAGAAGCTTCACGAACTTTATACTTGTCCAGTCGTGTCTGCTGATACTCACGCAGGGCCTCTTCGCCCACGATCACTTCAACCCGGTGAATGTTCATACCTTTACCCATGAATTTCTGCTCGTACTCCGTCATCACATGTTCTTCATTCAAACCATCACGATGCAGATTCAAAGAAATATTGGTCATTTGCAGGCCGAAGTCGGCAATAGCATTGAGCGAGAAATCAAACAGCGTCTCCGAATCGGTTTTGAAATGAATCTGACCTTTGGGATTAAGCAATTCCGTGTATTTCTTCAGGAAGCGCGGGTGCGTCAACCGACGACGTGCATGCTTTGCTTTTGGCCAAGGGTCACTGAAGTTCAAATAAATGCGCTCCAGTTCTTCCGGTTCAAAAACTTCTTCGATCTGTTCGATATTTGCCAGCGCAAGCTTCAGGTTAGGGGGTGTCTCCACATCAGCCTGACTCCACGCATTACGAGCTTTCTCACTGGCACGACGCACCAGTTCATCATACATATCAATACCGATGAAATTAAATTCCGGATATTTAAAACTCATTTGGCTGATAAATTGACCTTTACCCATACCAAATTCCACGAAGATCGGGTGATCATTGCCAAACAGTTCAGACCATTTTCCTTTATGTTGCTTGGGGTCCAGTACAACAAGATCAACTTGTTGCTCCAGATTTTCTCTTATCCCTTTTCTGCCACGTAAACGCATTTTATTCCTCCGTTTGTCCCATACTTGTCTCAGACTTATTTTGCCGAAGAACTGGCAAATTGTAAAGAGCAATGAAAAGGGAATCTTCGGATCTGCCACTTTGGGCAAATCTCAAAGATTCCCTCTTCGATTTATTTGGAATTGGGGTCCAACTACTTTAGTAGTTCATAGTCTACCTTATCTTGGTGTGAAAAATCAAATGTCTTTTCGAAAGCATCGCGAACTTTTTGTCTTGCAGCCGCTTTCACTTTCGGATTTCCATTAAAACGAACACCTGTTAAAGCCAGTGCTTCTTCTGCCGTCAATTCAACAGACACATGATTCAATTCATTGTTTTTAACTTGGGAATTCATTCATATCACCTCACGGTATAGTATGGTCCATGACGTCAATCTTGATTCAAATGCTATGATGAATAATACCCACTAGATGGTGTCTGACGCTGATTTAAATATAACATAAGGTGTAAACTATAGCAAGGAGAAAACCTTGATTTTACGGCCTATTTTTGCGTTTCGATTCCCTTTTTTTTTAGTTTTTTGATACAATGATAAAAGTTCATGAAGACATCTATAATCGCTATCAATCGTCTATGACGGAAATCGCATAGCGCTTCTTCTTTTGTTCACGTATGATTACTGTAATTCGACAGCCAAAGGAGTACCCTGAAGATGAATGCACCTGCATTACAGTCCCCTCTGTTGTGGGGAGATAAACGATTCCATACCTGGAATTATGAGATGCGAAATCAATTTAACAATAAGGTTTTCAAAGTGATGCTGGATGCTGGATTCACCTGTCCCAACCGCGACGGTTCCATTGCCAAAGGTGGTTGCACCTTCTGCAGTGCGCGTGGATCAGGCGATTTTGCTGGCAGCAGACGTGAAGATCTAGTCACCCAGTTTAATACAATTCGAGATAAACAGCACCTCAAGTGGCCTACAGCCCATTATATTGGCTACTTCCAAGCCTATACGAACACGTATGCTCCGGTTGAGGAGCTGCGCGAATATTTTGAAGAAATTCTTGAGCAACCCGGTGTTGTTGGTTTATCCATCGCCACTCGCCCGGACTGTTTGCCAGATGACGTTGTTGATTATTTGGCTGAACTGAACGAGCGAACCTACCTGTGGGTTGAGATGGGGCTTCAAACCATCCATGATTCCACATCAACATTGATTAATCGCGCGCACGACACGAAGTGTTATGAAGAAGCGGTTGAGAAACTGCGCAAACGGAATATACGAGTGTGTACACATATCATATATGGTCTGCCTCAAGAGACACATGAGATGATGCTGGACACTGGACGGGCAGTTGCCAATATGGATGTACAGGGAATCAAGATTCACCTGCTGCATCTGATGCGCAAAACGCCGATGGTGAAGCAATACGAAGCTGGTCTTTTACGTTTTCTGGATCAGGACGAGTATATCAAGCTGATCGTAGATACACTGGAGATGCTTCCACCGGAAATGATCGTACACCGCCTTACAGGCGACGCACCGCGTGATCTGCTGATTGGACCGATGTGGTCCATGAACAAATGGGAAGTTTTGAACTCCATTGATCGTGAGCTGCGAGAGCGGGATTCATGGCAAGGTAAGTATTGGAGGCGAGCATAGATGGGCTTTCTTTCGGTTCTCAGCTGTGCGCATCAGTGGATTGCTTCCCGTCTGCAGCCAGGCGATCTGGCCATAGATGCAACGGTGGGTACAGGAGCAGACACACTATTTTTGGCACAACAAGTAGGCAGGCGTGGTCAAGTCATTGGATTCGATATTCAAAGTGAAGCCCTCACGCTGGCACAGGCCCGGATTCGAAAACAAAACGATGAAGCCAAACTTGGCTCCATCTCCATGCTTCAACTAAGCCATGATCGAATGGCAGAAGCGGTTCCTGAGTCATGGCCTGGTGCGGTTGGTGCAGTTATGTTCAATCTGGGGTACCTGCCTTCAGAAAGTGCAGATTCCTCCATCATAACCGAGACTGACAGCACGATTGCTGCACTCGAGGCTGCACTCGCTTTATTACGCCCTCGCGGAATCATTACGGTTGTGCTTTACCCTGGTCATGACGGAGGCGCACAGGAAGCAGCAGCCGTATTGGAATGGTCCTCTGCCCTGCCGGTGGAACAGGCACAGGTTGTGATGTATCGCCAATTGCAGCGAGAAACTTCTCCTTTTCTGATCGGAATCGAGAAAAAATAATTTCCTTTGTTCACCAAATACAATAAACTAGACACAATCGCAAAGCGAGCTATTAACGGCTTTTTCTTCCTGCGATCTGTGTTCTAAATCTACATATGCAAACGTATTCACTTGTTTGTTCATGGCGATTACACGCCCATGACTGATTAAAGCGATCCACCATTTCATATACTAGAGGAGAGATTACTGATGTCTACGCCATACCCATTACAATTCCAACCCGAATTCAAAGAACGTGTATGGGGCGGTCGTGCGCTGGAGCAATTCGGCCTTACGCCCCCTGAAGGACATATCGGAGAAGGATGGATGATTGCTGATCATCCAAACGGTACAACCAAGGTATTAAATGGAGCACTGGCTGGCAAGGGTCTGGATGAAGTTCGTGAACAACTGGGCACCGAATGGCTTGGAACCAAAGGCGTTTCCGAAAAAGGCGGCCGTTTCCCCCTTCTGATTAAGCTGCTTGACTGCAACGATGACCTGTCCGTGCAGGTTCATCCAACAGACGAGTATGAGGCACTTCCTCCTGGCGAGCTTGGCAAAACAGAAATGTGGTATGTACTCGATGCAAAACCGGGCGCACACATCATCTATGGCTTGAATGAAGGCGTTGATCGGGCAACATTAAAAGAAGCATTGGAAAACGGAACGGTAATGGATACCCTTCGTCAGGTACCTGTAGAAGCTGGTGATACGTTCTTTATCCCTGCCGGAACAGTACATGCGCTCTGTGCAGGTGTCGTTGTCGCTGAGATTCAGCAAAACTCGGATACGACGTACCGAATTTACGATTACAATCGTCCAGGGCTGGATGGCAAACCACGTGAGTTGCATGTTGAAGACTCATTAAATGTTACCGCCTATGAGGGCGCAGGTGCCTCAACGATGAAAACAAATAACGCTACTCCTGGTGAATGGCTCAAGCTTGCGGAATGCCCTTATTTTGTAGTGGAAAAAGGGATTGTGACTGAACGGTGGGAACTCTCCACCAATCCTGACAGCTTCACGATTCTCGTTGTCTGTGAAGGCGAAGGAACACTTTCGTGGGCACATGCTGAATCAGACAACATTGAATTGAAAGCTGGACAATGTTATCTCTTGCCAGCCAATCTGGGTTCTTATACATTAGATGGAAATACCACTGTTCTTCGCTCTTATCTGCCATAAATCAAGCTTATATGTAACCTGTGAAGGAGGATTTACACGAGATGCAGGAATCTACCTTTGCCTTGGTCGCTAGTGAAGGTACCCGTATTCATGTGTACCGCTGGCTTCCCGATCCGGAATGCAACGTTAAAGGTGTAGTGCAAATTGCACATGGCATGGGCGAGACGGCAGCCCGATACGCAGAATTTGCCAGCATTCTTACCCAAAATGGCTATGCAGTCTATGCCAATGACCATCGGGGTCATGGCAAAACTGTGGAGAATGCCAAGTTGCTTGGTAATGCTGGTATCGATGCCTTCCGCTGGATGGCGAGTGATATGATTAATCTGGGCGAAGTAGCCGCCAAGGAGAATCCTGGGGTGCCCCTGTTTCTAATGGGACATAGCATGGGCTCATTCTTGGTACAACATCTCATGTACGCTGGTCATGAGCAGTACCATGCCTTTATTTTATCCGGGACAAACGGCAGACGCGGTCTCCTCCGATTTGGAGAGAAGCTGGCCTTCTTGCAGTGCGGCATTCAGGGTGCTACCCACCCCAGCATGCTGCTCAACGCAATTGTATTTGGTGGATTTAACCGCTCTTTCCGCCCTGCAACGACACCATTTGATTGGTTGTCCCGGGACTCACAAGAGGTTCAGCGATTCATTGATGATCCCCTGTGCGGAGCAGTCTGTACAGCAGGCTTTTTCCGCGACTTCTTCAAATTGCTGCTTGAAGTACATCTTCCACACAATATGGAGCGCATACCCAAACACAAACCCGTTTACCTGTTCTCAGGTGAGAAGGACCCTGTCGGACTTCATGGCAAAGGCGTTCTTAATCTGGTCTCCCAGTATAAGAAGCTTCAGCTGGAGAATATTGAGTATCGCCTGTATCCGGATGGACGCCATGAAATGCTGCATGAGATCAACCGAACAGAAGTGGCTCAGCACGTTGTAGACTGGCTAGAGCGGAATACACCTAACTCTAGTGAACACGACGATGCAGTGAGCCCTGCTGAGATGGCTGACTCTATATAATAGAGTCGGAGATAACATACCAAAATCCAAAAGAAACCCCTGAATCGGATGGACAGCTCACGCTGGGCTCCAGTTCAGGGGTTTTCTTGTTAAGCGATATGAATAATAGCTATAAACAAGCTTTATGGACTAACCTTCAATTAACAGGGATTCCGGGTCTTCAAGCAGTTCTTTTACGGTCACGAGGAAACGAACAGCCTCACTACCGTCGATAATCCGGTGATCGTAGGATAACGCGATGTACATCATTGGACGGTTCTCCATCCGTTCTGCATCAATAGCCACTGGACGAAGCTGGATCTTATGCATCCCCAGAATACCCACTTGAGGCGTATTCAGAATTGGCGTAGACAACAAGGAACCAAATGTTCCACCATTGGTGATGGTGAACGTTCCACCTTGCAGATCAGATAACGCCAGCGTGTTGGAACGAGCTTTGGATGCCAGGTCCGCAATACTCTTCTCGATCTCGGCAAAGCCCAGACGATCGGCATCACGTACAACCGGTACAACCAGTCCTTCCTTCGCTGATACGGCAATGCCGATATCATAATACTTTTTAAGAACAACATCTTCGCCATCAATCTCTGCGTTAATTGTAGGGAATTTTTTCAGAGCTCCCACAACCGCTTTTGTGAAGAAGGACATGAAGCCCAGGTTAATCTCATGTTTCTCTTTGAACTTGTCCTTACGGCGTTTACGTACATCCATGATCGCAGTCATATCTACTTCATTAAACGTAGTCAACATCGCTGCTGTCTGCTGAGCCTCTACCAAACGTTTGGCAATGGTCGCACGGCGACGAGACATGCGTTGACGCTCCACTGGTTTGGTATAGGTAGAACTTCCAGCTGCCGGAGCACTTGGTGCTGCTGGAGCTTTACTCGCAGGTGGAGCAGCAGGAGCAGGCGGCTGATGGTTATGGCTCTTCACATCATCCTGGTATACCCGTCCAATCGGATCTTTGCTCTGAACCTGATCCAACTCGATACCACGTTCACGTGCAAGCTTACGGGCAGACGGTGAAGCCGTCTTGGCACTATCGGATGACTCCGGTGCTGCCGCAACAGGTGCTGGTGGTGGTGTTGGAGCTTCAGGTGCAGGAGTAACGGCCTTTTTCTCTTCAGCTGCTGGTTCGGAAGCGGGTGCACCGCTTCCTCCTCCAGAACCAGCTGAGAGTGTACCGATCGTTTCACCGATCTCGACCGTCTCTCCTTCCTGACGAATGATCTTCTCCAGCACGCCACTTTCTTCTGCACTGATTTCAATATTTACTTTATCCGTTTCCAGTTCAAGAAGCACATCACCCTGATTAACGGTATCCCCTTCTTTAACCATCCATCTGGATACAGTTCCCTCAGTTATTGACTCACCCATTGCAGGTACTTTAATTTCACTCACAGCTGTTACCTCCCCAGTGGAATATTATTCTTCGTCGTTTGTTTCAACGCAGATGTAATAATCTGTTGCTGTTCCATACTATGCACAAGCTGATAACCGCTGGAAGGACTTGCGTGTTCCGGGCGACCTTCGTATCTAACGGTTGTGCCTTCCGGAGCAACTTCACGAAGACGAGGCTCCATGTATGTCCAGGCACCCATGTTTTTGTTTTCTTCCTGTACCCATACCAGTTCTTTTACATTGCTGAAACGTGCGAGTATACGTTTGATCTCTTCTGCCGGGAAGGGATACAGCTGTTCTACGCGAATGATGTGAAGCCATGACCAATCTGCTTTATCTTTTTCAAAAGCATCTTCCAGGTCAATGGCAATCTTGCCACTGCACAAAATAATGCGCTCTACGCGATCCGGCTGTGTACCCAGTCCAGCTTGCTCCAGCACAAGCTCAAACTTGCCTTCACTGAATTCGACTGCCGGTGAAGCAACACGCGGATTCCGAATGAGACTTTTCGGTGACATCATCACAAGTGGACGAGCATCTTCCGTTTCAGTCAACGAAGCTTGACGACGCAACAAGTGGAAGTACTGAGATGCACTCGACAAGTTGGCAACCGTCATGTTGTCTTCTGCACAAAGCTGCAGGAAGCGTTCAAGACGAGCACTTGTATGCTCAGGTCCCTGACCCTCATTCGCATGTGGAAGCAACATAACCAGACTGGATTTCTGAGACCATTTGGCGCGACCCGCTGATACAAACTGGTCAAATATAACCTGTGCACAGTTGGCAAAGTCACCGAATTGAGCCTCCCAGATGACCAGTGTATCTGGTGAATATACGTTATATCCGTATTCGAATCCAACAACGGATTCTTCCGACAACGGACTGTTATAGATTGCAAAAGATGCTCTTGCCTGTGGCAAGTGATGTAATGGGCAGAACTTTGCTCCATTCTCCGAATCGTGCAACACCAGATTCCGATGAGCGAATGTAGCGCGCTCGGCATCCTGTCCACTAATCCGAATTGGCTTACCATCTGCCAGAATGGTTGCAAATGCGAGTGTCTCCGCAAGGCTCCAATCCACTTTTTCCCCTTCGTTCAGGGAAGTGCTCCGGCGTTGCAAAATCCGCTGTAACTTCGGATACACGTTGAAGTTCTCAGGCCATTTCAGCAGATCAGCATTAATGCTGCGCAGATTCTCCAGTGGTACCGCAGTCGGAGTAATCGTAACAGCCTCCGGCTCACTGATTTTCCGTTGGTAATATTCATGTACTTCATTTTTCTTCATCTGGTCATAAGCTTCTTTTAATTTGTTCGTTACTCCATCGCGAATGCTCGTAATGGATGCATCATCGATAATCGATTCCTCTTTCAACTGATCCTGATACAAGTGGCTTACCGTTGGATGGTTTTTCACCTTGTCATAAACGATAGGTTGAGTTGTTTCGGGATCATCGGTTTCATTATGGCCGTAGCGACGATAACCGATTAAGTCGATCAGGAAATCCTTTTTGAAACGATTGCGATACTCGGCTGCCATACGAATGGCTGCAATACAAGCATCCGGATTGTCCGCATTCACGTGTACAATCGGAATCTCGTACCCTTTAGCAAGGTCACTTGCGTAGTACGTTGAACGGGAATCACTGCTATCTGTAGTGAAACCCAGACGATTGTTGACGATAATATGGATGGTTCCACCATTCTGATATCCTGGCAGAGCTTTGAAGTTAAGCGTCTCTGCAACGATCCCTTCTCCAGGGAATGCTGCATCACCATGCATCAAAATGGTAGCTGCCTTCGTCACGTCTTGCTTCGGATATCCAGGGTCACGACGGTCATCCTGAGCCGCACGTGCAAACCCTTGTACAACCGGATTAACGTATTCCAGATGGCTCGGGTTATTCGCCAGAGTAAGGCGTGCCTGTACAGTTTCCCCGTCTTTTACAAAACGGTTGGCACCCATATGATATTTGACATCCCCCGTCCAACCGTAGTTGATTCCAGTCGATCCTTCCGATGGAACCAAATCTTTGTTCGGAGCATGATGAAATTCAGAGAAAATTTTGCTGTACGGTTTGCCCAAAACATGAGCCAGTACATTTAACCGTCCACGGTGGGCCATACCCATCAGAATGTGGCTTGATCCGGCTTCTGCCATGATGCGAACAGCTTCATCCAGCATCGGTACAAGCACATCGTTACCTTCGATGGAGAAACGTTTCTGCCCAACAAATGTTTTGTGAAGATAATCTTCAAATTGCTCAACTTCAACCAAACGTTCCAGCAAAGCCTTACGTTCTTTCGGCGTAAGTGGAGCCGGTGATGTCCGGGATTCCGCACGACGATTCAGCCACTCACGCTCTTGAACTTCGTGCACATGACTGAATTCATAGGCCATGGGTCCAGTGTAAATTTGACGCAAGCGTTGGATTGCATCCCATCCGGTTGCTGTCTGCCCATCTGCACCTTCCCAGATCAGGGAAGCAGGTAAAGCTTTCAGATCTTCTTCGTTTAATTCAAAATGCTGAGGTTCCAGCAAAGATGTGTCTGTATCTTCACTGATTCCAAGCGGATCTATATCTGCAGCAAGATGACCATAGGTACGGATGTTCCATACCAGTTTACCCGCTGTAACCGCTTTCTGTAATAGTTGAATGCCTACGCTTCCGGAAGCCGATTGGGCGTTGCCGGAATTCAAGGTTGTGCGTGCATCCCTGCCAGACATCGGCGGTGCACCCCATTGTTCAAATAGTTCACGATAGGCCGGTGTAACCGAACCAGGGTCTTGAGTGAATAATTCATATTGTTCCTGTACGTATCCCATATTGGGGCCATAGTAACTTTCCCAGGGCTTCTTGTTGCCTTCCACGATCGTCATCGACGTTCCCTCCGTCTTGATTTAGTCATAAGTTTTTGACGGAAATCATTGACTAAGCCGTAATTTGCGTTCGTTCAACATTTTAAGCTAAATTTTTCATGAAGTCCAATAATCGTGCTGTTGGTGGTAGTAACGTTAGTCCGACGCTCCCGTCAAGGTTTGTCTGCGTTTTCAAAATCAAAGTAAAACAATGATTGTATATACCGTCGCACAGATGTCGAATACTGTCCTGATCCGTTCGAAGGTTACACTTTCTCCTCTTCTTCAAGTGAAGTCCATGTTCTAATATCTATTCTATAAACTTTTACGCTCAGGAGCATTTCCTATTTTTAGTTCAATTGATGCATAAATTAGATGAATCGAATAAATCGGTCAATTTGGATAGAACAACGAACACTTAATTACAACAAAATAGGCATACGATCTCCCATTTTACCTCCTTAATTGAATTGTGGTCCATTATGTTCAAAAACAAACGTCAAGTTAAACATTAACCATTTGACGTCACATTCAACAAATAATTGGGGTTTTCTTCAGGAGATTAACTGAAAAAAAGCTGGCCCAGACATGAATTATCCGAGCAGCTTCTTTGGTATAGCAAGTTTGAATTAACAATATAGTTGATGATGCGCATCAAGATGTCCTTAGACTAATCATATACTCTGCAAACGGCGTTAGGGAAAGATCTCTAACCTGCTCCAATGTAAACCAGTCCGCGCCCAGCGAATCTTCACCATCGGGTTCTTTTTTGATATGATCCGGCTGACTGGCTGTGGTCAAAACAACATCATACAACATCCCGATATGGTGCAACTCTTCCGGCTTACCTTGATACACCCATTCCAGTACCGTAGACTCCGCAGAACGAATCATCACTTGTAGATGGGTCAGGCCCGTCTCTTCTTCAATCTCACGATGAAGAGCAGTCTCTGGCTGCTCACCAAATTCCAGCCTTCCGCCTGGTAAATCCCATTGCCCCTGATATGCTCCGCGAGCCTTACGAATCAACAGGATTTGGTCCTCCCAAGCAACCAAGCCATATACCCCAATATGTGTATGCCGATTCACTTAAGGGCTCTTCCTTTCGTCTTCATCCTCTGTAATAGCATCCAGATCTATGGCCATACGGATCATATCCACACAGCGGATACCATCCTCTATAATCTCTTCCTCATAATGCCTCACAAAGAAGTCACGATCAACCCCGATAATGCGGAAACCGCAACGTTGGTATAACTTCAATTGATGAAAGCTGGAGTTGCCCGTCCCAATTTCGAGAATCCGGCAGCCCAATCTACGTGCAGCTTCCATCGCTTCCTTAATCATGTGTTTGCCTACACCTTGTCCCTGCAGTTCTTCCTGTACGGCAATATTAACAATCTCCGCAGTCTCTGGACGAGTCTTCAACAATACGAACTCCCCAACCATCTCTCCTTCATACTCGGCAATAAAACAAACACCCCGACTCAGGTACTCATCCACAATTGCTTTTGAAGGATCAGCCATCAATAAAAGTTCGTAGGGTCTCTCTTCTTCCCAGTCCAAAATCCGGAACGACAATTTCATGCCAATCTCCACCTTTTCATCGTACAATATTCATTTACGTCCTGTTTGCAGAAGCCTATGTATGGCAAATCCACAAATATATCATTCTTCATTCAACAAACTAGTTTTCTCAATCTATTAGTCACACACTATTACCCACAGACTAGTCATCTCCTATAAAAATAGTAAACTTCATTATATCATAATATTTGGATATAAATATATAGATATGGATGATACATTATGAGGCATTATTTTTATCCTAACCCAAGCTTAAATGCTCATGGATTAATTTCCATTCCCCATCAAGCCCAGCAACAGATACATTCGTGGCCCGCCCCTTGCCATAAGCCGGCTCTCCCTGATAAATTCCCTTCCAGTGGTAGGTATAAATACAAACGGCCTGCTCTTTGCTAGTTGTAATCCACTTAACATCTTCAGCACGATACACTTCTTCCTTGACTGTCTCCCAAGCGTTCTCAAAATAAGCCCGAATTTCGTTAGGGGTAGTACAGGACGTTCCCGTAAACCAGTATACGGCTTGTGGCGATAACCATTTACTGACTTCATCAAACTGATGTGTATTTGTCGCCGCAATGTAGCTTTGCAGGGCATGCTGGTATCCCATGATTTTTCCTCCTTCTGACGATTTAACTTATCGGATCCCACTCTGTTCAAGTACCGAATCGCTATACACCATAAATGTCTCTTGCAGTGTACGTCCGGATGACTTCTCCCAGATCACACTCCGCTCAAAAGTGCCTTTTTGGAAAAAACGCGGGAGACGTTCAGCAAACCAATCCTGCATAGGCAACTCAAAAACCCGCTTCATAGGCACCCATAACAGTTCGCCTTCGGGCGGATCTTGCAATAACTGACCCTCGAATGAAGTCGCCAAATAGTTAAATACCATGTACCGCAATCCTTGTTCGGGATCACAGAACTCATCAAGCCCTTTATACGTAATCTCATTGACCGCTAGCCCCGTCTCCTCCAGAACCTCCCGCACGGCACCATCCACGATACTCTCCGGAAAGTCTACCTTCCCCCCAGGAGCGATGTATCCCGGAAATCCTTTGCGATCCGGCCGATTCATTAGCAACACCTGATCATTCATTTTGTCCCATACCATACACATCGTTAATATCTCTATTCTAGTATCCATATCCGTCCTCCTGCTAACATGCGCTTCTCTGCTGTACACTAACATTTCTGGGAATAACCTGTGTTTCCCTTCTTTATTCCCACTCTGATTCATTGGTATTTTCACCGGTCTCACAGTATAGTCTATGATGATATATATGCATACGAAAGGCGGACGCCCTGTACACCTGTACATAGAAGCCCGCCTGTTTTGTGATATTCTATGCTGCTCTGTACTCAAGCTTGGAGTTTCCAGTTCTCAGTTCAATTCCGTAATCAACACCCGGCGTTCCTTCCATTCAGCCCGGCGATAAGCCTGTTGCATACCAAATTTGCGGATACTTGCCTTTGGCACCGATTTATAAGGCAAAACGACCGTAAAGTCCTCATCAAACGGAAAAAAAGACAGGCCTACTTTTTCATTGGATAACCACTCTGCCTGAATTGGTTGTCTGGAACAGGCATCAAACGTACAACTGAGCCCTTCTGCAAAAAAATCATAACGCGCAGCAGGTGTTCCAGGTTCCTCCATACAGAGAAACAGACTGAGCTGATCACAGAAAAGCATGATCTCCACATCACTTTGCAGCCTCTGTTTCACTGCTTCAGCATCACCACCAAGCTGTTTCTCCCAACTCAACTGACGTTCGTGTTCTTGCTGCAGATAATCTCGGATTTCATCATCATCCTGAGCATTGGCCCCCAGATTTTTCTGAAACAGTTCCGTATACATCAAGCTACACAATAATCCGGCGTAAAGGTTTTTCTGACGAACTTCTTCAATCCCTTTATGGTAGAATACAAAACGCGGACGCAATGGAAAGTCACGAAACGAATACGGCGATTGACTGTAATCATTCCAGAACGGAGATGAATCCAGTTCAATCCAGCCACGGTCATGTTCCTTGGCCGCTAGAATCAATTCATCCCGATGCGCAGCATCGGCTAATAATTCATTTTTCCAGTGGAAAGCCATCTCTCCGGCTACTAATCCATGCTCATGCTGTGCGGTCAAAACAAAATCATGCTCTCTCTCATATACGATCATTTGCTGTCACCCTTCCGCATGGTATACGTTGACTTTAACATAAATTGGGTTAAACTTTCCTAGTAAGTTGTTTTTCGCTCCATTTTGACGAAAGGCATTATGAAAGGCACAATGTAAAGGTGTTGTCAGTTTCCTGAAATTTGATACACTAAAGGTTGTGTCCACAATTATATTACATACAGAAAGCGGGATCTCATGAATTTATACTCTCCTTACATCGAGTTTAACCGCAAGGAATGGGCTGAACTTAAAGAACATCAGACCACTCTTCCACTGACGGAAGCCGAATTAGAACAGTTAAAGGGATTGAATGAAGAGGTATCGATTCAAGAAGTCGAAGATATATATTTGCCTCTGACCCACTTTATTGACCTATATGCAAGAGTTTCACGAGAGCTGAATCAACTGACGGCCTCCTTTATGAAAAAAGAAGCCCTCCCCACCCCCTACATCATTGGAATCGGGGGAAGTGTTGCCGTGGGCAAAAGTACAGCAGCCCGCTTGCTACAGGCACTGCTCGCCAGAGGTAAGAATAGCCCGAAGGTTGACCTTGTCACAACCGACGGTTTCTTATATCCCAATGCGGTGCTGCAAGAGAAGGGCATCATGAACCGCAAGGGATTCCCGGAAAGCTATGATATCAAATCCCTGATTCAGTTCATGGGTGATGTAAAATCTGGCAAGCCCGAAGTGAAAGCACCCGTCTACTCTCACCTCGCCTACGATGTCATTCAAGGGGAAGAGAAGCAGATCTGTCAGCCCGATATTCTCATTATTGAAGGTATCAATGTACTTCAGATCAAAAAGGAAACACCTTTGCTGGTTAGTGATTTCTTCGATTTTTCCATCTACATTGATGCGGAAGAAGAGCATATACGACACTGGTACGTTGAGCGTTTCAAGCTGCTTCGCAATACAGCGTTCCAGAACACGGATTCCTTTTTCCATCAACGATTCGCCAATATCGATGAAGAAGAAACCGTGCGTACGGCCAACCAGATCTGGCAGGATATCAATGCCAAAAACCTGCATGAAAACATTTTGCCAACCAAAGGGCGTGCCAGACTGATTCTGAAAAAGGAAGCCGATCACTCCATTGGGCAGATTCAATTGCGCAAACTGTAGACAACATTCGTGCAGTACACTTTGATGTTATATCTAATTACCCTTAAAAGGAGAGAAAAACACATTGCAAACCCTGATTATACTCGGCAGTATTATGATGTTCCTGGCTGTTGCATTGGGTGCTTTTGGTGCACACGCGCTCAAGCGCAAACTATCCGCTGACATGATCAAAATCTATGAAACCGGTGTTCAATATCACCTCATCCATGGACTTGGCATCATCCTGATCGGACTGCTGGCAGACCGTCTTGAATCCTCTTCACTCGTCATGCTTGCCGGATGGCTGATGTTCGCCGGGATCATCCTGTTCTCCGGCAGCCTGTACACTTTAAGTGTAACGGGTGTTCGCAAATTGGGAGCCATTACCCCACTTGGCGGAGTCGCATTTTTGGCTGGATGGGTTATGATCATGATTGCCGCATTGTAAACATGCCCCGATGATAAACGAAAAGAGTGTTCTGGCTGATATAATATCGCTGGAGCACTCTTTTACTGTTTAATCTGTCCAAATTCTTCGAATAGTGAACTGCCCTTCATATGGTCGTTGTCTCTCCAGCACATACACATCCGGGTTAGATAGTTTGGTCCACTCTTCATAACCAAAGGATGGTTCATACTCACGAATAAGCAGTGATAACAAGTTCCCATGTGTAACCACGGCCCCGTGCTGTTCCGGTCTGCTCCACAACTCTTCCAGAAGTGCCAGCCCCCTTGCAGCCGCGTTTCTCGAAGATTCCCCGCCTTCTTCCACCCAATCCACATCATCGTATGTACGTTTCAGTACATCCATCCAGTTAGGCAGATCAAGAGAGCTAAGTATCCTCTCCTGGAGACGTTCATCGGTATGTATATGTTGCAGCGTTGCTAAGCCTAGTGGCATAGCGGTCTGAACTGCCCTTTTCCATGGACTGGAGACAATATACGTTATGGAATGATGAGCCAGGATATCTGCAAGTTTTTCAGCCTGCCTGATCCCTTCATCTGTAAGCTCTGCATGGGGTTCCTGCCCTGTGGCCTTGGCATGACGGATAAGGTAAATGGACTTCATAGCTATCACCTCCTATGGTGTAACCTACATGGAGTTCTTCTTAAGATATTGGAGTGCACTGTGCATCTTCTCCTGCTCTTCCGGTCGGCCTGATGAACTGAGGAAAGTGACCTGCTCCCCTGTTCTGTCTCCATGCTGAGCCACCAGTCCAAGCCGCTGCTTCAGATGGTTCACCGTACCTGTACTGCCATCAATAATCTGTATATGATCTGGCAGAACCGTGCGCAGAATGGACGTATAGTATGGATAATGCGTGCAACCAAGCACCACTGTGCCATACATATGAAGATCAAGATCTGCCAGCTTGAACCGGAAATAATCAGCGATTTTGCCCGGATCAAAATCCAGCTGTTCACACCACTCCACAAGTTCCGGCAGCGCAATGGAATCCACACTGTGGTGATCATCAACACGCGATACCAGTTCGTTATACTTGGTTTGGCTCAAGGTGAGGGCCGTGGCAAATACAAGCACTCTCTTCCCACTATCACGATTCATCTCCACGGCTGGTTTCACCGCAGGCTCCATGCCAATGATCGGGATATCGTATTTGGCGCGCAGATCCTTAACAGTCAGACTTGTTGCTGTATTACAAGCAATCACGATTGCCTGGACATCCTCCTGAACGATCGCTTCCACACAATCAAAAATATGTCCTCTAACCTCATCCGCAGACTTGGTTCCATACGGGACATGTAAAGTATCCGCGTAATACAGGAATTTTTCTTCCGGAAACTGTTGTAATGCCTTATGCAAAACGGTTAAACCACCGATACCTGAATCAAAAAAAGCAATTTTCTTATTCAAGGATTTCACCTCTATAATGTATTCTTTCGGGTTCCAAGAACCTCTCAATGCTGCTCATGCTGACTGGAGGTGAGGTTTGTACTTCCGGCTCATCACACACTACAGTGCTTGACGGCTTGCGGGAACCATTCCGGTTACGGATCGTTCTTCTGATCGCTGTTGTCTCCAAATTTTCTTAAATAACCTTATAGATGTATAAATTCGGAGACAAAGGCGAACGCTATCGCTTCTTCAGAATCGATTCCGCCCCCTCCATTACTTCCGCTAAGTCAGGTACTATAGAGAAGATAAGCCATTATTCTACGCTCATTTTATACTGTCTGAGCCAGTCCTTGCCACTATGCCACGCCTCTACAGGGTTAAGCTCTCCAAGCAGTTCAGTACTTGCCTGAGCCATGATCCATTCCTTAAGACCATTATCCGGACTGGATTCGAGCTGCTGTAGTAGCAGATTCAATCCTTCCTCACCCGTATTCAAGATGTTGTCGTAAGCCTCCCGGTTACCAGCAATATAATCATTCGGATTGCTGCTGGTCAGGAGGACAGGGTCGCTAACCATCTGCTGCAGGTTGCTTTCAATTGTTGCTGATAATGCTTGGTCTTCTGTCCGAGTCGAACATGCTACTACCGTCAGTGCAGTGCATACGGATAACAAACCCAGAATCAGTCTTCTTCGATTCACTGTACCACTCCTTTCAACAACGAGTTAACACTACAGATTCGGCTTTCAAGCTCAAGCCCCCGGCCAACTACAGAACAAGTTCCCATTGTTCTTCGGTAAGCTCCTGACCTGACAACATCTGCTTGCGGACTTCCTTCACTTCAAAGCCCACAGATTGATATAATCTACGCGCGCCAATCAAAGACTCATTGGTCCACAGGATCACGGATGTGTAGTCATTTTCTTTTGCAAAAAGAATTGCCTGTTCGATAAGCTTCACGCCCCATCCTGCGCCACGTGCTTCCGGTTCGATCAGAAACCAGCGCAGTTGAGCCGTATTTTCATTCACCTGAGTAAGTCCTATGGAGCCGGAAGCTCTCTGATCTAACTCAACAATCCATAACATCTCCCTCGCGTAATTGCCCGTAACTCCAAACGAATTCACCGCATGGGTGATAAATTCAGCAAAGCTATGATCATAATTATACTCGTTTCGATAGATTCGGATATGCGCTTCAATGACATACTGCAGATCTTTTTGTACGAAAGTGCGGATCATCAGACGTCACAGTCCTTCCTCAAATCCACAGTTGTGATACTGAAATCCACACCGAACTGAATTAATCCGAGTTTACGGGCAACTTGCTGTGAAGCGAGATTATCCCAAGATGTACTATAGATTGGCACGCGTCCACGCTCCTTGACATAATACTGCCAGCACTTTACCGTCTCCGCTGCATATCCATGTCCTCTATAACCCGGTGCTGTATACAGACTCGCTTCCGCCCCATGATCGGAGAGCCTTGCGGAGCAGCACACTGCCACAGCAGAATCCCCAATAACATAAGCGGCAACAGGGCTTTTTTCATGCAAGTGATCCGTTAATTCCGGGAAATGCTCTGCCAGCATATAACGCTGCTCCTGACCAATCAACTGAACCTTCTGATTCCACTCGTGAGATAACTCAGAAAAAGCATAGGCGGGTCCCATCCACACACGGTTAACGAGCTCATAGGTTTCCACCTTGCGAATCAGTTTCGGAATATCCAACGGAAGCTCGCAATCCTTACCCAACTCATTCATTAGATTAGGCGGTAACTGCTCATGGTAATAGATCAGTGAACCAGCAGAAGTCATGCCGATAAAAATGGCTGGAGCTTGCCCACCACCTGGCTCGTTGATGCTTAATAGACGCTGCTGCTCGTTGATCGTATATAAAGTACTCACCTGTATTTTCAACATTTCCATAGACGACAGGTTTGATTTCGGGACCATAACTATGAAGTTAACCTTTGCAATAATCGTTTGCCTTCACTGCCTTTACCAGCTTCTTGCTGCTCCAGAAAATCGGATAATTCACGTAAATCAGACGGGCGATATCCAGCCCCGCACCCGCAATTATGATAGGTATAACCATGACGGTACAGCATCATCACTTTGGTCCATTGTTTGGTATCATTTTGTTTAGGTGCCTGGAAATCGTGTCCCATGCTAACCATAGACGTGGCACATTGCGGGCATTTATATTCAAGTTGTGCCACCACCTCAGGGCTCAGGTCATGTCTGGAGACTTGTTTAAATGATTTGCGACAAATGAAACATGCATAGATGTCTTTATATGGTCCTGACATGGCATATCTGCACATCATCTGCACCCCCTTAATAATTTCCATTATACGGGATTTCACACGCACATACGAATGGATTTTGCATATTTGCGAAAATTCCACCACTCACTCATTGACCTTTAACCGCAGCTTGTTTCCAAGCCTCACCAAGTTCCGCAATCGATGCGTACCGCTGGGACCGCTCAGCACTCACGGCGCGTATCACAACTTGATACAACGCTTCTCCAGCATCCCATCTGGCATAGGAACGATCTTTCTCCCCGCCCAGCAACCCAAACGCCATTGCCCCCATATTGAATACATTGGTAACCGCATCTATGGGTGCACCCAGCTCAAATTCCTCCGGAGACATAAAGCGGGAAGATCCCCACATGCGCCCCATGGTATTGGTGAAAGAGCCCTTCCGATACAAGTCGATATCACAAATTTTCATAAAGTTTCTGTCAAAATCATAGATCAGACTGCCATCATACAGATCTACAGCCACATAACCTCTTCGTTCCACCTCGATATGAAAATCCAGAATCTGTTCCATCGCCCGAATGCGTGTCTCCACTGGAAGCTGTCTGAACCGATGGTATGGCGAACGCGGATCTTCATACTTAGCAGGAGGCGGAAAATACCAATGGGAGTGCAGACACTCCCCATCCACCCAATCGAATACACAGGCATAACCCTCATCCGTTGCAAAATGATCCGTTAATCGAATCAACGTGTCATGCGCCAGATCCTCATAAACGGAAACAGATGATTTCAGATTACGAATGGCTTCCGGGGGATTTCCCGTATGATTCGCATGAATTGTATGTGCTCCCGCATACTTTACGAACAATCGCTTTCCATCCTTTTGTACAATACCGAAGGAGAGATTCCCTGAATCCTGCTGATCAAATACGCGAAATACCGTACCCATGGGCCGTAACCAATCGAAAGAGTGGGCTTCTTTTATGACAAACGAAACACCGTCTATCTCAAGTTCAACCTGATCTGTCATAGGGCCCCTCCTGCTGTGATATCTTCATTCAATGTTGAATGCTCCGTATAAAAGTAATTCATATGCGCCTCATCATATCCCTGACCGTTGACTTCCAATGCGTTGCGCTCGATGCCATAAACTTCAAATCCATATCGCTCGTATAAACGTCGGGCTGATTCATTGGTTGTCACTACACTCAGATTAATCTGCTTGATGCCCTCCAGATGTCTTCCCCGATCCAGCACCTCGCGGAGCAAACGCGAAGCCAGCCCACTTCCCCGATATGGCGGAGCAACATAGACGCCCCAGATCATGCCTTTGTGCCTGAGTTTCAGGCCGTGTTCCCTTTTGAAACCCATCATTCCCGCCAAGATTCCTTCTTCTGTGTATGCTCCCAGAATATAATCATCCGGTTCATTATGTATGCGTTCCTGTACTTCATTCATGGGAATCTGAATCGACAATTCAAACGAAGCCCCGAAGGCTTCAGGATGTGTTTTCAGTGCTTCCAGTCGCAAAGGCCAGTAGATGTCTGCTTCATCCCGCTGAATATTACGAATGGTATAGGTCTCTTGCTTTCGGCCTTCGTTCATTCTTCGACCACTCCCTGCATTTCATAAGGATAATCGATCTGAAGTTTTACATTCGCTGCCGCTTCCTGTCCTGCAAGCAATCCAACAACATAAATTCCCAGATCAATGGACGTGGCTACTCCACCGGCCGTAATGACATTTCCATCTTTTACAATCCGCTTCTGAATCACCTCATCGACATACGGCTCAAGCAAATCATATGCATAGGGATGTGTTGTTGCTTTTTTACCGGATAAAAAACCAGCTGCACCCAGCAGCAGAGATCCTGTGCACACCGAAACCTTCAAAGGTACAGACGCAGCCTGTCTCAGCCAACCTACAAATGCCTCGTCATATCGAAGCTTGCGCGTTCCCATGCCCCCGGGGATGAACACGAGATCATATTCCGACAGGTCAGGCTTCACTCGATCCACCTTCATCGTTAAACCTGACTCATCCGTGACCTGATCTGTCATGGCACAGGTTTCCCACGTCGTTCCTTTGGTTGGTTCAAAGAAATTCAACCGATTGATCACATCATAAAACCCTGCAAAATCAAGGAAAGTCAGTCCATCAAACAAAACGAATGCAATTTTCATTGGTAACCTCCGCTTTTTTAATTTGGAGCATCCTGATTAAGTTTCTGATTCCGATCCCGTTCCATCGCTTCCTTCACCCAATCACGTTCCGGCAGCTTGCTGTTGATTCGAAAGAGCAGAACCACAATCGCAAGAAGTAAAATAATAACGATGAATTCGAAGATGGTTAATCCCTCCCTTTCGGAAATTCTGCAATCGTGAATCGTACTTTATCTCTATTTTAATCCACGGGCAATGATCCACTCCAGCCACTTCCAGGGTAGCACGGCTTTGCCTATGATGAGCACACGCGAACCTTTTCCGAGCGCATATCGAAGTCTTGGTGCACGCATCCGCGCAATTCGGCCAATCAGATCTGCCACTTCCTGTGGATCAGGTGCCGTCTCGCTCGCATGTTGGGAATAACGAAGAACCGCATCCAGCTTATGCTTATATGGGGAGTTCTCGCTCCGGTGAATCTCACCCAAACCTTTATTCCAGATCAGCGTGCGATAAGCACCTGGTTCAACCAATACCACCCGAACGCCAAACGAAGACATCTCATGCCGCAGACTTTCGGTGAATCCCTCCACAGCGAATTTGGAGGCAGCATAAGGCGCATACCCTGGAAAACCGGATAACCCACTTACACTGGACAAGTTAATAATCAGCCCCTGCTTCTGTTCACGCATCACAGGCAGGACCGCACGTGTCACGGCGATTAATCCAAATAGATTCGTTTCCATCTGGCGCCGCCAATCCTCCATCGATACTTCCTCAATGAACCCGCCCACCGCAAATCCCGCATTGTTCACCAGCATGTCGATTCGGCCATTATTAAGAAGTACGGACCCCACAGCTTTTTGCACCGATTCAGCATCGGTCACGTCCAGTTGCACATATTGCAAACGTTTAGCTACCCCCGCCTGTTCAGCCAGTTTCACCAATTCTTCTCTTCGACTCAGATCACGCATTGTAGCAACAACGCGATACCCCTGCTTGGCAAGGGTGATTGCTGTGAGCATACCAAAACCACTGGAGGTACCTGTAATTAAGGCCACCGGAGCGTTATCTCTCTCCTTTGTCTTACTCACTGAATCAAGACCAGTATTAATTCGTCCTTGCTCGTCCTCTGTTAAGTGTTCATCAGCTGTCACGGTGTGTCCTTCTTTCCTCGGTAAATTACTTACTTCCGTTCCTACCTATACCGCACGGCCCCTGCTGCTTAATCCGCCACTCCGTTATCTTTTCTCTCCACCCTGCGCAGCTTCGTGATTCCCGGTTCGAACGTATACGGAACAAATCTGATCTCAGGTAAGGTGCATTCCAGACGCTCTCCCAGCTTCATCAGCTCACTCCGTACATCCGTCTCGACCTGCTCCAGCACTGCGCTCCCGCCAAGCCGAAGGGATACTTCCATTGTTCCGTCTCCTTGCTGCACCACACGATAATGTTCAATATCCGGCGAAGCCGCAATGACCGAACGGGTAACGAAATCCGGAAAGACTGGTACCGCCTCACCCGTATGTAGTTGTGTAAAATAAAGCGTGTCATCACAGCGGCCTTCAATCCGCTCAATGGCGGTAAACGGGGAACCACAGGCACATGGCAGCGCCGCCTCGGTCAGAATATCATTCAACCGATACCGGATGATCGGCTGTGATGTTCTGGAGAAGTCCGTAATAATGGGCACGAACCGCCGGGTGGCGGGATCAATGAACTCTTTTTCAATATGCACGATATCTTCATTCAAATGCAGTGTGCCATAACGACAGGTCGCACCCAGAAATCCTTCCGTACACTGATAGACTTGATGAACGGTCTGTCTGAAGACCTGCTCCAGCACCTTGCGATCCAGGGGGTCCAGCACCTCGGCAACCGAGATGATTTTATCCGGTACAGCGGTCAGGTGGCCTGCCACATAGGCGTCCGCCAACAGACGCAGCATGGATGGAGGAGCCACCCACACGGTAGGTTGGTAGGTTTCCAGCCGCTTCACCAAAGTCTCCACACGTTCCAGCAGATCAAAGTACTGAAACTGCAATTTGCCACGCTGCACCGATTCATACAGATTACTGTTAGCCCGCAGGAAAAATGCAATCTTCGCAGGTTTCCACAGTCCACCAGGCAGCAACTTGGCTAGCACCGTGCCCGTCCACGCATCCTGCTCCCGATCACTTACCAGAAATATTCCCCTGTTCCCTGACGTACCGGAAGAAAGTCCAACGGTCACACCTTGAATGGAGGGTTTAAAGTCACGCGTTTCTTCACTTTCACCTGCAAGAGCCAGCGCTTCATCCTTGGTAATGCCTACCGTATTCAGTGTATCGAAATGCTGCATCATGATTGATTTATCAATCAACGGAAATCTTCTCCAGTTGGATGCGTCCACGCCACCCCACCACTTTCGGTAAAACGGGGATCGGGCACGGATCTGATGGACATGCCGAATAATCCGGCGCTCTTGCCAGCGCTCCAGTTGTTCTCGCGTTTTCCATGTTCGCAGCCCACGTGCAAGCGCATAATGAACCACAATACGAAAGGTATTACTCATCGTGCTGGCCCTCCTTCACCCCAAGCGTCCAGTGCATCTCGACAATGACTCGGCACTATCCGAATGTGAGGAAACTGCTGATGCAGCTGTACCAACTTGTCAAAGTTACGATGGTATTCCTGTCGATTCGACATAATGATCCCAGCAAGAATATGAGGTCTGCGCTCTTCACGAAAGGCCCGACTCGACCACACCGCATCCGCGCAGAGGAAATAGTCATGTTCTTCCGTACGCAAAAGTATTCCCATCATGCCTTCTGCATGACCGGATACATCCACCCCCAGCAGACTTCCATCACCAAAGATATCGTAGACCTCATCAAAAGGGAACTCTTCCCCCGCTCTCGTCCATCGCTCAGGCTGACACATAACAGGCAATGATCTGGCCTTAAAATCCTCGGGCAACAACCCGGCAAGAAAACCTGCCTTTACAGCCGCAATTGGACCGAGTGAGCGCACAGCATCATAGGCTCTTGGCAGATAGATGAATTGTGCCTCCGGGAAATCACGTACACCCGCGATGTGATCGCCGTGAAAATGCGAGAGGATGATATACCGAATATCCGAAGCTTTCAGTCCAATATGAGCCAAAAAATGAACGGCACTATCCTCTTCACGATAGACCACAGGTGTAATATGACGATACAGTGCGTTAGGCAAATGAGCCGTTTCCTCGAAAAAGCGGGAACTATATCCCGTATCCAGCAGGATCGGTCCATGTACGGGATGAATGATGCAGGCAAACCCTGCCGGGAAAGGTACTGGACTTAATCGACCACCACGCAGCGTCAGAAACTCTGGATGTGTACAGTAACCCGCCGCACCCAAATATAGTTTCACCGGAGTTGTTGTCAGCATGATTCAGCCCTCCACCAGTCTGCAAATTGTTGCAATCCCTCTTCAATGGACACCCGAGGGACGTACCCCAATTGCTCCCTTGCATCCGTAATATCCAATGTCTGTGGGATGGATAAGGAGCCGACTGTATACCGTGTCAACGCAGGTTCACCCAACGCAGGAATAAAGCCATGAACTCGCTCCAGCAACGCTGCCACACCATAGGCCGTCCGATAAGGAATATTTCGACGACGCAACGGCATATCCAACATACCAAACAAACTGCTTACCAATTCAATGAACGCCCTTGGATCGCCATTGGAGATATTGTAAGCTTTGCCGAGCGCTTCATCAGAGGCATCGCGGCACAACAACAAGGCATCCACCACATTATCCACACATGTCAGATCGATTACCGCCTGTCCACCACCAATCATGGGCACGCCCGATTTTGCGTTTGCTGTGACAATTCTGGGAAATAACGTCTGATCATACGGACCAAAGATCGCTCGCGGTCGAATCATGATCGACGGAAGTCCCTTCGCATGCCCCTCCATCACAACCTGCTCAGCGAGAAGCTTCGTGGCTGCATAATGATTGGCTGGTTTGGATGGCAACGGGTCATTCTCATGTACGTTATATCGCGGGTTGTAGTTAAAATATATACTTGGAGTCGAGACATGTATGAATCGCTGCACCTCATGATGTAGGCAGCCATCAATGAGGTTTTTTGTACCTTCTACATTGCTGCTGTAAAAGTCACGATATCTGCCCCATGGCGATGATAGTGCCGCACAGTGAAACACCACATCCTGCCCCGCACATGCTTCGTTTACTGAAGCCTCATCCCGTATATCTCCATTCAGGAATCTGATTCCTGCCAACTCAAGTTCTGCCCCAACTTTGGGCTGTCGGCCCATGCCAGTTACTTCCCATCCCTCTTGTGTAAGCCGTATCGCGAGATGCCTGCCCAGACATCCCGTAGCTCCTGTAACCAGTGCTCTATTCATTGTTGTTCACCGTTCCATTCTATGTCGTAAGTCAAAGCTTCAGTCAGCGAGAACTTCTGTGATCTTGACAGACGCCATGCGGCTAGCACCACTGCAAATTGTTCAAATACAGGCTGGATATCCTGCCCTCCATAGACCACATCCCTGGCTCCACGCCACGCAGCTATCCATGCACGGAGTTTCCCTTTGCCAAAGATCTGCTGTACTCCACTTCCCAACATGGGAAGCATGAGCATGGCTTTGCTGTCCCGTGCGGGCTTGATCATTTTTCTTTCTTTGACCAACGTCTCCGGTTCAGTCAATGCACGCACCAAGTCATCTCCGGGGTGAAATAGATGAATGCCACTCGTTGCCCTCGGATTACACTCAATTGCATATACTTGCCCATCCTGACCTTCTATAAAATCAAACCCAATCTGTCCACTAAAACCCGTTGCCTGGGCAAATTGTCTCACCCACGCAAGGGCACCCTCATGTTCCACCTGTTCAAAAAAAACACTGGCTCCCACGCTTCCTGTACGATAGCGACTGTCGTAAGTGGCATGTGCAACCAGTTGCCCTTCAAGCGCTATGCTGTATGTACATAACATCTGACCAGGAATGTAGGCCTGTGCAACCCAAGGTGAACTAGATGATAATGCTACTTCGTCTGGAGGGTCGTTACGGAAATGTCTACGTTTCTTTTCACTTACGTTTCCTTCCTGAACCGTCCCTGCCCTAGCCTCATCGTTCATGAGTGCTGGCATGCGAACTTTGGCGGCAAATCGGGAATACACCGGTTTCCACACCCAATCTCCTACTTTTCCTAGAACAGACTGAGCTTCCATCCATTCCTGCCGACTGTGGATCAGGTGTGTATCCGGAACTGAAAGGCCGAATGACCCTGCTAGCTGGATAAAATCATATTTATGGTGCAGCACATGCAGCTGCTCCAGAGTCGTAACCAGAACACGGCAAAATGCACGCAGTCTGTCTGCCCCTTGAGCAACATAGAATACTTCTTCACACATCGGAATCAACAGGTCGATCTGCCAATCCTGAACCAACCGTTCCAGCTCCGCCAGATACGCACGTGTGTCATGACGTGGCGACGGGACCACAGCGCACTGTTCCACTGCACTGGATAATCTGGTCAGATGCCGTGCAGCACTCTCCGCAACATAAACCCGATGGCCTGCCCGATGAAGCATGCGTGCCAGATCAAGCGTTACGGGAGCCCTTCCGCCTGTAAGCAGCACACGGAGAGAAGCAGCTGTACGATGTCTGGTTTCCCCAGATCTAGTAGTCAAAAATGAGTCCTCCCAATGATAATCCTGCAGCCGTGCCAATCATCAACACCCGATCTCCCCGCTGAATACGCTGTTGTTTAATCGCTTCATGCAGACCCATCGGGATCGAAGCCGCAATTGTATTGCCGTGATTTCGTGTGATGTCCATAAACCGATCTTCAGCAATGCCAAGCTTCTTGCGAATCAGTCTCATCGCCATCGCACTTCCCTGATGAGGAATGACCAATTGGAAATCCTCCATATGATTTCCGGTCGCCTGCAACATATCACCAATAAATCCAGGCAGAAGTCTGGAAGCCATGCGGAAGATCGCCTGTCCATCCATATGAAATAGGTAGGGTTCAGGCTGATCTGCCTTATAATTCGAAGCATGCAGCCGTGTACCTCCACCTGCAATCTCCGAGAACCGAGCACCTCGGCTGTAGGTTTGAAGGGAAGCATGTACAATCTGTGAGGATGACCCTTCAGGCGAACGCTCAATAATAACAGCGGCCGCTCCATCTCCGAACAGGGCCGCACTCTCTTTATCAGACCAATTTAGTCCCGCGGAGGCAATCTCGGTGGCTACGAGCAGTACTCGCTGGTAACGTCCGGCGTCTACCATATAGGAGATCACATCGAGTCCGTTCAGGAAACTCAGGCAGGTCGCATCCATGTCAAAGGCAGGTACGCCTGAATCTTGCTGCCCCATGGCCTGCTGGATAAATACCGCCGTACTTGGCAACGGTTGTTCCTTCGTGCCACTGGTACACACCAGACAGTCGATATCACTGAATTGTAATCCTGCATCCGCCAGTGCAGCTTCGGCAGCTCTCGCGCCCATGAAGGAGGAGGTTTCTTCGCCAGAGACATAATGGCGTACACCTACGCCTGTGGCTTTGCTAACCCAGCCCGCAGGCACGCCCAAGCGGCGATCCAGTTCCTCATCGGTGACTTCCTGTTCAGGCAGGTACTTGCCTGTTCCTGTAATCCTTACTCTTCTAAGTTGCATTTCCCCAACCTCTTTCTGTTCATCTGACTGATATAAATGAAATTTACACCTCACCTTGAATGGCGAAACCCCAACAAATAGAAGCTTTGAAATATACAATAAAAGGGCAGATGCCTCTGCCCTCACTGTTGTGTTTTATTATTTATACTGTGCTGTCATTTCTTCTTATTCAGAATCTCGGCAAGAGCGGTATCTAGTGTACCGTATGTGAAAGTGAATCCTTCCCTCTCCATTCGTTCGGGAATCACCCAACGACTCTTGAGAACAAGTTCCGTCTCGGTCTGAATGAAACGTGCGCCCAGTTCAAGCATCCAGCGAGGAGAAGGTAGTCCAATCCGAACACCCATCTTTTCTCTCAGACGCGCCATTAGCTCCCGATTCGTCACCGGATGCGGAGAGGACGCATTGAACACACCATTTAAGTGTGGATGCTCTTGCATATAAATTACCATGCGGAAGAGATCCTCGATATGAATCCAGCTGAACTGCTGTGTTCCTGCGCCTTGCGATCCTCCCAGTCCAAAACGGACGAGGTTTGTCATGGGCACCATCACACCACCCTCGCCCAGCACAATCGCAATCCGCAGTGCAATCTGACGCGTAGACGGCAGACTGAATTCAAAGAAAGCCTGTTCCCATGCCTTGGCAACGTCGACCGAGAATCCGGAGCCAATCTCGCCCTCTTTTTCCGTCATGGGACGATCTTCAGCATGTCTGTATATGGTTGCTGTACTCGAATTAATCCATAGTTCGGGAGGATGATTACAAGCCAGGACGGCTTCGCCGAGAATGCGCGTTGTCCGGGTTCTGGATTCCAGAATGACTTTGCGATTCTCCTCCGTATAACGGCAGTTCACCGATTTACCTGCCAGGTTAATCAACATTTCTGCTTCTTCCAGTGCCTCTATGATTCCTGCACGATCCTCCCAAGCAATTTGACCGGGCTGACGCGAGATGATCAATACCTCATAACCCAGTTTCTTGAATCTTTGGGCAAAATCCTGTCCGACAAATCCTGTTCCACCAGCTAATACAACCTTCTTCACGGTATCCCCTCATTTCCCATACTGGGTAAAGAATTCGCAAGATATAGATTGGAATGTTTCTATGCATGCAAAATGCAGATATTAGATTAACACCGCCGGTGAGCCGTTAGTTTGATTTATTTCGCACCCAGGGAGGCGTACAAGCGATCCCGCTCTTTGATTGCCCATTCGTTTGCAGGGTTTTGTTCCAGCTGATATCGGAGTTCATCATAAAAATCATGGATCATGAATCCTTCCGGCAAGTTCCCAAGCATCGCTGTAAAGTTGTACTCGGGCAGTGTTCTCTTTCCTTCACTGATCTGCTTCAGCCAGTCCATCCATTTTGCAAGAGTAAGCACTTCCTCCTGCCATAACTCAGCCTGTAACCCAAGCGCATCCTGAAGTTGCTCGTATGCCAATGGATCAGCGAAGACGCGGCAGGCCTGAACAGCCAGTTCATACAACTCGGTCACTGCACGGCGTACCTCATGCTCAAGTTCGACCTCCAAGCCTCCCATGTAATCCTGAACCTGAATGCTCTGTCCATCATCGTATAATAGCGGTGCCTGGGCCAACAGGCGTACAATCTCTTCCATCTCGTACATTGAAACTCGCTGCTGCTCATAGAGAGCAGGTAATTGATATGCTGTAATGATCATTCACTCCTACATCGTTCTTCTATTAATGACCTATATTATAACATGGTTTGGCAATCATCTATCAGGATAACTTGACTATCCACTACAAGTTGTAGTAGTTTATACGTACTACGTAGTGTAGTAATACAATTGTTATGGACGCATAACGATGTTAAGGAGTGTTCACGGTGAACCAGATTCAAAAATTATCCGAAACAGAAATGGAATTAATGGTCGTTATATGGTCATGCGATCCACCCGTCACTTCAACAGAACTATTAGACATATTCGCTGATAAGGGAAAAGCGTGGAAAGCGCAGACTATGTCTACTTTTTTGTCACGGTTGGTGGATAAAGGCGCACTTACCGTCACGAGACGTGGACGAACCAATGATTATGTACCTCTTCTACAGCCCGAAGATTACAAACTACAGGAAACGCAGCATGTTCTTGATGGACTCTATCAAGGTTCAGTCAAGAATTTGGTTTCGGCCATGTATGACGGTGACAAGCTTTCAGACGATGACATTTCAGAACTGAAAAAATGGCTTTCGGAAAAGTAGGTGCAGATGATGAACATCTTTTTTGAAATTCTGTGCAGCCTGACCGTGGCGGGAAGTATCGTTTCTGTTTGTATTTTGGCACTACGACTTATACCCGTATCTGTTTTTCCGACCAAGTGGCTCTACAGAATCGGTAAACTGGCTATCTTGTTTTATCTGTTCCCGGTATCTCTTGGCCTTTCATGGCTTTTGGATATGGCATTCCAAACGACATCAACTATACCGGGTACGGAGAATGCAGCATCTTCGGGCGGACTTGCAGGAACGTTTATCCCGGAACAAACCATCTCGGTAACCACAGCCTGGTTCTTGTTATTCGTATGGGGCATTGGAGTCATAGGTTTTTCTGCATGGCAGTTGTACTGTTATCGAAGATTTTTGAATGAACTATCTCGTACACGTACGCCAGTCCTCCGTCATAGTGAGGCAGCTATACAGCTACCATTAATCCAAGAGGCTTTGGGTCTCAAACGCAATATCACGCTTGCTCACAGCACCATAGTACGAAGCCCTATACTGGTTGGCTTGTTTAAACCAACGATATATCTGCCACCCGAAAATACGGTGAAAATGGACATCAGCATGGTAATTCATCATGAGTTGGTACATCTAAAACATAAAGATCTGTGGGTCAAAGCTGTGACCTTGGGGGTTAGTGCACTGCACTGGTTCAATCCCCTGATTCATATGATTCGCCGGGACATTCATACCTGGAGCGAGTTGGCCTGTGATGAAGATGTGGTGAAAGAGATGTCCCATGAACAGCGAAGACGATATGGTGAAACGATTTTAAATGTGATGGCGGGAACCAAGAAAATGCCTGCTCAATTCTGTTCGTCCCTATCGGGTGAAGGCAAACAATTAAAAAGGAGATTGATGATTATGTTTAATGTAAAGAAACTGAAAAAGAAACATTGGATGTTAAGTATAGGAGCCCTCCTGCTTATTACAGGCATAAGTACGTCCACTGCCGTATGGGCATCAAACCACACAGTTAAAGTAGAGGCCCATGCTACTGAAGCTGTGCCTGTTCCTTCTACTGATGGATCTTCTGAAATCGTAGCTTCTCCCAACAAGGTCGGAATTTCCGAAGCTGTAACTGCTCCTTCCACTTCCGAAACTCCTGAAATCGTGGCTCTCCCTGAGGATGAAGTTTCCGAAGCTGCGCCAGTTCCGTCTGCTACTGTACCTTCTACTACTAAACCTTCTGAGGCTAAAGTTGTAGAAGCAGCAACTGTTCCTTCTACGGGTGGATCTCCTGAAATCGTATCCGTCCCTTCCGAGGCCCAGGTCACCAAAGCTGTACCTGTTCCTTCAGAAAAATAACCTATCTTTAAGAAGCAATAGCCACCTTATATGCAAACAAGACGAAGCATAGATCATAGATCTCCGCTTCGTCCTGTTTCCGTTTTTCTGTCATGTGCATTAGATAAATGTTTTGATCGTAGCAAAATATTCACGGATCATGTTGACGGGTTTCAGATAACCCGGTGACGGGGCCGATATGCCATATTCTGCCGCATAACCGTTCTTGGCAGCAATATATTTGGAGCGGAACATATGATAGTCACTGGTGACAATCATGATCTCGGGATGCTCTAACCCGGATTCAAGAATGATTTTTTTGGAAAAGGCCAAATTCTCCTGTGTACTTGTGGAGCGATCTTCCATAATGACTTGAGCGGGGCTAATCCCCTGTTCAATTAGATAGTTTTTCATGGCGAGCGCTTCGGGAATGGATTCTCCAGGTCCCTGCCCACCCGATACAATGACCGGTGTCTGAGGGTGACTTCGAATGTAGTCCAGACTGGCATCCAACCTTTGCTTCAGGGTTAATGACAATTCCGTTCCACGGATGCCTGAACCCAGAATAATGACATAGTCCGCTTCTTCCGGATCATTCGCACCAAGCTGTGTGAATACAAGTGCTTCAATAATGACAAAAGAGACGGCAACCACGCCAAATCCGGTAAGGATAATCCGTTTCAGAATAATATGCTTCTGATAGTCAATCCGTCTTAGCACGATAAAAGCCACCGTGATCATTCCAAAAAACATGACTGCAAACCTTTGGCCCCAGAAGGCCAGAAATGCCACAAAACATGCCAACAGGACAAGATCAATGATCAGTCCGTTTTTTTGTAAGAACTTTTTTATCAAATCCGTAGACACTCCTTCTTGTACCCACTATTCCGCAAATCACTTATTATTCAAGCTGTTATTATCGTTAGTTTCGGCCATTTTTCCTGCCAGCGCTTCTTCTGTACTCTCTGATTATAATAGTCAGCATCCGTGAAAAACGGACTTTTGCGGACTATAAGATGATACAGATCATGCAAACCATGCGGAGCACAGATGTTCACCCGATCCTCTTCATCCAACTGTACTCCTATCGCAGTCACAACTTCTGGCCAATAGCGAAGAACATCTTCAGTAGAATGATAAGGAACTGTGCCATTGCGCAGATGCATTCTCGCCTGATTTTTGACCGACCACTTGGCATTACCTGTCAACTCACGAAGCTGACGCTCCAACTCGATGTCTCGTTCCTCACGCAGGTCTGACGCATCATAATAAACAACATCAATATCGCTATGAAGTTCACGAAGATCATATCCATGCAGAACATCCCAGATGTAATTACGAATATATCCTGCGCCTATGTAACATTGAGGCAATTGCAGACTTCGAACTCGCCGCAGGTCGTGCATTAATTCCTCATGATCCATAATCGCTCGAACGAATTTCTCCTCATGCAACATGTCTGCCTCCTGCGGTTTACCTCATTGTCCTCTTATAGCTGTTAACCTTCATTCCAATATATCATGTTTACCTGGCTGCAATAAAATGAACAACGCTTGAACATCCTCTGTACAACTTCGAATCTCTGATTAATCATAACCAAATAACCCATAAACAGCTTCGGTTATCCGAGTGTTTACGGGCTACATTTATAACATTTGAAACGGTTAAAATTTATTTAATTGGTATCCAGATTTGTGGCGGCTGATTGGGCCCCGGGTATACTTCAAGCTCTGGCATATACGCGTGCTCATAAGGATTGGATGGAAACCATTCCGAAATAATCTGTTTCCACAGAAGCTGCATGCTCTCCGGCATCGGGCCTTCTACTTCAAATACACTCCATTTGGAAGCAGGCATGGTAAAGCTTGATAATCCTTCCGGTACTTCACCATCGTAAGTTGTAGCAATCCAGTATTGCATCTGTTTCTCCTGAATTTCGCTCTGATCCACAACGACACCGAGTAAACCTGGAATATCCCCATTGTTCAGTTCAAACAAACGATCCTCTGTACCGCTCGTCCACGCTTCCTGCCACATCTTTCCGATGCCTTGCAGATGTTCTCCATCTGCATATGAGAAAGTTTGCTCTACTCCGACCAACGTAAATTCGGGATGTTCAACGATTTTATATTTCATCGGTTCTGCTCCTTTTAGACTCACTTGAATCACCAGACGATTATATGATTTGACAGCGTTACTATTTTTGCGTGCTTCACTGGGTGCAATACCGTGTTGTCTCCGAAAAGCTTTGGAGAAAGATTCGGGTGTGTCGTAACCGTATTTAAGTGCCAAATCGATAATTTTAACATCACTCTGAAGCAGCTCATGTGCCGCCAAAGTCAATCGTCTGCGTCTTATGTACTCAGCTACAGTAACATCAGTTAATAAGGCAAAGGTACGTTGAAAATGAAAAGGAGAGATATGAGCCTGCGCTGCAATCTGCTCCATCGTCATATTTTCGAGCAAGTGGTCTTCCATATATTGAATAGCGACCTGTAATGCGTTGATCCAGTTCATGTGTTAATCACTCCTTGATGTCTAATATAACTGAAAACCAACCCAATAACCTGTCATGCTGTGCTTTCATTTGTCCGGTTATTCTACCCGGCGTACACTTCCGGTCAATCCATGTTGAAGCTGTACATTTGTAAAAGTAACCGTGGTCCCTTGCCCAATGGGGGATTGGGCCACAATGCCAACTTTGATCTCTTCCGGGCAGTCGAGACCGAAATAACGAACCAGCTTCCACTTCTCTCCATCCTGAGAATAATGGAAAGCAAAGCTGTTGCCTGCCCGGGCTACACGTAAATAAGGCTTGCTAACCTCTACAGGTGCTGATACACAATCATCCGAGTTACCACGAGTCACGACACTGAGAATGGACGGCTGTTCTTCGAAATACTCAAAGCAAACTTTAGCCCAATTCGTATCGTCCACTCTCACCATCAGGCAGCCCGAATCATACTGTTCTTTCATGTCCACCTGTACTTGAGTGACAATGCTGAAATCTCCCTTGATGCTCGTATGTAAAAATGGAGCTGAGGCTTTTACCGGGTCACCTCCCGGATCAATAAAAAAGTCACTGATCGGCGAAACGGTTATCGTTACTTTGCCGTCTTCAATGGACCAATCTGCTGGCTCGTTCAGCCATCCCAGATTGGCAGATAATGTTTGACCTGAACATTGTTCGAATAGATTCGTCATGTGGCACACCCTTTGTCTGTAATTTTGAATTCGCTGAGTTCTCTGTTGTATTCGTGAAATAACGGAATTATCCTTTCGGATCAGTAAAAGGAAAAAAGCGACTCACATGAGTCGCTTGTATTCCTTTCATATACATAATCGTATTCGGTATGTCCAATCAATAGCACGCTATGCCGGCAATACATCGGATGCACATCTAAAACCGATATGTCCGGTGGATGTATCCGGCGTATTGGGAATCCGTGCTGCCACTCTGTACCGATTGCAATAGGAACGGTGGCAAAGGTAGGAACCACCTTTTAACACCTTGCGAACTTCATCGGGAGAAGCAACCGTCTGAGCAAGTATAGACTTTTCATGATCCGTAACATAGTTGTCAACGCACCATTCCCATACATTACCTGACATGTTGTACAATCCATATCCGTTCGCAGTAAAGGATCGGGATGGAGCTGTACCTGCATAACCATCTGCGGCATTATTTTGAGTTGGAAAGGTTCCTTGCCAGATATTGCACTGGTGCTGTCCATCCGGCCGCAGAACGTCACCCCAGGGATATTTCTTCTGGATTAATCCACCTCGGGCTGCATATTCCCACTCGGCTTCTGAGGGCAGGCGCTTACCCGCCCAGCCACAATACGCATTGGCATCGTTCCAGGAGATATGGATAACGGGATGGTCAGCCCTGTCATTTACATCAGAGTCAGGTCCTTCGGGATGAGACCAGTCCGCACCTTCAACAACCCACCACCAGGGCGTTTGCTGCACCACAGTACGAACATGAGCAGCCGTTTGCGAAGAAACGAATAAATGAAAAACAAAGGACCAGCCGAATCGCTCGGCCTCCGTTCGATAACCTGTCTCCCTTACAAACTGTTCAAACTGCGCATTGGTCACCGTGCATTCATCCAGATAAAAGGAGTCCACCTCGGTTTCCCGGACAGGCCCTTCCCCATCACCTGCAAAAGCTTCCGGATCATTGGTGCCCATAAGGAAACGTCCACCTTCAATCCATATGCGGTCCCTGTCCTTTCGCCCGGCGATGTATCCATCATCTCCCGCCAGCGCACTAAGCGATAGGCGGTCAACGGAAAGTGGAGATGCATGGTCAGACGCTACACTCATGTCACGGGAAGCCGTCAATTCGGGCTTGTCCTCTAATTGAATTTTCACTTCCATCCGGCCGCTTCGACTTGCAGAACAACAGCAGGAAGTTTCCTTTTTGGATATCTGACCATGCATCTGAAGCATCCCCTTCCCTTGGTTTAAGACTCATGATCCCCATTGTACACGACGGGAAGAATGTTCGGAACGGTTGGTGTTGTCGTCCCCTCACCCAGATAATAATCTGTCAACAAGGATTGCATATATCCTTTCACCGCCAGTCCATTGCGGTAGGCCGGGTTATGCGGCAACGTGTAGATGCGGACATCGGAAGGTATCGTTGTTGTGTACAGACGTAATGCTGTGAAATCACTCGTTTCATAGAGAATTTCCTCTCTCCAATCCCCGAGCAGATCGCCATAGAGCACAGGGGCGTTTCTGGAATTCACGCGAACATCATCGGCTGTAAACAGACGTGTTGTTGTGTTCAGCTCCCAATCCCACTTTTCCACAAAATTCGTATCCAGCAGCTCGCCGAGCACATCACCATCCCACCAAATTCTGAAATTGGTTGAGGGCTGAACTGAGCTGATCACTTCGCCATCCACATTGTAGATATTGCCTGAACTAGACCACATCTCAAGCCCATTGTGCGTTGGATCAATATCCGCCAGTGTTCCCCGTGCGACATCCTGCGGGATTTCCCCTGTACGAATGATCTCGCCCGTCGCCGCATCGGCATAAAACCAAGGGAATTGATTGACGTTTCCGTTCTCCGCCTGCTGAATCCCGAATTGCTCCAGCCCCGGTCGATCCGGATCAATGTCTGTAATGTGAAAACGATCGCCATGGACTACACCCGGCAGACTGTATAAGGTCTCTCCGTTATCATCCAGCGCCCAGCCTCCGAATGACACCTCATCCTTCCCATCCCCGTCAAGATCCAGTATACGAATCTGGTGGAAAAACTCACCGTCCGCTCCCGCATGTCTCCAACGCTCGGTCAGGGCACCGCTTGCATAGTCATAGGCTGACGTCACATACTGAAAGTTGCGGCTGAGCGCACGATTTTTGAGCGCCGTAATCAGGCTTGGATGTTCACCATCCAGATAAGCAATGCCAAAGTGCCCACTGAGCGGACCATCAGCTGCATAATCATTGGTTATCGTTGTGCGTGCCGCTTCTGTTCCCGTCAATCCATCCACGACGGAAACATACTGTGCACGCTCCGCTGTGGCAGGAACGACCTGACCATCCGCAAACGCTACCCCTTCAAAGGTACGCAGCAGCACTTCAGCCTTCCCGTCACTGTCCAGATCAAACACCGTTATATTGTCGTTGTCCCGCCAGCCTCCAAGTCCCGGCACCCCAAATTCACTGACGGAAGCAGGCGGCGCATTATATGTATCTATCGTTGTGACACTGTATGGCCCCAGATCAATCCGCCACAGGAAACCTTCGGTCAGACTGTAGGCCTCCACATATTTATTGCCTCCGTTCACCGGAATGCGGGTGACGACGTATTCATATTCCCCATCACCGTCCAGATCCCCAGGCCAGCCATGCTGCACAAAATAATCAGACGGATTGGATGTTATATTTTGCAACGGAATACTGAAATAACTGCGGATCTCGGGATTGGCTGCCAATACGACCTCGTCACTCGCATCCTGTAAGCTATCCTCCACATAAGACTTCACGATATACGTATGGCTCTGGGTTACATCTACATTGGTGTCCGTATAATTGGTTCCCTGTGTCAAAGGCTGGTCATTCAGCTTCACCTCTTCTGTACCCGTCCGACGATAGATATCAAATGCAACCTGCTGCGGTTCGGTCCCAAGCAGACGCCAGCTCAGATATACCTTGCTCTCTCCCAGATATACGGCAGTGAGACCTCTTCCCAGATTTTCAACCAGACGTGGTGCAGATCCTTCTGCTGCATCTGCCTGAAGTATGCCCCCTCCCGGTGAAACACCAGTCCATCCAATAACTCCACTTAACAGCAATGTGAATAGTACTTTTGTTCCTTTGACCACAGTTGATTTGGTTTTCATTTACAATTCCCCTCCATCGATTGGTTAGTATATGCGTACAAAAAAAGCAAAGCCTGTTATCTCTGTCCCTACGAGCCAGTCTAATGAGATCGACTGATCTGGTTCAGCAATAACTGCTTTGCCTCCGGATGCCCGGTCAACATGGTCTATCTACCGCTCTAACGGCTTGGTTCCTCCACGATCATAGAAAAAGGGGCCTTTCGCCCAACTGACAGCCAGATGCATCAGCAGTTCGGTCTTTAGTTGCTCCCGAATTACAGCATGCTGATCCTCATCATACAGGTTCGTCCACTCATGAGGGTCAACCGTGAGGTGATACAATTCACCCTTCGTTTCATGCACTCTGGATGCAGACTCTGCGACAGAACCTTCCAGGTACAGAATGAGCTTCCACTCCGTGGTCCGCCACATATAGGCCGGAGCCGAATGAGGCGCGGTTACCCCCTTTCCATGAAATTCACAGAACGTTCCGCGATGCCGGAGATCGCCCAGCAGATCGACACCAGGCAGCATCGGATTCGCTTGAAGTCCGGCTGCACGTGTCAAAGTGGGTACCAGGTCCACCAACTCCGCAGGCCCCTGATCAATCGTTCCGCGCTTCTGCTCCTCAATGTGGGTACCAGACAATATGAGCGGCACCCTCACGCTGCTGTCATACAGATTATATTTGGTGAAGCGAAACTGTCGTTCCCCCAGCATCTCTCCATGATCCGAGACAAATATAATCAGCGCGTTCTCCAACCTCCCCTGGTTCTCCAACTTCTCCAAAGCGAGTCCAAAGTAATGATCGAGCCAGGAGCAATTCGCCCAGTATCTTAACGTAGTCCTCCTCCGCTCCTCCGAACTGCGTTGGTCCCATACCTTCTTCTTGTCGAGATACGACTGTCGACTATTCGAATTCAATTCATCGGAAGCTGCCAGGTGAGTCTGCATTTCATCCTCCCAAGGCGGTTGCGGGATATCCGGTATATCTTCCAGCCTGTACAGGTCTTCAAATGCTTGGGGTACATTGAACCCGGCATGTGGCTTCAGGAAAGACAGATAAAAAAATAGCGGCCGCTCCGGGTCTACCCCTACATCCAAAAATTGCAATGCCTGCTCGGCTACCCAGCCATCCCGATGGTGATTCATCGGAATCTGACTCGTAAGCCCTGTATAGCCATTGACATTTTCCTCACCGCTACCAAAATGCTTGGTCTCCTCATGGTATGCTTCCAGTGCTTCGGGATGAGAGTCACCCATCATTGTCGCTCCCTGTTCATAATGACCACTTTGACGAGAAAGTCCGATGGATCTTACTTCGAATCCTCGTGTGGAAGGCTCCTCTACGCTCTCGCTATGGTTCCAATGCGTTTTTCCAAATCCGGCTGTCTGATACCCTGCGCGGTGCATTAACTCCGGCAACGGTTCGGAAGGCAGTTTGTCTTCCTCGAACAATCCGCCATAATTCGTTCGAACCCCAAGCTGTGACGGATAATATCCCATCATCATGGAGCTTCGGCTTGGCGCACACATTGGCGATTGGCAGACCGCATCGTGGAACGTGATTCCCTCGGCTGCAAGTTTATCGAGATTCGGTGTATGAATATGTTCATTGAACGTTCCAATACAGTCCCATCGTTGCTGATCTGTCATGAGAAAAATAATATTTGGCTTGTCCTGTGACACGTCACATCTCACTCTCCTTTGGGCTGAAAACTAAGGCGTGATTTAAACGGAGCGGTTACCCCGATTGTGCCCGGTATGCTTGTGAATGTCTTCCCGGTAACGACTTGGCGTCGTTCCCTCACTTTTTTTGAACAAACGATTGAAGTAACTGGGCTGATAGCCCACCTGCTCCGCAATTTCACTGATCTTGACGTCTGTTGATTCAAGCAGCTCTTTGGCCCGATGGAGCCTTACCTCAGTCAGATAGTCCACAAAGTTCTGCCCAAATGCCTGCTTGAATGCCCGGCTTAATGTGTAGGAATGAATTCCGTGAAGATCTGCCAATTCATCCAGCGATAACGCTTCTGCATACTGTTGCTGCGCATGCTCCTTCATCTGATGGACAGCCATCTGTATCTGCTTCTCTTCCTTGCCTGTGAATTCCTCTACACATACGTGCACAATCCGTTCTCTGAACCACAGGAACAGTTCATCCAGATCTTGCAGTTGCAGCACCTCTTCATACATCCCTACCCCAAACAATTCGACCGGATCTTCCCCTAATTGCAAAAGGGTATGTTGTATGCGTGCCAGCAGTTGGAACAAGGCCTGACGAACGTGCTCTTCTGGCGATTCTGTTCCGGCATACATACCAATAAATATGCTGAACTGTTCCAGGGCAGAGTTCTGTTCACCACTGCGTAACGCTGAGATGATGGACTGCTCCAGCTCAAGCGGATAAGCGCCCTGCGCATTCACAGCCTGTTCTGCCTCCTCATTCATATCAATGATGGTCGCATTGGCTGAGAAATGTCTTTTCCTCAATAAAGACCTTGATTCTCTGACCAGCTGTGGGATATGAGAAGCATCTGATGTAAGTTTGCTGATCGAAACTGTCATGCGAACGTTCCATTCCGACTGCACAGTTTCAATCCAATGTTGGGCCATCCGAGATAATTCTTCTCTGAATTCAGGTGTCTCTGGCTGGACCTCTGGAGGGACAGCGAGCAACAGCGCAATGGACATGTCATGGTAATTGATCGTTTCAGCCCGGTAAGGAAGTTCCACCAACTGCCTGTTCAGAATGTCGGTTGCGGCAAAACTGATCCACTCCTGAGATTCACTCCGATTTCGCTCCTTAGCCCCATATAGAAGAACTGCACTCGGACGAATGTGAGCAAACAGGATGATAAACCGCTCATCCCTAAGAACCCAACCCAGCTGTGCCAGACGTTGCTTCCATTCATGGTCGGATGACAGTAACAGATGACCCAACGTGAGTTGAATCAACAAGCTCTCCCGGGCGAGTGGAAGTTGCTCTTCCAACCGTTGCTGCAACGATTCTCTCTCCTGATTAACGCCAATCCAGCGCTGTTCAATATGCTTGATTTCATCCAGTTGTACAGACCCATTTGAACGAGTAGAAGCTGCGTACGACAATTGAGGAGAGGATGACACTTCTGGCGCTATAGCATCGACCGGTGCTCCAGTCACGGTAAATATTCGCAGTAATTTCGTAAACGGTTTATAGAGCTGGAGCGAACCGACCCACGACAGGATCAGAGCCAGCAAGAGTCCAGATCCGTTGATGAGAAGAACGATTCGGGGTACAGACACAATCGGAGCTACAATTTCATTGAGGGGAACCGCGGAAACGTAAGTCCAATCGGTACCCAATCTGCGGAAGGTGCCCGATTGAACCGAGTAGGTCAGTCCCTCATATTCCATCAGGAATGAAGACAGATTACCTTCCAGGTTCAACAGATGTTCACGGACAGCATGCTGTAATCCACCAAGTTCTTGCGCTTGTGGAAGCATGGGCTTGCCCTGCTCATCCAACAAAAAAGTCGTCCCTCCATTATACGGAGACAAGGTCTGCAGCATGTTGCTCAATTGCTTGTTATCCAGCGTGACCGTTAGTGCACCCAGTCCATCGTCGCTTCCACCCGGAAGTCGATTCACCATCATCATGGACTTGCCATCCATGGAGTGGGACCAATATATGGCCTGGGGCTGGTGAGTCAACCGTTCATACTTCTCGATCTCCCCAGCGTCTTTGATAAAATCATACCGTTCAGAATCCATCTTCACGGCCTGGGGTTCCCCCAGATACAATTGGACTTTGCCGATCAATGTATTGGAATTCTGAATCATCAGCAGCAATCGGTACAGTTCATGAACCTGTTTATATTTGAATACAAAATCGAGCTCTTTCAGACGATTATCGAAAACCGGATCGAAGGCCCACTGCGAGAAGGTCAATTCAAGCGCATCCAATTGATCGCCAACCCACACGGTACGTTGTTCAAACTGATGCAGATGGGTTTGCTGCAAAATCTTTTCCATTTTGACGGTAACCCAGCCATACAGCAGCACCCCTGTAATGACTCCCGGAATGCAGGCGATAAACAGCATCATCATCAGGCTGCGCCTGAAATAACGCCCTTTGGGTAATGGGTCTGCTCTGCGCTTGAATATCATCTGTATGGATCTCCTTCCCGGGAATACCCGCCTGAATGCAGATTCATCCTTTGACCGAGCCGATTAGTGCTCCTTTTGCAAAATGCTTTTGTATAAACGGATACACTACCAGCACTGGCAATATAGCCACAATGATCGCGGCCATCTTCAACATTTCTGTCGGTGGTGTCTCCACCTGCTGTCCAGGCGCAACCAGATCAATATTGGATGCGTTCAGCAACATGTTTTGCAGTAATACTTGGATAGGCCACTTGGCAGAATCATTCAGGTATAACAGTGCCGCGAAGAATTGATTCCAGTAGCCTACAGCGAAAAACAATCCAAAAGCAGCAAGCGCAGGCATCGATAAGGGCAACACAATCGTGTACCAGGTTCGGATGGCACTACAGCCATCAATGGATGCCGCTTCGCTGATCTCTGCGGGCAGGCTGTCGAAGAAATTTTTCATCAGCAACACCGTCCAGCCATTGGCGAGCGCAGGCAGGATCAGTGCCCAGATATTATTGATCAGCCCCAGTTCCCGTACCAGCAGGTAATTTGGGATGATGCCCGGGCTAAACAAAATGGTTAGTACAATTAGGAACATCAGTATTTTTCTGAAGTGGAATCGCTTCTGGGACAGCGCATAAGCCAGAGAGGATGATACAGCCAGGCTGCACACCGTGCCGACGGTTGCCAGAAATGCACTGTTCCCCAGCGAGCGTGCAAAGGCAGGCGTGGATAACAAATACGTATAGGCTTCAACAGACCAGCGTTCCGGAAAGAGTACAATTTTCTTTTGCAAATATTCTCCAGGGTCCGTGAATGAAACGACGAAAACATAATATAGCGGGAAAAACATAACCACAGCCAGTAGTCCAAGCGTAACCACATTCAGGGACTGTCCAATCCGCTCACTCCATTTCATGCGATGCATTCGAAACCTCCTCTCCATTGATTAATGGCTGGCCCGGGTATGGGTAGGTACCGGAACAAATTAATAGACGCCTTCCTGACCCATGCGTTTTACCACACGATTTGCGACAACGACCAGCACCAGACCAATTACAGATTTGAACAGTCCCACCGCTGTACTGTAGCTAAAATCGCCCTGCTCGATCCCTGTGCGGTATACATAGGTGTCGAATACTTCGGCCACTTCAGATACAGCACCGTTGTACATGAGGAAGATTTGCTCAAACCCCACCTCCATAATGTCTCCGAGTCTTAAAATCAAAAGCACGATGATGACACTGCGGATGGCAGGCAAAGTAATATGCCAGATCTGACGCAATCGTCCCGCTCCATCCATTCGTGCCGCCTCATACAGCTGAGTATCCACACTTGCCATGGCAGCCAGAAACACAATCGTGCCCCAACCAGCTTCCTTCCACATCGCTTGCAAAGTGACCATGATCCAGAAGCTGTCCGGGTTCGTCAATATATCCACGCGGGGCCATCCCCATAAAGTGAATAACTCGTTAATCAGTCCCGTTCCTTTGGCGAACAGCAACAGTGTTAACCCGGCAATGATCACCCAGGAGAGGAAATGCGGCATGTAGATAATCGTTTGAATCAGTCTCTTATACGCCACACTTCGCAGTTCATTGAGTCCCAGAGAGATCAGGATTGGAAAAGGAAAGAACAAAATCAGATTAAGCATGCTGATCGCAAGCGTATTTCGGAACAACAAGGCAAAGTCCGGATTACCAAAGAGTGCTGTAAAGTGCTGCAAGCCAACCCACTCACTGCCCCGAATCCCCCGAAAGGGCGAGTAATCCTGAAACGCAATAATGATGCCCCACATCGGGATGTATTTGAAAATGAGGAAGAACAATACGCCCGGCAGTGCTAGCATATATAACGACCGGTCACGCCGAAGTGCGGACAGCAGGTTTAACCCTTTCTTTTTGGATGAAGTCTGCTTCCCCTTAACCGTACTCATTCGTTGCTCATGGGTGCTCATGGTTTGCAGCTCCTTCCCTCAGATTCACTGTCCATTTCTTTTCTTGTAGGCTTCAGTCATCTCATCACTCATGGCCTGGAAATTCGGATCATTCCGCAAGGTTTCCACAAAGGCATCCCAAGCTTCAATCGGCTCCCGGCCAAGAATAATCTTTGCTTTTAGATCCTGGATCTTCTTGTTGAGTTCAGGTAGCACCTTCTGCCCGGTCTCGGATTGAAGGCCAGCGGCCAGATCCGCCACGCTCGTTTTGTCTCGCTCTGCCTCCACTTTTTTGAACAGTTCATTGGCCTGTGTCTCTTCATCCGTTTCACCCGTGGTATCCCAAGGTAGGTCGATGACGTTAACGATATGATTGAAATCCGACGCGTTATCCGCCGTCAATTTTTCACTACTCGCTACCTTTTTACCATCCACCACTTCATAATGCGTACCTTCAATTCCGAACTGCTGAATTTCAAATACTTCCGGATTCATCCAGGTATCAACGAGTTGGAGAATTCGTTTCATCTTCTCTTCCGGCACACTGGCAGGGATCGCCAGAATACCGTTGTATCCCGAACCTTTCGGATTATATCCATTCAGATTGGTCAAAGGATAGAAATCCGTATATTTAAAAGAAGGATCGACCTTCTTCAGGTCATCGGCATAGATTTTGCGCATCGTGCCTGTCTTGTCCACGATAATGCCCGCCTGATTGCGCTTGAACAGTTCCCTGGCCTGCGTCAGCTTTAGCGAAAGCAGATCTTCCGGCATCATGCCGCTGCTATAGGCTTTGGTTAGATATTGAAGGGACTTTTTCACCTCGGGCAACAGCTCCCTGTAGACCAGCTTCCCCTGCGACTCATCCCATTTCCAACTGCTATTGGTTCCGATAAAAGAATTCTCAATGGCACCGAGTACTGGGCCGAGATTACCTCCCCAACCGAGATCATCAGGACTGATATAAGCAGCAAGTGCGGTGGTATCTTTGGTTCCGTTACCATCGGGGTCCTGCTCCACAAAAGCCTCCATCACATTGAACAACTCATCCGTGGTCTCTGGCACCTGCAAATTCAATCGGTCAAGCCAATCCTTGCGGATGATAAAAAAAGAATCTCCAGTGACCGGGCGAGGCCGCGGGATCCCATAATTGTTGCCATCTGCTGCCTTGGTTGTATCCCAAGCAATATCGGGAATGCCTCCGCTGAGGTTCGAATAGTCCTTGATATAAGGGGTGATATCCCAAAAAGCACCTTGTTTGACCATCTTGGTGAAGGTACTTCCAAATGGATCATTAATCATGATGAGATCAGGTATATCCCCGGAAGCCAGGGTCAGATTGAGCTTGTCACCGTAGATATTGTTGGAGACCCACTGGATATTCATTTTGGAGTTAGTCGCTTCTTCAATGGCGCGTTTGATTACATTATCATCAGCAGCAGGGACGGCACTCGGCGTGATGGTCATAATACTGACTTCCAACGGATCGTCGGCATTGCCGCTGTTGCCACTTACCTGTCCTTCTTCTTTATTTCCGCATGCACTAAGCACCACGGACATGACCATAACAACTGATATGATCCAGGCCAGATTACGGGTGTTGCGTTTCCCCACTTTTTGCATAGGCTTTCCCATCCTCCTTAGTCTCTTAAACCTATAGTCTTAATCGGATTAACGATTAAAAAAGGGGCTTTGACAGGACTTTGAAGAAGATTCTTCTTGACCGGTCAAAGCTTTCACTCACTATAACGAACACCCGTATTTCCTGCAATTGCACTTTTTTGCACCGGTTATAAACGGTAAAAATGTGCCCTAAACCCCTTTGCTTCAATGATAAGGTCTGATAATGCGCTCGTCCCACACTTGTACTTCAATATATCGTTCCGGGCCTTGATCGCCTTGACGGTTCCATTCTTGAGGCCAACCATAGGCCTGAATAATTTCCAGAATTTCATCTTTGGTGTAGATCTGCTTACGGTAAGGTTTATCATCCAGATAACGCATGGTTGGAAAGAGATCTCCATACGTGAAGCTCACAACTTTGGCAGACAGATCTTCCCACGGAATCATCACTTGATCCGGTTCGTTATACCAAGATGACAGCCATTCACATGCACCAAGGGTCAGATAGTGGGGATATCGATTGGTGGGGGTTCCTCCCTTGGCCTTAAACTGCTCGTACTCTTGATGTTCAAGTGCTCTACGGATGGTCATATAATCCGCTGATCGCTGACTGGCAAAATTCCGGCCTTGATCACGGATTTGTTGAGTAACTATTTCGGCTTCTTCATTAGACAGGCTGGAGAGATTGCGGAAAGGTCCAAGACTTTGTTCAAAATAATGATACGCCTTCAAATCCGTCATAGGAATCTCACCACCTCCAACAAATCGTTCCGTATCCATATTCGTTAGTCATAGTGTACATCATGCCATCATTTATGGAAATATCTGTAGCAAATTATTCATTGTGGAGATAAGTTACACTTGGGCACTTCACTGCACGGGGGAAATCCACTATTATTAAGGAAATATTAACCAATAAGTGGTAGACTAATAAAAGATATTTATCTTCAGAGGGCTTAAAGGGAGGTCATCTTATGTTTGGTGTTAACGTGAAAAAAATAGAAGATCAGCTGGTCATCCGTTGGCAGTTTTCCAAAATTGAAATTCCTATCGCACATATCACATCGGTCACCCTGGATGATACGTACGGTGGCAGCGAACCATCCGCCATTCGGATCGGTCCAGTCAATGGCACAAGCGAAAGGATTCTGATCCGCACGGTTAATCAATCGTATATTTTATTCACTTCCAGCGTGACTTTACATACCAATATCCAAGCTATGTTGCACCCGTCAAACTAGATTGTTGTTCAACTTCTCATGTTTCAGGGATGAGGCGTTCCATTGACATATGTGCGCTACCAACAAATGAAGCGTTAATATTCGCATGAATTCTTACAGCGAATACTAACGCTTCATTGATTCCAATTCAAGTTGGAAGCGAGATGCTTATAGCCAACTCCACTTCGGTAACTGATCGAGCGTAATGACCTCTTCACTATGGTACAATTCCTTCAAAAACGTTAGTTCATTATGCATCCCGTCTCTCAGGAATCCACCTGTCCAGGTACAGAACCAACTCCAGTGCACATCCTGTTCCTTCATCTGCTTAGGGTCAGGGATGGAACCGTTCTCGGCCAGTGCGATGATTTTGCCGTTCTGTACAAGCTCTCGCAGGTTGGTGTAACGTGCAGCCAGCGGGCTGTGGTCTCCTGCTTCAGGGTACACATCCACACTGACAATATCCACGATATCATCACCCGGATACCATTCCGGTTTTTCCGAGTTCCAGACCCAGATGAGATTGTTCAGCTGATGCTCGTGAACCAATCGATCATACAACAAACGATATAACTGTTTGGCAGGTTCAGGACCTTTCGCTCCCCACCAGAACCAGCCACCCTCCGCTTCATGAAGTGGTCGGAATAATACAGGTACACCCGCATCCTTCAACTCTTGCAAGTGGGCTGCAATCGCATCGATATCCCGAATCAATAACCGATATGCTTCCGATTCAGTATCAGCTAGCGCGGAGGCAATATCATAGGTTGTCGCATCCGTATAGAACCCCCGCCACCACTCTTTACCTGGTTCATCGATCAGATCCGTTGGTGCGTTCCAGTGCCAGCATAGCGTCACGATCCCACCTTGCTGGTGCCATGCAATCGCATCCCGAATCTCCTGGGAGACCGCACCACGCTCTGTTCTTGATGGCGAATATTCCATGAGATCAAAGCCAATCACAGCTGGCTTCTGGCCTGTATTTTCATTAATCCAGTTAAGATTGCTGTAATCCTGCTGGCCTGCCAACATCCCTTTTTGATAACGCTCGACCAGGAACGCCATCAGTTCTTTTGCTTCGGGAGTCGCTGCTTTATTCACCGGAGCACTGTTGATCGTACGCACCGTCATCACTAACACCTCCAATTGGATTTACCATGTTAACCCACTACACCAGAACGTTCAATACTCTCCACGAAATAACGTTGCACGAACAGGTACAGAATGATCAGCGGTGCAATCGCCAGCAAAATGCCTGTGTCCACGATCATGGCCACGTAATTCGGATCAGCCTTGATACCCGAGTTCGAACCAAAGCCCATCAGTTGCGGAATTAATTGGTTCGCCTGAGCCGGTAAAGAAGCCACTTTCAGTGAAATCAGCGGACTTTCACTCATGAATAACGCGGAGTAGAACGTATCGTTGTACTGCCATACAAACGAGAACAGAATGACCGTAATCAACGGTGAGATTGCATTGGGCAACATGATTCGGGCAAACGTTTTGAATCCGCCTGCGCCGTCAATCAGAGCAGCCTCCTCGATTTCCTTCGGCATGCCCTTGAAGAACTGACGGAAGATATAGATGAACAACCCCGCCTTCAGTCCTCCCGCTGTAGCAGCCGTAATCATTGAAGGCCAATACGTATTCAGCAGATTGATGCCATTCTTTCCCGTGAACAACTGGATGATGCCTATAAAGTCAAAGCTGCGGAAATGCAGATACATCGGCACCATAAGCGTGCTTGTCGGTACCAGAATTGTGAGAATCACCAGCACAAAGAGCACATTGCTACCCGGAAACGAAAACCGGGCGAAGCCATATCCGGCAAGTGCACAGGATATCGCTGTCAGAAGCGTTGTGATGGTAACGAACAATAACGTGTTCGCCAGCAGAGGCAGGTAATCCATCACTTGCGCCGCAAGCCGAATATTATCCAATGTAAAATGCTGAGGAATCATATAAATCGTCGGATTGTAGATATCCTGTTTATCCTTGAACGCAACTGACACTTTGAGAAATAACGGGTACAAAATAATAAATGAAATGCCGATGACCAGTGCATATCTGAATATGGAATAGAGAAGGTCCGATGTTTTGTTTCGCACCCGATGCATGTGATAATTCTGCTTCGGAACTACCACCATGCGATCTGTCCCTGATGCAGCCATAATCTGAAGCCTCCCTTAATGTTAACCGTCAGTTGTAGTGAACCCGCCGTGACAAGACCCAGCCCACTACGATCAGTACAAGGCCAATCACCAGTGTATACAGCCAAGACATCGCCGAGCTTAAGCCAAAGTTCTGGGTTTTGAATGCAGTTTGGTAGATAGCCTGTGTGACTGGACTCCCGGCAAATGAATCAATGATCGTATAGATGACATTCGTCAGAATCAACGGACTGACCATGGGAAATGTAATTTTCCAGAATGATTCATAAGCTGTCGCCCCTTCGATCTTCGCAACCTCATACATCGATCCCGGTACCGATTGCAACGCAGCGAGGAAGATCAGAATCTGAACGCCAGAGCTGCTAATAATCTCATAGATCCGCATGATGGCTTCTACAATGTAATCCACATAGGCCATCGGCAATCCCACATCCGCCAGCATCCGTACAATGGACACCACATTGAACGAAGCCCCGCCATCAGCAGACGCATCGACCGCACTTGCATCTCCCATCAGATTGATTAATCCCGCAGACTCAGCTGCTGCAACTGCACTGGAAGCCAGAATAACCGGCAGGAAAAAGATCGCACGTGCCATCGTTCTGCCTCTGAACTTCTGGTTAAGCAGTGTCGCCGTGAACAGACTGAAGAACAGAATCATCGGCACGTTAAGTACCATCGCTCCAACCGAATCGACCAGAATTCGGTTGAATGTAGCATCAACCAGAAGCGCATCCTTGAAATTTTTAAATCCGACATAGTCCAGAACGTACCCGCCTGGAGCAACGGACAGATTACTCAGACTGAACCGAATCGATTGCAGGAGCGGTGTGGCAAAGAGGAAGATGAAGCCGACCAACCACGGCGATATAAATGCAAGTCCAAGCAAAGCTCTCCGTGACTTCAGCGATAATCGAATGGTTCTCATCGGCTCACTCCTTCCACCACATAATCCGTCCCGCCAACTGTTGTTCCATCCACGGTAACTGCATCCGCATTGTAATTCACAAGGATAGATGTACCGCCAGTATAGATGATCCGGACCACGCCATCCTGAATGCGTTCATGCTTGAGAATCTGCTCATTCGCCAGATTTCCCAGCACTTCATTGGCCTGCTTATACAAGGCAACGGCTTCATCCACCCAATAGCTGTACTCCGTTGCGTATGCCAAATCATAATTCGTAAGTTTCAGCCGGGAAGATGGTTCATATGTCCATTGAAAATACGGAGCTGCCCCCAGCTCCAGGCTACGCAGCAATTGTTTGCGGAGATCCTGATCCCCCGATGTGTTCATCGGAGATGCCGCATAGTTCATGTATCCATGAATGACCATCGCATAAAAAGGAACTTCTTCATCGGTAATATTGAACCGACTCGACCCTGCGGGTACATTCACAACATGTTGTGCACTACCCCAAGCGTAGCTATTTGCAGCAGATATCATCAGGTTCGGATAGGACTGTTCCAACTTGCCAAGTTGCTCCTTCACAATGTTTTTCGCCGTCTCCCGATGAATCACCCGACTATCCCGGTAATCGGAAGTCAGGACCTGCCCGAGATCACGAAGGGATAATCCGCCGAGGTCCAGTTGATTGAATTTGTCTGCAAACTCACTCACCACATAAGGAAGCTTGGCCGCTGAGAGCAAATAATAGCTGTCCCTACTCTGATCCATGCGATTAAGCGCAGGATTGTATGGATACAGTTCTGCTGTCTCCTTTGTGACAAACCGCGCCGCATCCGAGGAAGGAGCAAAACGCATATCATCGTGATAAATGTGCTGGAAAGCCACATCCGGGAACAGAGCTCCACCCGACTGCTCCAGCTTGGCGGACAACGCTTGTAGCTGAGAACGACTGCCTACTTCACTGTCCAATTTCACCCGGGTTGGCGTATGATGACTGATGCCACCGCCGAACCATCCCTGATAGCGCATTTGAACGCGGTTCACACCTTCTTGCTGTAACTTCGCCGCCATTTCGGTGGCCTGTTCGTACGTCGTCATGGCTAAGGTGGTCCGATAGGGCACGCTTAGGAACGAAGCCTTTTTGTCCACTGCACCAAGCACATCCACATAGAACGGCAACTCCGTCTGTTCTGCGAGTGGCTTCAGTACATCCTGCTTGATCAACTGCTGCTGATACAGGCGGGCCATGCCCGAGTAACTGGCATCTTCTCCATGAAGGAAATGATAACGGACCTGAATGTCTCCACGGAAAGGTTCTTCGCTAAGCAGCTGGATCTCCTGCATTTTCTGCGAGGTGTACATCTCCAGCTCATCCTCTCCGCGCAGAGAGAAGGTCGCGTGTACATGGTTGTAGCTATTCTGTCTGCCTCCAATATCCGCGGAGATACTGGCAATGCCATCCCCTTTTTCAATGACTGCAAACCAGGCATTCTCCCCGTTCTTCAGACCAAACACAGGCATATACGCGGATTCACTAACCTGAGGACGACTGAGCGAATTATCATTTGGGTCTGTGCCATATACACGCTGTACATACTGCTCTTCCTGGGTTTTTCCGTTGTTCAGATGGATCAGGCTGCCTGAACCGTCGGGCACGAGCATATAACCCTTACCCTTCGTATCCGCAGCACCAAAGTAAGCGAGCAAATCAATATTCCGAATGCGGTATTGCCCACTTTCCTCTACCTGGCTCAGAGGCACGGTCACAACAAGTGCTCCCTGCTCAAGTCGATATTCCACAGAAATGACGAAGCTGGGCTTATCCGATACGCCTCCGCCTTCGACTCCATTCTCCTGATTGTCAAAAGCCAGATCGTCCGCCGTGTAACCCGCCGTCTCAAAGGCACCCAGCATCTTGTTCAGCACAAGTTGCTTCGAAATCTGTCCATCCAGCCGTTCCAAAATATCCGGATTGTTCTTGGTTGGATAATATCGGGCAGATGTGTACCTTGCGACAGTAGCATCCAGCTTGGAAAGCACTTTCTCCTCCAGACGCTGTTTGCTGATCAACTTCGGTAGTGCATCAATACCAAGTGATGTATCACCAAGTTTATAGTTCACCCGAATCCCTTGATCGATCTGACCCACTGTGAATTGTTTGTTGCTAATACTCGAACTGAAGTTTGGAAAGTTCTCCAGTGTGCCCATCGAATCCCGGAAAGACACGTTCAACTGTGAGGACAGTACATCTTTTTCATATGCAGAAGCAAGACCATCCTCAGCCCGTTCTTTCGGATTGCTGTACCAAATCTCTCCACTTTTCCCGTCCCGTACTGCAATTTCCGTTGTCTCCTCGTTATAGTACAGGGCCAATCCCTGATCCTCGGCGACTAACTGCATACCAGGCACACCCTGCGAAGAGTCGCTAAGGAACTGCAACGGGTCCTCCGTGACGGGCATGGCCTGGGTTGTTGTCTCCAAATAAGCCGCGGCTTCTACGGCAGGAATTCCCCTGTTGTTTATATACAGCAGCCCGGCTGCAATCATGATTACAGCTGCACCACCAGCCAGCACCGTATATAATCGTTGCCTTTTGTTCACGGATGCCGCCTCCTTTAGGTCCGAAAAATCAACTCACGGTAAATGTTATAACCGAATTCGTACAGCTGTTGCAGCATGCTAAAGACCAGTGCGCCAAGGAATACAATAATGCCCATCACAATGAGTGTCAGCACCATCGTAATGATCGTTCTAATCACCGTGTACTGGTGTACCGTCATCATGCCAATGAACAGAAGAAGTATAAACCAGAAAAACGCGATGCTATTGAACAGATAATAAAAAGCAGTCTCCTCCTGCACCATGAACCGGCTGATCACGATCATTGGTGCATAGATCAGAATAACCGGAATGAGCGAGTAACCTGTCGCCAGAACGATTTCCCTGAACTTGCCTTCCCCTTCCATCAAGGTCGTTACTGCCCAGTTGGCCATGCACCATAGAAAGAAAGGTACTGCAACCGTGGCGATCTCGATGATGCTGTTAATCGTACGAGGATCGATGTAATTGACGAGAAATCCTGCGTACTGCTTTTGCAAAATCATCATGACAATGGTAAGCGCCAATGCTGCAAAAGCAACAAGCAGCCGTCCCCGGTTATCCGACTTGAGGTCCCAGAATGCATCAATGGGGTGAAAAATGAGATGCAGCGGAAACTTAATGAAATCCTGCTTCACGATCAACCTGCCTCCTCCGTCTCCATTTAACCGCCACCCGGGTCAGGATCAGAATGACAATCAGCGCGATTGCAGCGGTCAGGAATGTACCAAAATGTTCCTTCATCATCTCCCGCCGATGCCTCTTGAACGCCACAGAATAACTCTTGCGGTCCATTCCAAGTTCGAAGTAACCTAGCGCTTCCTCGTTTTTCTTCTCCATTAATAAGGACTTGCCGATACCGATATAAGCGATGTCATAGTTAGCATTCAGCTTCAGCACTTCTCTCCATATATTCACGGCCTCTGTGTCCTCGCCCCGATAGTGGAGTGCCACCGCTTCATTCACACGGGCACCAAAACGGGTTGGCTCATAGACGACAAGGTTGTTCTTGCCCCGATCCAGAACCAAGTGGTGCTCACCCGATTGTTCAATCGCGACAGGTGTTTTGAGCGTGCCGACCTGATTTCCTTTGCCACCGTATATGTAGAGCAGATGACCTTCATCGTCGTACGTGAACACCCGGTTCTGTGTCGCATCCAATACACTGTACATGCCATTGCCAAGCACTTTCACATCAATCAGTTTGGATGGACCGGGATTGTTACGGAACCGGATATCGCCTTTGACATCGTAATAACCAAACCGTTTCAGTACATCTTCGCCAGACGGGTTAAGCCGCTTGATCGGTTCATTCGAGCCGGGATCAATATTCGTCGCATACACGAATCCTTTGGGGTCAATATCCGCATTGGAGAACTCCGTTGGAACAAAAAGTACCATCTGTGCGCGCTGAGCTTTGGTTGATAACATGCGCCAGATATATTCGCCGTAGTCCCGCTCCACTTTGTTCGTACCGACATATCCGATAAATTTCCCACTCTCGTCAAACTGCATAATCCCTTCGTAGACCCCCTGTGCCACAACGTAAACTCGGCCTACATGGTCCACCGTCAGTTTCAAGGGCTGGAACTGGAATTGGGTCGACAGGATATCCGACTCAGGCTTCGTGATGGTTTGTATCAGCGTCCCCTCTCCATCAAGGACAACCACACGACTGTTTCCTGTATCGGCGACATATATGCGTTCTTCTTCATCTACAAACAATCCTCCTGGAAGATTAAAGGTCTCCTTGCTGCCCTCCATCATGAATCCATCGATTACGCGCAGCAGCTTAAAGTCTGGTTCCAATACGATGATTCGATTGTTGCCGCTATCCAAAATATAGATCAACCCGGAGGGTGAAACGTTCACATCACCGGGGTCTTTGAACTCACTAATGCCGAGGTCACGGCCTGATATGGTACGCTCGGGCAGATAGGCATCCGGTGAAGGTACAGCCTCTTTCCAGTAGTTGTAGTTATAACTCTCATACGGCGCCGGGGAGGCCGCCGCAGGCACGGCATTCACCAGCAGCAGAGATACTGCCGCCAGGAGAACAAGCCATCTTTTCACTGTGCGTGCCATATCGTTCCCCCTTAATCCTTCATGCCCGAGCTCGCCATCGTCTCAATGATTCGGCTCTGAGAGAAAATAAATAGCGTGATCGGCACACTCATCAAAATCAGTGCTACCGCAGCACCCGCTCCTGCCCGGGATATTCCGCCCTGAATAATCTGCCCTGCTGCATAATGCAGGGTCTTGAGCTGCTCGCTGTAGATGTATCCATTGCCATCACTGCCCCATAACATCTGGAACAGCAGGATGATTAATGTAAGCCACGCGGGCTTCACATTAGGCATAACAATGGACCAGAAGATCCGGTATTCACTGGCACCATCAATTTTGGCCGCTTCCAGCAGTGCATCCGGGATCTGCTCCATGAACTGTTTCATCAGATACAACCCGAGTGAATAGGCAAATGCCGGAATAATGACGGCCCAGTACGTGTCGATCCATCCGAGCCATGACATGATCATATAGTTTGGAATGGCCGTCACCGCAGGTGTGAACATCAGTGACAGTACGACCACTTGGAACATGAATACTTTGCCCGGAAACTTGTGTTTGGCAAGCGGGTACGCCGCTGCAGAAGCCAGCAGCACATGGCCTACGATACCGATGCCTGTAATAAATACCGTGTTGAATATATAACGTGAGAACGGCACCCACGAGTCACTCAGCAGGTTCAGCAGATCTGTAAAGTTGCTGAACGTCGGATTTTTGACAAACAGCGTTGGTGGAAAGGTGAAAATCTCATCCAATGGTTTGAATGCATTGTTGATCGCATAGATCAGCGGCAGCACCATGAAGGCACCAAATACGAGCAGAAGGGCAAACAGGGAGAGGCTTCCCGATAGCGAGCGATTCACCCGCTTTTTGCCTGTCGCAATTGCAGCCATAGCTATTCTCCCACCCTTCGAAGCAGTTTCTGTACCAGCAAGTTGGTCCCCACCATAATCATGAACAGCACGGTGGCAATCGCCGATGCGTAGCCCATCTCAAACCGTGTTGTACCGAAGTCGATCAAGTGGGTGACCACCGTCTCTGCCGCATAGTTCACGCTTGGGAACCCGGCCAGTGCGATCGACACATCGGCCACGGCAAACGAGGTTGTGAGCTGAATGACTGCACCGAACATGAGCTGCGGACGCATCGAAGGCAGGGTAATGTACCATAGTTCCTGCCAGCGATTCTTGATGCCATCCACCGCTCCCGCTTCGTACAATGTCCGGTCCACCGTCTGCAAACCGGCGATAAACGCCAGAAATCCAGTTCCGAGACTCAGCCATAGCTGCACGAGAATGAGAATAGGCATAATATAAGCTTCTGTCTTCAGCCATTGGATCGGCTCCAGCAGAAAACCCCATTTGATCAACAGCCCATTGGCAATACCATAACGATCTCCCGAAAAAATCATCAGCCAGATAAAATACACATTGCCCGAGATGGAGGGCGCGTAGAAGATCAGCGTCATGAACGCTCTCCATTTCGGTGTTAACTCATTAATGATCCACGCGAAGACAAAACAGGCAATATAACTGATCGGTCCGGTAATGATGGCAAACAGCAGCGTATTCTTGATCGCAATCAGGAATACATCATCCTCCAGAAACAGGCGAGTGTAGTTCTGCCAGCCAATAAACCGCGGGAATTCCAGCATGTTAAAGTAGGTGAAGCTGAGTATGATCGAGATGACAACCGGAATCACGGTAAACATGAGGAACAGGAGCATATAAGGTGCAAGCAGAACATAGGAATGTTTGCTGGCCTTCATTTCCTGGAGCTTCCAGCTCCACCACGATTTCACGCCCATCCTTGACGCTTTCTCAGGAGGACTGTTTTGTCCGTCTCGGAGTGATATTTGTGGCACGATTAACCCTCCCTCTGCTTACGGAAGACCAAATTCATTACGTTTGACGCGAATCTCGTCCTGAATATATTGGGTATAATCCATAATGGATTCCCTGGCTTCCACTTGGCCAACAACGGTTTTGTAAAATGCATTGAACAGATGGCGGCCTGTAAAATAACCACCGGGTACTTCAGGAATGCCCTTCACCGTTTCGAATTGTGCCTTGAGATTGGCGTAATCCTCCGCAGGCCACGGCAGGGAATCCAGCGCCTTGATGTTGGCCGTTGGATAACGGGCAGCGGCACCCATCAGTCCTTCCATCTCCCGTCCAAATTCAGCCTGAATCGGTGTACTGGTCCACCACTTCATGAACTCCCACGCCGCATCCTGATCCTTGGCACCCTCCAGCATCATGACTGCGCTGCCTCCACCCGGTACGTCCCGATTCAAGGTTCCATCCGCCTGAACGGTTCCCGGGACAGGAACGAAGCCCCATAGTCCCCGAATCTCCGGTGCAAATACGGACAACTGGTTGTACATGGTGTAATCCGTTAGTCCAATAGGCATCTGTCCTGTCCGGAAACGGTTGGCAAAATCATATTCCCGCTCCAGCTTGTAATCGGTATAGAATTCCGTCCACTGCTTGAACGTCTCGATTCCAATCCGGGAATCCAGATCCGACTCCTTGTCATCGTTTCGATAGAAAGCGCCTCCGTTCTGAAGCAGCATCGTGGCATACTGTGAGTTCGGCGGAATATTGACACCCTGCATATTCGCCTGGGTCACAATCGGCATACCGAATTCCATATGATTTTTGCTCAGAATCGCGAGTAGAGCCTCGACATCCTCCCAGTTCTGAGGCACTTCAAGCCCGAGTTCTTCGAGCACGTCTTTACGATAAAACAGCATGTTAAAGGTCTGTGTTTCCGGCAGGGCATATACACCTGAATCATAGGCATACGGCACGATCGCGCTTTCCCTGAACTCCTGTTCCACGGTGCTATAATCACTGAATTGCGTAAGATCTACAGCCGAGTTCCGCATCGCAAAGTTCACCGGCAGATCATTGCCGATCTGCATCGCTACATCCGGTCCTTCACCGGACAACGTCGCTGGCAGCAAGGTTCCCATGTTGACCAGCTTCAGATTCACGTTAATGCCACTGTCTGGTGTGAAGGTCTTGTCAATCATCGCTTTCATCGTATTTGCCTGGTCACGTCCACTACCAATCCAGACGGTCACCGTCCGCTGATCTTCCGATGTGGCTACATTGCCAATCTGGTTATAATCAATGAAGAACGAATGATAGAATATCTTCGCTTCATGACCAAGCTTGGCAAGTGGCCCCATACCTGTTCCGGGAATATCTTGGTCAATCGAAGTGACGTACAGTGCGTCGATCTCCAGGGGCTGTTCTCGTGCCTGTTGCACCCATGTGCCGAGACCGCCTGTGTTGGTTTTATAAGCCGCAAGCCGTCTTGGAATGGTATCTGGCTTGTCAATCATCTCGTCCAGTTGAAGCGCCATCGTCTTAATCAAGGCTTCCTGATCGCTGGACTGCCCGGATAGAAGACGAAGCTGTGCGGCCACGTCCTTGAGACGTTTACTTTCTCCGCTGAATACTTCCAGCAGATTCGGGATCTGCTTTTCCACCCGATAATCCCGGAATTCATCAGGCTTGGTACCTGTAATCATCAGAATGCGTCGGTACATGGAGTTCAAGTTGTACAGACTGTCCTCCACATTGCGGATAAGGGGTGCAAAGTCACCGAGGCTGTTCTCCAGCCGTAGCACATGTTTTCCTTTTTCCAAATGAAATTTGTATGCTTCCTTGCCACCCATAACATCAATGCGGTAGTCACTCTGATAACGGAAAGGGGCTTTGGCCATCTCTGCAAACGGAACTTCACCGTCAATGGTCAATTTGCGCGTAGAATAGATGCCTTTAACAAAATTCTGCTGTGCGGTAAATCCGATATTATACAGTCCGCTCTCCGGTACATCCACTTCCCATTCAATCCATTGTCCCGGCAGACGCCAGTTAAAGCCGCCAATCGTATTAATGCGTACCTGGGAAGCGCTATAAGGAGACACAGCAGAACTTGACCTTTCGCTCGTCGGGTATAACGTAGGTGAAGATTTGGCAACAGCGGCTTCACCTTCAATGCGAATAAGTACATCCTTCGGCTGCCCGGAGGAATCCGATTGTTGTGCACCCGCAGTCTCTGCGTAAGGAACGGCTGTCTTCTCATTGAAAAGACGAATGGACCGGATCACCATGGGTTCACGCGATGATTTTAGCGTTAGCGTGTGTTCCCCTTTTACCAAATAAAACTTGAATGGAGCCTGTTCGTACCCGTCGGAGTCCTGAAACGTTTCTTCCATCCAGCGAGGTTTCTCCACTTGTCTCGGGCGTAAGTCATTGCCTTGATTGTCCTGCTCCACAACATCTTTCTCATTCGCCCATACCCGGTCAAACTGCAAATAGGCGGCTTCCGCAAAAGGAAGTTCACCATCAATGTACAATGCACGCTCAATGGCCGAACTCTTGCCTTCAACGGGAAAATAGATTGCGGACAGATTATACAGCCCGGTCTCCGGCACGCTAATTTTCCACTCGACTTGTCCTGTCTCTCCGGTATGGAGAGATACACCATCCATTCCCTCATAATTCGTCAGTTTGCGGACGTTTTCACCTTCGGCTTTTATGTAATCTCCTGCTTCAATGGTGATGTCCACACTCGGCTGTGTAGCCTGATCCGTTCCGGATCGATACTGTTCGTATCCCTTTTTCTGCCGGGTCTGCTGCAAGATTGCATCCACTTCAATGGCAGGCAGACTGCCAGGTGGAATGTCTGCACTCTTCCCATCAGCGCCGGAAGTTACATATAGAATGATGCAGGCTGCCGCCACGATGATTACTGTGGACAATACCCATGTCTTACGTTGTAGAATTCCAGCCATCCTAAGAGTCCTCCTCATCAAGGCTGATGCCAGCAATGCCGATTTGGTGGTTCAGGAAAAGGGGCTCCGTGCAACATTGCCGACACGAGCCCCTGCCTGAATCGCTTGCTGGTGTTAAGTTCTTATTGTTTACCGAGTTTATCAATGGCAGCTTGTGCCTGTGCTTTGTATTTCTCGGCTGTTGCCGTCACGGAAGCATTGTTTTTGATGATATCGTTCACAAAATCCCCGAACGGGTATCCTGTGTAGGCATCATCCAGTAAAATGCGGCCCGTTCCAGCGATGTGCTCGCGAATGATGGCGATATCCTTCTCGTCGGTATAACGACTCTCCAGATAATCCTGACCTGGATACTCTTCAATCTGCGGGATGTCGAAGGTCTCTTCATAGATTTGGTAGACGATCTTTGGATCCTCCACACCTTTTGGAATGAACTTCGCCGATGCCGCGTTGTTTGCATACGTTACCTCTTTGCTACCCTGTGGCCCGTTCGGAATCGGCACAACACCAACTGCAAAGGTGAGATCGCCCAACTGCCATTCAGCAGCGGTGAACAGAGCTACATCTCCATCTTTGAACGTATTGCTTTCCTCCCAATTGGTTTTGTCGCCGGTTTTGACCTTCACGACATTTTCCACGTTATACAGGCGTTTGACGAATTCGGCAGCTTCAATCGTTTTCGGATCGGACAATCCTTCTTTGCTATTGGTATCATCCACGATCGTTCCACCATTGGCTGCGGTAAAATGGCGAACGACATCAAGCGCCCAGCCAGAAAATCCGTATACGTCAGTTTTGCCGTCGTTATTGGTATCTTTGGTTGCCTGTTTGGCAAGTTCCATGAATTTATCCCAATCCCATTTGTCTTGGTTATACAATTCTTGAGGATCAGGCAAAGATAATTTTTTGAACAAGTCACGGTTATAGTGAAGTCCCAGACCAATGCTGGTTGGAGATTCGAAGGCGTATTCGTTGCCTGCAATGGCAGGAAATTTTGCAATCAGGTTAGCCTCTTGGTTGATGTTATTCTCAGGTGTAGTGAATTCGGAGATGGGCAATAGTTGCCCTTTGAGGATGGCAGGTAGTGCGGATTTGTACTCCATCTGAACGATGTCGGCGAACGGTTCGCCAGCCAGTGCAGACGTTGTGAATTTGTTCATGTATTCTTCGAAAGGTACGTTAACAAACTCCAGTTTCACGTTGTATTTCTTCTCGACCTCTGCAATTTTATCGAGTCTGGCCTTATCGGAGGCCGTCTCTCCCGCTGGTTTCAAGTCCCACCAGGCCGCAACCTTAATGACACGCCCACCCAGATCAGGCACATTAACCACAGCTTCTTCCGCTCCGCCCTCTTTCTCTGTCTCAGCGACTTCGGTGCTGTTACCTGAGTTCGTTGTTCCCTCTGCTTCGGTCCCCGTCTGCGCTGTCCCCCCACCACTGCAAGCGGATACAAAAAGCATCACGGCCAATAACATCAGAGGTAGAACATTCCATCTTCTCATCATGATTTTAACAACCTCCCCGAATGTGTATACCAATCATGGTTCACCCTAAATCGTTAACCCCATTCACCAACCAATCGAAAATAAAAAACCACCACCATTTGTTATTTTCTTGTTTGTTTTTGACAAACAAAATTTAACACAGCAAAATGTAAGCGTCAACATTTTTGTTGTTAACATTTTCTAATTATTCTGATAAAATGCTGATAAATCTGTAATTTATCTGTATCACAGCTTATTCAATATCCTGGATTCTAAGTACAAACTTATTAAAACATGATTATAACTTTGTTTATTTTGTTATTTTTATAAAATAACAAAATAATAATTTAACAGACAAAATTCGTCATTCTATCTGAAAATATGCTTACCGTCACGTTGAACGTTCATCCTAAAATACTGTGCATCACTAACATTTTGAATTCTCTGTCCGTTATTAGATTAAGAGAAATACATCATGTTATACTAGGAACAGTTGGATATCGCTCCAAATAAGGAATACGGCAGAACTACGAGTGTAAGGATGGTATGATGAAGACAAAGGTAACAATTCAGGAGATTGCACATTTTACGGGTTTGTCGAAATTCGCGGTGTCACGAGCTTTGTCTGGAAAATCGGGAGTTAGCGATCAAACGAGGGATGTCATTCTCAAGGCCGCTGGCAAACTTGGATATTTCAAAGATAACAGCATGTTGTCTGGTGAACTGTATAACAACAATGAATCTCAGGAACCAAAGAACACACGTTCAAGCGGAACGATCTTGATTTTGTTTCCCAATGTTCGGTACCAAAATCAAGACTCCGTATACTGGGGACCCGTCTTTAACGGGATCTCTTCCAAGCTGAACCAAAAAGGGATTAATATTCTGACCTTGACGGAACCCTCGGCAGACCAGCTATTTACCCTGCTCAACCCGGATGCCATTCGTGGAATCATTACCGTTGGCTCTATTTCGACCCCGATTCTGCTTGAAATCAAACGTCTCAGTATTCCGGTTGTGATGGTGGATCACCTGGACCCTGTTTTTCACAGTGACAGCATATTCACCGATAACTTTGCATCCATGCGAGAGATCATGCTCTATTTGCTCCGCAAGGGCTTCAAAACCTTCCAGTTTGTTGGCAATATCGGGGATGCTCATAGCTTCTATGAACGCTGGATTGCATACACTTCTGTGCTTATGGGCCATGGGATGGAAATACATCAGATTCCTGAGCTAAGTAATCAGGCATTGGATGAGTTCCGCCAGACGTTCACTTCGGTGATCAATGAGGATAACCTGCCTGAAGTGTTTGTATGTGCGAATGATTTCTATGGGCTATACACCATAGAAGCCCTTGAGAGTATGGGTATTCGTGTACCTGATCAGTGTGTTGTCACGGGATTTGATAATCTATACGACAATATCCCATTACTGGCTACAGTCAATGTGAACAAGGAATTGCTCGGTGCACGTGCAGTGGATCAGATGTTATGGCGCATTGCGAATCCAGAGAGTAACGTCGAGAAAAAGTTAATTCTTGCTGACGTCGTTATTCGTGAACAGTTTGGCAGGCATAGTGGATAAAAGCATATATGGATAAAGCTTATGTCCACACAGAACAGCACGCCAAACACCCCTTTAACCGTATTCGTGCGGCTATAGGGGTATTTGCATTGTTGTATGTTGTGTAATGTTTATTGTTTATTTACAGTAGGCCGTCACATCATCCCGTTCTACGTATCTGTACGCACATCATCCCACGCCTGATCCAGATAACAGATCAGCCAGTTCAATGCACGGTGACGTTCATAAGCCACTCCACCATTCAGTCCAGCGGGAGGTGTTTTGTCATTCACACGACTATCGACACACACCCAGTTATAACGGTAGATCAGATCTGCTTCATCCAGAATCTCGCTCTTGTTACGCAGAGATGCATCCGAGAGAAAGTCGGTAAAGCTATCCTTCTGTTGCAAATAACCGACATCCTTCCCTACGTTACATAACTCCGCTGGTGCACCCAATTCCTTCACATAACCAAGCGCCCACAACATTACGTGGTACGCTTCATATCCCCAAGAGAAGGAGATGATCTCCTGCTGCTCTGCTCCGTGCTGGTCGATAAACCTCTTCTCTACGGGTGAGAAAAAGGATTCAGCCTCATACTTGTCGATCACTTCCTGAACCAGTGCTGCGGTATCATCCGCACTTTCGCCTGCTCCCAGACACTCACCCTTAAGCGCGGCAAGACATAGGGCAACCGCACGGCGCGCAACTTCCTCTTTACTCCGAATCGTGGTGTGCTCGTCTCCGGCCCTTGCAGGCAAGTTTACATTATACGGAATGCCTTGTTCAGTCAACCGTTGCTCTGAACGCGCTTTACGTTGAATGCCCGACTCCGACTGGGGTCTGTTACCGTCAAGGAGACTGGTGTGCGCTGTCACCGTGTAATCCTCCACCTCAGATTCTCCATTCACATCCAGCAATAGCTGGCCTTGTGCGTTCAGCAGAGATCCACCTCCCCAGAAGATAACAGCATCCAGAGCATCAGCCAATCGCAATAACTCGCCGAAGAATTCTTCCGAAATATCCTCTTCCGTCTCAATACCAATCACCATATTAAGCGTGGAACATTTGATCAATACCTTTTCCTGAAGCGAAGCATTGCGCCCTTTAATCTGACTCAAAAATCCAAGCATCCCCTGAATCATTGTCGTAAATTCCTCAGGATGTGTCTGGCTGGTCATGATATTAAAGCCTTTGGTTTTCTTATTGAGCCATTTCTTCTGAGTCACTTGAATATGAGTCTTGTCTTCCTGGCGTTTAATCGTCCCCTCAGGATAAATGGATTGAATCACTTCAAACAGCTGATCCAGGTCAAACTGAGAGCTATATATCGCACAATTTCTCATGAAGTTCACCCTCTTCTCTCTGACTAATCCTTATATGGATCGAATTCATTACCTCCGGCCATGGCGACACCAACGGGACGCAGTACATGGTTGATTTTCAGCGTATTCGCATGTGCATTCAGTACGTCTTGCAGTTTCTTATACACAAACGGACTTTCGTCTGTGCCCGCTCCCCGCAGCTCGACACCATAGGCACGAATCGCCTCATGCATCTGTGCTTCGCTAATCTCGCCGCCCATGCGTGTGCGCAGCTTGTAATTCATTTTGCCAGCCGCCTGGGTTCGGCTCATCGTGCGCCCTGCCCCATGTACGGTGCTGCGGAATGACTCGGTATTCTCCTCGCTGTGGATTCCCTCCACAATTACCGAGATATCCCCCATACTGCCTCCGACAAAACCGAGTTGCCCGGGTGCCAATGGCGTTGCACCTTTGCGGACCACAACTACCTCTTCACCCATGTGTTTTTCTTTCCAGGCAAAGTTGTGATGATTATGAACGGCGTATTCAGCACTTGCCCCAAGAATTCCAAGCACCTGTTCAATGACATAATCACGTCCTGCATAGGCGTATCTGCCCGCCAAAGTCATTCCATCCCAATACATATCACCCATTTCGCTGTTCAGGTCAAACAACGTAGGCGGTTGATCCATCGATTCGCCCGGCGCTTTGCCACTGAACTGACGCCCTGCGGCAAGGTTAAGGAACCCACTGGCCACTTTGTGACCAAACCCGCGGCTGCCAAAATGATTTGCGATCCACACTTTTCCCGTTGCCTCTTCTACAAAAATATCCACGAAATGATTACCACTGCCTACGGTTCCAAGTTGGTTGCGTGCGAGTGTCTTCAGCTTATGTTGTAATCCCGGCTCAATGGTATCAAACAGCTTCCAGCTCGTGTCGTCGAACAGTTCATGATCCACGGGTGTTGGATTGTTACGACCCACGCCGAAAGAAATGGTCGAATTGATGTCATCCATAATCGTTACAATCTGATCCCGAATATCTTCCCACATCAGATTTGTGCGCACAGCCTTGTTGCCACAGGCAATATCGTATCCGACACCTGACGGACTGATCATATTCCGATAAGCGACAACACCACCGATGGGTTGTGAGTAACCTTTGTGATGGTCGGCCATCAGAGCCACACCCAATACATCTCCATATTGCGAGCAAGTCACCGCCTGACTTACGGCGTTTTCCAGCGGCTCCCCCCAGACTTTAATGTTATCTATGATACGCATAATTGTGTTAACCTCCTATGTATTTTTTTGAATATTTCATCTTAAATTTCTATCTGTTGCTTTCCTTAGTTTAACAAAGATCAGCGTGGCTCGAAACGTTCTCTTCCTTTAGATCACCAATTAGCTACGCATTAAAAAAAGAGAGCTAGGCTCCCTTTTCTCACGGTTGATTCCTATTCACTTCTTGCTAATCTTAAACTTGAACGCCCAAGTCGCTGTGTTACCAGAATATCGGCCTCTGTTCTCGGTCACCACCACGGAAAGTGTCTTGTTGGTTGATTTGGAGAACGAAGATAGTTTGACGTTGGTGCTTTTACTCCCGTAATCGGGAATCTTGTCCTGTTCTTCGGCAATGGCCTCCAGTTTCAACGTACCTGTGGACTTCAGATTTAAGGTGACCGATGAACCCTCTTCCAGATCCTTGCCGTTCACACTTGCTCCGATGGCCCACTCATTACCCACAGAGTTATTCTCGACAAGCTCTGCGCTCACCAACGTCACGGTTACCTTAACCGTTTTGGCGGCAGCATAGGAGGTTGGGGAACATACGGCGAATACCAGGCTCAGAATCATGAAAACATTAGCCCATTTTTTGAGCACGAGAGTGCCTCCCTCTTATTCGTTTCTTTTGTTAAGACTATGCCTTATTCGCCATGTTCCTTAAGTAATCCTTCCACTTGTGTAAGAAATTTTCATCCGCTTGGTTATTCAGAAATGCTTCCGGTAACCCTGAACCTTCTCATCCTTGAAACCCAGCTTCTCATAAAATATATGTGCTTCCTTGCGCTGATCGCCAGACACCAGAATCATGTAACCACAACCCAGATCCTTCGCAATCCGCTCAATCTGGAGCATTAATCTCTGCCCAATGCCCTGTCTGCGTAACTGATCCGATACAATCACATTTTCCACAACCATGAACGGCTTGCATGGACCCACCAGATCCATACACTCAATCCCCATAACAGACCCTACCAGTTTTCCATTGTAAAATGCCCCAAGCACATGATAATGACCATTTTGCTGTATGTAATGGAACATCTTTTTCATCTGCTGTTCATTGGTAGGCATTCCCATCAACTCATGGTATAGCTGGCTTAATGCCGGTAAATCTTCGAGTTCGATTCCTTTAATGGTAACCATCATAACCCTCCTGATTTTGTCCTAATTCGCGTTGTTGTCTTAAGTGAGGTCCTTTTTGAAATAATAATGACTGTGTCCAGTCGGTGCATTCTCGATCGTTGTGATCAATTGGTAGCCATGTTTCTTGTAAAATTCCGGTGCTTGATAGGAGAAAGTGTTCAACATGACAAAATCACAAGATTTCTCTCGTGCCATTCGCTCAACTTCAAGCAACAACCGGGAACCATATCCCCGATGCCGTTGTTCCGAATCCACCCAAAGAATATCAATCTCCAGCCAATTCCAGCAAAGTGTACTAAGCACACCTGCAACAATCTCGCCAGTCTCATTTTTGATATTAAAATTCAATTCTTCGTAACGATGCCTTAATTCCTCGCTCACATGTGCAGCATTAAATGCAATAAGTTGCTCGCGAACATACGCTGAATCTTCTGAAGTACTTGGATTGATATTTATTTCGGACATCCTCTTCTCCCCTTCTCGTCATTACTTCGTAGTAAATATCTGAATAGGGCCTTCCCAGTCAGGCTCTCTAACCTCTTGGTAATTATCATCGGTATAGCGCGCAATGACCTTACGCCAGAAAATCTGAGCAGGCTCATTTGTCTCCATCTCCGCTACTTTCCATGTTCCGGGAAAAAGATTGAACACATGAATGGCGGCTTGCGCGCCCACTCCCAGCTTTCTGTATTTTTTCATTACAAAAAATTCCGCCATTTGATATATCCTTGTTCCCTGTCCAGTTTCAATTTCACGAACCAGTGCAAATCCCGCCAATTGTCCTTCTACCCGAAACAAAAAAGGATGTCTACCTGCTTCTGTCCAATAATGATCCAGATACACATACTCATATAACCCGTTTTCGTTAACATCTTCCGGGTCATATTCACTAAAATCATATTTGTACAATTCCATCAGATTCCGTAAAGTTGATTTATGTTGGTACTCCGCTCGATGAATCGATAACATGGGATTATTTCCTTCTTTCCAGTTGATCAACATTGGACGCCGTTACTCGCACCAGCTTCCGTTTATTGCATATTTTAACATAAATTTTTCCCATACAAAATAAAAAAACGCACCTTCCATAGAGGAAGGCACGTTGATGTAACTTGCATTAGTTCACAAATTCTGTTTTAAAATACGCTACTCTATCTCTCTCAGATCCACGTACACGTGACCTACACCAACTCTGCCCAGAGGGTCCGTAGCCTTCACCTCAATCCGAAGAGGCTCACTACTCGTCCCCAGTGCAGTAACGTATAGTTTCTGTCCAACCACTCTGACATCTGCCAGTTGTGGATCAGGGGAGTCAGCCAGTAGGATGAGGGTTGATCTAGCGTCATCTTCATCCTCAAACATAAAGGACAGGTCGATCTCAATCTCATCTCCATGAACATAAGCGGTATTACCCGCAGGTGCCTCCACCAGTACAGGGGGAGCATCATCAAAGTCATACATGTCCAAACGTTGCAGCAGCATCTGGTGTAGAGCGAAATCAGGCTCTTCTCTCAGGGGTATGGCATTGTTACTCACATCCAAGTATTGCAGATCAGACAACCCAGCAACTCCAATCGGTAGATGAACAAGCTCATTACCGTACAGATGTAGTTCTTGCAAGGAGTCTATTCCACTCACATCCAATAAAGGAAGTCGATTATTCGCGAGATTCAGATACTCCAGCTGGTCCAGTCCTGTCACATTAATTTGCGTCAGTTCATTACGGGATAAATCAAGCCAATTCAAACGATCAAATCCAGAGGCATCCGCTTGGCTTATGTCGTTTCCGGACAGATCAATTTCGGTTACATTCAATCCTTTGAATATCTCCACTCCTGTCAGATCGGAAATGCCCGCATTTCTCGCATACAATCCTCCATTGGTCTGAATGAGAGCTTCCACCAATTCATCTTTGGTCAGTGGATCATCCACATCCTTTTGCAACCAATAAGCAATCGCTCCAGCCAAATGTGGATCAGGGAATTGGCGACTTATCGTATTGGCCTGTACCTTAACCTTGAGTTGTGCCGTGACACTGGCGCCATGGACATCAACTGCTTTGATCGTCAGTGTTGTTTCTCCAGCAGCCTGTGGAACAAGTCGAATCACTTTTTCTACCACAGTGGAGGAAACAATGGTTTCATCTCCGGCTATGACACTGAATTGCAATTCATCACCATCTGGATCACTAAAATACGTTAAAACGTTCCAATCCAATGCGGCATGATCTAGTGTAAGTTCCTGATCAGGCAAACCACCACTAATAACCAGTGGCGCCCTGTTCCCCGTACCTGGATTGGACGGAGTGGAAGGATTCGTTGGAGTAGTTGGCGTAGATCCACCTCCTCCACCGGTGCTGCCATTTCCATTCCCTGGTGTCACACCGGAATTACCGTTTGCGTTTCCTGTACCGTTCCCTGCGTTATTGCCGCCTGAAGTTGTACCCTGTACCTCAGTTACCTTTCCTGGCTCATTCGGATTCGATTCCGAATTGGTGCCCCCTTGACTCGCAGCTTCATCAAGCGCTTGAATGACTTCAGTTGCGCGTAATGCGATCACGGCCATTTCCTGTCTGGAAGTAGAACGCTTCGGCTTAAAGCTTCCATTGTCCCCTTTCAAGATTCCCAACTCAACAGCCTGTTGTACACTTGGCAAAGCCCAGGCACTGATGTCGGAAGTATCCTTAAATGACAACTCTTTGGTCACATTTAACGTTTCATTATATCCTTTAGCTTTCAAAGCCCGAATAATCGTCGTTGCCAGCTCTTCCCTCGTTACCAGACCAGCTGGACGAAACGTTCTATCCGGATAACCATTCATAATTCCAGCCAATTGAAGTGCATGAATATAGGATCCATTCTCAGCATTACGATCCAGATCCCTGAATAACAGATCTGGAAGTTGAACCAACGAAGGCACGTTCATTTCCAACAGTTGAGCCAGCGTGTACGCAAGGTCCCCTCTTGTTAACGTTGCGATCGGGTTGAAATTCCCTGCTTCGTCCGCCAGAATCATCTGTTGCTCGGCAGCCCTTTCAATGGCTTGTTTGGCCCACGGTGCTGCCTGCTGCAAGTCACGAATGCTTACTGCATCGGTCGCTGCATGTACTGTCCCGGGAACAGAAATGACGGATAAAGACAGAAGGGCTGCCAAATAAGGCGAGACCTTATGGAGCTTATTTTTTGTATGAACTTTTCGTTTGGATATTCGTGTTGACATCTCTTAACGTTACCTCCCACGTGAACATAACTCTGGTGTCAGCAAAGACTCGTCAGCGTTATTTGATTATCTTCATTGTAGGAGAGACCTTAGCTTGAAAACAGTCTACAAAAGAGTAGACACTGTTTCACAAAATTATAATAATCCCCGCTGCTCCGCGATTTGAACAGCATGAGTTCGACTACTCGCACCCAGCTTTGCGAACACTCGTCGAATGTGTGTATTAACAGTTCCGGGCGAGATGCCAAACTCGGCAGCAATCTGTTTGCTGGTCAGGCCCTCAGCGATGTGACCGAATATTTTTTGCTCCATCGGGCTGAGTCCCACTTCCTTTGTATCCAGCTTTACCTCTCCTGCAGATGAGGGGCCTCTCAATCGTTTGTCTCTTGCAAAAGCAGATAATAACTGCTTCACATAAGCCATTTTCACACCATCATCGTGTATCGCCTTTGTACGACGTAGATAGAGATAGTGCTGCAGCAGCTGTTTCATCTGTTCACCTTCAGCAACAAATGAACGGATATATCCTTCGGGTCCTCCCAGCACCAGAGCACGGGATAACGCCACAACACTGGCATCTGTGAATCCCTGCTTTTGCAGCATGATTGACTCTAACAGAGCACACTCTATCTGTTCCGCAAGCAAGTCCCGTTCTTCAGCCTGTTTACGAAGTCGTCTCAGTTCCTCTCGTGCATAATCATACTGCTCAAGGATGATCATCGCACGTATGCGAACCATGGAACGGAAGAACTGATCACAGCTGATCTCAGCAGCCACATCTCCTTCATTTGCAGGCTTAGCCAGAATGGTGTGGGCCGATTCCACCGGACTCATTTCAATTAAAATACGGTATTGATGTGTTTCCAGTGCTGGCTGCCAGTACTCCATATCCTTCCCAGATAATAAACCTGAGACCTGCTGAAGCAGTTTCAAGCCTTCTTCAGGTCGACCCAGTGTAAGTTCAAGTCTGGCTTTGAGCACATAAGCTGGAACGAGCAACGCAGCCACCTTGATCTGCAAAGCCACTTCAAGCGCTCGGTCCGCATATCTGACCGCTTCTGCAATTTGATTTTGCTCCATTAAAATCTCACCATATCCAACACCATAGTAGGACGTTACGTAGGCATGTTCAGCATACCAACGTTCCGTAATCGCCCCGAAGCAAGCTTCCCCACGTCTCAAGTAGCCATTAACGCCATGAAAGCTGCGTAGGCGCATACTCTCTCTCCGATCATAGTCCATATACTGAAAGGCAATATCATCAGGATAACCTTGATCGATGTAGGACACCAAATAATGAGCCAGCCCATCCAAATCTCTGTTCAAATAGGCCATGTATGCTCGCATCACACATATAACTTGCAACAAATACCCGATGATCTCAGGTTCCAGCTGCCCTTGAAGATGGACCCGAATCAGGTGTTCCAGTTCATCCAGCTGTTTTACCATCTGTCCATAAGGCATCTCACGTGCAACAAGGAACAGGTAAGACATATATAATTTTGGACGTGATTTCACGATCTCCAGTGGTAAAACATCAAAATATCGCCGGAGCGTCCACCACTCTCCCATAATAAAATGGGCAAACAGCTCTTCCAGCAGTCTCGCTGCATCCTGCATGTGTTGTCCGAGAATATAATGATCCAGCGCTTCTGCCGGGTATCCTTGTTGCTCATACCACAGTGCAGCAAGAGCATGTAATTCATTTACTTTTTCTGTACCACAACGATCCAGCTCACGCTTTAGAAATGCAGAGAACAAATGATGATAACGATACCAGTGTGCTTCCCGATCAAGTGGAACAAGAAAAAGATGTTCCTTCTCCAATTGCCTTAACAATTGTGGGGCTTCCTGTATATCACTTAATACCTGACATAAACTGCTGTTCATTCTTCTTGTGATCGCTGTTCGGAGCAGAAATTGCTGCATTTCCGGTGACTGACGCTGGAACACCTCTTCAAGCAGGTAATCCGAAATCGTCCTCTCGCCAGTTGGTCCATGATCTTGACGAGACAGAGCTGACGATATCGAATGCATAGGGCTGACCAACGCGTTGCCACCCCATGCGTGAGATAAAGCGAGCAGCTTCAATCCGGCAGCCCACCCCTCCGTCTGCTGTACCCAACCACGCGCATCTCCCCCGGCAATATCCAATTGCATGATCTCTTGGCAAAATTCAATGCCCTCTTCTGGCGTAAATGCCAGTTCCTGAAGCGTAAATTGCTTCAATTCACCTCTCAGGCGCAGCTTTTCAAGCTTGAATGGAGGGTATGTTCGACTAGAAAGGACTAGATGAATGGTAAGGGGAAGGTTTTCAATAAAGTATTGCATCTGTTCATGAATCTCCCGCTGGGTCACTGCATGATAGTCATCCAGAATGAGCAGCGTATGTTGATTGGTCTGGGCAACACGGTTCAACAATAATATCAATGCTGACCTGGGGTCTATCGGGTACCGTTGCAAAAAATGTGGCAGTACATCTCTGCAGAGTTCCTTACTCACTCGATCCAGTGCATGAATAATGTAGAGCCAAAACTGAAGCGGGTCCTGATCTTTATCATCCAGGCAGACACAGGCTGCATGAACAGCTTCACTTCTCACCCAGCTGCCTAACAGTGTTGATTTCCCTGAACCCGCCGGGGCAGTCAACAAAGTGACTTTGGATTGGAACAATTCTTTGTGTTGCAAACTTAGCCGTGGACGGTCCATTGTATCTGCTGGCAAGGGTGGAAGTTCCAGTTTGGTTGTTAAAATCATAAATTGAAGCCAGTCCCCGTGGAGACCAGCGGTATGTTCCTGTTGCATGAGATCCTCCCGAATCAGCACCATGGTGCACTTTTTTCCGATTCATTATATGTACATTCAGATACCCTAAGTATACAAGGAACCATGACTAGGCCCCACATATTTTTGAACAGAAACAAACGATAAATAAACCCTGCACGTTGAATGCAGGGTACCATTTGCGTTGTGAAGCCATGATCCAATCGAAGCTTTCTATCTTCCTGTCTGTAGCAACTTATAGTTTACTACAATATAATTCAATCCCGATAACAGCGTAACGCCTGCCGCCAGCCACAATAAAATTACATCAACCCGCACCTCAGTCAGCAAACTAAACGGAACATTGTTCAACAAAATGGCAATGATGGCTGCCACCTGAAGTACCATTTTGATCTTGCCATATCGATCCGCTGCAAGAGCAATGCCCTGCTCTGTGGCTACCATTCGTAAAGCTGTAATCACAATTTCACGTCCTATAATGATTACAGCAATCCATGAACTGATCATATTCTCCTGAACCATCATGATCAGCGCCGCTGCAATCAACAGTTTGTCCGCTAGTGGATCAAGCAGCTTGCCCAGATTCGTAATTTGATTATATTTTCTTGCCACGTATCCATCCAGTTTATCCGTGCCTGCCGCTACTGCAAAAATAAGTAGTGCAGTTATCATGCTTTGTTGATTCAGAAAAGAAATCATAAACAATGGAATCAAAACGATTCTAGCCAAGGTGATTTGATTTGCCAGATTCATTAGATATCTCCACTCCTCACATCCATGCCACCTAACTGACCTTTTTTCCATTTACGAATTCGGGTCCGAAAAGATTTGAAAGGGGCTACCGAATTAATCTGGATCCACTTCACCATAGCCCACCCAGGCTTCATTCCTGTCCACTGTCTCATCCCTTGTACAAATAATTCTTCTTCGCTCAGCGAGTCAATCCAGTTCTGCCATTGTTGTTCTGTCTCCCGAAACAAAGAGCGCAGCTCCTCCAGCGTATAACTTGAATATTTTTCGTAAAACGATTCATTTAACGATCCCAATTGGTTCCATTTATATCCTGGTGCGGGCATATGACTTTCATGTCCCAACTGTTCATTGCGCTCCCAGTCCATCACCAGGTTCATCCATCCCAGCTGATAGGCGATCATCTGGGCAGGAGTCTTATCCACACCTTCAACCCACTTATCTTTGTCGCTGTTATGGATGTCATTGAATTCACCCTCAAACAATACATAGGTGCGTCGAATCGTCTCACTTAATTCTTTCTTCGAGGCATATAGAACTCTAGGCAAGTTACTCCTCTCCCCTCGTTTCACCGTTATACATGAATCAGAAGCATGGACTCTATCATCATTTCGACTAATTCCATAATCATCCTTTTTTTCAGTTTTGCTCTATTCATTTCTGCAAGAAAAAAGGGCAGTCTGTAAACAATACAGTTGCCCTTTACTCACTCTATTTTGCTATATCCGCATACTCCTGATGCCAATTCTACAAAGCTTCCTTAATCACACGTTTATAGTACCACACAGACAACAGACCAAAGATCGAATAAAACAACGTATACACAATCATGACAATGACCGTGGGTGTCGCCAGCTCCGTACCAAAGAAAAACCAACCTGATTTCACGGCAAAGTAACTATGACTCAATCCCACCACAAGCGGAATACCGAAGTTAAACAACTGCTTGATCTGAATTCCACGCAACAGATTGCCTTGTGTAAATCCGAGTTTTCGCAGAATGGTATAATTGCCCTTCTCCTCTTCGCTCTCGTTCATTTGTTTAAAGTAAAGGATACATCCCGATGTGATCAAGAACGTCAACCCCAGGAACCCAACAATAAACATAATCAGTCCCATATTATTACGTTGGTTATTTCTAAACTCAATCTGGGAGAAGCTCGGTGCTTCCAACTGCAGCTCCTTATATACGGCATATGCCTCTTCAGCCTGCCCCTCGTTCAGAATACGTACACCATAGTAATCAGCCCACTCGGATTTTTGCAGCTTGGGATTGAGATCCTGCCGCAGCTGCTGGTATACCTTCTCATCTACCACCGCTACAGGCGTGCCCCCAGTATAATACGTGGGAAGAACTCCAAGTTTGGTTGTTCCGATCAGTTGTTGTGCCAACGTATGTTTCAACCCGCTCAAGACGATTGGACCTTTCTCCTGAATGGAAATTAACTGCTGAAGGGCATTTCCATATCCCATGAAGACCACTTCACCCGCTTGCAAATCAATGTTATCTACCATGTTGTCACTCAACACACTACTGAACAGGTACTGTTCCGTCATGGACTCATCCATCACTTTGTGAGCATCAATTTCAATATAAACAGGCTCTCTGTGCTTCTCTTCATATGGTATCTGTTTGTGTTTCAACTCGGCTAGAAAGCGATCTTTCACATTTACCTGAGCAAAAGAGAAATCCTCTGGCAAGCTTTCCTTCGCCTGAGCCTCTGCCGAATAATACGAAATGTAACTGAGTGACAGCATGCCAATAGCAAGTGCCGATACGGTTGTAATAATCGTGAGCAGCAATGCATTGGATTTCATGCGGAACATGATTGAAGATAACGATAACACCTCATGAATGGATAGGTAGCCGTTTTTGCTTTTGCGAACCAGATTAAAAATAAAACTTACCGAACCCTTATAGAACAGGTATGTCCCCAGTATGACCGAGAACAGAATCAGGATCATCGTATACATCAACTGCTGCATATCCATTGCCTCACCGCTGAACAGCCGTGCAGACATGTAGTATCCATACACAATCAGAGCAATACCCAAGACGCCAATAATCATCTGTCCGACAGACATCTTCTGCACCTGCTGCTCCGTAGTCGCCGACACCCGAAAGAGCGAGAGAATACTCTGTCTCTTGATAAAAGTGTAGTTCATCAGCATGATAAGCAAATACATTATCGTAAAAACAATCACCGTTTGCATCAGTGCCATCGGAGAGAAATACAATTTCGTAATCGCATCCACACCGAGAATGTTGAACAATATCATCAATACCAGCTTGGACGCAAGAAACCCAATTAACACACCAATAGCCATGGAGCCAAAATAAAGAATACTGTTCTCCGCACTCAAAATACCAAAAATTCTGCCTTTCGTCAGTCCGATCAATTGAAATAATCCAATTTCTTTGCTACGCCGCTTGATAAAGATCGTATTGGCATAGAGCAAAAAGATGCCGACAATGACGATTAACAGTACCGAAGACGCGCCTATAGCCGCCGCACCTTTCGTTGAAGCAGCCACCTCATCCATGGAAGGATCATACTGTAACGTCACAAAGGAAAAATACAGAGCCACACTGAACACAAGCGCAAATACATAGAGATAATAATTCTTAAGATTTTTCCTGAGATTGCGGATGATGATATAATTCAAGCTCATTGCTGTACACCACCCAATACGCCCTGGGTTTTAATAATGTCGTTGAAGAACGATTGCCGGGACTCGTCTCCTTTATTCAGCTGGGTGTAGATCTGACCGTCTCGAATGAAGATCACTCTGCTACAATAACTTGCGGCAACCGGATCATGGGTAACCATAATGATGGTCGCCTTTCGTGCGCTGTTCATATCACTTAACTTGCCGAGCAGATCCGAAGCGGACTTGGAATCCAACGCTCCTGTCGGCTCATCCGCAAAAATGATACTTGGATCGTGGACAAATGCCCGTGCTGCGGACGTTCGCTGTTTCTGCCCACCCGAAATCTCAGATGGATACTTATCTTTCAATTCGTAGATTCCCAGTTCACGGGCAATCTGTTCAAACTTCCGGTGTGCCTCCTGTTTTGGAATGCTCGTGATCGAGAGCGGCAATAATACATTTTCCTTCACCGTAAGGGTATCCAGCAGATTATATTCCTGAAAAATAAAGCCCAGATGTTGTTTGCGGAACTCAGCCAGCTGTTTCTCCTTCATTCCGGTGAATTCCTTGCCCTCAATATCAATCGTTCCCTGGCTCACCCGATCGATGGAGGAAAGTACATTAAGCAGCGTCGTTTTACCCGAACCCGAAGGCCCCATAATACCAACAAACTCTCCCTTGCTTACCCCAAGATCAATCCCCTTCAGCACTTCCTGTTTATTCAGTTTATTCCCATAGACTTTATGAATTTTTTTGGCTTCCAGTATCCACATATCCCACTCACTCCTCTTAAATCTTCTGCAAAATGCTCATGTCTATATCATAGGCGGAATGTGCAGTGTTATCGTGTGATTCACCGAACAAAACCAAAAAGCATGTGACATTGTTGTCACACGCCTGCAAGATGCACCATGTCGTTTTTTCGCGGAAAAGTAAGTGTGACGGTTGTGCCCTCGCCAAGAGAAGACTCTACATGAATGCTCATATGAAGGGTTTGGACCACCTGACGAACCAGATACAGCCCCATCCCGGTAGCCGCTCCATCCATTCTGCCTCGGGTAGACGTAAATCCTTTATCAAATATACGCGGCAGATCTTGAGCCTCAATCCCTCGCCCGTGATCCTGAATCATGAGTATGATGTGTCCATCCTGTTCCCGACTTTCAATGAGGATATCCGATGAATCGCTATATTTCACCGCATTGCTCAACAACTGCCGGAGGATGAAGCCTAACCATTTGCTGTCTGTGAGCACGCGCGATACCATTAAAGACACATCAAAGCCAATGCCCTTGGATATGCACCACGATTTCAGCGCTCGAATCTCACTATTCAATACCGGTTCAAATTCCGTCTCTTCGATGAACAGATCATTATGCATGAACGGAATACGCTTCTGATGAAGCTGCTGATCCAGCAACTGATGGATTCGTAACCATTCATATGTCATTTGGCTCTGCAGCTTGTCATCTGGCAAGCGCTCGATCATCAGTTGCAACGCAGTCAGCGGGGTCTTCACCTCATGAATCCAGGACAACATCTCGTCCTTCTCCTGTTCCAGAGCGATAAAATGATGTGACGACTCCTTACGATACCGCTCTGTCTGGGAACTGACGGCCTCATGTACAATCTGCTCATATGGACTTTCGGCGATGTCGAGTTCTCCCAGATCATAGGTATGATCCCAGATGCTCAATTTTTTATAGAAACGAGTCTCTTTCAGGTATCTCGCCCAGATAAAAACAAGACATACCACCACATTCAGTCCTACGATATACATGACAGATTGGAATGGAATGGACGAGTCCAGGTAGGCCACCAATAAAATAATAAGTTGTATGCTTACCAGTAGCCATAACCAACTAGCCCTTTCTCGTATGTACTTTCCGATCATGCTTCTGCCTCTTCCGTTGCCATGTACCCCTGACCTACTTTGGTTTCAATGTACCGCTCCAAGCCGATGGGTTCAAGTTTCTTCCGTAACCGGTTAACGTTAACCGTCAGCGTATTGTCACTCACGAAATGCTCATGATCCCACAAGCTCCGGATGAGTTCCTCACGGGTAACAATCTGATTTTTGTGCTCGACCAGCACTTTAAGAATGAACATCTCATTTTTGGTTAACAGAACAGATTCATCCCCGCAAGTCAGTGTATTTTTCACATATTCAATAGCAGCACCACGCCAGGTTCGGAGTTCAGTATGCTCTGTGTTATAGTTGTACACCCTCCGCAATGTCGCTTGGACTTTGGCAATCAATACATCGAAGTGAAAAGGCTTCTGGATAAAATCGTCTGCACCCAAATGCATGGACATAACCATATCCGCAGGATGATCGCGTGAGGACAAAAAGATAATCGGCACATTGGAGTGCGAACGAATGATCCGGCACCAATGGAACCCGTCATATTGAGGTAACTGAATATCAATAATGACCAGTTGCGGCTGAATTACGCTGTACTCCTGCAATACCTTGCCAAAGTCCTGCACACCATACACGTCATACGACCATTGGGACAAACGTTCCTTGATTTCACTGAATAACGATTCGTCGTCTTCAATGAGCATAATTTTAAACAAGAGACTTCACCACGTTTCTGATCTTCTAAGGTTGAAAAAGGTAATTAGACTCCGTTGTTGCAGGATCACCTTTACCGTTACGAATCGTTCTTCCGATCGCTGATTCCAGTGTACAGGGAAGTTGGGCTTATATCAAAAGGTATCCTTACTTCGTAAAGAAAACGATCCGAAATACATATATCATATTAGCTCTCCATGGTGTGTATAACATGGCTTGCATCACTGTTTTCGTCCATCCGCTCGATCAACTGCATCGCTACGTCTCGTGGCGATCTTAATTGTCCTGCTTCATATACTTGATTGAACATACCTGCAAGGGCGAACTCCTCTGCACTTTTGCCTCGTGCAACAGCCTGCAATTCCGTATCGACCATCCCCGGATCAAAAGCAATAATCTCAACAGGGCTCTGTTGGCCCGTTTGTTCCAAAGATACGCATTGGGTGAACATGTTCATGCCTGCCTTGGATGTACAGTACACTGCCATTGAAGGCGCGGGATAACTGCCCGAACCCGATGAGAGATTAACAATTTTACGTCTGGCGGACAGGTGATTTGTTTGTTGAATAAAAGATGAACTCAATATCATTGGCGCTGCGAGGCTGATGTTGAGACTTTGACTTATCTCTGCCGCACTGCACTGATCTATAGGTTTTAGAGGCTCTAGCATCGCTGCGTTATTAATAAGTCCAATGAAATCGGCTTCCTGAGACGGAATTTCGTCCAATATGCGTGTAATCAAATCATCAATCCCATTCAGGTCGGCAAGATCGTACTGAACATGGCGGTAACGCCACCTCCATTCCTCGCCTGATTCCAACAGATCCGAACTCCCTCGTGAAATACCGTAAACGTAATCCCCCTTAGCCAATAATAACTGTGCAAGTTGTAAACCGATCCCTTTGGATGTGCCTGTAATGATAAAGTGTCTTCTTCCTGTTTCTGTTTCTGTTTCCATTTCGATACCACTCCTCCTCTATTTTCAATCGATCATATCCCCATATAAACTTATGAATCTTTCTTTCTCCACAACGTGGCCCACAGAAAAGGTACACCAAAACACGGTTCATGCTGCTCCATCGCCTTCATTGCACGGAACTCGACACATTCAAAGCCATCTTCCAGCATGTAGCGAAGTTTCTCCTCCGTGAATGCAAGACCACCTCGCATCGACTTCTCTTGATACACCTGCCAATCATTCATAACGATCTCAGGTCCACCAATATCTCCAAAACCAGGAGCAAAACAAGTCATTCCAAAGTATCCTCCAGGCCGGAGTGCATTGTGGATCATCTCTATGTAGGGGATACGCTGATGTGGTAACAGATGATGCAGACAACCCGAGTCGTAGACAAGATCATATTCTTGCTCTGGGGACAATTCGAACACAGATCGACATTCAAAGTGTACGTCCAGTTGCTCTTCTGCCGCCCTCTCCTTAGCCCAGGCAATCGCTGTCTCCGAAAGATCATAAGCATCTACCTGATAGCCTTGGCGGGTTAAATACAACGCATTTCTGCCCGGGCCACAACCCAGTTCCAATGCCTTGCCACCTGTCAGCAGACCTGCATTCACATGCGTTACCAGATTCTCATCCGGTTTGTTTGGGAAAAAGGGGATGGGTCTGTTCCGATCCTCATAGAAAGGTTCCCAAAATTGCTTGGCAGATCTGAAGTCCGCATCGAGCATATCATACAGATCCTGTACACTTTTAATCGTCTTTTCCACAACCACATTCCTCCTTCAATGCTCCATCCGAACCTTCATATCCGACTATTCATTTCTCGTAATTCTCATTAAATCAGCCACACTCTATTATAACATTTTTACCCATTAATTCTCTATTTTTCTTATGTTTTTCTACTCCAAAACATAAGCTTTTTCCCAACAAAAAAAACGACCGACATGGATGTCGATCGTTTACAAGCGTAGCGGTTTTGAGTTGTAATTTACTTGGCCCGTTCCAAGACTGCAAAGTAATTTCCTTCGTTATCAGCAAAGTTGAAAACACGCCCCGTTGGCATCTCAACAATCTCTCCAACCGTTACATGTTTACCCGACAAGTCGGCGTATAACTGATCCAGATTTTCGGTGAAGAACATTAACGAAGGTGTGCCCAGATTTACACCCGCCGACATCCGCTCCACAAACTCCTTGTCATGAAGAATAATGCTTGTCTGCGAATTTGGGGTAGGCGCAATCTCAATCCATCTCATACCCTCGTCAAGGTTTACTTCATCCACAATGTGGAACCCCGCAACTTCCGTCCAAAATGCCAGTGATTCATCCTGATTGTTGACATACAACATAATCTGGCCGACTTTGCTAAACATGGATCAATCACTCCTCTGATCATCTAATCTCTCAACATCCTGCTTATCATTCCTCAAATTCCAATAGAGTATAACATGCAGGACAGCTTTTTTATCATCTTTCTTTGTCAGTACGCATTAGACTTATTGCGCGCCTTTTAACTTCTTCGTAAGATAGAGTACAACATCGTCGTCCATAATTGTTTCTTCACCCGGCTGAATGTAATGATCATGTCTGTGTACACCGTGACCGTCTGGTATGTACCCGCGATGGGCATATAAAATTTGCGCTTTGCCATAATCGGAAAACACACCTACACCAATGCCTGCTACATCCGTTCGTTCCAGAATAACTTCCTCTGCTCGGTCCATCAACCGTGAACCAATACCTTGGCGCTGGAACTTCATCAGTACATTAAAATCGTTAATTTCGGGAATGCCTTGTTCCCTGAAAGACGGGTAGCTGGAATTCCACAATACATTCACGTATCCGGCAAATTCTCCATTTAACTCGGCTACCAAGGTTACGCGCTCCCCATTCTGTTGTTCAGCCAAGTAACGAAGATACTGCTCAGCGAATCTCCCCCAACCCTGCTCCTGAAACGCCTTTGATATGATTACAGGATCGCTCTCATTTAATAGTCTGATATGTACACTCAATGATGAATCCTCCTTAAAAAGATATTTCTTCTTGCTATATTCCCAGTCTATCCCGAAGCGATGTGATGTGAGCAACATGGTGTTTGCCATGCCAAGCATACATGCCCAGATTATAATCCAGTCTTGTCGTTTCTTCCGATGAGGGATGATAAAACTGTTTGGCATAATCTGCATCTGTCAGCGCGTTTAACAGAAACACCCAACGACGATGGAGGGCATCCAGAATCTGAAGCGAGAATTCAACATCCAGGTCTCTTGAATCACTCAATTCAGCCCAGCGCTCTTCATAATAAGGCCGAATCGTTGGTGTATCCTCTGTCAGTGCCAACTTGAAACGAATCATACTGTTCATATGGCTGTCTGCCATGTGGTGAATGACCTGTTTGAGCATCCATCCACCTTCTCGATACGGCAGACTTAATTGCTCTTCACTTAGTCCCTCTACCGCTTCTCGTGCGCGTTCAGGCAACTCAGCAATGTCCTGAATCCACTTCTCCCGCTGTGCCAAAGTAACTTCACCCGTGTGTACAAATGGTCCTATCGGAAATCTTTCATCCATCCATTATTCCTCCTTGTTTCTATGATTTAAAATAACTTTTAACATTATCTAAGGAGCATATTCCATAAGCCAACAGTCTCGCATCTGTCCTTCATGCTGCTCATGTTTCTCCAACAGTTTAATCTTTTAGAAACCACATTTCTCGTAACAGGATATCGCTCGCAAGTTCCAGGATTGAGGGTCCATCACCACTTTACGGGCTTGTTTCTCATTAATCAGATAAGCCAGCATGGATTGCATCAACTGTGTACCCATGCCTTTATTCCAGTAGTCTACCTCACCAATAAACTGATCCGTTCCATAGATGATCTCATCCGTGTCTCCATAACCATACTCCGTTCGCTCTTCTTCCTCAAGCTCATAGAACTGAATGTATCCAATCGGATGTCCTCCATACTCAACGATACAACGAGTAGCATCATCTTTCTGATTGTAAAAATGTTCTCTCACTTGCTCCAAATCATGCGGCCGATCACGTCCTTCATAGTATTGAAGAACTTCCGGGTCTGACAGCCACTTCACCAGATGTCGTTCATCTTCTGTTTCCAAGAAACGTACGGTGATTTCATTCGATTCATATACATTCATCATTCTGATTACTCCTTATTGATCTCCAGATTCTCACCCGTAACCCAACTCAGATCCTTCCCTAACAAATGCTCGTTGTGAACATAATACACCATGGGATTCTCAAGCGGCTGAGTCGTTCCATCCAAAGATTTGAGCGTTAACCGCAACTTGTAGCTCCCTATCTCATCAGGTATCGCAAATCCTATCAGATTATCAGTTGATTTCATGGTTTTCCCCTGCGCCTTCAGATACTTTTCCAGAATGACTTGATCCAAATAGGAGCTGCCAACAGACGAAGGCATGTACCACGCATCATCTTGTTCCTCAGTGAATGTGACCCCTTCCCATCCAGGGACAACGGGATACACCATATGTTGATCCTTGTCTTCTCTTTTTCGCGTTATCTCTAACTCTACCTCAACTGCATCCGTATCAATCTGCCTGATTGTGCCTGCCATCACAACATCCTGTGCACTCACACTTGGAATTACATAGCTGTATATGAGCAGAGTCACCAAGAGAATTATGGCTATTCCCGTAAGCCAAAATATTGTACTTTTACGCATCGGTCTGATCCTCCCGTCTGGTTATTCATACTTCCGGAGCAGCTCCTTCTCTGTTAAAGATTGCGTTAACCCATCCAACTCGGGTGAAGCCGTCCAATCACTGGAGGTATTCAATCCATGTTTGATGGTATGGATCGCGCTATGTGCAGACATGTATATATTATGGTGGATTCCAGGTTGGACAATGATATGCTCTCCTTCACGCATCACTTGAATTGAAAGCACCTGATCGTCTCCATAACTGGCATAAGCAATCCATCCGGATTGCACCACATAAAACTCCGTTAGATGGATATGTACATGACTGTTTTGCCATGCTCCGTGGGAAGAAGCAACGGTTCTACAATAATAACTGCCATCTTCTGCGATCATTTTATATTTCTGTTCCCCGTTCGCCATCTGCTCGAAGCTGGTTTTGACACCCGTCTCACCATATTTCTGTTCTGAGAATTCTGTGTTCAATCGCCTTCATCTCCTGACAAAAAATCCCTTTATTCTAACATTCGACATCGGCTAGGCGAATCTCCTGTTTGGGTATGCGATATATCTTTGCTAAAATTTGAAACGCTTCTCTTCCGGCTTCCGTATTAAGGTCGAAGTCGTATGTATCCCCTATAATAAAACCATCTGATCTGGAGGTTGAGCGCATGTCATTTTTTAAGAAAATGTTAGCCAGTGTAGGTGTTGGAGCAGCCAAAGTAAATACGGAATTGCATACACCAGAGGTCACACCTGGAGGAATCATCTCGGGGGTTGTGTACATTGAAGGTGGAGATGTGGAACAGAATGTAGATCGAATCTATCTTTCAATCAAAACCCATTACATACGGGAGCGCGATGATCGCAAAGTAAAAGAAACAGCTGTTATAGCCAAATATTTGCTCACCGAAGGATTCACCTTACAGCCTGGAGCCAAATTGGAGAAAGACTTTTCATTTGACCTCCCAGAAAATCTGCCAATTACACTGCATCGTGCAGAAGTATGGGTAGAAACAGGCCTCGATATCTCAAGCGCCGTGGACCCCTCAGATCGGGACAGACTGCATGTTGTTCCTAGCAAAGACATGAATACCGTGCTCGATGCAATTGATATCCTTGGTTTCAAACTGCGTGAAGTAACCAATGACTACGCACCAAAGCTGGGCGGCAATCTACCATTTGTACAGGAATTTGAATTTGTACCAACAAACAAATTCCGTGGGCATCTGGATGAGTTGGAAGTGCTGTTCTATCCGATGGGCGATTCGCTTGAGCTGCTATTACAGATCGATCGCCGCGCTCGTGGGCTCAGTGGAATATTCTCGGAAGCGATGGGCACGGATGAAAGTTTTGTGCGCCTGCATCTGTATGAAAGACATCTGGCGCGGGGTGCGCATTCTGTCGCTCAAGGACTGGAAGAAGTCATTTCCAAACATATCTAATCTATAGTTTGTGTAAACGAATAAAAACCGTCCTCTATCAGACAAATCTGATGAAGGACGGTTTTTCCCTTTTTAATATGAGCAATCAAAAAATCTGGGGATAACAGCGATCGGAAGGTTATTCTGTCATCGGAGTGTCAGTGGAATTATCCTTATATATTAATACACTTCGGTACTTTTCAGACTCAACGTTTCGCATACAAGTTGGGCAAACGCATCGAAGCTGCCGCAGGATCGCAGGCTTTCCAGCTGTTCCTCCTGCCGGATCAATTCTACAAACAGATCATAGATCCCCATTGCCTGTTCGTAATCCTCTTTGCAGATAGATAACATAAATACAGCATGTACTTCATTCTCCTCATCCCACGGAATCGGCTTCTCGAGCAGACATACGGATACGGTCGTACGGGTTGAACTCAGCTCCATGGGATGCGGAATCGCCATGCCTCTTCCAAGCGCGGTTGAAGCCATCTTTTCCCGTTCCTGCACAGCGGGCCAGAATTGCTCGGTTACAATTCCCTTCTCCAACAGCGCCTCGCTCATCTCAGCCATAAGTGTCATTTTGTCAGGCTGATCGGACCGAAACATGAACAATGCTGGATCAAAGTAACGCAGTAGCGTCATTTCCTCCTGCTCATCACTGGTTCGCACCAGATGAGTAATCGTTGCCATGTCGCGTTCCGATGGAATCGCAGCAATGACAGCCGACGGCTTGCCTTTGGACTCGCGTAAACGGATCGTGGAAATGACCAAGTCTTCAGGCACACTCCCCATCTCCTCGTACTCCCTTAGCGAAACTACACGAGATACCTCCAACTCGGCGAATAAAGAACGCAATCTCGATTCAAGAATACGGGCTGTGCCGTATCCTGACCCACAGACGAGTAATACGGATTTCCGTTTGCGATGAGGAATCTGGTATTTACGTTCCAATGCTGCCCCAATGTGGAGAGCCAGGTAACCAATCTCACTGTCATTGATCTCATGAGGTACATATGTTTGTAGCTGTTTCACTGCACTGATCGTAATTTCATAGGCCAGCGGATAATATTTACGTATATGTCCGAGCAGTGGATTCCGCATATTCATACCATGTTCCAGGCGAGTAATCATGGGCTTCAGATGGGCATACAGATCATTTGGCAAGCGTTCATCATCCCGCAGATCATAGGTGTACCGATCGTAGATATGACCCAGCATCTGCTGTACAGCAACATATAATGGGTCACTTTGTAGTCCATTCCAATCTGTAGCGGTCATTTTTTTGCTAACAATATGAAGCAACAGATAATCTCGCTCTCCGACTGGACAATGAATGGAATATAACAACTCCAGATCCTGAATAATCTGCTGTGCAAGTTGCTGATCCTGAGCATTCGCCTCCACTTTCTCGAATCGCTTCAGTTCATGCCCCTGTTTAATACGCAATACCATAACAGCCAGATGTGTAATCAAATCTTTCAGTGCCACATCTGCAATACGAACATCCTGTTGGCCTACATGGCGAATAACGATCTCGCGGATGTGCGCGGGTTCAATTGGATACAACAAACGTTCCTGTGCAGCAGTCATTCCTTCGAGACCCAGTTCTTCATCTCGCGCATCGGCGTACTCGGCAAGGCAATAACGGAACCTTTGCTCGTCTCCGACAACCTTCACACCATGTCCTGGCTTGATCTGAAGCTGAAGCTGATAGTTCTCCAGAATCTGACGAATAATCTTCAGGTCATTGTTCATCGTCGCACGGCTTATAAACAACTGATCAGCGAGGTCTTCCATCTTGATATGCCCCGGTTCACCAAGCAGCTTGAACAATTCATAACGTATGCGTTCATCCGGTGACCCAGGTACGGGCGCACCTTTCTGCCGATCATCCTGTCGTTCCTCCAACAGCTCATCATACCGCTTTGCATCATGCACACGAATGGAATATCCCCGCCCACGTTTGGATTCCAGGCTCCCGCCATGCCCCGCAAGGATATGATCCAACTTTTTCAGATCATCCCGAATGGTACGCACCGTAACTTCCAGCTTGTCTGCAAGTGCTTGGCTCGTCCAAGACTGTTCCTGTCCTTCACCATGAATGAGGTGGAACAGCTTTTTCAACCGTTTAGTTGGAAAAATCATACCGATATCCGACCTCCCTTCTGATCAGGATTGTGTATAACTAAAGCTCACTTTATATCGATACAAGTACAGTCATCAATTTGCAATGTGCAAGCTCTGGCAAACGAACAACCTCTTCTCCATCGGTTAACTTCTGCTTAGGCTCCAGTGGTTGTTCCGCAAGAGATACACGCTCTGCATGTACAGCCTGATTGAAGTGTATGTTCACGTTAGCAGGCTGTGACAGATACGGATTGAACACACGTACAATGTATCCGTCACTCTGCTCTGCTTTCTTGAAGCTGCTTAACACCACGTTGGAATCGTCACTGAACGACATCAGGCTGTAGTCCGGATCCAGCACACGTTCCTCATCACGGAAAGCAAAGATTAATCGTCCGTTCAAAAAGTCGCATAGCTGATAACTGCTGATTGGTGTCAAATATTCACGTGCTGCACGGGCTACATTTGCTTCGTTGAATCCAGAAGTCTGGATATGCAGGCCAAAGGTGAAGGACAATTCCCTAAGTAATTGTGCGTCTGGTGTTGCTACAATTTTCTCGCCGGAGGCCCGTCCAGGACGATATAACAGATTTTCCTTACCCATAAAACCGAACGTACGGAACAAGGTCAGTGCAATGGTATCCATTTGCTCGCCAACAATCTCATATTCACGTACACCTTCCGTCATCACAGCCATACCATGCGAACCGTTGTTCAACCCAACATAACTCTGCATCGCTTCAATGGTGATCGGTTTCTCCTGCCATTGTTCGCGCTCCCATACCTCCACTTCTGGCAATGAGGTTGGACGAGCAATCACACCGAAAGGCTGATCTGCAATGGATAGGGCGGAAGCAATTCCTGTATCAAAAAGAACACGCAGACGGTGGCTGAACACCTCATTCTGCACCTGAACCTGGAAGCGGATCAGCTTCTCTCCTTTGCGAAGAGATATCTGCACCTGCATTGGCAATGCTCCCGACGTGATGCCTGCGGCGCGCTCTTCCAGATCGTAGGGAACATCCAGCGTGAAACGCAGGGATAGTGTCTGGGATACTGACGTTTGGGTAGTAGTCGCACTCATCTGGCTACCTGCCGAAGAAACAATAAGATCCCGCTCGGGTGGAGAATAATTGTAGGAATCCCCGTCATCCCCATTATCTTCAAAGACCATTTGATCTGCATACACTTGGCCTGATCGCTTGTCCGTAATTTGCAAGGTGCCGTTTGCTTGCAGCGCAATGGTGAAATGTTCATTTTCAATCATGTCCCCGTTACGTCGCTCAATGACAGATGCAGCGCCCTGGCTGAAATCAAAGACAATCTGGGTGTAACCCATCGCCGGGACCTCTTGCAGTTCCACCAGCAATTTGGCGCGATATACCCGTTCCGGCAGATGTACTTTGCGGCTTGGATTGAGATCGATGTGCTGTCCAAGCACATAATCGGTCTGGTCTGTTTTTTCCACTATAGTGTAGGCCAGCTCGCGTCCCTTCGTGTCCCGAATCACAAAGGATTCTTCCGGAATATAAGCTTCAATCTCAGTAACCCCGCCTCGCACATACGGTAGCGTGTTGAACAGGGTGAACGCAAATGTCTCCTCCTGCTGAATCGTTGAAGCAATCATCCGCATATGCAGGTCAAGCAAATTCAGTGCGATATCATAGGCCTGTTTGTAACGGAACGCAACGTCCTGATTTGTTGTATCGCTGTTACAGCCACCGATGCTGTCATGTGCCGCATTCTCAAACAATAGCTTCCAGATGTCCTCCACAATGCGATGCGGGTAGTCATGCCCGAGAGAATGGCTAATGGCAAGTACCGGTTCTAGCGTGTTAGCGATCAGATTCTCAATCCGGTTATTTTGCTGCTTAAGATCGGCACGGGTGGAAAAAATGGACTTGTGAATCCGCATATGCTTGGCTTCCATTAATTCACCCCGAAGTAGAGGCAGGTCCTGACTATCCGCTTCAATCTCCGCCAGAAAACGTTCCGGTTCATTCATCACATATTCGCGTTTTGTATCCAGCGCATTGAACCGTTCAATCAATTCCGGCAGGTTTAACCGGACAGGCGCCTGATCAAACCCATTGGGGAAATAGATATGTCTGGTGGATGCTTTGCGTTCAAGGGCACCAATCTGTTTCTCCAGATAGGGGATCAGATCTTCCTCATTTTCCGGAATGTTACCGCCGTAGTAATACCCGAACGGCATCTGCACAGCAAATACACGACTACCGTCCGATCCTTCCCACGTAAACTCGGTATGTGGATTCGTATTATCTGATACGCCTCTCCAGAACAGGAAACGTTCGATGCCAAACTCGCGGTAGATCTGCGGCATCTGTGCCGATTGTCCAAATGCATCCGGGACATAACCAACCTTCATCGCATGTCCGTACTTTTGTGCTGTTTTCATACCATAATACAGGTTTCGGACCATGGATTCACTGGAAATCACCAATTGATCCGTCTGTGTATACCAGGGTCCCGTCATCAGTCGTTTGGCTGAAACCAGTTGGCGGATACGTTCCTCATCTTCTGGACACCAGCGGATGTAATCATCCAGCAGTGAGCCCTGTGCATCCAGCAGGTAATAATGAAATCCTTCGATATTCTCCAGTGCGTTCAATACTTCCTTGACGTGTTTGGCAAGATACACTTTGGAACGGGAGGTCGTAAAATACCATTCCCGGTCCCAGTGTGTATGTGGAATCACATGGACTTTGGTACGATTTCTTTCACTCATATCTCTATATCCCTCCAGATGCTTTTTAAAGGTTGTTCAAAAAAGTCCGCTTTTGATTACGAGGGATGTCTGTTGGCATCATCAGCATCGAATATGGAATTCAGCCGAAATGTCCGTTGCTCACGTAGTTTTCCCTACGCTCCGCTACTCCATTTCTACCTTCATCCCATCTTCTCGATACTGAAAAACGATCTTTTTGAACACGTACTTTTAGTCAAAAACGAGTTCGATTTCTTCCCCGTTTTTCTTCACTGAAGCTTCCTGAGTCTTGGCAGGTTGTTTCTCTTCTTCATCACGGAAGTTCACCAGCATGGTGCCCGCCGCCACGATCAATGCGCCGACTATTCCTCCGGCAAGGTACGCGATTGGGGTACCTACTGACACTGCTCCATATAACCCACCGATCGGTGGCATGATGATATGCGCTCCCAGCAATGCAGTCAGAGCAGCCCCCGTCGCACAGGCAAACATGTTGACCAGAATCATTTTGGCAGGATTACGCAGTGTAAACGGAATTGCACCTTCCGTGATACCGATCACGCCCATAATCACTGCACCTTTGCCCGCTTCCTGATAGGTTTTGGAAAAACGTTTCTTCATCAGCAATGTCGCCAAGCCATAACCAAGCGGCGGGATGCAGATGGCAATATTAATGAAAATATTCGGCAGATATACACCGGACAGGAACAGGGCGTTGCCTGCCATCCATGCCGCTTTGTTGACGGGTCCGCCGAGATCAAATCCGATCATCGCTCCCAGAATAATCGCAAGCACAACGGTATTGGTTCCGCTCTGGCTCATGTTTTGAACCCAAGCAATGAGATACTCATTCAGTGCGCCCAGTGGACCACCCAGAATGACCGCCATCAGAAATCCGGTTAAACCAACGGTAATCAGCGGTAAAATGATTAACGGTACCGAGCCAGCGGCCGGACCTGTAATTTTAACTTTGTTTTTAACCCACAAGGTGATGTATCCGGCAAAGAAGCCTGAGATCAACGCGCCGAGGAAACCGGCGTTGGTCTGCTGTGCCAGCACCCCGCCGATCAAACCTGCGGCCAGCGCAGGTTTGTCGGCAATGGAGTACGCAATGTAACCGGACAGGACAATCGTTAATAGTCCGATGCCGCTCCATCCTACATTTTGCACGAGATATAAAATATGCAAGAATCCGCTTCCATCTTTGTACGGATCAAGATCAGTAATGCCCATTGATAGTGCGATAATTTTACAGATGGCAACGACCAGGGAACCCGCGATAATGACCGGCAGCAGATAGGAGATACCTGTCATTAGATGTGTTTTTGCTTCACCAAACCATTTTCTCATCGTACTCTCTCCTCATGTGGAAGGTGGGGTTAAGCTTGTGCGTTCACAGCCTCAACGGCTTTGGTTAATACCGCTTCTGCCTGACTTACGGCATGACCGATTTTGACACGTACGACTTTTTTATCGCCAAACCGATCCATGTCCTTCACCGTTTGATCCGCTGCAATTAGGACAAAATTCGCTGCAGCAATATCTTCTTCCGTTAACTTATTGACTTGCCCCATGGCTCCCTGCTGTTCCACTTTGATCTCATATCCCAGTTGCTGAGCTGCTTTCTCCAATGCTTTGGCGGCCATCGGGGTATGGGCGAGACCTGCGATACATGACGTTACACCTACGATTTTCATTATGACACCAGTCCTTCCGTATATTGATGAAGCAACGTATATACATCTTCCGGCTGCACCGCTTCTGCGATGGCCTCTTTGAATGAATCTTCCAGCAATAAGGTGGCAAGTGAAGAGATGATTTGCAGATGGGATACGTCTACATGACCTTTAGGCACAAGGATGGCAAAAATATATTTTACCGGCTTGCCGTCATGAGATTCCCATTCAATGGGCTCCCGTAATCGAATGACCATCACTGCCGGACGTGTTACAACTTCACTCTGGGTATGGGGAATCGCAAAGTGATCCTGAAGTCCGGTGGAGTAGACACGTTCGCGTTCCCACAGATCAGCCGCAAGTTGTGCACGGTTTGTAGTGATGCTGTAACGCTCTGCCTCCGCAGATATAAAATCAAATACGTCCTCTTTGCTATGCAATGTCTGATCGAGATAAATCTGATTGGTTGTAATCATGATCTCTGTCTCTCCTCCTCTCTCTATCCAAAACGATAAGCGCTTACAAGATCATTGTAACGGATTCTGGCTGGACCTTGGATCTAGAAAATTTCCCCTTCGAAGCGGAAAAACATTAGCCATAGTAAAAACCCTGAGTCTAATAGACTCAGGGCAGTTGTAAATGAGTTTCAATGGTGCGCTGCAAAGGCAGCTTAAGTAAGTACAGAACCTGGACTCTAAGCGGATAAAACATCAGGAACGCTGTGTCCAGCGCTGCATTCCTGATCGAAGCCCGTAATATGCTGCGGCGAGCAAAACGAATCCGGCAACAGCCATGATCATGGATGTTATATCCCACCGAACCATAGTTCCAAAAGCAACCTTGGATTGCAATGGGGTACCAGAAGAAGCGGTGTTCATCAGATCAGGTACGTAATTCATAGTCATGATCATGCCTTGAATGACATTCCAAGCTGCAAAACCGATGATGAATAACAAGGTAACCAGAACGGATTCCATCGCTAATCGTTTGTTCATGCTTGTCATTTACCTCCTCAATTATGGTTAGGAAGGATGCCTTTATACGAAGTCTCTTTCCATTTAATTGGACAAGATGTGCTGCATCTCCTGTTTCAAACGATCTTTATTTTCGTCCACATACTGATACAGCATGTCGAAGCTTTCTTCATTATCCGATTGCATGCTCAAATTCGCGGCTTCCAGTTCAATCTGCTGCAATACCTCATGAATCTGTTCCCCGTGTGTTTGCAGGCTTGTCGTGATGTCGTCTTCGGACAGGCCATTCACATTATCTCGTAATTGCCCGTGCGTTACGCCGCTCTCGGACAACATCTGCTCTATCTTCTTCAAGATCAAGGAATCTGCATCATTGCCGATCCGCTCCATAGCTGTTATCGTCTCACCCAGATACTGTCCGCTGGCATTCTCAAGGAAACCGGTCATCCCGTTCATGGACAGCTCGGTATCCAGATCAATGATTAGAATGATATCTCGCAATACTTGCGGAAGTTCCGACCCACTCTCTCGAATCGTAGCGAACTCAGCCCGATAAAGGTCCATGGCAACACTCCCCACCACTTCTTCACCTGACATCTCCTCAAGCTGATCAAGTGGTAACAACTCCTGCAATTCTTCTTGTAACTTGTTCATCTTTCTCTGCCTCCTGTATCTCTCTGTCTAAATAGTTTGAACGTGTTTTTTACACTGGACCACTACGCGGTCAGAATAAACTTCCGATCGCTGTTATCCCCAGATTTTTTCAATCCCTTTATTAAAGGGTAAAATCCGGTGATAAAGGCGAAGTGTATGCTTCCGAAGCAGCTTTCTTGCAGAAAGCTTTTAGCTCCGCTTCTTCAGTTTTTTTCTGCCCTCTCCGTTATCGTGTAAATTTCAAGTTCAACTACGCCGACACGTTATTACATCATATCAGAATACGCTATATAAGTTGAACTTATGGAAGTTGGTATAGTATATCCTTTAACAATTTACAGGGAACATCGTCAAGTTAACGCGCACTTGACCTCGGGAAAATGTTCCGCTGTTATGATCTTGGCATCACGAGTCTTGGGAGGGGTAATGATGCGACTGGCCTTGTTCACAGACACCTATCTTCCGGAAACCAATGGTGTTGCTGGCACGCTCCACCGCTTGAGTAACCATCTGAACCGCAGAAGAATTGAACATCTGCTGTTTACGCCGAACTCCGTCATTGAAGGAAGCCATGAGACTCAAGTCCGATCGGTTGCCAACATCCCTTTTTTTCTGTATCCCGAATGCCGTATTGCTCTACCCAACAGAGCAGACACACACAAGCAGCTACACACCTTTCAACCCGATCTGCTGCATATCGCCACGCCTTTTAATATGGGGTTGCTTGGTCTGAGGTATGCGCTCAAACACCATCTTCCGCATGTTGTCTCCTACCATACCCACTTCGATCGTTATCTCGAATACTACCGGTTGAAAAGTATGATTCCTCTCTACTGGAAATATATCCAATGGTTCCACCGTGCCTGTGATGCAACCCTAACTCCATCGCAGGAAACGTTAAACACCTTGCAAGCCCAAGGCATTCAGCGTCTGAAACTTTGGTCTCGCGGGATTGATTGTAACCTGTACTCCCCTGATAAACGCAGCTCGGATATCCGTAAACAATACCACATCACAGCTCCCCTTATTCTACTCTACGTTGGACGCATTGCCCCGGAAAAAGATATCGCTACACTCACGACTACCATGCAGCAGTTGCCCCAGGAAATGCAGTCCCGTGTACACTGGATCATCGTTGGTGACGGCCCATCTCTCCCGAAAATGCGTCTGCAATCCCCACCCAATGTCACCTTTACAGGTTATATGCATGGCGAAGAACTTGCTGTTATGTATGCTTCGGCAGATCTGTTTGTGTTTCCTTCCTCTACGGAGACATTTGGCAATGTGGTGCTGGAAGCGATGGCTTCAGGACTTCCTGTGGTGGCGGCCAATGCCGGAGGTGTAAAGGATCTGATATCCCCTCACCGCAATGGTGTGTTATTCGAGCCAGGTCAGGCTGATGCACTGATTCGGGAGATATGTCTCTGGGGAAATCACGGAGACCAATTGCGAATGATGGGATTGGAAGGCAGAAAGCTGGCTGAGCAGCGGTCGTGGGAGCATATTTTTGATACACTGATCGGGGATTATGAGGAAGCTATAGAACATCGGAATAAACGAACGAAAGATCGAATTATTACAGCGTAATCAGATGTCTTGAGGTTATGCCAACAACCCATAACTACCGCCACTGCCCTATGCAAAATTAAACCGGTGCGTCCGTTCAGGCTGCCGCAGCATGTGCACGCTGCTACGGTCGGCCTGAAACATGTTTCCAATACATTTCATAACAAAACCTTCATCTTGGAATGGGTTGAGCTATTACACGGTATGTAGACACATAGAGCCGCAGTTATTAGAATTATTTAAAATATTTTGAATGATTGTATATATAGAAAAAAGACATGATCTCATTGAACTAAATCATGCCTTTCATTGCATACCATCTATGTGTTGAATTTACTGAACGGGACTTTGATATCTACAAACCCTTTAGCGTAGGGTGCAACCTCATAAGGATAGAATCGGATGACGATGCCTTTGTCATATAAAAAGAATTCAGATGTTTGATCAATCTGAAAATCATAAATATTTTCTTCAAAAATAGAAACTCCTGCATTATACATGGCTAATAGACTGTTGGAGATTGATTTCTCTACCTTCTCCATCTGAATATCGTCTTTGACATACTCGCTTAGCTTTAGTTCTTTACCTGTTCTTAAATCATAGTTATATGATTTTGTCGCATCCATTCCATGTGCTCCGCCAGTGTACACATGATCTTCATATACCACAGATAACTTTTCTTTTGCATTGTATTTTACACTGGCCATGGTAATGTAGAAATAATTTTTGTTTGATTTCTTTTCTTCTTTGTCCAGGCGAGCTGCTTTCACTGCGTGGAGTTTAAATGTCTTGTTCAGCTTATCCGTCACAGATTTATTTCCACCTGTTAGATGTATGTATGGCTGTCCTTTGTAATATTGGACCTTCGTTTTCACTGTAATCGTGCTGCCTGCCTCTACATGACTACTCGGAAGAATGATAGCAATCAGTACAGTGATCAACAGGTAATTTATCCATCTCAATTTTTTTCTTTCCATTCTATATTTCAACATTATCGATTAACCCCCTTTGGCTCAAATGATATCGTTTCCTGCATTCTGTTCCATATTACCTGTGGAGTGCCCCTTAGGTCTGTTCCGCTCTGAACGTTGCCAATCCAGATGTCTTCTGCGCCTGGGTGTTGTAAATAGTGCCTGAGCGTTGCTTTGATCAGAATAGACGAGTGTAAATCCAGTACCTCATCCAGCGGTATCCAGAATAACTCTCCTTCATCTGAGGACACTAATTGTCGATGCGTAGTCTCTCCGAAATATACAAACTGCTGCCAAATCTCACCACTATTAACTTCCAACAGAATATATCGAAGCCGAAAATGTTCGACATCCTCTTGCTTGAACCCGGTCTCTTCTTCAATCTCCCGATAGCTGGCGCTCATGGGTACGTTCAGTTCCCCTTGTTCCAGATGTCCGCCAATGCCACCCCAGAATTCAAAATTAAACAATCTGCTGCCCGCCTTCTTCATCATCAGCATATCTGAGCCATTGCTCAAAAACGCTGTAGCCATCTGTCTAATCTCCATATGTTCCTCGCTTTCCAAACTTTGTTTATAGTAATCTTTATCTATATAAACTGAACTAAAGAATATTTACACTAGCCACTCCGATGACAGAACAACCTTCCGATTGCTGTTATCCCCAGATTTTTTGATTCCTTTCCTAAGGGGAAAAATCCGGGGATAAAGGCGAGGTGTATGCTTCCGAAGTAGCTTTCTTTCAGAAAGCTTTTAGCTTCGCTTTTTTAGGTTATTTCTGTCCTCTACGTTTTGTGTAAATGTTATATTCAATTTATATAACCGTCTTCTAAAGCAGTTTCTTCAACTCACTTAGATGTTCAATCGTATGTAAAGGACCCGACGTAATGCTGTCTTGCCACGGCTGGTTGACCTTCATCCAGATGGTGCTCATGCCTACGCTTGCTGCTCCTTCAATATCGTTCACGGGATGATCGCCAATGTAGATGCATTGCTCTGGGCTTAGACCGAAATGATCAAGCGCAAGCTGAAATATGCGTGGGTCGGGCTTTTTGACTCCAGCCTCTTCTGAAACAATAATATGGTCGTAATCCTCCCGGATACCGAGTTGATCGATTTTCCCATACTGAATATCGGTCTGTCCATTGGTAATTAACCCGGTTCGATATTTCCCCCGCAGATGCTGAACCACTTCTCGCGCCTGTTCCATCAGAACTGAACTTCGCACATACTCTCTGCCATAGAACTCCATCAGTTCTGCATGTGGCGGATGCTCTGCCCAAGGCAGTTCATGCAGCAACTCGTTGAACAGAAAGGGTTTGTCCTTATAACCATCCTGGTCGAGTTCAATAATTCGTTTACTTATATCTTCAGTTGACTCAAGGTGACCAAAATAGGTCTTGATTAAACGCTGCGTGAAGCCGTCAAAGGTCATCGTTCTGTTCAGAATCGTATTATCCAAATCAAAAATAACCGCTTTAATATGATCCATCTTCCTTCTCCCCCAATTCCAGTACATGCGTTATCTTTTCCATACTCGTCACTTCTCTAAATCCCAAGTTGTGATAAAAAGATCCAGCAACCGGTTGATCCGTGTACAGAACCAGTCGAGCGTAATGATTTTCCGCTTTTTGAATAACCGCATCCATCAGCCTGCGCCCAACCCCATGTCTTCGAAATTCTCTCATCACATAAAGCCTGCGAATTCTTCCGGTATCCGTCATTTTAGAATAAGGATCTCTGTTCAGACCGCAGATCCCAACAACCTTATCGTGCATTCTGCATTCAAAAAGCGCTTCACCTTTTTGCTCAAATGTATTGATTCCTGTCTCATATTCATGGATTAATCGCTCGATATGTCTGAACCCCTCACTGGAGCTTTCAGCCAGCATCGGCACTAATTCGTCATGATTCCATACCGATATCTCCTGAATCCGCATGGTGTAACCGCCTCCAACATGTTAAATCAATGGTACACATGCAAACCCAACCATACATTGAACGATGGCCGGGTTTATCTTGTAAAGCTCATTCTCATTTTTTCTTTTTGTGATAGTGATAACCCGTGCACAGACCCTTTTGCTTGGATTTGGCTGAACAGTTATGTCCACCGTTCTTGTCCAGTCTGCCTGGATGAGCATAAGCGGAAGAGGATACACCAACAAGTACAACAAGAGACAGGATTACGATAACAACCTTTTTCATAAGTCACCCTTCGATCAACACCCTATGCTTCAGGGCTTAATACGTGCTATATCATTCTACATGAAAATCCACAATTTGGATATCCTTCATCTTTTTAGCCGATCCATTCTCATAAAATCTTAAATTGCTTCAATGCATGGGTGACTCCATCTTCACTTGCCCGCAGGGTGACATAATCGGCGCTTTGTTTTATTCGTTCTCCGCCATTTCCCTCGCAATTCCGATTCCCGCATACTCTAGCAGATCCACATCATTCTCCCCATCACCAAAGGTTATTGTATCCTCTCTGGATATCTTCAGGTAGTCGAGAACTCTCTCTGCGGCTATGGATTTGCTGACTTCGCTCGCTTCCAGCATATTTACTACATACGGATGGAATCTCACGAATCGTAAAGAAGGAAATCTGGATTGGAACTTCTCCGTTTCCGCCTCATCCGCATATAAACAAATGCAATATACGTCCTGTTCCAACGTGCTGATTTTCTGCGGGAAATCCATGAGTCCAAGCGTATCACTTAAGGCTTCAGTAACACGACCATCTGCTGTACACAACCCGTTCGTCTCAAATGACTCTGTAAAATATGAAATACTGTGCCCATGCAACTCGGCAAACTCACTGAATGCTCTAACCATCTGTGCTGAAAGTACAGACTTATGTATCACTTCATCACCTGCTTTGATCAATGCCCCATCAGCCGAAATGATCGTATCGATTCCGAGATTTCTGAATTCTTCGCATAAATTATAGGGCCTGCCTGTGACGAGTACGACTTGAACGCCTTTACGAATCAATTCCCGGATCGACTCAGCTGTACTCGGTGATAAACTCCGATCCATTTCGCTCAGCAATGTACCGTCCACATCAAAGAACACAGCTTTCATCAAAATGTTCTTCCTCCTCTATTCTGGCTTCCTGGGAATTCAAGTAAAAAGAGCAAGTACAGAATAACCTGATGTGGTCTTCCTGCACTTGCTCTTGCGATTAACGGGTCTGAACATCTTGGGTACGTCCCATGTACCATGATTGAAATGATTCCGCCGTATTCAGGGGAATGTCATGTGCCCGATGGTGCAGAACAGGTTTGGCACGGTTTACGGTATGAATGGAAGCCACACCAAACCAACGCTGTAACACATTACGGGTGATCTGCACTTCGATGACTTTCTCACGTTTGGAGATGAAGAGTGTTGAAGTGAGCGCACCGGTTCGAAGTTGAATGAAATTCTGATGCAGAATGTATCGGGTATGGAAAAAGTCCATCACTCTGCATGTTGCAATCCATACGAGGAGAATCGTAGAAATCATCCACCAGGCATGTTTCTGCCCAAACACCAATGGTTTGAAATACCACAATAAACCCGTGATCATGATCCACCCCCAACTTGGTTTGAGCAGGCGCAGCCATAGTGATATTCGTGGAAGTTTTTCCATCTCCTGCGTAACCCGATAGGATGGCAGGATCTCCTCAATCAGGGTATAGGCTTGCTTCACTGGCAAGAAAGGATAGAGCGAGTTGACCTCCTGCTCGGACTCCCCCAGACTACCCGCAGTGGTCAGTTCTACTTCTGCTAATCCAAGCAGCCTTTTCATCGGTGACTGTGTGATTTTCACGGCCTGAACGCGTTCTTTCAGGATTGAAAATGACGTTTGCTCCATCATACCCTTCGTGATATAGATTCGCTTGGCATCCGAGGTGATCTGGAAATTTCCATACTTCACGAATGTTCTGACAATACCCAAGGCAATAGATATGATCAATAAAACCAAAATCATCAAACTGGCAATCCACCAGGAATCGAGCCAGGTTAACAACAAACTTTCCGTTACTTCTTCATCAGGGAAGAAGTCCTTCACCCAAGAATATAGTGTAGCCAGGACCGGAATCAGTACGAGAAAACTAAGCGAGGTAAAGGATGCTTTGAATATGTCCTTGCGGGTGGAATGATAATGAACAACCCGTTCCTGTTTTTCTTTTGCAGGCAGAGACATGGCTTCATCGGTTATATCGGGGTCAGATTGCGTCTCTCCCTCTCCCATAACCTGAACTGCATCCAACGTATCATGTTCCTCTGTTTCCCCTGCTGATTCTGCATCCTCTGCCAGATAACCCGCTACAATCTTCTCCAACTGTTCTGCTTCGGAAAGTGAAACAACGTGTAACTGAAAGGTAGCATCTTCTCCCTTAATCCCGGTCTCGAATCGGATCGACGTCACGCTGAACAACCGATGAAACAACGTTGTATGTCGGTTCACGTTCTGGACCTTGGTATACGGTATCGTTCTTCGAGTACGGTTGAACACACCACTGTAGATGTGAAAGGCCTTATTGTCTGCTGTATAACGAGAAGTAAACCACTTCCAGATGATTGACACGATGCCGATGAAAATCCCTACATAAAAGGTGATCCTTCCATAGAAGAGCCATTGGGACTCTGAGCCCTGACGGAAAACAAACAAAAACAGGATGATGGCGAACGAATTCTTCACCAGTTTCCATAGACTCCACAGCATGGTTAATGGATGATGTCGCTTCATATCGATCATTCATCCACCTCATTAATCCGCGCATAGGACGCAATCTGATGACGGAGTGCAAGCGCGACTTCCTCTGGCAATGCCGGGATTTCATGTGATGAACCCATCGTGCCAACCGATACGGAATAGAGTCCATATTTTCGCATCAAAGGTCCCTGATTAGTTGTAACCGATTGCACTTTTGCCATGGGGATGATCTGATGTACCTTGGTTAGCGCCCCACGCTTCAGTTGCAGGAACTCCTCATTCACATCATAGTACCAATGCTTGTATAACCATGACGGCTGGATGAAAATATCCCACACCGCATAGACCACCGATATGGCCGTAAAGCCCCACAAAATCCAACCAATCCACGTCTTCCATCCATAGATGGAGTCGAGTATTAACAGTACGGCAAGGATCAGGAAACCTATTACATTCCATAGGATGGCGCTAATTCTCCACAAGTTTACCGCATAAGGGGAAAGCCTCTGCTCGGGTATATTCCACTGGATTGACATTTGTTCACTCCTTTTTTTCCATCTACATCAAAACACACATGTTACAATGTACGAACAATCGTCCACGATCGATGCAAAAAGATAAAGAGATGACCCCTATACAATACAGGTCGTCATCTCTTTTGTACGTTTCATTTTACTATAAAATCCTGTACTTCACACAGCCAAACCATATGATCAGTTCCTTCGCCCCAGTAGTTCTTTGCCACGACATAGGGTTCACCGAATTTGCGTTGCCACTTCTTCTGTGCGATCTGGTAACCGCTATCCAGGCAGAATTGCTGAATTCCCAGCCGTTGCAGTTCAGTAACCAGGGCGAGAATGAGCGCCGAACCAACCCCCTGTCCTTGAACCTCGGGCAACACATACAGGCTACCTAGTTCTCCGATATCGTTCAGCCGACCCTCTGTACATTCTCGAATCTCCTCACCACACGGTCCATACGAGATTGTGCCTACAATAACATCTCCCATTTTGGCGACAAGGAAAAATACACTTGCTTTGATGTTGTTTTTTGCTTGCAATGCCTTGTGAATCATCGCTTTTTTGTGTGTTATTTCATCCTGAATATCATCCAGAAGCAAGCCTATTCCCTCCTGATCAAATGCTGCGGGAATGGTTGTTTCGAACACCTGATACACTCCATCTGCATCTGATCGCGTCAAAGGTTCAATGGTAATTTTGTCATCCACAGGTTCTTCTCCGTTCCATATACCTTCTTAATCAGTACGTCTCTGAATCAGTCTTCTTAGTTGATTCGAATCCTCAAGAGGAATACTATACCCTGTGTGAGAGTCTTCCTGGTTTACTAACAGGCCTTGCATCTTGGGATCCATTCCTAATGAAAAATCATACCGTGTTATCGAGCTGTCCGCATTTGTTATGCTCATGACGTACTCTGTACCATAATCAAGAATGCCCGGCAAACGCACAGCCTTATGTATGGCCTCCATCATGATCCGAATCTCGTCAGATCGATCAAACTCAACATCTTGGCATGGTTCCACGGTGAGGTTTGGATTACAGGTTAAGGTGATCAGCATAGGAAGCCCCTCTTTCACGTTCGATTCATTCGGTTTGCTGCACCCTGCAATGAACGTGACAACGACAAATACGAGCAACACTCCTACATATTTCACCATACTGCATGCCTCCCTAACTTATTAGTAAATAGACCAGTAATGAGTAGAGAAGTAATAAATACAGCATCTAGTGACTCAACTGCACTAACTATCTGTAGTCATCTCCAGTTACGTAACTCCGGGTCCCATGAAGACAACAAAGTGATCAGTCGTTCTACGGTCTCTTCCACAAATACCTGAACTCTCTCACCCGTGATGAACTCAGGAGTAATTCCCGGTTCTTCCCCATTAAGAAAAGAAAACGTGTGGTCCCGCCAGCGAACAATCTCATCCGCAGTTAAACGATCCGCCATGTCATAGCCTGATGAACCGTTAAGCACCTGCCACACTTCTTCACTCCAACTTGAGCCTTGATAGAGATTAAAATCGATCTGGTCCGTCTCCTGGTAATATAAACGCGCTAGTTCATCCTTCAATCTGCTACTTCCTGTATATTGATCTACCTTGTTGACCCGTTCGACGAATTCAGGATGCACACTCCGGAACCAGTAATAGTCTGTCATCACATGCATAAAGTACCCACGAACAAACCACTTCCACCCTTCATCAGTACGTTGTTGCATATAAGATGAGTAGGGTTCCTTCAGTCCTCCGACGTAATCTCCTTCATCCGTCGGGTTGAAATGGGTGTACTCCTTATCCTCTCTGGTTGTACCTTCGCGCATATGTATGGAATCCGGGGCGATATTCCCCAGATAGAATGAACCTCGATCAGCCTGCATTTGCAGCGAGTCTGCAATCAGATTAGCAATATTGAGATGAACCATAGGTAACGGCATAGAGTTAATCTCCTTCTATCGGGAAGTATTCTACTATACTTAGAAAAAGAAACGATATAACTTACTGGTGCAACGCAGATCACTGGAATGGTGAGACTCCGTTATGCTAGTCCTTTTTCATCGTAATTGCGTAATTAACCCTGTGTTCTCTCCAATTGCATCCGCTCAAACAGTTGCTCCAGATCCGTATGGTATTCCGGGTGCTGCTTAACAAGCAGACCAATATATTCCGACCCACACTCATAGAATACCAGACGATTAAACGGAGCTGTATCTCCAAAATGATTACTTTCCTGTCCAAATTTTGCCCGAATCAGATTCTCAATATAACGCGCGTAACCCTCGTTCCATTCCAACCAGCTCCAGTACTCGGCTTGTTCTTCATTTAATGAAGTGAACAACGCTTTTCTAGCTGTGTGTACTTGTGTCAGGTCTTTACACTTCAAAGCAGACAACAATGAGTTAATCCGCTCCACAACGATTTCATCTTCGTACGGAAATTCATAATCCAGTTCCCATGTTACGCGCTTCAGCTGGTCCATTTTATGCTTAATTTGAAGACGGTTGACGATCCGCTCATCATATTTCTCATATACATAACAATGAACATATTCGTGGAACAGATAAACTTTCTGCTCCAGATCTTTGAACGCTGTATCCGTTACAATCGCACACATTCGTCCGTTCATATGATGCACCGGCATCGCAGCAAGGCATTCATCTGGAATATATAAATCGTCCGGAACCGTCTTCACCCACTCATATTGCTGCGTTTTGGACGAATAATCATAGATATATAATAAAGCTTCATAGGCTACAACCACTGGATAATGTTCTGCAAACAAAGGATGTAGGCTGACCAAGTCTTTCTGAAGCTCGTTTAACTCGTTAATTTGCTCTAAAAAAGCATCCATGTCATTAACCCTCTCTTTACTGGATTGATGCGTTAATCATACTAGATTAGGAAAGATAAAACACTGAGAGAAAAATGATAATTCTGTTCGAGTGTGTAGATGGTGAATGTTAGAAAGGTGGAAGATTTATAATCCGGTATACAGTTTCCTAAGTTCGTTCACCACTGACTATATGCCAATGCTGATGCTTCGAGTCTTGATAACTGCCCAAGTTAGTTACAATCTTCGATGAGCCTGTCTGAGCTAACAAGTCAGCAGCTACTTTTTTAATGACCTGCATCATTTCTAAGAGCAGCTCATCATTATTCTCTTCCTCTTCTGAAATGAAGGATTGAATATGAATCTTCGGAATAACCACGATATGGTGTTCGTAGTATGGTCGAGTGTGATGATAAGCCATAACGTTATTTGTTTCCATGACAACTTTGACTTGCGTTTTACCACTCAGCACCTCATCACAATAGAAGTCCTGTGTCATAATACTCCTCCTTCTTACTATTAAGTTCTAATATATCCTGCCTTCTTCAACACATATTCCGTAAACGGATTGATCTCAGGGATCGGCTGATTCAGATCGAAATATCGGAGTTCCAGCCCTTCATCATCCATAATGGTTGGGCTGCCCTGGATACCTGCAGCTTCATAAACAGCCATGACGTTGTATACTTCATCACCGTGTGGATACTGATAGTACATGTCCTCACCTGAAAAAATGCTAATGAGTTTGAATGATCCCGCTCTCAGTCCGGCCTCTTCATACAATTCCCGCGCAGCTGTTTCCTCCAAAGACTCCCCGGGTTCCATGGATCCCCCAAGTGTCCCCCAATCCAAGCTATCTGTACGTTTTTGCAGCAGCAGGTGACCTTCCTCATTGAACACGAGTACACATGAGCCCGCCATAATTAAAGGACGCGGGCCTACCAATTTTCTTAGCTCCATGATATATCCCATCCATGCTTCTCCTCCATCTTCAATGTGCATACGTTAAAACGTATCCTTATGATTTGGTCAAGATTCCCTGATCCACGGATTTCTGAATAAGCTGCTGCGCATACTCCCACAATGTTTCGGAACCGTTTGCAATTTCACGGTTTCTGTTTAACACCTGTTCACTTGTAATGTTATATTTTTGCCACGTATCTCCCTCATTCTGATGATTGTGGATAAGAGGCTGCAACCGATCAAGAGATGAGGCAAATTGTGCTTCAGGCGTCTGCTTTGCTTCAAACTCTAACCATAACTGGAGTAGTTCTTCAGCCTGTTCCTTAGGCAACATACCAAATAGCCGATGAGCCGCTTGAAGTTCACGATCATATTTATCCGTATTCCCCACCGTGTCGTAGGCAAAAGTATCTCCCGCATCGATCTCAACCAGATCATGAACGAGAAGCATCTTAATGACTTTAAGAATATCCACATCCTTGTTGGCATGACTCTGTAAAACCAAAGCCATCATCGCCAGATGCCAAGAATGCTCTGCATCATTTTCAAGTCTCTCACCATGCATTATTCTCGTCTTTCGTTCAATCGTTTTGAGTTTATCAATTTCAATGAGAAATTGAATCTGATCCTGTAATAATTCGCTCACAGCACTTCCTCCTTCATACCCGATACCCATTTACGTGGATAGATCATACCAGTAAACTCTATAGTTAAAATCGAGTGACATCCCCACGCCTTGTGCCAGATGAATTGAGCCTGCATTGTCCGGTGAACAATCCCAATACGGATGTATGCCTACACGACCGCATTCTTCTACAAAAGCTTTTGCCACCATCGCACCATAATTTCTTCTTCTGTATACTTCAACCGTTTCAATATCAACCGCATGTGTCTGATCTGCGATAAATGCCGAAAGGCAAACACTCGCGATATCATCGTTATGCACTGCAATATAGCCAAAGCCATGTTGTAAAAAATCATCTATTGTCAGCCAAAAGTGAGAGATTTTTTCTTTCAGGAATGGAGAATTGTTATATCTTTTCTCCCCTAGTAGTACTTCATCTATCCTGAGAATTCTGACTTCCCCGTCCTGTGAAAGACATATGTCGAGAGGATCTTGATGACTTATCGGATCTGGATTCAATTTGAATACATGCTGAATGTCACTGGAGATCTCTCTTTTCCCTGAGATGTGCTGAAGAATATCTTCCCAGGACTCGTCCACCACACCAATTTCAACAGCATGCATATGTAAGTTCAATAACTCAGGTTCAATACTTTCCCGCATGAACTCTTTCAATTCATTCAGAAAGGGCTCGCTTCGAGAGTCTCCGATCAACTGAAAACCAGATTGTCCATGTATCCAAATTAGAGCTGCTGTTATATTCTCTGCATCATCTACATAGATCCGTCCCGGGTTCAAGCCAGACGCCACCGCCTTGACTTCAATATTCGGACACGAGTCCGTGAGATGTTCTACTTTGTGGAAATCATGTTTATTAATCTCGGTAATCATAGGTTCATTCCTCCCGAATTCAAAACAAAGCTCTAAAGTGTGTGGAAGCTTGATTCCGAACCCCATTGTTTCCAGAAATACTGTACTGCCTCTTGCAGCAAGTCCAACTTCTGCCGAATATCAAAAATTTGCAACATGTTAATCTCCCTTCACGCTTTTTGCTTTCGTATATGTTCAGGTGTCCAATTCAACGTTCAGTTCACGTACAAATACTGCTGTCCCCTTCATTCTGACATCCATATCCTCACCATCCCGAATCACACTCACTTGAACCTTTCCATCTCTACCAATCTCATGCCCTTGTTCTATCACAAACTGTACCTCATCGATCTCCGGTTTCACATAAGTTAAATAATAAGCACCCATCACCCCGGAAGCTGTTCCAGTCACTGGATCTTCCGTCGTACCAGAGTAAGGTGATGAAAAATGTCTGGCATGCATCATGGCATCGGAATCACGGGTTTTGAAACAAAAGGGATGTAGGGAAGCTTGGGGATTCTCAATTAGAATTCCTGGGAACAGGGAAGAATCCGGTTTCATTTTCATAAAAGAGTTCAATTCACGAATCGGGATTAATAACGTCCACGTTCCCGTACTCCCATAAACGATTGGCGTAGAAAGGTCGACATCATCCAGAGTTAGGTTTATGGCACTTACCAGCTTCTCAATATCCCCCTGGAACGGTATAAACTGCGGCTGATCCTGTTTCATTTCCATGTAAATGGTGTCGGCATTGCGCTCAAATCGTATGGGTAATATACCTACATTGGTTTCAATCGTGATTAACTCTTTGTCACCCAACATACCGCGCGTCTTCAAACCATACAGTGATGCCATTGTGGCATGACCACACAGATTAATCTCATGGCCCGGCGTAAAATAACGTAGTCGGACATCTGCAACTTCAGAGTTCAACACAAATACCGTCTCATTAAAACCAACTTGATAAGCGATCTGCTGCATCTCCGTCTCACTGAAATGATTCGCATCAAAAACCACTCCTGCAGGGTTACCTTGACCAGGAACTGTAGAGAAAGCATCATAATGATAGACCTTAATATTACTCATCAACAGACCCACTCTCTCTGTAATCTATGAGACGCACATTTCCATATAACTCTACGCTTTCACCATCAATTACAAGACCGCCACCATCTTGGCACGCATAAACCGCCGTACGATTAACACGGCTATACTCTCTTAATGAATCCAGGGTGTCTTCCGAACCATCCCAGTGCGGTGCAAATTCAAAATCAACGAGCCCCAGTGCTTGCATATCTTTCAGATCTACATTGTTTTCATCAGCATCTTCCCCATATCCCGCTATATCTATGGTAGGTGTAGTCAGAATACTGCCTGCGCTGACCCCGATCAGAATGCCGCCACTCTTCACATAGAAACGCAGCAAACCAAGCACATTTCTCTTCTGTAATAAACTTAGAAAATAAAACGTATTTCCTCCGGATAGATGAATCGCATCACATTCGAAAATAGAGCCAAATGTGCTCTCCTCATACTCCAGATCAAGGTCGAAATATTGAATGTTATCTATTCCTATTTGATTATAGTAACGTCTAGTGTGTTCAAAATATTTCCGCTCCGGGTCGGAGCACGAAGGGATATATCCGATGGAAGGCTGTTCGCTGTTGAATAAGCGTAATATTCTCTGATCCAATTTATCGTTAGATTCGAATACCAAATCACTTAGAAGAACCAACGTAGTCATCTTACTTCCTCCCGTACCTATTAGACTGACTTAAATTCTCTATCCAAAATCGAGAAAAAGTACTGGTCTGTCCACTGATTGTTCCACCATAGCTCTTCCTGGAAGATGGCCTCCCGTGTCATACCCACATGCTGCATCAGTGCGGCTGAGCGAACGTTTTGTGAATTGCACATGCCGACGACCTTATGAGCTTGTAACTCTTGAAATGCAAATTGTAACAAAAGACGGGTAGCCTCGCTCCCATATCCGTTGCCTGCGTATTCCGAAAGTACTGCGAATCCAAGTTCCCAGCTTTTTCGGTAATCCACATAACTCCACATCTGAACGATACCAATGGGTGTATCTTCTGGATCATTCAAGCGGCGTATAACGAAATCATAGGCATACGGTTTCTCATCTGCGACAGCAAAATAGCTGCGATATTTCTCACGGACCTTTTCCTCATCCGTTTCAACAGTTTCCTCAAAGCTCCATATGTTTGTATCACATTCAAGTTGACCTATGAAGTCGAGGTCCTGCTCTGTGACTGTTGTTATTCTGACCTTCTCTCCCACAAATTCCATGTGGATTCATCCCCTTTGGATTAGGATCATTGTTTGGGAATCTCCCATTCTGTATTAAGCACACCTCTACCAATATTCCATTTGGCGAGCAAAGCTCTCTGTTTATTTTCCAGATCAAGGTAGGGTGCTGCAACGCATGATAACGTGTCAAACATATGGATAAAATGAGGCCCTTCCTTGAAACGTCGAAGCCCGCCATATTCTTCATCATCTGCTGCCCATACAATCTTTTTAATCCCCGACATTAATATGGTGCACGAACACATGGGACAAGGCTCACAGGTAGTATAAAGCGTCAAGTCTTTCTTCTTCGAGAATTTCTTCTTCTCTACATCCAGCAAATGTTTTCCTGCCCGACGAATGGCATCCACCTCAGCATGTGCGGTGGGGTCGCAATCCGAGAAGACTCGGTTCCGGCCTTTACTCACGACAATCCCATCCACATCCACGATTATCGCACCAATCGGATACGTTCCTTCAGTAAATGATTGTTCTGCTTCTTCCAGAGCCAAAGTTAGATACTCATAATCCGATAACTTCATTGAAAATCCCCCTAAGTGCAGTTATAGTCGCTTATAAAGCAGATCCTTGTCTAATGTGTAGTAAAAGAGATTGTCGGGATCTCCTTTAAAAGTTAAAAGTTCTTGATCGTGTACTGCCCTGCTTCACCAAGAAAATCACTTTTGGTTACCCCTTCTTCTCCGAGTACCATCCTGTAGTTCGATATCGTACCATCATGGGAAATGATAAACGTATTGCCGCTCTGTTGCCTGCACCATTCAAGAAGCTGCTCAGCTAATATTTTGAATCGACGTGCATCCATCTGATTAATACTCTCTTCCCAACAATCCAATCCCAACTCAACCATTTTTAAGTCAGTATACTGATGGCTGAGTTCTTCCTTGGAGTAGGTCTGATCGCAGACGAAAGGTACAAACTCTGGATTCTGAGGAAACATTCTTGGGCCAACCAGCGGGCTTAAGAACACAAGATTTTTGTTAGGAATCAGAAGTTGTGCTGTTTCAATAGTACGTTTTGTTGGACTGACCAAAATGACGTCTTCAGGTGCAAAAACCACTTTTCTTCGCAACGCTATGACCTGACTTTTTCCCAATTCAGTGAGGCCAGGATGCAGACAATTTAATTGATTAGGATAGTCTTTCAAGTGTTCGCCATGACCATGACGAATAAATGTAATGTCCATAAGACCTCTATTCCTCTATTTCTGAATGAAGTGTTTGATGCTTTTTGCATCAAAGAGAGTAGTCAGTTCCTTTCTCAAAAACACAGGATAGACTTCCATTCGCTCCAGTTCGTCCAAGGAAAACCATCGGAAGATTAACTTACCGTTATCCTCTAGACCTTTGAATTCTATTTCACTATAAAGCTTATGGGCTTCCGGCAATGTGATGACATAATAAAAACCAACTTCATGATACTTCAGGCCATCATATTCAAAGAAATCTTCACTAACATATGCGAGCCTGTGCGCTTCTACATGAACACCCAGTTCCTCCATCATCTCTCGCACAATAGCCGCTTCTATTGTTTCGTTCAATTCCACCCGCCCTCCGGGCAGATTCCAGAAATCATCCTGTTCAGTCGTATGCAAAAGAACTCTTCCCGCATCCATAACAATACCTGCCACACGGAAGTTGATTTTGTTGTTATTTTGTTCATACGATATATTATTGTTATCTGCAGTGGTCATCTCGCTGACCATCCATCAGCAAATCCGTCCATGAATCCCATGATGAATGAGGGAATAATGAGTACGAGCAATAAAATTAAACTGGCTATGCCCCATCTAAGAATTACTTTCCGTTTGCTCCAAACACCTATAATAATTAAGATTGCGGTTGTTGCAATTAAGGCTACTTCATAAAATGTCATCAAACTGTCCTCCGGTATGTATTCGTATTTCATTAAGGTTACTCCAGAATCTTTTCTAGCTTGTGCCTACAAGCCTCGCGGTCATAATCCGAATTATCCAGCCATACCTTATCCATCTGAAGTAACCCATAGATTTCGGACTCCAGCTTCTTTCTTTCCTGCAAAACCTGTACCGTACCTTTAACACCCTGATAACCCTGTGCCTGCCCCAAACCCTGGTTCGTATAATAATTAATGAATCCCTCTGACCATTCTTTTGGTCTTTCACTAACTGCCTTATCAAAGGTATAGGATATATCCTTCTGGTCGATATAGATGAGAAGTGGATTCAGAGCATGAATGATACGACCCAGTTCCAATACATACTGCACGTTCTGCTCTTTGGATTGATTGCATTTTACGAGACCCATAGTCAGTGGATTCTGGATAAAACAACACTCAAATATCGTGATGCAATCATCATTCGCGTTTAACACGTTTTGGGCGAAATCTTGCCACTTCTCGGTGATCAGCTTTACATTTTGCTCAAAAGGAATTTCGTAAATATCTCGGCTGAAAATATCCTGTAGAAGGTGATCGGGAAGCTCTATTCCCCATTGTTCTTTCATCTTACGATAAGGAATTAGGAAACCTTGACCATGGACAGTTGCATTACTTTCAAGAATCTCTCTGTATTCTTCATGTGTGGTTAATAGGGTCCTGAAGTCTCCAGTATGATAAAAAGCAACACCTTCGTAATCAGCAGGGTGATCCAGGTTCCCTTCTTGAAATAGTTGTACCTCCTTGCCTTTTCCCTTTAAAATTTCGGATACCATTTGGGCAACCGTTGACTTGCCTGAACCCGGTAATCCTTCAATCAGTATTAATCGCCTTGTCATCATTACATCATCCTTTAGTTTGTGTGAAGATATGGATCTTCCATGTGTCAGACACTAGGTTATTAATCGATATCTGCAATAACCCATTGCGCAGAATCGCCATCTTCTTTCTTTTTCCAAAACACCATCGTAATGTTATACTCTTCGTTGTTCTCTTTTAACTCATTAACCGTCACCGCTGCCTGATAGAGCTTCCTTTGCTCCTGTATAGTTATATCGCTCATCGAAGTAGCCTTGAGAACTTTGTATCTTCCCATGCCCGATATAGGAGATTTTGGATCAAAAAGATTCATATATGCTTTTTCATCCTTTTCGTATAAATAACGCATACGGGCATTCATAAGTTTGACGATTTCCAATTCATCCCCTGTATAGTTTGTTTCATCGAGGTACTCTGGTGGGATGTCTTCTTTCTCTTGGGATGTCGATATTTCTTCATCTTGCTGTGCATCTTCAGTGTTTCCTTTGTTCTGACAGGCCACCAGAAGTAGAAATATTAATGAAACTATCATTAACTTCTTCATATTCCATCCTCCGATCAGCATTCGTCTAATCTTCCAAACCTCCCACGATCATGAGCTGCGTTGGGCGCTGAATTCCGACCGTTTTCAAACGTTCGATGATAGAATTACCTTGTTCTGCAAAAGCCGCATAATCTTCAAACGCCTTGGCCCGTTCCATATGCTGTTTGCAGGTATTAGTAACCAAATGTATATCCCGTTCTGCCATAACATCCGGCTTGGGTTCGTTGTATTCGTATGTCCAATGTATACGTATATCACTGGCAGTAACGATATCCCTGACTTCCTGACGCGTGTACGTGTGATGATGGTATATTCCCAAACGCTGATCTATAGCGGCACTGAAATGATGATATAAAATATGAGTCAGCTGGGCTTCATTCGGCTCATCACTGACTAATTCATTCATGAGAAACAGACCGTTTCTTTTCACAACTCGCTTCATTTCTTCCAGGACCTGTGCACCTGGCGGTAAATGATGCAATGCATTCGAAATACAGACCGTATCAAACGTCCCATCTGCAAATCCCATGTTACTCGCATCCATCGGCTTAAACTGAATCCTTCCATGGCCCGCATACGTAGCCTCTGCTTGACGTAACGAATCCATATCCGTATCCATTCCAGTAATCTGTTCGATACCACTGAATAGTTCAAGTAAAGTAGGAATAAATCTACCTGATCCCGTGCCTACGTCCAATACCTGCCCTGCCCGATGCGTACTCAAATGTTTCTTCAATTCATCCACGGAAAACACCATCCCGGTTATGACTTTGCTTTTAATTTAAAAGAAGAAGACTTCCTATGTATGTAAAATTTTCTCTCAAGGTACATCATAACCCATAATGTGGAATTTGCGAATAAACGAAGTAAACCATCTCTATTTCTAGCACTTTTCACGCAAAAAAACACGCTTCTCTGCACGAGTTACATCATGCAAAGAGCGCGTATATCAGCAGAACTTTCTCCCAAATTTTGTAACTGTCCACAATCAAACTACCTATCTATTAAATAGCATATTCATTATGCCGACCGCTTCAATCTGAATCTCTTTTTCTTCATTATCCGCAAAACGGTAACTATATGTTGAAAAAATCCCCATATGACGTATATGTCCACCTTTAAAATGAAGCTTCTTTCCCTCACCGTCAATTGTCTGCGTAAACGGCCTGCCTTCATTCACATCATACGATAAATGGATGTCATGTTCACTTGCAAGCCATGCAACAAAATCTTCTTCGTTTGGATTGGTCATGACTAGAATAACGAGCAGAACAACAAGCACAACAATGCCCACTCTTAGTCCCGCGCCCCTCTTGCTACCATGCTGCGTGTTCTCACGCTCCATACCATTCACCCCGTTTCTTTAACCGATATTTCTATGTTCTTCGCCAAAACCCAACCACTCAATCCATAGGAGGATGAGATCACCATGTACTTGTATTTCTCTTCTATTAGCCGAGTTTGTAATTCCTCATAGGAAACATAACTGACAGGCCAACCGTAGCCCTTCCCCGACTCTAACAACTCTCGATTATGAGGGATAAAATGCTCTACGTCCCACTCATCGAGATCCAAAATAATACTGCCATGCAGCGGTGTATCAAACGCATGGGCCATTACACCAGAGAATAAGACATCCATATTTTTCGGCACATCATGACTTGAACGAGTACACATCCTTATCCTTTCGTTCTCTAAATCGACTTCGTAACTTAATATGATGTTGTCATGCAAACTTGGCATAGTACCTCTCCTTCCAGTATGCACATATATCAAACACCGTAATATTGTTTATAGTCTGAGACCCATTCCGCTTTGGAAAAATCAACAAAATCATACGGGCTCGCACTGTTTAAGGTAAAGCAACTCCTCATGGGCCTGCCCCCCGTCCATTTTTTCCAGATAAAATAAAGTCTGACTGACTTTCGGTTCTCAATCTCTTGCTTCAATAGTTCTCGGATCGGCTCTCGATGGATGTCATCAGGCTCCAATCCGTATAACTCCAGCAGTTCTTCCTCGTTCATACTTGTTCTCCTTACCTACTTGAGAATGTTATTTAACTCTTCCGCTTTTTTCCTGCTATCCATTCTAGCATAAAAATAAAAAGCGATGATGTGCAGCCAATGTTCTCATACATGATAAAAAGACTACTCACTCATGAGTAGCCCCTATGCATTCATACATTCATATAACCTTACTCAATCTCCAGATACATCTCCTGATTTTGCAGGATTATCTCATTCATGTGTGCAATAGCTGCTTGTGCCACAGTCTGATATGCAGCATATAATGCCTCTGTTCTCTGGAGCAAGATCGGGTCCTTCTCCAGATCCGTTGGCAGTACCTCACGCCACACTTCATCCACTCTGTTTTTGTCCGTGATCAGACTTTCTATCTGGTCCAGTACAGTTACCATTTCATCTAAATGAAAAAAGTGCATCCCTTTTTTAATTCCATTCCAACTCTTGATCTCAATGATGTTATATGCCGAAAACCAATAAAATTCTGCCAGACTCTTCGTGTGATTGTGATAGGAATAGAACAGAAATAAAGCTTGTTGCCCTTCGTGTAACTTTCGGTATATCTCTGTTTTGGCTGCCATATCTCTGCCCCGTACAGAAACAAGCATCGGTTTAATACACAACCAGCTAAGCTGTTTTGAATGTACATCTTCTGATCGAAGTTTAGCCTTCATAACATGCTCCTCTCTATTCACCACTTTAAGGATTCTCTGGTGCTTTCACTGCAGGGTCATTCTCTCCGCCCATTCTGCGTCTGGATGTCTCCATCTTCCCTGTCGAAGGCACATGGTCAGACGCTTTAGCTAATCCGAATTTGGGCATGTTGGCGTATATGGTCTCAAAGGAACCCGACTGAGCCTTGTATGTCTCATGATAGATCCCTACTGTTCCGTCAGTACCAATGGATCGGTTGAATCTTTTCCAAGCTTCCAAGTGTAATCCGCCCCGTGCGTATTTCTCCAACTCATCGTAAGAGCGCCAGTATTGGAGTAGCGTCACCCCACGCCAGCTTATAAAATACTCTGTACTCAGAAATCCGGTCTCCGGATTCATATACAGTTCTTTAATCATCGGGCCCATGGACTTTAAGACAGGCAGCCATTTATGTATAGCCCACAGACGATTGATCCTCATTCCGATGATAAAAACAACAAATTCTCCCTCAATCTGAGCTGAATATCTTCCCTTATATATATTCGGCACGTCTCTCCTCCTTTATGTGATTCTATTATGCAAGATTAGTTGCTGACCATGGATGCCCATCTTTCGAACACCCCTGTCGAGAAAACCCAATTTCAGATATAACTGCTGTGCCGCAATATTTCTTTCATTTACAGCCAAAATAATCTCATCAATATCCCGATAGCGATGGAGAACGAATTCAGGCAATGCCTTCATTGCTGCCTTCGCATACCCGTTTCCTTGGTGTTCCATCGAAATGGATAGAGCACGTATCAGTATGGTATGAGATGCATCTTTATCTTCAACGTATTCAGAATTTTTATGTAGTATAAAGAATCCAACAGCTTTCTCTTCATGAAGGATAACCATCGGGTCTTTGTCCGGATTTTGTATAGCTTCATCAATCACATCCGCAGGCATTGCAGTAAACTGAAGCTGATCTCCTCTTAGAGCGAAATCATCCAAATCTTGGTCATATTGCTCGTGATAAAGAGCCAACCGAATTGAGTTTCCCATATCCAGACCCTCTCCTTTCATTACAATCATTTTCTAATGAGTCAGGTGGTAAAGCCACACCCCGATATCCCTACCAAAGGTATATACCAAATTCAACACAACGATAGATAATCAAAATGCTGCACTCTTGGGATACTTCTTCATTAGATCAGAATGTTCTATTATTGTTTTTTTGCATGATAGGATCTCCCTTCACGTAAATCTGTATACACATTCCATTTCGTAAACAATTGTTTTAGCGCCAATCCTGTTGTACGTATAAACTCTTCCATAGCTTCCATGGATAAAATATTTAAGTCACCAAAAGGTTCGTTGTCAGGGTTAGCTAAAAACGCCAGTTTCTCTCCTCTATACTGATACACCTCAGATTCCAGCAATCCGCCTAAATTAAATGCTCTCCCCACTTTCAGCGCACTTAACCAATCGTTGGCCTTGTTCCAATTCCGTAAAATCAAAAACTCCAACTTCGTGACATCCTGTGTATACACGCTTCTTCCATTGGGATGAACTTCATATGCAGGATAAATATCGAATGTCCACACACGGTCCGTATAGATATGGGCGATATAACCGCACAGATATTGCATGAATTTGGGATCACTATAGGCTACCTTCTTGTTGGATTCAAAAAATTCTTTAAGTTCTTCGTCAGTTGCAAATCTTCCTGCCTCTGGCATGAGGTGGGTTTTTGCCTTCTCGGTACGAAGATTGGTTCTTACATGGATGGAATCTGGAGCAAGGCTTCCCAATAACAATTCAGGGGATGGCTCGGATATCAACTCGGATGCAATTGCAAAATGAACCATAGGCCAAGGCAATATAAAAACTCCTTTTATAGTAAATTGGATCTTAAAAGAGTTAAATTTCATATCCCAAAATGCACAATACACTTCCCATTTACCTCAGCATACTTTGCCATGTTAGCAAGCTTATGTAATTCGTTGATTAATTCAACTTTGTTGTACACGAGTTTCTCGTAGTAGCCCTTCCGTTCTTCTCCATCAACACAGTAACTCCCTGTTAGAACAATCGGATCCGCCGCATGGTTAAATAGATCGATCCAGGCCCGAATGAGTTGATGAAACTTCAACAAAACATCCTGTTCTTCAATAACGGTTATTCCATAGTTGTTCAGCCCACTACATCTCATGCAGGTAGATGGATTCCAAGTATCCAACCAACAAAGGGAATCATAGATGTACGCAATGAATTCGTCTTCCAAGGTCGCATGATTCTCTGTGGTTAATCCACTTCCTTGTATTCTCCCTTGTGAATCCCATGAGTAGGAGGTATGGATATTCCCGTCCACTTGCGATTTGTTTTCGATAACAAAATAATGCTTTGGCATTCCTACGTACTTCCCCCTTACACGTCACTCACATAGGACTCCTCTTAATTCATCATAACCCATGTATTGGTAAATGGAAATTGAAAAAGATCCTATCTAGCTCCCTAATTAGGAGAAGTAAATAGGACCGGGATAAAACTTCCTTACATTCATAAAATCCTTCGTTTACTCAGAAATTTTGTTCCTTCTTCTCGATACATCTCTATAAATTCATTGGTCACATGATCATGCCTCAGCATTCCCATATAATCTGTTCCAGGTTTCTTTGGTCTATAATCTGAATCCACCATGTAGATATTAAAGTGCACCTCATCTTCGTCCTCTGATACATCCGTATGATCGAAAAGTGAAATCACTTCATATTTACCGAGAAACCTAAACGGAGATTCCTGACGCTCTATAATATAAAAAGGATATGTGAGGTTCTCTATCTGAACGAATTTCTGGTATCCCTTAAGCTCATCTGGTATAAGATCCATGTACTGTCTAGCTACATCTTCTGCCTGAAATACACCCGAAATCCACTTCAAATCCCCCTTGGTTGCTGCGATAATGAACAGAGCAATCACCTTCTAATTCAAATATTATTTCTCTCTTTCACGCACAAAAGTCTGGGACAAAATCCGGTGGCTACCAGCGATGTTGTCAATTTCAATGTTATATTCAGACTCGGTATATTCAATCTGATGTTGCTCATAATATCTTTTCCAGAACGAAACTGCCACTGCATTGTTAGCAAGCTGTTCCACTTGGAATGTACCCTCAAATTGAGCAAAAACCAAGTCAACCGCTTGTGCTGCCAGCCCCTGCCCGCGATATTTTTTCACCAGGAACAGCTCTTGCACGGTATAATCCACTTCTTCCGGCACATATGGAGGTGAGCACACCAGTACGAATCCAATAACCTTCCCTTCATACTGAATCAAAAACGGATGTAATTCATCACGTTCCAAATATAAATAGGTGTTAGTTGGATCATATTTCCCCTCTTCTAGTAGATCCTCGCCAGAAAATTCAGACAGATCATATAAGTACAAGTTGTACAGGTTGAGAAACAATTCCTTCTGCTCTGGCAAAATACTCGTAATTTGTACATTCATCTTCATTACATATCTCCCTTAGTTAATGAGTTGGTTAGTGATCCATACATAACCTTTCCGATGTCCACAACGAGTTTGCTGTGCCCTGTTCTCAATATATCCTTTCAACCACAGCAGATATAGGCAAAGTTTGGTTTAAATCATAGAGTAACCTTAACTGTCGTAGTGGAAGTGTACATTTGTGCAAAAAAAAAAGACTCCCTACAGAGTCCGATTATTGGTCTTATCTTTATTTTTCACCAAGTATCCATTAGCACTTAGCTAATAATTATTGAATTATATAGGTTCAACTAAACTTTTTACACAAAAACGGAGAGGACAGAAATAACCTGAAGAAGCGGAGCGTTCGCCTTTATCACCGGATTTCCCCTTTAAAAAGGGAATCAAAAAAATCTGGGGATAACAGCGATCGGAAGGTTGCTCTGTCATTGGAGTGCTCAGTGTAAACCTCTTTAGTTGAACTTATATAGATAATCAACCACAGGATATGAGATCACATTGCGATCTCTGTACGTTGAAGTCACCGCTTCGTGATGTGTGCTAAGAATTCCATTTTGCAACATCACCGGCCGGAAACCACGCTCCATCGCTCCGTTGTAGGTGAATAGAACACATTCTTCTGCGGCAAAACCAGCGATGATCACCAATTCGATTCCATGACTCTTCAACACCTGCTCCAGATCGGTCTGCCAGAAGGCATTGGAAGCTTCCTTGGTAACCGTGAGATCCTTCTCGTTCACATCCACCTCGGGAATAATACGATACTCTTCCGGTTTGGCCTCCTCCATTCCCTCCACATCCTGCACGTGAACGACCACATGTTCATTCAATCGCAGCACGTTAGCCACATGGTTAATGTACTCACAGGCATGGTCTATCGAAGTCTGGTCCATCTTTTTCCGTACAATACTCTCTTGCATATCAACAATTAGCAAACCTACTTTCATCCTATCTCTCCTCAATAATAAATTTTACGTCTCATGGCTTAGTAACTTCCTTTGTTAAACTGAGAACTTAATCTTTAAATAATTCATTCAGCATCCGGTCGCGGTTCTCCAGAAAACTGCGAGTAATCTGATAATGATCGGTCTCCTCATAGGCTACCTCTTGAATATGGCTATCGTCAAAACTTAAAATCTCTGCCCCCGGATACCCCAGCAGAATGGGTGAGTGCGTCGCAATAATGAATTGCGAAGTGCCTGAGAGATCATGAAGGATACGCAATAAGGAAAGCTGCCTAGCTGGAGATAAAGCGGCTTCGGGCTCATCGAGCAGATAGATGCCTTTGGAACTGAAGCGATTGACGAACAAGTTGAGAAAAGACTCTCCGTGCGATTGTTCATGTAATGAACGCCCGCCATAATATTGAAGTGACTCCGGCATCGCATCCACATGTGATGCGAATTGATAGAAGGATTCAGAGCGCATGAAAAAACCATTCGTTATTTTGGGCAACCATGCCAGCCTGAGATAATTCCCGAGCGAGGATTCCGAAGCATGTGTCTCATAGGTATTATTCCTGCCGCCCCCTGCGGTATTGAATCCACATTGATGAGCGATGCCTTCCAGCAGCGTAGATTTCCCAGAACCATTTTCACCTACAAAAAAAGTAATGTTATTCGTGAGCTCCAAACGTTCCAAGGACCGTATCGCGGGGATGTCAAAAGGATATTGGTCCCGATTCTCAATCTTGGCCGACATGAGTTCCACACTTCGAAGATACATAATCATCCTCCCACATTTATTTTATATAAGTTTAACTAAAGAATATTTACAATTATGAGGATAACGAAAAGCTGCGGGTTTATTGCCTTCATAATAGAAGTGCCCAATCCAGGATAAAGCGTAATGGATGACAACGAGTAGCAACGTGACTTTGATATCAATAAACAAAAAAATCCATGCCACAAACGCCGATATAAACGCGAAATAATGCAAAATGCGGTTATTCCGATCCTGATGCTCCTGAAGGTAATAACGCAAGTCCTTGCGCAGACGATTCAACATCAACCCACATCCATTCACCTATAATAAGGCTCCTTATTTCCCAATCCATCGTAACCTATTTCGGGGTACATATGAAACCGTTTCAACCAAAAAAGAGCAAGCCATAGGCTTACTCTTTCTTCAGGTTAATAGACAAATCTGCGCTGCGCCCAATAGCTGAATACAAAGATCGATACCTCGGTCAATAATTTGGCTGCGAGCAGTGGAATAATCAGTTTTTCATTATAAAAGTACAATAAACCATAGTTTAATAACAGCACCAGCAAGACAAGTGAGAAATATTTGGGCAAAGACTGCCGAACCTTCGAGGTTCGTCCAGCGGAAAATACATACTTCCGATTAATCGTATAGTTGAAGATGGAACTGCATAGTCTTGCTGCGACAACCGACAGAAACAGATTGTGTGTGAAATACTGAATAACAAATAATAGTCCAAAATCAATCAGAGCGGACAGCACCGAAGATGTGCTGAACATCAGGATTGGCATATAGATCCGGAATGAATCAACCAGCGGGCGGAAATGGGAGGACTCATTGTGATCCAGATACACCGTATCAATAAACTCCTCCGTAATCTCATACCCTTCCTTGTGTGCCGTTAACAGCATGTTCATCTCGTATTCAAACCGATCCCCGGGAATCTGGTTCAGCCAGTCCAGCATGGAGTAAGGAAAACCGCGTAGACCCGTCTGCGTGTCATATACTTTGGTACCTGTTGTGAGGGAAAAGACCGCCCGTGTGACGGTGTTGCCAAAACGGCTGCGTGCTGGAATTTTACCACTGAAGCGACGGCTGCCGAGTACAATTCCTGGTGTCGTTTGTGCAAGCAATACTTCGAAGATACGCTTAATATCATGTGGCAGATGCTGTCCGTCACTATCTGCGCACACGACACCACCCTGAGGTCCAAACTCCTTAATGTACTGGAAGCCTGTCTTCAACGCCCTGCCCTTACCCAGATTGACGGGATGTGTCAGGACCGTACAGCCATAGGCTTCTGCTGTTTCAAAAATGCCACGGTAACCGGGTCCACTACCATCATCCACAATCACAATAGGTCCAAGCTTAAATGTCTGTAACTGCAGAACAAGATTTAGCAAACGCACATCGGGTTCATATGATGGAATTAATATCGTCATGATCCTTGTCCCTCCGTCAGATATAAAATGTCACTTACGCCACGTTCCTGGTTGCGTCCCAGCGGGTTATTAACGACTCTGCCCATAAAATACATCGTGGATGAACCGCCGCCGTCCAGATTGTAGGCTTCGGTTGCTCCAAGGCCTTTCATGACATCAGCCAGTTCTGCCAAGGTCATGCCACGGCTGTCGTCCTGCCGTCCGTCCACCACCACGAAGACGTAATGATTCGGAGCAATCATGCCGATCGCAGTTCTTGGATTCGCATCCTGGATGGAGCGGTTGCCAAAGTTGTTATCGATTTTCACACTGCTAAAATCACTGACGATCTCGCCATCCTGAATCAGAATGGGCCCAAAGGATAACGTATTGGTTGCACCTTCGGCCAGCAATTCCGAGGAAGAAATCTCGTTCTCGTTATAGGTTTTCATCGTTCCGTCATTGAACAGGGCAAGTGCATCCCGCGTGGGGCTGTCCCGATACAATGTTCCATTTCGAATAATGACACCATCATCACGGAATCCATAGTAATCACCGTTAATGGCAAAGATCGCATTGTTGGCTGCGGCAATCTCTGACGTATTTTCGGTAATGTTTGTTCCAAAGCTGTTATCCGCCAGCGCGGTTCGCAGGCTGCTTGCATCTGTTAGCTGAACGTCAGCAACATAATACGTAATCTGATCCGAGCCTGAACCAGTCTGTACCTTTTCAATATTGACTTTCATATCATCACTCGAATAATTCCAATCATCTGACGTTGCATTTACTTCAGTCGTAGTGGTCGTAGTACTGCTGGAATCATTGGCGTTGCCTGTTGTTGCCGTTGCCGTGTTCTCATCCGCCACAATCACCTGCACATGCCGGATCAGGTAACGGTCAGCCAAGCTGTACAGGATTCCACCTACCGCAAGCACGATGACCAGTGTGATGATGAGCCATCTGCGCTTTCTTGGGGAGATCGGTCTTTTATTTGGGTCTTTCCGGGTTGGTTTCTCATAGATCTTCATCATGTAAAGCTCACCTCTTCATCTAAGTCTTAAGGTCATATTAGGCCGGGTAGCTTAAATGAATCTGAAACCATATCAAAAAAGGTGATCCGTTTTCCTATTAAGGAAATCAGATCACCTTGATTTTTTAATCTATAGAACCCTAAATGTCACTGTTATCGTGTACATATTTCGTTCAACATTCATATCACATCTTCAACAGGTCTTCCTGTTATGCGTCTGCAAAAAGAGCATCGTATGCGGGACATGGCCGCTTTTCCAAAAATTCCGTTAACGCCGGTGGCTGCTGAGCATAGATATCCTTCAACGACGTTCCGTTATAAATGTTGCCAATCACGACAGGATGGCATAACTCACAGATGAGAATATCCCCGTTGCCGTGCAAGTGCAGCTGTTTCGTGCCATCCACACAATTCGAGAAATACACACCAGGTTGTTCACGCAAATTCAACTGTTCAGCAAACCGATCCATACAGGTAAAATAGAGCGTTGTATCTGGCTTTTTATGTTTAATTAATTCCGTCACAGATCGAACAAGGGACTCTTTGGATACAATCTGGCTCCAATCGGTATGTGGCATCTTAATGCTATTCTGGATCTCATGGATGCGCACACCCAGATCATACACCTTATTGCTAATGGCCTGCATGTTCGCTTGGTTACCTTCAAACAGTAACGTTTCTAGCACCGTCTCCAGACCGGCTTCCGTACACAAACGGATATTCTGCTCCAGTCTTTCATACATGCGAGGATGCACACGGTAGTACGCAGCATAGGACTCCGCATCCGTATAATTGAACGAGATATGGATGTTGGACAAGCCTGCATCACGCAACGCGAGAATCCTTTCTTCGGTCAGCAGACTAGCATTACTATTCAATTGTGTATCAATGCCATGTGCTGCACAGTACGTCACAATCTCCAGGCAATCCTGGTATTTCAGTGTTACTTCTCCTCCGGACAATCGCACTCGCTTGAGACGAGGAAGTTCACTAATAATACGGATAACTTCCTGACTAGTAATACATGCTCCATCATCCCGATTGTAGGCACAGCAGTAGTCACATTTATAATTGCAGTTCGACGTCACTCCCACTTCAAGCCCTTCCAGCTCATATACGCCAGGGGTTTCCAGTTCAAGTGATTTATATTTGTTTTTGGCTATCAATTCGTTGTACCTCCTGGTTCCTTCATTCTATCCACGTTTGGATAACTTGAAGAGTATAGCGGATGGCACACGGTTGACGATATAACATTATGCACGTTGGTTGTTGTAATGTGTGATGCAAGGTAATTCCAGCATCCCTCTATTGTATGTCATCCACGTTGAACTCTGGATTATAGGCAAACTCATGGCTTGCCAGCATGATGAATGAGACACGACCTTTTTGATCAAAATTCATGGACAACCCTTTCATGTTCTCAAATCCTCCTTCCAATATTGCATGATCAAAGGACGGTATGACATGGTAGTCTCCTTGTTTATTTTTCTCCATGACATATGTAATACTTTTTACTTTTCCTTTTTTAGTATCTATAAAAGCTTTTTTGTCGTATTGTTGGAAGACCTCCTGAACTGTACTTCCATAACCTATCCCTCTTGGCGTTTTATACTTTTTGAACTTTGCCGGGCCATCAATCATAATGCCATCCACAATGCCATCTTTGTAATGAATTCTCATATCTTTGTACTGATAGACATTCGTGTAGTAGTAATAATCCACGTGGAGTCCAAGTTGCTGCTCAACCTCTTCACGAGTACTTCCTAATTTAATCGTAATATCTTTGGATTTAATCTGAAATTGGAATTCATCCTCAGTAAATATCTTAGTTGCATGAGGTGCAGGAGGTTCTTTTGAAACGGCATTACGATTGTATGTCACTTCTGAGCTACTTAAAAAAGTCATGAATAACATAAGATACAGAATTCCTTTGTTCAACCTCGATCACCCTTTCAAAAATACATTCTTTATTTAATACGAGTATAGAAGTCTTCTTTTACGATAGCATACATCTTCAGATCCTGAAGCTCATTTTTCACCTTCATGTATTTCCTCAGCACACCTTCGAATTGCATGCCTGCCTTCTCCATGACCTTGGCGGAACCTGTGTTTTCCACTAAACATCTGGCCTGGATTCGCTCGAGCCCCACTTCGTCAAATCCAAATTGGATGATTCGTTTCACTACCTCGGTCATGTAGCCTTGATTCCAAAATTGATCAGATAATACATATCCCAGCTCAACTCTCCTGTTATCGCTGTCACATCCTAGATAGTTACAACTACCAATCAGCCTATTGGTGTGTTTATCTTCAATCCCCCATGGGCCTATTAGATCCGTCTCATAGCGACTCATGACAAAATCCAAAAAAGCCTTGGTGTCTTCTATGCTCTGATGCGCGTCCCAAGTGGTGAACTCCGATACAGCAGGTACAACGCAGTAACTGTACATATCCTCCAGATCATCAGAGGTAAGAGGTCGGAGTAACGTCCGTTCGGTTTCCAACACGGGAAATGGTTCGAAGAAACTTTCAATCGTTTTCATAAATTTATCCTCCCTCAGATTGTTAGGAAAAAGAAACACACAGCGGTTCGGTCCGTATTGCCTAGCTCATCTGTTCTAAAATTAAGGCCACAACCTGAGTGTATTCCACTGCCCATCTTGCATCGAATATCGGACTCGTACATGCTTGCGCTCCGAATCTCCCTGCCAAAATTCCACCTCTTGTGCATTCACGGCATATAAACGCCAATTAGGTGTAACGACACCGGGATCATGACTTATCCTTACTTTCTGAGCTTCGATGGAACGATCCAGTACTTCCTCGCTATCCAAAACCTCACTCTGATGTCCTGTCATGGCAACTGCTCTCGCTCCAGCTGAACGTTTGCGGAAATCATTAGCGCCCGCTTCATCTCCACAATCTTCGGCAATTCCCCTTATCCGAATCTGTCTTCCAAGGGAAGGCCAGTAGAAGGTGAGAGCCACATGATGGTTCTCCTTCAACTGCTGCCCTTTTCGGCTCTCCGAACTGGAGGCAAAATAAAACGTTTCGTCAATTACGTTTTTCAAAATCAACACCCGCGCATCAGGGTAACCGTCGTGATCCACAGTCGAGATCGTCATGGCATGAGGTTCTTTCACTTCGTTCTCAACCGCCAATCTTAACCAATCCAAAAATAGTTTCCCTGGCCGCTCCGGCAACTGCCCCATATCCCACGTTGGAAATGGTCCAGATAAAGACTTCAAATGTTGTAACAGTTCAATGGGTTGATCAGTCATGCCATCGCCTCCTTCTTTTATTTAACTATTCGTTTATTTTTATCCTTTACTCTCCGCTTCCCATGTAAGCAGATCATTGTCTTCTTCAAAATAAATACCCAAGAGCATCCGTGGTTCACCCATTCCGTTAGACATATCAAACAACTAATCTAGATGACTCAACACATTTGCGTTGCTTAGTTTCCAACCATGCCTTCCCTTTTCAACGGTATGTACACTGGTGTTGTCCATGGGATAAAAACTGGACTTATTGCTCCATTCCCTCTTCTCAAGCAGGTAATACAGGATGTTAATCACTCCGCCGTGAGTAATTAACAGAACATTGGACTTGACTGTTTGTTCCTCTATATCTCTAAGAAGACTCTCGAAAGATGTGCTTATCCGGTTATAAAAATCCCTTGGACTTTCTCCTCTTGGAAAAGGTGAATCCATCTCAAGGGTGTTGAAATAAACTCCCGGGTAATGTTCTTCAGCATCCTTATGGAGCATGCCTGCCATATCTCCGTTATTCATCTCCCGCCAATCTTTCATTAAGCTAGCCTGCATATGTAATTTCTTCTCAATTTCCCGTGTAGTCTGTACTGCACGAGGAAGATCACTGCTAATAATCGTATGTATGTTGTACTCCTCAGCATGATGATGCAAATGCTCGCCCAGTCTCCTGGATTGATTGATCCCCTGTTCCGTAAGTCCACGCTCACTCCATCCGCCTCGATATCCTTCCTCGTCCATCCCATGCCTTATCAGATAAATTTTCAAGATCTCTCCTCCGTTTCACATTGAACAGGTTAACTTTCATCTATAACGACTTTCGTATGTATCAAATAAACCCGACCTCAGATAGCTTCTATCCAAGATCGGGCATTTCCTGCTTACCATCTATCTTACAAATGTGTTATGAACTCGCTCGGATTTGATAAAATAAGGAATCCAGATGGCACAACTAAGTACCGACTTGCCAATATCTCTTAACGAGCTTCCATCCTCAAGTTCTCTTGCCATCGGAATCTGAAGCAACAATAAATAATCAATGATACTCACGGCTAGACTGACACTATAAAACATGATCATAAGACGAGGAAAGATCGATTTTTTGCTATAAAAAGCAATGATCGTATAAATGCCAAACACTAAAAAGAGCGTGTTATATACTGTTTCAAAAATAACGACTGGTCCCCATAACGGGTGATAATATTCAGATTGCTCCGAAGTTAGCAGCTCCCAAGTCTCTGTTGTAAGCATGGGCAAACAATACAGAATCAATTGGATCGCCAGAAAAATCACCGTAAGAAATAATCCAATCTGGGTGAGAATCAGCCAACCACCTAAGCCCGATACGCCTAGTGGACGGTAGTCTGTCTTTTGCTCTTGAATATGTGGTTCCACTTAGTAACACTTCCTTAATCAGTTTTGTCTTTCTGAGATGAGTCTTCCTTGTAATATTGCCAATTGAATCTACGGATAATTCTTTCACCCTACTTTACGTGCGTTGTATGTAATCTCACACTCTCCTTATTGTACCTCTCCATCCTTCTTTTTTATAGAATTTTACACAACTTCCTTATTGTACTACGAGTGTCAAGTACGAAGCAGCCATTTCAAAAGATTGTACTCATACACTATGAAAACCAAAGAAGACCTTCGCTATACTTCCACCATGTTCAGCAAAGTACACGTACGTCATAATGCTCTTATACAGATGCAGGTGGTGACTCTGCATTGGACTACAAAGGAGGATATGGATATGCCCAATCCTAAAGTAAAACTTCTGCCTTTTGCCGATATTTCAAATTATGTCGAAGGCTTCGATATCGTTTCCACCCAGTGGGGCGGTGATGGCCTTGTCTATGTGCTGTTGATGAATCAGATCCCCGAAAGAGAGCGAGGTATGTTCGTCCAAAGTAAATTGAAGCAAAGCTATACGTACAAAGTGCTTATTGTGACAGATCAAACTATCGAGGAAGTTGTCATCTGGGGGCAGACGTTCAATTATCATTACGTACAACCATTACATGATCATCTGCTGCTCGTCGGAGCACGATGTGCGAATTACGGAAATGAACAGTTTGATCTGAACGCCAAAGTGTGTGATCTGGACGGAAATACAATTCGCGAGTTTCTGTTGGGAGACGGTATCCAAAGTGTACAGGTCACAGAGAAGGGAACGATCTGGACCAGTTACTTCGATGAAGGGGTATTTGGTAACTACGGATGGAGCGATCCAATTGGATCAAACGGTCTGTTGGCCTGGGATGAGCACGGTAATAAAGTGTACGAAAACAGCGCAGCTGATATTGCAGATTGTTACTCACTCAATGTGGTAAATGAGAAGCAGGTCTGGTTCTACTTCTATACCGATTTTGAACTCGGTTGTATCTCAGGGGGAACCAATGAACCTAACGTTACATTTATGAATCCAAACATCTCCGGTTCCTCCGGCTTCAGTACGGATGGTTATCATTTCTTGTTTGATGCCGGGTACGGTAAACATGGAACGTTTGTGCTTAAAAAAATGGAGAAACCCGGTAGATTGAGCAAGGGGCAGAAGATTGGTTTATTAAATGTAGATGGTCAGCCCTTCAAGCAGGCACGGCAGGATTTTCGCCAACATCGTCTGCTACTGAGTGAAGATAACCTGTTATACCAGGTAACCATCGAGGAGATTACTTCAGGTTTGGATTAAATGACAGGATTGAAGAGGGTTATTTCTTAAAAGACAATCCCTCTTCTTCCAATGCGTTCCGCAGTTTAGGCATGGCAGATGGCCCGATTCCATGCAGCATCAGGATTTCTTTCTCCGTGTACTCCGCGAGTTGCAGTAGTGTTGTAATCCCTTCATTCTCCAAAGCACGTCTGGCGGGAGCTGACAACAAGGCTAGAAATCCCTCTGTCGGTTTACGTTCAGCTTCGCAAGTCGGACAGGTTGGGCAATCACTTTTTTTATAATACGAATGTCCTTGTTCGCATGTTCTGAGTGTTCCTTTATCGTTTGCCATGTGGGTATCCTCTCCTGAATTAAGTATTCAACCAGTTCTTAATATCTGAAATCATATTTTCATATTGTTTTAAAGCCTCTAAAGTCCAAATGACTTGTGATGTACCTACTAACTGTTCCTCTATATCCGTACATTCAATCCACAGTGACCGTTTAAGACTATACTCGAGCCAATCCAACTTTCCAGCAAAACCAATATCCAGAACCACTTCCCAATTGGCTGTTAGACTCCCCACTCGCTTCTTATATCCACTTATAAAAGCCAAGAACTTTTCCTCGTTTATACTTCCAGAGCTATCTACTGACCAATACACAGCTGTTTCTACCAGATCATGCATCGGATTAATATAACCTGCCGATTCCCAATCTATAATAATAGGTATGTCTTGTCTCCACATCACATTCTTAGGCTCCAGATCTCTGTGACTAATAACATTATTGGATGCTAACATGGAAGATGAATTCTTAGCTTTCATGCTCCACTCATACAGCTTATCCATATTGGAATCCAAAATCTCAATCCATTCCGAATTCTCATTTCTTCCTTTGTTCAGATAAAACATCCAATCTATTTTTTTTAGAATTAGTCGCCTGTGAACTATCCAGCTCTAGTTGTCTAAAATCCGTTTTATGGATATCTGCAAGGATCGTTCCCATCAGAGAACTGTTATTGATAGTAACTTCATCTTGTTTCAAACGTTGACCCTCAATCCAATCAAATATTAGATAGAATTGATTATCAATTTTATGCACTGAAGCACCATTTAACCTTTTTGCAGGTTGAGCATGGATATGTTCGGCTGCCACGCTTGCGATTTTTTCTGAATCCATATAATTTTGCACAGCAGCAGGCCTTATCATAATCTGGGGATTCAATGCCTTAACTGCATAATTAGCTTGTGTCGTTTCAATGGCGTACATTCGATGAAGAAGTCCACCTGAAATCGGTTTGGGCGTACTGATCAATTCACCAAGCTGTAATTCATTACACAGTTTCTCAAAATTTAAATTATATAGAGTATCGTTCATATGTTATCCCCTCTCATTTTGGCTATTTGTCTGGAGCAAAGCTTACAATCCATACTCGGCAAAAATGGCTGCATATTTCTTTGCAAATATGGCCCAGCGCTTTTCGGCTCCGTATTTGGCATGTAGTTGCTCTAAATAATGCTTGGCTTCTTCCGTATCACCGGCTTGTAGCAGAAAGCGGAAAGTCTCTTCACTTAAATGTAGCGCTATCTTCGCCATATAATAATGGACTATATCTCTGGCCCCTGTTAGCGAGTGTAAGAATGAAATGCCCTCTTCCAAATGCGACACCAGTTCTTTCGCTAAAGCGTCTGGATCGATATTAGGCGTTAAGGTATAGTGGGCCGGAGCGGAAGGGACTATTTCTCCGATTCGGCAGGTAAAATGAGATATGTTCTCCAATATGGTTCCACTCAATTCAACGGACTGCAACTCCGCAAGTTCGGTGGAATGAATTCCACAATTAACATAAAACTGGACTTGACTACTGGTGTTAACCTTTGCTTTTTGAATGTTGAACTTATATGTGAGGTTTCCATCCGCTTTGTAGAAATTCAGATTTTTCTTGGAATAGCCGTGTTTGGCAAATAAGGGTTTGACGTCTGTATTGATGATCTTCTTAAAAAGTTCCTGCATTAGATATGCACTCCCCATTTGTTCAGAATCATGCTTGTTCTATTTTATAAAAATAAGGGCCACACATGGATTCGTGCGTATACACGTACGTCCATGTAAACGCTCGGTCGAAGATATAGATATCCTGCTCCGAATCAAAATCCGCTGCAATGACCCGATTCGCGTTTTCGTATAAAAGCACCCAACCACCACTTTCATACATCACATATACTTCATCTTTCGGCTCGGCATCGAAAGCATCTCGTGCTTCATCATGTGTCAGACATTTCTGTTGTTCATAACTGAACATATGCCACTTGTACTGGCTATAATGGATAGACTCTTTGACCACATCATCGATATTATGGGCAAATACGCTGTCCCATTGCTGTACAATCCCTTCGGATTCCTCATACAGTTCGGATACGACAACCCCCTTATCCTGCAATTTCTTCTTGAACATATATTCCTGATGGATACGCTCAATCCCCCAATATGCTCGGTTCAGTTCCATTTCGGGTAACGCATCCAGCAGCTCGTTAATTTTATCTCGAATCATCATTACCTCCGTAGGCTATCTGGAATTAGAATACCTGGTCCTTGCCTGACTGTTTAGCTTCATTTCGCAGTACATAAGCCAGTTTGTACATCTCCGCAATGTCATGTCTGTTCTGTTCCTGGAATCTTCGGATCGCTTCATTAATCTCTACCACTTCAACTGCAACCACCTGCTCGCCATCTTCCGGATTCAGCGGATCACCGACAAGTTCAACATCTCCATATCCGATGATTCGTACAAAATGGGGATGCGGGATATGTGGTCGATACGGTTCCAACGCACTGGATGTACAGTGGAATTGGCCAAAAATCTGATAGGACCGCATTTCTGCCCCAAGTTCCTCCATCAGTTCGCGCTTCAGTCCATCCATGTAATGCTCACCTGCTTCAAGCGTGCCTCCGGGCAGCTCCCAGTCTCCATTATCCAGTTGAAAGACGACACATTGATCCCCAACAAATGGAATGATGCTAATATTACTCACCAGATTTTCATCCACGATGTCGTTTAATCTGAACTCTGCCTCAATAATCCCCCAATGAATCGACGTACTCAGTGCCGGGAATTGTTCTGCATTTAAGCTGCTCATCCGCATCTGTTCCTCTCTATGTAAAATCCACTATTCTTCCAATTATAGTCGCAAACAAAGAAAGAAGGCCACCTTCCCACCGGGAATATGTGACCCCTTCTTACGATCTCTCCACTTAAGCCTTGGAACAGTGTTCTCTCCAGACTCTCAGGCCATTCTCCTTCTAGTGCTGCACCAGTTTCCCATTTTCCAAAAAAAGAACCCGGCTACAGAGCGGCAAGATCCGCTCATCATGCGTGACCATCACTGCACTCTTGCCCTGCTCCTTTACGAGCCGTGCAATCATGCCGACAATATCCAGCCCTCGCTCCGCATCCAGGCTTGCTGTTGGTTCATCCGCCAGCAGAACAGCCGGATCGTTCATCAAGGCCCGTGCAATGGCGACCCGCTGACGTTCCCCGCCAGACAGCTTCTCCGCATACGCCTTCCGCCGATGGGTCAACCCTACCGTATCCAACAACTCATCCACTCGTTTCTCCGCCTTGTTTTTATCCGTTCCGGCGAGCTTTGCAACGACCATGAGTTGTTCTTCTACTTTCAGATAAGGAATAAGGTTGGCACTTTGAAATATAAAACCAAGCTGCTGTAGCCGCATATCGGATATATCCTGTTTGCTTTTACCCATAACACTTGCTCCGTCCAACAGAACCTGTCCTTCCGTCGGTTCGAGAAGTGCGCCTGCAATAGACAGAAATGTACTTTTGCCCGAGCCGGAAGGCCCCATCACAGCCACAAGTTCTCCTTCAGCAACTTCAAGGTCCAACTTGTCCAGAATCGTCCGTTTACTGCCACCATCTTCAAAGGTCTGTGTAATTCCTTGTAATACCAATCGGTTTCTCATGCTGCAGTCCTCCCAATCGCATCAAGTGCATCAATTTTGGTAACCTTCCACACCGAGAACAATGAACCCGCCACAGACATGAGTATGAATAATACGCAGGTCAGTGCGAGGGTGGAAAAACCTAATTGAAATGGCATTGATGCTGGCAAGATGGACTCGAACAGTCGAACCAACAGTACACTAATGACCAGACTACCAACCGACAAGACCAAGACTTGCAAAGAAACGCTACCCGCCAGATAACCATTCCGCGTTCCGATGGCTTTTAATATGCCGAACTGACTCGTTTTCTGAATCGTGATGACATAGAAGAATACCGCAAGCACAAACGCCGAGATGACATATAGAAAAGCGATCATCATGAGCAACGATCCCTGTTCTTCCTTATATCCAGGAATGGCCGATACGGCATCCGACTTTGTGATGACTTCCGTATTAGGCATCGCAGCACTCAGGCGGTCTACCTGATCGCCCCCATCCTTAATCGCAATAGCATTGTATATCGGAGCATTGGCATTGGTGTCTGCTGAACCTTGCGAAGTTCGTGAACCTCCTTGAAGCGTAAGCCATTCCTGTTCATTCAGGAACACCACTGGGGAGTGACTGAAGGATTCATTTTGTACAAATCCACCAACGGTCCACTCCGTTCCCGAAGCTTGATCGACCAGAACGGTACCAATCGTGACACCAGATTCAGACAACTTTTGGTCCACCACAACCTGCCCTTTTGTCTGATCCGTAATCAGAGACCCTTCAGTCACCGTTGGAGCAAGCCAGCCCTCCGGATTAACCATGAACAGCGTGACATCGATCTTTTTTGTGTCGCCCGTTGGACTGACGGTTGTCATTTTCACACCGAGTGGCTCAGCGTTCTCTTGCCCCACTACGGAGCGAGCTTGATTAAGTTGATCCTGATCCACTTGTGACCGGGTAAATCGATGATTCGAATCCTGTTCCAGCACAAAGTGGGTTGCTGCCATATTTTTGACCGAAGCTGCGTTATCATACGCTAGCCCCTGTGCAAGACCTGTGACAAACAGTACCAGAAATGAAACCAGCACCATGATTGTAGCAATTAAGGCATAGCGCCCTTTGGCATACCTCATTTCCCGAATAGCCAAGTACATGTTCTGTGACCTCCCTCTTGATAACCCAAGTATAGGAGGCGAAAATGAACGGCAAATGAATAACAGATTACATCTGCGGAAGGGTCACAGTGAAGACAGTACCGTCAGGCGAACTGGAAACCTCGATTGTACCGTCATGAATTCGGATAATTTTCTGCACAATGGCAAGTCCAAGCCCGGTTCGTCCGGAAGAACGTTCCCGCGCACGGTCCACCCGATAGAATCGATCGAACAGGAAAGGCAGATGCTCCGCTGCAATTCCGTCTCCTGTATCCCGAATCTGAATCACACACTGGTTATCCGTCTGCTCGGCATGAATCTCGATGCTTCTTCCCTGTGGCAGATGGTTCACTGCATTTCCCAACAGATTCATCCACACCTGCATGAGCAGTACTTCATTGCCGACCAATTGAATGGATTCGGGCACTGATATCCGAAGCAGCAGTTCTTTTTCTTCGAGTTGCCATTGCAGCACCTGAACCGCTTGCCGGAATTGATCTCGCAGAGAGAACTTTACCTTGGTCAGATCTTCGTTGCCTTGTTCGAGGGAGGACAGGAGAAGCAGTTGTTTGCTGAGCAAAGAGAGATGACGGCTCTCCTCCTCAATAATCGATGCATAATGCTCCCGTTCCTGTTCAGGGAGATCCCGATCCGCCACCAATTGGGCAAACCCCTGAATTGAGGTCAGCGGCGATTGAATCTCATGCGAGACGTTGGATACAAACTGCTGTCGCGCCTGATCTACCCTTTCCAATTCACGACTCATGGTCATGAAATGCTGGGCCAGTTGTCCAATCTCATCCCGCCTTGCGGTAGGCAATTTCAGATTATATTTTCCTTGCGCAATGCGCTTGGTCGCCTCGGACAGACGTTCAATGGGATTGACCAGATAGCGGGTGCTGATCAGAAAGATCAGGATACTAATACCTATCGTAAATGCTCCAATCAACGCAAAAAAGATTCGCAGCTCACCGAATTGCAGGATTACATCCGGACGCATAAAGAGGGCGTAATTCGCATTGCCTAGCTGTAGATGAACACCCACGGTATTGCTTAATTGATTATCGAAGAAGCCGGTAATGAACGGTTTGCTTGGAAACTGGGCGACGCCATGGTATACCTCACCATTCAGCACCCGTTCCACAGCTTGCTTGTCCAGATCTTTTTCACGGAATTCACGGCCGTAGAATTGGTCGTTGCCTTTTCCATCCGTCACATAGATTTCATACCCGAGTGCGGCGGCATTGTTCAGATACTGCTCCATCGTGCCAGGTTGCTGTTCCACAAATTGCTTCATTTGCGTCGCGATGCCTACCAGCTTCTCATCATTGAAATCCTTGAGCTTTGTATGATAATAGATGTTGGACAAAAGAAAACCGAGCATGCCGCTGACCATAATCACCGCAATCGTAATGAGGAATACCCGGACGTACAAGGTCCTCAAGGTGCTTTCACCTCCATCTTGTAACCAATGCCCCGCACAGTCTGAATGACGAAATCGTCCGTATAATCGGCAAAACGATCACGCAGCCGCTTGATGTGCACATCAACGGTACGGTCATCTCCTTCGTAGTCTGCTCCCCAAACGAGCCGAATGAGCTCATCCCGCGAGAACAAACGGCCCGGAAACTGGGCAAGCTGTGAGAGTAATTCAAATTCTTTCATCGGCAAAAAGAGAATGGACTGCCCATCGGTAACCTCCACATTGTTACGGTCAATGACAATCCGGTTCATACGGATGATATCGCTGGATGTGCGATGGTACCGACGAAATAACGCTTTTACGCGGTAGACTAATTCTTCCGGTTCAAACGGCTTGGTCACATATTCATCTGTTCCTTTCAAATAACCATCTCTCTTGTCGGATAGCTGATCTCGAGCCGTCAGCAACATGATTGGAATGTCGTAATGCTGCCGAATGAAATCACATAATTCCAGTCCGTCCATGCCTGGCATCATGACATCAAGGATCGCCAGATCGATTGGCGTTTCTTGCATCAGTTTGACCGCTTCCAATCCATCCTGCGCTTCATGGACACGGTATCCTTCCTTAGTCATGACATGCCGCAGGAGTGCTCGAATATTGGCATCATCGTCTGCCAGCAGCAGATGTTTCATAAGTTTGTCCGCCCTTCTATGTAACGAGTACATCTCACTTTGATCCTGCACAGATGGTAGCATAAAAGTAATCTTATTCGCTAGCATACATTCCCTGAAACACCGCGGCCATGTTTACATTTCCATGAATCTGGTTGACACTATTATGAGGCGCAACTATAATAAACTCATAACATATGAACAAACGCTCATATATTCATTCGTTAGTGATTAACCATCGCTAAGGATCAATTATAGCCACACTAGAAATCATATTACATAACGGAGCCTCGCTCCAAAGGAGAGGATTTAATATGTCTGGACATCATCACAGTCATAACCATGGGCACGATCATGGACACAACCACGCTCACACCACCAATAATAAGAAAGTACTTCTGTTTTCCTTCATTATTATTACCATCTATATGATCGTTGAAGCCATTGGTGGATTCATCACCAACAGTCTCGCACTCATCTCGGATGCAGGCCATATGTTGTCCGACTCCATTGCGCTCGGGATTGCCTTGCTGGCGTTCACTTTTGGTGAAAAAGCAGTAAATACCGGCAAAACCTACGGCTACAGACGCTTTGAAATTTTGGCCGCTACGTTAAACGGAATTACGTTAATCGCCATTGCACTCTATATTTTCTACGAAGCGATTGGTCGTTTTATCAACCCGCCAGAAGTGGCAACCGTAGGCATGTTAATCATCAGCGTCATTGGATTGCTCATCAATATTCTGGTGGCCTGGATCATGATGCGTGGTAGCGATACGGAAAATAATCTGAATATGCGTGGTGCTTATCTCCATGTCATCAGTGACATGTTGGGATCGGTTGGGGCCATTGCGGCGGCACTGCTCATGATGTTCTTTGGCTGGGGTTGGGCCGATCCACTTGCGAGTGTGATTGTCGCGGCACTGGTATTGCGAAGTGGTTTCTATGTCACCAAGTCATCCCTCCATATCTTGATGGAAGGTACTCCCGCCAATGTCGATGTGAATGAACTGGTGCAGACCATCAAACAAGTCGATGGCGTCAAAGGCGTTCATGATGTACACGTCTGGTCCATCACCAGTAACCTTAATGCGCTGACCGCACATATCGTGGTAGACGGAACGATGGATGTCTATGCATCCGAGATCCTGGTTCAGAAGATCGAACATATGCTGGAGCATAAAGAAATCAAACATGTGACGCTCCAAGTCGAGTCCGAAAAACATCTGCACGATACCTCCGTACTATGTACCGTCAAAGGCGACGCACCAGATGCCCACGCGCATCATCACCATTGAGATCTGTATGAAATATAGCTGCAAACAGAAACAGGGCAGATTCCCCGGTGAAGGGAACGCCCTGTTTTTGTTTGCAGAAGTTCAGCTTTTTGCATGAGCAGAGAATGGAATATCTTCTTTACCTTGTCGCAATCTGGACTACTTGTATCTGTAAAGTAGCTTCTCTTTCTTCTGATCAAATTCATATTCCGAAATGATATTTTTCTCTTTTAATTCACCCAACTGTAGCAGTTGTTCATGAACATTTACAGGGGCCTTTTTTCTCTTGCTAGAAATGATTAGAGCTACAATTGAGAAAAGCAGACCATACAGGACACCCAAAATCCCCAAACCTGCCGCTACCTCCGCACTTTCTTGCGAACCATCTATAAAAACTACGATTAATAAAAAATTGAGTACGAACCCAATAAGACTGACGATCGATAATGCTTTCAATGAATGTTCCTCCTAAATGTTATGTATGTTTCTATCAAAATCAGGAAAGACAGGTCAGAATGACTAAACCAAAACCTATAAAACTTAAATACGGTGTGAAGCTGTTGCTTCGCAATACTCCCTCTCCTTCCCGATTGTGTTCATTTCTATGTATGTATTTATTCTCATTAGTATAAATGACAACTGGCAATTAAGAAACAGCCTTAGCACCCATGCCAAGGCTGTAATTGAATTATCTCGTTTCTTTCCACTATTATGAAATGGCAATGATTATACTCGTTATCAGCATCAACAATGTTACGGGCGCCCAGATTCTTCGTTCCCATACACTTCTCGTAATCAGATTCAAAATCGTCCCAAGTACTACATACGCGACGATAAACCAGATCGCTGTCTCTGCAAAAACAGACCACTGAGGCCAAAGTAATCCTGCTTTACTCAGAACAATGATACCCATGAATGCTAAAATCGCAATCTGAACTATACAAGCAAACCGCATGGAGATGGGGTATTTCCCGGGAAACTTTCCACCCATGGCGTACTCTCCCCAGGGCACACCTACCGCTAAAGCAACCTGAAAGAGAATCACGATTAGGATCAGGATGGTAAATGCTATTGCTGACGTTAATACGATCATGACCACACTCCAGTATTCAAAGTGGCAGTAAAATCACTACCATAATAAAGATACCTTATTTTCCAATCGCAGATCCTTCTTTCTCTACAGAAAGGTAAACATGACTGTTCTCTAAATTATACAGGATATTCCACTAAATCACACTTTCTTTTTTGCCTTTTAGACTCCCCTGCCTGTCCGCTTTCAACATTCGTGTCTCTCGATTGGAAATGAATACAAATAGAGACTTTCACTAAAGGAGAGTCTCTATTTGTATTCTATATTGTATTTTACTGAGCGACTACGTCGCTACGGATAATAACTTATAAAAATATTATTTACCCATTAAGCTGAGTCATCATTTCTTTCATATAACGTGTTCCATGGACTTCATTTTTGGGGCTTACCTTTTCAATACGAGCTAAGTCATCAGATGTCAGTTCAATCGTTGCAGCGTTCGCGTTTTCCTCCAAATATTTGATTCGTTTCGTTCCCGGAATCGGCAATGCGTTGTTAGCCATGGTCCAAGCTAAAGCCAATTGCGCAGGCGTACAACTCTTCTCCATCGCGATCTCTTTGATTTTATCCACAACTTCTACATTTTTGGCGAAATTGTCTCCTTGGAACCTCGGCATATATCTGCGCAGATCATTAACATCCAAATCTTCGAATGTCCGTATCTCACCTGAGATAAACCCTCTGCTTAATGGACTGTATGCAATATGAGTAATATCCAATTCTCTCGCAGTCGGTAGAATCTCGTCCTCAATATCCCGGCTCCACAGGGAATATTCACTCTGCAACGCAGAGATCGGATGAATGGCGTGTGCCCGACGTAAAGTGGAAGCCGATGCTTCCGACAAGCCTAGACAGCGGACTTTTCCCTCTTTAACCAAGTCAGCCATCGCACCAACGGTTTCCTCAATCGGAATCTGAGGATCTACCCTGTGTTGGTAGTACAGATCAATATAGTCTGTATTCAGCCGGCGAAGACTTGCTTCTACAGCCTTTTTCACGTAATCCGGATGGCCATTCAACGTTTCATAGTTCGGAGTGTATCCAAATTTGGTAGCAATAATGGCCTGATCCCGACGTCCCTTCAGCGCTTTCCCCAGTAGTTCCTCATTATGACCGTTCCCATACACATCTGCTGTATCTAGCAGTGTAACGCCAATCTCCAGCGCGTGATGTATGGTCTTCATTGACTCCTCATCATTGGTTTCCCCGTACATTCCCGGAGACATGCCCATAACTCCCAGTCCAATCGAAGATACGACGATATCGCTATTTCCCAGCACTCTTTGCTTCATTTCTCCATCTCTCCATCCGTTAATATTAGTCTTTACCGATGCTTTCCATTTGGTCTAGCAACTTGCTCTCTGATGGAAGCTTTCCTGTTTCTATGTCTTCATAGATGGTCAATTTGTTATTCACCGCTGCAAGTGCTTCGGCAATTTCAAGTTGGCGGCGATGTAATTCTTCTTTATATTCGTGAAGGATCGCTTTCCGTTGTGGAATCGTTGAGTCACCATCCAGCGCCAGACTAACCATATGTTTCAGTGTAGATACTTTCATCCCCGTTGCCCGGAAACAAGACATCAGTCGCATCCAATCCAGATGTTCTTCCTCAAACATCCGATTTCCATGTTGATCCCGTTGAATGTAAGGGAGCAGTCCCTCCTTCTCGTAGTAACGAATTTTATGTGCAGGACAACCCAGCCGCTCCGAAGCTTCTTTTATCGAGAAAGCCATAATGCTGACTCCTCCTTTATGTTCATTTGTGGAATGTATTGGCCGGTTCTTTTACATCCTAAGGCTTAATGTTCACATTAAGGCAAGCACTAATTTCAAAAAAATTAAATTCACTGATGTTCACTATTTTTAACAAATGGAGGACATAGCACACGCTTCGGTACTGGGAAATAACGAATAGAGGAGATATGTCGAAAAGATCGGGTGAAGAGCTGGGATTCGGAGAAAAAAACTTGGGGAATCTGAGCAATTATTTCACTTACTTTAATCGTTCAGTAGCATAAAGTACCCTGGCTTGATCACAGTTCAATGGTTCGGTAAAAGGTACTTCCAAGAAGTATTCCAGCTGCCATTGCTGCGTTTTTAGAGCCTGTTTACTTGTTGGCTTATCCCAGGGCGGATATACACGTATGGCGCGCTTGCCACCTTTGCCTTGATCCGATACGATATCTCGCTGTAACAATACATGCTTTGGAAATACAAATTGACCAAATGGCTACCTGAGCGCGTACTAATGACATACATATCTGCTGGATCTGATACATCATATGGCTGTGTCGATCCATCCTCACTCCGCTGCCATAGGGTAACAAATTGTCCAACCTTGGTTGGCGTGGTTTTGGCGACGCGAAATCGAATGGAGAAAGAATTCAAGGTGAAAACTTTACTATTTTACCATCCCTGACATAGTCTTTTCCATTCATTCCATGCCTTTAAATACTCAGGCAGATCATCCGGATGATGCTTGTTACTCAGCCCAATTCGGCAATACAGATGGACCAGAGCTTCCTCTATCAATCTGGATTTATCCATATCTACTTGCTCTAAAAGTTCGAACGTAGCAAATAATGTTTCGGTGTTGATATCATCTGGCGAAGAGCTAAAAGCATACAAGAAATCATAGACGATAGGTCCAACCATTGGAGATGGGTCAATAACGCCGATGAGTTCATTTTGATCATATACAAAATTATGAACCCCCGTATCACCATGCAAAAGAAACTTCTCTTCTTCCTCATGAAACAACCGATCCACTTTGGATTGAACCAGATTATAATCATCTGTCGTTAAAACACTTCCAATATTCATCTTTGCTTCATGAATACTAATCTGATTGAATTCCTTCCATGTCCTCCGTGGGAACTCCACTCTCCCCCATGATTTCGTATCTGTAGAACGCACATATGTATTGAATAACTCTTTCACCAGACGAGTTAACCAGTCTCTCTTCTGTCCCCTGTTGAAATGGGTCGTGCCTTCCAGATACGTATAAATAAAATAAGTGTTATCCGGATCAGTGAACACAACTTCAGGCAATAAAGAAGAATTCTTATACGTATCCAAAAACTGCCTGGCGATGTGAATCTGTTCGGATTCATCTGATTTCAGAATATAGTGCTTATTCAGACTTGTACTCAACCGATAAACACGTCCAGCTGTGGTACCTGACAAACTTTGAATTTCAGATATTTCTTCATTGATATGATGCATCTTGAATAAGTTATTGACCTCATTTATCGTTGGATTAATTAACATATGGTTCTCCTCATATAACTAGGATCTTGATTCATTTGGTTAACATAAGGTGGTTTAGATTCCAATTGCACAGTGGCTTATCTTTCAAAATGCGCCCATTCCTCTTGGTTGGAACTAAAAATATAATCTGGGTACTGGTTTGCCATGGGTGGAAGCTGATCCTCCGGGAAAAACTGCAGATCCTTCATCTCTTCATTATCGGGCGTAAGTTGTCCAGATCTGATCCCGCATTCAAATAAGATAGTCAAATATTCAACCTGATGACCATTGCTGTATGTAAACCGTCTGGCTTCACCCCCGTATATTCCGATAATCTTCTCCGGTTCAACAACCAGACCTGTCTCTTCCAGTGCCTCTCTTACCATCGCTTGCGCCGGTGTCTCACCAAGCTCGATTGCTCCAGCAATCAGCCCCCAGGTTGATTCGTTATGTTTACGACCGAACAGGATCTCCCCTTGTTCATTTCGGATAATCCCAGCTACACCTGGCATAAAAATAAGCTCGTTTCCGATCTTTTCCCTGAGGTTTTTGTAATAGTCTGACATGCCCATGCACAGTTACCTCCTGTCTTCTATTTTCTAAATTCCGTTCCATCAATGATCCATTGTACGGCATCCCAAATATCCTCTGCGATATAATCAGGTTCAGTCTCCGTCCATTTGTCTCTAAATTTGGTTAATGAAGATTCCCCCCAGCCTGTTCTCACCATGATTTTGGTCGCTCCTACGGCATGGGCAGCAAGCATATCTGTATCTCCTACATCTCCAATTACTACGCATTTGGATAGATCCAGACCGTGTTCCTCTGAGGCCTGTAGTAACATTCCGGGTTGTGGCTTTCTGCAACTGCATTCTTGCTCATGCGGACATATATAGGAGTGATCGAATCCGTACTCGCGAAATTGCTCTTCAAAATCCTCAACACTTGCTTCTCCACGTGAGATTCGGTATTGATTCGTAAAAGCCAGCACCATAATTCCTTCTCGTTTCAAAAGCATAATTGCTTCTTGAGCATTGGGGTATAATCTGAAATCTCTTGGATGAATAAAATGACCTGTACCACCGATTGTTCCATCTCTGTCTATAAAAACAGCTTGTACGTTTCCCTGTGGTTTCATCATGGTCTGTTCCCTTCTCAGAAAAATTTCAAGTCGTGTCGTTCATCTATACTTTCTCATCGATAATATGCTTGCTACCATCTTGCTGTTTATGGTGTTGCAATTTTTTAATTTCAGTTTTTAGATAGTGTACTTCTTTGATCAATACATCCAGCTTTTTCGATGTTTTGGATGAATCTATCGCATACCGTACAATTGCAGCAAAGATAAGAACGACAATTAAACTTATAAGTGATACTACTAGAGCTCCATAAAACTCCAAAATGGTGTTCAACTCCTTGCTGTCAAAAAAATAAGTTGTAAAACTCTTCTGAAAACCAAAACCATATAATCCCCAGGATAACCATAATGGTGCCTAGTACTTTTAATATTATTTCGATATGTTTAGGGATATCACTATTGGGAGGGTTATCTTCAAACTCGTAATTCGGTTTAATATTTCGATATCTCATCAGGACAAATATTTTGTATAGAAAATCAGGAAAGAAGTAACATGCAATACCCACGACAAATACGGGAGTAGATAAATAACCAAACGTACTGGTGGTCCATTCCATCTCTATTCCCTCCATATTCATCCTCTTGGTCTCTCTCATTCTTCCTCTACAAGAATGTCAGCACAGCGCACAATCAATTCAGGCATATTTTCTCCACCAAATAGAACATGAAGCTCATATCCGTTATCGATCCGATACAGCTCTTGATACAGCCAGTAACTGCCTACAATCCCACCGTCTTGCTTAAGGATTTCCGGCGCAACCAGTGTAAGTTTATTTATATTTGTGAAGCCCCCACGGGTGTCAAAACGAATGACCACCTCATCACCCGTCAGCAGTTCTGTCACTGTACAATCATGATATTGAACCCGGCTATGTATTTCATCGGAAATATCCTGTGCCAGCATCACTTCTCTAAATTCTTTCGATATGCGTTCCATTTCTCTTCTATTCTCTGCACTCTGTTTATTCAGCTGGAGCATAACTTCTCTCGTGCAATAACCCAACGTAAAGACACGGATATCCGCAATTTGTTCAACGATTTCCTGTGGCAAATTCTCCGCCTTGTATTGAAAATTCCACTCCATCGATTCTTTGTACTCTTCCTTACATTTCTTCTCATCAAAAGGAGGGCGTACATCATATTCTGCAATGAGTTTCTCGATATGCGCTCTTTGTTCCGGCGGCATGTGAAAAACCATTTGATCCTCTTCTGTCACTTCTTCTCCGCTAAAGGCTTTCTCTACACGAGTCATGACCTGACCATCATGCTCCAGCATGAAACGTGGGTCCAAGTTATATAGCTCTCGCTCCTGCTTCACATGTGCTTTTTCCTTTCTTTTATACAGCCTTAAAAATACATCCTCATCTGACTCGTTAGCTCCATTATGTACTCTTAAACCAAAATGAAGATGTGTCTGCTGACAAAGCTCATACCATTCTTTCGTTAGATATCTCATATGCATCTCTCCTGTTGATTTTTAGAAGTCTTTTTTTTCATCGCTACTCCTCGAAAATCTTCAGCCTTAACGACTCCTTATACTCAACAGACGTACTGGTCTACCCCAAGGTTTGAAACAATTTGTGTTTTATTTCTTTGTCGTTTCGCGCGGCCCATTCATGCACAGCTTCTACGCCTGCGGATTCCTGACCTCGTTGAAAATAAAAACATAGATCCATCGGCACTAACCGTTTACCATAGAGTTTGATGCCAATCCGTCTGTAATTCATATAGATACACTCAATCTGAGATGCATCATATCTCTGATGTTTCATAGAAATCACATGATCGCTTTCCAGCGTAATACTGGGTTTAGTGAAAAATAAACGCCAGAGCAGGAAAACGATATAACCGAGAATAAAGGTCAATATAACGATCAGGGAGTACTTCAGAATACCATTTTTATCGTAAATACCATCCTTGAAAAGTATAGCTTCAATGACCAACATACATAGTAGGCTCAACCATGCTCTTGGATAAATCGTCTTGTATGTGATGAGTTCCACCTCCTAATTATTCTCTCCATTAATCCGAAGCCACTCGGAAGGGACTTTTCTGGCAAAATGTTTTTCAACAAAATCCAAAATGTTATCAATCCCAGGCAATGCTGCATTTTCTTTTGCTTCGTCAAACGTCATCCATTGGTACTCGGTATGTTCATGATTTAACCGGACAGGCTGGCGTTCATCCACGTATCCTACGAATACGGGAGCGGTATAGATATACTCCTCCATGGGTGAATAATATTGTTCGAATTGATTGGCAGAATACAACCGGACTTTCGTAATACCTGTTTCCTCGTGAACTTCTCTGAGTGCAGCTTCCCAAGCCTTCTCGCCCTTTTCTATCCCGCCGCCAACATAACACCACTCATTATGCAACATACGACCAGCCCGCTTCAGCATCAGTACACGGTATTGATCGAGGCTTTTCTTCAACAGAACTACAGCCACGCCTTCACAACGAATAGGGACTACCTGTTTCACGTGCTCTGTACCATTCAATTTCTCGCCCCCTTCTCTTCAGAATCGAAGTCCTCCAAAACTTTAAACTTATCTCCGTGGATTTTATCAAGATGCTCTTCTCCCCAATAACATAGATGATCCAGGGCAGGCTTGAGTCCCCAGCCGTAGTCCGTCAACTCATATTCCACTTTGGGAGGAACCTCCGAATATACCTTGCGCTGTACAATCTCGTCCTTTTCCAGACCTCTGAGCTGTGTTGTCAGCATCTTCTGCGTAATGTCCGGTATCAATCTTCGAAGCTCCGACGTGCGTTTCCGTCCGGTCATCAAATGATAAATAATCAAAGGTTTCCACTTCCCGCCCATCACTTCCAAGGCCGCTTCCACGCCAACTTTATATTTCTTTGTAGCGTTTGTGTCTTCATGTTCCGTCATTTTGAACCCCTCCATAATCAGGCTGTATCCCAAGTGAAAATATAATCTTCATGCTGCTCTTTTTTCCATTATTTAAGCCCATTTCGAGGCATCCATTCAGGGTACTTTAATGTTCCTATGGCACTTCATTCTTCCTATAGAACATCAAAGTGCGTACTTCCAGATGTTTTCATACCTGTTTATAATAGCATCAGCCACTGATTTATGGCTACAAGACTGCAATCCAGAAAGGTAGTGAACGTTAAGATGAACGTACTCGTTGTAGTATCCCACCCGCGAAAAGATTCCTTGACCTTCCAGGTAGCTCAACGTTTTGCACAGGGGCTTACCGAGGCTGGTCACAGTTATGAGATATTGGATTTGCATGGGATTGGATTCGACCCGATTCTTCGTGAGATGGATGAACCAGACTATACCCAAGAAAATCAGGTCTTCTCGCTTGAGGTTGAAACCGAGATGAAGCGATTGAAGAAACACGATGCTGTGGCTTTTGTGTTTCCTCTCTGGTGGTGGCATCTACCAGCTATGCTGAAAGGTTATGTGGATCGTGTCATGAATAACGGATTTGCCTATGGCGCGAACAAGCTCCCTCATCAGCAGATATTGTGGATCGCTCTTTCGGGTGTGACGGAAGAACAGATGCACAAGCGCAACTATGGTCAATCAATCGCCAATTTGCTCAATGTGGGTATTGCCGATTACTGCGGCGTGTCCCAATCAAGGGTTGAGTTTTTATATGAAACGTTGGAATCCAAGCCTGAGCATTATGAGGCATTACTGAATCATGCACATCACTTGGGACTGAACTATGCCAACGATATTCCGACTCCATGATCGTATTACGGCTTGAACACGGCAAAAAGGTCGCTCCGTAGAGCGACCCTGTCTGTGTGTCTTGCATTATTTTACTGTCGAGAGAAGAAACTTCTCCAGCATGGTGATGTCGGTAATACTATGGTTGCAAGCTGTGTTATCCGTGCATACGTACTGAGCAATGGAAGAAAAGTTGTCTGGCGAATGAGCCTTGGTCTTCACGTTGAAGAATCCAAGCTCCTGATGACGATGACAGAACATGCAGTACCCTTTTTTGTTCGTGGGTGTAATCCGTCCCTCAATACCAAGAAATCTGCCTTCATACGGGTACACGATGAACAAACGACTTGTCGCAATGTCAGTCCATCTCAGATAGGTGGTGTGTGCGTAATCGATGGATTCGAGATCAGGCACTTTAAGCTTTTTGGCCTTCGGAAACAGCTTTTGGATCTGCTTCGCTGATACTTGCGGATATGGAATCAGATATGATTCGAGCTGGTTCAGATACGTCTGCAATTCATGTGTCGTCTCATACGTGGATAACTGCTCCAACAGTTGCTTCTGCTCCGGAGTGAGTTCATCGAAGATGCTCACCGCATTTGTGCCGACCGTATAACGGACGGTTTCCAATACTTTTGGATCTACAACCGAGCGTAGCGTTTTCAGCAGGAAATCAGCTTGTTTTTGAATATAATTAAATTGATGATTCTGAATAAATGGTGTTAGCATGGCGTTCAGCCCCTTATTTTTATTGGAAGAACAAATAAGGTGCAAAGCCTGCGGGATGTAACATTATGTTGATATTGATTTCAGGGCAACAATCTCATTTTTGTCGCGCCCTACACAAAGTCCGCCCCTATTCAGGCTTTGCGTAAGGCTTTCTAGCGAACGAGCAATCCGGCATCATCCATATTGCCACGTCATAACCCCCAATGCAGTAGATATATCGAAATTATATCAGGGATGGAGGTGAGTGGGCAATATTTCAGCGCTCAGACTACTCGATGCAAATGGAGGACTTATATATATTTCTTCAACTTTTCTATTATGTTTTATTCTGAATCAAATAACCCTTTTTCAGCCTCTCTAATTTCTAATTTTTCGCAAATTAGCTCCAAAACTTCTTCCTTTGTAGTTTTTCTAAAATCAATGTAGCCCGTTGTTTCCAGTATTCCTGGAATAATGGTATCATCAAGTTTTAGTGGCAAAATATATTCACTACTATTTCTAAAGGCTCGTGCTTGGGCAGCTCTGCGCTCATGATTCGTCCACTGTTTCTTGGCGTAATGTTCTGAAATTAGCATTAAACAAAATCTTCCCTTATAGGTGTATATATCATTTAGATGCGTGTAGAGATCTTTTCCCCAAAGATCAGATTTGCTGTACTCATCGTAGAAAATTCTATAGTGTTTTTTGGTTAGTTCATCAGCGAAATATTTTGCGTGTTCTCTGTCTTCTCCCGCAAAAGAAATTACCATGTCATAGTGTCCATTAAGGTACTTCCGTATAAATTCAAATTTCACCCAAAGAGATTCATCGTATATTGGCACAAGGTGGGCTAGAGTATGAAAGAGTGTGCAGAAGCGTTCGTCTATGTAATCACCATTTGAAAAAATAGGATGAATTTGATCATGATAATCAAGAATTGAAAATAAGAGTTCCCTTTCACTTAAGACTTTTGAATTATTTTTTTCCAATATCTCAAAAGCTTTTCTTATAATGTTTGTCCTACTATCACCAACACTTTCGGTTAAACTTGAATAAAAATCCTCTCCTACAGCATAACCATCGAAAGAGTCAAAATCTTTGAAGTTATTTTCCAGTAGTTGAATAGCCTTCTTGTAATCACCACCACCTGCTTGAATTGCATCTTGTAATTGAGGATATCGTTTGATAAGTGGGAGTAGTAAGTAATGATAAAATGGATATTTATCATTTTCATAACATAGACACTCGAATTCCAAAAAAATATCTACAACACTTCGAGAGACAATTATACCTCTACTCTGAAAAAAATCATTTAAATCTTTCATCATTAACTCCGGTGTAATCTCCATACAGACCCCCATCTCATATTTTCTAATTAATATTATAGTAAGCCGATTAAGTACCCATACTTAAACACTTTTTGGGACTACCTAGTACCACTCCTTTTTTTGTATATTTATAACTCTGTTGAAACAAGTATACGAGTTCCTGTTCAAGTCAAATAAGTAAACGCTTCTTGGGTATTTTTTATTACTAGGATCATCTGACAAAACCAAAGTTGTAGCACTTAGCGAATATAGTACATATAAGTACCTTTCATGGATATGTTTTGGAGTAGGAGATATTACATAATGCCATTTTCTCCTACTTATTCCTTGAAGATATAAATTAGATCTTAATAGAAAATAAGTTAAAAGACAAAATAGAATAACACTGTTTACTATATTCCCGATAAGGCCATCTTTCATTAGAAACTTATGTATTACTACTGAGAAAACAAGTATATTAAGAAAAAATACACAAAACAAAAAAGAGTCTGTCACTTTTGCTGATAATTTAAACTCTGCATCCCTATGTTTGTCTTTTATTTTTTTGTATAGGTACAGAACTATTATGATAAATAAACTTATAAAATACAAAATGAACATACAATTTATTGCTAAATCAATATATTTAATATTCTTTAATTTTTCAAAAATAACTACAAAAAGAGCTGAATACGCCATTAAAACAACAAAAATGAGAGTAAATAAAAAAGTATTATGTAAGTATATTTGATGTTTCAACAAGAATAACTTATCAAATTCATTAGCAGTAAATGTCTTAATGATAAAGTGAATAAAATAGATTAAAGTCGTGCTTAATAATACCTTTAATAAAATATCCATTATTAACCTCCATACTCTAAATTCCCTTATATTAGCTAAACAATTTGTAATCAATGTCATCGGTAACTTAAGTAAGTCTTTTTTTACTTTCAAATAATCCCCCTTTCAAATTTCATCAAAAATAATTACGAATAAAGAAGAAATCACTTCAATTATAATAGTTTCAAACAAAAAAAGAAGCCACCTCCCTGGCCTTCCCCAGTTCAGTGACTTCTTTTTCAAACCCTATTCTAACCCCTACATTCAACTACTCCTTAACAGCACCAACCACAATCCCCGTTACAAAATAACGTTGCAGGAACGGATACACAAGCAGGATCGGCAGCGCGCTGATAAAGATCTGCGAAGCCCGAATCGTCCGTTGGGACAGGTTCTTCACCGCTTCTGGATCAAGCTTCGACATATCGGCCTGCACGATGATCGTCTGCATGAATGTCGCGAGTGGCAGCTTCTCCGCATCACGGATGTAGATAATCCCGTCAAAGTACGCGTTCCAATGCCCAACCATCATGAAGAGAGAAACCGTTGCAATAACAGGTACGGAGACAGGCAGATAGATTTTGATAAACGTCTGCAAGTGACCTGCGCCATCGATAAATGCAGCTTCCTCCAAATCTTTGGGAACGGTACGGAAGAAGTTCAGCAACAGAATAATGTTAAACACCGCAACCAATCCTGGCAGGATCAAGGCCAGCAATGTGTTCATCAGTCCCAGCTTCAGAATCAGGATATACCCCGGAATGAGGCCACCGCTGAACAGCATCGTGATGACAAAATACCACAGATAGATGTTACGTGCGCGGAACACCCGCGTCTCTTTGGAAAGCGCATAGGCTGCAAGCGTATTAACAATTAACGCAAGTCCAGTACCGAGTACCGTCCGCTCCACAGATACCCATAAGGAGGAGAGGAAGTTTGTATTGGCAAATGTCTTCGCATACGCCTCCAGTGTGAATCCAATTGGCCAGAACGTGACGAGACCAGCATTTGCAGGTGCGGATGCGCTAAGTGATACCATGAGCAAGTGATACAAAGGCAGCAAGCAGAGCAGTGAAAGGATGGTCAGGAACACATTGTTGAATATGCTGAATATGCGGTAAGGCATCGTTTTATGGTACATTCGTTTGTCATCCTTTCTAGAAAATTCGATATCCGGCGAATCGGTAAGCCAGTCGGTACGAGATCACAATCAGGATCAGGCTGATGACCGACTTGAACAGATTCACAGCGGTAGCGAAACTGAACTGCCCACTTAACAGACCTTCTCTATACACAAACGTATCGATAATATCACCTTGTTGGTAAATTAACGGACTATATAAGTTAAAGATTTGGTCAAAGTTGGCGTTGAGTACATTACCCAGTGCCAGTGTTGCGATTACAATCCCAATGGGAATCAGTGCCGGAATGGTAATATACATCGTTTGCTTCCAGCGTCCTGCTCCATCCACTTCAGCTGCTTCATAAAGTGCAGGGTTAATGCCGGACAGTGCCGCGAGGAAGATAATTGTGTTGAAACCAAACTCTTTCCAGACATCACTCGCAATAATCGTGAACCGGAACCAGCTTCCATCCCCCAGGAAGAAGATCGGCTTGATACCAAATACGGATACCAGGAACTGATTGACAATACCCGTCTGGGCCAGAATGTCGATCAGGATGCCTGACAACGTAACCCAGGACAGAAAGTGAGGAAGATACACCAGCGTCTGAATTGTTCTTTTCAGTGCCATCTTCCGTACCTCGTTAAGCAATAAGGCAAAGATAAACGGAATGATCAGATTCATGACGATCTTCGTACAGGCAAAAAATAGCGTGTTCCACGTAATTTGCAGGAAATAATCATTTTCCCACATATACCTAAAGTGCTTCAGTCCTACCCATTCGGAATTGAAAAATCCCAGTGCAGGTTTATAATCCTGAAATGCCATCAAAATCCCGGACATCGGAATGTATGAAAATATAAAGACCATAATAGCCGCCGGCAACACCATGAAGTGCAGAATCCATGGCTGTTTGTAGCGTTTTTTTCTCTTTTTATCCAGCTTGTTCCCAACGTTTGCCTGCGGGATCCGCTTACCCTCCAATTTAGCCTCCATAGCGCTTCTCCTGTTCCCAAAAAAAGTTTTTGTGTGTGATCGGGTTCTCTGATATAAATAGTATCAAGCCGTTCTGAGGTCTGACTATATAACATTGTTAGGCTTGATAGTGTTTTGTTAGGGTATCATCGGAAGAGGTTGTTTACACACGAATTAGAAGGAGACTTTTCATGCATATATGGAAGCGCTTAATGCCTTTTCAAGGTACTACCAGATCCCGATTCAGTCTTTTTGCCAAAATAAACTTGTTAATTGTGGTCTTGTTCATCCCCATTCTGATCATGTACACCTATTCGAATAACGTCACCTATGATGTCGTCAGCAAAGAACTGCAGATCTCCAACACCAAACAGCTCACGTTTCTGTCCAGTCAGATCGACTCACGCATCAATCAGATGATGGATTTCAGCCTGATTCTCTCCCGAGATCCCAATGTCAGAGCATTCAACGGCCTTAATATGTGGGATGATCGATATGACCGGATGCAGACCCGTTATGTGATACAAGAGAAGATGACGCTGCAAACCGGCGTTACGGATATATGGCCTACTCGATATGCGGTGTATTCACAGCAGAATAAGGATGTCATAGCCAACTACAACCAAACGACAGGATATGATGAGGCGTATTTGAAAAAAAATATGAGTGGACGATGGACCTATGGGGATCAGGGAGCCGCATCACAGGACGAACTAAATTCCTTCTATTGGTTTTATACCGATTCCTTGGCACAGCCGGGGATGCTCACAGGAAGTAATCTGGTGATTGAAGCGAGCTTCAGTTATGAGAATATTCAAAATATGCTGGATACGTATAAAGCGGGCGGACAAGGCGATCCTTTCTTGTATCACAAAGGAAATTCACCCATTCTCAATCGCAGCGCGGACAAGCAATTATCCGCAGAACTCATTCAGTATCTGAATACGCATTCCCCGGAAGATACCACCCAAGATGTCGTGAATCTGAACGGGAAGAACTATCTGGTTAGCTCTGTGAAGTCCACTTATCTGGATTGGCATCTGGTGGACGTGATCCCGCTGTATCAGATTTTGAAACCCATCTCGCTGAGTCAGAATCTGTTCTACACCTGTATGATATTGCTGTTGGTGGTGGGCATCTCTGCTTCAATCCTGCTGTACCGGAATGTGCAATATCCGATTAAAAAGCTAATTAAAGGCTTACGCCGCGTAGAGCAAGGGGATTATTCTGTCCGACTGCATAGCAAAAACCAGAATGAGTTCTCATTCCTGTTCCGCCGATTCAACGATATGTCCCATCAGATTCAGGATCTGATCGAGAATGTATTCCATGAGAAAATTAGAGCCAGGGAAGCTACGCTGAAGCAATTACAAGCGCAGATCAATCCGCATTTCCTATATAATTGTCTAGGTTATATCATCAACATGGCTCAGATGAAGGACGAGCAAGCCGTGGTCTCCATGGCGCATAACCTAAGTGCGTATTATCGCTACACCACCCGTATGGAACGGGAGACGTCGTCGCTACAAGAAGAGATCAAGCTGCTGATCAACTATCTGGATATCCAGAAGCTGCGCAATGGTCGCATTGAGTATCACATCGATATCCCTGAGGATATGCTCTCCCAGTCGGTGCCACGATTAATGCTTCAGCCGATGGTTGAGAATTCCGTAATTCACGGCGTGGCGAAGTCCTATTCTTCCGGGGAAATCCGAATTACCGGAGAGCGATTGAATGGTTTTGGCAGAATATACATCGACGACGATGGTCCTGGCCTCAGCCCAGAACAGTACGAAGCGCTGAACTTGAAGATGCAAGAACCTTTACAAGAAGAAATGGGCTGCGGCCTTTGGAATACGCACCAACGAATCACGCACCTGTTCGGCAGTCACTCCTACCTCCTATTCGGCCCATCCCCACTTGGCGGATTCCGAACCGAAATCATCTGGGAGATACCAAAAGAGGACACAGATTCCGATAAAGGTAATACCGATAATATACGTTGACTATTTGATTTTGAACGAACCATTTACACGTGAACGTAGAGGACAGAAAAAACCTGAAGAAGCAAAGCGTTCGCCTTTCAAGCACCATTTTAACCTTATAATCATTTAAGTCAGAAAATGGGGCTTGAACAGCGATCGGAAGGTTGTTCTGTCATCGGAGTGGCAAGTGTAAATATGCCTTAGTTCAACCACCAAGGGAGACATTATAATGCACATGATGATCGTAGACGATGAAGCACACTGGGTCGATAACCTGTCCATGACCAAGCCCTGGCACACGCTGGGGATCGAACATGTGCACAAAGCATACTCGGCACACGAAGCACTACAAATGATCGACACCCACCCCATCGATATCGTAATCTCGGACATCCAGATGCCTGAAATGACAGGTATTGAACTGATCGAACGCATCCGCATCCGGGACAAAAAAATAAAATGTATCCTGTTATCCGGGTATTCCGAATTTGATTACGCCAAAAAAGCCATCCAGTTCGAAGCCGTAGACTATCTGCTGAAGCCGCCCACAGACGATGAACTAATGGGCGCTGTCCAGAAGGCCATAGATCAATTGAACAACGAATGGGAACTTGTCAGTTCACTGACACGAACACAGTTTACGTTGCGAGAGAATCTCCCCCATTTGCGAGGACGACTGCTCCTAGGGGCGTTGCAGGGACAACGAATCGCCGCTGCGGAATGGGATCGGAAACTTGCCAATTACGCTCTGCCCTTACATACCGGGGATGCCGCATTAATGCTGGTTCGTTTGGAAGAAGAATTCGGACACTATGACAGCAATGATCAGACCCTGATCGAATATGCCATCATCAACATGGCGGAAGAGATTATGGGTGAGTTTATGGAAGTGTGGGGCGTCAAGGAGGAGCACGGATATCTGGTGTTTTTACTTCAGTTGAAAGAACGGAAAAGCGATATTGGGAAAGAAACCATTCTGGAGAAGCTGTCCATTCAGCTTCAATCCAAAGTAAAACAATTTCTGAAAGGCTCCCTCTCCATCGTTATCACCGAGTGGTTCACCTTTCCGGATCAGCTTTACGATCGTTTCCGTCAGGCTTCCGCCTATTTCCGGCAGATTGTTGGAGACGAGCGCGAATTTGTCATGCGCGTCAGCGATGTCGAGACACCTGCGGCACAAGGTCCCTTGGATGTCCTTTACACCCCGCCCACCTTTATTAGTTTGCTAGAGAGCGGACAGTGGGATGCTGCCGAAGAGAAAATCCTCGCGGTCTGCGCTGAGCTGGATGAAAAATGGTCGGAATCCTGGGAGCACTGCATGGAGGCAGGTTTTCTTATTACGGCTTCGTTCACCAATATCGCCCACCGGAACAAGCTGACTCTGACTACTTTAATGGGAAATGATGTCGAGGATTTGCAAAGTGGGGAAGTTTTCGCTACCATCAGCAAATTGCGGAAATGGTCGCTCAGTGTGCTTGGCAAACTCAAGGAAGGCACGTCTAACGAGATCAAGGACATCCGTTCCGAGTATGTGAAGAAGATTCAGGATTTTACAGATAAGAACCTGCATCTGGATGTGTCTTTGCGTGTACTGGCCGACCATGTCAATCTGCACCCGACCCACCTGTCCAAAATCTATAAGATCGAAACGGGTGAAGGCATCAGTGATTATATCTCGCGCCTGCGTATGGATCGGGCCTGCCACAAACTGGTCACGACCACCAAAAAAGTGTATGAAATCAGCATGGAGATTGGTTATATGGACCCGGCTTATTTTATCAAAGTGTTCAAGCGCCAGTTCGGCGTTACGCCGCAAGAGTACCGAGACCAGCACAAATAACATACTGAAAAACGTTCTTTTGGAACATTCACTAATAGAGTCCTATCGAAACTAACAAACTCATATAGATGCCCTCCCGCCCAAATTGGTACAGTTACATTGTAGAGGTTGTTCAAAAAGTCCGCTTTTGATTACGAAGGATGCCTAGCGGCATCATCAGCATCGAATATGGAATTCAGCCGAAATGTCCGTTGCTCACGTAGCTCTATCTACGCTCCGCTACTCCATTTCTAGCTTCATCCCATCTTCTCGGTACTGAAAACCGGCCTTTTTGAACACGCATTTGTAAAGATCATACACCGTAGGGGGATTGAACAATGATCAAATTAAAAACATGGTGGTCACTGCTCATGGTTATCGCGCTCATCACGATCACTGCGTGCGGCAGTGGCGAGACAGCCAGTGACAATGGTAGCGATAATACGCCGGGAACTGTCGGCTCAGCTGAAGCAGAAGCTGCTTTTGCCAAAGGAAAATATGACCCACCCATCGAGTTCAGTTCGGTTTTGATGCCGAAGAAATACGTGCAAGGAGATACCAAAGAAAATAACGTGCACGATCGCTGGATGCTCGAAACGCTGGGTATGAAGCATAAAGATACCTGGTATCCGGCCAATGACGATCAATACAGACAAAAGCTGCAACTGGCTATCGCCTCTGGCGAGAAGCTGCCTGATTTCGTAACGGTACCCACCAATGCGGTACTGACTAATCAGCTGATCGACTCCGGTCAATTCATCGCCATCGATGAGTTGTTCGACAAGTACGCGAGTCAGACCCTGAAAGATCACGCCGCAGCACATCCTGAACTGTGGTATCCGTTCACCAAGGACGGCAAGAAATACAACATGCCGATCATGGAGTACACCGATAACGATGATACACTGCTCTGGCTCCGCGAGGACTGGATGGAGAAGCTGAACCTGGAAGCTCCGAAAACCATCGCAGACCTTGAGAACATCATGGACAAATTCAAAAACGAGAACCCGGATGGTCTGTCTCCAGACAAAGTATTCCCGCTGGCAATCTCGCTGAAAAATAACACCAACACCTGGATGGGTCAACTCGACTGGTTGTTCGGTGCATACGGTACAATCGAGGAGCAATGGAACAAAGACGCGAACGGCAATCTCGAGTACGGCTCCGTTAACCCGGGTGCCAAACAAGCCCTTGCCAAGCTGGCTGAATGGATGGATAAAGGTTATATCCACGCTGACTCCGCTCTGTGGGACGAAGGCAAATCCGCTGAAAGCTGGACAGCGGGCAAAGCGGGAATTCTGCCTGGCGCAAACTGGGTACCGGACTGGCCTGCACCCGACCTGCTGAAGAACGTACCTGGCTCAAAGTATAAAGCTTACCCTGTTCCAGCTGGCCCAGACGGCAAGATCGGTACGAAATGGCAGAACTCTGGTGTCAACGCAAGTATCATGATCAACAAGGATGCGAAGCATCCAGAAGCCATCTTCCTGTACTACAACTACTTGCTCGATAACCTGGCTAACCCGGCTGCGGGCAGTGAGTATGAATACGGCTTCGCCAAAGGTTACGACTGGGATATCATTGACGGACAACCGACCAGTGACAAAGAGAAGATCAAAGACTTCTCCAACGAATTCCCTTTCCTGACCGGCCCAGCACGTATCCCGGATCTGTACATGAAAACACTCGTGAAGCTGGCCAACGGCGAGAAGCCTGAAACACCTTACGAGAAACAAATGGCCGAGTTCCGCAAACCGGAAAACTGGTATGCAGGTAAAGTGGTTATGTCCCAGATCGACATCCGTAAACAAAACCATTTTACTGGCGCAGCCACACCAACCATGGTGTCCAAATGGAACCTGCTCCGCCAGTCCGAGATGGAAACCTTCAACAAAATCATCTACGGCAATCTGCCAATTGATGCCTTTGACCAATTCGTCGCCAACTGGAAATCCAACGGCGGAGATCAAATCACTCAAGAAGTGAATGATTGGTTTAAGTCGGTAAGTGGGAAGTAAGATTTGGATTTTGGAAAAGTAGAGAATTAGAAAACAGCCGAAGCGGTAAGTTACACGCTTCGGCTGTTTTTTTCAGGTAGAGATTAGGGTCGCTCCCCCTGACTTATGGGTTCGCGTTAATGGACTGATCAGCCTTTGCATTTGTCTCCTCAAACATCGACTGGCCCAACAAGGAAACTGTGAGCTGAATGCCGTCCCTCAGTCCTTGCATGTACAACCGCTCATTCTCTATCCCTTTGGTGACAATGTATCGACTCTCCCACTCAGCATATTCAGGTGTCTGCTCGACATCTTTGCTAGCTAACAAAGCTTCGAACGCTTCGTCTGTTTCCCCACGTACACGATTAAGTTCAGGATCATGTTCGATTTGGGCAGATACTTCATCTAGCCTTGCCTGAATCACTCGTTGCAACCACGATGGAAAAACCAATGCTTCTCCTCCCCTACGCATTATGTACTCTCACTCCATCGTACCCCTCGGCTATGTTTCGCCTTTATTTCACTAACTCGTGCCACCAATTCGTCCATCCTTCGGCTCTGTTCCTGAACCTCAGGGTTCTCCCACAACGGAATCGCTTGCTTCAAGGATGCCTCACCAAGCTGATTAAGCTTGCGCCGTTCCTCTTCCAATAAGTCAAGCAACCGGCTCATACATCCACCTCTCTGATGGGTCTAAACTGCGCCATGTCTTGTTAATGGTAAACACGGTAACTTTAAGGCGATGGCTACTGACAGGAAGTTCATTTCTCTTCTTATTCGAATTGTAATATAAAATATGATCGTTATAATGCGGATATCGAATAAAATCTAAAAACATTAATTAGATAATGGCATTGAGTGCGCTTCTTGTATAAGCATATAATAGTCGGGTTATACCTCAATTGTTTGACTCTCACACAAATTAATAAAATTGTGAATTGGTCTAAAATAAAGTGTTTAGAAAAACATCATGAAGGCTACGTTCTGTGGATCCGCCGTTTTTTTTCAATTAATGATATCGTATGACTCCAAATTCAACGGATTTACTAACACTACTTATATGATTTGTTAGATGTGTATTTTAATATCATTAATATAGAATATGCTGAATTTTATTCTGAACAAGGAACGGGCTTGTAAAGTTAAAAACCTGCATATCTTCTTTTTTATGTTCATTCTTTTTCAAGAATAGTTTCACAAAGTCTAAATCATGTGTAGAAAAAATAATTTGCTTATCCAGCTGACCTAACACATCACAAATGGAATACTGATTTACATCATCCATATTTTGAATAGGATCATCAATTGCAATAAAGTCAAGAGCATTAATATTTTGAGCTTCATTAATTGCCAAAAAAATAGAGATTGCCAGGACGTTTAGTTGCCCAGAACTCAATATATTTTGTGCATTATTTTCTTCAAAACCATCCTCGAAAACAACTTTAATAGACAATTTTTCATCTGCTCCGTCGAACTGAATCAGATTGTTAGATGGAAGTGGATTCAGATACCTGTAGTACTTTTGTATAGGAGAATTATTGTCGTTTAAATAATCCCTTGTGTCTGAATCGAAGAAGTCAAATAACTGCATAATATATTTCTTTAAAGAATCAGCAATCTGATCAATTTCAGTTTTCTTGTTATCAAGATCCTCAATTGTTTTTTTGACTTCTTGAATTTGATTTTGAATTTCCTGATTGTGCTTAATTGTATATTGCACTTGACTTACATCTGTCAGTCTGCTTATCTTTCGTTCATTACTGGAAATCAAATCTTTATTTTTAGAAATTAACGATTGGAGTGGAATATCGTACTGTTCCGGGTTTAGAAATGGATGTAGACGCTTTAAAATAATTTGGTTATCCTGAATATCAGAGTACAGTTGTTTAATATTGCTCTCAATTTGGTTCTGATGCTTTACTATTTTGCCACTCGCCCTTCTCATTCGTTGAATCGACTGTTCTATCTCATTCTCCGTTTTTATTATCTTTGAAGAAGTTTCATTTCCAAAATCCTTCAATTCATCTTTTAGTTTTTCAAGTGAAATTTTCAATTCAATGTTTTTTTGCTGCAAGATAATTTCTTCTCTCACCTTGCTTAACTCATCGTTTAATTCAGAAACCGCAGCTTGACTTAGCTCTTCAGAAAACAAATCGTTATTTCTGTAGGTATTGTACTCCTCTTTCAAACGTTCCAATTCTAAATTCATTTTTGTGATGTTACTGTTCGTTTCGTTTATTCTCTCATCCGTTTTAGCCAACTTATTCGAGATCTTACTTCTTAATGAAATAGCTTTACTAACGTAAGAAGTATCCTCTTCTAACTTTGTTGTATATGAAAGAATGTTATGATCAATGCAAGTCTCCAAGTTTTCTTCGGGGATAGAAGAGCATACTGGGCATCTCTCCAAGTTATTTACAGCGACATAACCTTTTATATCTTTTATGTTTGCAATAAGTTGAAGAAGTAAATTGTCCTTGTTTTCTTGTATAACCAGAGATAGTTTTTTCGTCAAATTAACTAACTTTTCTTTTCTTCTTCTAAGAGTAGCTTCCATTTTTATAGAAAGTTTCCTGTTAGCTGGTAGGTTTTTTTGTTGCTCTAAATTTTGTGCGATTGTAGGTTGGAAAGACAGCACAAATTCTAAGGAAGAGGCCTTCATTCTAGTAACATTTAGTTTCTCCCTGACCTTATCTAAGCCCACAGAATTCATGTCGTATAAGGCTAACTCTTGTTCCTTTTCTTGAATGGTTTTTCGCGTTTGATTGTACTTCTGAATATTCTCCCTTTCTTTTATAAGGGAATCCGTTCTCTGGTTTATTCTCTTCAATAATTCTTTTACTTCTTCCCCTCGGGTCTTCAAATTTTCATGAATTGATTCTTTTTCTGAAATTTGATTTACAATAATTCTCACTGTTTCAAAACGCTCTAAATTTATCTCTTCGTAAAGTTCTAAAAACTTCTCGGCATTAACCTTATCTGAAAGTGCCTGCTTGTGAGATTCATTAATTTGAGTATCTATATTACTATCAAACTCTTTAAAACCAATATCGAGTAGCTTCTTATTAAACTCAAAAATATTGACTTCCTTTTTCACCTCCTCCTTTCCCTTCATTGAATTCTCCTGAGAGGTAATTTTATTACTTATAGCCTCAGATTGCTTGATCAAAGACGTGTGTATTTTTTTCATATTATCTGACTCATTTAGTAAGGCCCTGAATCCCATAATATCCGCCAGCGCTCTGAATCGTTCAGAAGGTTCTTCCGATGTAACAAAATCCGCGACCTGGCTTTGCGATAATATAAATGTCTGTTTAATAAGTTGTCCATAACTGCCGCGTCCAAAGCTTGTCTGATCTAAAGTTCCTTGTTTCAAGAATGTTTCAACGTCCACTTGTCCCCGATAAGATTTTCCATCGCTACTATTTAAGACAACCTTCGTATTTCCATAGTCGTTTCCATGTCCATTTCCAGTAACACTGAACCAACGAGTTAATGTGTTTCCATCAAATTCAATAGAAACTGATAAAACCTCATTCTCTTGGAATTTACAACGTTTATTAAAAATGTCCCTTTTTATTTCTGCATCAGTGCCATACATACGCGAAATCTTACTTGTAAAGCACCATTCAATGGCATCAAAAAAAGAGCTTTTTCCAAACCCATTATCTCCATGCAGAATGGTTATTTTTCTCGTCAAATCAAATGAAACTTCTCCATAATAGTTCCTAAAATTTTTAAGAGTTATTTTGTCTATTTTCATAGCGCAGCTCCACCATCTTTAGTATTTTATTCATAAGTGCATTTACCTGATCAACAGTCAATTTATTCTGTCTTCCGTCACTCTCTTGAAGAAAATGAATGATTTCTTTCAGGTACTCATTTCCATCTCCCAAATCCACATCGTTCTTAGTTGGCTTTTTTATCTCTCTATATTCGTCTAAAAAAGGAACACGGTTCAGATCTAATTCACTACAAATAGCGTATTTGCGTAACGACTTAGTATCACGTTCGATCTTATAGTTTGTTTCGAAATCAATTTCATCATCTACACAGAATAAAACATATGTATTCCAGATATTCTCCTTACCTTCCATTAATATAGATCTTAAATCCACTGAAAATGTTTTTATTAAACTTAACTCTTCTTCATAGTGAAGTTTTTTTAATACCACATTATTTATAGATGACTTATAAAATGAGGCACCCAAAGCTTCAATTTCTTTACTGTAGTACACGCCAAAACCATTATCAAGCAATCGGTTATGTGTTGTGTTAAAAATATCCATCAGCTCACCTCACTGCAGTACTTTTCCCAAATCTCTTGCATTTTATCTCGAAAACAATCTTGCTCATTCAAAGCTTCTAAAAAGTCTAATTTCATCTCTACTCCTGGAATGATGTCAACAAGATACGTAACCTTATTAAGAGGTTGCTCATCATCAAATCCTTCTACTTGAATGTCTGAGGAGCTTTTTATTTCATGACGAACGGTCCCCGTAAAAGTTCTATCTGTATAATTTTGAAATACTATCCTTAGCGTTTTATCCAACATATTTATATGATCATTTGTGTCTGATTGTTGAATGATTGATTCAAGTTTCTGTATACCTGCTTGTAAGTTATTTCTTGATTCCAAACTTAAAAAAGAGAATAGCAGGTTAGATACCGTACATTTTTTTGTTAGTAAACTATTCGAATCAGTGAATTCAAGAAAGGAGTCTTTGACAATCATCATAATGAAAACAATATTGAAAAAATCAAGCATTTTTTGCTCCCTATTTAATTCCTGTAAGTTAGCGTAAGCAGAGCTTTTAATTGTGCCATCCACATATCGCTCGATTAAAGCCCTGATGTTTCCTCCATTATCAATCCATTGTTTTAGATAATCACGATAGGTGTATAATTTATCTTTAAATGCAGATGCGTGCGCGCAGGTTTCAATTTCACTCACTATGGAATCAATAGTTTTAGAAACAGCTGACATATTTCCATGTTTCTCAGAAGTATGCTCCACCGAGTCTAAGCACCTTGCTCTAATTTCATCCAAAATCGCCCCCAATTTCTCCCTAGTGATAAGTAACCTTTCTGTATTATCTCTGTATGTACATCTCGTGCATAAGTGACCAATTAAAGTGTTTAAATCGTTGGGGTGAACCCTCACCCTATCCCCAACATCACGGAATAACCACTCACTAAGTTTCATACACAAGTGATCCTCAAACACCTCTAATTTATGAAGACTCGTACCCGTATGCATATAGAATCTTCTTAAAAGTTCCTCGGGTTTCTCTCCACATTTTATTTCATAATCATAACGTTCTCCATTTTTATCACAAGCGGGAGCACTAAGTTTTAATAGCAAATGATCCGTATTGGCTATATCCATATCGTAATTAGAGTTTCCTGTATACACATCAAAATCAAAACCCTTAGTTTTTATATAATGGTAACTTGAATATAATTGGAACTGCGTGATGTACCCGTCTTTCTGTTGGAGCAGTTCTGCTTTAGAAACCAACTTATCTATCCAACTGTTGTTTTTCTTTTCTATTCTACCTGCAATGGGTGCACGATAGTACAAACCCGACGCAGGACTAGAAGTAGCCTCTATTATTACTTTCTCGCTGGTTTTAACTTGAATGAACCTTATTAAGTTATCTTTCCCAACCACGATGTCATCGAGGTGCTCTATAAATATGTAATCCCATTTGCCATTGAGCATATCTATCATATACTCAATTGCGACTAAAAATTGATAATGAAATCCCGATATTGCAACAATTCCTCCCGTTTCTTCGGGTGCAATTTTTGAAATTAAAGCAGCTATATCATTACTAGACTTACCTAACACATTCTCTTGTAGGAATGCCACATTTTTGGCGTTCTTATCTTCCTTGTTGTCAATATAGTACTGGATTATTTCTTCTAATTTATCCATAATAAAGTAAACTCCTCAAATATTATAATCATCTCGTAATTGTATTTCTTTTTCTGTTAATATCTTTATAATTTTAGGACTCACCTAGATATTGTATCATTGAAAAGAGGAACCAGTTCTAACACTCAATTTTAAAATATTTAATCAATTTCTCTTCTTTAGGATAGTAAATATATAAAGGTAAATCTAAAGAAGATCTGGTTGATAATGTACTAAATACATGCCTTTCATCATCCAGCATAAATTCAAATTTAAGGAATTTTAATTCTTCATTAATTTTGGAAGATTCAATTGACTCAATTTGATATATTTTTTTCTTCGGTTTGCTAAGATTTCTATATACAATACTATATAGTTGAAAAAGAGAAAGAACAAAAAACGTACAACCCATATAGACAAACAAAAGTTCTGAATTTTGATGATCAATTAATAATTGATTCATTTCCTTGTATAATACAGTAAAAATAAGAGCCATTAGTGATACAATTGATATAAAGTTACCTAAAACACTAAAATCAATTAATTTTTTTTTATCACTCATATCTTTCCAATTATTAACAATCAACATAACTAATACTGTAATTCCTGTAGCAATTACTATAACTAAATCAATAATAAAAAGAATATTGATAACTTGATCCGAAAGAGGAGATTTAATAAATCCCGGAACAGATATTCCCGCTGTAACTATAAATGAAAGTACAACAAGTTCGTAAAACCCTTCCCAATGTTTCTTAATATTTGGTGTTAGAATTATTTCAATAATTGATTTGTTCATAGTAGTAATCATAAATCTTGCAATAGCAATTGCAGCAACAATCAGTGGCATAATTTTTATCATTACATCAATGAAATCCCACATGATATTCCTCCTTCATAAATAAACTCCATAGAAAATCTCATTGTTCATCAACCCAACTGGTTTTTATGTCGAAATGTCTCCTTATCTCTTCATTCAGACCAAAGCTCAATGAAATCTCTTTCTCTGTAGTAAAATGTATTAGAGTGTAACAAACTTAGATTACTCTTACAAAATATTAAAGATCTTTGATCTTCTTAGTTTTGAATCTAAATCTACTTCTATTGTTAACGCCTGCTCTAATAGGAACTGTTCTTTACACGATTGAATAATTTTCATTCCAACTTTTGTGAAATTCTCGATAATAACTTGGTTAACATCAAGTTTCATCATTTGAATAATCGCAAATTTTATGATTCCTGTTAAATCTTGTCTACCGGATAATCGTTTCAACCAATACACAACTTGAGCTGTATTAGATGATAATGCCTGTCCATCATAGGTTACAAATAATTCTTTCACATGAGTTATCTTTGCTCTCAGTTCTATGTAACTGTTAAATTGTTTTATTAATCCTTCTGGTAATCTAATAGTCATCCCATTGGCGCAAAAAGAGCCCAAACTTTTGTTATAAGATGTTTGTGGTATTTTTATAATTTCTCTATAAGGAATGCCCGTTAATAAAATTAACTTAATGATCAATGCTGCTGTTGTCATATTCATCTCCTTACTTCTTTTTATTCCGGTAGTAGGAATATCTAAAGCTAAATCACATTCTTCAATTAAATCTTTCACTTCATGATAAGTTAATGGATCATAAGATGCAGATTTATCAAGCAAAGTACATTCAGCTATGTATAGGTTAACTTTATTTCTAAAGGATTCTTCTGTGTAAGCTGGTGCTCCTAACTCTTGAATAAATCCAGTGTTACTGACATATCCAGTAGTAACAACATATAAAAGAAACTCTTTCACTGCCGAAACGTACCTCTGAACTGTGGACATTTTCTTTATGTTATTTTGCTTAATGTAAAAATCTATGCTTTTAATAATTGTGTCGGTATTTATTCCCTTTACAAATTCAGTTATGTTGTTATCTGTTACATCAATGGACTTTAGATACGCATTAAAAACAATGAGATCTTTATAATATCCTCTTGGTCTAGAAGCACTCTCACCATCTTTAAGAAGCAAAAAATCAGATACTGTTTCTTCAAAATTCATTTGTTATGATTCCTTTCAGTTATGTTGTGGATCATCTAATTTACAAACATACTGTATTTACCTGACTACATACATAATAACCCATATTGTGGTATATGCGAAGGGAAACATCTATGTCTCAGGAACTAAAATTAGTTCTTATTCCCTAACCACTTAATAATCAGCTAACACTGGTAGCGCTGAATCTTTTTATTGTTCAAAAAGTGTAGGCTTGGTATTACACTTTTCCTAATGACTAAGTAAATCTTAGTACAATTACTTTTAATGCGTAGAATTTCTTTTCCTAAGTAACTTGTACAGCCAGCTATCTAAATAAAAAGGAAGTCCCTTCTTCATCCCATAGGGAATCAGACGACTTCCGATGCTTTCTGAATATATAGGATGTAATGAAGTAGAGATGGGCACAGCAAATTCAATAACAAACCGCTACTCCTTAGCATCTTTACCCAAGCTGCACTATTGATCAATTTGTCCTGATGAATTACAGTAGACAATTGAACCAGCAGATATTTCGTCTGGGGATATACTATTACCCAAACATATACCGATATTTTTTTTACCGGCTATAGAATGGTTAATTTGAGTAGAAACAACTTCAAACACTTGCTCCTCCCCATCCGTTTTTTTGATAATAATCTGGTCACCGATCATCTCTTTGATTGTTGACGGAGTTAGTTCATCCAACTCTTCATTGGCTCCCATGACGATGGTTCCGAATTCCGGTGTATCGAAGACTAACCCCACGCCAAACAGCATTTTAGTTTCCATTCTGTGTCCTCCTTATCTCTGATCTATGAATAGCTCGCCTTTGACATCTCTCACCCTGAGATCAGCATTACGAAGTCTAACTATCGCATCTCTTAATAAAGCATATCGTTCAGTAGAATCTAATTCAGGAGCAAACCTTGCTGCCCGGATACTTGCCTGAGCCTCATCAAGAGCATAGTTTCTTTTGATGACTTTAGGAGGAAGATCATAAAGTGAGAACGCTCTACCTGCAATAGAAGATTCATAATGTCCAACGATCTCGTGAGCTAGTGTAGCATTCATTGAAATGCGTGTATTCGCACTCAAAGTCCCTACTCCCGGGGCTGCTGCTGGTAAGACATCCGTATTGATGACCAAGCGATTATACATCATGCCTGTATTCCAGGTATCATAATAACCAGGTTGTGCGATTAAGATATTTTCTTCGGGGAAATCAAGCTTGTTCAAGTAACTCTTTATCTCAATCTTTTGGTTATCCGTCAGCGGAAGCTCATTGCGTTGTCCGTCACTTAAAATCTGTCTAAAATCCACTGCACCCTCATATTTGACAGGGGTATCGATATGCAGCTTAGGTTTGAAAACAGAGCTGACGCCTAATACCATACTACCCGTACCAAGCATACTTGCCCAATGTTCACTTGACCAAGCATTTGTAGGTAAAACGGCTTCTCTAATCGTTCCATGGACTCCAAATGTCAACCAGTTCAGTGTGTCTTGAGGCGACTCAAAAGCTTTGTCAGCTCGATCAACATACCCGTTTACGAGTCCACTCGGAATACCAAATGTCCAGTAATCCAGAAATCCGCCTACACTATCATATCTCTTCTTATATCGGTCGTCTGCCGATTGTATAAATGCTTGTCCTAGCTCTTTTAAACTATCTACAGACTTCTCAACTGCATTACGATCGTCTATACCTTCCTGTGGGCCACAAGCATTCGGTGGGGGTGGTGGTAAACAGTTCATGTCTACTTGCCCTTCCGACCCGTGATCAGCTTGGAGAAATCTTTCTCCATGGTTATGTAACACAGTTGATATTGAACTCATGAGTGTGACAACTTCAGTCATAACAAGCTGTGACTTCTTGAAATCATAGTAGAACCTTTCTCTAGTACTCCCATCCCAGTTCGCTTCAATATCAGTCATGCTTCGCAGAAGACTTTCATTCATGTGTTGAAGAGTAGTATAAGCTGTAGAGAACTGTTTACTAATTGTAAAAAGTTGCTCTGGCGTAACCATAATTCTCGTCATAGAATACCTCACACCTACTAAAGAAATATTTAGTTTCTGAATTCAGGGAATATCTGGATTTTACTGTTCATTTATTACCTGTGTCAAATAATGCAGCAATAAGCCACTGAACAATCTGAACTAGAGCCCTTTTCTCAAATGCAATTACACTCCATTCAGGAGAGAGGTCAAAGAATTTCACCTTTCCAATTAACGATGTTTATTTCTTTATCTTTCAAGAGGCACCAATCAATAATTTCACCTATCAATTTTGGCGTTATGATCTCATAGCTCCATTGTGGTGTTAATACTCTTCTGTATCCTATATATTATAACGACCAGCCCTCGAATTCTTCTCCGATGATGACTATAAATGGGATCTTATTCTTAATACTTTGTTGTCCCACTTCATAAGTGACGATTAACCTCTTATCCTCAGAAACGATATGTAATTTGATTATCCCTTCATCGTCTATATCCGGTTCAACATACCAATAAAATAATCGATTGGAGCGAACGATTTTACGTTTATATTTTTTTCTTACGCCCATAACTCACCTCACATATTCTTTTTTCTCTGTATGCAGTACTTCAACAGTTTGCCCATCCACATGAACACTTTGTTATCCGATGTTGATGGGCCTTATGATTCATTCATTTTATTGCTTGGTTATTCTTTCTTTATTGCCTAATATGACATCATGAATTTCATCATATAATTGTAAATCTATAAATTCTTCATGAATCCATAGTCCTTCCTCAACATCTCCTCCCCCCATACCTCCACCAATTCCGTCACCAGGAAAGTGTTTTTCGAAATATAATCCTTGGCCTTCTCCCTCATTACAGTCCCATGCAATGGTATCTAAATCTTTTAATAGAGTATGTAATGTCTCTTCACTGCAGTTTACTAGTTTCATAGGGCAAGACAAATAGATTTGTCCTCCATCATCACCTTCCATAATTACATATGCATCTGGAGTATCTGCAGCTTTCTCAAAACTGTCTATAAATTGATTGCTCGGTAATCCATTTGCTTCATTAAGCATATGTCGAACAGGGCTATGGTGCTCTAGAATTACACCCATCTGATTGTTATCATCTTTTTTTCTTTCCATAAAGATACACCTCTTTGTTAAGTATGTTTTCTTGGAGATATCTCAAATTAGTTATTTATTCATTCATTCCTATGACTTGTTCAAATGCTATATTAAATTCGTTAACATTAATGTTTAACTTGATTATTCCTTCTTTATCCAGCCCTCTAGTATCTAATTTAAAAGTACCTGTCAGTTCTTCCGAGCTATTACCATCAACTTTCTCATTTATGTCCAATTTAATGTCCCTATCAATTAATCGCTCCTGAATATCCTTACTCAAGATCGGTTCAACTGTTTTTAACATTATTGATGTATTGGTTCTATTCCGAAGATTGAAATTGTATGTTACCACTGTAATACCTGCATCTTCTTCGCTCTCACCCAGTCCAAATGAAATTGAGTTTATTATGAACCCATCCTCAACAATTTCATCCGTCTTCACACTGCTTGAACTACAACCACTTAGGGCGAGTATTGTTAAAAGAAATATTAAAATCATTGCACGCTTTTGATTCTTCAATTCGGAAACTCCTTTAATTTTTTCTTCATTTTAGGATCCGTGTTTGCAAGTTCAAGTGCGATCGCTAGTCTACTGAAAGCAATCATGATCTTATTTCATCATTAAATAATGACTCATGCTATCCTACTAATTCTCTTCGACAGACTGAGATTTGTAAGATTGTCCTTTAACCCCACTGATATAGATTTAAGATAAATACTTCATTACCTAGCGAAAAAATAAATCTGTTCCCAATCAAACTCATCTTTCCAGTCAACCTCTGTTACCAGTCTAAAAGCTTTAATATTTGACCCTTCAAAGAATTCTTCCAACAGTTTAATCAGTTCATTACTCACGTTATTTGACTCTTTATCTTAGTTCTGCAGGCGTTTCTCCATCAGTGTCCGGATATTTAACACTTACGCCAAAATTTTGTAAGCGAAATAAAGAGAAAAACCATCTTGCGGTAATATTAAATATCTCATCCTTCCAATCCATCTAATCCACGTAGTCCTACATATTTAACATCTTTGTGATCTTTTAAATTACTATTAGTATTATGAAGTTCTATTGCTCGTTCTAATGGCGAATCAATTTTTATAAACTGATATTCGTGCCCATAGCATCCTCCGAAGTGAGTAATTAAATTACTTACCCCTTCTAAAATATCCATTAATTTTATTGAATAGTTCATGATTCATACAGTCACATCTAATATCTTAGTAAATTGATTTTGTCTGTTCCACAATTAAATTCCTTATTTACTCCATAAACTCTTAATATCTTCTACTATAGTTTTTGAAATATGTTTGGATGAATCCTGCGGATACAACCATACTGTTACGATAAGAGTTAAACATATCGTTAATCCTAGAATAACTCGCCCAACAACTCTAAATCTGGTGTATCTAAGCAAATAATAAACTAAACTGGATGAGATCAGAATAATCACGCTATTCACCAAAAAGGTCATGGGCAAGCTTATAATCCTGCCTAACCCGGTGTTAGGATATTTTAATAAAAGTAAAATCTCTAATACTACAAATGGAACTGACAGTAGAACAATATAAAAAGAATGACTTTTGAATTTCCTCTTCACCACTGAGCTCTCCTACTCCAACTCTTTTAATACAATTGCACATAACATTTAGTGTTTACGAGCCCGTGAACCCTAACTGACCCGTAATTATTATTCTTGCTTCCATTGATGTAATTCGTGTAGTTTACCAGTTTCATAAAAATACTTTAGCACTTCCAGCATGGGTATTAATTCTATACAAATGTTATCGCAATAATTTCCCAATTGACCACCAATTACTAGAGAAATTTCACTATTTCCCTGTTTATCGTTCATCAGCGTATATATATGTTCATCAATTGTAATAGACACTACAAAATATTCCGGTCCGCCTCCAACTAATGCTGAACCCGTGTCTGATACCTCAAAAAAAACTAATGTAAATTTATCTCCATCGAGTTTTCTCAAAAAACGTAAACTGTCTGCCCATGTAGGGTTCATAACGATCTCTTCATTAAATGTGGTCCCATTCCGTTCATCAACGCTAATAGAGTTTATCATTTTTTCTTTTTATCCTCCTTCTTTCATCACACATATCCATCTTCAGGTTCACCAACATCAAAACCCAACACTTTTGTCGCTTCCAACTTAAATGTTTCTATCCAAGACATCCATACATCGCTATCCATCTGTGCATAAAATGATAATCCACTAGGCTCAACGGATGCTTCAATGAAAACATCATCCTCTTCAGTTCCAAACCAATATGGAATTCCACTTTTATAACCAATCCACCCTGGCATACTCTCATATACTTTAGAAACTTTATCCCATACCTCAACAGGCAGGTCATATCTTATATTTAGGTTACAATTATGAGAGTTTATGTTGTTCATATCCATTCTCTCCTTCTACCTTAGACGTACCAAAAATATCCTATATATACTTCTCCCACTACTTGATCAAGGATGTGTCTCTTGTTCTTTATATACTATTTTCGTTTATCGTTTACCAAATATCTTCTTCCTTTAAGATTTCTTTGGTGGGCTGGTCTACAGCTAACCAAGTAGAAATATCCCCTTCTATTTTTCTCTTCCACGCTATCAAAAAATGTACTTGGCATATCTCGCGGGAATCCATCTGTATCATAGGTACTTCAACGCCTTGATCAGAATGTAAGACAGAACTATACTTCTCAAAATCAGAGTTTAAAGCAAGAAATTTAGGAATCATATCACCTTGGTTTCTTTTTCGCATTATCAGTGGTTTTTCTTGAGTTCCTATGTGTAGACGGTATTGTTCATTCTCATATTCTACAGCTTCAAGATTTTCTCCCGTGTCAGCTCCGTGATCTTCCCAGCTGTATCCCTCTTTCCACGAAGCAGAAAAGCTACACGTGCTTATCTGATGATATGCATTGGGTTTGATTCTAAATACGGCCCCCCAGCATTCGTCTACTTCCTGAGGTGAAGAAAGATTATGGTTCAGATTACAGAGCAATAACTCGCAATCAAACGAGTCGTAGTAATACTGGTATAGTGTGCCGCCATGTTTGAGCTGAGCACAGTGAGTAGGAAGATAACATTCGCTGGAGACAGCAAGAGAAAGTTCAATTGTTCCTAGAGGCGTATATATTGAAGGTTTTATATGATCAGTACCTTGAATTAAGGCTTCTTTTCCACGAAAAAGCTTCATAATGTCCCTCCTTACTCATCTACTTAAGAGTTACTTTCTATTCTTGATAATTAAAAAAATATTTATTATATAAATTTGGCTCCATTTCTTTTATTCTAATTCCATTCTCTCCTGCGTCCTCTATCCCTCTTATGTAGAAAAGACACTTTAAATTTTTATCAAAGACAATACAAGAAAAGTCCCAGTCTTGATACCTATATTGCTCTAATAAATCTTTCTTGGATTTGATATATGGTATAAAACTCATCTTATTTGAGTTATCGATTATTTGTATCACATTATCTAACTTTAATACTTTATTTTTAGATAAGTAGGTATCGAGATCTTCTTCATGGTAAATGTCTAAAAATAAAATAGAATTATCTTCTATTAGTAATCCATCTAGAACCTCGGTGATATTACAATTTAGAATCTTAAAGTATGGAGGCATTTTGATAATTTGTAATGGTTTCATCAGTTCTCCCCAAAAAAGTATTATCGAGAATTTCATAAAGTGTTCTTATATCTACTAACCCTCACTACCTTAAAGAGTGCAGCGACTTGTCGCAATTCAATAAGGTAGTTCAGGGTTACCTGCTACCTCCACTTCTTCGAAACCCTCGGTATACAAAGAAGTGGAGGCAACGTAGCGTAGATATGTTGTTATTTAGATGTCAATTGTCTTCCACAAAACACTTATAGATTGTATTTCGTTTTCATTCTTTCATATAACTTATATTCCGTATTTCGATTTACAATCTCTCCAATTAACTCTTTCCATTTATTTTCAATCCACTTAGGACTTTGTTCTTTCAGAATATCCTCGTTAAATTGACTATCGATATACTCCAAATCTTGTTTAAGCACTCCTATATCCTTAATTAGTTGATTTCTGGATTCTTTTTCTAGCGATATCTTATTCGATAAAATGTCGTCTGTGATTTCTACACTTATATACGTATACATATCTCTAAACACATTGTAGATTAAATTGGTTGATGATAATTGATCTTCCTTGAAGTCGGAATTCAGAAAGACGAATGATTCTTCACCGACTTTCAAAGATACCGCCACATTTCCTAAGGCATGTATGACTGTTTCCTTGGAAGAGCCGTCCTCTAAGCTTTTTATCACATTATCTAAATTGTAGATGGATTCTTTTATACCCATTTGAGTTCCATGATTTATTTTAACCGCGTAATCAACTTCTTGATTGTCTTTGTACGCTTTGAATTGATAGTTGAAATACATGCTTATTATCAATCCAACCATTAGTATGACTAATGCTATATTTTTTCTCATTGAATCACCTCCTACTAGTGCCTGAACTACGTATATGATAACCCATATTGTTACAATTGCGAAAGGAAATTGGCGAATAAGGGAGATTTATTAGTTTTCTCAAACCCGTATCCATACGCTCCTACGGGCTTTAAATACGCTGAATATATGCAGGGTTGTACAGAGTGCGAGTATGCAGTGAGTCCTTTATTATAGTAATAAAACAAAAAGGCCCTTCTTCATCCCATAGGGAATCCGACGACCTTCCAGTGCTTTTGGAAAATATCAACTTTTAAAAAGGTAGCGCGTACCAACTTTCGCTGCAAGCGAGGCTAGCACCAGCAACTATCTATCAAGCCAACAACGCCTGTTCAATCTGATCCACAATGCCATTGATGCCTGTTGGTCCATAACAACCGATCCATGTCGCGGCATCTACGGAGTGTATTTGCTGTCGCTCATCCGTATCAAGCATCCCCCAGACACGTTGCTCTGTTGAGGATATACCCTCCTGCATGATCTCATTGCTAAGCAAAAAGTAGTGGCTCGCTTGTACAGCCGGTAGTCTATCAACAGAGATATGATAGGCCGTGTCGGTGGTATCTGCTACAAATAACGGGACAGGCAGACCCAGATCACGGTACAGCACAGCGCCTGTACGATGCGAGGCAGAATGTACGCGAACGAGAGAATCTAGTGGACGAATCAGTGCCACGCTCTTACCTGCCAGTACTGGAGCAAGTTCTTCAGAAAGCAATGTGGTTCGTCGGTGATAATCCGCAAGTATACGTTTTGCCTCTGCTCGTTTACCAGTTAATTCACCGAACAGGCCAAGAATGGTCTGCCAGCTCTCATTGCGCTTAAACATAAGAACTGGAGCGACGCGGCTTAACCGTTCATAGTACTGATCATGTACCTCGGTGCAAATAATCAGATCCGGGGACAGTCGTTCGACAGCAAGCAGATCAGGGTACTCATACGTTCCGAGTATCTGGGTACTCTGAAGTCCCGTCCTGATATATTGCGGGAAATGGAACGTTCCACTTCCCAATCCCACACTTCCTGCTGGAGATAATCCAAGCGCAAGCAAATGATCTGCATATTGCACATCAAGTACGGCGATACGTTGCGGAGAACGGGTGACAGGATATTCACCTCGCATATGGCATATCACTGGACCTTGGTCCGACTCGTACGAAGAAGCCATGCGATCCCGCAGCAAGGATTGAGCATAGTTTTCATCTGTTTCCTTAACAGCATCAAGCCGATATCGCAGCGGAGGAACGCCATAATATTTCTTAAAGGCCCTACTGAAATAATACATGTCGCGGTAGCCCATCTTGTCAGCAATTTCCCCAATGGACGCATCCGTATGATGCAGCATCCGCGATGCATTTTCCATTCGTAGCTGGATGACGTACTCCATTGGTCCAAGCTGCTTCTCTTGTTTGAATCGTCGCTGTAACTGCCTTACGCTGCAACCGGCAAGAGCCGCCAGCTCTTTAAGCTCCAGATTCTGGCGATAATGCGATGATATATATGACACGACCACATCCACCATGTCGGACTCTGCTCCGCCTTGACCACGTTCATACTCCATGATCAGTTCATAGATCATCCCCTGGAGCAACGCATGGGCATGAAACCGTTCAAGTCCTTCGCCACGACGCCATTTGGCAACGATTTTTTCCGCATTCTGGATCCATTCTGCCTGAGTCCCAGGGTTCTGAATAAACGAATTTTGCAGCGGATGTTTGCGATACGAGGGCATGGCATGGGAGGCTCCTTCCATGGAAGAAGCCTCGTACATGATCACGATATAATAAAGTTCGTCTGATCTGGCCGTCAGCGTAAAGGATGATCCCTTCACCACATGACAGGCAAAAGAAGCTCCAATGTGGCAACCCTCGCCATCCATTGCAAGCTCCCCTTCCCCTCCATATGCCAGCAGCAGCACATTTGAAGTTAAATCCGTTTCGTGTAAAACGCTGCCTGTCTGCAAAGTACCGCTATACCCGTCAAGCATCTTGATCGTTGTATTACTCCATAGACTTGTCTGTTCTTGCAGCGGCATTTCTCTCATCTCCTGACAATCGCAAAGGTAAAATTCTTGCTGTTGTCATTTTAGTTGAGATTCTTTCTCATTGTCAATTTTCGGACATTTGAGACAATATTCACCTGACATCTGGTAATAGAAACAGCAGGTAATTCGCTCGCTTTTGGCAACATGCACATTGTCCTTACAATCGGTGAAGCGGGTTAACGGATTCTTCCTCTCACCAAACACCTCTCCGGATGCCACCTGCGTCAGATAGGAAAAGTCCTCTCGAATGATCTTACTTTCCTGCTCTGTCTCGGCTTCATCAGAAGCGAATAGTCGGCCGATACGTACCATGATATTCTCCCAGAGAATACTCATCGAAAGAGGCGCAATCGCAGCAAGTGTCTTTAACAGAGGTGTAAGCTGTACCGCAAACATCTCCTCGAGCACCTTTTCCCGCCATGCTCCCCTGTCTCCCGTTAGTCCTTCAGCCTGAAGCCCATTCACCGCTAAAAAAGGAAATCGTGTGCCGCCCTCATGATCTGAGAGCGCCGGATGATAGAGAAAGCTGTTCTCCAGCTGAAAGGTTACATGCTGATGATGAAACGTCATCGCGGTCACGAGCGGAGTCGTCCATAGAAAGCCAAGCCGCTTGGCTAACATGGAGGCTGCGACTTTCATGTCAGGCGCATCGATATAGTTCTGAAACCAGCGGATATACTCTCGACACGCCTCTTCGTCATGCAACTCACTCAAAGCAATGGTACGGACACTATGTTCAGGCGGCTCACCAAGCAAAATCGAATGATCCTCTACCGTCTCTTTCCATAAGTCTGTCGAGAGATATGGGTTCATATTAGTTCGATCCGAGCAGGGCTTCCGATGCCTGATCTACAATCAGATTAATCGCAAGCGGTCCGTAATAAGCGATCCACAGAGTTGAGTTTACGTCATACGTGCGGTTATTCTTCACAGCGTCAAGGGACTTCCAGACGGGATTACTTAACATCGCCTCTGCCTCTGCTGCAAACAGCTCATCCGACAGCACAAAATAACGATCTGCCTTAATATCAGGGACTTTCTCCATCGAGATTTCAACAGAGGTATCATCTTTGATCTCTTTAACGAGTTCAGGCATGTTCAAGCCCAAATCATTATACAAAATGCCGCCTGTGCGGTGCTCGATGCCATGGACACGGATACCTTCTTTACGCGGACGAATAAGAGCTACTGTTTCATCTCCCATTTTCTCTGTCAGCTGTGCCTTCAGACCAGCAACTTTTTCCTCATAGGATGTGCGCACTTTCTCTGCCTCGTCCTGCTTGTCTGTAATTTTAGCAACCGTCGCTAACGTATCACGCCAGTCTTCGTAGAAATCGAGTACCAGGGTAGGTGCAATTTTGCTTACACTCTCATACTGCTTCTCCTGGAAGTCCGTCATGATAATCAGATCCGGGTCCAACGCTACAATCGCTTCCAGATTAGGCTCGTCCCGTGTACCCAGAACCTGTACGTCACTCGGTTGATCGCCTAAGTATTCTGGAAAATCGGTGTTGCCTCCAGCAATAACGCTACCAGCCGGCTTCTCGCCAACCGCTAACATCTGATCCAGAAATTTAACATCTAGCACCGCAATTTTCTGTGGTTTTTCGTTTAGAGTGATGTCACCCTTCATACCCTTGATCGTTACGGGAAAAGCTCCGTCCGTCTGCGTTTCCGCATTCGCAGGTGTCTCCGCTGGCGTTGCCGCAGATTGCTTACCGCTATCTGTACCTGTTGCGGCACCGCAAGCCGTCAGGACTAGAATAAGGGCCATCATCAAGCCCATGAGTAATCGTGATTTGTGAGCAGTGTAGGCTTTGTTACCAGCCGTTTGCCCCTTTGTTCCTTGTTTCATTTGTAAATCCCCCTTATGTATACTGGTGATAATGATTTTCATTATCGAAACATAAAGAGAGTATATACGATCTCCGTATCGTGTTACCATGTACTTTTGCGACATTTCAGCCGGACTAATGCGACATCGCGAGCCGCTTATCCGCCCTTTAATTTCTCAGCGATATACCCTTGCAGTCGGTAGATGTCCGAAAGAAGCTCTTCTTCCTCCGGCGTATTCCCATACTCCCCTAACCAGCGCGGTGTGCGGATATGCCACTCATCTGTCAGGTATTCCTGTTCATCCCGATACTCCAAAATATGTCCCAGGAAATATTCCAGTGATCCAAAAGATTGTTTACGACTATCGTTGATGATGGATTGTGTTTGTTTAATGATTACCTGTAACATGTGTTGAATATGATCTTCTGGATTCATAGCGTTAATTTCCATCAATTACTCCCCCCTATCTCTACAAAAAATAAATTAGTATATTATTTAAATGAGCCTAATATTTCTAAACGTAGAATTCTGTTCTGATTAAATACAATAAATCGATGCCCAATGAGTATTGAGACATCGATTCATATCATCTAATTATGAGGTGAAACCTGAGTATGCGACCAAAAATGAAGTATAGCTTTATTGTTAGCGCAGTTATTATTGTCGTTGTTCCTATTATCATTGGATTGTACATGTTGAACAAGATTGTCGATCCTGACGAGACAATGGTTACGAGAACTGAAGTTTCTCCTGAGCTTATTACGGTAAAAGGTGGATTTGCAGACAGTATTAGCAGATATCACGGCTACTACCTCTCACATCATAACAATTCACTTTTCATTCAGATTAAAGGCAGTAAACTTCCTATCGGTGGTAGTAAAGACTTCACAATTTCATTTTCTAATACTTATGGGAATATTGATGAAATCTACTTATTAGGTCCTGGCAGCAACTCTAAGAAAAAGATTTGGCCGAATCCCTAACTTTCATTGGAATGGATATCATATGATCTAACGCAATCAGCTTCAGTCTCTTCTACTTAACTTCTTAAATGCCGAGCATTCCTTATCGGACTTCATATAACTTAATATCTTTTCCGCACATGCAGCTGAACTGAGTTCTTCCGTATTCACTTCCAGGTCATATTCATCATAGGAGTAGATGTAGTCGAACTGGGAATGGGCAAGTCCAATCTCACGATCTCCCCTGCTCTGCTCTCTTCTGGTGAGTTCTTCTTTTGAGCAATGCACACCTACAAACAATATCGGATAATCCGATAGTAAATCATAAAAATCATTAAACCACTTGTCATTGCTGATGACCGTATCCACGATGACATTCAAACCCATTTCCGAAAACAGTTTAATGGTTGCACAGTACATCGAATTGATCGGGTCGAACAGGATATCGGTCATCACATGGTGTTCCACTTCTCTTGTTGGTTTCATATCTGGATATGTATTGTCGATAAACTGATCATAATTATGCAGAAATTGATCTACAGATAGATGATGGAACGGAATGTCTCCCTGCTTTTTCATTTCCATCGCAATGCTCGTCTTCCCCGAACTTGACGTTCCGTTCAAAAATATAATGAGTCCTCGTTCCATATTGATCACCCTTATCATTAAATTGGAAAACACTGTTCTGCCGAATTACCACTCTCTCCATTCTTCCGTAATATCTTCATCCTCCTGAATGTCTAACCCAGCCAGCCTAGCCGCCTTGTCTATAAAATCAGCCAATTCTTCACGTTCCATCGTTTCAATAAAGTAACCATTGGCATCATTCATTTCATTAAACCTAACCACAACTTCTTCTACAGACTTCATCATGCGCTCAGAATCTTTCGTTTCTTGTAATGCTATTAATTGGTGTAAATATGTATCCAGGGCTTGATCAGACATGAGTAATCTCTCTTCTGTGAAAAGCTCATCTCCGCCTTCAATCATTCTCTCGTTCCATAGTTTAGTTGGTTTTTCGTGAAATAAGCTTGGTAACGTCATTGGAATCAATCCCTTCCACATCTAACAATATCTATATATTACCTGCAACCAAAATTATGAACAAGCGTTCACGCCTATCACTTTAATCTTATTCGTTCCATAGCCTTGTCACGCTCTCTAATTCCATCTCGTCAAATTGTAATCGATAAATGTCCGGTTTCTTGGTTTGATTCATAAAATCCAATCCGTAACTCGCATCAAAGTAGTTTATCATCAACGTCATTACATGTCCGTGTGTGCCAATCGCTACTTTTTTACCCTTGTATTCTTCTAAAATCTGATTCAACACGCCTACTGCCCTATTCTGGCAAACCGTGTTCGACTCGCCTCCTGGCAATGCATAATCCGGGTCATCAAACATCTTCTTCGAAGCAGGCTCGAACTCTTCATCCGCAATCATATCATCTGAAAAATGTCTTTCCCGCAGATCCTCCATGATCTGAATATCTAATTCTAACGCTACTGCCAGACCCTCTAAGGTGAGAATAGCCCTGGCATAAGGACTTGAGACAATTGAATGTATTCCTTCATTCGTTAATATTTCCGTTATTCGTTCTACATTCATCTTGCCCTCCAGGGTAAGCCCCCTCGTTCTTTCCGTTCCTTCCGTATACGGTGACTCCGCATGCCTTACCATATAAACGATGGTCTTCATAGGACCCTCCTTGAGTTTCATCTATCAAAATTTATGGTCACGCTTTAGGTCTTTCAACATATTTTGTCTTTCCGTTCCAAAAATCAATTACATGGTGCCACCATATTTTAGATTCTGAATTCAGGATTGATACTCTGTCAGACATTTAATTTACAATAATTTTCAAATATGTGTATAGTAGAAATGAAGCAAGATGTTTTCAAAAGAAGTTAAAACTAACGGAGAGGATGAGATCATGTCTTTTTTCAAAAGGAAGGTTTTACTAGTCTCTTTATTCATATTGGCTATCTCTGCTGTTGCAATCGCTTACGTAAATGGTCAATCGAAAGCGGACGTGCCCATTCATAAAGTCGTTAACCTCTCAGCCAACTCTTTAATATTTCATGAAATAGATAAGCTGGATGCGTTCGCTGAACTGATCGTTATTGGTTATGCCACAGAAGATTTCAGAGATCGAGAGCATGTTATTACTGCATTTGATGATGGAACCATGCAATCCTATCACACCAATACAAATATCAAGATTGAAAAGATATTGAAGAAACCCGAAGATATCCCTTCGGATCAGAACGAATTGACAATCATTGAACCTGTTAGCCTCGAAGGAGATGTCAAATATACAGTTGATGACTATGTAGAACTTCAGAAGGGTGATAAAAGTGTGCTTTTCTTGATGAAAAACACCTTTGGTGATTATGGATTAATCAATGATAACTTAGGCAAATTCAGCCTTGAAGGGATAAGTCAATATAGTGTACCTCAATCCTCCACTTCTCAAGAGTTATCCGATTACGCGACATTTCGCGACTCTGTCATGAAGAAGTACCATTTGAATTGAGGCTTTCACCATACAACAATCATCCTTTTAGCAGTTGTCTTAATCACCGGGAATGACTGCCCTCTTCAAACTATTGCACTTCTTTATCAAGACTAACGTCAAATGTTGAAGTTATCGATTTTTGTCTGTAATCATTGGGTGTCACTTTAATCTTCACGTTTAGATGTATAGATTCAGGAAGATTCATTTCAGTTATATTCTCATAACCAATGAAGTAATGATGCTTTTCGTCCAGTTCTATCAAACCTCCACCTGTTGAGCCAGAAGTTGAAATCAAATGTCCGTCACGATAAAGCTCACAAGCAATATTATATTCCTCCAAACTGAACCCTTTCACTTCATATCCAACCTTGTTTTGATTTTCGGTGTAATCAGCATTTCGTAAACTAATCGCACCACCATCGACCATTTGGGTCTGAATTGCAATATTTGCTTCGGGCATCTCTGGTTTCTTTAATAAATATCCTACTTTTATGTACCCTATAGTTCCTAATACAACTACAGCAAGTACAATCATAGCAATAATAAACTTCTTTTCTTTTTTATTCATAGCCCTTACTCCTTACATCTGAACACTCTTAAAGTTCTTTCCAAACCTGTATTTCAAATAATACATTATCCCTGCGCGATCAACACCCGAAAACTGTCATCGATCATCCACCCCATTATCCTATAAATATATTGTTAATTCTGTCTCTATCATAATCTAAAATCCAATCGTTATATTCTCTATAGGTATCCACTAGCTTTCCCCTTGATGCTGAAATAACATCGCAACCTCTATCATCATAGATATGAAATATCGTTTTCTTACTTATATTAATGAAATACACCCTATGATATATCTTTGGCTTAATTCCAACATCATGATTACATATAGCTTTGATTAACTGATTATATTTCAAGTCCTCAACTCTACATTTAGTCCAGTACCTATACATGTTGTTCCTTGGGTCTGAGATGTCACCTGTTTCACAATCCAGACCTGGAAATATCTCAAGGCTCAAGGCTCTAATTGGCCCTTTCTTCTTGATATATTTTCTGTACAGGTTCAATTTTTTCACTTTGTGTTTAGGCTTATCTGCAAAATAAGCTTGAGTTATTAATAGGACTTCATCTTCTTGATCATGAAGAGCCTTAAATAGTTCAAGTGATCGATGATAAACTTGTTCCATGTAATGCTCCGTATTCATTCCAAACATCAGCGGATTGCCAAGTTCGAATCGTATTGCAACATCCCAATTATAAAAAAGAGGTGGCTCTAAGGTCAGGTTTGGAAAATGCTCTGCCAGGTAAGTCTTCAGATCCATTCTGTGGCCTCCATTTTTATTGCTGAATCTATATGATAAATTTCCTTTAACGCCTCGTGTCCAAGCTCGACATTACAAACACTAACCATTGCATCTTTATAAACTGTATCTCTTAGTAGGATGTAGTTCAGGTTCCAATCTTCTGATCGGAAGATTGCCTGATTAATTCTTTAGCTCTCAATTTCATACCTTGCTTGAAGTTCTTTAACAAAGCATCAATTGGTTTATTGTAGTCGATGGGTTTGTAAATCGTTCTATTATTCCACTTGTGCCGCACATCTTTATCCAGGAAATCATTATCTTCAATTTCAAGTGCCTTCATCACAAGCATGAGATCATTCATTGTACTTATAATACTTCGATTATCCGTTTTAGTGATCGTACGCTCGTTACATTTGTCCAGATAATAATGTACCCATTCATCTGGAATCTTCTCAGCAGTCATATAGGATCCCAAATTCTCTTTAAAAATAGCTAGCAGTTTACTAGCCTGATTTGTTCTTATTCCACTAACCGTTAAACTTAATATAGATAAGTCATTTACAAACACATAGTGTTTTCTGCCATACAGGGTGAAAAAGTTGACATGCCAGCTATAGAAACCATCACTCTCTTGAATGATTTCTGGTTTAACATGGAGATCTTTTAATGTGAGCTGCGTTGCTTTGAAAATAATCATGTTTGACGTCCTTTCAACAAATGTTTATTTTAGCTCATACTCCAGTATAGTTCTCACTGAATCGAATTTCATTCCAATTATTAGCTATCATTTTTTGAATTGTTGCTAACACTATAGAAAAACCAAAATAGTAGTTTTCAAGTAGATTATTTGTATAACTGTCTAGGCTCTTATCCAAAATATCATTATTTGTTGGATGAGAGATATCTAATTCTCCATGTACAAACCTGCTTCTTATTTCATAAAAATCTCTTATTTTCTTTTTCAGTTTTCTTGAATTAACTAGTGGTAATTCTAAGAACATCGAGATTCTATCTACTAATATTCTGTTAATTAAACCGTTTGGTGTGTCATAAAGAGATTCAAGGGCATGAGATACCCATATAAGATCAGTCGGGGAAATCCCCCCTTCACTTAATGAACAGTGAAGTAGCGAGAAAAGCGCTCTTTCTAATCGGGTTGATGCAATTTGCCTTGTTCCTATATTTAGTTGGCTATACCAAGCCCACACTTTTGGAAATGGAATATAACTAATACTTGGCCATCCAACTTCAATTGAGTTTATCCATGAGTTTTCAAAATCGAAGGAAGACAGCTTATAAAGTTCTAACCCCAAGTTTTCTCTACTCTTCAAAAATGGACTATACGGATTGAAAGCACCTGGTGCACTTAAATTTATCATTAAAAAAACATGATAAAATGTATTTTCTAAATAATACTTTAATTCGATATCAGAAGCTTGTGAATTTAATTCATCTAATTGTCTACAAGAAATCCTACATACCAACTCTAAATATTCATCAGAAGAATTTTCTTCATCCAAAAAATTATGATTGTTTTTAATGTATTCTTTCATTGACATGGCATCCGTAAATATTTTTTCTTTTATAGTATTGAGATGCATTCCCCAATCAATACTCACATTTATCTGCTTATCATCAGTATGTATGGTAAAAGATGAGATCGTAGATGTAATTTCATCCCACACATTCATCATACACTGTGTAATTAACTTTTCTTCTATACAGTTCCTACCAAAGACAGGGAAAGGAATATGAAATTCTTTTTCTTTCATCTAAACCTCCTATAATCTAAGATCATGTATTCATAGAATATTATAAGACATACCATTAGACACATTAAAATTACTATAATCATCCCAATGTTTGATAACCACAATTCAATAGCAATCATACTTCTTTCTGCCATGTTTGATTTCACATTATTTTAATCTGTATTAATTCCTTCTGGACATGGTGAAAGTATGGCGAAACTGAAGTAGTAGTGCTTAGGCTCGGTATTGGTGTTCACATTGATCCAAGCAAAAAAAGGAAGGTCCTTCTCATCCCTTCGGGGAATTCAGGACCTTCCAATATTTTATAATCAATTTTAGGCATAGGGAAGCTTGCATCAGATCCAGATAGAACAAACGGGTGCGTGCCACGACCGTAAAGGCGTGGTACTTCCTTCCACTGCATGCCACCAACCAGCCATGCGGGTTATGTTAAAGCTGTATTCCATGGGCGCAGCTCATTATTGGGGTTGCACCGCGTCAATGATCGCGGTGCTTTCAAAGGCCGCTGCACCTACATGGCAGCGGCTTCTTCTCCCAGCGGCAGCGTGTAATACTGCGCCTGCTGCCCTTCATGCTGCTGGTATACAACGACCAGCAGCGTCCGGCCTTTCGCGGCAAGCGGGCTGGCGCCAGCAAGCACACGCTCAAGCCGGAACGGAAGCACATCCAATACGGTGTGCTTCTGCAGTTCCTTTTCGCCGAGACCAAGGTCGGCGAAAGCACGGGCACCCATGACCGTCTGTGCGGTCATGGCCGAGGTCATCGGCAACGCACGCGAAGCGTTGCCGTCCACCATGTCCACCGCCCCATCCGCGGCGGACCCTGTTGCGTCGCCCGAAGCAAGCGACGCTGCACCCCCGGCTTCGCTGCCGATCACACCCGCCGCATCCGCGGCAGAGTCTTCCTCGGCAGCAGCCGAACTTCCCGCAGCGACACTCGGACCTGTGCCGCTGCTTTCCAGCCATGCCGTGCCTGCGGCACCGGCAACACGTGGCAGACGAACGTCTTCCGGACGTTCAGCCAACGTTTTCATATAACCCGCCCACTGGTCTTTCTGAAGCGGATCTTCCCACCAGATTTTACGCGGTTTATATTTGTGACCGAGGAAATAATCCAGCTTCATCAAGCCAAGCACGATATCCATATGCGGCGTATTCCGCGACTCCAGGAAGCTGTGCAATCGAGTAAACAGATCCTCCAGTTGGTGCCCGATCTTCTGCCAACCCTGACCTTCCCAGTAATCCCCGAACGCCTGGAAGAAATCAAACGGCGAATTGAACTCCTGCTCCATCAGATACTTCAGCGTGTGGTCCATCCGGTGTGCGTTCCAGTATTTCTCCAATACATCCTCCAGACGCTTCAGGCGTACGATGTCGCTGAACGGCAACACATCACTGCCCAGAATCTCATACGGCGCGTGATCCATATACGTATAGTTGTACTTCTCCGCATCCAGACGCAGACCCGTACCACGCAACATTTTGAGGAATCCGAGCTGAAGCTCTTCCGGCCCCAATGCAAACACATCGTTAAACGTCTTGCGGAACGTATTGTAATCTTCCTCCGGCAGTCCGGCGATGAGATCCAGATGCTGGTCGATTTTTCCACTGGCTTTGACTTTGTTGACGGTCCGGCTCAGCTTGGTAAAGTTCTGGCGGCGTTTCACCAGTTCATTCGTTGGATCATTCGTGGACTGAACCCCGATCTCGAAGCGGAATGTGCCCGGCGGCGCATTCTCTGCCAGATAATCCAGTACCTCGGGACGCATAATGTCTGCTGTAATTTCAAACTGGAACACCGTCCCCTGATGGTTCTCGATCAGGAATTTGAACATTTCGAGCGCATAATCCCGCTTGATGTTGAACGTCCGGTCCACAAACTTGATCAGCTTCGCACCCTTCTCAATCAGGTACAGAATGTCCGACTTCGTCCGCTCAATATCGTAATACCGCACGCCGACCTCAATACTGGATAGACAGAACTGGCAACTGAACGGACAGCCCCGACTGGTCTCAAAATAAACAACCCGCTTCCCAAGCTCCGGGATATCCTCTTCAAATCGATGCGGTGACGGCAGATCATTCAGATCCGCTTTCGGCCGACCTGGCATGAGAATGACCTCTTCCCCTTTGCGATACGCCAGTCCATACACGAAGTGGAACTTCTTGCTTCCTTGCAGCTCCGTCAACAGCTGATGTAGCGTCTCTTCCCCTTCACCCATCACGATGAAATCAACATTGGGAATCCGGTTCATCCAATATTCCGTGTCGTAGGACACTTCCGGCCCGCCCAGCAGAATTTTCACGTTCGGCATAACCTTTTTCAGATTATCAATGACCTTAATCGTCTCTTCGATGTTCCAGATGTAACAAGAGAAACCAATCACGTCCGCACCGCGCTGGTACAGATCAGATACAATATTCATCACCGGATCCTTGATCGTATATTCCGCCAGGTCAATATCAAAATCCTTCTCACTGTATGCCTTCAGACACCGCAAGGCCAAGGAGGTATGGATGTACTTTGCATTTAATGTAGAAAGAATAACCTTCATGGTTCACAACCTTTGCCTGGACACCCAGACCATATTTTTTTGGTAAAAAGAAAGCTGCACAGCCATCCTTCCCCGGATGCTGTTCATCTAACCCTTTTGAACTAGCCATTCCATGTCTCATGGACATATCCAACTTTTGTCTTTCAAAGAGTGGACACTCTTTTCAAAAAGACACATACACCTCGCCAAACCCAAACCACAACATACAGTATAAAACACGCACCTCTAACCTACATGTTGTATACGATGCGGTCAGCCATTTCTAACGCAAATGTCCACCCTTTGAAAGACATTTCGCCACCATTTGTCCACTCTACAGAGACAAAATAATCAACTTCAAACTCAACTTCAACCTGTAAAAGACCTCAATCGTGTTCCATCCACAATTCGTTATCCCCATATTACTGCCTTGAGCCTTTAATCTCGAACCTCTACTGGACACTTCACCCATATCATGGAGAAGCCATCGAATTCTTCTTGAGCGTGTCTTCAAATTCAGGCAAGAGATACGTTGAAAGGATTCCCAAGGTCCAACCCCTACCCCAGCAACTGTAGCTTTAAACTCGGCCAAAGGATCGATCATTCCTTGCACCGGAGAAGATGGAACTGTCCAACGGATTGTGGAACAAAAGAATTGCACGGAGCAGGAAGATGCTGTGAATGAGAACACAGGCTTGCTAATCCTGGCGAATTGTCCAGACGATTTTTTAAGGAACCGAGGACGACTTATTTGGCCATCCGGTCCTCCTTTTATTTTGTAAGGAACATCAGACACGTTATTGACCAAAATCACCTGACAAACCTGCTGTAAACGGCTGTTTATCCTAATATAGCGAGTTTCAGATTCCTTAGATTGCTGTGGGCGCTTCAAATCCCTGAATAAGACGTCACAGGTTCGTTAGCACTTCCGCTCCATGTTCCGCCCCTGACACTCAATTGTGCTTCGGCTTTCGGCAGATTTCAAGATACCCTCTAGATACATATCTATCATCTTTTCAAACATTGAGCTTTAAGCACATGAACTTCAAAGATTGGAAAGTGAAATTTAACAATTTATACTCATTTCATACTCACTCATACTCGTAAAACGCATCGTCATCCGTATCCACTTCTTCACCCGATTGCTTCTGGAAAAACTCCAGGAACGGCAGTCCGTACTTGCGGTACTTGACCTCGCCGACCCCTTTGATATCCAGCATGTCACGTTCTGTCTGTGGACATACCACACTCATCTCACGAAGGGTCGCGTCATTGAAGATAATGTACGATGGTACATGCTCTTTCGCCGCCAGATCACGACGGATCAGACGAAGTTGTTCAAATACCGTCTCATTAACTGCAGATGGCATTGCATCGCGTCCACGACGTCCGCCGTAATTCGTACCCGAAGCCGTTGCCGCTGTTTTGCGGACGACACGTTGCATCACTTCACGCTGGCCTTTGAGCACCTCCACCGCAAGTGGTTGCAGACGTACAACCGGATACTGTCCCTCGGACAACATCAGATATCCTTCGGATACCATCACGTTGATGATCTCCGATATCTCACGCTCTGTTCGATTGCCCATCACGCCGTAGGTTGGCAGAGAGTTGAAGCCGTAATCAAGCACCTTTTTGGCACGGGAGCCTTTGAGCACCGAAGCGACCAGCGATACACCATACCGTTCACGCATGCGGTGAATGCAGCTGAATATTTTCTGCGCATCAATCGTCATGTCTACCAGCTCGCGGTCGTCCGTACAGGAACTGCAAATACCGCAAGGCGTATCGTCATGCACCTCACCAAAATAATCGAGCTGCGCACTGCGCAGACAACGCGTTGTGTAACAGTAATCCACCATCTGTTGCAGCTTCCGGTAATCGTTCTGTTTGCGGTCGCCCTCCATCGGATTCTGCTCAATCAGGAACTTCTGGGTGATAATGTCCTGTGCCCCGAATAACAGAATACACTGACTGGGCTCTCCGTCCCGGCCCGCACGTCCGGCTTCCTGTACATATGCCTCCATGTTCTTCGGCATGCTGTTATGAATGACGTAACGCACGTTCGATTTATCAATCCCCATCCCGAACGCATTGGTCGCCACCATCACTCGGATATCATCGTACAAAAAAGCTTCCTGGCTCTGGGCCCGTTCATCGTCCGTCATGCCTGCATGGTAACGTCCAGCGGGCAATCCCGCCTGCAACAAACGCTGATGCAAATCGTCCACGTCCTTACGGGTCGCGGCGTACACAATGCCTGGCTCGCTGGCATGCTCACGCGCATAATTCAGGACAAAGTCCTTCTTGCTCTCGCCACGCAGCACGCTAAACGCCAGATTATCCCGCCCAAGTCCGGTCACATATGTCTGCGGGTCCTGCAAACGCAGCAACCGCAGAATATCGCCCATGACCTCGGGCGTCGCTGTCGCCGTAAAGGCCGCAACCACCGGCCGCTCCGGCAAACTGTCCACAAACGGCGCTACCGCCAGGTAGCTTGTCCGAAAATCATGCCCCCACTGTGACACACAGTGGGCCTCATCCACAGCAACGCAAGAGATCGGCAAATAGCCCATCTCCTCGCGGAACCAATCCAGCTCCAGTCGCTCAGGCGCGACATAGAGCAACTTCAGCTCACCGCGCTGCGCCGCGCGGATGCGATCATTCACTTCTTTGCCGCTAAGTGTACTATTAATATACGCGGCAGCAATTCCGGCGGTCGTCAACGCATCGACCTGGTCCTTCATCAATGAGATCAACGGGGAGACAACAAGCGTCAGACCCGAATATAACAGGGCTGGGATCTGATAACAGATAGACTTACCGCCCCCGGTTGGCATAATCCCCAACGTATCTTCACGTTCGAGCAGGCTGGCTACAATCTTTTTCTGTCCCTCACGGAAGTCGGGGTAGCCATAATATTTTTGCAGGAGACCCTGCGCTTCTTCTAATGTAGGTGTTTGCACACTCATGTAAAGACTCCTTACTTATCACCGGTGTTTCTCCACCAGCTTGGTCCGATCCGATTCTGACATCCGAAAGCGGCTCATATACCGCATCCTTGACAACAAAATGGCGTTCTCATGACTTGTCCGTCAAGCAAACGCCGCTCCCTTTAGTTTAACGGCCCAGCCCCGAATGAGCAACCGCGTTTTACTTTAAAACGTTTGAACCTTCTTCATGAAAATAAAAACAACCGTCCTGCCCTAGTTGGACAAAACGATTGCTGTAAACTTTTGTTCACGAACCACTCTCATATCAAGCTTGTGTCCCCGTGCCTATTCATCTGGTGAACCTACTACACCTTACAACTTTACTTTAATCTATTAACGACTCTACCTCAGACTCCGGCAAGCCACTGGCCTTTGCAATAACAGAAACTTCGATCCCTAATGAGAGCATGTTTTCCGCAATTTCTATAGCCTTCTTTTGTTCGCCTTTTGCTATGCCCTTTTCCGTAGCCCACTCACTCATGGAAGCTTCATCATGCAAATACTTCTGCCGCTCTTCATACAAACGACGTGCCTCCCGATCCTGACTGAGTAACTCCGACGTATCCCTTACTTTCTTAATCCCAGATTCATTCATGTTGTATCACCGCCTTTTGCATTCATGCGATAATACAATCCTTTCCTCTGCATCAGCTGTTCATGCGTCCCATCCTCGGCAATTCGGCCATGTTCCATCACAAAGATACGAGAGCACTGACGGGCAACCTCCATGCGATGTGTGACGAGCAATCCTATTCTGCCTTTCATAAAGTTCAACAAGTGATTCATCACCTTCTGTTCTGTCTGAATATCCAGTGATGACGTTGGTTCGTCCAGAATATACAGATCCGATGACCTCATAAAGAGTCTAGCAAGCGACAGTCGCTGCTGTTGGCCTCCAGATAAATTGGCCCCCTTCTCTTGCAACATTGCTGCGTATTGTCCTTCCTGTGCCTCAATGTATTCATGCAAACCTGCCTGCCCTGCCGCAAGCTTTACCTTGTCCAATGTAACGTCTGAACCCAGACGGATATTGTCTTCAATACTTCCTGTGAAAAAAGTTGGTGTCTGCGGCATATACGTCAGTCTGGACTGGTCATCCATCTCTACATACTCTGCAACATGTTTATCACCCAGCAATATGCTTCCGTGTGTTGGCTCGATCAGCCCTGCACACACTTGGCACAGTGTAGATTTGCCAGCACCGCTGGCGCCAACTACCGCAACCAGTTCACCAGGAACGAGATTAAGCGTAATGTGATCCAAAATCTTCCGACCACTGTCTTCATCGGTTACTGTTACCTGTTTAAGACGTAGCGTCGCCATTTCGTTCTCTTTATGTGCCCGTTTTTGTGTACTCCCTTGATCTTGGTCACACATTCCCTGTGCAAGCTCCTCGTGCTTCGTATTAGATGCGTCTGTCTTCTTGTTCTCCGCCAATTTCAACCATGCAGAGATACGTCCAAATGCACCCACGCTGGCTTGCATCTGACTCCACTGGCTGGACAAGCCGAGTACTGGCCACACCACCAGTTCAAACAGCAGACTACTTGCAACAACCATGCCCGGAGACAAAGTCCCCCTAGCCGCTGACAAAGCAATAAGGAACAACGCTGCCAATTGAGCCAAACCAAACACCGCCATCGCCACGTTATCCGACATACTCAGGGTCATCTGTAACTTGGCCTGAACACGATTCAGTGATTGCTGTTGTGTCCGAAAACGAGCGAGAAACCACGGTGAAGCATTATACATCTGAATCACCGGTATCCCTTCAACATACTGTTGGATCTGTTCTTGGGACTCGCCTTCCCTGGATTCGACCTCATCGGACAGATGTACAATTCGCTGATCATACAACCTCGCCGTAAACCAGATTGCCCCTGCACTTACCAAGGCAATAACCGCAACCCATGCATCTGCTCTATACAAGTATCCCAGCGATAGAGCAATGATGAATACAACCGTAACACCCTCTGCAATAGCCTCCACAACTTCTGCACCATGCTTGGTGTCTTCTTTGAGGCGAAGCATCACATCTCCGGACTTCTGTCTGCGCACCCAGAAATAAGGCATCCGGTTTAAAAGTTTCAACAGATCCATGGACATATCCCGTTGCATCGATTCTTTGAGCCATACCAGCACATAACGATGCATCGCGAGCAATACAATAAATCCTGCCAGAATGGCGATGAAAATCATTGCGGTGGCATTAAGCTGTTCCTGTCCCCCATCATGAATAGCATCCACGAAGAATCCCTGTACAAAGGCAAGTCCCCAATCAAAGACCGCATCTGCTGCAATAAAAATGAGCAAGATCACTACAGCTAATCCATAAGGCTTCATCCAGCGAAAAATAACGGGCCACACCGTTGCCAGTGATACAACTTGTTTTGGGTCATCTGGAACATCACTTTCGTTCATCTGATGATGAGCTTCTATTTCAGACTTTTCATTTTCATTATTTTCATTTATCTCATATGCTCCACTTTTCTCATGACTGCTCTTCATTTCAACGTCATCGGTATATGCTGCATCTTCGATCTTGTTACTCATGCTGTTCCTCCACTTCCGTATCCTGCTCCGCAATATAACTTCGATATCCGTTTGCACGATCCAGCAATTCACGATGAGTCCCCGTATCTTCGACGCGTCCCTTCTGAATATAGATGACCTGATCTGCCCGTTCGATCAGCGATAATCGATGAGTAACTGCAATAACCGTTGTACCTTTGTCAGCAGTGATTCGGGCAAAGAGATCATTCAATCGTTGCTCATGCCACGGGTCTTGAGATGACGTCGGTTCATCCAACAATAAAATATCCGGGTTCCTCAGCATCGCTCTGGCTAAACTAATACGCTGAAGCTCACCACCCGACATCGTCCCGCCTTGCGGCTGAAGCTCTGTCCCATAGCCGAGCGATTGACGCATAATCGCTTCATGTGCATGCGTCATATGGGCCGCAACCTCTACTTGATCGGCAGATACCCCCTCTTGTCCAAAAACAATATTCTCTTCCACTGTACCTGTGAAAATAAAAGCTTGTTGCGGAACATACACCTGATTGATATTCCCTGTCTGAACTTCGTGCATATCCTTCAGTGAATTCTTCTGATCTATGACCTTAATCGAACCAGTAACCGGTGTATCTAATCCAGCTATTAATTTCAATAACGTGGTTTTCCCACATCCACTTGGCCCCGTGATCACAGTAAGCTTTCCTTTCTTGGCCTCAAAAGAAATATCTGTTAACACTTCTTCTTGCTCCGCATACCTGTAAGACACATGCTTCACATTGATGCCAGCTGGTTTAGATTGCTTTTCAAGCTGCCCTAAATGCGTATCGGACTGTACATATGTATTTGTACTGGTATTAGCAACCGTGTTCTTTTTCTCCAAATCCAACACTTCAAAGATTCTGGACGCATGAGAAGCCGAACCAATAAAATTATTCCACAGCCCAGATAACGATTCAATCGGACGAGTTAATTGACTGCTTGCTACCAGAAAAGCTGCCAGTCCGCCTACATCCATATGTCCATTCAGGACCTGCATGCCGCCTAGATAGAGAATCAGAATCATGCCACCATACGTCGAGACCCGTCCGGCTGCTTCCGAAAGTCGTTGTAACACAGATACAGACATCGTATGTCTGAATACTTGATCCATTCGATCTTTTAAATGATGGTGTACATAACCTGCGAGTCCGTAACTTCGGATCTCAACTGGGGCTTGGATGATTTCAGTTAGTATCTCATCTCTTGACGCTGCGCTGGCATTCAACTGATCATGCCGTCTTTGTAGACGTTTACCAAGTCCTACCGTTACAAGAGGATAGATCAATGTGAATGCAATGATAGCTAACGACAGCGGCAAGTTCACCCAGCTGAAGTAAGCAAAGGCAAGAATCAGCTGAATGATATTTTTGGCGAGTTCAATGCCATGTTGGTTGATCCCCTTCTGTGCTTCCTTGGCTGAAGTCCAGATCCTGGAGGTTAGGTCACCCGTATGATAATGTGCCAGATCCCGTGTCTCTGTGTTACCAAGGGAGGAGAGCAACAGAGACTGCACAGACAATAATGTCTTTTGCTGGAATAACGTCTCGACCCTTGTCATGAATGCGGTTACAATCAATCGTAATACTACAATGCTAACGCCTATGATCAAACCTGAGTAGAGTAACGAGAATTGTGCTTCAGTCGCGCCTTTGACCAGTCTTCGGATTGATTCCAAATAACCGACCTCAATCAGGGAGACCAAACATGCGGCGAAAAGTAACAGAATGATGAACATACGGTACTTGCCCGTTAGTGTCCATAATCGAGTTAACATGCCTAACGTTGTATAAGTTCTTTTGTCAGCAAACATGGATGGTTTCTCCAATCTTGTCATTAAATTATGTACTTGGTTATGATATCATCGGTGATAAGGAAAAAATGAACATTTATTGCTGTAAGTACTATTAGAAGTAGGGAGATTGATATGCAACACGATCTGCTAGGCACATTGGATAAGCTGTTCGACTACATAGAAGACCATATCCAAGACAAGTTAACGCTGGATCATCTGGCATCTGTGACTCATATATCGAAGTTCCACCTGCATCGCATGTTCAAACATGTAAGCGGACAATTGCCTGGAGAATACATTCGCTCACGCAAACTGGCACGCAGCCTGGAACAATTGGTGAACCTGAATTGGAAAATCATCGATATCAGCGGACATTACGGGTTCGAACATGAACAATCCTACATACGTGCTTTCAAACAAGCCTTCGGCATTACACCCCTGCAGTATCGCAAACAGGGAGCTGGAGACCTTGAATTCACAGCCCGCATGACTTCATCCATGATCACGATGCTTCCGTACGGTTATATTTTCACACCAACGTATGACGAAAACCGGCTATGAAACTCATTGGGCAACGATCCCACATTCGGTATACAGATAATGAAGAGCACTATGAAGCCAATTCAGCAGGCAACGATTTTTTTGAAAAACACTTTCATTCGATTCCTAATGTGTTGCAGCCTAACGTGTATATTGGATTTACCAATGAAATTAATGAGGATTACAGTACATATCAGCCGTCTGTAGAAGTGACCACTCTGGATCATATCCCTGAAGAACTGGACGGAATTGAGGTCCCGGCCAACCAGTATGCCGTATTCAAATTCGTCTGTGATTTCCATCCAAGTCTAATTAACATTGATCATCTGGACAGTGTCTGGACATTTATCGATGAATATTGGCAGAGCCATTCGGGGTACGAGAAGAGTGATCCATACTATTTTGAAAGAATTGACGGCAGTCTGGCTCAGGACCACTACGGAGAGTTGGACATTTATATTCCTGCAAAGCAAATTTCACTGTAGGTGGAGGTTAGATGCTTATGGACTCAAATACTCAAGCTAATTCAAGTTCATCCAATACAAATTCTCGCAAACCTTGGATACGTAGACACCCTATTCTCACTACATTTACATTGTTGATTCTTGTACTGTTTGCCGCTGTATTCCTGTATTTCTGGCTCCGTCCTTACTTCTCCACATTTGACCGTTCCGAACGGGGGGAATTGAGCTATTCCATGCCTTCACGGAATGGTGAGTATACTGCCGAGATTTATGGTGTGCTCTATGGTGGTGCCGCGGGCGGCGTTACAATCTGGGTCGATGTAAAAAAGACAAATGCCCCTGAGGACTCCTCGGTAAAAACGTTATATCGTGCCGAGCACCACGGAAATAACCATCTTGAATGGGAAAGTGAAAACACACTTCGGATTGAAAACTGGAATGAATATACGGATGAAACCATTACCCTCAATATCGATGACGAAATATATGATGGATGGGGCTGGGCATGCAAAAGCTTACGAATGAAGGACCAGTCTGTGCGATGCCCGGCACCCGAAAAATAAAACAACTTAGCAGCTAATATGATGGCCTTGAATACTCGAAGTCTCATCTTGATGCGTAATCCTCACTGCACCGCATGTCAGAAGTTCCAACGCTCTGTAAGCCTTGTGAAATTTTCGCCACATGCCTACTTTTATTACACCATGGTAGGAGATACACGCGGCACGAGAAGCATTAAAAGCCCCACTCACCGACTCTTTCGGTTAAGCGGGGCTACTCTTGTTCTACATTTTATCGTTTATTTACTTATACTTCATTTGTGGTCTGATATGCTCGCTCACTCTAAATTCGTATCTATCGTACTTAAAACATATAGCAGCATTATAATTTATCTATGATATCTCTTAATCTGCTTCTGCTTTCTGCTTCTGCTTCTGCTTCTGCTTCTGCTTCTGCTTCTGCTTCTGCTTCTGCTTCTGCTTCTGCTTCTGCTTCTGCTTCTGCTTCTGCTTCTGCTTCTGCTTCTGCTTCTGCTTCTGCTTCTGCTTCTGCTTCTGCTTCTGCTTCTGCTTCTGCTTCTGCTTCTGCTTCTGCTTCTGCTTCTGCTTCTGCTTCTGCTTCTGCTTCTGCTTCTGCTTCTGCTTCTGCTTCTGCTTCTGCTTCTGCTCGCAATTGTGCCTTACACTCTATCTCCACTCAACCCTTATTTTCACACTGATCCGCCCTATCGCACCCTACCAGCAACTAATTAGTTTTTGTTGTTATTTCACTTCTACTTCAATCTATTTTTCTCTATCTCTACTCCCGCTTCAAACTCGTTTGTCCTCATCTGTCCCACTTCATCTACCTACTTACGAGGTGACACTTCACCACGTTCTTCCCGCTCTTTCATCTCTTTGCGTACCACCACTTCGAGCTTCTGCCGATTGGCAAGCAATCCGGGATCGTTGGGCAAATACTCACGGGCTTTGGTGTTATGCATGAGTGCCTGCTCCCAGTTGCCAAGATGAGCATAACAAAGGGATAAACGGGCATGTGGCAGCCACGTGCGGCAGGCCACAGGCACCGGGCGCAGACCCGGATCGCGGCTGCTCACGTCCACCGCCTGCATATACCAGTAGATTGCCGAGACGGGTTCCTGCCGCTCATGAAAACAGGCCGCAATGGCACAGCAGAAGTCGGCATGTGGCAGATCATACTGGAACGACTGCAGCAATGCGCCGAGCTTACGGCCCGGCTCACCCAGTCGTTCATAACATTCCGCCAGCCGCGCGCAGGCAATCAGGCGATCCTCGCGGTAACCGCTTGGCTGTTCCAGCAGCTTCGCGTACCCGCGTGCCGCCGCCGCATAACGCTGGCGGTCATAACATTCGCCTGCATAATAAAACAGCAGGCGACCTTGGGCTACGCCCTCTTCGGCGATCCATTTGCGCAGAATGCGCACGTTCCGCGCCGAATGATGTCCCGCTTCGCGGCGATGCGTGACGGCAATGTCTGCCGTAATGACTTCGCCTCGCGGGAAGCTGAGCTGCTCGTGCAGCCGGCCATGCCAGCGGCACCCGGCATCCCGCTTGACCAGGCGAAGGCGTCGGTCCGTCACAAGTGGACTTCCCTCCGCCCCCTCAGCCAGCGTGTAGTTCAAGATCACAGCTGCCGTCTCCCCCTCAGACGGAAGCTGTTGCTTCAACACCTCTAGCTTTGCCCGTTCCGCGGGCAGCAACACATCATCCGCATCCAGCCACAGGATATACTCCTGCGTGGCCTTGGCGAATGACTCATTCCGCGCTGCGGCAAAGTCTTCCTTCCATTCATACGTGTAGACATGGTCGGTATACTGCGCAGCGATGTCTATCGTGCGATCCGATGAACCGGTATCCACAATGACGATCTCGTCCGCGATGCCGGCAACCGAGTCCAGACAGCGCGCCAGCGTGCGTTCCTCGTTCTTCACAATCATGCACAGACTGATGGTGATCACGTTTTGAGCCCCTCCCTGTCGTACGCGTATTGCGAAATTTCATAACGGATTTGTTCTTTCGTTGGTTAAATACTTCGAACAAAGTACTTTCGTAAGTTGAACTAAAAGATATTTACACTGGACACTCCGATGACAGAAACTTTCCGATCGTTGTTATCCCCATTTTTTTAATTCCTTTTATAAAGGGTAAATCCGGGGATAAAGGCGAAGCATATGCTTCCGATACAGCTTTCATTCAGAACGCTTTTAGCTCCGCTTCTTGAGATTCTTTTTCTCTTCTCCGTTTCGTGTAAATGTTTATTCCAATTTATTTGGTATGTGGTATTGGTCACGGAATTCATTTCATTTTCACCGTGGCTAACGAACTGAGCTGACGCTATTCGGTGCATTTCAGCCACTTGAAAAATATAACGAATCTGAGACCCGCTATTTTCACATTTTAGGCAACCATTCGTCGTTTATCGCAGCTTTCGGATGAAATAGCGTCGCTGAGATTCGTTACATTTCTCATCTCTCCAAAATCATCAAAAATAAGGCGTGTGAGATTCGTTAGAACATAGAATAGTTCTGTCGTCATACTAAACAACACCGCTACCCTTCCCCACTCTCCTGACGGCGAAGCCGTTTCACCTGCTCCACTGCACTGTCCAGAGCCTTCTTGCGCTGCTTCATTACACGGAGGTGCTGATGTTCCACCTCGGCAAAATGGACATGATCCAGCTCCATCCACTCCATTAGTTGATCCAAAGTCGGCGACATATGCAGCTGTGTATTCCGCCGTTTGCGGGCCACGCAACATAGATATTTATGATGAACTTCGAGTTTCAAGACTTCAAAATACGGCATCAGGGTCATTGCCAGACTCCCCGCATAGAAGGTCTGCTTGTGGTCATAGAACGGGTGATACCCATACGGCACGGTTACAACCAGCGTCCCATCTTCCTGCAACAGCCGATGAATCTGGATCAATAACGTCTCCGGATGAGCAAAATGCTCCAGCACTTCTCCAAGCAGCACCGTATCAAAGATCGTCCTTACTTTCCATTGCGTAATATCTAGCATCCGAAAATCCACATTGTTTCGAACCGGCCGGGATTCTTTGGCAAGCTCGCCTTGGGCATACCGGATACTCTCTTCCTCCAAATCAATGCCAGTGACACGAAATCCTTCACGTGCCAGCAGAATGGACGTAATGCCCTGGCTACACCCGACATCCAGGATGCGTTTGCCTGTTGCCTCACGGCACATCCAGTGGATACGCGTTCTCGTCGCTTCATGAGAATCTTCCGAATTAATCTCGCCGTAATAGCGTTCGCTTACACGATCATGATTTGCCATGGGCATCTCCCTGATCCTCGTCGGGACCGATCGCAGCTTCACGGCGAGTTACGGCGCCCTCGACTGCCACCTTGACTTCCTCTTTTTGCCCGGACCCTTCTACTCGTTCCTGTTGCTCGTAAACTCTCTTCGCCTCATACCGTACAGGCTGACCCAGTACCACAATATTTCCCCCGTGGCATCCGGCCGTTGCATTGCGTGTATCAAAAATCAGCTTTGCATGATCTGCCATCTCCTGATAATCAAATCCCGAATGATCCGTGGTGATGATCACCAGATCAGCTCCTGTCCACAATTCCGGCACCGCCGGACTAGCGTGAAGCACTGTACCGTCATCCTTGCGGAAGACAGGCACCATTGGATCGGTAAAAACCACATCTGCGCCCGCTGCGCTCAGCAGCCGGAAGACGTCCAGCGCAGGCGATTCGCGCAAGTCGTCAATGTCTTTTTTGTAAGCCATACCCGCGAGTACAACACGTGCTCCCCGCACAGATACACCCTTCTGCTCCAACAGCTCAGCGGCACGTTTTACCACTCTCTCTGGCATTTGCCGATTGGTTGCATCCGCCAGCTGAATGAATTGCAACTCCGATCCCTGACGATTTGCAGCCCAGGACAGATAGATCGGATCGATTGGAATACAATGTCCGCCGATTCCGGGACCGGGATAGAATGGCATGTAACCAAATGGCTTGGTTGCCGCCGCATTCAGTACTTCCCAGATGTTTACCCCCATCTGTTCACAGGCTGGGGTCAGCTCATTCACAAGGGCAATATTTACACTGCGGAATGTATTTTCGAACAGTTTTGCCGTCTCTGCTACCGTCGTTGAACTAACCGGAACAACTTCGTTGAGGAACGAGCCATAGAACTGTTTACCATAATTCAGACAAGCAGGTGTGGAACCGCCAATAATCTTTGGGGTATTTTTCACACCATAATGCACACTGCCCGGATCTACCCGCTCGGGAGAATAACAGACGTAGAACTGTTCTCCAGCTCTCCAGCCGTTTGCCACTTCAATCGGTTGTTTCACGCGTTCCTCCGTTGTGCCCGGATAGGTCGTACTTTCCAGAATAACCAGGCTGCCTTCCTGCAAATACGGAGTCATGCCATCCACCGCCGCCGAGATATACGAGATATCCGGTTGATGCTCAGCGGTCAGTGGGGTAGGCACACAGATTACAATGACATTTGCCTGCGCCACCGCTGCATAATCGGTGCTTGCCTTGAATAACCCAGCCTGCATAAGCGACTGCACAACATTATCTTCTATGCCTATGACATACGAATGCCCGGCACGCAGCTTAGCTACCTTCGAAGTATCGATGTCAATCCCGTGGACTTGATAACCAGCCTGTGCCATCTCTACGGCCATGGGTAAACCAACATAACCGAGACCGATGACAACAGCTTTCAGGGAGCGGTCATTAATATGTTGTATTAGGGTACGTTGCTGTAACTCTTCATTTCCTTCGTTCTGCTCAGGCTGATGACTCTCTTCCATTCCTTCCACCTCCAAACGCTCCGCCTCCCTTCGGTGGGCGTGTCTGAGAACTCCGAACGAGTTTTGAGACACACCCTAATCGATATAGCCCCCTGCACGCAAAAACCGGGCAATCGCCGGTTTGTTCATCATGTCACTGTCCGAGCGATACTCGGAGAAGTTCACACGAGGCAGACTGCTGTACTGATCCGTCAAGCTCTTGTCCTTGTGCTCCGGCAGGATCACATAATACTGCGCATCGTATTGGTACGTACGCGGCGCTTCAAAGGGCGAGATCAGGACTTCATGTAATTTCTCGCCTGGACGTATTCCCGTCATCTTATAATCGAAGGATGGACGGCCTGCTTGTTCCAACATGACGGATGCAAGTTCCGTCATCTTGCAAGCTTTCATTTTCATCACAAAAGTCTCTCCGCCTACAGCCGCCTCAGCCGCTTTAAGCAGTAAATGTATAGCTTCGGTACGCGTCAGGAAAAAACGGGTCATGCCTTTGTCCGTAATGGTCGGGCTTTTGCCTTCATCGATCTGACGACGGAACAGAGGCACGACACTACCGCTGGTTCCAAGCACATTGCCCCCACGGATGCAGACAAATCGAGTACCTTCACTTAGAAAGTTGGCACGGATCATCATTTTTTCACCCAATGCCTTCGTCATGCCGTATACGTTAATCGGATCTACCGCTTTATCGGTGGACACATCGATGACTTTGGCAACCTGCATACGTATCGCAGCCCGAATAATATTCTGCGTCCCGATCACATTGGTCTTGAACGCTTCATCCGGCTGGTCCTCGCAGACCGGGACATGCTTCAGCGCAGCCAGATGGAAGAGCACATCCACGCCCTTGCAGGCATCCTCCACTGCCCGATAATCCCGGATATCCCCAATGATGAATCGCAGACGCGGATCATGGTTGAACTCTCGCTGCATCGCAATCTGGGCGTATTCATTACGTGACAGGAGGCGAATCTCAGCCGGGTTCTGCTCCAGCAGCACCTCAGTCAGCTTTTGACCCCAGGAGCCCGTTCCTCCGGTGATCAGAATTGTTTGTCCTTGAATCATGGATGAATCCCTCCCTGATCAGATCATGAACTCGCGTAGTACCTGTGCCATCTCATCCCGGCTTAACCGGTCTTTGGGCGGTACCTTTTTGATTGAAGTATTGTTCGAATGTACGATGTTGACATAATTACGCGGAGCAAGGAGCTCATGCGGCAGATCAATGACATTGCCATGTGTACCTCTGCCCGGAAGCTTGACCCGGTATCCTGCTGCGTATTCGGCTGTCTGATATAAGTAGACATAGAATTGTGGAGAACGGTGAAACGCTGGGGCCATCTCGTTATTCACACTGTCCCACAGATATCCGTTCTGGTTGATCAGTGCCATCGTCTGCGGCTGTGGTTGAATATCGTAGAGCTGTTGAACAAAGGTTTTATGATACAGATCATCCGAATCCAGACGGGCAATATATAGCTGCTCCGTACCTTTGGCAAACGCCAAAATGGCACGCACACTCTCGATATTGGTTCCAAAACGAATATTGGAAGGAAGCGGCTCCTGACCCGCCAGAATCTCCTGCATTAATTCCCCGGATTCCTTGGACAACTTCACCACTGTGAGGAAATCCTGATTCGTCTGTGCCTTCAGGCAATGCAATGTGAACGTGCGGAAGATGCTCATCCGACGCTCAAGCCACTCTCGCGTCAATCGCTGCGGGTCCATTCCGTAATTGTTAAAGTTAATCTCAATCACAACTTTCCTGGACATAACACTCCTCCTCATGTACGCTGCATGTTCCGTTTGTCGGATACAGACTGTTTTCATAGTTTTGATGCCGTCTTCCTACGAAGACCATCTTCTATCTATCTGATCGTTTACAAGCCACATCTCGCTTGTGAATCCAGCACTCTATAACGTATGAAACGTTGATAGAAGCGGTACCGACAGATGTACTAACTTTCCTATAAATAGATTGATATACAACCAAAGATGGCGCCCTTCGGGTCGAACGTACATATCGTAACTGTAGTCGCAACATAGAATAGAACAGTTCAATTTTCAAAGGAGGCAACCCATCGAATGAATTCGATCTATCTTGAAATGGAAGGTGTGCTTGATCAGCTCGAAGTGGCACTCCTGGAACACCGACCGCTGTCTCTTGTAAGAGTCGGTGATGGCGAGAATATCGTCATGTCTCAAGAAACCGTATGGCCCACGGAACAGGTCCTTCAGGAGCGTTGGGCCAAGAAAGCCAACTTAGGGCAAAAGGGACTTCGTCTGCCCAACCCGAAACTCCGGGATGAAGTCGCCGCTTCCTTGCAACGTGCCGATATCGTGGGCATTCTTCCTCGTGGTGACAACACTATTAATGCTCCGGATTATCTCAAAAGACCCCTGACCGATATGGTATTTGCACACTTTGGCATCTCTCCTCCGATGACTTGTCATGCCTGTGTTAATCGGGAACTGGCGCAGAACCCACGTTTCTGGCAGATGCTTGCAGGCAAGCGTGTGTTACTCGTTACTCGTGAGATTGAGGCTCTGCGTGTCATGCTCGAACGTGAGCCGTATAATCTGAACATTGTGACTGCCCTGCCCTTCGACAGCTATGATCAGATGGATGAAACGCTGCACTGGATTCAGAATAATCAACATACCTTCGATGTTGCTCTCTTCTCCTGTGGCGTCAACGCGGTTATCCTTGCGGAGCGAACAGCTGCACTCGCAGGCAAAGTTGCCATCGACTTTGGCAAAGCCAACAACATCATTCTGAAAGGCCGTGCCAACTGATCCTGGACAGTTCCAAACTTTAGATTCGTGAGTTGTATTGAGTCGCGCAGATACTTGTACGGCAAAAACCCCCGACTTCTTAAGCCGGGGGTTTCTTGCTGAGCGCTAGTCGAAACCTATCGCTGCATTGTCTTGCGTTTCTGGGGTATGAAGCGAACTCTGCCGTCAACAAAGTGATGACGAAGCACTCTGCCTGTTATATTTCGCCTTTCACTACTAACCGGTGGCTGCAATACCGTATAACATCTCCGGCCCGGTTCTTACTGCTGTGGACACGCCCGAGATGAACGAAGTATACACACTCTCCAATGCTGGTGGTGCAGACAGATCCTGAGCAGTGAATGAATGAAATTCGGCACCGCCATTCTGTCCAATCGTACCTTCAGCACGGTAGATCACATAGAAGGGATCATATAGGAATCCCCGTACCAGTTCCACAACAAAGGTATCTCCCAGTTCTCCCGTAACGCCCACTGTCCCGTTCAACGTAATAATGGGATTCACCACACCCTGGGTTTGAAGACCAATTGTGCCGAATGCTTCCGGGGATGGACCTAGAGATAAACCGGGCTGTCCTACGCTTCCCGAGTTCATCGAAGTTCTCATATCGAGAAACACGCCCATGAGTAACACCTCCAATGCTATGGGATAACATATCCTATGAATCTCACAACTCTTCGGATTGGATGTATAGCAGATTCCATGAACCTATTTTTATTTGTCGACTGTTAGTGGTATATTGAACTGCATAACGAAATGAACGGATCGTATGCACACAAGCGGTACAGGCTGTTCAGAAGGAGATTATTATTCATGAATAAACGCAAACGTCCAACAGGCAAGACATCGGCCTCGGCCAAGGGGAAATCTTATGCAGGTTCATCTTCAGCACGGTCCGGCAAGTCCAACTTCTCATCTGCCAAAACATCAGGTGCTTCCGCATCACGCAATACGGAGGAAAATAAGAAACCACTAGCTGCCAAATCCTCGGCCGCACCGAAGAAAACTGGAGGTAACAAATCCAAAAATGCCAGTGCATCCAAACGGCCGGGTAATTCCTATTATCGCAAGCAGGAACCACCACGCCAGTACAAAGTAACCGAACCGGACGAACTGTTGAACTTCCTGTTGCAGCATCTGAAATCAGGACGGAACGCGGTGAAGTCCATTCTGGGTCGTGGACAGGTGTCCGTGGATCAGAAGGTCGTAACCAAGTTTAATGAAGCGCTGACGCCAGGTCAGATTGTCTATATTCGAAAAGAAGGTGCAGTCGCTGCTCCGTCCTTGACGGGTATTAACATTTTGCATGAAGACGATGATATCATTGTGATCCGTAAGGAAGCCGGACTATTGTCCATTGCCGCTGACAAGACGGATGACCTGACGGCATACCGCCAACTGACAGAGCATGTGCGTCGCACCAATCCGCTCAACCGGATCTTTGTTGTCCATCGTCTGGATCGGGATACGTCGGGTGTGATGATGTTTGCCAAAAGTGAAGAGGTACAGCAGAAGCTGCAAAACAACTGGAAAGAAAATGTGCAGGACCGCGTCTACGTTGCCCTTGTTGAAGGTGCAGTAGCCAAAGAAGAAGGCACCATCTCTTCCTGGCTGAAGGAAACCAAAACGCTGAAAATGTACTCCAGCTCTCGTCCAAATGATGGACAACATGCGATTACACATTACAAACGTCTGAAGTCGAACCGTGAGTTCTCCTTGCTGGAAGTGCGTCTGGAGACAGGGCGTAAAAATCAGATTCGTGTGCATATGGAAGATCTCGGACATCCGATTGCTGGTGACAGAAAATATGGTGCACGTACAAGAGATCTCGGCCGTCTCGGACTTCATGCACGTATACTCTCATTTATCCATCCCACAACGGATGAGTTAATGTCATTCGAAACGGATATTCCAAAGCCATTCCTGTATCCGTTCCGTGCAGAAGCTCCACCTGTGAAATAACTGCATCGTTATATAGAATCGACTGATCGATTGATCATGCCTGAAAGGAGGAACGGACACTGAAAAACCTGTTAATCACCGGTTACCGGGCACATGAATTGCAAATTTTTGGACAGAAACATGAAGGTATTCCTTTTATCAAAAAAGCCATCTCTTCCCGCCTCACTCCCCTTGTCGAGGATGGTCTGGAATGGGTGCTGACGCCGGGACAATACGGTGTGGACCTGTGGGCCTGCGAAGTGGTCATTGATCTGAAGAAGACGTATCCACATCTGAAGCTGTCGATCATCACTGCCTTTCAGAATCCGGAGGAGCAATGGAAAGAAGACAAGCAGGAGTATTACCGTTCCATCCTCTCGGGTGTGGACTATTACGGTGCGATTAGCAATCAACCTTATATCGGGCCGTGGCAGTTCACTGCACGGGATGACCTGTTGCTGCGTAAAAGCGACGGTCTTCTGCTCGTCTATGACGAAGATGCCGGGGAAGGCAGTCCCCGATTTGTGAAGGAAAAAGCCGTGAAGAAACAGCAGAACGAGGACTATACAATCATCAGTGTTACTTCAGAGGATATTCAATCTGTAGCTGAGGATGAGCGCATGAACGATATTGCGGACTTCGACGATTCTTCATTCTGAAAAAATGTAGATCATCTGAAGTCCTTTCATGCATAGCTTTCACCAGAGGGGAATCGTATTTCGAATGACGTACATATGTTTTTTTTCGAGGCAGGTTGGGTATAAGTAGTATTATAACTGCGATGATATGTCGTATGGGATAAGGGGAACTGCAACCATGACAATTACGCCAGAGCAGCGCATTCAACTGCATGGATTTAACAACCTGACCAAGTCGCTCAGCTTTAATATGTACGATATCTGTTATACCAAAACCAAAGACGAACGCGAAGCTTACATTGAATATATTGATGAACAGTATAACGCCGCCCGGCTGAGTAAAATTCTGAACAACGTCTCTGACATCATTGGTGCTCATGTCCTGAATGTTGCGCAACAGGATTACGTGCCTCAAGGTGCAAGTGTGACGATGCTCGTTTCGGAAGGCCCGATTGTGGAAATCCCCGAGGAATCACTCGATGAATCTCCCGGCCCTCTGCCAGATAACGTTGTTATGCAGCTAGATAAAAGCCATATCACCGTGCACACCTATCCAGAATTTCACCCAAGCGAAGGCATCAGTACTTTCCGTGCGGACATCGATGTCTCCACCTGCGGTGAGATCTCACCGCTCAAGGCGCTGAATTATCTGATCCACTCGTTTGATACGGACATTATGACGATGGATTACCGGGTACGTGGTTTCACGCGGGATACGAGCGGACGTAAGCTGTTCATTGACCATGAGATCGGCTCAATACAGAATTATATTCCGGACGAGATCAAGAGTAGCTTCGACATGATTGACGTCAACGTCTATCAGGAAAACATTTTTCATACCAAGTGTAAACTGCGGGAATTCGATCTCGACAATTATCTGTTCGGGTACACCAAAGATAAGCTCAGCAAGAAGGAACAACAGGAGATTACGGAGTGGCTGAAGCTGGAGATGGACGAGATCTATTACGGCAAAAATATTAATCGTCCCTCTTAAAGAGGTTGTTCAACGCTGATCCATAAGGGCAAGGTCTAAGACAAGACTTCATGAAGGCAGGGTTCTTCTTTTCGGGGGACCTCTGGCATGTGCTTGTCTTTTTCTTTGTTTTGTTGACAGTGTGCAACTTTATTTCTTATTATAGAAGTAACTGTACAATCTACAGTGAAGGAGACTGAGCCCGTGATCGAAACGAATACAACAAGACGTAACGAATCACTGTTACAAGCGCTTACTGCACAACACAATGCCATCACCAATAACATTGCCAATGCAGACACGCCCAACTACAAAAAGAAAACGGTAGAGTTTCAGGAAGAGCTTAGACGTATCGTTGAAAATGGCAAAACCGATCAGCTCGCCATGAAGCGGACTCATGACAAACACTTCCCTATCAGTGATCCCAATTCTTCCATCGTACAGTACCGAATTGTCGAGAACAACGAAACAGCCATGAACAATAACAACAATAACGTTGACATTGACAAGGAAATGGCTAATCTTTCGGAGAATCAGCTCATGTATAACTACATGGTTGATCGGGTCAGTGGACACTACAAAAAAATGAAAAATTTATTGAATGATTTGAAATAATGAATGTACAGCAGCCCGCGATGGCTGCTTTTTTTTATGGTCTTTTCCCCTGAGTGTAGCTCGTTTTGTGCCAATTTTCGGTATCCGCTCCTGTTCGTAGTATAATGGGGAGAAACGATTGATTTCATATCGAACAAAAGAGGTGCAACATGGCTCCACGTCATTTAAATGGTTTTCAAGGATCCAAAGTCAGATTAGCGGCCCCATGCCCGGAAGATTGCATGCGTCTCTCCCGCTTCACAGATGATTATGAATATTTGCGCAATATGGATACTGATATCGCTATTCCGTTAACGCCGGATGAGACAGGCTCCTCCTCTGTCCGCCGAGACAACGGATTTGAATTTGCATTACGTACACTGGAGGGTAACCGATTCATTGGATTCACAGCCCTCTACCGGATTGAATGGAACAATCGCTCCGCTCGTCTGGCCATTGGTATCGGCGAAGAAAATGATCGGGGTAAAGGATACGGCAGCGATGCCTTAGCTCTGATTCTTCGATATGGCTTCCACGAATTGAACCTGAACCGTATTGCGCTGGAAGTCATCGAATACAATGAAGCGGCTAGACGTGCGTATCTAAAAGCTGGATTTCGGGAAGAGGGTCGCCAGCGCTCTGCAGTTTTGCGGGATGGCATGCATTACGACCTGATCTCGATGAGTATCCTTGCCGAAGAATGGTCGGCACAGTCTGGGCTTCCATTGTCATTCCAGTCTACTCACACTCCTCAATCTGGGGATATGGACGCGGGTGGTTTTACACAACGTAACGGGAACGAACAAGCTGCGCTGTCCCTGTCGGAATTAAGCTCAGTTCCAAAAGGTGAATCTGAAATTTCACCTCGCATCGGTGTAGGTGCGGTCATCCTGAATGAACGGGGCGAAGTGCTTCTCGCTTGGCGAAATCGTCAGCCCGAGCAGCACACCTGGAGTATTCCTGGCGGGAAAGTAGATCCCTATGAATCACTGGAGACTGCCGTCATCCGTGAAATCAAGGAGGAAGTGAATCTGGATATCGCCATCGACAGTCTGCTCTGTACGGCGGAGACGATCCAGCCAGAGCAGAAGGAACATTGGATATCCGTGCTCTATTCCACCAAGGTGATTGGCGGCCATGCTCGTAATCTGGAAGAAGGCGGAGCCATTGGTGAGATCGGCTGGTTCCCACTCCATGATCTGCCCTCTCCACTCGCCTGCTTTGCCATACCTGGGCTGGAAGCTGTGAAGAAGTTATATAACCAGAATTAAGCTTGGAGGTGCTTGCAAGTGTTGGAGATTCCTCTTCCTCGACCTGTACCCTTCATTCTGCATGAATCGAGTTCCCAATTCGATTGGAAAGGCAGCGGCTCGCTATCACTGAAAACATTCCATAACGGAAAAACGCTCTATGAAGCGGGGCGCGGTCACTTCGCAGTCAATAATGAGAACTATTTGCTTCTGAATGAGGGCCAGGAATATAGTCTTCACATTGATTCATCTACTCCAGTTGAATCCTTCTGTATCTTCTTCCCTCCTGGTTATGTGGAAGAGATCGGCCGGAATCTAATTACCAGTGATCTTCAGCTACTTGATGAGCCGTATAGTTATTCATCCTCAAACAAGATGGAGTGGGTAGAACGTACATACGCGATGGATAATCGGCTTGGCGCAGCCCTGAATCATTTGCGTAATTTCTACAGTCAAGACACGCTGGATTCCTGGGCAATAGCGGAGCAGCTTCATCAGCTTGCTGTTCACATGCTGGATCTACACCGTAACGTTCAGCAAGAGATCAACGAACTGGATATGATCAGACGTTCAACCCGAGAAGAGTTGTACCGAAGAGTGTATATCGGGCATGAGTATATCTCCGCCTACTATGATCAGCCGTTAACGCTAGAACAGACAGCAGCGGCTGCACAACTATCCGTGAATCATTTTCTACGCAGTTATAAAAAGTTGTTTGGTACTTCACCCCATCGTTATCTGACTGAATGTAGACTATTGGCTGCGAAGGGGCTTTTGCTAGATTCGGACAGGTCTGTCACCAATATCTGTTATGATGTGGGCTTCGAAAGCCTCGGTTCGTTCAGTTCATTATTCACTAGACGCTTCCATAGCTCTCCTTCTCAGCTACGAGCAAAAAGGTGATTATGAAGAAGAACCTCTGAAGAGGAACATCTATAATTAAATTATCTCATCAGATGGAGGTATTCCTTATGAAACATGCAGAACAGATGAATCAACTATTTCAGGCTGCTCAGTCTGGAGATTTGGCCAACCTGCAATTACTGCTCACTTCTCACCCGGAACTCACCAATACTGAAAATCAGGACGGGTTAACTCCGCTGGGATATGCCTCTCATTATGGACAAGCAGGAGCAGTTCGTCTTCTTCTGGAGCATGGAGCGGATGTTAACGCCCTTTCTCATTCCAAGGTTTCCTTTATTCCATCCAATACTGCACTGCATGCCGCTCTTGCTGGAGAACGTTCGCCAGAAGTTATCCAACTTTTACTCGAGCATGGAGCATCCACGAGTATTCTAGATAGTGATGGACAATATGTTTTGCACTCGGCAGCATTTCATACGGATCAGATCGAACTTATCGAGATGTTACTTCAGCATGGAGCTGATCCAAACGTGCTAAACTCAGTGGGGCAGACCGCACTGGATATTTCACTTGAACGTGGCAACACGTCTACAGCTTCATGTCTGCGAGCAGCCGTAACGGCGCAACAGCAATAATGATTAGATAACGTGAGCAATACCGTGAATAACCGTCAGGACTCTTTTTGGAGTACAAAGAGAAGTACTGACGGTTATTTGTTGTTCGATTACATTTTTTTTAGAAAATAAGAACCGTTTGGAGCCTTACACGGTCTAATACTCAACATATCCATGAAAGGAGGAGCCATGTGACCCCTATTCAGCTCATCATCGCCGCACAAAAAGGGGATGCCGAGGCTTTTGCAGCCTTAATGGAATTACATCAGAGCCGAATGTACCGTATCGCCTATGCCTATTTGCATAACGAAGGTGATGCGCTCGAAGCGATTCAGGAATCAACGTTTAGGGCGTTCCATAAACTCAAAAAATTAAAACAGCCCTCCTACTTTGGCACTTGGCTCATCCGCATTCTGCTCAACTACTGTGCGGACGAACGCAAACGCAAAAGTCGGTTCAGTCCCGTCACCGAGATTCATGAATCCAGCAGCTGGGATCGTCCTGCGGACCCCGATCTTGCTGCGGCCGTATCCACCCTTGACCGGGATTGCAAACATATTATTATTCTGAGTTATTTCGAAGGGTTCTCCTTAACTGAAGTTGCCGATATTCTCGACATCCCGACCGGAACCGTAAAATCCCGATTACATCGGGCACTCGGACAGCTCCGTGATCAACTTGAAACGAAAGGAGATGCATCCTCATGACGGATGAACAAAGATCATTTGACGCATTGGAGGAACGGCTGAATGCTCGCAAAACAGAATACGAAACCATGCCTGTACCGGATACTGCCGCCTACCAAGCTGTGCAAGCGGGAATTCGCCAGGCGGCCCGCAAACGCAAGTCCAGGCTGCGCTGGTATATGAGCTCCATCTCGGCAGCGGCCCTCATCCTGCTGTTTACCGGATGTATCCGTGTCTCTCCCGCTTTTGCGTCCTTGGTGGAGCAATTGCCGGGAATGGAAGGCATTGTGAGTATGATTCGCCAGGACAAAGGATTAATGATGGCCATCGATAAGTCCCTCTTACAGCAGGTCGGTGTCACTGACGAGCATGATGGTACTTCCTTGACCGTTGAAGGCATTATTACAGACGAGTCACGTATGGTCATTTTTTACACAATGAAAGGCATGAAAGATCCGGAGAAGGGTGGATATGATATCGATTTGTTGGATGAGAACGGTAAAGATCTTCCGGTTGGATTTAGTTATTCCTCTCCTAAGCCGGCTTCAGAAAGTGGCGTTTACGAGGACAAAATCGATGTCTCATTCACAGAATCTTTACCGCCACAAGAGCTGACCGTTGTATTTAAGGAACGAGGTAAGGAACCGAATAATAAGTGGAAAGTCACCTTCCCTGTGGATCACAACTTAACAAAAGGCATGAAAAAAATCATTCCCGTAAACCAAACTATGAACGTGGACGGACAGCGTATCCATGTGAAACAGGCCGTTCTGTATCCCACTCGTCTTGTACTTGATATCGAATATGATCGGAACAACACCAAAAAAATCTTCGGCATTCGTGATCTGCACTTGGTAGATGAGCAAGGCCGAGCATGGAGAACCGATTCATCTTCCATCGGAGGCTCTGGAAGTTCCGTCTTTTTCGAAAGCATGTACTTCTCCACTCCGAAAAAATTGACTTTGCAAGGGTCTGGCCTTTCAGCAGTGGATCAGGATGAACTGGTTATCATCTTCGATCCCTCTTCAGGTGAAATACAAGGCGGTCCATCGAGTTTGAAATTGCTGCAAAGCACGGTCCAAGGCAAAAATCTGATCCTCGAGTTTTCAATTGCAGATGCTCAAAATGCTACTTCAGGGCTATCATTTACCAATATAGAGGACAGTAAAGGAAACCCTTTCGACATTAATGAAGTAAGCTGGAGCCCTTCCGTCTTTGAAGCAAGAGTTGTCATTAAAAATGGAGCCGCGGCCAAAGGAAATCTGACCATGGAAATATTCTCTTACCCTGATCAAATTCGTTCACCGTTCTCTATTGAAATTCCTGTGACTCCCTAAATATAATGTAACAGCCATAATCGTAGTCATGCACTATAATGATAATATTAAACATCTACATTAAATCGATATATTCACAAGAAAGGGTGTTTCCACAATGAATCAACGTTCGATCCGTTACCCGGAGCCACTCGCTCCGGGTAATACCATCGGTGTGGCAGCCCCCTCCAGCGGTGTAGGTGAATCCCTGCACCATTATCTTGAGGAGAGCAAACGCAATATGGAGCGCCTGGGTTTTGGCGTGATGGAAAGCCCCTCTCTACGTCATAACACCAAATGCGTGAGTGCCTCCAAAGAGGAACGCGCCGAAGAGATGAATGAATTTTTTCGCAATCCTAATATTCAGGCCATTATCCCTCCATGGGGTGGAGAGTTTCTTATGGATATCCTGCCCCTGCTGGATTGGGAAGCTTTGAAAACCTTGCCGCCCAAATGGGTCATGGGATACTCGGATATCAGTACCTTCCTGTTCGCATACACCCTGCTCACCGGCACAGCGACAGCGCACGGCACCAATTATGTTGATCTAAGATCAAGCTCTCTCGATCCGGTGACTGCGCGCTGGATTGATGTTTTACAGACCAAATACGGCGGACAGATCACTCAATCGTCTTCCACACACTATCAATCGGCATGGAAAATGGAACTGCCTGGATTTAATCTGGACACACCTTCGCAATGGAAACAGCTCGCCCACTCAGAAGATGCAGATACCGCTGTGTCGTTCTCTGGTCGGCTGATCGGTGGCTGTATGGATACGATCACTAGTCTGATTGGTACGCCATACGCACCCGTCCAATCGTATCTGGATCAGTACTGTGCAGACGAAGGAACGATCTGGTATCTGGAGAGCTGTGAGATGAATGCGGGGGATATCTACCGTCATCTGTGGCAGATGAGACAGGCCGGCTGGTTTGCAGGTGTGAAAGGCTTCATGTTCGGCCGACCTGCGGGTTATTCCGATACAGCCGATTTCAATTTTGCCGATGCCCTATCCTCTGCACTTGGGGATCTGGATGTCCCTGTACTGTACGATGTGGATCTCGGCCATGTTCCGCCCCAGCTCACCTTTGTGAATGGAGCATTAGGCAAAGTCGCTTATGAAAATGGACGCGGGAGCCTTGAGATGGCGTTTGTGTAATCACCTTTTATAGGCAGATGCATACCTTGAAGTAAGAACTTATTTTGAGGAAGGGTTGTGCATCATGTCTGAATCCACATCCACGCCATCCACGCGTGTCGTGTATCAAGCCAATCAACCGATGCTTCAATCCGTGCAAAGTGTGCGGAATATGCTTCATCATACAGCTCGGCAGCATATAGGCAAGAAGGTACAAGTCCAGAATATCGATGGGCAAGTGTGGGAAGGTGTCATCATCAGTGCAGACCGGGGGATTTTGTATCTCCAGGTCACCCCGATGCATGGATATCCTGAACCGCGTGCCTTGTTTGGACCAACGATTTTGCCGCTTGTGCTGTATGAATTGTTGGTTATCACACTGTTGATGTAGTGGCATTGTACTTCTATATCCGCACCTGTTCCAAGAAGCTTCGCTCCTGAGATCTTCAAGTCTTGGGAACGAAGCTTTTTTATGGTCTCGGCTATGGTGCGGCATGATTCCTTGCGAGCGTGTGAAATATGATACAATGGTGTCGCACCACCCCATATCTCATATGAAACGGAGCTTGATCCGGTTGGAATACATACGTCATGATTCATCACCCGTATCACAAGTCGAGACGGGTATGATTGGCAGCAACCCTACTGAACAATCCCGCGTGATTGCCATCTGTCTGCTCGCAGGCAAAATCATGCTGCAAAGCGGTGGTGAAACCTACCGTGTGGAAGATACGATGAAACGTATGGCGGCGGCGCTGGGTTTACCCCATTCGCACAGCTACGTTGTTCCGACAGGCATCTTCTTCTCTGTTGATGCAACCGAACCCGCCAAGCTGATTCGCATCTCTGAGCGTACAACGGATCTGGACAAGGTGTCCGAGGTGAATGCGGTCTCCCGCCGCATTGGACAAGGTGAGCTATCCGCTCAGGAAGCCCATGATCTGTTGGTACAGATCGAAGGTAAGCCCTCCTCCTATTCAACGGCTGTGCAGCTTACGGCCGCGGCGTTATCCAGTGGTTGTTTTACCATTATGTTTGGCGGAGGTTGGAGCGACTTTCTTCCGGCGCTGATCTGTGGGGGCATAGGTTATGCAGCCGTTATTGCCTTTCACCGGTTGGTACGGGTCAAATTTTTTGCCGAGCTTACGGCATCCTTTGTTATTGGCATACTCGCTTTTCTCCTGATCTATATGGGAGTGGGTCATGAACGGGACAAAATCATTATTGGTTCGGTGATGCCGCTGGTTCCGGGGCTGCTGATTACCAATGCTGTACGCGACCTGATGGCCGGACATCTCGTATCCGGATTATCCAAGGGAGCCGAGGCATTTCTGACTGCCTTTGCCATAGGTACCGGTATTGCAGTTGTATTTTCACTTTTTATGTAAGACGGAGGAATGCAGGATATGCTCCATTTTATTGAACAAGCCTTAACCAGTTTTGTCGCCTCAGCCGCGTTTGGGATCATCTTCAACGCACCCCGGCGCATGCTGCTACACGGTGGATTTGTCGGCATGATCGGCTGGATTATCTATATCGTACTTGAATATGCAGCGGATGCGGTGCCTGCTACACTTGCAGCGACCATAGCCGTAGGTGTCATCAGCCAGATATTCTCTCGCATGTTTCGCGCACCCGTCATCATCTTTAGCGTTGCAGGCATCATTCCTCTGGTTCCTGGTGGACTGGCGTATAATGCGATGCGAAGTTTTGTGCAAAATGACTACAGTGCCGCTATGGAGATGGCCGCCAAAGCACTCATGTTATCCGGCGCTATTGCCGTAGGCCTTGTGCTCTCCGAGGTATTAAACCAGATGATACGCCGAATTCCCGCCTCACTGCGGGCAAAATCATCATCGAAATGATTATTCTTTTCACATATCAGCACACTTATGGCCCGTTAGCATACAGGATAAAATCTTGTATATCTACGGGCCTTACGTATCACTATCCTATAGAGCACTATAGTGCAGTGAGACAATCAAAGAAGTCTATTTACTTCACAAACGTATTCTTCACACGTACCGACCTCAGGAAATATGGAATGAAGATACAGCACGTCAGAATGGATCGTATCGTCAAATTAAATGCTGATGTTGGATCGAGCACATGCTGTTCTCTCGGAATCTCAATTCGTGCGATCATAATCCATGTCATGATTCCAATGAATACATTCACAATGCACAGCACAATCATCATGCGTGGAAACTGTTTCTTTTTCTTATACAACAATACGAGATTCACGATAACAATCATTAGTAAAATGACGCTGCTTATGACCCCGAACCAAAGGAGCGGGCGTATTCCCTCAGTATAAAGTTCCGAGTCGACACCGCGGACACCCTCCCATCTTACCGGATCCAAAATGACATTTACCTGCGACATATCCGCGATCAGAAGCGCCAGTGAGACCCACAGGCCAATCTGAATTAAAATTAGCCATCCGCCTAATCCGGAGATGCCAGGCCGTTCCGGTCTGATACCACTTTTAGGCTGCAGCGAGCTTGTATCTGTATCCGAGTTCCTATATTTATAGTTCATTTCAGCCTCCGTTTACGATAGATTAGACACATATTATACATTAGAGGCTACATACTGTGTTATCCAAGAGAAGGAAAGAACCGACTGGACTATAGTCTCTCTCTCTTGCATTCTATTGGGTAGCACGTCTCATTACCGTTGCAAACAACTCCGCTGCAACACCACTTCCTGACCTCATATAATGTTTTGCATCCGTATGATCAAATCCCATCCAAACCGCCGCAGTCCAGTTACTCGTATAGCCCACAAACCACAGATCCCGATTGGCCTCTCTTCCCACACCAGGTAATGCAGCCTGTGTTGTTCCCGTTTTACCTGCTACCTTGTGTTGACCTAACTGTGCACGACTTCCTGTCCCCTGACTGACTACATTTTGCAGCATTCTGGTCATGGCATTCGCCGTGCTCGAGGAGATTACCTGCTTATTTTCCGACTTATGAGCATATATTGTTCGTCCACGGGAATCTGTAATCTTGCGTATCAGATGGGCTGTATTCAACTTACCATTATTCGCAAACACGGTATAGGCCTGAGCCATCTTCATTGGTGACACCCCCTGATGCACACCTCCCAAAGCAATCGAGAGGTTTAGATCTTCTTTCCCCAGTTCAATACCGAGTCGTGCCGCAAATTGATGTGCATCGTTTAGCCCTGTCTCATGAAGCAGCCATACGGCTGGGGCATTGATGGACTTTTGCAGGGCTTGGGACATGGATATTGAACCACTGTAACGCCCACCCAGATTGCTGGGGTGATAGTTGCCATAACTCATGCGTTTATCCGGTAGTATGCTCTCTGGCTTGAACTTCCCCGACTCCAAAGCAGGGCCATATGCAATAATTGGTTTAAAAGAAGAGCCTGGCTGCCGTGCATCCATAATCGCTCGGTTGATACCACCTTTTAAGGGATTACGCCCACCCATCATCGCTTTTACTTCACCGTTATGCTGGTCGATAATAACCATACTTGCCTGGACCTGCTCGTCTTGGCGATCATCGTGGAATCGGGTATTGTCTGCAAATGTTTCTTCCATCGCCAGTTGTGCCTGCTGGTCTAGCCCGGTTTGAATAACCCAACCTGCCGATTGAATCTCCGCTTCACTTTTACCTGTGAGCCGAGAAGCCTCCTGAATCACAGCATCCACGGCAGACACATATGCGGGCTTGCTCAAGCCCGGTGAAGTTGTTGCATTCAATACGGTTTCAGGCGGCGTGAAATCGACGTCACGGGCTTTGAGCATCTGCTTTCGTGTAATTAGTCCCTGTTCATGCATTAGTCCAAGGATAACGGCACGTCTTTGTTTGGAAAGTTCAGGATGATCTACTGGATTGTATATGGATGGACCTTTTGGCATTCCGGCCAATGTAGCAATCTGCCATAGTTCCAACTGGTGCATATCCTTAATTCCGAAATACCGCCAGGCTGCCGCCTTTACACCATACTGCTGGCGTCCCATGTAGATCTGATTCAGATACATTTCCAGAATTTCATCCTTGCTGTATTTCTTCTCAAGAGCCATTGCAATGGACATCTCATTCACCTTTCGACTCAACGTTTTATCCCCATTCAAGTACAGATTTCTTGCCAGTTGCTGCGTGATGGAGCTTCCTCCCTGACTCAGATTCATATGTATAATATCTTGCACTATGGCCCTGCCGAGACCGATGAAATCCAGTCCATCATGGTTGTAGAAACGTCGATCTTCTGTAGCCAAAAAAGCCATCTTTAATAAATCTGGCATGGCGCTCAGGTCAGCATATTCGGAAACCCCTTTGGTCTGCGTATGCAACCTCGAAATTTCGGTCCCCTCTGCATTCGTAATAAAGGTTGAAGAGGCCACCTGCATGGCCTCTGGATGATTTCGAATCATTCCTTCGCCATAAGTAATCAGATAGAGATAGAAAAAGGCCAACATCAAAACGACAACCACTGCTGTATCAAATACGGTATAAATCCATCGCTTGCTCCCGCGCTTCAACATTCAGGCTCCTTGTGTACCCGTTCCATTGAAACTTCGTGTTCCTGTCTATCTCGTTGTGTAATCTCCAGAGCATGTTGAAGCAGCAATGTCTGTTCATACGCGAACTTGACCCAATGCTGAACTTCCACCTCGTCCTGGCACCGCCCTTGGATGATCTCATCCAGAGAAGATTGAATACCGTAGAGAGTAAGTTTTATCGGTAAGTCCACCTGTGTAGAACTAGTTTCAGCATTCTCCTTGTCTTCTGCAATATGTTGCTGAAGTCCGGGTTGCTCATGCTTAATAGACGCTCCCTCTATCTCTCTTCTCTCCTGTTTCGGTTCTGATATGCTCAGCCCATCCTCATGAAGGAGAATAGCAATCGTATTCAGATTGGCAGCAATTTGTCGTAGTTCACCACCACTGAGAACATCAATTCTTCCAGGATGGTGGCCCAATGCAAGTTCGGCTGTTCCGCGCGCAAGTTGACTGAGATCTTCCGCAATCTTCTGGGATCGAATCCAGAAAAAGATCGCAAATACGGCTCCACCAATGAAGATGAAAAACGGCTTTGTTCCGATATGGTTGATTCCCCAGTTCATCATACGCGTTATCCATGCTGTATCAGGAAGGACATGGTTATGCGCAAATCGCAGCACATGATAAACGACAAAAAGGAGCGCTGCGCTCAGTAACGCGCTTGCTCCTCCAATGTATATGTATCTTAATCTTACAGTACTGAATCGGGTCTTCATATTCGGTATCCTCCTCTATACAACAATAAGTAATAGAGGTAGCATACCGAATATTTCTTAATAAGGAAGTAGTTAACTTCTTACCAAATTCTTAATTATTACTGCTCTTCGTAATTACTTGGCGGAGCAGCAGTTACAGGGAATCGGGTAACAAAATCCGTTCTGCCATTTTCACTGTAGGCAACGATACTTCCTCGATGTAATTCAATCATCGATTTGGCAATCGCCAGGCCGAGACCCGTACCTCCCGTTTCACGGGAACGCGATTTATCCACACGATAGAATCGATCAAACAGATGTGGCAGATCTTGTGCCGGAATCGGTTCACCATAATTACTGATGCGGACTACAGCCTCTTCACCTTCAAGGGCCAGCCCAATCTCCATTAGTTTACCTTGCGAACCATACCGAATGGCATTGCTGAACAGATTCTCATATGCTCGTACAAGCTCCCCAGGAGCAGCTTGTATCCATAGTGGCTCTTGCCCGCCAATGATCTTGTAGGTCATGCCAGCATCCTCCAGCATGGGAGCAAACTCTTCAGCCAGCTGCATTAGAAACGAATTCAGGTTCAACGCTTGCAAAGATAACGGAAGACTCCCGCCACTCACACGCGTATATTCGAATAAGTCATCAATCAGCTTGCGAAGAGTCAGGGATTTCTCATAGGCGATGCTAACGTAATAGCGCATCTCAATCTCATCCTGGTAGCGATCCTTCTCAATGTACTCCAGAAATCCCAGAATAGAAGTGAGTGGTGTTCTCAGATCATGTGATATCCCCGTAATCAGGTCGTTTTTGGCAGCAACTGCATTACGCTCTTCCTGAAGTGATAACTGCAATTGTTCAGCCATCTGATTAATGCTTGCAGCAACCACTCCGAATTCATCCGAGGTCTTCACTTCGATGCGATGGGACAGCTCTCCTTTGGCAACTTCCTGAATTCCTGCCGTAATTTCATCCAGAACTCGCATCACCTTGCGAGAGAACAGGAAAAAAAACAGCACAAAACTGAGCACGCCTACCACAATCATCAAAGGCACTGAACCAATATTATTCACCAACCACCTGATCCCTTGGGCCGGAATGGAATAATCCGGATACGTCTGAGCTTCCAGGATGGTCTGCCCCACCTGACTACCTCCGTACAAAATAACTGCAGTTAATATGCCACTCAGCAAAAATGCATAGATAAATTTCCATCGGACTGTATTAATCAACTTTGAATTCATAATAGGAACTCCCTGAATGTGTTCATGTCACATGACATCCTGTGGATGTACATGTTTATTGCGGTTTGATCATCTTGTAACCCACACCCCATACGGTCTGAATGAACTTGGGATGTTTGCTGTCGAGTTCAATCTTCTCACGAATCTTGCGAATATGTACCATGACAGTATTATTCGACTCCATGAATTCTTCCTTCCAGACCTGACGATAGATCTGTTCCATACTGAGTACTGAACCTTGGTGGCGAGCCAGTAATTCAAGAACAGCAAATTCACGCGGAGTCAGACGAACCGGCTGCTCATCCACCCAAACTTCATGTGTATCGGTATTAATGACCAGATCATCAATAACCCACTCGTGCTCTTTGTTCTCCCGACCTTCATTGAAGGTATGATACCTGCGCAGCTGAGATTTGGCCCGTGCCACAAGTTCAAGCGGGTTAAATGGCTTGGTCACATAATCATCAGCACCGATGCTTAGCCCTGTAATTTTATCCATATCCATACTTTTGGCGGACAGCATAATAATCGGCATTTTCTGCTCTTCCCTAATTTTCATACAAGCTTCGATTCCGTCCATATTTGGCATCATAACATCCAGAATAATAAGATCAATCGACTCTTTTTTCAATTGTTCCAGTGCTTCAAGCCCATCATTCGCAGTGAGAATCCGATAACCCTCGTTGCCAAAATAAATTTCCATCAGTTTAATAATCTCCTGCTCATCATCCACAAGCAGAATGGTTGCTGGCTGTGCCACGGCATTATTCCTTTCCCTTCCATAATTCATGATCTGTTCAAAGTATACCACCGAGGGATGAAACTGCGAAAATCATCGTGATCTTCACGGACACGCTCGATCTTGGTCATCATCTCATGTGTCTCTTCCGGCTTCACCTGCTGAATCCACACCACAGAAGACACCAGCGCCATAGCCGTATACAGTGAATACAATCTCCAGAATAACTCATCCGGTTCATTGCCATCGAAATAGCCCTGAATCTGACCTATGGAATATGGAATACTGATCTCCGAAGCAAACAAACCCAGCTTCAAAAATTCATGAATGGGATCCCCTTGATCATAACGATTAAAATCAATCACTCCTGCGAGCTTATCCTGCTTAACGACAAGATTGCTCGGGTGGAAGTCATCATGTTGAAATCCATCTGGACGATTTTTCATCCAACCGAGATGGTCTGCAATAAACGTTAGAATGGCCTGATCCTCTTTCATCACGATCGGGCACTGTTTATAACGCTCTACGTAACGTTGATGCTTCGTGCTCTTGCGTATGTACCATGATTCGGTCTGTTCCTCCATCGGCAACTTGTGAATCAGTTGTAGCTGCGCTCCTGCTTCAAAGCCAACCGCCCACTGTTGCTGTTCATTCAGTTGAGGCAGTCTCTCGGAAGCATCTTCGCCTTCAATGTAGCTAAGAATCATATATCCGTTCTTCTCATCCAATCTACCTGTGCCCAACGTTGCTGGACACAGTACACCTAATTGTTGCATGCTCTTCAAACATTGATATTCCCTTTGCTTCATCCATTCCTCAGCAACATCATATATCCTCACCAACACATGGCCTTGGCCAGGGACAAACATTTTGAATTTAGCATCCGCTGAATACCCCTTCATAACGGGTTCAATCCGTGTAGCCTGATCAAGTTCAGGAATCTGTTTTAACCTGTCAATCAACGTATTGTCCATCGATGCATTCCATGTATTATGTCTTTCCATACCAGAATCCTCCGTTATTTCACGTATAACGTGTAGTATCGTCGGTCTATTCCCACTTTAACCCATGATGCTTCCTATAACATGCTTATATGTATTCGATCTGTTTCTATTTAAAAAGTACTGGGGTTCTTTGCCCGTCAGGGTCAGCATCGTATACAATTGTCCCCTGTGATGATATACATGCCCCATTATCTCAAGCAACCACTCCAGCCGACTATAGGAAGCTCCCCAGTACGAATCCGTCACATGTAGTAACTCTTCCGTGTTAAACTGCCTGTAACGTTGGTATAGATACATCTGGTTATCAATCAGTGCCTGCTTGATCTCAGGGAGCGAATGCACCTGGTTCTCTGCATAGAATTGAGCCATCTCTTCCTCCGATGCACCTTCGGAAATATAAACATCCGCTCGGCAGATCACAGACAGATGGGCTAGTAACTCTCCAACAGGCCGTTTACCTTCAATTGGAGTCAAAGCCAAGTCTTCTTCCGACAACTGATCACATATATCAATCAACGATGTTACGGCCACGTCAATATGTTTGAACGCAGATTGAATCAACAGATACACTTCCTTTTTATCCCATTATACAGAACATATGATCGGTTATCAACCAAGATATCCCTCCCTAATATATACCCCAAATCTATATAAATTGAACAAAACATTTATACATAACGTAGAAGACAGAAAGGACCTGAAGAAGCAACGCGTTCGCCTACAAGCTTTCTGCAAGAAAGCTACATCGGAAGCATACGCTATCCCCGGATTTCCCCTTTATAAAAGGAATCAAAAAAATCTGGGGATAACAGCGATCGGAAGGTTGTTCTGTCATCGGAGTGTGCAGTGTAAATATTCTTTAGTTCAATTTATATAAACATCTACGAACAAAAAAGTCCTTCCTCCTTCTTATAGACGGGATTCAGGACATTTTGTTGCCTATATGAGTTCAAATCTTTGCTCAACTTGAGTATAACGAACAATACGTTTGCTCGAATCGTCCAGCCTCCAAGTCAGACTTGCGAATGAAAAATTGCAGCTCCCCGCAATCCCACCATTGGAAACCAATAGCATCATGTGTATCTATCTTCAACAGCAGCAGCGTATCGGATAGTTCCTGCCATGTCCGATCCTCATCACCGCCGTAATGCTTGGTCAGCTTCTTCTCACACTCCTGCTCATTATAATCGTACTCTTCTCCCAATGCGATCTGTAACAAGGCCCGATACTCGGCATCCGGATGCTGCCCGTCAGGATATCCAAACATTCCACCCCAATTCAGCGTACTCGGATGATTCCAGCTCGACTCGAACTCAAGGTATCGGTCATACAGACTCACTTCCGCTTCGGCCTCATCGGTCTCAAGCTGAGGCGGCGAGAGCTCATTCAGCGCGTTGGCGTCTATATATGCATATGTAGGAAACTCCAGATTAGGCAGTACAGTCACCGAATGTGCAACAAACGGGGCTCCATCCAGCGCGGTATCACCTTCAGGCTCTCGCCTTATTAGGTTATGAGAACTCGGTTCAAAAATCACACGATGTTCAATGGGACAAGCAGATTCATCCGTGCCAATGAAAAAGTATAACATTCCACGTTCAGGCAAAGTCCCGCGCCCATCATTCGGCGTATACGGCGACAAATCCACCAGGTTCAGTTGGGCCAGGAAAGTCATTGGAACCCCTTCTTGTGTTACGGGCCATTCCATGCGACTCGGCAAATCCGGATGCCCACCCACACGTGAGTTTCCTGTCCTGCGATATTCGTCCAGTGTGGATACATCGAGGCGAATTCCCCAGCGGCTTGAGGACAACAGCAGATCGGCAGCAACTCCCAAACCATATTCCTCAAGTGTTTTACGGGCTTTTCTGGTCAGACGTTCACATTGTTCTGGCTTAATCATATAGATCCTCTCCTTTTGACAATACACCTATGCTGAGACATATTCAGGTTCACACCTGTATATTCTTCCGCCCAGACGTCTTTCCCTGCTTCTATATAAATTGAACTTAAGAATATTTTACACTTACAACTCCGATGACAGAACAACCTTCCGATCGCTGTTATCCCCAGAATTTTTTTGATTCACCTTTGCAAAGGTAAAAATCCGGGGATAAAGGCGAACTCTTTGTTTCTTCAGGTTCTTTCTGTCCTCTACGTTCTCGTGTAAATGTGTATTTCAATTTATATAGAAAAAAGAGACTGACATTCCTTGTCAGTCTACTTCTTTATCCTATATTGCATTTAACGATTCGGATCAGAGGACTTTTCCTGGTAAGCACGCATATGCTCCTCACCATCCAGGAATTCATGGGCCTGATGGGCTGCCATCACACCATGATAGCTGATATCCAGACCCAGATCTTCCTCTTCTTCTGTCGAACGTACAGGCACAATTTTGCCAATCAACTTTAACCCGATCCAGGTCATGGCGAATCCCCAGATGACCAAGGCTGTAAGGCCAAGTGCCTGAACACCCAGCAACCTCCAGCCGCCGCCCATGAATAATCCACCATCCGTGGCAAACAGACCTACGGCAATCGTGCCCCACATCCCTGATGCGGCATGCACCGGGAAAGCACCAACTGGATCATCAATCTGCCGACGGTCCAGCCAGTTGGTGGCAGCCATCATCAATAAGCCGGATACGGCCCCAATGAATATCGCTGCTACATCGCCAACAAAAGCACAGCCTGCCGTAATGCCGACCAGTCCCGCAAGCGAACCGTTAATGACCGATGGTGCATCTGAACGATTGAAGCGGAATAACGTATACAGTAACGTAACCGCACCACCCGAAGCCGCAGATAACATCGTGACAATCGCAATGTGACCAATTCTTACATCCGTCGCGCTGAGTGTACTCCCAGCATTGAAGCCAAACCAGCCGAACCATAACAGAAATGCACCTACAGAGGCCAGTGGCAGATTGCTCGGAAGTGCGATGGCACTTACGCCAAGCGGCGTGTATTTTCCTTTACGCGGACCAATGATAATCGCAGCAGCGAGTGCAGAGAATCCGCCGAGTGCATGGATGACAGCCGAACCGGCAAAGTCCTGCATCCCCAGCTGACTAAGCCAGCCGCCGCCCCATGCCCAGTGTCCACCAATTGGATAGATGATCGCCGTCATCAATATGATATATAACAGGTAGGCACGGAAGTTGATGCGCTCGGCTACCGCTCCTGAAACGATGGAAATAACGGCAATGGTAAAGGCAGCCTGGAACAACCAGAATGTCTCCAGAGATACCGGTACGTCCAGATGAGACAAATCCCCATTCAGGAAAAATCCCGTTACTCCCGCAAAACCGCCAACGTCCGAACCATACATCAGTCCAAAACCGATGGCATAGAACAGTAACGTTCCAATCGTAATGTCAGCAAATACCTTCATAATAATGTTCACACTATTTTTATAACGCACAAAGCCAGCCTCGAGCAGGGCGAATCCACCCTCCATCAATAAAATCATCGCTGCACTCAGTACGACCCAGACCGTATCAATCCCGGTGCTTAACGTCTCCAAAGTCATGCTTGTACATCCTCCGTTTCACTAAGCTGTCTGAGCTCACGGATTGTTTCGGGCGCAAGCTCAATCTTGTCCCGCTCAATGCTGTCCGGATGCTTAATTCGCTCTGCGATCTGATCCAATTCACGTATGCGTCTGCGAATCTGTTCCATCTTGCGAAAACGTTCCTTCACCTGCACCATATACTCCACCGCCTGATGATGGGATGCGGGGCGTCCCGCAAACCATTTGCGTACGGGCGACAACGATTGATAAGCGATCTCTTCCGCTCGACGCTTTTGTTCGAACTGTTCGATCTTCTGTTTGAGCGTTTCGATCTCATTTTCTTTTTTGACCTTCAGCCGTTCGATAAGGTACAATAAATCGGACGATGATATTTGCAATGCTGTATGGTGATACACCTCGTCGATTACTAACATATCATGTCAGGACTCCTTACATATCAAGTTACTTGTACCGATTATAGTTTGCCGGGGTCTACCCGTCAATCTTTTTTTGGACTTGTGATGGATTTAAATGAACCGTTCATGGAGAACGGCTTTTTTTATTTGGCACAGATTACATCTAACAAGGCTAATCTTGCCCAGGTTCGCATTCACTCTTTCCATTCTCAATGCTTATAGAATAAGCATCCACTTTTGGGGTAATGAACATACACAGACTACCCGCATCATAGAACCTATATATAAGGAGAGGATTGCACAATGTTTACTCGTAATGACAATATACGCAACCAAATCTGGGAAGCAGTCTCGGGACTCGAAGAAGAACAATTGAACCAAAAACCTTCACCCCAACAATGGAGTATTATGCAAGTACTACGACATCTGAATTTGATGGAAAATGTAATTGGAAAACAAGCCCGCCTTGCCCTAGAGAAGGAACAGACGGTGTCTGTGGACAAAAAACCATATGAATTATCGTTGGACCGCAGCCGCTCCGTCGAGGCACCACCCCATCTTCAGCCTCCAGCAGCGCCTGAAGCACTTGCAGACGTACGCAGTGATCTGGACGAATCTCACCAAGCGTTAAACAACTTTGCATTGGATCATGATCCTGACCTGCTGCGCAGCAAGTCCTTTCCTCATCCCGTATTTGGTGAGATGGATCTTACCCAATGGATTGACTTTACAAGTTATCATGAGGAACGTCATCTGGGACAGATCCAAGAGATTAAACAGCAGCTTGGCGTATAAACACAACCTCCTTTTCACATAGCGAAGAATATAGTCTAACGACAAAAAAACCTCCAATCCTATTAATTTAGGTTGGAGGTTTTCAGTGTTCTTATGTTACGAATAAGAACGACACTTATATTTTTTTGCCCAAAATCGCCAGATCTCTATTCACACCATCCAACACGGCCACTTCGGGATAATATCCCCACTGTTCAAAACCATGCTTGCGCAATAACCCCAGACTCGGTTCGTTATGCCCGAAGACAAATCCGAGAATGGTTGTAATTCCAAGTGCAGGACATGCTGAAAATACCGTTTCGAGCAAACGTCCGCCAGCCCCAATTCCGCGGCATTGCTGATCCACGTATACACTGACTTCCACCGTTCCATTATACGCAGGGCGTCCATAGAACGAGCTGAGACTTGCCCAAGCTACCACATGCCCTGCCTGCTTCATCACCCAAAGCGGACGATGATCCGGTGAATGGTCCTCAAACCACGGAATACGCTGCTCCACCGTCACCGGCTCCAAATCCGCTGTTGCCATACGGCCCTCAATAGTGGAATTATATATTTCCACAATCCTCGGCAAGTCCTCCAGTCGCGCATATTCAATCTGCACATCTTCCAGTTTCATCGCTATTCCTCCATCATCTCAGATCGTTCTATTATCATAGAGGATATTATAACGGAGAAGAGAAGTTTTCGTCACCTCTAACATTCTGACAGAGAATTACTCTGGAAGTCCCTGTATTGTGTTCCCACGAGTGAACTGCTGACTCTGGTCTGCCCAACGAATGTTAATTGAGCGAGATGTGAACAGATCCGGGCCGTCCGACACTTGGAAATGCAGATGAGCTTCACTGGAGTTACCCGAATTACCGAGCTCACCGATAGGGTCTCCCTGCTTGAGCTTATCTCCTTTTTTGACCGAAACACTGCCTTCCTTGATGTGTCCTGTGATGCTGTATTCACCATTTCCATGATCGATCACCACATAGTTACCCGCCGGCTCTTCCGGATTCATGACACCCGGTACATTGTCCGGAATATCGTTTTTGATTTCGACGACTGTTCCGTCCGCAGCAGCATAGAGTGGTTCACCAAAAGCATAGTAGTTTTCGTTTGCCGTTGCCTCACCTTGATAACTTGAATTATTCTGTGTACGAACAATATCCAGGGCGTAGCGCTGGGTTTCATGCGCATAATGATAGTTGGACAACACATCATTGCCTCCCCAGAATACAAACCATTCCCCCTTCATGGGGAATTGGAACTCTGTTTTTGTGACTTTGCTGTCCGTATCCTCATAAGTTTCTAACGGCTGAATTAAGAGACCCTCTATCTGATTTTCTTCAGAAAAATAAACTTGAACACCTTTCGTTCCGGTTTGATCCTTCCAGCTATGCTCGGTTATTTGATTCATTTGGGCATCTACTACTAGCTCCCAAGATTCCACACCCTCCAGAAACTGGTTAGCAGCTTCCTTGAACTGCTCAAGCGTTAACGTTCCCTTCAATTCCGGAGAAAACTGACTGTAGATTGCATCCTTTGAACCGTTCATCAGCGTATCTATGAAATTGTCTGGTGTAACCATCGTGCTCACCTCTGAACTTGAGTTCTGCTCCTGATTCGAGTTCTCGCTCGCTTCATTATTGGACGCCTCTTCGGCTGACTGCTGCTCGGCCTGGTCGGAAGTAATAGAGTTACTGTTGCCGCAAGCAGACAGTATTACGCAAGCTCCAAGGGTAATCGCAAGCACCTTCCAACCCCTTTTATTCTGTAATTTCAAATGTGTATTTTGCTCTGATTTCAGATGACCTTCTCTGTTCATTCTCAACATCCCTTCTACTAATCGTTATACTTTCCAGTTAAGTGTACAGAATGAGTCTTATCCTTCGTCTAACCCCAACTTACCAGTAGCTAAACTCGTCTTGCCCTCTAACGCTGTATAATTAAGATTCCGTTAAGATAGCTCATACGCTATACAGCCTTCTTGGATGGTATGATTAGCAATACACACAACGGAAGGATCAGGAGGTCATTTTTAAACTATGGATAACGTCTCATTACTGCTTGTGGATGATGAACAGGCCATTCTGCATATGCTCAAAACCGTTCTGCTCAAAGAGCAGTTTCTCGATATTGATACCGTTACAACAGGCGAAGCTGCCATTGAGGCATGCAACAACAAGACCTATCATTGCATCGTGCTCGACATCATGCTTCCTGGCAAAAGCGGACTGGAAATCTGTCCTTTTCTAAGGCAGGTCACCGATGCGCCCATCCTGTTTCTGACGGCCAAAACAACCGATTATGACAAATTAACCGGATTCGCTGTTGGTGGCGACGATTATGTCGCCAAACCCTTTAATCCGCTGGAAGTCGTTGCTCGAATTAAATCATTACTGAAGCGTTACTTACCTTCCAAAACCGCAGCGATCTCGGATCACGTCCCATCTAACGTAAATGCGTCATCTCCCAGCACATCGGAAGGCGTGTACGACTTTGGACGGTTTCAAGTGCTGGAATGGGCTGGTGAGCTTCGTGTTGAAGGTGAGTCCGTATCCTGTCCGGCACTTGTGTTTCAACTACTACTCTTTTTCTGCAAACATCCCAATCGCATCTTCACCAAGTCAGATCTATATGAACGGGTCTGGGGCTCTGAAGCCATTAGTGATGACAATACCGTGATGGTTCATATTCACCGCATTCGGGAGCGCATTGAAGCCGATCCTTCCAATCCAGTGTTTCTCGTTAACGTCCGAGGTTTGGGATACAAACTGATTCAGCCGGAACATGTGTCACGCCCATGAGTATTCGTCGCAGGTTAATGACCCGGTTTATCGGGATGCTTGCCGGTGCAGTCGTTCTTATCATCCTGCTTGGGTCTGTAGCCACCTACTGGGTCGTGCAAAAGGTAAATGAAGTGAATCTGGTGGATGATTTTGCTGTTAATGGTCTGGACCAATTGATTAATACAGCAGAGATTCTGCCAGATAATACGATCCGATATGACCCCGAACTGCTGAAACAAGTGGATAAAAATCAAGGCTGGCTCCAGGTTCTGGATGAACAAGGTTACGCTATTGATGAATATCACACACCTGCCGATGTTCCTACTCACTATAAACCGGGGGAATTGATTGCATACTGGGAAATCCAGAAGCCGTTCCCTTATCAGATTGTCATGCTGATTCGGGAGAAAAACGGGAAGGAATTCACTTTGTTATATGGCGAGAGTAACCCGGCCAAGTCCTTAATGAATAACATTCGTTCAGACCTCGCTTTCACCAACGGGAAGCTTGATCTTCAGCCCGACCATCAGGAGGCCCTCCGTGCCGCCAATGCTTATCTTCAAGTATTGGACGCGTCAGGAAGCGAACTCTCCTCCTATAACAAACCGGCCATGGGCGTACCAAGCGAATACACCATTCAGGAACTGGTTCTGCAAATTCGCTATCCGAGTCGATCAGGCATGTCTGTTGCCACGTGGTACGATGAGAAGAATGAAACCACCTGGCTGATTAGCATCCCTGGCGATCCATTGGCGACCGGAAATCAAAACCCCTACAGTTTTATTCTGGAACCGGCATTGGTTGTATTGATCGTGTCCATCATCATTCTGCTCATTTTGCTTGCCTTCTGGTATGCCAACCGCTTCGGCTCACCTATGCTGCATATGCTCCAATGGTTACAGCGTCTGGAACGAGGACATTACGAGGAACCTACCGGAGCCTTTGGAGTGCCTCGCAGTCAGCGTCGTAACGGAAAGTGGAAGCGAAAATACAACGTGTATGCTGAAGTGCTTCGCTCCATGCAGGCCCTGTCTCACACTTTGAAGCAAGATGAAGAACTTCGGAAACAGACCGATTCTCTGCGGGAGGAGTGGATTGCTGGCATAACACATGACCTGAAGACACCCCTCTCCTCCATTCAGGGATATGCGCATATGCTTGAGGCGGATAAGTATAGCTGGACCGCGGAGGAAGTCAGAGAATTCGCAGGCATAATGCTCGATAAGTCCATGTATATGGACAGGCTTGTCAACGACCTTGCCATGACCTATCGATTACGCAGTGGAGGATATCAACCTGTGGTGGAAAAGACTGACGTAAATACGTTACTCCGTGATCTGATCCAGCGCGCTGAACGGAATCCGGCATATGGAGAAGGTCGCATCATATTCCAACCGTCCGAAGTGCCTGTGTATGGACTTGTCCATATTCCGTCGTTTGAACGAATTGTGGATAATCTGACCGCCAATGCCCTTCTTCATAATCCGCCCGAGTCCATCCTGGTTGTCAGTGTGCATTCTGGTACGCAGGCAGATGAATTCAGCATTCAGTTTGCCGATAATGGAAAAGGCATGGACCCCGAGACGGTATGGAAGTTATTTGAACGATACTATCGCGGTACAGATACAGGTACATCGGACGTTGGATCAGGGCTGGGCATGGCGGTAACCAAAGGTTTGATCGAAGCCATGAATGGTCGTATTGAGGTACAGTCCACCCCTGGTGAAGGAACGATCATTCGCTTAATATGGGATGAGCCGTCCGAAACCAAATAAAATGTTCCGCTTGACCTTTCCATTTTCAGTCTATATAATCGACACTCAATAACACCTGTTCCAATATATTAATATTGAATGCAACACATTTCAGAATAATTCAAATGAGTTTGATCTAACATATTTGGCGATGACCAGAGACAAGATTTCGTTTGCGTGCTGCCCAGAGAGAGAGGGGATTGGTGAAACCTTCTTCAGCGAACGGACCGGAATTACCCCTCTGCAGCCGTGACCTCGAACCTCAGCATTTTGGACCCCTTTGGATGTTCGACATGCTGTCAGTAGAGTTCACCGCCTGATCCCCGATAACGGATTCCAATGAGGGTTATGATGTTTTCTGTTCCGGCGGCTGGCCGAGATCAGGGTGCACCATAACCAAAATTAGGGTGGAACCACGAGCCAAGCGCACTCGTCCCTTTTCCGGGACGGGTGTTTTTTGCGCTTTCATTTTAAGAAATGGAGAGTGGTTCACATGAGCAAACAAGAAAGCAGTAACTCAGCAAGCAACAAATCAGGTAACGAAATAAACAACCAAGCAAATGATCTTCAACCATCCAGTCATTCCATTGAGGTCCGTCTGCAAGGTGGCGCGATACGTTCTTACGAAGCAGGCATCACTGTAGGGGCGGTCGCCTCATCCATCAGCACAAGTCTTGGGAAACAGGCTATCGGCGGTATTGTAGATGGTCAGAATGTCGATCTCGATTGGGTGCTCAAGCAAGATTGCGAACTCGTTATTGTTACTTTGGACAGCGCGGAAGGTCTGTATCGTTATCGTCACAGCGCAGCACATGTGCTGGCACAGGCGCTCAAACGCATCTACGGTGCAGAACAAGTGAAACTGGGTATCGGCCCAGTCATTGAAGATGGATTCTATTACGATGTTGATCTGGAGCATGCCTTGTCCATCAGTGATCTGGCTGCCATTGAGCGGGAAATGAGCAAAATCATTCAGGAGAATCATAAGATCAGTCGCCGGGTCGTTAACCGGGAGGAAGCCCTCCGTATCTTCGGAGAGATCCAGGACCCCTACAAGCTTGAACTCATTCAGGATTTGCCGAAGGACGCCGAACTTTCAATCTATGATCAAGGAGAGTTCTTCGATCTGTGTCGCGGTCCCCATCTTCCATCCACTGGTCGAATCAAAGCGTTTAAGCTGTTGAATGTAGCCGGTGCGTACTGGCGAGGTAACTCGGATAATAAGATGCTGCAACGTATCTACGGCACTGCTTTCCCCAACAAAGCCCAACTGGATGAACATCTGCACATGCTCGAAGAAGCAAAAAAACGGGATCATCGTAAACTCGGCAAAGAGCTTGAACTGTTCATGTTCTCCGAAGAAGCGCCAGGCATGCCCTTCTACTTGCCCAAAGGCATGACTGTTCGCACTGAACTGGAGCAATTCTCGCGTGAGCTGCAATTACAGGAAGGTTATCAGGAAGTTCGGACTCCTCTCATGATGAACAACCGGCTGTGGGAGCAATCCGGCCATTGGGAGCATTACAAGGACAACATGTATTTCTCCGAAGTGGACGATGCCACTTTTGCACTGAAACCGATGAACTGTCCTGGGCACATGCTGATCTTCAAAAACACACTCCATTCCTATCGCGAATTACCGATTCGCATGATGGAATTTGGTCAGGTTCACCGTCATGAATTCTCAGGTGCCCTGAACGGCATGATGCGTGTGCGGACATTCTGCCAGGATGATGCTCATCTCTACGTCATGCCAGAGCAGATCGAGGACGAGATTAATCAGGCGATCTCACTGATCGGACGTATGTACGATATCTTTGGATTCGAATATAAGATTGAATTGTCCACTCGCCCGGAAGATTCCATGGGATCGGAAGAGCTGTGGGATCAAGCGGAACGTGCATTGCAAAATGTACTGGATCGCCGCGGCGTGGAGTATCGCGTTAACGAAGGAGACGGTGCCTTTTATGGACCAAAAATTGACTTTCATATCCTCGATGCGCTGAAGCGTAGCTGGCAGTGCGGAACAATCCAGCTTGATTTTCAAATGCCGGAGAAGTTCGACCTCACTTACATTGGCGAGGATAGCCTGAAACACCGTCCTGTCGTGATCCATCGTGCCATCTACGGTTCCATTGATCGTTTCATCGGCATTCTGACTGAACACTATGCAGGAGCATTTCCACTCTGGCTCGCACCTGTGCAAGTGAAGCTCCTACCTGTGTCAGATCATTACGCAGACTATGCGCTCCAAGTACAGAGCCAACTCCGGGCTGCGGGCATTCGGGTAGAAACAGATCTGCGCAGCGAGAAGCTCGGGTACAAAATCCGTGAAGCCCAGATGGAAAAAGTGCCTTATTCGCTCGTACTTGGTGAGAATGAGAAAAATGCCTCATCTGCCTCTGTCCGTGCATACGGTCAGGGAGATCAAGGCATCCAACGTATTGAAGCTGTTATTGAAATGATCCAACAAGCTGTGAAGGCAAAAATATAAAAGAAGTAACGACTCTATCTATTGGTCACTTATCAGCTTGTGCTGAATTACAACTTCTCATCAGGCTTTAGCCCCACCTGCTCTTCGCTCCATGTCCAGAAACGCTCAGCTGAAGCATCATCAACGGCATGTGCCTTCAGCTGCTGCTCTTTCTGTTGATAGAAGTAACGCCCGGTGATGCCGACAACTTCAGGACTTGTGGCCAGATAAATAGCCGTTCGCGCCCCTTCTTCAGGGGACAAAAAGAATGGCAGCTTGCCCACAAACGCCATAATGCGTGTGCCAAATCCAGTATTGCGATCTACGCCAATGCTCGTTCCCACCGCACCAGGGTGTAGACAGTTCACCGTGACAGATGTGCCTGACAGTTTGCGGGCCAGCGCACGAGTGAACAACACGTTAGCCAATTTGGATTGGGCGTAGCTTTTGATCGGATTATAACTTTTGTGCAAATGTGGATCTTCAAAGTGGATTTTGCCGGCCTTATATGCACCTGACGAAACGTTCACAACCCGTCCCTGCTTCGCAGCTTTCAGAGGTTCTATCAAAAGTAAGGTCAACAGGAAATGCCCCAGATGGTTAATACCGATACTTTGTTCGAACCCGTCTGAGGTTTCCTTCCGCTTGACCATCACCACCCCCGCATTATTAACCAGAACGTCAAGGCTGTCATGGCGCTCGCGGAATGTGCGGGCAAACTGGCGTATACTTTCGAGTGAACCCAGGTCACACAACATCAATTCAATCGCAGAAGAGCCGGACTGACGCACAGCTTCCTGAAGAGACTCCTGTCCGCGCTTCTCACTGCGGCATGCCATGATTACCCGATATCCTTGTCTTGCAAGTTCAATAGTGGTTGCCAACCCCATACCTGAGTTAGCTCCTGTTACAATTGCTGTCTGGTTGAACATGAGGTACTTCCCTTCTGAACCTGAGGTTCCGAAATTAGAGGCGCAACGACGGACAATATGAGATAATGATAGGATCACATCTCGGTTTCCATGGGAGGACAAGTATGCTGACCAAAGAAGATTTTAAAAAAGTTAAAAAACAAGCCAAACTTGAAATCGCACTACTCGAACAGGAATATCAGGAAATCTTGCAGAACGTTGATTCTACGCTGTATGAAAAATACGGTATCTTTGACCAGGAAGAAACACGTGAGCTCACCCGAAAACGCAAAAACCGAAGATATGCTTCACTGGTCATCGAACTATGCGCCATTATTGAACAAATGTTACATCAACTGTACAGAGACGTATATCAGAAAAAGTTTAATTCGACCCAGCTGATGAAAACTCCTGCCTATCGTGCGCGCTCCAACATGGAGATTATTCAAGCCGAACTGAGTAAAGAATTCATTGCTCTTGAATCCGAAAAAGAACACTTCGCAGAAGCCCTTAGCCAGGTGTTTCAGACGAGGAACAAACTTGTTCATGATAACTTCTCATTTGTCTCCATCGTTAAGGATGGCAGTAATGAAGAAGAAACGTTTGAAACATTACTCCATACGGTAAAAAAATATAGAAAACACTTAAAATATAATCGCCCTGAATAACAACAATCATCGCTAAAAAAGAAAAGGAGGTGTACCGGACTACGGTCCGGACAACCATGAGCCATCCAACAACTTCGATTACTGTGCTAAATCTTCAGATTCCCACACCTTCTGGGAACAGCCCCATATTCCCCGTCATGCTTCGTGACGAAGATGGGGTAACCCTGGTGGATACAGGCATGATTGGACAATTTGCTGAACTTCAATCCGCTTTGGAACAAGAAGGCGTTCAACTCTCGGACGTCAAACGTGTGATTATTACCCATCAGGACATCGATCATATCGGTAATCTGGGCGCTCTTCTGGATGCTATTCCCGATCTGGAAATCTGGGCACATGCCGACGAGATTCCATATCTAACAGGTGAGAAATCTTTGATAAAGTTCACGCCTGAACGTCGTGCGTTGCTGCCCGCGCCCGTATTGGCACTGGCAGATCAACTGCTCTTGCAGCTGCCTGAAGTGAACATCAGCAGAACACTGGCGGACGGAGACTTGTTACCCCTTCAAGGTGGTACACAGGTTATTCATACACCGGGACATACCCCAGGTCATATCTGCCTGTATTTCGGTGAGCAGCAGTTCCTGCTCGCTGCCGATGAACTTCGTGTGGTCGATGATGAACTGGTTGGCCCAGCGCCACCCGCGACACCGGACATGCCTGAAGCGCTACGAAGCCTGAAGAAACTGACCGACCTTAAGCTCGATAAAGTCCTCTGTTATCACGGTGGAGAGTACACGAATGATCCCGCTCAGCGCATTGCCACACTTGCGGAGAGCGCAGAGTAGTAAAGAACGCGGAGCTGTGAGTATTTTTGGAATGACACAAGCATCCTATTAACGCTGTTTCTCTTCGTGCGGCATTGTGCGGAGTAGCTCATTCAAGATTAGGGCGACACATACATTACAATCAAGGAGCTGTCCCATAAGTCATGAATTTGACGGGAACAGCTCCTTTAATTAACTAACCATGTGCATATACTACTGCACTGGAGTTGTTTTGTAACGAATCTCTGACACCCTATACGCAGAATTTTGAGTATCAGTATTTTCTAACGAACTCCAGACACCTTAGTTACTCATTTCATTGGTTTTTCGGCAGGTTTCTAGTGAATTTTGGCGATATAACGTGACTGAGGTTCGTTATATACTATGAACGCCACCAAACCTCTATTTAAGGTGCGTCAGGTTCGTTAGAATAATTTTATTTAGAGCGATTCAGATTAGGGCACTTCAGGGCTTTGGCTTAAAGTTAAGCGGCAACCGTTCGTTTTAAACTTACTCCATCCTCAACCTTACGGGGATACCAATCCGGTTCGACGCTGTCCTGTAACACTGATTTTATCTCCTTTGACCCCGACTTAGCTCTCCGGAGTAAGTACAATCAGCTTGTCATCTCCATCTCGTGGCGATCCTCGTCCATCCCGATTGTTCGTAAGCACGTATAACTTTCCGTCCTCACCAGCACTCACATTGCGAATTCGACCCCATTCATCTTCGAAGATCGGTTCCACCTGCTCGACCTGTGTACCATCCTCCGAAAGAGTAACTTTCAGCAACTGCTCTCCACGCAGATTCGCAGCAATCAGTGATCCAGCCCAAGGTCCTTCTTCAACAAAAGCTACACCAGACGGTGCCCATGTATCATTCCCACTATGTGCAAGCGGAGCCTGATATGCGCCATTGTCATCGTTGTCTCCCTCCACCTCAGGCCAGCCATAATTCTCACCAGCTACAATCCGGTTGATCTCATCATGATTACGCTGACCATGCTCAGTGGAGTAGAGATAACCGTTGTCCGGGTTCCAGGCCAGTCCCTGTGCGTTACGGTGTCCCATACTGTATACAGGTGAATTCGGCCATGGGTTGTCTGCCGGGATCGATCCGTCGAGACCTATCCGCAATATTTTACCTCCAAGGCTATCTTGGTTCTGTGACAGTTCCGGTTCATACCGCTCACCTGTTGTGATATAGAGCAACTTGTCCGGGCCAATCTTGATCCGCCCACCGTTATGATTTGTTCCGCCTGGAATGTTACCTAGTAGTTCTTTATCTATGACCGCTTTGCCATCATTCACCTTGAGGCGTAAAACCCGATTGGCAATGTTGTCGCCTTCGAGATAGGAGTGGTATGCATACAAGTAACCGTTCTCCTCAAAGTCCGGATCAGCTGCAAGACCCAACAGACCTCCTTCCCCTTCTTCATTAAACGGAGCTGAGAATTCAATCAGTGGTTCAGAGGCCAGTTTTCCATCCTCAATGACCCGAATCGCACCAGGGCGTTCCGTTACAAACATCCGACCATCAGGCACACTTACAATCTCCCATGGTGCATTCAATCCTTCAACCAGAACGGACGCCTGATACGGAATAACCGTCTCCCCCTGCGCTTCACTCTCTTTTCCACCCACACTGGTATTGCCGCCGTTGGCTGTCTGTCCCTGACCTGTTCCCTGTCCCTGAGACGTCTGCTCTGTCCCTCCCGTAAAGGTTTCGCCTGAAGAACATGACGCGGTTAACAGTGCCACACTTAATAATGAAGCATACAGCGGAACGTTTACTCGATTATTCATGACTACATCTCCCTTCGCATATCGTTCTTTTGTATAAAATAATTAAGCCAAGCTTCAACGTATTGTTAATATATTGTACTCTATTGTTGTGGTGTTATTATTCATGTGTAAAGCGGTTTCGCCCTGTATTACCCTTCATACCAGCCGCTTAAACCGAGAATTCAAGGGATCCCGAGGACATGAAATCATCGCAGTTTGGAATTCCATCATAATCTTTTATAATAGAAGGATAGTATGAATGGAAAGGTGGACAACTACACTTATGAATCAAAACCCTTTATCTCGTCTTGAAGCCGATCTGTCCGGGCAAGGATTGGACGCCATGCTGATCACAGATCCGAAACATATCTACTATTTAACTGGATTTGCGAGCAATCCGCATGAACGCTTCCTTGGTCTGGTTCTTGCACGCGGCGAAGAGCCCCTGTTGATTGTACCCGCACTGGACGCAGAAGCTGCCGCTGCCGCTTCCTCGGTATCCAACATTGCCACGCACACGGATACGGATAATCCGTACGCTTTGTTTGATCGTTATCAGGGGCGCTTGGGCCGGGTTGGTCTCGAGAAAGAATACGTGACGGTCGCACGTTATGAGCAGTTGACCGCCGCTCTGGGTGCAGCCAGCTTTGAAGATGTTGGCCCGTTGCTTCGCACATTACGTGTGAAAAAAACACCAGATGAAGTAGCCCGCATTCGCCACGCCATTCATCTAATTGAAGAAACTCTTCGTCAAGGCCTCTCTCATGTTCGTGCAGGCGTAACCGAGATTGAACTTGTCGCAGAGATGGAGTATCAGATGAAAAAGCTGGGTGCCGATGGCCCTTCCTTTGATACCATGGTGCTCACGGGACCCAAAACAGGTCTGCCACACGGTACACCGGGTGAACGGAAACTGCAACATGGTGACCTGTTGATGTTTGACATGGGTGTGTATGCTGGAGGATATGCCTCGGATATCACACGTACATTCGCCTTTGGTGACATCTCACCTGAACTCAAAACCATCTATGACACTGTGCTCGCAGCGAACGAAGCTGCTATCCAAATCGTGAAACCAGGCATTACCTGCGCCGAAGTGGATCGTGCAGCACGCCAGGTAACGGAAGTAGCGGGATACGGCGAACGTTTTATGCATAGAGTAGGCCACGGATTGGGTATCGACGTACATGAGTATCCTTCCCTCCATGGAGAGAATATGGACATCCTGAATGAAGGTACCGTATTCACGATTGAACCGGGCATCTATACCGCAGCAGGCGGCGTTCGTATCGAGGATGATGTAATTGTGACCGAGACGGGTGTCGAAGTTCTGACAACATATCCAAAAGAACTGCAAATCCTTACCGACTAATTCAATTGGATCTATGTCAAAAACAGCCCATATACATCCAATGCTCAGCCGATATTATGTATCATGAACTAAACTGCACGCAACTGTGCTGAACTGTATCTTCAATAATATAAAATACACACGCGAACACAAAAATCCCGCGAATCCATGAATATCATGGGTTGCGGGATTTTAATTAATACAAAGCATATCCTAAATTACTCCGTCTGCATTCTACGTAATCTTATTCCTGCTCACTCATTTACCATTAGTCAAACTCATGCGTGATATCCTGCCAAGACTCTAGCTGTGGCAACTGTTGCTTCCCCCAGTAATCCAGAAACCATTGAATAATCCCAGTTGTATCTGTTGTGCTGTAGCTGTAATGCAGGAAACCGTCCTCGCCTTCCTGCAAACGAATCTCCGCCACCATTTGCCCTGGTTCCTCAAGCGCAGCAGCCTGCATATACATACTTCCCTCCACCAGCTCCGAAGGTTTAAGTACTACGTATTCATGCAATTCCAGATTGGAGATCAACTCCACCAATAACGAGGCATTAATGTTATCATTCTCGTAGGTTGTGCCATTGCTTTCCAGTGTATAACGCAGTGTAGAATACATGTGCGATTCCCCTTTGTATGAAGTCATTGTTGGCTAATAATAAATGATACACGCTCATAAACGACAGGTCGTTTATATTATAACTTTTTCATAAAAATGTAAAAAGGATTTTTCTTGTTTCGGGACTTTTCTATGAAAAAAACCCTTGCTGAGTCCGAATTACAATTGACTGCGCAGAGGGTGATTTTAAGTGATACTCTTTGAATATTGTCTAAGCTTCATCCTTAAACTTAAAGCTGCGTGCGGCATACAGAAACGGTGTTCCAACCGCAGTTAATACAAATTTGATAATATACGTCGTCAGGAAGATTTCCAGCCAAACATCCCAAGGGTAGATAAACGCAAACGCGATTGTGCAGAACACCAGTGTATCCACAAATGAACTGATGATCGAACTACCGTTGGTGCGTATCCACAACTGATTGCGTCCTGGGGCCACCTTGCGCAGCCAGGAGTACAATCGTACATCCAGGAACTGACTGATAAAGTAAGCCGTCAGACTTCCGAGTGCCAGACGTGGCAGCAGACCGAACAGCTTCGCCATGGATTCCTGTGCAAAGTCCGTCGGTGCCGGGTCAAAGAACAACACCATCTGCATCAGAACCGTCGTCATGATCAACGTAAAAAAACCGAACCATACGGCTTTGCGTGCCTCACCTGGTCCATACTTCTCATTAAGAAGGTCACTGGTCAGGTACATGCTGACATACATCGTGTTACCAAGCGTCAGCACGATTCCCATGATATCTATCGTTTTGGTCACCTGAATGTTGGCTATAACCGTAGCCACACCAATCCAGGCATAGAGACCTTTTTTACCGAACAAGCGGTAACACAGCAAGAAAAATCCATAAGTTACGAGAACAAAAACTGCTCCCCACCCTAAGTTAAACATAAATACATACACTGCCTTCCTAGTTTTGATTACGCGGGATGGTTACGAACCGCGGTTTGGCTCAGGGCCAAAACATGAATACTCTATCACATTTCTCGTCCCATGAACAGAACTAAATAACTCCAAGTGTGCCTGAGTGACTACGATCCCTTCTATATTCCTCCCGCTTCCCTCTTGACCATACTAGTTTTTACTACCCCTATTCCCCTTGCACCATGTATCGAAAAAGAAGACTGCTTCACCACCGTGCACAGTTTAGCTTGATTTCCGCAAAAAAAAACCGCCCTCCGGATTCCTCCGAAGGACGGCTTTTCTCACTTGATTTGTAGACGGCTCTAGCTATCTTAATGTGAGCTTTTATCTAATCCCATTCTGTATTAAGCCTGAGCCGCAGAATCCAGCTCACGGCTTTGATCGTTAAACGTGTCCCGATCGTTTTCCTTCAAAATTCTGCTCGTCACGAGTCCTGATGTCATCGACCCGTTCACGTTAAGCGCTGTACGACCCATGTCGATCAGCGGCTCCACGGAAATGAGCAGTCCAACCAGAGCCACAGGCAGATTCATGGTGGACAATACGATCAGGGAAGCGAAGGTTGCCCCGCCGCCAACGCCAGCCACACCAAACGAACTGATCATGACTACGAGGATCAAAGTCACAATGAAGTCCCAGCTCAGCGGGTCGATGCCGACCGTCGGAGCAATCATCACCGCCAGCATGGCCGGATAGATCCCGGCGCAGCCGTTTTGCCCAATCGTAGCCCCAAAGCTTGCAGACAGGTTCGCAATGCCGTCCGATACGCCGAGTTTCTTCGTCTGTGTCTCCACATTCAGCGGGATCGCCGCTGCACTTGAACGGGACGTAAAGGCAAATACCAGTGTTGGCAACACCTTCTTCAAATACGTAACCGGGTTGAAGCCGGACAGAGAGATAATGATCAGATGAATAATAAACATGATCGCCAGCGCGATATAAGACGCAATCACGAATTTGATGAGCTTTAATATCTCTTCCGCATTGGTTGTCGCCGTTACCTTTGTAATCAGTGCTAAAATCCCGTAAGGCGTAAGCCTCAGCACCAGTGTAACAATTCGCATAACCACCGCATACACCGCATTAACCATACCGCGGAACGTCTCCGCCTGCTGTGGTTTTTTGCGATCCAGTCCAAGTACGGCTACACCGATAAACGCGGAGAAGATAACCACCGCCAGTGTGGATGTACGACGTTCTCCTGTCATATCTGCAAATGGATTCGAAGGAATGAATTCTAGCACTTGCTGCGGGATGGTCTGATCCTTCACATCAACAAGCCGTTCCTCCACCTTCTGAATCTGCGCATTCTCCCGGTCTCCTCCTTGAATCTCAATGGAAGTCAGGTTGAAGCCCAGACTGGTCACAATGCTGACCCCTGCGGCAATCGCTGTCGTGATCAACAGAATGGCAATAATGGAAACACTCATCTTGCCGAGATTTTGTTTGCCCTTCAGATTCATAATGGCCGAGATGATGGACACCATGATCAATGGGATCACGACCATTTGCAACAAACGAACATATCCTGAACCGACCAGATTGAACCAATCGACTGATTTCGTAACTACATCAGAACCTGATGTGTACACCAATTGAAGAATAACCCCGTACACAACCCCCAGTCCCAGACCCGCAAATACGCGTTTCGTAAAGGAGATATGCTTTTTCTGCATCCAGTAGAGGATGCCAAGTAAGGCAAGCATAACCACTACATTCAATATGACTAGAAAAGTATCCATTTCTTTTAAATCCTCCTCAGGTATGTGTGTAACCGGAAAATATCCGATTTTCTCTTTTATCTTTTGTACTTCCGACAAAGACATTTTACAATATAACATATAACAAACTATTCTGGTAGGTATTAATTGATATTATGTAATATGCATGTAACAGATTCATCTATTTCTGAAAAAAATACACCAAATCGTGAAAATTGTTCTATTCAACCTCCGGTTAATTTTGTAATATAGGTATATCCGCTTATTCCCAAGTTTTCTCAACGTATAATTTAGGTCTTTCTTCATTGGTAGATAGGTCTTAGGATTACGGAAAAGCGACAATGTTAATGAACTTGACGTGAAAGGATGATCATATGTTTCGTAATCGCACCGTTGCCGGTAAAATCAGAGGCACTTTGTTCCTCGTTCTGCTGGTTGCTTCCCTGTTGTTCAGTATTAGTTTTTACGCCGTTTCGATGAATATTATTCAAAGCTACGTGCTGCCGCAGTTTGACAAAGTCCTAAACACGTCCATTCAGGATATATACAAGAATACTTCAGCATCCAAAATCCTACAGGTACAGAGTGGCGGAGCCGGTTCTGAAGGTGCTGCCATGACCGTGGAATCGTATCTGGCAGATAAAGCAAAAGAACATAATTTGGATGCGGCTTACGTTGTTGCTATTCAAGATGGCTCAGCCAAAGTGGTTGTTGCCAACTCTTCCTCAGGCATGAAAGCGCAGGATGAGATCAGTGTAGAACCCGCAATGAATGCAGCTATTGAGAACAAAGAAATGGTAATCAGTGAGGTCTACTCCGATTCCTTTGGTGTACATAAAGCAGCCTTTATCCCCATTGCAGGAAGTAACATGATTATGGCTGTGAGCATGGATGCCCAGTTCATTCAAGACAAGATTACCCAGATTTTCTGGTTATGTCTTGGGATTACAGCATTAGTGTTTGTGCTCGGGTGGCTTATCTCCACTAGTATGATCAAAAGAGTGACCAAACCGATCATCAAGCTTGTCCAACATAGTAAACAAATTTCCCAAGGCGATCTGACCGCTGAGCTAGAGATCAAAGGCAAAGATGAAATTGCCCAGCTTGCCGCAAGCTTCCAGACGATGACGCATAACCTGAAAGAAATGATTAGCCGTGCCTTGTCTACATCCAATGAAGTTGTGTCAGGTTCCAATGACCTGCTTCAGCGAGTTGAATCGATGTCTGGTATGGTTCGAAACTCCAGCCGCTCCGCAGAAGATGCAGAAAAAGGCAGCATCAGCATTGCCTCAAGCGCATCCGAGAACGCGAGAGCTATGGAAGAAATTACGCAAGGTATCATGCATATTGCTTCTTCTTCCGCTGAAGTATCTGACCAGATTGGTGAAGCAGCCAACGAGGCAGTTAACGGTAACCGACTGGCTCAGAATGCCATTGAGCAGATGGAGCGTGTAGGCCAGACAGCAAGCGAATCGTTGCGTTATGTCGAAACTATGAATGAACGTTCGGTAGCTATCGGCACCATTGTTGCTTCCATTTTTGAAATCACCAAACAGATTAACATGCTGTCACTCAACGCCTCCATTGAAGCAGCACGTGCCGGAGAACATGGCCGCGGATTCGCTGTTGTTGCTGGAGAAGTTCGCAAACTTGCCGAGCAATCCAAGACAGCCACCGAAGAAATTTCGGATTATCTGGGTACCATTCGTGAAGACGCTGAACGTTCCGTTGACGCCATGAACCGTGTAACCCAGGAGATTGGTTCAGGTACAACTGTTGTTCAACAAGCAGGCTCAGCCTTCCAGCAGCTGAATGAATTGATCCAGAACGTGAATCTGACCATTCAGACCGTCTCTGCTTCTACACAACAAGTATCTGCTGGTGCTGAAGAAGTGAGTGCGTCCGTTGAAGAAACGGCACAGATTACGACCAAATCCCGTGAAAGTATGCTACAGATTGCTTCAACAGCAGATCTTCAGCTCAGCGAGATGGATTCACATTCGAATACAGTTCGTCATCTGCATGAACAAGCTGTAGAGCTGCAATCCGCTATGAAGAATTTCAAAATAAACTAACAGGTTAACCATTAACCTATCATCACCTGTTTTAAACCTCATTTAATCATAGGATATACAATACCCCCATGCCGCTAACATTCCGTTTCTAGAGAACGGGTTGTCGGGCATGGGGGTATTGTTGTTTCACTTGGGTGCCTGAACACCCATAATCTCGTACACACGTTTCATATCCAATGCCAAACGCAACGATTCGGCTACCCGATCGAACTCCATCTCCTTACGTTCATGCGCACTATATGTCTCCTGAAGTGGAGCCAGTCCCTTTCCTTCACGCAAGGCATTCAGCCAAGAACGTCGGAATTGATCACTTTCAAACAAACCATGCAGGTAGGTTCCCCACACGCTGCCATCTACTGAGCCCCAGCCTTCTTGGAAAGGTTGGCCACCTGGATGGGATATTTCAAATAGTGCGGTTACACGTTCAGGCTCGTGGCACTCTGTAACACCCATATGGATCTCATATCCATGAATAGGTAATGGAGATGTTTCCACATCTGGTTCACCAAACAGACGAATCGGATTCTGAGGTTGCACCCGTCCGGAAGCCCTGACTGTCTGTTTTTCCTGAAGAAATGTTGTCGATAGCGGAAGCCAGCCAAGTCCCTTCGCTTCCTGAATCTGATTCGCCTCCACAGCAAAGGGGTCCTTCAGATGTCTTCCAAGCATCTGGTATCCACCACATATCCCTACGAGCTGAACGTTATCACGTTCGGTCTGGCTGGCAATCGCTTGCTCCAGTCCAGACTCACGCAGATATGCCAGGTCACCTATGGTGTCCTTCGTACCCGGTAGAAGAATGGCATCAGGACTGCCCAATTCCTCTGGCGAGGTCACGTAACGCACATTCACATCCGGTTCACGGGAAAGTGCATCAAAGTCTGTAAAGTTGGAAATTCGCGGATATCGGATCACCGCCAGATCCAGCTCGGTTTTGCCGGATTTCCCATGACGCATGGAGTCCAGCACCACTGAATCCTCTGCTTCAATCTGAATATCTCTTATGTAAGGCAACACACCTAATACTGGAATGCCTGTCCGTTCTTCGAGCCAGTCGAGTCCCGGCTGCAACAGGGACAGATCACCGCGGAACTTGTTGATAATGAACCCTTTGACTCGCGCCACCTCATGGGGTTCCAGCAGCTCCAGCGTACCTACAATGGAAGCAAACACTCCGCCCCGATCAATATCGGAGATCAGAATCACCGGCGCATCGGCCCAGCCTGCCAGATTCATGTTGACGATATCCCGGTCCTTCAGATTGATCTCGGCCGGACTGCCCGCTCCTTCCATCAGCACAATATCATAGGTATCCCGTAGCCGATTCAACGCATCCATCACCGTCTGCTTTGCTTCAGGCAGGAACTTCTGGCGATAACCTGATGCACTCATCTGGGCAAAAGGTACACCGTGTACCACGATCTGCGAATGCATGTCCCGCACCGGTTTGATCAGGATCGGGTTCATGTCGGTTGTCGCCTCAATACCGCAGGCTTCAGCTTGTGCCCCCTGAGCCCGACCAATCTCCTTGCCATCTTCCGTCACATAGGAATTCAGTGCCATGTTCTGTGATTTAAACGGGGCTGGCTTGAAGCCATCCTGCTTAAAAATCCGGCACAATGCCGTTGTGATGACACTTTTGCCTACATCGGAAGCCGTTCCTTGCAGCATCAGTACCGCCGCTGGTTGTGATGGCCTATCTTCCACGCTCTCTCCCCCTGTCTCCGTGTTATATCCAGATCACCTTGCTCCCAACCTCATGCGTAACACTTTCTATACTGCTTCTTACTTCAAAAGTTACAGCCAGAACAGTCCTTGAAGCACGCTCAGCACGGTCAACAAAGCCGCCTCCAGCAGTTCATTCATGGCACCATACGTATCCCCGGTTAAACCGCCGAGCCGTTCACTGATCCGGGCAGCCACGAATCGGCCGATATAATAACACGCCACAGGCAGTACGATAACCGCCGTCACCGGGTATAGCCACCATGGCAGTGTTCCCAGCCCACTCACCATCGCATCTGCAATCCCCATATCCGGCTTGAAAAGCCACACCGCGGCATACGTAACTGCCCCTGCGATCAAGGTCAACCCCACGGCTGAGCTGCCTGCACGCTGGACTTCCTTCCGCTCACCGAGACCTTTGAACAATACGGCAAGTCCATCATCTCCGCGTGCATTCGGCCAGGCCGACATCGCATACACCATGAACCAGCGGCTCCAGATCATGGGCAGGATCAGCAGCGCACCGTACACCCAGTGACCCTGGGCAATAAAATCGGCGATCAGCGCCGCTTTCATCATCAGCAGCAAGACGCAGGCGATCACGCCCATGGCCCCTACACGGCTGTCCTTCATAATCTCCAGCATTCGTTCACGGGTACGATAACTGAGCAAACCATCCGCCGTATCCATCCATCCGTCAAGATGGAGCCCTCCGGTGAGCCATACCCATAACGTCAAGGTTAGGATGGCAGCCGGGAAGGCGGGAAGCACTGCACCGCTTAAGGCTCCCATGAGCCAGACACACAGACCAATTGCTGCACCGACCAGCGGGTAAAAGACAACACTTTCCCGCAGCAGCGGCGGGACAAAATCGATTTGCATTTTGACAGGGAAACGGGACAAAAATTGAAAAGCGGCTGCCGCCGCATGTTTGCGCTGAGGAGCAGGCGTGCCATCCTTCATAAGCGGTACTCCTTGCTTTTTAGTTCAATCGCAATGCCTACGGTCACCAGAAACACTTCACCACATATCGCCGCAATGCGCTGATTCAGTACACCGGCCAAATCCCGATATCTCCTGCCAAGGGCATATTCCGGTACGATCCCGTCCCCTACTTCATTCGTAACCAGAACAAGTAAACCGGGATAGGTTCGAATCGCTTCAACCAGCGCGTCCAAATGTCCCTGTAACACCTGCTTCTCGTCATGCTCATGCGCTAACAAAACATTTGTCAGCCACAGCGTCAGGCAATCCACCAGAACGGTGGGTGCAGAAGTCCCTGTATGCCCTTCACCCATGCGGTTTATCAAAGCAGGCAGATGTATCGGCTCTTCCGTTGTATGCCACAGATATCCCGATGCCTCACGCTGATGCTGATGCATGGCGATACGCTCACGCATTTCATCATCGTAGGCCTGAGCTGTCGCCACATACCAGGCCTCCGAGGAACGTTGCATGCAGAGACGCTCGGCAAAGGAGCTTTTGCCACTGCGTGCGCCGCCTGTCACCAGTACGCTCATCGGGAACTCTCTCCTTGCAGGGATGAATCAACCGACGCAGCAGAGTCCGAAGCATGGCTTGCCCCGTCCGAGACACCCGCGCTTGCAAAGGTTGCCATCTCGTTCAGAATGAGACATGCTGCGTCAATCAGATGAAGACTGAGCACGCCGCCTGTGCCTTCACCCAGACGCATGTCCAGATCCAGCATCGATTTCAGCTCCAGTTCACGCAGCAGCGCTCCATGTCCATTTTCATGTGAAGTATGAGAAGCGATCATATAAGCCGTACTCAGAGGTGCAAGTTGTCTCGCCACCAGCGCTGCCGCTGTAGAGATGAACCCATCTACAACGACCGGGCAACGATGAGCAGCGGCGGCGAGGATAACCCCCGTGAGTCCGGCAATCTCCAGTCCCCCCACCTTGCACAGGACATCAAGTGCATCATCCGGGTTCGGTGCGTTTACGCTAAGCGCCTGGCTGACTACAGCAGCCTTGCGCTGCAAGCCTGCATCATCAATCCCTGTACCTCTCCCCACAGCGGCAGCTGGTGCAACTCCGGTTAACGCGCTCATTACCGCAGCACTTGCAGTGGTGTTACCAATTCCCATCTCCCCGGTGACAAACAGCTGTGTTCCCTTCGCCACCTCTGCCGATACAACTTCGGCTCCTGCAAGGATAGCCCGAACTGCCTCATCCCGGGTCATCGCTGCCCCTCGGGCCATGTTGGCCGTGCCTTTACGAATTTTACGGGAAAGCAGGTCCGGATGTTCAAGATCGGCATTCACCCCGATATCCACACAGATCACATCAGCTCCGGCGTGGCGGGCAAGCACATTCACGGCTGCGCCCCCAGCGAGGAAATTCAGGACCATCTGCGGAGTCACTTCAGCAGGAAAAGCACTAATGCCTTCTTCTACTACGCCGTGATCTGCGGCCATGACAATGACCGCCCGGTGATCAAAACGCGGACGTGCATTGCCCGTCATACCTGCCAGGCGGATCACCAGCTCTTCCAATTTGCCCAGACTTCCCGGCGGCTTCGTCAACGAATCCACATGCGCAGAGGTTTCTGCCGCGACTTCCTGGTTAGGAGCTGTAATCTTACTTCTTAAATGCTCCAACACCTGTTCATTATTCATACAACCAGCACTTCCTTCATCAAAATATGGGTTGCCCCGCTTCATTTAATCGATGTCCCGCCGCAGCAGCAGTTGAGGTATGGCATGGTCGGGATGGGAGACAATTGCGGGTTTGACGCGAAATATATCCTGGATATTCTCATCGTTGATCAACGTATGAGGCGTGCCCTTTCCAACAGCCATGCCCTCACGGAGCGCCAGAATGTGATCGCAAAATAACGCGGCCAGATTCAAATCATGCAGCACAGCCACAATTGTAATATTAGTTCTCTGTCGCCATGCCGATAACAATTCCATGAATTGCAATTGATATTTAATATCCAGAAACGTGGTCGGCTCGTCCAGCAGCAGTAACCTCGGTTCCTGAGCCATAACTTTGGCTAGTGCGACTCGCTGCCGTTGCCCGCCGCTGAGTGCATCCAGCGGTCTGTCCGCCAGCTCTGTCAATCCTAGATCTTCAAGCACCTTGTCCACTACAAGTGCCCCATCACCCGTTTCCCGCCCCAGCCAGTTCTGGTATGGATATCTCCCCATCTCCACCACGTCTCGTACAGGATAGGAGATGGCTGGCAAGCCATCCTGTTGCAATACAGCGATCATCCGCGACAGGTCCTTACGGCTGTAAGAGCCGATGTCTCGACCATCGATACGGATCTGACCTTCGCTTAACTGTTCCGTTCCGGCAATAAGCTGGATCAGGGTGGACTTGCCGCTGCCGTTTGGTCCGACAACTCCCCACCAGTCACCTTCGCCAACATGCCAGTCTACATTGCGCAATGCCTGATGATTGCCATATGACTTCCCTGCTCCCTTAATGGAGATAAGTGAAGTCGAGTTGGAACTGGTACTGGAATTCATGGCATCATCCCCTTCTGCAACTTTTTGTTCCGGTGCAGCAGGTAAGCAAAGAATGGCGCACCAACAAAGGCGGTGACAACACCGAGCGGAATTTCAGTTGGCGCCAGCAACGACCTTGCTATGGTATCTGCCCACACCATGAAGATCGCTCCACCAATGGCTGACAAAGGTACCAGCAGTCGGTAATCCGGTCCCACCACCAGCCGCAACATATGCGGGATCACCAATCCAACGAATCCGATGACACCTGATACCGAGACAGCGCCTGCAGTCAGCAGTGTGCCAACTGCCAGCACGGACAGCTTGAGCCTGTCCACTCCGATCCCGATATGTGCCGCTTGACGTTCTCCCAGTGCAAGCACATTCAACGAGCGTGCGCGGCTCCAGAGAAAGACCAGCCCTAACAGAAAATACGGGAAAAGGATGGCCGTATACGACCACCCACGCAGAGCCAGACTTCCCATCGTCCAGTATATAATTTCATTAATCGTCTGTTTCGACATGGTCGACAGGAAGGAAACAACTGCGCCCAGGAAACTTTGCATGACCACACCAGCCAGAATGAGGCTGTGTGTAGGTATTTTACGCCCTTCACGAGCCAGTGCCATAACAAACCATAACGTGATTACACCCGTCAAAAACGCCACCAGTGGCAACGTCCAGATTCCGATCAGTGCATACTGCAATCCGAAGAAAATCAGAAAGGCTGCACCCACCGAAGCACCGGATGATACGCCCAGGGTGAACGGGTCTGCCAGCGGGTTCCGAAGAACCCCCTGGAATCCCGCACCAGCAATCGCCAACGATGCGCCAACGAGCACGGCAAGCAGTACACGTGGGAATCTGACTTTCCAGATAATCTGTTCGGCTGCCTTATTCCAATCCGGTGTAATCCAATCGCCCACCCAGGGAATTTTGTGAATCAGGATACCTGCAATATCCCGGATCGGCAAAGCTACTGAACCAATGCCCGTGCAGATGAGCACGGTGAGCACCAGCAGCACCATGCCCGTCGTTCCGAACAGGATCAGCTTTTTACTCATTGGAATAAGTCAGGGTAGATCGCTTTGGCTACTTCTTTCAACCCTTGAGTTACCCGTGGACCCGGACGGCTCAGCAGGTTGGCATCCAGGCCAATAACCGCGTCATTTTTCACAGCCGTAATTTGATCCCAGCCACTGCGCGCCTTGATGATCTGATCCAGTGTTTTGGAGTTTTCATCAATTACATCATTAGCATACAAAATCACATCCGGGTTGGAGGCAATCACGTTCTCTTCATTGATTTCATACCAACCCTCTTTGTCCGAAGCAATATTGCTGCCACCGGCTACAGTGATGAGTTCATCCATAAATTCGCCTTTACCCACAGTCCAGCCTGGGGAGAATTCAACGTATACTTTTTTCTTCTCTTCCGGTTTAACTGCCTTCACCGCTTCGGTTACATCCGTCACGTCCTGTTTCATCTGGGTGATGATTTCTTGTGCTTTTTCCTGATGATCGGTAATTTTACCGAAGGTTTCGATATTGTTCATCACATCGTCAATGGATTTAGGATCCGTTTTGAAAATGGTAATACCCAGTTCGCGCAGCTTTTTCACTGCATCTTCGCTCATTGAGATACCTGTGAAGACAATGTCGGCTTCTGCGGCAATGATGGACTCTTCATTGGGCTTGGTGATACCGCCCATTTTAGCTTTGGTTGTTGCCGCTTCCGGATAATCGTCATAGTCGGATACACCAACGATTTGATCGTCCAATCCAAGGGCAAACAGGGATTCCGTTTCAGCCGGAGACACGGATACGATTTTGGCCGGTGCCTTTTCAAAGGTGAACGATTCACCCGTTGCATCCGTAACGGTAAGTGGATATTGTGTTTTGAGGTCCGTCTGAGCCTGGCCTTGGGATTGCTCCTGTGCCGGTTGCTGTGAAGTACCTGTGCCCTCGTTTGTTGTTGCATTGCCACATCCGGCCAAAGCCAGTGCAAGTGCCGCTGCACTTAGCAGCGACGCTACGCTTTTCCAATTCTTGAAATTCATTCTCTTATTCTCCCCTTCTCTATTTGTACTATTTTCTTGCATCGTGCTCGAACTCTTATTCCCCATGTCTTGGTGTTCCTGTGTAAGGTTTGAACTGCAACATTTACACGCTAACGGAGAGTGCAGAACCAATCTGAAGAAACGAAGTGTTCGCCTTTATCACCGGATTTTCCATTTCAAAAAGGGAATCAAAAAATCTGGGGATAACAGCGATCGGAAGATGGTACTGCAATCGGAGTGACCTCGTGTAAAATTGGTCTCGGTTCATCTTACATGAACAATAAAAAATCCCCAATCCTTGGACAAGGATCAGGGATGACGTCTCGCATATGGCGATCTGTACATGTTCAACCAAGGGTTGTCCATGCGCATAGAATAGCCCGAAACGCTGTCCTTTCCTCGAAGGAACACCGGTTTGTACGTCCAGGGCAGGTAACCTGACTTACAGGAATCATCCTGTTTTACAGTGGCGGGACCGTGCCGGATTTGCACCGGCTTCCCCATTTCACCCTTGTGTGTTTCGTGACTCGTACTAATCTGCCATGAAAACAGCCTTCACACGCGGGACCCTTGGTCGCTGATATGGTAAACCATTGTCGTGTAATTTCTGCATGTTGCATACTCGTTCAGGCTTCACAACCTGAAGCATATCTGTACCATGCTGAAGTCACACTTCTGTTGTGATTATAGGGTATATTGTACATCCTTACAACCCGATTGGCGGAAAAGTCACTCTGCTGCCAAACCATTGATTCCCCTGTTGTTCAAGCTGAACCTGAATCGCCTGTCCCGGTACGACATGTGTATCCCAGAACCCAAGCCCGGCAATCAGACGGGACAAGGCATACCGGATGACACCACCATGCGTAACCACAACTATGGTTGGCACTTGATCCTCATTAACGTGCGTCGAAGGACAGCCCTCCAACAACATCTCTTGGAGAAAGGAGTCCAACCGTCCGGTAAACTCCTGCCACGATTCCCCCTCAGGCGGAGTGACCTCCTGCGGGGCATCTATCCAGTTTCGGTACACAGAATTATCCTTGAGCTGCTCATACGTCAGCCCTTCCCACTGTCCAAAATCATTCTCGCGCAGGCGTGAGTCGAACTTCACCTGTCCGCTGGCATCAGGAAGAATCTGTTCCAGCGTCTGCCGGCAGCGAAGCAGATCACTGCAATATACCTCGTGCCACGAAACACGGCTCAATTGTTCATGAAGCGGAGCCAGTTCTTCTTTGGCATTTGGCAGCAGACCGATGTCGGTATGCCCCAGGTATCTTTTTTCCACATTCCACAGTGTTGTCCCGTGACGGACCCACAGAATGTTTCGTTTCAGTGAGCCGGGTTGATCCGTATGTACTTCATTGCCTGCATTCCCTTTATTTACAGCCATAACAGCGTCCCTCCTGCCAGCCACACACCCAGCGTTATGAACATGCACAGTACAACAAAAGCCCCTGCCGACCAGAACATCAGGCGTGATGTTTGCACAATATCCTCGGCTTCCATCGACCTTGTGGCCTCGCCCATATAGGCACGAAATGAAGCAACGCCGTGATACACGTTATGTCCCCCAAGCCGGATGCCCAGTGCTCCAGCCACCGCAGATTCGGGAAAACCGCTATTCGGACTTGGATGCAGTCTTGCATCCCGTGTGACCATGCGTGCTGCTCCTTTGGCGTCCAGCTTCATGACCCAGGCACCCACGATTAACAGAATTGCGGTCAGCCGGGCAGGTATCCAGTTCACCACATCATCCAAACGGGCCGAGGCCCAGCCAAGATGCAGATACTTGTCATTTTTATATCCGACCATGGAATCCAGCGTGTTGACGGCCCGATAAGCCATAGCTAGTGGAGCGCCTCCAATAAGTGCATAGAATAACGGTGATACAATGGCATCCACGATATTTTCGGCAACCGTCTCTACCGTACCCCGTACAACCTCCGATTCATCCAGATGCCCCGTATCACGTCCAACAATCATGCCCAGTGAACGTCTGGCCGCCGGCCAATCCTGCTGCTTCAGATGACGATACACTTCCATACCTGCATCCTTCAGCCCTTTTGAAGCAATAGTCGTTGCAATGAGCACCACTTCAGCTGCCGCTGCAATGACAGGGTGGATTAGCCCAAGCACATATACGAGTCCCCAGGTGATGGCAAAAGAACCCCCCGCAATCAAAATCGGGAACAACAGCCCGGCTCTCTTCAGCCCCGAATCTGTGCGCACACGCGAGCGAATGACACGCTCCAACGCCGAGATGCCTTTTCCCATGCCAATCACCGGGTGGGGAATCCAGCGCGGATCTCCGATACATCGGTCCAACAGGTACGCCATTATAATAATCCAGGCTCCCGCCATGCCTGTCCAGAACGGCCAAGTCCATAGATGCTCCACGTCAAAAGTCATTTGTGCCTGATCCTCTCTTTCCATAACAGTCCGGCCTGAAGGCTCTCCGTCACCGTGTCGTATACCAATCTGCCAATCGCCGCTCCTGCCGTAGTTGCTGTCCCGGCATAAGTAATCATCGGCTGAGGTTCCTCCACTGCCTGACGTACCGCCAACACAATGGCATCGGTTGTGGTGCCGGTGGCGGGCAACCCGTTCTCCGAATCCAGAACACCCGCATCCGCCAGCGCTGCCGCTTTGGCTTCCACCGCCGTCTGTACCGCATTAACCATCGCCCCGGTGGTCATGCGTCCATTCAACCAGAGCATGATGTTAATTGTACCCGGGACATAGGGGGCCATCGTTAGATTTCGTGCTGAAGGAGCAGAGCGCTCCCTGCCGGAAGACATCTTCTTATTTCCCACCGTATCAAATACCGTTCTCTCCGATCCCGCACGTGCTGCATTCGATACACCCGCAGTGGTACAGCACAGAAGACCAAATTCTTCACTTGTATATTCCTGAATGGACGTATGCTCCAGCCTTACGGCCGTCAATAATCCGGCGCATTGATCCCGCGGCTCATGCCATTCATTCAGCGCCTGTTCGATATCACGCGGCGGATCATCACAGCGGTAATGCCTGTCCACATAGATGTTAAATATGCGATCCAGTTCAATCATCCCACCGCCATATACCGCACTCGACAGCGCTTGGGCAGCCCTTGGGCTCTGTGCTTTGATATGTCGTTCATATGCGGATATGTTCAGTCCGGGCCAGGAAGAGGAAGCATATTCATTCTCGCCTGTTTCTCCATTCGCAAAGTAGTTATAAAACGGGAGTGTCACGACCGCTTCCCTCCCTGTGCCTGTTCCGAATCTTTCGTCTGCTCCTGCTGACTTGATTCATGAATGGAGGACTGATCGACATTTGGATATCCCTTGGTTTCCAGCACGCCGCCCAGCACTTTGAGTAATGTAGCATTGGCGTCTGCATCCTTGACTGCAAAACGTACATGACCTTCGTCAAGCCCCGGATACATGGCACAGCTGCGAATCAGGATGCCCCTTCGGCCCAGCGCCTCCTGCATTGATGCTGCTGTCCAAGGGGCCGGCACACGTACCAAAATAAAATTCGCCTCTCCCGGTGTCACCGCACATCCGTACGCCTTCAGTCCTTCGATGAGACGCTCCCGTTCCCGCGTGATCTGTGCTATGGTCTCCTGTTCGTACCGTTCTCCGCTGCGCAGACAGGCTTCCCCTGCCATGAGCGCCAGACCGTTGACACTCCAGGTCACCTGTTTCTTCGTCATCGCCTGAATGTATTCGGCACGGCCCAAAGCATATCCGAGACGCAAGCCCGGAATGGCATAAAACTTCGTCATCGAGCGAATGATGATCACATTTGGATAGTCATTCAGATGTGCTGCCAGGGACTGGCGCCGGGCTACCGGAATAAAATCCATAAATGCCTCATCAATAACGATTACAGTTCCCGTTTCTTCCGCTTTGCTGGCAAGCCTTTGCAATACCTCAAGCGGATATTGTACACCGTTTGGATTGTTGGGCTGGCCAAGGAAGAGCAAGTCTACCTTCTCCATGAGCTGCTCGATCTCCTCGGGTTCCGCTCGCCACGCCAGCTCTTCTCTGCCCTCCGTATGCACAACTTCGGCACCGAATTGTCGTGCCAACGCGCGGTACTCCGAGAATCCAGGTTCCACCGTACCCACCTTGCGCGGGGCAAGCCCCAGCAGAATGAGCGCCATACTTTCGGCTGCACCGTTGCCCACAGAAATCTGCTCCTGCATCACACCAAGACGCTCGCTCAGCAGTGCTTTGAATCCCCGATGCCCCGGATCGGGATACCGAATCACCGACTGTAATCCTTGCTGTATAGCCTTCAGCACCCCTCTGGGCGGACCGAGCGGATTAATGTTGGCACTGAAATCCAGAAAATCAGCGGCTTCTCTCCCAAATCGTGACGCAGCCGTCTCCACGTCCCCGCCATGTCCGAACACTTCGATATAACCGGTCATTCTTCCGTCATCCTTTCTGTATGTCCTTTTTATTATGGATGGCACGGGAGGTGTGGGTCAATCCTGTTTTCTTTGTGTCCCAACCATAATTCGTTTACAATAGAAGAGGAATTTCGGTTCCTTTTGATATACAAGGTTCACTACATAAGGGACTAGCAATCCCTCACATACATTAATGGAGGAATGACCATGCTGTTTGTTGACAACCAGGGCATTACAGATCCTTCTGTAAACCTTGCCATTGAGGAGTACATTCTGAAACATCTGCCGATGGAGGATGACAGCTATCTGCTGTTCTACATCAACCGTCCGTCAATCATCATCGGAAAACATCAAAATACGATTGAAGAAATTAATATCGAGTACGTTCAGGATAACGGTGTGCAGGTGGTTCGTCGTCTTTCGGGAGGCGGAGCGGTATATCACGATCTGGGCAACCTGAATTTCAGTTTTATTACAGCTGATGACGGTCAATCCTTCCACAACTTCCGCAAGTTCACCCAACCTGTGGTTGAAGCTTTGCACGAGCTTGGTGTAAATGCCGAGTTGACCGGGCGTAATGATCTGCAAGTGGGCGAAAAGAAAATTTCGGGCAACGCCCAGTTTTCCACACGTGGGCGTATGTTCAGTCATGGCACATTGATGTTTGATCTGAATCTGGAGCATGTTCAGGCTTCCCTGAACGTCAATCCCGAGAAATTCAAATCCAAGAGCACCAAGTCCGTACGCAGCCGGGTCGCCAACATACGGGACCTGATTGACACCAACCTGACGATTGAGCAGTTCCGCGATGAGCTGTTACGTCACATTTTCGGGATGGAGCCTAAGGACGTTCCACAGTACACGCTCACTGACAAAGACTGGGACAAAATCAAAGAAATCTCCGCTGAGCGTTATAACAACTGGGACTGGAACTATGGCTTGTCTCCGGAAAGCAATGTGAAGCACACTCGCAAATTCCCTGTCGGCATCATCGATCTGCGCATGAACATCAAGGATGGACGTATCGAAGATATCAAAATCTTTGGCGACTTCTTCGGTGTAGGTGATGTGGCGGATATCGAAAATATGCTGCGCGGCAAGCGGTATGAGGAATCCGAGGTGCGTACTGCACTTGAGGGCCTGGATGTAAAACATTACTTCGGCAACCTTGAGCTAGAAGACTTTATTGGCCTTGTTTTTCTAGAAGAGTAGGATTTAGATGTAATTATAGTTTTAGAACGAAGTCTAAGATTACACGTTAACGGAGAAGACAGAATTCATCGGGAGAAGCGAAGCGTTCGCTTAAAGCTTTTTGAAAAAAAGCTACATCGGAAGCATACGCTTATCAACGGATTTCCCCTTGGGGAATGGAATCAAAAATCCGGGGATAACAGCGATCGAAAGATGAATCTGTATTCGGAGTGGCCTCGTGTAAAACTTATTTTTCGTTCGTTAGTATAGATACAGATAAAAAAAGGAGAGAAATACAGATGACCTACAAATTGATTGCAATCGACATTGATGACACCCTGATCAACGACAACAAGGAAGTAACCCCTGCTACACAGACTGCACTGGAACAAGCGGTTGCCCATGGTGTAACTGTAACGCTGGCGACTGGACGTGCTTATGCTTCCGCACAAGCGCTTGCTCGTCAAACCGGACTTAACGTGCCGATCATTACGTATCAAGGCGCATTGGTGAAAAACCTGCTGGACGAAAAAGTCCTCTATGAGCGTTACGTTCCACAGGAAGCTTCCCGCAAATTGTATGATTACTGCCTGGAGAACAATCTCCACCTTCAAACATACATTGAGGACAAGCTGTATGCCCGTGAGGAAAACGACAAGCTGCGGGATTATGCCAAATTAAACGGCACTCAATATTACATCGAATCTGATTTCATCAAAGTCATCGAACAAAAAACTCCGAAGCTGCTTATTATCGATGAGCCAGACTACTTGGATAAGGTTGCTGTTGACCTGCGTGAATTGCTCGGACCTCAAGTGCATATCACGAAGTCCAAACCTTACTTCCTGGAAATCATGCACAATGAAGGAACTAAAGGCCACGCCCTGACCTTCCTGGCTGACCATTTCGGTCACCAACTCAGCGAGTGTATTGCCATCGGCGACTCTTGGAATGACCATGAGATGCTCGAAGTTGCTGGTCTTGGTGTAGCGATGGGGAATGCCATTCCTGCGCTGAAAGAGCTGGCAGACTACATTACGGCAAGTAATAACGAAGACGGCGTAAAAGAGGTAATCGAGAAGTTTGTGCTGAACGCAGAGTAATTAAGATCAACGAACAGCCCAGTCGGCGAATTTCGCCGTGCAGGGCTGTTTGTTTGATTTTAAAGACATTTTCATTTTTCTGTGTGAACGATTATAGTAGGTATATTTCTCTGTTATTTTTTATGTTTTGAAAGTAATAATGCCGTGATTAAGGATAATTGTAGTGAAACCGTAATCGCCATAGATAAGATGACACGATTTGTATCTGGGACATCAGCAAAAAACAAAACAATAAAAAATACAATAAATGAGATTAAAATGCTAGCTATGAAATTTAAAATTATTCGTTTCATGTTTTGCCTACTTTCACGCACCACGATTCATTGTCTCTTACTTGCTCATGGCATGCTGGAAAGACTCCAACAGTTTCTTAATTTGCCCATCAAATTCCAGTTGAAATGGCGGAATGATCTCATCTATTCTTTGCTGGAATAGCTCCGGATCTTGGACACCAAGCTCCGCTCTTAACTCCATTTCTTCTTCGGAACCATTGTCGTTCAGGATCATGTTCAGGATTTCACCTTTAAAGTATTCACTTGGAGGAAGGATTAGAGCATTCATCAGGAACTGGGTAAAAAAGAGATGATTATTATTTTCCTGACTCGCCTTTTTCATCGCCTGCTTAGTAAACAAGTTTATATACTTCTGAGCAAACGCAACCCCTTTCATTCGGGAAGGCCCAACATGTTCGACCCCTTTCCATCGCAGATCGGCCACAGAACTAAGCCACCAGGCCGGTTCAATCGCCTGCTGCATACGAAGCAGGATTTGGCGCTCAAACTGCGGCTCAGGATGTATTCGCTGCTCATCCAAACATTTTCCTATGGTCTCGGCTTCAATTGCTGCGACCGTCATGCCTTGGCCATGGATCGGATCGAAGCTGCAAAATGCATCGCCAAGGACCAGTAATCCGGAAGGCCAATTCTCCATGAGTTCAAAATGTTGACGGACAGACTCGGAAATACGGTATCCCCGCGGTCCTTGAAACGGCTCCAGCTGGTCTGCCAACGCTACGATTTCATCCGAAGCAAACAGATGTTTGATTTGCTCTTGGAACTCATCCGGATGGGTTGAAGGATATTCATCTCCTCCTGCGTTGAACAGTAATAGTCCAGCGATCTCATTCTCAATGCGCCACAACATGCCTGCACGAATTCCTTGCACAGGATCGGACTCTGTTATCACCGTTCCCCAGTCATTTCGAATTGAGGATGGTATCTTATAATAGCGAGTGCTGTAACCAAGCGACACCTTCAGCACTTCCGGCTCAGGCACGGACAACCCTATCTGTTCAAGCCATCTGATCAATTTGGAAGAACGCCCCGCGGCATCAATAACCATATCTGCTGCAAGCATTGCTTCCCGGTTATTCCGGCCTCTTTCCTTGGTATACACGCCTGTAATCGAACGCTGATCTTCTGATGCCATTAACCCGGTAACTTCCGTACTCGTTAAGAAGCTTATATGATCGATGTTCTGGACGCGCTGACGCAGTACCCATTCCAGGAGAGCTCTACTGCTTGATGCAATTTTGAATGAGGAATTAGCATTTGCCTTATTAACTAATGTACCGTAGCGATTGGCAATCACAAATTTCTCTTCATGTGAAGGAATGGCACCAAGCGCGACCAATTCGTCATTGTATCCGGGAAAGTACTTTTCCAGAATGAGTCCGCCGCGCGGTAATACACGATGTGGATGAAAGGATTGAGGCACACCCTGCCGATTCCCCGGTTCAGAAGGTAATTCATCTCGCTCAATGATACACACCTCGTCATAATAATCAGATAACATCCTTGCAGTTATTAATCCTGCAATACCTGCCCCAATTACCACAGCTTTTTTCATATCGGACATCGCCACTTCATCCTCTCTAATCCATCATATTTTATCTACACTTGTAGCCCTATCAAAAAATTACTTATAATACCAATATACACTTGGAATCTCGCATCAAGTAAGAATCAATATCAGGATACTATATAGCTAAACTACAATAAGGAAATGATGTAGATGAAAATGATTGATAAAAAGGTGGATTTGAGAGTTACCCGAACTCATAAATTGTTAACGATGGCGCTTCTCGATCTGTTATGTGAGAAAGGCCAGCTATTTAGCAACATCACAATTAATGAAATATGTGACAAAGCTATGGTTCACCGAACAACATTTTACAAACATTTCAAGGATAAATTTGCTCTACTGTCCTCCACCCTAACTTGGGTCCTTCGGGATTATTTACACATGAATGTAGAAGATCGGATACAGCAGCCTTTGCAAAGCGTATCTAAAATTCTGTTCGGAAATGTACTGGAGACTATCGTGCAGAACCAGCAGAAGGATGAGGGGTTTAACAACTTTTTCATACATTATATCGGAGAGATATTCAGACGAGATTTTCTGGAATTGAAGAGAAGAGGTAAACATTTTTCACTTCCCATTGAACTGGTAGCCGAGTTCCACTCGGGGGTTATTCGTTTACTTGTGACGTGGTGGATACAACATTTCGATGAAAATGTTACGGCAGAACAGATGGATGAATATTACTACCAACTGGTTAACGAGAACATCATGTTGGAATAACAAACAGCTCAACCTAAAATCAAGGGCTGATTTTGAGATTGAGCTGCATACCTTCAAACTTTACCTATTTTAAAACAGTTTCGGAAGCCTGCACTGTCACCCTCGCACGCTTTCCTTTCTTCAACCAGCCGCTCACCTTCTCATTCATCGCCAGCAGACCTGAAACGACCAGTACCACGCCGATCCATGTAACCCAGCTGACATGCTCACCATAGACAACAGCACCAAGACCTACAGCAATGGGTGGTGAAATGTATAACCAGGTTGCCGGGAATAACGGATTGGTGCGCGACATAATCCAATAGAATAGACTATGCCCCACCATGGAGCCAATGACAGTCAGATAGATCACCGACGAGACGGCAGGCACCCAGTCCAGAGCTGACATATTCCACGATTCCGTTCCGGCCGAGAGCAGAGTTAAGAGCAATCCCCCATACATCATCTGCACCGCATTGATCGCTACAGGACTAGCCTCCTTGAACTGATGAATGACCTTTTTGGAGTACAATGCACCTGCTGAATAACAAACTTCCCCCACCAGAACCGCGATACAACCCCACATGAATAGAGAACCTGCACCAAGCGATACACCTGGCAGCACAACCAGAACCACACCGGTGAACCCGATCAGGCAGCCTGTAATCATACGGCCAGATGTTTTTTGCCGTAACAACGCCGTCTGCATCAACATAATCATCAGCGGCCCTGTCGCTGACAGAATGGCACCCACACCCGAGCTCACATGCTGTTCAGCCCAATATAATGTGGCAAAGGTGCCGAAGGTCAGACCCGCTCCCGTCAACAACATCTCCTTGCGGAACAGGAGCGACCAGCTCACTTTGCCCTTCATCCACATCCATGCAAACATCAGCGCTCCCGCGATTACAAATCGCAATCCAGCTGACAGAAAAGGCGGCATGCCAGCCTCTACTCCAATTTTAATAGCCAGAAACGTTGTACCGAAAATAAGACACATGACCGTAAATGCAATCCCCACCATGATAACCACTCCTTTATCTGTTCTCCATCATATCTCATGGTCTATAGAACAGAATGAACAAAACAGAACAGTTCTCTCCCATTAGCTGTTACAATAGAGTTCAAAAGGAGTGTGAGCCGGGTGGGCAGAACCATGATGATGACAGATAATAGCCTGAAACTATATGAGCAAGTAATCCATTATCTCGTTGTACGTATAGAAGCGGGAGAGTGGGCCGAACATGAAAAACTGCCATCTGTACGAAGCCTGTCCGAGCTACTCGGCGTACATCGTCTGACTGTTTTCAAAGCCTATCAGGAGTTAAAAGAACGTGGGAATGTCTATGTGAAGGATAAGTCCGGCTATTATGTCAGTCCAGCAACTCCATTCTCAGTAACGGATCAGGCGGATGATCCCGCCGTGTCTGCATGGCTGCATTGGGACTCCCTCGCACGTGTACAGTCGCTTGAAGCCGAATTCCAGTTTTCCAAATCACTGATTGATCCCGCCCTGCTTCCCAATCGGTATTGGGGAGAACTGATGCGTGATCTGCTGGATCAATATCCACGTCTGCTCGGAACGTACTCCACGATTCAGGGAGATCTGGAATTGCGTAATGCGCTGGCAAGCCATCTGACAACCAAGGAACGCTTCTACCTCTCCGCAGACGAGGTGTTAATTACATCGGGTGCCCAGCAAGCGATCGACGTCATCTCGCGGACGCTGGTCAAGCCCGGGGATCGGGTCTTGATGGAACGGCCTACGTATGGACCGGCAATGGAGATTTTCCGCAAACAAGGTGCCCGGCTCGTCTTTACCGACATTCATCCCGAGGGTTATGATCTGGAGCAGATCGAACATCTGATGAAGAGTGAGAAGCCACGTCTCTTTTATATGACACCGACCTTTCAGAATCCAACCGGTATGAATGTTCCAGTAGAACAGCGCAAGCAGTTACCCGAACTTGCAGAACAGTATGGTTGTTTTCTGCTCGAAGACGACAGTACCTATGATATCTATTTTAAGGAGAAACCTCCTGCACCCATTTTCACCTACGACACCACCGGACACACTCTGTACATTCGCAGTTACAGCAAGTATGTTGCACCCGGGCTACGGATTGCAGCCATCATATGCCGCCAGCGATTCATGCCAGGACTACAGGCTGTAAAATCACTGACAGATAACGGATCGCCCCTTCTGAACCAGAAGCTTTTTCTCCGTTATTTTCAGTCAGAACGTATGCATCAGCATCTGTCCAAGCTGCGGACCGCCATCCAGCTACGGATGGAAGTGATGGAACAATCTCTGCTGGAAACGGACTGGACGTGGACCCGGCCGGAGGGCGGACTCAACTTTTGGGTGGAGCTTCCTGAGGGTGTGGATACCGGAAGACTGCTTCACCGATGCATGGAACAATCCGTCGCCTTTGTACCTGGAACCGTATTTGATTCTTCGGATGATTCAGCCAGTCGCAAGCTGCGCCTGTCCTTCTCTTATGCACATGAGCAGCAGATTCGGGAAGGCATGAGCAGGCTCATTACCCTAGCTAAAGAAATGTAAGGTTTGGATTTCCAGGAACTGACGTCACTCCGAAGAATATCAAGTGTAATTTGGCACTCGTATCGCTGCATCAAAAAAAGTCGCCTTGTGGCGACTTTACTTTTGGTGTTCTATATTCTCTACCTGCATCCGCTCTGTGTTTTAAAGGTCTTTTCTTGCAAACAAGCGAATCGTAATGAGATAAGACACCACAAACAAACCTATAATGCCTACGGAAACCAAAGCCATTGTCGTTGTGGTAATCATACCGTTCTCGTTGGCCATGCTCATGAGGTACGCAACGGGTTGCGCCAGTATAATCATGCAGACCATGAATATCGCATTGATGATGCCTGCCCCTTTTTTGCTAAGTCCGTAGAAAAGAGGCATGTATATGGAAACTAACGCAAGCACCATGCCTACGGCAATGACAATATCCCTAAGTGAATAATTCGGTTTGTTCAGTTCAGGATAATTCAGGTTCACAAGCTCGTGAATTCCGTACGACGCGAGCACCCCGAAAAATGTATAGACTATAGCAGAGAGGTACTTGGCTTTCACAATCTGTTTGCGGCTAACCGGGAGCGTGACCAGAAAATTATGATTATGGTTCTTGATATCAATCATGGTTGCCAGCATGACCGAACCAAAGGCTGTGTAGATGCCTACAAAATACATTGACATTTCACTCTTTGGTATAAAGGCGAGACTAAATACCACCAGGTATAACCCAATCGTCCACAGTGAACTTTTTAGTACAATGAAATCTTTACGAAGCAAGTTAAGCATATTTGCGTCCTCCCTTCGCCGTAAAATAAATGAGGTCTTCCAACGTAGGTCTTTGTAAAAGAGCTAACCTCCCAAATAACTGTTCGGCTTCTGCTTTATGATCCGACAACGCTTCAAAACCAACGGCTGTCTCTCGTATTCCGATGAAATGTTTCCGAATGTCGGAATCAAGCAGACTCGTATCCCCTTTTACAATCGTATACCTTTCCAGCACATCATCTTTGGCTTCATTAAACACCAGTTTTCCTTGATGAATAAACGTAATGTAGTCTGCAATACGTTCCAGATCGGTCGTAATATGAGTCGAGAAAATAATGGACCTTGTTTCGTCCTGTATCATATCCGCAAGCAGATCAAGCAATTCCCGCCTAAATACAGGATCAAGTCCGGATGTCGGTTCATCCATAATTAGCAGATCTGCTTCATGCGACAAAGCTACGGCGAGAGAATACTTGATCTTCATGCCTTTGGACAGATCCTGAATTTTCTTTTTGGGAGACAGTTCGAACTGATCCAAATAGTCATTGAACGCTTTATTGTCCCATTTGGTGTAAAAAGGAGCAATCATTTGTGTCATCTCACGGATCGTTAGATGCTCATAGTAAAAACATTCATCAGACACAATGCCAAGGCGTTGCTTGATGTTAACTTCCTGATTGGGCATCTCACTGCCCAATGTCTTGAGGCTCCCCTTATCGGGATGAATCAGACCCGTGATCATTTTGATCAAAGTACTCTTTCCCGCCCCATTCGGACCAATAAGTCCCGTGATATATCCTTTTTTCACATCAAGAGACACATTATCTACTTTAAATAAGGGATACGTTTTGGTTACATTACGTAATTCGATAGCGTTCATTATGCTTATTCCTCCTCAACCAACAATGTAAGATGATGGATTACATCCTGTGAACTCATGCCCAGTTCTCTGCTCTCACGAATCACTTCGAGCATCTTCTCTTCCAATTGTTTCATCCGCCGCTCTCGAATAAAGTCCTGATTGGCTCCAGATACAAAGCTCCCTTTGCCTACAACTGAATCGATCAGTTTCTCCTTCTCCAGCTCTTCATAGACACGTTTAGTTGTAATAACACTGACTTGCAGATCCTTGGCGAGCTGCCGAATGGAGGGAAGACTATCTCCAGCAACCAATTCTCCGCTCAAGATGCTCTGTCTGATCTGAGTTAGAATCTGCATGTAGATCGGATCGCTCGAAGCGTTCGATATTAAAATGTTAATCTTTCCTCACCCCATTGATGTTAAATAGTTTTCGGTAGGTATAGTGTGTATATATAATATATACACTATACCTACTGATGGTCAATCTTAATTTCAGATTGTTTTCATTCTGATTCATTCCCTAAACGTGGATTTGGTTAATCTGGACGACAAAAAAGAGGACGTCAGTTTCCTGTTCGTCCTCTTGGTTAATCAAGCCTGAAAGGTCACATGACCTTCCGGGCTACTGTTATGAGCTGGATATGACCTTATCCACCAATCCATATTCGACTGCTTCAGCAGCGGTCAGGAAATAATCTCGATCCGAGTCCTTCTCAATCCGCTCAATTGACTGTCCTGTATGGTCGGTTAACAGCTTGTTAAGACGTTGACGGTGCTGAATGATGCGGTTAGCATGAATCAACATATCCGACGCCTGCCCTCGTGTACCGCCATGTGGCTGATGGATCATGATCTCACTGTTGGGCAGCGCCATACGCTTGCCTTTTGTTCCACCTACCAGCAATATCGTACCAAAGCTTGCCGCCATCCCTGTACAGATCGTGGAGATATCCGGCTTCACAAATTGCATCGTGTCATAGATCGAGAATCCCGCAGTCACCGACCCACCAGGACTGTTGATGTACATCTGGATGTCCTTCTCTGGGTCCTCTGCAGTCAAAAACAATAACTGGGCCACGATGGCATTTGCCATCTGATCCTCGATCTCTCCGGACACCATAATGATCCGGTCTTTGAGCAAACGGGAATAAATATCATAACTCCGCTCTCCGCGAGCAGTTTGTTCCACTACATACGGCACTACATTCATATATGTCGCCTCCTCGGTTTAGGCAACCATGTTGACCGTGTACCCGCCTCCATACGACATCGAGTTCATACTAGAAGTGGAGTACCCGTACATCATTGGCTGCATGGATGGAGACGGCAAAGCCTGCTGCAAAATCGTTCCCGCCACAGCCATCGGATCATCCGAACGATTCAGGCACAGATCAATGATTTGAGCTGTATCTCCATTACGAAATGCCAGCAGATAACTGCGCAGTTCCTCCCGATTGTCCACCACTGTGCCCTCCTCATACTGCAATTCACCGTCTGATTGTTCCAACCTGTGCCTCACCTCGGCTATGGCAGAGCGGGCACGACTTAATGCCGCTTTCACAGCACCTTCTGTTGTATCCAACATTTCCGCAGTCTCTGCCGCCTTATAACCCATTAATTCACGTAATACATATATCACTCGCTGCCACGGTGGTAGCGCATTTACAAGAAGTTGTATGGCAGACTCCATCTCCTCGAATCGCCTTTCCTCCTCCATCTCGTGCAGGAGCGGCTTCAAGCTATCCATTTTACAGGCTAATCTCTCCCGCTGGCGTAAGATATCAATCCAGCTGTTGCGTGCAATACGAATCAGATAAGCTTCCCAGTTTATATCTTTATTCATCTCGGAAGTTCCAACCACTCTCGACGACAACACTTTGAGACAGGTCTCCTGAACCAGATCCTCTGTGTCTGGAACTGATTTCGTCAGAGATAGACAATACGCATACAACGACCCCATCAGATCGGGTAATACGGTATGGATGCTTTGGTTCAATTGATTTTTTCTGTCGTTGCCATTGAATTCAATATCGAATTTATCTTGTTTACCATCATCATGTGGTCTGTTGATTCTGCAATCCACGGACTTCACAAAGGCCATCTTGGGGGCCCCCCTTTGCTGGTTCCTGATTGATTTTGACTTACACTATGTAAACGAAGAACCCCTTGTAAAGGATACGCTCTTCTGAATTTATTTTTGTTACGCTAGTTAAGTTGGGTTACGCATTCGTTTCCAGCTTTAATGTTCCAATCGGCACCTTCATCCCGGTAAGGGCAATCGTAATGCCTTGATCCAGATTATAATTCTGCCGTACATCTACGTCATGAGACATATGTGTAAAATAAGTATGACCCGGCTTCAGTTCCCGCAGCAACTCTTGCGCCTCGCGCATATCGTACACGGAACGTGTTGAGAATTCCGCAAGTTCATGCACAAAGCTCGTTCCAAGCACCAGCAGATCCAGTCCGTGCAACGGCTCTTTTTCGGATGGCTTCAGGTCAATGGTATCTGAACAGTACGCCCAGCTATACCCACCTCGATCCAATCGATAGGCGTACGAATACCCGTTATGCCCATGGCATACTTTCCAGGAATGTACCTTCCAGCCACCGAGTTCAATATCATCATCCGTTTCCAGAAAGTCCATATGACGACCCAACCAGGGAAACTGTCCCTGAATGGTGGCAATTACTTCACGCGGTGCATACAAACGCCCTTTTACACCCAACCAGCGGCACGCATCTGCCCATTCCGGCAGTCCTCCAATATGGTCAAAATGGGCATGCGTAATGAGCAGCGTATGCACCATACGTAATCCCTGATCCTCCATCTGTGATCTCCAGTCTGGTCCGCAGTCAATCATGAACTGTTCACTCGTACCCTCCCCACCACCGTCAATTAGAACAGAAGAACGTTTCCGTTTATTCTCTCCCGTAAGCCTTGCCTCTGTACATACGTCGCAATCACAATACACACGTGGAACGCCCATCGCATCGCCAGTGCCCAGAAATGTTAGCTGATTCAATCCGCATTCCCCCTGAATTAATGATATGTAAATTGTAATCGTCCACCCCTGTTTTTGCAAAAAAAAAGACCATCCCGCTGCAGTTATCCACTGCAATTCGGGACAGTCCCTGGTCTGACTATTCACCGTCAGACTTTAATTCCATGCTTCGCTCCATTCGGGAGCGTACACTTCATCAGCATGTGATGCAACCTTATAAGCGGGTCACCCATATGAAGAGCAGGCCTTACCTTTTTCACAGGCCATGACCGACTGATTCGAGTCACATTAACCCAACGCTAGAATTAAACCAGTGCCCGTAGCTTCAATGTCAGTTCCCGGCCTGCGGGTACATCCTTCGATTCTGTAATGACCCAGTTCGATGCAAGCCGCTTCGCCAGCACCTCTGCCTGTTCCGGTTTTAACTGTAATCCGGTTACTATACCTTCACCCACCGTGAAGTCTTTCTCCGGCTGTACCTTAAAGGCCTTTTCCAACCAGATTCCGAGTCCACCACGTGTGTTAAAAGTAATCCGGTAGCCGTCTTTCACTGCTGCCTCCAGATTTTCACCATGCTCGTCCGCATACGAGAAAAATTCGTTATATCGGTATTCCTCTTCAGACACGGCGTCAAAAGCGGAAACATCTTTGGCTTGAATAGCTTTCAAAATTTCTTCCTCAGGCATCCCCTTACCGCGGGCCTGCTCCAGTCGAATCGCTGTACTTTGGGATAATTTGATCTCTGAACTCATCCAATTCACACCTTCCTGACACGATATATCATTATTCCATTGATATTCTAATCTATTATATCCTGTCCCGATAGCCAGAGACAAAGTGTCCCGGCGACACTTCCATCCATTCAGGCTCTTCGTCTCGTCCCCGTGCGGAGGAATCCGTATCGCTACTATAGATCGGAGGCATCTCGTTACGCACACTTGGATCAGGTACAGGAATTGCTGCTAGTAATGCCTGCGTGTACGGATGTACCGGATTACGGTACAGTTCTTCGGTCGGTGCGACTTCAACCAGTTTCCCGCGATACATTACACCGATTCGGTTCGAAATGTGACGTACCATCGAGAGATCATGTGCGATGAACAAATAGGTCAATCCCATCTCTGCCTGTAAATCCTCCAGCATATTAACCACCTGTGCCTGAACAGATACATCCAGCGCGGACAACGGCTCATCACACAAAATAAACTCTGGATTCACCGACAATGCCCGGGCAATACTGATCCGCTGGCGCTGACCTCCACTAAACTCGTGCGGGTATCGTTCTGCGTGTTCAGGTTTCAAGCCAACCCGATTCATCAGATCAAGTGCCCGGCCCTTCATCTCTGCTCTGGAAGCATAATTATGGATCTCCATCGGTTCGCTAATAATCTGCAAGACGTTCATTCCCGGATTCAGTGAAGAATATGGGTCCTGAAAAATCGTCTGCATCCGTTTGCGAAATGGCTTCAACTGGCGTTCATTCATCTTGGCAACATCTTGCCCACCAAACATAATGCTTCCATCTGTCACATCATAAAGTCTAACGATGCTGCGCCCAGTGGTTGATTTGCCACAACCAGACTCACCCACAAGTCCAAACGTCTCTCCCTTGTGAATATGGAAACTGACATTATCCACAGCTTTTAGTACCTCTTTGCCTTTTCCAGTTCCGCGCACCGGAAAATACTTTTTCAATCCACGCACATCGAGTAATACTTCACGCTGATCTATTCCAGTACTCATTTCTCCACCCCCTCTGCTGATAATCTCGCTTGTACTTGATGCTGTTCGCTAGCCGGGTCATCCAGCAACCAGCATAGCACTCTGTGACCTGGTGCAGTCTCGGTATATACAGGCATTTGCTTGCATACCTCCATGGCGTGTGGGCAACGTTCCATAAACGGACATCCAGTTGGTGGATGAAGCAGATTGGGCGGTGTACCTTCAATGGTTGCCAGCCGCTGGCGTCCACCTTCCTCGCCGTGCTTCGGAATGGAACGGAGCAGTCCTTGGGTATAGGGATGCTGTGGATGAGCGAAAATGCGTTCCACCGGCCCCTCTTCCATAATCAATCCACCATACATCACGATGACCCGTGTGCAGACCTGAGCAACAACACCCAGATCATGCGTGATCATCAAAATGGATGTCTGTGTAGACTCCTTCAGCTCCTGCATCAACTGCAAAATCTGTGCCTGGATGGTCACATCCAACGCTGTTGTTGGCTCATCGGCGATCAGAAGCTCTGGCTTGCAAGACAGAGCTATGGCGATCATCACCCGTTGTCTCATTCCACCACTGAACTCATGTGGATATTGATCAATCCGTTTTTCAGGAGAAGGTATGCCCACTGAACGCAACAATTCAATCGCTTCCTTACGTGCGGCTACCTTGTCCATTTTTCGGTGACGGCGAATTACTTCTGTCATTTGTTTGCCTACACGTACTACCGGATTGAGAGATGTCATCGGGTCTTGAAAAATCATAGAGATATGGTTCCCCCTGATTTGGCGCAGCTCTTTTTCTGACTTGGTCAGCAGATCTTCTCCGCGAAACAAAATCTGCCCATCCGTAATCTGTCCCGGTGGCTGAATCAATCGAATAAGCGATCGGGCCGTTACACTTTTGCCACTGCCAGATTCCCCGACCAGTCCAACCACCTCACCTTCATTCAAAGTAAAGCTCACACCTCGGACAGACTGTACCTCTCCTTCCCGAGTTGCAAAGGACGTTTTTAGTTGTCTGACTGATAATAAATCTGTCATTGTTGTATTCACCCCGCTGTGTACAAGTTATATGGGCAGTCATATTTTAACGCTTGTTTGCTTTTGGCTCAAAGGCTACACGGAACACATCACCGAGGAAGTTGAAAGATAACACGGTGAGCAGAATAAACAGCCCTGGGAAGATCGCCATATACGGCGCTTCGCTGATAAAGCCCTGCGCATCATTCAACATGCTGCCCCAGGAAGAGTTCGGCTGTTTCACGCCTAGACCGAGAAAGCTCAGTGATGATTCCATTAGAATGGCACCTGCGATATTGATTGTTGCTGCTACTATAATCGTTGGCATAATGTTGGGGATGATGTGTTTCATAATGATGCGGCCCGGCTTCTGTCCGGATACCTTCGCATACAGAACATATTCTCTCTGCTTAACCGACATCGCTTCTGCCCTGACAATACGGGCAATGTTCATCCAGCTCAACACCCCGATAATGATAATTATCGTACCGATTCCAGGCTTGAGGTACGCGTTCAGGATCAGCATCAGGAAGAAGGATGGAATGGACATCAGCACATCCACGATTCGCATCAACGTATTATCCACCCATCCGCCAAAGAAGCCACTTACTGTACCAACAAGTGTACCCACTATGACTGCAATCGCCATAGAGAGAAAACCTACAGCAAGAGAGACCCGACCTCCGTATAACGCACGGGCCAAATAATCTCTTCCGTAATCATCTGTACCGAACCAGTGATCGGCACTTGGCTGCTGCAATCGCTCCATGACGACAATTTCATTGGGATCATGGGGAGACAGAAAGGCAAACAGGGATGCGAGCACAAATATGCCCAATATGATGACAGCCGCAAGGCCCAGCTTCTGGTGCCTGAACTGCGTCCGTAAATTACGCCAGCGCATTGAATTCATGTTGTCTCACCCCGTTGTCTTAATTCGTGGATCTACCACGCCATATAAAATATCTGCTACCAGGTTTCCGACTACCAGCAGTACAGACGATATCATCGTAATACCCATAATAATCGGATAATCCAACCCGTGTACCGCTGAAATTCCAAGTGAACCCATACCTGGCCACGAGAACACGGATTCCGTAATAAATGCTCCGGCAATCAGTTCTGGCAAAGACATACCGAGAATCGTGATGACGGGCAGGAGTACATTTTTAAGAACATGTCGAAGTAAAATCGTGCCTCTGGTAGCACCGTAAGCATACTGGATCTGAACGTAGTCCTCCTCCAGCTGACTAATGGTATTCGAACGAATATATCGCATGTATACCGACACATTCATGAAGGTCAGGACCGTGCATGGTAGAATACCATGTTTGATGATATCCCACGCCGAATCCACACCGATGGTCCGCATGCCCATGCTGGGCAACCAATGTAGTTCTACCGCAAAGAAATAGATCAGCATCATACCAAACCAGAAGCTCGGAATGGAAATCCCGATATAGGAGATCAGACTGAGACCCCGATCAAACAAACTGTTCTGGCGTGAGCCCGCAATCATGCTCAACGGAATGGAAATAAGCAAAGATAATAACAGTGACGCCCCCATTAAACCAAACGTAGCAGGAAGACGTTCAATGATCATCTGGGCAACCGGACGATGGTTTACGAGCGAATACCCAAGATCACCGGTCAAGACATTTTTGAGCCAAACTACATATTGCACGTACATCGGCTGGTCGAGTCCGAGATTCTGCCGAATGCGTTCTACATCCTCTGCCCCCATATTCGGGGTTACAAAAGAAAGTACCGGATCGCCCGGCGCCAGCTTGATCAAGGTGAACGACACGATAGAGATTACAAATAGAAGAGGGATCGCTTGTGCGATCCTCCTGATAATATAGTTGTTCACATGGACACCTCCGAATCAACGCCGGCCTCGCGGCCGGCGTTATTGGCTTGTTACTTATTTTTTAAAGAGTTTGGACAAATCTTCTAGCATCACGACAGGTTTCGGATTTGCATCCTCAACACCGCCGTATGTGTTGTCTACAGCAACTACAGCTTTCGTGTAAGCAATTGGATACACCGTCATTTCATTTGCTACGGTTTGTTGGATTTGTTTGTACAATTCTCCGCGTTTGGTTTCATCAATTTGAACGGCTGCTTCATTCCACAGCTTGTCAAAATCAGCATTTTTGTAATGAGAGTAGTTATACGCTGCATCGCTCAGGAAGAGGGATTTGTAGGCATCCGGCTCGTAACCCATGATGTATCCACCAAAAGACAGTTCAAAGTCTGTATTGTTCATATCCAACGTACGATTACCATACGCTGTTCCGTCCATTGGTAGCAATTCCACTTCAATCCCAACGTCTTTCAGTTTTTGCTGAATGTACAGGGCTTGGCTTGTTTGTGGTTTGTTTGTGTTCGTATAAGCAAGACGCAATTTCAGGTTGCTTACGCCTGCATCAGCCAGCAGTTGCTTGGCTTTCTCCAGGTTGTAATCGTATTTTTCGACATCATCGGTTTGGTACAATGTGTCCGGTGTCAGGATCGACGGAGCCGGTTCAGCAAAGTCAGCTGAAGAATACGAAGCGGTAATCAGTTCATTTTTATCCAGAGCATACGCAATCGCTTGACGAACTTCTTTATTTTGCATCGCAGGAACGTTTAGGTTGAACACCATATACTGCAAGCGGCCTTCCGGATAAGTCAGCATGTTAAATTTGCCTGTATCGTTCAATTTGTTGTAGTCCTGTGTGTCGACCATACGCATTTGAATCTCACCATTTTGCAGAGCCAGGTTCGCTGCATTTGGATCTTTCGCTACACGGTACGTTACGCTATCCAGATGTGCTTTACCTGCAAAATAATCGTCAAAACGTTCCAGTGTTACATATTCGCCTGGACGATATTCTTTAAACTTGAACGGACCGGAACCGATCGGATTGTTATTTTTGTCGCTTTTTTCAATGTCGGCTTCCCCTTCAAAGATATGTTTCGGGATCGGAGAGAAGGATACAAGCGCGCCTTCAAAGGCAGCAGACACTTCCGGCAATTCAAACGTCACTGTCAGGTCATCCACCTTTGTTACTTTAACCGGTTTGCCATCAAAAATGTATTGACTACGGGAAGAGCTGTGTTGATTCTCATCCAGAATACTGTCCATTGTGAACACGATATCGTCCGCCGTCAGGGGCTGTCCATCATGCCATTTCAGGCCATCCTTCAGCTTCAATGTATAGGTCAGGTGATCATCAGAGAAGCTGTCGCTCTCTGCAAGCACATATGTTTTTTTGCCATCGTTTACATTGAACAGTGGAGCATACAAAGATTGATCAATCGTCAACGTTACACGGTCACCCGCGTAGATTGGATTCATTACTTTAGGATCATCTTGAACCGCAATAATGATGCTACCGCCATCTTTCGGTTGCCCATCATCAGTAGAAGCTGTATTTGAACCCGTATTAGACGAAGAACTGGTTTTATCTCCGCTGCTGCCACATGCACTCATGACCGCAACAACCAGAACCAGCATCAATGACAGCCATATTTTTTTAGATTTCATTATGATATTTCCCCTCGCTGTAAATTAACGTTCTGTTAGCTAGTATAGCAAGGATTCGACAAAAAGCAACGCTTTTTTCCAACTTAACCTATCGGTTTTAAAAGAAATCGCATTATTGTCCATCTATTCAAAAAACCTCCAATTCACATTGTTCCGTGAATTGAAGGTTTTTATAATGATTGTATGATTCAGGAAAAAACCTGGTACTACTAGGTTCAGTTAGATTCCCGCAAGCACCTGATACCACACACCGCGTTTGGAGTACAACGTACTGCGTACCTCGTCCCATCCACCCAGATAGTTGATATCAAACAGTCCTTCAGGCGTTGGGAATGTCGACTCGGTCTGTGCAAATACATCCGGATCTACTGAACGAAAACCATGCTTGGCAAAAATGCGCTGTGCTTCTGGTGTACGCAGATATGCGACAAAAGCTTCCGCCAATTCACGATTCCCATGTTTATCGGCATATTTATTCACCACAACTGCCGGGTTCTCAATCAGGATCGTATTTTTCGGAATGACGATGTCATAATCTACACCTTTGGCAATCCGGGCAAGCAATTCATTTTCATACGTGACGATTACATCACCCACACCATATTCGAATGCCGCCATCGAAGAACGCCCACTCTTGTCCAATGATTCAACGTTACGATGTACCTGTTCGAGAAAAGCCTTGGCTGCGGCAGGATCTTTCTTCCCCTCTTGCTCTTCCGACAGTTTCAATCCAGCACCGTAGATGGCATTAATGTCCCATTGTGCGCCCCCGGATGTCTTTGGATTAGGGTAGAGCACCTTCACTCCCGGCTTGGTTAAATCCTGAAAATCATGAATTCCGAGCGGGTTGCCTGCTCTTGTACCCAGAACAACAATCGAACGGGTGATCATGCCCTCATTAGGGGTCTGTTTCCAATCGGAGCTAACCAGATCGGCTTTGACCAGCTTCTCGATATCACTCTCCATCGCGAGCAAGGCCACATCAGCCTCGAATCCACCAACGATGGCTCTGGCCTGTGTACCCGAAGCTTCATAGGATTCCTGGAAGTTAATTGTCTGTCCAGTCTTCGCCTTCCACTCCTCCTGGAACTTGGGCAGCAATTCGCCTACAGCATCTTTCGCTACACTATAAGCACCAATCACCAGCGTATTGGATGAATCGTTACCAGCGGACTCGTTCTGTTCGCTTGACTCCTCCTGCTTGCTGCATCCAGCGGTCATGCAGACGAGCAGAAGCATGAGGGCAACATATAAGAGTATGGCTTTTTTCTTCCTCGTCTGCATGGGCAGCCCCCTTCTTCCACTTGATCTAAATCATCACCGGCATCGGATCTTCCTTCAGTCGGTTCTCAACCACCCAACTGTTTGAGTCATTGAACAGGTATGCACGGTGTACAAGGACGCGAATCTGTTGACCAATCTCCAATGTCGTTTTCTCCAGGGAACGATAGGTAATTAATTTGTGCCCCTGTACGTCCACCTCTACCATCCATTCACTGCCGCGGAAATGAAGATGTTTGACTGTACCTTTTTCCGTTGCAGACAACATGGTGAACTCGTTTTTCAAGCCGATCTCAATATACTCCGGTCGAATAAGCGCTTTGGTATGTTCACCCTCAACGGCATGTTCGAATCCTTTCAGCTGGGAAGCATCCTCCACAACTGTAGACTCCCCGATAAATGTAGCGACAAACGGTGTCTGCGGGTTTTTGTAGATATCCCAAGGTGTGCCCTTCTGTTCCAGACGACCCTGGCTGATAATCATAATTTCGTCCGCGACTTCAATTGCTTCATCCTGGTCATGCGTTACAAAGATCGAAGTGATTCCCACTCGCTCGATTAGCTCCCGTAACCATGAACGCAGTTCCTGACGGATCTTCGCATCAATAGCCGCGAACGGTTCATCCAGCAATAACAGCTGTGGCTCCGGGGCGAGTGCTCTGGCAAAAGCCACACGCTGACGCTGCCCACCAGACAGCTGATGCGGATAGCGCTGTTCGAAACCTTTTAACCCAGTCAATTCAACCAGTTCCATAACCCGATCACGGATCTGGGCTTTTGGCGTCTTCTTGACCTTGAGTCCAAAGGCGATATTCTCAAATACCGTCATATGTTTGAACAAGGCATAGTTCTGGAATACAAATCCGATGCCCCGCTCCTGTGGAGGAAGATGGTTCACGACTTTTCCATGAAATCGAATCTCTCCGGAACCCGGATTCTCCAGACCCGCCAGCATCCGCAGAATGGACGTTTTTCCGCCTCCGCTGGGCCCAAGCAGACCGATCAGATGGCCTTTGGCAATATCGAATGAGACATCTTTTACCGCATGAAAATCACCGAAATGTTTGTTCAAATCACGGACTTCTACATGCATATCAATGCACTTCCTTTCGCTTCTTGGCCCATTCCATCATAAGCAGCAGCCCGACGGAGAAGGTGACCAGCACCAATGCCACACCATTTGCGGCAGCTACATTAAAATTCTCAACATCCTGATACACCAGGGTTGTTGCAGTCTGCGTTTTGTTCATAATATTACCGGATACAACCAGCACTGCACCGAATTCCCCAAGCGAGCGCGCAACCGTCAAGACTAGACCATACACTACCGCCCAGCGGATCGAAGGCCATGTCACACTCCAGAACGTTCTCCAGCCGTAAGCGCCAAGTGTAGATGCGGCCTCCTCTTGCTGAGAACCGAGTTCCTGCAGGACAGGCATAACCTCTCTGACCATCAGTGGAAAGGTAACAAATAACGTTGCGATCACCATACCTGGGAAGGCATAGACCACATTGAATCCAATCCCTTCAAAAAAAGCACCCATAATGCTGTTAGGTCCCAACATCAACACAATCATCAAACCGCCAATGACAGGAGATACGGCATAAGGCAGGTCTACAATGCTGTTCAGCAGCCCTTTTATCCGTTCACTCAGCCATCCGGCACGAACCAGATACAGAGCCATCATGATGCCAAACAATGTATTTAACAGGGTGACCACCAGAACAACCAGTCCGGTCATCATCAAGGCATGTAACGCCTCAGGGCGCATTAACCCTTTCAGGAATCCACCTGCCCCGTCTTCAAATGCGCCAATAAAAATGCGTCCAAGCGGGATGATCAGGAGTACAATAAATACCGCAAACGTCAGTCCGATTAACAGTCGTCTCATCGTCTTCTCCCCCGCATCTGCACCAGATTGATCAGCCAGAGGATCAGGAAGGAGAGCGTCAGGAGCAACACGGATACAGCGGCGGCTCCCGTTGGATTATCACTTTCAATCTCCCCGTAGATAAATACGGAAGCGGTCAGTGTTCTTCCTGGAATGTTACCAGCCACCAGCACAACAGCCCCGAATTCAGCCAGTCCTCTGGAGAAAGCGAGCATCCCCCCACTGATCATGCCAGGTGCCATGGAAGGCAGAATAACCTGCATGAACGTGCGAGCCTTGGATGCCCCCATCGTGTACGAGGCCTCTTCCTCGGAAGGATCAATTTCTTCCAACAAAGGCTGCACTGCACGGATAACAAACGGAAACGTGACAAAGGTCATCGCGATAACAATGGCAGGCTGGTGAAATACAATCTCAAATCCCATGGATTCTGCGAGTTTCCCGATGACACTGACCGGACCCAAAAGCAGCATAATCATCAAGCCGCCCACCGCTGTTGGCAGTGCAAACGGGAGATCAACCAGACTGTTTAGAAACGATCGGCCCACAAAGCGATACCTTGTCAAAACCCAGGCGATCATCGTGCCCAAAACCACATTAATCAGCGTGGCAATGACGGCCAGCCGAATGGTCAGCAGTACGGCCTTCCACGCGATGGGGTCCATAATGCTCTGAACAAAGTTGCTCCATCCTTCAGAGAAGGAATTGACGTACACACCGATGATTGGAAGTACAATAAGTACGATAAAATATAACAACACGGTACTGCGAAATCCCCAAGTCCATCCCTTATGACGAAGAACGGTATTCATTGCTGCGTTCCCTCCCAGCCTCCGGCTTTAACTCCGGTCGGCAGTCTTCCTGGCTTCAATACGACATTTTTCCTAAGTTGGATGATATTGCTTTAATATTATTCCCATTAGTCTACTTGGTTTTGCTTTTCTGATACTTTACCAGTTTGCAGTGCTAATCGTCAATGCTTTTATTGAATAAAATTGGGGCACATCCGAGATCAATTAATAAAATCCCTTCAGGTTATTTCTGTCCTCTCCGTTATCATGCGATTTGCTCTTTCACCTTGCATATGTGGTTTGTTTGGTATGTAGTGGTTAAGGTACAATCGAGGGTAAGAAATGAGATCCTAAGGAGTGATTTAACATGTTATATACGAAGAATATATCCACTTCCACACGAGATGAAATGAAGGATATCACATGGGACGTGAAGCAGGTTGTCCAGCGTAGCGGGGTGCAGAATGGGACGGTGCTCATCTACTGTCCACATACGACGGCCGGTATAGCCATCAATGAAAATGCAGACCCGGATGTGAAACACGATGTCTTGTTGCGCCTGGACGAAGTGTACCCTTGGGAGCATCCCGAGTATCGACATGCCGAAGGCAATACAGCCTCTCACCTCAAATCCATTACAACAGGGCCATCACAGACTGTGATTATTCACGAAGGCAGGCTGCTGCTTGGCCGCTGGCAAGGCATTTACTTTTGCGAATTCGATGGACCACGTGAGCGGGAATATTTTCTCAAAATTATGGAAGGCTAGTTGGGTCCATTAGACCTGCCACCTACTCATTCATTTTTGCAAACACAAACAGGCGGTCCACCCTCATTTCGGGTCGGAGCCGCCTGACTTGGTCTGCTGCGCATATTAACTTTCGCGAGATAACGTTATAAAGAATTAAAGTTATGACAAATCACCGCCCTGAAGTGTAGGGGTGCAACAATAGCGCCATTATTGGACGCCAGGCTGCTGACCCAGATTGCGGCACAGCACTTTGACATGAGACAGCGCAGACGATTCAATCTCCACAAACGTTAAACGGTCCTGAATGTAATAAGAAATGAATCCGTGCATAGCCAAAAATAGCGTACGCGGTACTCTTTGAATATCCTCTTCCGTACAGTTCTCTTCATTCATATACTGCCTTATAATCGATGCAAACAATTCGAAGCAACGTCCCTGTTCGGTACGACAATAAGACAACAGTTCTTCGTCCCTGATCATAAACATGATTTCGTATTGGTATGGATTCTCCAGACCAAAGCGAATAAACTCCATCATAATGTGCTCTACCTTGCTCACATCATCACGAACCGGCCTGACCATAGCTTGCAGCAGCAAATGCCCCAGATGATTAAAATCTTCAACCACGATGGCATAGAACAGCTCTGCCTTTTCCTTAAAGTGATAATACAGCGACCCATGACTATAGCCCAGATGCTGGCCGATGCTTCGCATCGAAATGGCGCGGTATCCTTTGGTAATAAAAAGGTGCCTCGCCGCCTCCAGTATCCGCTCCCTCGACAACTCCTGTTCGACTGCTCTTCTAGCCATATATTTTATTCCCCTTCAATAAAATAAAGCCGCTGTCCCTCCGTGATCCGGGATTGCCCTTGCGTCAAATCCGTGATCCAGGCTATAAATGCCTCGGTTTCACTATCCGGCGGAAGACAAGTCAACGTAACCTTATCGGTGAATCCAGTTTCACCTGTACGGACTTCCCGGCTTCTTAACTCATTTTCCACTTTACCCAGCCACGTATAATCCAGTTCAACAAACACTTCACGATGCAGCACGTTGGTAATGGCTTCTCCGGCTTCAATGGCTGCTACAGCACCATCCGTATAAGCACGAATTAACCCACCGGCTCCAAGCATAATTCCCCCAAAGTATCGCGTAACTACAATTGCCACATTTTTTAATTTCTGATTTTTGATCACTTCAAGAATGGGTTTCCCTGCTGTTCCGCTGGGTTCCCCGTCATCGGATTGCTTCTGGATCTCATCCCGCTCCCCAATCATGTACGCAGAGCAGTTGTGAGTCGCATTCCAATGTTTTTTCTTGATCTCATCAATAAAAGCAACAGCTTCTTCCTCTGTCGTGACCGGCATAATATGACCGATAAATCGCGACTTCTTGATTACAATTTCCAGATTGCCCGGTCCTCGAACCGTGCGATAACGTTCAATCATCCTAAATCCAACTTTCTGATCTTTTCCTGAGTCCATTTTACAAGAAAGCAGTTCACCGCGCGAACGCGGACGAACTGCCCTGGTTATCTACATCCGGGGAAACCCTGCATCTTACTTGAACAGTGATTCCCGGTTAGATTTACATTACCTTATTCAACTATATGAGCAGACCGATGAATTATTCGGAAAGTCTCGCTTCGAGCGCTGCTTTCTCTTCTTCAAAGCCTGGTTTGCCCAGCAATGCGAACATATTTTTCTTGTAAGCTTCCACGCCTGGTTGGTCAAATGGATTGACGCCCAGCAAGTAGCCACTGATACCGCATGCTTTTTCAAAGAAGTATACCAGATATCCGAAAGAATATGGAGTCATATCTGGAATGTTCACAATCAGGTTTGGTACTTGACCATCTGTATGTGCAAGCAGTGTTCCTTGGAACGCTTTTTTGTTAACAAAGTCCATAGTTTTGCCTTCAAGGAAGTTCAAACCATCCAGATCGTCCGGATCAGATTTGATTGAGATATGCTCAGCAACTTCAGTAACCTGGATAACAGTTTCGAAGATATTCCGGCTACCTTCCTGGATGAATTGACCCATGGAGTGCAAATCTGTAGAGAAATCAACAGATGCTGGATAGATTCCTTTGTAGTCTTTACCTTCACTCTCTCCAAACAGTTGTTTCCACCACTCGGACACGAAGTGCAGGGAAGGCTCATAGTTTACAAGAATCTCCGTGCCTTTGCCTTTGCGATACAAAGCGTTACGAACAGCAGCATATTGATAAGCCTCATTCTCTGCTACGTTCGGGTTGCTGTATTCTTTGGATGCATCAGCCGCACCTTGCATCATTTCTTCGATGCTGATACCCGCTGCTGCGATTGGCAGCAAACCTACAGCTGTCAGAACGGAGTAACGTCCACCAACATCATCAGGGATAATGAAAGATTCGTATCCTTCTGCATTTGCCAGTTCTTTCAGTGCACCGCGCGCTTTGTCTGTTGTAGCATAGATGCGTTTGCGTGCTTCTTCTTTACCGTATTTCTCTTCCAGTGCTGCACGGAAGATACGGAATGCAATTGCTGGCTCTGTTGTTGTACCGGATTTGGAAATTACATTTACGGAGAAATCTTTACCTTCAACCAGATCCAGCAAATGAGTTACATATGTGGAACTGATATTGTTTCCTGCAAAATAGATTTCAGGCGTTTTGCGTTTGTCTTTTGGCAGATTGTTATAGAAAGAATGTGTCAACATTTCAATCGCTGCACGTGCACCCAGGTATGATCCACCGATACCGATAACAATCAGTACTTCGGAATCGCTTTGGATTTTGGCAGCCGCTTTTTGAATGCGGGCAAATTCTTCTTTGTCATAAGCTGTTGGCAGGTCAATCCAGCCCAGATAATCGGAGCCTGTTCCTGTTCCGTTGTGAAGCTGCTCGTGAGCCAGACGAATCGGTTCTGCGAAATAATCCACTTCGTGCTGATTTACAAATTGCAATGCCGTGCTATAGTCAAATGTCACTTTTTTAGCCATGATCTCAAAAACCTCCTGATTTCGATTATAGTGCGTGTTCAAACTTTGTAATCAAAAGCGGACTTTTTGAACAACCTCTTATATTATGTCCGTATTCCATTCTAAACAACTTGCCTTAAGGATACTTCAAATCCACGGGGCTGACAAGCTTGCAGCTCGAACTTTGTCGTTAGAATTCAAGAAGTAAAAAGGGTAAACCGAATCCGCAGGTTGCGGTTCTGCTTACCCTTCTTATGTTATTCCGCCGGGTACGAGCAGACGTAGTCAGTAACGCTGCGTATCTCCAGTTTAAATTTGGATTCGGCAGGCACGTGGAACGTAGCTTGACCTTGAATCTCTTGCCACTCTTCTTCTCCGGGAAGCAATACTTTCAGATCTCCGGACAGAATCTCCATAATTTCACGAGAATCCGTACCGAACTCATAACTGCCTGGAAGCATGATGCCCAGAGTCACTTTGCTGCCATCCCCCAAAATAACCGTTCTGCTGGTTACCTGACCATCATAATAAATGTTGGCCTCTTTCACTACACTGACTTGATCGAATTGTGACATGCGTACCCGCTCCCCTGAAGTTAATGAAAACAAAAGGCAAAACAGATCAGGGCGATAACGACTCACCGCCCATGTTCTGCGGAAATAACTTGCTGCCATGGATCAGGACAGCATAATGCCCTCCCAACCATAGCAGCGTTTATGAAGCTTTAAGTGCGTGTTCAAAAAGTCAGGTTTTCAGTACCGAGAAGATGGGATGAAGCTAGAAATGGAGTAGCAGAGCGTAGGAGAAAACTACGTGAGCAACGGACATTTCGGCTGAATCCCATATTCGATGCTGATGATGCCGTGAGGCATCCTTCGTAATCAAAAGCAGACTTTTTGAACAACCTCTATTACAGCAATGCTTTTACGCGGCTAACCACGTTGTCCACTGTAAAGCCATACTCTTGGATAACACGGTCGCCAGGCGCGGAAGCACCGAATGTGCTGATTCCGAGAATGTCACCTTGATCGCCAACATATTTCTCCCAGCCCATTGGATAAGCCATTTCAATTGCAAGACGAGCTTTAACATCCGGAAGAAGAACGGACTCTTTATAAGCTTTGTCTTGTTTCTCGAACAGATCCCAGCTTGGCATGCTGATTACGCGAACTTGGATGCCTTGTTCTGCAAGTGCTGCTTGAGCTTTAACAGCCAATTGCACTTCAGAACCTGTAGCGATGATTTGTGCTACCGCTTTGCCATCTTTTGCATCAGAGACAACATAAGCACCACGTTTCACGTTCTCACGTGAACCTTCAACGGTACCTTCGAGGATCGGCAGGTTTTGACGAGTGAGTACGAGTGCAACCGGGTTGCTCTTGTTCTCAAGCGCGTAAGCCCAAGCAGCCGAAGTTTCATTACCGTCAGCCGGACGAATAACCGTCAGGTTAGGAATGATACGCAGGGATGCCAATTGCTCGATCGGTTCGTGCGTAGGACCGTCTTCACCAACAGCGATACTGTCGTGAGTCAGAACATACGTTACAGGCAATCCCATCAGGGCAGCCAGACGAACAGCCGGACGCAGGTAATCGGTAAATACGAAGAACGTACCTCCGAATACTTTCACACCGCTGTGCAGTGCCATACCGTTCATTGCTCCAGCCATACCGAATTCACGGATACCGAAGTAGATGTTACGGCCGGAGTAATCTTCAGGTGTGAAGTTCTCCAGGTTGTTCAAGTGAGTCATTGTGGAGCTTTCCAAGTCAGCAGATCCACCTGTCAGTTGTGGCACGTTGTGTGCCAGACCGTTCAGAGCGTTACCGGATGCTACACGAGTGGAGAGCGCTTTGTCTGTTGCTGCATATTTAGGAAGATCACGGTCCCATCCTTCTGGAAGGTCGCCGTTAATCGCTGTTTCGAATTGAGCTGCAAGCTCAGGATATGCTTTTTTGTACTCGGCAAATTTCTCGTCCCAAGCTTTATTAGCAGAGATACCACGATCTTTCACTTGTGCAAAGTGATCGCGAACTTCAGCTGGTACGTGGAAGTTTTCTTCATAAACCCATTTGTAATACTCTTTAGTCAATTTGGCTTCGTCTGCACCCAGTGGAGATCCGTGAGTACCGCCGTGGCCGCCTTTACCTTGTTTGTTCGGGCTACCGTAACCGATAACCGTTTTAACTTCAATCAGTGTAGGACGCAGTGTATCTGCTTGACCTTCCTGAATTGCTTTTTCGATTGCAGGCAGATCGTTACCATCTTCAACGCGCAGCACTTGCCAGCCATAAGCTTCAAAACGCTTCGCGATGCTTTCGGAAGAAGACAGATCCAATTTACCATCCAACGTGATGTCATTGGAGTCGAACAACATGATCAATTTGCCCAAGTGCAAACGTCCAGCCAGGGAAGCTGATTCATGCGATACGCCTTCCATCAAGTCACCATCACCACAGATTGCGTAAGTGTAGTGGTCAACTACGTTGAACTTGTCTTTATTGTATGTTGCGCCCAGTTGAGCTTCAGCCATCGCCATACCTACAGCCATTGCAATACCTTGACCCAGTGGGCCGGTAGTTGCATCAACACCTGCAGTATGTCCGAATTCCGGGTGACCCGGTGTTTTGCTTCCCCATTGACGGAACTGTTTCAGTTCTTCCATTGGAAGATCATATCCGCTCAGGTGCAGCAAGCTGTACAGCAACATGGAGCCATGTCCTGCAGACAGGACAAAACGGTCCCGGTTAACCCAAGTTGGGTGGTCCGGGTTATGAGTCATCGTTTTTGCAAAAAGTTGGTACCCCATTGGAGCGGAGCCCATAGGCATACCCGGATGTCCGGAATTTGCCTTCTCAATTGCATCAATCGCCAAAGTACGTACGGTCGTAATCGACAGGTTGTCGATTGTAGTGTTCTCGTCCTTTTGAATCGCTTCGTTCTTGTCAGTCATGGTTTGTCCTCCTCATGTCTTTAGATAAGTCGGGTGCGCAAGCGAATCCCTCTCATCATACAAGCAAACCGAATTTCACAATAAGTGAATCCGCTTGAGTGTTTCATTTTGACTTATTCACTTTTGTATTGTATCACTTGGCGTGAAGCTTTTCCATAACCTTCTTTTAGAAGTTCGTGAAAAATCGGTTGTTTGTGATGAATAATCCTTGGCCAATCAAGCAAAAATCGTACTTTAAAAGGTACTAAATTCCAAAAGCAGACTTAAGGAGCCTCACAAATCCATCGCATGAAGTATAACCTTTAACCTGAAAACCATGCATTTTTTAGATATTCATCCTCAATTCACATATAATGTTCCTGAATATGGATTCGAAAATTGGGCTATGGTTTACTTTTCAGATGTACATACGTCAATCATAGGAGGTTGCGATCATGCCAGATCCTGCGGCTCACCCATCAACATCGGTAAAACACTCATTACCCTGGATATCCGGTATTTTAACGGGGGTTCTCTCGGGAGTTATCCTGGGATTTTTCCTTAAAGTGATTCAGGCCAACACAGGTGAACAAGTATATACCCTGCTGCTGAATATTGATTTTGTACCTGGTCTTCCGCCAACCTTACCCGAATTGATTGAATTTTCTCTGCATCTAGTTATTTCCGTTGTGATTGGCATCTTCTATCTGTGGTGGATACGGCGCACAGGGCGTCCCATGTTCAAAGGATTCTTGCTCGGTGCCGCTTCATCCCTGCTCTACATTCCACTCTCTCAATTGTCATCACGTGTTCCAGACCTGTACGATGTGGCCGCCATCTTCTACTGGATTGTAGGACATCTGCTGTTTGGTATTGTGCTTGGCTTGTGCGGAAAGTATATTATGAATGCAAAAAAAGCGACTCCCGCTTCGTAAACGAATTAGGGTCGCCTTTTTGTTAGTCTATTACGTGGTTCCGAATCAACCTTGCACAGTATTAAAGCATGAGCTTAAAATACAACGGTTTTATTTTCGTGAACAAGAACACGGTCTTCGACATGCCATTTCACGGCACGTGCAAGCACAACCCGCTCAATGGTACGTCCAATACGCTTCAGCTCGGTTACATCGTCCCCGTGGCTTACACGCTGCACATCCTGTTCAATAATCGGGCCGCCATCCAGTTCTTCCGTAACATAGTGCGCTGTCGCACCGATAATTTTGACACCACGGTTGTACGCCTGCGCATACGGTTTACCACCCACAAAGGCTGGCAGGAACGAATGGTGGATATTAATGATTCGATTACGGTAGTGCTCAATGAACATGGGAGAGATGATCTGCATGTAACGAGCCAGAATAATCACATCCACATCATTGCCAATGACGTCCAGTTGACGCTGTTCTGCTTCTTTCTTGGTATCTGCTGTAACCGGAATATGATGATATGGAATGCCAAATGATTCTACATAGTCCTTCATGTCCAGATGGTTGCTGACCACAAGCGCAATATCGGCATCCAGGTCGCCTGCCTGCCATTGCCACAACAATTCAACCAGACAATGATCTTCTTTGGATACAAAGATAGCCAGTTTCTTCTTGCGGCTAACCGCAGATAACGTCCATTCCATCTGAAAACGGCTTGCTACTTCTGCAAAATCAGCTTCCAGTTTCGGCAGGTTGTGGAGCAATTCCGTAAGATCAAACTCAATCCGCATAAAGAACATGCCGCCAGCAGGGTCCATGGTGTACTGGTCCGACTGAACAATATTTGCACCATGCTGGTGCAGGAAATGAGATACGGCAGCAACAATTCCTGGACCATCTGGACAGGAAATAAGCATGCGCGCACGATTGGCGCGGTTTTTAGAATCAGGGCGTACTTGTTTAGCGTGGATCTCCATCGGGTTATTCTTCCTCCTTCAATTAAGCCATGACCTGCGGGGGTTAACCCGCAAGCCAGGCAATCAAGCGATGATTCAGTTGTTCTTCATTCAAATGCGGGAACAGTGCAGCTTCAGTCACCATGTCATAGAGGCGTTCCAGCGGTTCGCGCGGATCTGCCTTTTTGGCTTTGGCATCATTTTTGAGCAATGTCCACACATCCAGAATATACGAACGAGACTCAATCTCTTTACCTTTGAAAAAGTGTTGCAACTGTTCTACTTCTGTCAGGAAATCCTGGCCGAATCGACCGGCAACATCCCCACGAAGCAGGGCAATCTCCACCTCATACATTGGACGCTGTGTCTTGGCCTCTTTACCAATCCAAGGTGTCTCCAGAATAAATGGACGTCCTTGAAGCTTCTCATGGTTGACGATGCGGTTAATCGCCTCAAACCCGATCCAGCCGGAGCCAATTGGTGTATGACGGTCCTTGTGCGCACCCACAGCATTCTTACTATCATTAATATGCATTACGGCAATGCGGTCAAGTCCTACTGTACGATCGAATTGTTCCAGTACACCGTCAATATCGTTAACAATATCGTATCCGGCATCATGAATGTGACATGTATCCATACACACAGTGAGGCGCTCGTTATACGTTACTTTCTCGATGATCTGTGCGATCTCTTCAAAACTGCGTCCCATCTCCGTACCTTTGCCAGCCATGGTCTCCAGAGCGATGTTCACATCTGTCTCTTTCACACCCTCCAGCACTTCATTCAACCCTTCTGCGATCCGTCCGATCCCATAGTGGGCATCTTTGTCTGTAAATGCGCCGGGATGTAATACGATGTTCTTCACACCAATGGCATGTGTACGACGGATCTCTTCCTGAAGGAAATCTACAGCCAGTCTATACGTGTTATCTTTGTATGAACCAAGATTAATAATGTACGGTGCATGGACAACGATATCTTCCATTCCACCCTCTTGCATGGCAAGCTTGCCTTCTTCAATATACATGGATTCAATTGGCTTGCGACGTGTATTCTGTGGTGCACCCGTATATATCATAAACGAACTGGAACCGTACGAGGACGCTTCCTTCGTTGCACTCAATAATCCCTTGTCCGAAAAGGACACGTGGGAGCCGATTTTCAGCATTATTGATCCCCCTTAATCTGAATTATCCCTTATTCTAACGCGATTATCGAAATAAATCTAGAAATGCGCTATAATTCGGGATAGAGGCTATTTTTAACAGCTAATATGTGGAACATGGGTAGGCGGAATCCGTCTTTCCGTGAAAATCAATGAACCGAGGTGACTCCGCAATGATTTTCGACTCCTACGCGATGATACTGACCAGCAGTTCCCCCAGCAATTGGTTTATGAATACAATCGCATTCTGGACTTTTGTATTGCTTGGCAGCATGTGTATCGGTGGATTTTTCATGATGCGCAAGTTTTTAAAAGTGCTACCAAAAGCAGACGGAAAGTCCAAACTGGATTGGCAGAATTATTGGGTTGAAGCCAGCCGTCACTTGTGGACTGATGAAGCCAAAGCTTTTTTGGATCAACTCGTGGAGCCTGTACCTGGGCCATTTCGTGACATCGCCAAACATTCCATTGCTGCAGAGATTGGTAAAATTGCAGTCGAAGACAACGCAACGGAAGTATCGAGAGATCATTGCATTAAAGGATACATTATTGCCACACCGAAGCGGGATAATAAGTTTTTGGTGAAATTTTTGGAGAAAAACAAAATCGATTATTCCCCTTATCAACATTTGATTAAATAAAATAAAAGATGAGTTAAGTGGCATATGGATTTGGTTAATTAGATACAGATATGCTCCGTCAGGTAAGTTGTTCCCAACAGGCATTGCTTACCGCACGGGGCTGTTTGTCGATTCAACGGTATATATCAGCGCAGTGAAAATCAGAGAGGATGTTTGATATGAAAATTGCCATTTGTGGAGGTACCGGATTTGTGGGAGGAGCACTTGTAGATTACTGGCTGCAAGCCGGGCACCATGTGAAAGTTATTACACGAAAACTGCCTGACTTGCATAATCCAAGTAAAAATCTTTCATATATATCGTGGGAACAAGTCGAAGAACAACCTCACTTGCTGGAAGGTATGGACGCTCTCGTTAACCTTGCCGGAGAAACGCTGAATCAACGTTGGACAACCAAGGCGAAGCTGGAGATTGTTGAATCCAGAGTCACGACCGTAGCGCGGGTAGCCCGATTGGTGGAATCCCTAGAACAAAAGCCGGAAGTGGTCGTTCAGGCTTCGGCCATGGCCATCTATGGAACCTCCCCTAACGAAACCTTTGACGAGAATAGTCCGCAAAAATCAATGAATTTCCCTTCCCGGGTCTCGGAACAATGGGAAGTTGCTGCAGATGCAATCAAAAATGTAAGACTCGTTAAAATTCGGGTAAGTCTGGTTCTTGGACATAAAAGAGGGGCTTTTCCATTGATGAAACTTCCTTACATGCTGGGTGTTGGTGGCAAAATCGGCAGTGGCAAGCAATGGACTAGCTGGATTCACATTATGGATATCGTAAGACTCATTGATTTTAGCATTCAAAATAAACAAGTATCAGGTCCGGTCAATGCTTCCTCACCAAACCCTGTCACCAATGATGAATTCGGTCGCACGGTGGGCAAGGTGTATCATCGCCCTCATTGGTTCCCCGTACCCAGCTTCCTAATTAAAACCTTGGTCGGAGAACTATCCGTTGTCGTGCTTCAGGGGCAGAGAGTCATTCCGCAAAAAGCTCTCGACCACGGATTCCAGTTCACCTTCCCAACATTAACACAGGCTCTTGAAGATCTGAAGCACCGTGGCTTATCCGACTGATTGTACCACGAGATTGAACTATGTCTTATCCAACCGACCGATAGGTGTAAACTGATTCCGCAAGTGTAAATGTGTCTCCATCCGCCAATGGATACTCCTTATACGGAGCAAGAATATTGCCCTGAAGAACGGTGCCATTGACGGAACCCAGATCCTTAATCACATAGCCCGATTTGTTCCGGCTCAATTCCACATGAGCACGGGACACGCCGGTCGCTGTGTCCACCCACTGAACCATGTCTGCTGATCTTCCGATGACAAAAGATGCTCCTTTCACATCCATCCGTTCATGTTGGTCACCGGTTCCAGATCTTCGTTCAAGATAATAAGACGCCATCACCGGGCCTGCCCCTATAACATTACCTCCACTCAGATTCTGCAAATTCACGGTTGCCTCCGCAACTGCATCCTGTCGAATTAGCTCTGAAGTTGAAGCTACCGTTTCCACATGACGCTGAACGATCGGTGGTTCGGAGTGTTCAGGTGTCATATGCAGACTTTGATAACGAGAATGCTCGCTACCACCTTCTGAGGCGGATGCAACTGTTTGATTTATGCGTTCTGCTGGCCTTTCAGCTGCATTCCAGCGCCAACTTTCCTGAAATAATTCCTCATCCTCTTCCGTTTGCTTGCCTTTGTTCTTACCTAAATTAAATGAAAAAGGCCTCTTATTCTTTGCGTCATTATGAGGACTTCCCTTGCGCTTCCACGTCCATCCTGCTACACCAAGCAAGCCAAGGCTTAGTACCATGCACAGGATCATCTGCGTCTGTCCCGGTTGCTCCATGTAAATAAATCTCCATACCAATGCCATGACAACCATGCAGCCCAATATCATATAGGTTACTTTGGAAGAACCGGGCTTCTCCTCTACTTCCATATCAACACGCTCTAGAGAATCATACCGATTACTCAGTCCCTGATCAATGCTGTTTGATCTCTCTAATGAAGATTGCTCAGATGAGCGCCTGCCTGTAAAGGTTCGAGATCTCACCGGAATGTCTTCAACCTGGGATTTGCTCGTTTTCTGCGGATGTCGGAAATTTAGTTGTGGCTCCACAGCAGCATTTTGAACAGGAGCACCGGGTTGATATGATCGAGAATTGGCTAATCTGCTATCCCGCTCAGAAATCGACAAATGAAGATTACCTCTTGAATCATCGAAGGTTTCCGAAGTTCTGGACGAGAGAAATGCTGCGCTTCCTCCATTCTCTTGCTCGTCAGCATATAATTCCAGCAGAAGCTCTCGCAACTGTCTGATATCCCAGCGTTCGTTGTCACATAACTGCAGAACACTCTGAATGCCTTCTCCCTGCAGTTCCTGTACATGTGCCATCAGCCTGATCACCAGCTCACGGAATTGCTGAGATGTTGGATCAACTTCAACCCTATCCATGACTGGTACATATACCATCCCAAGCTCACCCTGTTCCAATGAACCATTGATGAACAAGTACTCTTCCTGGATCAATAATTTACGTGGCTCCAGCATATATTGCCGGCATTCCATAAAGGCATCGGCTAGTTGAAACAACAGACCATACAGAACACGCAACTTGATTTTGCCTGACTTTAACATCTGAGATAACATCTTGTACCCTGATATGTCGTACTGCAAAGTTACATTTCGATCGACTTCCCGAATATGAACAGGAAGAAGTCGCGGAATCTGATTGGAGGACAACATCCCCATCTGCACCCGGCTCAATTCCTCCATTCGTAACCCTTCTGCTTTTTCCAAAACCATGAACGCTCCACCGTTACGAATAAAATCTCTCGTTAATCCATACATGCCAATCCTCTCTTTCCGTTGCTATATAGGATCAACTAAAGAAAGTTACACTGGGTACTTCGATGACGGAACAACCTTCCGATCGCTGTTATCCCCAGATTTCTTGATTCCCTTTGTAAAGGGGAAAATCCGGGGATAAAGGCGAAGCATATGCTTCCGATGCAGCTTTCTTTCAGAAAGCTTTTAGCTCCGCTTCTTCAGGTTTTTTCCGTCCTCTCCGTTCTCGTGTAAAAAGTTTAGTTGATATAAGTTGAGTTACAATACACCACACTCTTCCACTCCAATCGCAGTGCTATCTTCGATCGCTGTTATCCTAACGTTTTCCAGACTCCTGATATCAAGGGAAAAGTCCTGAGACAAGGACCGTGATAAATCCAGGTAACACCGCCAGCATAAACGGAAACTTCAATGTCTTCTCTTTATTTACCAGCTTGAGCGAACCGAGCATGAAAAAACCTGCAAGACTGCCTGCCATACCCCGAATCCGTTTCGCTGAGTCCTTGCGGAATAGAAGTATCACTAAACCAATGGCTCCCGCATACAAAACGGAGTAAATAATGACATGAATGCCAAAAGCAAGCCCTGTCCATGCGCCAATCCCACCAAACAATTTCACATCTCCTGCTCCTACGGCCCCAATCGCATACATCAGAAACAAAATGCCAAAACCTGCTGCAAATCCAGCGGCTGAGAACAAAAAACCATCCCAACCTCCCCATATGATATGGGCCAGTACGCCTGCAACAGTCACAGGTAAAGTCAATCGATTTGGAATTTTCATGGAACGAATATCTGTAATAAAAGCTGCAATAATGTAAATGCCACAGACTATGTAAAACCACTCCACCTCCATCATCCCCTTCCTTATTTTCTGGATGCCACGGTAAACGTAGTCTCCGTCTTGGCACCGTCCCCTGTCTCAACAACAAAACTCCATGTTCCTTCGGTTGTCCGAGTACCAACAAACCAGTTCCATTCAATAATTCCATTCTCATCTGCGGTGGCCCAGCCAATGTGCTTCGCAGAACTTTCACCTGACTTGTAAAATATCGTTAAGTTGGCTGTCGCTCCTGGTTCTACCTTCACCTTGATCGTTGCATTGTTGCCTATGTAAGCCGGGTCAGGCTTCGACAGTACCGTTGCTGAACCCGCAGTATCCCCGTCTCCTGCGCTGCCATCTGATCCTTCTCCGGTATCTCCAATCCATACCCGTTCTGCCGCAGCAGCCTGAATCCGTAGCGGTTTACTGAGAAAGGGAACTTTTACCGGCAATTCATAACTCAGTTCAAGTCGGAAATATGGATTTGTTTTGTTTTTTAGATCAGGTATCGAAATGCCATTCACATGAACACGTTCCATATTCAGCAGCGTTGGCTCGATAAATGGTTGAAGCAGCGGTTTTACCGTGGGATCAAGTACAGTTTCCAAGACGGATGTCTTGACCTCCTGTAGTGGCTGTTCACCACTAGCCGCTGCTGAACGTACCCAATCACTTAATGGCTCAGGTAGAGAAGAAGCATAACCTTCTGCCCATTCCGTCAGAGATAATTCTGGTATCTTCCAACCCCCTCCAGAACCTTCTCCGCCGGCAGAATCAGAAGGTGTGAATGCCAGGGAAACGGGATATATTTTCGTTGATAATTGCTTTACTGCTTCCCCTGAAGTGCTCTGTAGCGCTGTGGAGATTAGAGTCATTTGCACAATGAAAATGAGAAACATGATAAAGAACAGAAAGACAGGTAACACCAGTGAGGCTTCCAGAACCATGCTGCCCTGTTCCTTTTTCGGAGAACATATCTGCTTATTCAAAGACTTCAATCGTTGCAATCTGATTATTCGTGTTAAACGAATCTGCTTTTGTATGCTTTCTTTTTCATAATGTTGCTGCTTATCCATAATCCCTCCACCAAAACGATCCTGATCATTCAATAGGAATAATCCGCCTTCCTCTCAATGAAAAATCGCCCATCTTCAACCTGATCCTCACTACCCATAACTGCACCTATGCTTCTAACCACCCCTGGTAAAAACCACAGCTTGATGCTACTACGCATGTTACCCGAAGCATACGTCCGTTTCTCATCTGGATTAACACCGGTATTCAATCGAATTAGCGCCAGCATTCTGGACATTTTGCGTTCATTGTTGCTGTGCATCAAGAGGAACAATCGAAGATGGTCCCTATACGTCAATTTGACCTTGATATACTTGGACAATTCCACACTGCCCTCTTTTGCTAGTTTCACCATATCGGCAATGGCGTTTGTAATCCCGTATAAGATTGCCGCCGATAATACCAGAAGTGGGTTCCCTAGCTTGCTGTGCTCAATTAACCCTTCTGCCGTTCGAATAGCCAGACGCATTCCGAAGATTTCCGCATATGCCGCAGCGATGTTACCCGATGGATTATGAAACCCGTAAACGATATACTCCAGTTCCTGATTCTCCAATTTGAAGACATCACCAGCATCTCCACCACCTTCAGTCCAGGTAAATAGTTGACCAAAATCCATGGAATTGAAATAGGCTAGAGCATACTCATTCTGGAACAATTCGTCGCCAAGACTATCCAGCAGACCGGACATCCCGCCAAACAAACTGTCCATTCCCTTCATGGCATCGCCACCAGACTCATAGGGATCACCAGCAATCTCTGCCTTTTTGGCCTCCTCACGACTAGCCTCGTTAAAAGCAATATTAGCGTTGTAATATTCCTCCAGCTGTTTGAAAGCGTCCATGGAACCCGAACTTCCATTCTGAATCTGCGACAAGATTCGTTTGACATCCTTCAATTTCCCTTTGGATTCTTTGTCATTCGCTTTGCGCTGGGCATCCGACCCACGACCACTCTCCAGCTGCTGCTTACTTTGCAGGATGAGATTGGCAGGACCGCTACGTACATAGGTGTCCATATATCGCTCCGTAACCTGACTTGCCTGTCTGACCGCCGGTTTAATCGGAACACCGCTCATGCCTGTGACACTGCGAAGCTGTGTATTCAATTCCATGTTGTCTCTTCTGACGTTAGAGAAGTCCGTATTCTGGGAAACAACCCGTGCCTTCAATTGATCAAATAGGCTATCTGCCCTCACAAGCTCCGAAGCAAGAGAACGTGTACTTTTAGCTTCAGTGCCTGATCCTTCAGATACAGGACTCGTTCCAGGCAAATTCGAGTTGCCCACGTTGTCATAGCTCGCATTCTCCGAACGGTTCTCCCCCTCCGCGATCACACGTTTCATTTCCTCATTGATCTTGCGTGCTTCTTCGATCTTCGACTGTGCTTCCTCCAGCTTCGTTTGATGGGCCTGTAACGCGGGCTGCATGATCATGCTGATGCCTGTCACCACATTACCAACACCGGCCCGATAACGAGCCAGTTCCAATATGTATCGTTGCTCTCTGAACGGCAATCCCTCATCCGCCTGTTTCTTGTTAAGATAATCTGCATAACGTGCTGCTGCCTCGGCAGCTGTCTCTGGTGTTTCTTCCAACATTTCTTCATAGATAACTTGTGAAGGCGGGTCCATGATCAACTTTGGAAGATTCTTCAGCTTCTCCGCGGATTCCGTCTGATTAGCAATGACTTCATCCAGTAGTTCTTCACGTTTGTCATATAACTTCTGTAATTTTTTCAGCAAGTCTACCGTGTGCGCAGCTTCCTTCATCTCGTCTGACATCGGTTTGAACCGATTGATCACTTCAAGGGTAAAATCAACCGGAGCCCGATACTTCATGTCCTCCTGAATCTGGCGATTAAATATATCGTATCTGCCCAGTTCACGCTCCATGCTCAGCGAAGTTGTATCCCACTGGATATCCAGAATGGGAAATCCATCTTTTACAGCTGAAGGCTTCACGCTATCATTCAGTACTTTAGCCATAATTGCATCCCCACTGCTGTCCCCATACCCGAATAAACCATACTCCCGGAGTGATGTGTCATAGGCTGACATGACGGATCTCATCGCAGCATGAGTCATGCGTTCGGTCTGCACCTTGAATGCCGCTATACGAGCGTAATCAATAAATATTGCGACAAACATATAAACTCCGGCCAATATTAATATTAAAAAAAGGGTTACGGCTCCCGACTCACCGTCTTTTTTTCTAAACAGCTCCGCCCTCCTCCTTTTCTCACTTTTTGCTTTTGCCAAAATGCTGCACAACCTGTCCGGCTTCTGCCGCTGTACTGGTCGCCGCACCGCCTTTACCTTTAAACTTGGCTGCGTAATAACGGACCAGATCTACCGTTCGAATGAATTCAACCGGTTCAACAACTGCGGACGATCCTTGAGTGAGGACACGGTTACCTGAATCGAACAAAAAAGAAGGAAGAGGCAAAGAAATTACTTGTTCCAGCTTGGTTGTTATTTTCCGCTGAATCAGAGAATTCTGATACTCAATCGTTCCTTTCATAGCTGAGGGCATATGCTGCACCGCTTGTGCTAATTTCTGTTCCGAAAGATTGCCGCCTTCACCAGCAGGTATAGAAACGCTAACCTGATTATCCGCTCCCGCCCAGCCAAATAGTGCTCCAAGCATACGATCATCCGTCAGTCTCCAGTACAGATTGTCATGTTCTCCAGCGACAACTTCACCCGTCATCGCCTGCTTGTGGCTGTTGTCCCAGCTATAGGCTGCACGTTCGGAAGCTGCATAGGCATGTTGATTCAAAAATGTCTTTTGATACATGTACATGGTAAAGAAGAGCAACAACACAAGAATAAACAGCACAACAGGAAAGATCAGGGAGGCTTCAACCGTGAAGCTCCCTTCTTCTTTTTTGTACTTGTTATTCGAAAAATTCATTACTTTTATCGCTAACATTCTTCAAAAGTCTCTCTACCAACGTCTTAATTTGGTTTTTAAAAATCAAAGCAATAATGATAATAACCCCGATAATCAGAATCAGCTCCAACGTGCCGAGCCCGTCCTCTTCTTTCCAAAATGCGTTTACCTTGTTTTTCAATAATTCCATCATCCCAATTCCTCCTACATATTCATCATCATAAAAGCAGGTGCCCCGATCATGACCACAATCGTAAAAAAGATCAGTACCATCGGAAACACCAGTTTGGAAGAAGCCTGTTCTCCCTTCGCCCGACTGACAGCCTTGCGTTTCTCCCACAACACATGTGACAGATCCCGCAGCGCCAATACAAAGTCACCTCCCCCACGCCGGAAATTCAGCAGCACTGTTGTCGTAAAAATCGTCACTTCCTGTACACCGCAACGGCGGCTGAACTGTTCAAATGATTGTTGAAACGAGTAACCATTATTCCAATCTCCCACCGTCTTCCGGAGTTCGTTGTACAACGGATGATTCCGTTCCCCCTGGCTTGTCACACAGTGAACGATGGCACGTTGCACGGTCTCCCCTGCGCCAACCAGCAGTACAATTCGGTTCAGCAGCTCAGGCAGTTCCATAAGAATATCCTGGTCTCTTCGCTGCACCTTTGTATTGAGGTCTTTGTAGAGCGCAAAAGGTAACGCTGCACCGAGCGCGAGCCCACCTACCATACCTCCGATGCCCATATCTCCAACGAGTGATAACAGGCAGCCCACCAGCAGCATGAGCCACGTGTAGGTCAACATTTCGGCGCAATACAGCATCGTTTTTTCTCCACTGTGCTGTATGCCATACATTTTCTGAATGGCATGTTGCATTCGAAACATGAGCACTGGCAATCTGCGTCCAATCTCAAACTTGTCCAATATAAACAGGAAGGGGCCATGTAATTTTTTCAGTCGTAATCCTTCCATATCCAGCTTGCGCAGATGCCGGTAGGTCTGTCCCCGGGTTCGATCCAGCACCAGCCATCCCGCTCCGAGCATCCCTGCGACTATAACGGGAAGCAGCATCGTTTCAGCTCCTTATACTTTGATATCCATAATGCGATTAATCCACAGATAACAGCAGGCGAGTACTGCCAAGGCACCACTTGAGATGAGGTAGCCCATCCCGCTATATAACGGCTCCATAAAGTCTTTAGCGGTCAGATTGAGGAATATCAGAAAAATAAATGGAGCGGCAAACATCACCTTTGATTCGAACTTTTTCTGCGATACCGCGACCATAATATCCTGCTGAATGTCCAGCTTCTCCCCAATCACCGCAGAGGTACGACGCACAACCTCAACCAGATCCCCGCCAGTTCGTTTGCACGTGATGAACACATCTGCAAAATTCGTAATATCTTCAATCTGCGCCCGATCCGAAAAATCCTGTAGTGCCTCTTCGATTGGTTGTCCATACTCCATCCGTGTCCGCAATATCGTGAACTCACGAATCAGATCGGTATCCGCTTCCGGGTTCAACATCCGCAGATCCTCCACGGATTCCTTGAATCCATTTTCCACCGATTTTCCCGCGGCTAGTGCCGAAGATAATGCATATAACGCTTGCTTAAAATGTAAACTGAGTGTCATTCTTCTTCGTTCCAACAGCACTTTAGTCCAATGTTTTGGTACCCTTATGCAACCCGCAGCCAGGATCGCTCCAGCCAACCAGTGATGGTAGAACAGAATTCCGATGCCAAAAAACAGCAGACCACTAATCAACATACAGACCATTCGTTGTCTCCGGGAAAGCGTATATACGGTGTAATCCGTCAACATCTGTCTGGCTTCACCCAACAGTAATCACCTTCCAATGACTTTAATTCACGTTGTTATCTGATGAATTTGTTTCAATACTATATTGTTCTATGTATCCATCCAGCCATTCCCCAAGCCCAGCCATCTGAATTTTATCCACCTGATTCAACTTTCCAACCTGTACTAACCCGCCAATAATTTTGCCTTCACGCTCTTCTTGTTCCTGGAAACGAAACAGTGGATTCAGCATAACCTCACCGTCCTGCATGCCAATCACTTCACTAATCTCTGTCACCCGCCGTGAACGATCTCGCAGCCGGGACAGATGTACAAAAATATCGATTGCTGAACTAATCTGCTGCCTTACAACCGCAATAGGAAGATCTGCACCGCTAAGTACCATCGTTTCGAGTCTGCTAATCATGTCAGAGATGGTATTCGCATGCCCTGTAGACAAAGATCCATCATGGCCAGTGTTCATGGCCTGTAACATATCCAGCGCTTCTGCGCCCCTTACCTCACCAATCACAATCCGGTTTGGACGCATCCGTAAGGAAGATTTGATCAGATCCCGAATAGATATCTGTCCCTTGCCTTCGGTGTTTGCATTCCGCGTTTCCAGTGACACCAGATTTGGTACCGTAACAATCTGTAACTCAGCCGAATCCTCAATGGTAATAATCCGCTCATCGGCAGGGATGAACTGTGATAATGCGTTCAGAAAGGTCGTTTTTCCCGATCCGGTCCCGCCTCCAATGAAGATGTTGTATTTGCTCCGTACCAACTGCTGCAATAATTCTGCCGCTTCTTCATGCAGGGCTCCCTTTTCAATCAGATCGGACATCTTCATCGGTTCACTGGGGAATTTACGAATCGTCATCGTGGGACCTTTCAAGGCAATAGGGGGCAGCACGATATTGACCCGCGAACCATCCTTTAAACGGGCATCTACGATTGGAGAAGACTCATTCACAATCCGGTTTACCCCGGACACAATCATCTGGATGATATCCTCGAGCCGTTCCCTGGACTCAAATTCAAGGGTGATCTGGCTGACTTCACCTTCCTGCTCCACAAAAATCTCCTTGTGACTATTGATCATAATTTCCGTAATATCGGGATGATCCACAAGTGGCTGCAAAATATCCAATCCACGAAAGGAGTCAAACAATCGCTGTACCAGCGTATGCCGCTCTCCTGAGGTCAGATTATCCAGCTTCGGGTCAGACAGAACTTTGCGTTCTATCCCCTGCCACAGTTCATCATCTCCTGCGGAAGAGGTTAAATCGAGTCCAGCCCTGACCTCCCTGCGCATCATCTGAAACTGTTCTTCACGATCCAGCATTCTATTGGATGAATCCGTCATAGTGCCCACCGATCCTGCTTCTGAATTCGTCCCGTCTGCTTCAATTCTTCTTCGCCATCTTGTACCAGCATGGCACATAATCTCTTCACTTCACGTTGGAAGATCGGAGAACTAAGCATTACCTCCTCCTGACTGAGTTGCTTCCAAGAAGGGATATAGGGCAACACTGCATCCAGATGCAGATCAGGACGTGGGAGTGCATTGACGACATTGTCCCGATATTTGTTAACCACAAAGCGTGAACGCTCCAGTATACTTTCGTATAGATCTGGTTTCGTACGCTCAGCATGCTGTAACCATTGTCCCCATCGATGCATGGCAGATATATCATCCTCAACGAGCCAGACAAATGCATCTGCTGCATCCAGTACCCCTTCACTGCGCCCATCCCAATCGGAATCCCCATCCAGAATCAACACGTCATATTGTCCGCAATCCGTTAAATAACAAATAAGATTCGACGTATCCTCACGAGTCATTTGCAACAGTTCTTTACGATTCGATAATGGCCAGAACACATCGGATCTCAGCGCTTCATGCCGGACTACATATCTATCCACAGCCTTAGATTGCACCTGTAACTGCTTGCCGGATTCCTTTCTGCCCACCTTCAGATCGTATAACAGACGTGACAATCCCGTCTCCGCATCCGGGTTACGCTGCCCACTTCTAGTTAGTCCCTTTTCCAGAAACGGGAGCGTACTGTCCAGCGTCTCCAGATTCAGATAGAGAACAGCATATCCTGCAAGTCCCAATTGCTTCGCCATATGCAGAGCTACTGCCGTTTTGCCACTTCCACCCGAAGCGGATACTACACCGATGGAGAGCGTCTCTTGCCCCGGATGGTGAACCTTCTTACGGCGTGGCTGTCGGCAAGCATGCATCACAGCATCCAGCAAAGCAGGCAAGGGTTGGTATTTCATCAGCCGCTTGGCCTCATCCACCTCTTCCATCCCTTCACTAAGCATTAGCCAAGGTACACCTGATCCTTCTCCCCCGTTATTCAGCCAGTCATTCAGAAACTCCGGTTCTGCAATAACCAGATCCGGTAATTCTCGACCTTCTTGCTCATTCATGTGATCCTTGAACGAATCCCCTTGGGAGAATGCCGTGAAACGCACATGGAGACCAGGCGAATTTCCCTGTACATAATCAAGCCAGGCGCTAATGTAATCTCTATCTTTTGAAACCAGAACTACCTTCAGTACAATCAAATTTTCCTTCCCTCCCTGTCAAAAAGCACAAAAAAGCACCGTCCAATAACCGCATGAATATGCAGTATATGGACGGTGCTTCCGTCACGTGCTATGAATGTATGGATAATATAGCATACAATTTCTGGGGGAGCAAGGGATTTATTCTAACCCATTTCTCCTTAAGAGTTATACGGTGAATCGAACTCAATAATGTTACGGTCAGGATCAAGTACAAAAATCTGTGCGAATCCCGCTACACTATCCGGTCTCGCTTCATACTCAATTCCCTGCTGCTCCAGCCAAGCTATAGTCCCTGAATAACTGGTGACCCAGATCGCAAAGTGGCCGTCTGTTGTATCAATCCCAGCCTCACGTAACGTGTGCCCCTCCGGGTGCTGTAACAGATGAAGCTGCTGGCTACCGATGGCATACCATGTACCTGTGGAGCGGAAAGGCGGGCGTTCAATCTCCTGCATTCCCAGTAACCCCGAATAGAATTTCTTCGCGATTTCCAGATCACGTACAGCCAGACTAACATGGTGGATGTGTGCATATTCGATCATCTTTTATATCCCCTCTCTACTTCAATATGACTATACTATAACACCTTCAACCCTGACCATAATCTCCGCTAAACAGAAAAACACCCCTGATTCTAATCTGGTAAACCTCTCGGCTCACACAGATCTAGTTCAGAGGTGCCTGTTTTATTTAGCGCTATCCAATGCTTCTTGTGGAATCTTGATCTCTTCCACTTGATCCTGGTTGGAGAACGTACTGGTCATCTTCATGTCCATCGTCATTTTCTGTCCATTCTGTTCCATCTCCATGACCATGGTTACGTCCGTACTTGCAGGCAGGTAGGTTTCTTTGTTGATCATGTATTTCATCTTCATGCTGGTGATATTCATCTGATCAAGCATGGCTTGCATCTGGGTATCCGATCCGTTCTGCTCCATCACGGCTTTGGCCAGTTCCTTCACGTTATCACCGGATACGTCAGCGTTAATCACATAATTGTCGCCTTCTTCGGTCACTTCAGTATCTTCTTCAATCTTTTTGAATTGCTCCAATTCACCTTCCGGGTTCATGCTTGCTTTCATCTGCTCAATCAGTTCCTTGGTTTGAGCTTCAGGAATCGCAACCCATTGATCCCCAACTTGAGAGTAGATTTTATCCGATGTGATATACTGCTTCACGTTCTGAGCTTCCTGTCCCGACATTTCCATTTTCATCTCTTGATAGATCATCATTGGATCTTTGATAATATCCATCTTGAGCGATGTTTTAACCTGTTGATCCTGGGACTGTTCACCAGCATCCAGTTTCAGATTCTGATCAATGTTTGCTTCAGTTGTGAAGCTTTTCATTTCTTTGGTTGCTGCATTGGTTTTGGTAATCAATTCGTCCAGGGTAGGGATCTTTGTTTCCTGCTCTGCAGGTGTATTACCCTCGTTAGATGTTTCGTTGTTAGTCGCTGGCGGCGTTGCCGTATTATCTGTATCGTTACTGCATGCTGCCAAGCTCACTGCTAATAATGCCCCGATAAATAATGTAGTCCACTTCTTCAAGTTGTTGTCCTCCCAAAATAGATATGATCTGTATTCATTACCCAATTATTTCCGTTATTAATCATAAAAATCGATCTTTGATCTCCGGTGTAGGCAACATGCACGCTTCATCCTTGCCAAACCAGCGATAACGGTTGCGAGCAACCCAGTTATAGACTGCATTACGAATAAATTTCGGTACAATAATGAACACATATAACAACGGATAAGGAAACTTCAGACTCTTAGCCAGTCGCAGTGCGGCGGTTGAACGTGTATAGTATTTTCCATATTCAATCAGAACAAAGGTATCCATACTGTCTGTCGACAAATTGCCTTTCTCCAGCAGTTCCTTGGCTACATCTGATTGGAGCGAAGCAAAATGATATTTCCCTTCCGGGTCACGCTTAATAATCCATTTGGTTAAGCCCTGGCAGAAGTGACAGACACCATCCACCAGTACGATCGGATGTCCCTGATGCACATCTGTTTGATTTGCTGTCATATTGGCTGCCTCCTATTGTTGCGGTTAGAGTAACTTACCCAATCTGGGCCTTCTTGTTGACTAATTCTAAATTTATTTCTAGAGGTAGTTCAAAAAGACTGAAAACCGCTCTTTTTGAACACGCATTTATTGGAAATATAAAGAAAAAGAGCGCAGGCATTGTGCCCGCGCTCGTATCTGTCCGACAATTACTCCGTAACTGCCTTTTCCATCCATTGGTCATCGATCATCTGTTGATGCAGGTCACTTGCCCACTGGTCCATACATTTGCAAATGAAATCTTTGCGACATACTGGACAAGGCGTTTTCTGCAAACGACTGATATTGGTCATCTTCCATTCCGGGGAACGGGAGTAGAATACACGGCATTTTGTACCGTCTACCAAATTCATTTTAAATTCGTACAATCCGTCTTCCTTGTTACCATAAGCTAATTCTAAATCTGCAATACGCGGTCTATAAGACATGGATATCACCTGTTTAATTCAAATTTGGTTCATGCAATGACACTACTCAGTACTAAGTTATATTAAAGAAAATTCAGTTCAATGTCAACTCGCGCATGTCTACCCGCCAAACAGAATATCCAGAATAGTCCCTACCTGCCCCTGTTTTTTCCCTTTCAAGACATCCGGATCAAATACTTCAACATACCCGCAGGAAGCACAAGCCACGAACAGGTAATGGTTATGCTGTATATCAAACATCTTGCTCAGGCCTGCTCCTGACATGGAAACTTCCTTAATGTTACAATCCGTGCCTCTGCATTTTGTACACACAAATCGCCGCTCGATCATCTCTTCAATACTCATCTTTGTTCCCCCTTTATGGAATGTGTAGCATGAAGTGAGAGTGCAATTATGTAAAATAGTACGCGATCTGGCATCTAATCTCCTGCATCATGTCCTTATATTATAATCAACACAAAGCCCTGCCGATTGCCAGCAGGGCTTTGTAGTCGAACATCAGGTATCTGGGATACCCTGCTCTATATGTTCCCTTTACTTGCAGGGAGTCAAATCTTAGACTACGTTTAATACAACATCAATGTTGCCACGTGTCGCTTTGGAATACGGACAGAAATCATGTGCCTTGCGGGCCAGATCTTCTGCTTGACTGTGATCCACCCCAGGCATACTCACGTCCAGGCGAACAGATAATTGAAAACCGTCATCCGCTGGGTCTTTACCAATGGATACGTTACTTGTAACGACCACATTCTCCAATTTCACACCTGCTTTACGAGCAACATTGGCAAGGGCACTCTCATAACATGCTCCATATCCAGCTGCGAAGAGCTGCTCAGGGTTGGTACCTTCACCACCGGAACCTCCAAGCTCTTTCGGCATTTTCAAATCATGTTTGAGCACGCCATCCGAAGAAGTTACTGAACCTGTACGTCCACCTTTAACTGTCGCTACTGCTGTATATAAAGCTTCCATTAAGAATCTCTCCCTTATCCATTTAGTTTTTACTGCCTTCCTTTCAATTTAAACTTCTGGCTCATTTTGAAACGCATTTTAGTTCTTTATAAGCTTTTACAACTTTATTATTTTCATGCATTTCAACGCCATGGCTGTATTTTTCCTAAGGTTGGGTAATATACGAAGGGGCATCTTCAAATTAGAACCTAAATTTTGTGTTAATACATAAAAGTTGCACTAGACAAAAATTATTGAAGGAGTACAATGTAACAATAAACATAAAAATTTAGATATATCATGCGTGGTTTGTCCCGCATCAATATTACCAAATCAATAATTCAAAGTCAGGTGATTATCGTATGAGTAAAAAAAATCCGTTCAACGCTCCTTCAAGAGAATCATTGTCTACTGCGGGCATGGCCCCTTCGCTTGGAGAAGCACATAGTTCCATGAAAGTCCCGCAGAATGCTGCATGGTGGAAGAAATTCCTCGCCTTTGTAGGCCCAGGATACCTCGTTGCCGTAGGTTACATGGACCCCGGGAACTGGGCAACAGATATCGCAGGTGGCTCACAGTTCGGGTATACCTTGTTATCCGTTATCCTGTTATCGAACCTGATGGCCGTTGTACTTCAATCATTAGCTGGAAAGCTCGGCATCGTTACTGGACGGGATCTGGCCCAAGCCTGTCGTGAACGATTCAGCATGCCTGTTGTCATGATGTTATGGATTCTGTGTGAACTCGCCATTGCAGCTACCGATCTGGCTGAGGTCATAGGTTCTGCCATCGCGTTAAAGCTGTTATTTAACATCCCCATGTTATACGGCGTGATCATCACCGCAGTTGATGTACTCCTGATTCTTGTACTGCAAAACAAAGGATTCCGCGCTTTGGAAACTCTCGTCATTGTGCTCATGGCGACCATTGCCCTATGCTTCGGTATTGACCTGTTTCTAGCGAAACCGGATATGGGCGGTGTTCTCCACGGTTTTGTACCAAATGTTGAGATTCTGCAAAACCCGGCTATGCTCTATATCGCCATTGGTATTATCGGAGCAACCGTGATGCCGCATAATCTGTATCTGCATTCTTCCATTGTGCAAACCCGTCAGATCGAACAGACACCACAGGGCAAAAAAGAAGCCATTCGGTACTCGACCATGGATTCTACGATCGCGCTGACACTGGCCCTGTTCATTAATGCAGCCATCCTGATTGTATCTGCTGCTGTATTCCACAGTGCTGGTATGACACAGGTTGCCGAGATCGCAGATGCGTACCATCTGCTGACACCTCTATTGGGTACTACGGTTGCAAGTATTCTGTTCGGTGTGGCGCTGTTAGCATCAGGTCAGAACTCCACCCTTACAGGTACACTCGCTGGGCAGATCGTTATGGAAGGTTTCCTGAACATTCGAATTCCGGCTTGGCTGCGCAGACTGGTCACACGTCTGATCGCCATCATCCCGGCTGTAATTGTCACAGCCATTGCAGGAGAACATGGCACAGAAGAACTGCTCATTTTGAGCCAGGTCGTGCTGTCTCTTCAATTACCCTTTGCTGTAATTCCCCTGGTGATGTTCACGAGTGATAAAAAAAGCATGGGTGCATTCGCCAACAAATTGTGGCTCAAAATCATCTCATGGGTCATTGCCGCGATTATCGTTGTGCTGAATGTATATCTGATCATTCAGACGATTCGGTTATTCTAATCTCGTTCTTATCGACCAAATACAATAAAGGCTGATCAACTCTGGTATGCAATACCAAGTTGATCAGCCTTTATTGTTGCAGTACAGCAACGTGTTTCCTTTTATAGTAAAACGCTAAACTCTAATAAACAATTATCTAATCCTGATTGGGCACCAGTAATGGCAGGAGTTCATCCAATGAATTAACAGTCCAATCCGCACGTTCGTCATCCGATCGGTCTGGCTGGAATCTTCCGTAACCCTGCATAATCCGAATTGTACGCATGCCCAGCTTCCGAGCAGGTATAATGTCGTTATCGATCCGATCGCCGATCATGACGGCTTCCTCCGGTTCACAACCGGCCTGCTTCAAGGCCACAGCGTATAACTCAGGGTCTGGCTTGGACACTCCTTCTTCAGCCGAACACGCCAGAACATCAACATACTTCCGCAAGCCGTAGCTCTCCAGTCTTTCTTCCGTTCCAGGACTCTGATTGGCAATAATGCCAATACGATAATACCGTGACAACTGCTGAAGAACGGAATCCGCTGAAGGAAAAGGACGTTCAAGATCTTTTTGAAATTTCAGCTTGTCCTGAATCTGTTTCTGGTGTCCCTCGTCTTCAACGAATGTGCGAATCGCCACTCTCATAGGCCATTGCTCATATTTTCGGTAACAGTTCGCGAACAGTTCGCGTACCGCCTCAATCTTTACCGGATATCCCAAAGCACAGGCTTCACGGACGAACTGTCCAATAATATCATCAACCGGCTCCCATTCATCCACCAGCGTATCTCCAACATCAAAAAACAACCATTTCAATCCACCTACATCCGGCACGCCAATTCCTCCTTGTAAGCCACAGGTGATTCCTGATCCAAATCTAAAAGTTCGTGTTCAAAAAGTCTTGAACTACCTTTAAAACCATAAAAAAGAAGACTCACCATCATGCATGAGTCTCCTCAAATTTCCGTTTATCGATACATTCAATTATAACAGGCACCTTACACCTGAGCAATCACAAGCTATGGCATTACCCATTGAGGAGAAAGCCAACTTCCCCATTGAGCGAATATACAATCCGGTCTGCGCCCATGCCCCGATAGATGCCCTTAGGATGACTCTGCTCTGTAATGACGCACAGGGATTTCGATGTCCATGAACGGCAGATCTGTAAATAACGACAGGTCAGATTCAGGCTGTTCTCGAAAATAAACACGTTGCCTACGCTGCCCTGCGGCAAAAACCATTTTTGAGCTGCAGCCGTATTCATGCGAATGACATGTTCTACTCCGATTCTACGGAGTCTGCGCTCTTCCCCTGCACTGTTGGTTAGAACGGCAAACGGCATTTTTTTGTACATCAGCAATTTGATAAATTTGCGTCCTGCTTCATTTGGAGCAGTCACTAAGATCATCTCAGTATCCATCATTCGTTCCTCCCTTGGCGTGAAAAGACAACAAAAAAGAAGCGTGGGGGACCAAGGCCTCCCGAACGCTTCTTAAAGAACCCATGGCGAAAACGCCATGAACCAGCGTACGGCTTGTTGCCTCTCCCTTTAACGCTTACGAGGTTAGCTGACGGATTCGGGCGCGAGAGTCGCCCTATTTCCGGCTGTCACCGGAAAATTCACCCCATGAATGCCTACTGTCCTGGACAGCGCATTCTGTTGGTTCCCCCGTTTCCCACTCATCAATGAATGGAAACTCAGCGATTAAAACATCGTTCGTATATCTTAAAATAAGATCGAGCGATATTATCGTTTGTTTCGTTTTTCAGGTACAATTTAGTTTAAATTGAAATTACGTTATGAATCATACACCCGCGCCATGTCGGTGTAAAGTCCGCACAGATCACCGAATCGACAGATTTTCGGCAATACTCACATATAATAGCGCTTACAACAAGGTCATACTCTATCCATCTCTTTAAATCTATCTAATTCTCACTCTGACGAAAATCACTTCGCAATTCATTCACGTATTCTGCACAACTTGCCTGTTTTGGTGCTTTTAACACCATATTAGTTTTGCAATATTTAATTGCAACCAATATAATAGAAGATATAAGAGTAAATAAATGGAGGCGATTTAGATGACAGTCTACGATTACAAAGTGAATACCCTTCGCGGTCAAGAAGTTGAAATGTCCGACTACCGTGACAAAGTGCTCCTGATTGTGAATACGGCAAGCTCATGCGGACTTACCCCTCAATTCAAAGGTCTGCAAGAATTGCAAGACAAGTTCCAGGATGCGCCATTTGAAGTCCTTGGTTTTCCAAGTAACCAGTTTGCACAGGAAAAAGGTTCTTCCGATGATATTGCCGAGTTCTGTCAGATGAATTATGGCGTAAGCTTCCCTATGTTTGAGAAAATTGATGTGAACGGCTCAAGCGCTCACCCTCTCTTCCAGCACCTTAGCACAGAAGCTCCTGGCCTGCTCGGCTCCAAAGCAATCAAATGGAATTTCACCAAATTCCTTGTGGATCAGAACGGACAGGTCATTAAACGGTATGCTCCCAAAACAACACCGGACAAGATTGAAGAAGATATCAAGAACTTGCTGCAAAAATAATACATTGGCCACCCGTAGCCGGAAGGTAGAGCAGCATTGCCCCGGTAATGGATGGCCTTTTTTCTCAACTTTGATGTCAGACTGTTAAAAAAACAAAAAAAAGAAGCTTTCCATTAATGGAAAGCTTCTTCTTAATCGTTCATATGATGCGGTCGAGAGGACTCGAACCTCCACGGGCATACGCCCACTACCCCCTCAAGATAGCGTGTCTGCCATTCCACCACGACCGCATGTCGTAAATAATCGGCAACAGAATTGATTATACCGGGTTCAGAACTAAAAGTAAAGTATTTTTTAATACTTCTTTTACAGCTAGGTATTTTCCACAAAAAACGCATATTCTCGTCATCTTTACCCATGAACTGCATACATTAGATTTGATCCCCTCCTTTCCGGATTGAGCTGATCTTATTGATTCATTTATATCTAGTCCTCCCTGCACTTCGCAGATATTTAACCTTATATGTTATATAAAATAACACAAATATTGAATCCTAGATTTAATCCATTAAATTTCACGGATACTATTGACAAAAAGCGGACATTTATGGGATGATAACTATCATATAATTCGGATTTTTAAACATAAAGCAAACAAAAAGGAATATAAATGTCACTTTAAGTGACATTTAACGAACGCAGGAGGCGAATGATTGTGAACCGTGGGAATAAGCTGCTCGATTATGTCAAACTGCTTGATTCCTCTATTCAGGTTGGAGGGTTCACCCATTCCTTCGGCATGGATATCCATATCAGGGAGGGTACCATTCGTAATGCTGAAGATCTCGAATCATTCATGCGTTGTCAGTTGCATCCGAGCATCGTTCGTCTAGAAGGCATGGCCATCAAAGGCATCTATACCGCAGCAGATCACAAGGATACATGGCGGATAGCTCTAATCGACAAGCTCGTTCATGTTCAGCGAACCCCTGGAGATCTCAGAGAACAAGCTGCCGCCATGGGTAAACGATTGATCAGACTTGCACGCGCTCTGCACCCCTGGATTGAATTCAGCCAGCTCGAACAGATCTTTGCCAAATACGATTCGGTTGGCTGCCTCTCCACTGTTCACGCCTGGATTAACCACCACCTCGACATCCCGGTCGAGGAGGCGGTCCTTGGTTACCTGCATTCAGCCATGAATGCCTGCATAACCGAAGCCTCCAAAGTCATTCCCCTGAACAACGATACAACCAAGGATCTGATGGTCCGCCTGGCCACAGATCTGGAGAATGAATGGAAGACCGTCAGCGCCTCGGCTGCGGATGGACTGGCACAGCCAACCTCGATGTCCATGAAATCATTTTTTCCCAGTTTCCATATGCTTGGAGCTGGACTTCATGCCTACAGGGCCTAATCCTCTTCCTCCTCATACCTGCTCCCCTTTATTCAGACAAACTAAAAAACACGCGGCAACCTCCTTGCCGACGTGTTTTTTGTCATTTTATTTGTTTTATTTACGTATTTACGCCATTTATCATCACAAAATACACTTTTTTCCGTCTTTTTTAATTGTTAGATGACGAATTTACGTATATAATGAAACATACAGCTCGCATTTCTATATATTTTACATGAAGAAAGGGCGGCTGAATACTACATTCTAATCAGGGGTGAACCCTTTTGAACAAGAAAAAACCAGTTACTCCGTTCGGATGGGCCATCAAACGACGGCTAACCGAACTTCAAGTGGACCAGAAGACCTTTTGTGAACAGCATGGCATCCCACCCTATCGTTTATCCAATCTCATTCACGGCACACGCAAAGCAACCCGATTCAGGCACCTGGTCGCTGATATTTTGGATATTCCAGATGAACTGAGATAAGATTTCTGCCAAAGGAGGGTCCTATCCATGAGACATGTTACATCCGATCTGGAGAGGCTGTCGTTCCAGTCCATACGTCACCAACTCATCATCATTGATCACAATTGGATTATCCAAAGTTGTAACCGTGCCTGGCAACAAGGACTCGGTCAATGCTCACCATCCCCGGATACACACAGTAATCATAGACATTACCTGCATCTGACGGAAGCCTGGGCAAAACGAGGCAAGAACGCTAACATGGCACTTGTCGCACAGAATTTGAAAGAACGCGGAATACCCTTTAATCGAAATCATACATATGACATCTGCGTGTATACTGTATACAATGAAAAGAGGTGGTTTCGTGTAGAACTCACCCCTCTATCTTATGCAAATTCAATTCAGGATACCGATCTCGCTTTGATTGCACACATGGATATTACCGAACAGAGAAAGACAGAACACCAATTGAAGAAGGCATTGTCTGAAGTGCGCACATTGCGCGGACTGCTGCCTATTTGCGCCGTCTGCAAACAAATCAAGGACGAAGAGGAACACTGGAACTCCGTTGAGAGTTATCTGGAGAAGCATACCCACGCCGAATTCACCCATGACATCTGTCCGGAATGCATCCGGCGGTTATATCCCAAATACTCGAATATCCTGGACAAGCGTTCCTGAAACCTCTCCACTCGCCACACTAACTACAACTACACGGAGAGATGATGTTCAAACTGCGACATATCCAATTCTTGCGGTGTCCCATGCAGGGTTATGGCCCCTTTGTCCATGATATAGATGTAGTCTGCGGCACTCCGTACAAAATCAATACTCTGCTCTACCAGCAGAACCGAGAGGTTCCCCTTTGCCTTGAGCTGCAAAATAACCTGCCGAATGTCCTCCACGATAGAAGGCTGGATGCCTTCTGTCGGCTCATCAAGGAGCAACAACCCCGGACGCGAAGCCAATGCCCGAGCGAATGCCAACTGTTGCTGCTGTCCACCACTCAGATCCCCGCCCTGCCGTCCATACATCGTAGCAAGCACTGGAAACATCGCCAGTACATCCTCCGGGAACGTTTTTACTCCCGGTGCACTTGTCTCCAGACCGAGCAATAAGTTTTCTTTCACCGTAAGCTGCGGGAAAATCTCCCGCCCCTGCGGTACATAACCAATCCCCGCCCTTGCCCGCTTGGCTGTATCCAAGGTGGATAACTCCTGGTTTTGCCACTGAATACTGCCCTTGCGTGTTTTGAGCAGCCCCATTAATGTTTTCATCAACGTTGTTTTCCCTACACCGTTGCGGCCCATCAGACACACCACCTGTCCTGGCTGTACATCCAGGTTCACACCACGAAGCACATTGCTTTCGCCGTAGCCGGATTCAATTCGTTGCAGCGACAGCATGGTCATCCCTCCTTTTGCCCAGATACACTTCTGCCACTTTCGGGTCTGCCTGTACCTCCGCCATCGTACCTTCCTTCAGCAATTTCCCTTCATGCATCACCGTTACCTTGGCTGCGAACTCTCGCACAAACTCCATATCATGCTCCACCACCACAACCGAGCGTTCACGCGCAATCTCTTGCAGAAGTCGCCCGGTCTTGTGTGTTTCTTCATCCGTCATGCCTGCAGCTGGTTCGTCCAGCAACAACACCCGTGGCTCCTGCAGAAGCAACATGCCGATCTCCAGCCACTGCTTCTCCCCATGTGATAACGCTCCTGCACGAGCATCAACGCGGTCTTGCAGACCAATCTGGAGGGTAACAACCTCCATGGCAGCACTCATTTTCCCATATCTCCGAATACCGATGGCTTGCAAAGGGGAACGGCGAGTCTCCGCCGCCAGCGTCAGATTCTCCTGCACCGTCAGACCCGCAAAGATCGATGGCGCCTGGAATTTGCGTCCCACCCCTTTGCGAACTATCTGGTGCTCCTTCAGTCTTGTTAATTCCGTACCATCCGCCATCTTTACCGAGCCGGACATCGGTTTGGTTTTGCCGCATATCACATCCAGCATCGTTGTTTTCCCAGCACCATTGGGTCCGATCAGAAAATGCAGGTCATGTTCATGCAGCTTCAGATTCATGCCTTTGACAGCAACGAACCCACCAAAGGCCACCGTAATATCCTCGGCTACCAACACCGTCGATTCCTCAGTAGACTTCAGGTTTTTCCCGAGTGACTTGGACATGCGCACTCTCTCCTCTCCGCTTCAGCAAACGAACGATATGACGATACACACCTACAATTCCGTTTGGCATGAACAAAACTACCGTTACAAAGAGCCCGCCAATGACAAACAGCCACCCTTCAGGGTAAGCCTCACTTATGCCTGTTTTGGCCGCATTCAGCACCACCGCTCCGATGACCGCTCCAATAAGCGTACCGCGACCACCCAACGCAACCCACAGGACCATCTCAATGGAGGGCACAATCCCCATCATCGATGGCGAGATAATACCCACCTGAAGAACAAACAACATGCCCGCGATGCCTGCAAGCGCACCGGAAAAAGCAAAAGCCAGCGTTTTATATCCTGCCGGATCATATCCGAGGAATCGTACCCGATTCTCCCCATCCCGCGCAGCTTCGAGCACTTGGCCGAACCGACTGTTCACCATTCGACGACAGAGCATATATGCGATCACCAGAACAGCAAGCGTTATATAGTAGAGAGCAATCGTCGTTCCAGCGGAATGAAGTGTAAAACCAAAGATCGAATTATATCCGGTAATGCCATTTGTTCCACCCGTCCATTCCTGTTTACCAACAAAGAGTGTTACCGTAATAAGAACCAAGGCTTGAGTCAGGATGGTAAAATAAACACCGGTGATCCGGTTACGGAACGTAAACCACCCCAGGGCAAAGGCAAGCAATGCCGGAAGGGCTATCCCCAATAACAGCGCCACCGGGAAAGAGCGAAATGGTTCCCAGAACCATGGCAGACCACTGAGACCACTCCATCCCATGAAGTCAGGAAGCGTTGCTCCACTGGCCTGAAGCTTCAGATACATCGCCATCGCGTATCCACCTAGCCCAAAGAACACACCATGCCCAAGACTCAACACACCCCCATAACCCCAGATCAGATCGAGACCAATGGCCAGGATTGCCAGCGCCAAAAACTTGGCTAACAGACTTAGACGAAACTCCGTGGAGATCAGTGGAGCAAGACACATCATGATGAGTACAACCGCCCAGATAATCCTCATTTTGAGACTGCCAGTCTTGAGTAAAGCGGACATGAACTAACCCCCTTTTTCACGTTAATCGAGACTTCGTGTACGCATCGCGACCAAACCGCGTGGTTTCCATTGCAGAAAAGCAACGATACATACAAACACGAGCACCTTGCCAATGGAAGCCGATGTATAGGTTTCGAATAGCGTGTTGAACATACCAATCCCCAATGCACCACACACGGTTCCGACCAATTTTCCCACACCACCCAGGACAACGACCATGAACGCATCCACAATATAATACGTACCAAGTGAAGGACCAATCGGACCAATGAGCGTTAATGCACAGCCAGCAATTCCGGCAATGCCCGAACCAATCGCAAAGGTCATGCCATCTACCCGCCTGGTCGAAATCCCAAGACACCCCGCCATGCTCCGATTTTGCATTACAGCCCTCATTCGTCTTCCGGAAGACGTTCGATAGATATAGAGATACATACACAGCAGCACAACCGCAACCAGTGCAATAATGAAAATTCGTTTATATGGGAATACAATGCCATCCGAGATCGCCAATCCCCCATTGAGCCAGGCCGGACTAGATACTCCTACATTTGGCGCTCCGAATATCGTACGGGCCAGTTGTTGCAGCATCATGCCTACACCCCATGTCGCAAGCAGACTGTCCAGCGGCCTGCCATATAGATGCCTGATCAGCACCACTTCAAGCAACCAGCCAATCAGAGCCGCTACAATGAACGCAATCGGTAGAGCCACAACAAAGTAGGCACCAAACCACGCCGCTGGAGCATAGGACATAAACAGATTTTGTGTTACATACGTTGCATATGCACCGATCATGATCAGTTCACCGTGAGCCATATTGATGACATTCATCAGCCCAAACGTTACTGCAAGCCCCAATGCAATCAACAACAGAATTGAACTGATACTCAGACCGTTGAACATCTGCAGGATAAACATATCCATCGCTATCCCCTCCTCCATACCGTGACTCTCGACATTTCACAACTTAAATTAGCGGCAGCAATATTTTTCATATCACAGTAACGCTTTACCGCAATGCGGTGAGAGGATGTGTTGTCACACCCTCGTTTATGTGTCGGCTGCTTTGAAGCGAGTTGCCTGTTTTATTGCGAGGTTTCTATGTTATTTAGCGCTGAGGGAAGCTCCCCAATCATACGTTTTCAGATAAGGGTCCGGCTTGACAGGCGCACCAGAATTCCACAATTCCTTGAACTGCCCATCTTCCTGCACCTCACCGATCCGTACGGTTTTGTAGATATGCTGATTCTCTCCATCCACGGTTACCTTACCTTCCGGGGCATCAAACTCCAGACCCTTGGCAGCCGCCTTCACCTTCTCTACGTCGGTTGATCCTGCTTTTTCCACCGCCGCTTTCCAGAGATAAACCGCCACATATCCCGCTTCAATCGGATCAGCAGTCACTCGATCAGCACCGTATTTTTCTTTGTACTTGGCAACAAATGTAGCATTTTCAGGTGTATCGGTTGTCTGATAATAATTCCACGAAGCCAGATGCCCCTTCAATACGTCTGCGCCAATACCACGGATTTCTTCCTCCGCCACACTTACCGAGAGGGTTGTCATCTGATCCGAGGAGATTCCGGCATCCTTCAATTGTTTGAAGAAGGCCACATTGCTGTCTCCGTTCAGCGTATTGTATACAATATCCGGCTTCGCAGCCTTGATTTTGCTTATGATGGTACTGTAATCGGTATGGCCCAGCGGTGTGTATTCTTCACCCACCACTTCGCCGCCCTCTGCTGCGAGTTGTGCCTTAATGACCTGATTGGCCGTTTTCGGAAATACATAATCTGAACCGAGCAGATAAAACGTCTTGCCCCTGTTCTCCAGTAACCAGGTTACAGATGGAACGATCTGCTGATTGGTTGTTGCTCCTGTATAAAAAATATTTGGCGATGATTCCAATCCTTCATATTGTACCGGGTAAAATAACAGACCTTTGTTCTGTTCGAACACTGGGAGCATAGCCTTCCGACTTGCAGAGGTCCATCCACCAAATACTGCAGCGACCTTATCTTGTTGTAGTAGCTTCCCAGCTTTCTCCGCAAAAGTAGGCCAATCCGAAGCGCCATCCTCAATTACAGGCTCGATCTGTTTACCCAAAACTCCGCCCGCGGCGTTGATCTCTTCAATAGCAAGCATCTCGGCATCTTTAACAGATACCTCACTGATCGCCATCGTTCCGCTGAGAGAGTGAAGAATGCCAACTTTAATCGTATCACCGGAGGCAGCCGGCTCTCCTGTACCACCTGAACCCGAAGCTTCAGGCGGCGCAGTGCCCTCCACACATCCTGTCATCACAATGACCACACCGAGCAAAATACTCCATAACTTGACCGACCTCTTCTTCAATAGCCTACACTCCCTTTTTTTAGTCTATTGACGAACATTAAGGTCATTTGTGTCCGAAATGTTCGTTGATCCAAATTATGGAGGGTTACACTCTTCATGTCAATATAGCTTACATAATTTTATTTCATGCCTACTCGTTTCATGCATACTGCTAATATGCCTTGAAGCTTATTGACAAAGGATTCACCCTGTGTGAGTATATTTAACATATAACATGATCCATGAACATATCAGACATTATAAGCGAAAGGTCGGATTGCCTTGCACTGGACTGAGCAGGAAAAGGAAAAACTCCTGATTACCGTGGCCGCTAACCTCGCCCGTGAACGAAGAGCACGCGGACTCAAGTTGAATGTTCCCGAAGCCATCGCCTTGTTGACCTCCGAACTGATGGAACGAGCACGGGATGGAATGAGTGTTGCCGAATTAATGAGATACGGAGGCACCATCCTGACACGTGAAGACTGTATGGATGGTGTTCCCGATATGATTCCTGAAGTACAGGTAGAAGCCACATTTCCTGACGGTACGAAACTGGTTACTGTACACGAACCTATACGCTGAGAAAGGCAGGAGAAACCATGATTCCTGGTGAATACCGTTTGAAGCCAGATGACGACATCATCTGTCATCCGGATCGTTTAACCCTACGACTCATTGTCCTTAACCGCGGCGACCGCCCCGTCCAGGTCGGCTCTCACGTTCACTTTTATGAAGTTAATGCAGCACTGGACTTTGATCGCACGTCAGCTTTTGGACATCGCCTGCACATTCCGGCAGGCACCGCAGTCCGCTTCGAACCTGGTGAAGAGAAACCTGTTGAACTCACAACCTTTGGCGGCAAACGCCAGATTCACGGGTTCAACGGATTAACCGAAGGCTCTGCGGATCAAGCTCCTGATCCACTGAAACTGGAGGCATTCCTGAAGACGTTCTCCCCTCCCATACAAGATGGGGGTGAATCTTCATGAAACGAATGAGCCGTGAACAGTACGCGTCCATGTTTGGACCGACAACCGGCGATGCCGTAAGACTTGCAGATACCGAACTATGGGCAGAGATTGAACATGATTATGCCGTATACGGAGATGAGAGCAAGTTCGGGGGCGGCAAGGTTATCCGCGACGGGATGGGCCAGTCTACGACTGCTCTGCGAAGTGACGGCACTCCTGATACCGTTATCACCAACGCTATCATTATCGATCATTGGGGCATTGTAAAAGCGGATATCGGCATTCGGGATGGTCACATCTGCGCCATCGGCAAATCCGGTAACCCGGATACAATGGATGGCGTTCATCCCGCACTGGTCATCGGTGCTTCCACCGAAATCATCGCCGGTGAAGGCATGATTGTAACTGCTGGCGGCATTGATACCCATATTCATTTCATCTGCCCACAGCAGATTCAGACTGCATTATCCTCCGGGGTCACGACCATGATCGGCGGCGGAACAGGACCCGCAACAGGAACCAAAGCCACCACCTGCACACCAGGAGCCTGGCACATCCACCGGATGTTAGAATCGGCAGAGGCTTTTCCCATGAACATCGGTTACCTTGGCAAAGGCAACAGTTCCAGTACCGCACCTTTAATCGAACAGATTGAAGCGGGTGTAATCGGCCTGAAGCTGCATGAAGATTGGGGCACTACCCCGAGCGCTATCGATGCCTGCCTGACTGCCGCCGGGGAACATGATGTTCAAGTCGCTATCCACACCGATACATTGAACGAAACCGGATTTCTCGAAAACACCCTGGCTGCGATCAACGGCCGGACGATCCACACGTACCATACGGAAGGCGCTGGTGGCGGACACGCACCGGATATTATCCGGGCCGCTGGGGAGTCCTACGTTATCCCCTCATCAACCAACCCAACACGACCGTACACACGCAACACCGTAGAAGAGCACCTTGATATGTTGATGGTGTGTCACCATCTGGACCCTTCCATCCCGGAAGATGTCGCTTTTGCCGATTCACGGATTCGTCCCGAAACCATCGCAGCAGAAGACATTTTGCATGATCTTGGCGTGTTCAGCATCATCAGTTCCGATTCACAGGCCATGGGCCGAGTGGGCGAAGTCATTATCCGTACGTGGCAGACAGCCGACAAAATGAAAAAACAGCGCGGTAAACTTGAACTCAACCCGGATTCTCCCTCCGATAACGATCGGATCAAGAGATATGTCGCCAAATACACCATCAATCCAGCTATCGCACACGGAATCGGTCATCTCGTCGGTTCGGTGGAAGTTGGAAAGCTGGCCGATCTAATCATATGGAAACCGGCTTACTTCGGAGTTAAACCCGAGATTGTCATCAAGGGTGGCATGATTACATTCGCCCAGATGGGTGATCCCAATGCATCCATCCCGACACCTCAGCCGGTATTTGGCAGACCCATGTTCGGAGCTTATGGGAGCGCCATTGCCAGCGGATCCATCACCTTTGTCTCCCAAGCCGCAGCAGATGCGGGGATCAAAGAGTCATTGGGCCTGAAAAAGCGGGTTGAACCCGTCAAGGGCTGTCGCTCGGTCAGTAAAAAAGACATGATTCATAACGACGTCACCCCTGTCATTGAAGTCGATCCCGAGACCTATGAGGTGCGCGCCGACGGCGAGCTTCTCACCTGTGAACCCGCAGACGAGTTGCCTATGGCACAGCGGTACTTTATGTTTTGATAGAAATACGGATTAGCTGATAAGGGGGCACTCATGATGAACAGTGGCACGAAGCTACTCCGTTATGTTCAGCTGCTGGATTCGGCCCTGCCCATCGGTGGTTTCTCCCATTCCTTCGGTCTGGAAGCTTACACGCATGATGGCACCGTGCAAAATACCGCGCAGCTTGAACAGTTTATTCGCAGCCAACTTCATTCCAGTCTTGTACGACTAGATGGTCTTGCCATCAAAGGCGTCTATCAGGCGATAAAACAGCAAGATGCCGCTCTACTTGCCCTGTATGATAAACGTGTCCACGCCCAGCGCTCCCCTCGGGAACTCAGGGAAAGCGGCCACAAAATGGGAAAACGACTGCTCAAGCTGGCCCGTTCACTCTATCCATGGATGGACTTTTCCCTGATTGATAAGGCCATCCGGGAACATGGCGCGTATTGCGGCATCACGACCATTCACGGTTATATCAACTATCAGTTGGAGATTGAATTGGATGAAGCCGTTACCGGGCATCTGTATACCTCAGTGAACGCTTATGTGAACAGCGCACTTCGCCTGCTGCCCATCGGACAAACCGAAGCGCAGATGTTGATTCAGAAACTGCTTGATGATATCGAAGCGGAATGGGCTCTCATACGGGACAATGACCCCGAAGATATGCACAGCTTCGGAATCGCCCAGGAAATCTACGCCATGCGGCATGAGACCTTACCCGCGCGGCTGTTTATGTCTTAACTACAACTTTTATCTAACCAAGGAGGAATTGTTATGTGTGGAGGAGCTAATCATACGCATCATCCAGAGTGGGAACGTAAGGCATTTGATCGGAGTCGTCCGATGCGAATTGGAATTGGTGGACCGGTAGGCTCAGGTAAAACAGCCCTGGTGGAGAAGCTGTCCAAGGCACTGCGTACACGTTATAGCCTTGCTGTCATCACGAATGACATTTATACCAAGGAAGATGCCGAAATCTTGCTGCGTCAGAATGCACTGGCACCAGAGCGCATTATTGGCGTAGAGACAGGCGGATGCCCGCACACCGCTATTCGTGAGGATGCCTCCATGAATTTCGAAGCAGTTGACGAGTTAATTGAACGTTTCCCGGATCTGCAACTGATCTTTATCGAGAGCGGTGGTGACAATCTCTCTGCTGCATTCAGTCCGGAACTCGCTGATGTGTTCATCTACATTATCGACGTTGCCCAAGGGGAGAAACTTCCTCGCAAAGGCGGTCCTGGCATCACGCGTTCAGATCTGTTGTTAATCAACAAAACCGACCTTGCCCCTTACGTTGGAGCAAGCCTGGAAGTTATGAAAAATGATACCGAGCGGGTACGCGAAGGCCGCCCTTATGTCATGTCTAATCTAATGAGCGGTGAAGGTGTATCCGAGATTGTCCACTGGCTTGAACATCAATATATGGATGACGATGCTTCCGCTGCACATCTGCATTCACACAGCCATGAACATGGCACTCACTCGCATTAATTTATCTTCTGTCCCCACGGGAACAGAGATAAATGGGAATGAAAGTGCAGGTGCGCCCGTCACACGCCGCAGCGAGCTTCGGGCCACCTTTGCCTTCCAAGGCGACCGGACTGTCATGACTGATCGTTATTACAGCGCACCTCTCCGGTTTAGCCGATCCTTTCGACCTCCCGGAGGCGGAACCGAATTATGTGTGTACACGTCAGACGTCTCTCCCGGAGTCCTTAACGGGGATCATTATCATTCCGAGTGGGAATTAGGTGAAGGTACCCATGTCATGCTGAGCAGCACATCTGCTACCAGACTTCATCCTACACCTTCCATTCCCTCATCCGTTAATCATCACTTTCGGTTGGGAAAAGGGGCCACGCTGGAATACTTTCCTGAATGCGTCATTCCCTTCAAAGGAAGTTCTTCTTCGCTCGCTGTAACCTTTGAGCTGGAAGAAAGGGCAATCTTGGCCTATGCAGATATCTGGTCTGCCGGACGGATTCATCGGGGAGAAGTTTTCCAATTCGAGCGTTACCGCAGCTTGACGGAGATATGGCAAGGTGAACAACTGGCTGTCTGGGATCGATTCGGACTCGAACCGGATACCGATGATCCCAAACACTCCGCGTCTCTCCTTCACTATACCCATACCGCTGCGTTGTGGATGATCGCACCGGGGCTTGGTACTGCGGAGTTGGAGCAAGTCAGATCCGCGCTGCCACCAGATGGACGGATGCTCGCAGGTGCAAGTTTGCTGGCAACCGGAGGCATCGGCGTTCGACTCCTTGGCATGGCAGCTTGGGAGCTTCAGGAGCAGTGTCTTCAGATCTGGAACACACTCCGCCCCCATCTGCTGGGCAAAGAAACTCTTGTCTTTCGTAAATAAGGGCATGAAGCATGCATGGTTAATACAAAAAACCTCTGAACTGTCTCCGAGTGTGTTCGGATTAGTCCAGAGGTTTTTGTACATTCAGTCTATGGATGCTGCTCATATCACTTACGCTTCGTTTTCCTCAGAATCGTTCTCTGATTTGTTCTCAGGTTTGTAGCGATAGTCGCCTGCATCCTTACTTTCTTTCGATTTGCGGTAACGGGTGAACTCAATATATTCGCTGATAAAAGACTGTTCCACAGTCGATAATTCACTTTCTTGGCAATTCAATTGCCGCAAAACGTCAAAAAAATAATCCTCCCGTTTTTCCCGAACCATCGCTTCCTTCGATGGGCGTCCAATCATGAGCCAGTCGAGGCTCACATCAAAAAACGAAGCAATCTCAATTAATTTATTCGTACTCGGAATAGACTTGCCACGTTTCCAATCACCCAGATTGCCTGTGCTAATCTTCAGCTGTTGGCAGAAAGCCTTCTTGGTCATTCCTCGTTCGGCAATCAGGTGTTCAATTCGCTCATAGATCGACTGCATACAAGAACCGCCTTCCAACCGTAATAATCAACTCATCTGCTTGAATTATACCACATTATTCCTGAATGCTCAGCCTTTATATGCCTGGCACAGAATGATGTATATCGTATAACACAAAGATAGACTCCCATGAATGATCATAGAAGTCTATCTTATATTGTTGCTGTGATGCGGTCGAGAGGACTCGAACCTCCACGGGTATACACCCACTACCCCCTCAAGATAGCGTGTCTGCCATTCCACCACGACCGCATATTCAATTGTAAAAATGGTGAGCCATGAAGGGCTCGAACCTTCGACACCCTGATTAAAAGTCAGGTGCTCTACCAACTGAGCTAATGGCTCTTGCTGTAAACTTCACCGGATGTGCCATGCTTCATTCTTGTCTATAAGAGCAATGACTTTGAGGATTACTCATCGAAAATGTAGATCTCATGAGGTGGTGAAGATATGACCCGTAGGGGATTCGAACCCCTGTTACCTCCGTGAAAGGGAGGTGTCTTAACCCCTTGACCAACGGGCCTTAATAACAAGTTGTCTTTCTTGGCGACAAGAATGAGTATACCACAGGACAATTTGAACTTGCAATACTTTTTTTAAAATTTATTTTTCAAGCGTTTTTGTCTTTGGCACACGGCTCTTCAGATCCCTAATATTAGCCATTTCCCCATTCATGCCAGTGTCATCCCCGTGCAGGAACAATGTTAACTATTCATGAAAACACTTATAAAAACTTACGTTCACTTATAATATTGCAAATCACATTAAGAATACTTATAATTAAAGTATCAGTATAAGTATAAGTACGGTCATCCATACACTCGGAGGTGACATGTTTGTTTCAAGAAGAACGAATGCAGCTCATTGTTGAACATCTACGCAAACACAATCGCATCTCAGCCGATGATATTGTCGCCTTGTTTGATGTATCACGGGATACTGCACGCAGGGATCTGATTAAGCTTGAGGAACAGGATGCCATTATCCGAACACGTGGCGGCGCGATTCTCCCCCCTCCTCCGCAAGAATTCAGATCCTACAAAGACCGTTTACTCGATGTATCTGAGGAAAAGAGGGCCATCGGCAAACTCGCTGCGGCCATTGTAAGGCAAGGCGAGATCATTATTCTGGACTCTTCCACGACTGTGCAGGCCTGTGCCGAGAACTTGAACGGCAAATCCTGTACCGTCATTACTAATTCGATTCATTCCGCTGATCTTCTCTCCAATCACACTGCTGTCCAGATTCGTTTGCTCGGAGGCAAAGTAGATAAGGAACAACGTTATGTCTACGGTACCTCTGTTATCGAGACCCTCTCCCACTATTATGTAGATAAAGCCTTTATCGGTATTGGCGGTATCACCATGGATGGCTTCAGCGCTTCCGAAGAGGAAGGGAAAATTAAACACCAAATGATGAAAGCTGCCAAGAAGGTTGTTGTTCTTGCAGATCAATCCAAGTTTGATAGACGTTATGGTTATCGTTTTGCCGACTGGTCATTGGTGGATGTATTGATTACGGATCAATGGCCAACCAAAGAATGGCTTGTTTTTCTAGCCGAACAACAGGTTGAGATTCTCATTCCTGAACCAACAGATGATAAGGAGTTGTAAATATATGAAATTATTTGCCACAGATTTAGATGGAACTTTGTTGAACATAGATAGCCAGATTAGCCCGGAGAACGCCGCAGCCATCCAAAAGGCCCAGCAATCCGGTATGAAGGTTACCATTGCTACAGGACGCGTCTATTCCGATGTTGTGACCATCAGCCGCGAAGGCGGGATCAAAACCCCAATTATCGGCTCCAACGGAGCAACAATTCATGATGCAGACGGTGAACGTTTGTTCCACCTTCCGCTCGAGCGTGACACAGCAGCTTCCGTCATGCATTGGCTGGAAGATCATGATGTCTATTATGAGGCTTCAACGCAACAAGGCATCTATGCCCCGCGTAGCAGTCATGAGACCTTGCTCGCCGAGATGGAACGTGTTCTTGGTTCAAACCCTGGTGAGGACATTGCACGCATGATTCGCTCCATCAAGAAACACTATGACAAAAAAGACTACCACCGCGTAAACAGCCATCTCGAAATTCCGGCAGAAGCCTACATCTATAATATTATGGCCTTCTCCATGAATCCGGACAAAGTAAAGACAGGACGAGAATACTTCGCTTCCCGATCCGATGTCGCCATGGTTGTATCCTTTGAGCATAACTTCGAAATGCAGCACCCGGACGTATCCAAAGGTAATGCCCTAACCAAACTGGCGGCTCACCTGAACATCTCCATGGAAGATACAGTAGCGATCGGTGATAACTTCAACGATGTCTCCATGTTAAAAATGGCAGGACTCGGCATCGCCATGGGTAATGGCGAACCCGAAATCCAGGCATTAGCCAAAGCCATAACGCTGACCAATGTGGAGCACGGTGTTGCCCATGCCATCGAGTGCCTGCTTGAAGGTAAACCGGTGTCCCGTCCAGAAACGATTGTCGGAGAAGGTCAGTAATTGAACCCATACTGAATTAAGCACTGAACCTGCATGGTCGCCTGTTGAGCCATGCAGGTTCGCTTCATTTTAACTCCGCAGATCGAACGTGAGGCACGTCCTGTAACAAAATAATCAGTTGCTCGCCCCGGTATGAACCCGGCAGTTGCAACGTGAACTCAAGCACAGTCTCTTCCACGGAGTCTGTGCTTGTTTGCTGTTCAGTCTTAAATCCGATGACCGAGATTTTCTCCTGCCCCATCAGTGCCAAAACAGTCTTCAGGGCCTCTCCCTCATTTTGCAGATGGATGGTTAACGTCTCTGTTCGGGCGGATACCAGCCAGCGTGTAGGTCTATGCAGTAACATCTGTGCCACGACAATAAGCAGCGTCACGCCTGCACCCGTCCAATACAGACCTGAACCCACGGCAAGTCCCATGCCCGCCGTAGCCCATATGCCAGCTGCTGTGGTTAATCCCCTGACCGTGTGACGCTGTGTGAAGATCATGCCCGCTCCAATGAACCCCACACCGCTAACGACTTGTGCAGCGATCCTTGAAGGGTCAAGGGACAGATTGTCCCAGCCAGCCTGATCCTGGAATCCGTATTTCGATACAATCATCATCAGGGCGGCACCTACAGCAACCACAAAATGAGTACGGATACCCGCCTCTTTCATTCGATTCTTGCGCTCATATCCGATTAGCACACCACATATTCCAGCTATGAGTACACGCATCAAATATTCCACTTCCATGCACATCACCTCTTTCATTATGTATATGCTTACATGTGTATCTTTACTATTACCCAATCTTTCACTGACCATATAAGTTGAACTAAAGATTATTTACACTGGCACTACGATGACAGAACAACCTTCCAATCGCTGTTATCCCCAGATTTTTTCTATTCCCTTTCCTAAAGGGAAAAATCAGGGGATAAAGGCGAACGCTTCGCTTTTTCAGGTTTTTTCTGTCCTCTCCGTTATCGTGTAAATGATTAATTCATCTTATATAATAAAAAGCCTCTACTCAGGTCAATTCTCTGCCCGAAAATTGCCCCCTTGTCTCTCTCCCAATCCGTAATAATGTCTGAAATTATATATCAGCGGATGCCATTCTTCTGGATTAATCTTGTTCGGTCCAGATATTAGCCTTGTGTGCGCGTGCACCTTCACCGCTTTCACTTCCACAATCGCCATGAACGGTGTGTGTTCAGGAATACGTATGTGTTGTACAGCCGCTTCAATCTGGAGCGGACATTCAGCTATTTTATCTGGAGCCACCTGAACCGATGATTCAGATGTCAGTCCAGCTACGGTGAATTTATCATGACAATATTCATAGCCCATCTGCCTTTTCTCCTCAGGAACCGGGCTAACTCCCGTATAACGACCCAATGCCTCAACCTGTTTCCACATAGTCGCATCCGGCAAATTAATCACACACTCCCGATGTCGACTCAGATTTTCATAGGCTTTGCCTTGAGTACCTAGACCGAGAACCAGACAGTCTCCAAGCGCCCAAGACGAAGATAATGGTGACAGGTTGGTTGACCCATCCTCATTTAATGTGCTTAGCAGCAATACAGGCGTACCATAATATAAAATACTGGGATTAATCGTTTCATGTTGAATCACTGCTGGACTCTCGGACAACTGCCCTGTAGCAAAGTCCTGTTTCGTTATCTTTTTCACCCTGTACCTCTCCTGTTCCCATTCCAATGATTTATAAGCTCAATCTGACCCATATGGGACGATACAACTGGATTGTAATACAGTAATAGTTCAGATATGATCGAAGTATGAATGTATATCCGAATATTACTGTTATTGCGTCGTTAATCGCTGATCCAAGCCGTGCTATTTTTCTGTCATCCTTGCTAGATGGGCGTGCGTTGCCCGCAGGAGAGCTTGCTCATATGGCAAGTGTCACTCCCCAGACGGCAAGCAGCCATCTAGCTAAACTCGTAGAGGGAGGATTACTTGAAGTTGAACAACAAGGACGCCATCGATACTACCGTCTGGCAAACAAAGAAATTGCTAATCTGATTGAAACGATGGCCAGTATTGCTCCGCCTGTACAGATCCGTTCTCTCAAACAATCCGATCAGCTTCAACAACTGAGCCATGCACGGACCTGTTATAGTCATCTGGCCGGAAAATTGGGAATCTCGCTCTGTGAAGCCTTATTACAGAAGGGGTATCTTTCAGAGCCCGAAGAGGCACACAGCAAGGATTATCAAGTTACAGAGAAAGGAATACAGTGGTTCACTTCGTTTGGAATTAAACTTCAGATGCAGCCAGGATCACGCCGGGCCATCGCTCGCAAATGTCTGGATTGGAGCGAACGCCGTCATCATCTCTCAGGTATGCTTGGGGAACAACTCAGACATCGGTTAGCGGAACTGGACTGGATTCGTCAAAAAATAGGAAGTCGCTCTGTCGAAGTGACGGAAGCAGGCAAGAAAGGTTTATACGAGGTGTTGAGCATTTCACTTTAAGCAGAAGCGTATACAAGGGATAAGCAAAGATGAATAAACGCAAAAAATCCCCTTCACACTGACCGTTAACCGGTCTAATGTGAAGAGGATTTTTTGTGCAATCAGAACGGAGAGAGAGGGGTACTCTCACTTCGTTCGAGACTGCGAAGTATTGCTAACGAAGCTTATGCTCCGACGAACCTAACGGAGAGAGAGGGATTCGAACCCTCGCACCGCTTACGCAGTCTAACCCCTTAGCAGAGGGTCCCCTTATAGCCACTTGGGTATCTCTCCAAGAAATGGCTCCCCGAACAGGGCTCGAACCTGTGACAACTCGATTAACAGTCGAGTGCTCTACCAACTGAGCTATCAGGGAAAATTAACTTGAATAAGATTAATTTATCATGATTAATAATCCAAGTCAACATCCCTTCCATCACTTTCTTTAATACATTGGATGATACACACATCAGATATTCTGAAGCCCCAGTTTTCCCGCGCAACGACCACAACGGAAACGCTTCGGATCTATTTTCCGCTTGCGCAAATATTCCGTACCACAGCTCTTGCACACCAGCTTATAACGATATGGCAGCGGCTTTCTGCCTTTGCCGTCAGGAAGCGATTGACAGTAACGCGAGCCACCTACCTTCTGCAATAAAGCCTTAAATTCCGGATCACGATGCTGATAGCCGCGCCCACGAATATGCAGATGATAGTGACACAGCTCATGTTTGATGATTTTCTCAACCTCATCTCGCCCATAGGCTTCGAGTTGATGCGGATTGATCTCAATCCGGTGACTTTTGAGCATATAACGCCCACCCGTCGTGGTCAGGCGACTGTTAAACAACGCTTCATGGGTGAACGGTACTCCGAAATGATCCAGTGATACCTGTTCAATCCATTGTTGCAATTCCTCATTTTCCATCGGTATCCTCTCCTTGCACCCCCTCGGAGCATTTGTTTTTCCGGCATAATACTTGAATTTTAACCGTTTCGTAGGCTACACTGTCAAGTAGAATGTATGAGGGGAGATTATTACTCGTTATGCCTACAATGCGCTATGTCATCCTGCAGCAGGAACAACAATTGCAGTTCGTGGAAATGCCGGCAGATTACGCCTATCAACTCAGTGCGCTCAACCTGCGCCTGCACAAGGAAATTGATAAACTCACTGCAGCAGATGTCCCTGTCCTGCCTTGGGCGATCGCCGAATGTGACAGCCTCGATCTCCTAAACGAAAATCTTACTATCATCGGCGGCCTTGATTATATCAATGCGCTTGAAGAATCTTTTGCAGCACTACGTGAAAGCCATTATCCTTTGATTTCTCTGCTTACCGAAATCCGGGCTCTTCAGGCCCAATTGGAACAATGGTATGAAGAAGAGATGGAAGCTCTCTAATTCACCGCAGGTATCATTTTATAATGATGAGAACAAAAAGCACATCTCCCTGAATTGGGATTTGTGTTTTTTTGAGTAAAAAAGATTGATTTGCCGGAGGGCCTCCACTTATCCCGCACAGTCCAGGCTATTGCCACATATGCTAACGTACAGATGAATTATGCAAGAGGAGGAGATACCCTTGCCTCAATGGCTTTGCAATCAACTGATGCGTGCATTTCACAAAAAGGACAGCCGGCAAATCAAGTTGCTGAACGAATGCTGGTTCTTTTATCGTAACAAACCAGCAAATGGCACACCACGCAGCGCGGAGAACGAACTTTAAGAGGTTGTTCATAAAAGTCTGCATCGGATTACGAAGGATGGCCTTTTGAACACGCACTTTAAGAAAATGCACATATTGCCCACCGTACTTACTAGAGGAATTAGAACGAACAACGGGACTATTACTGTAGACAACAAACAGCCTTCCCGGTCAGGGAAGGCTGTTCTCCAATCCTATTACTTAAGAAGACTGTTGCGCAGAAGCAGGCTTCTTCATCGTAAGGCCGACACGGCCTTTTTTGGTATCCACATTCATAACCCAGACCGTTACATTATCCCCGACAGATACAACATCCATCGGGTGTTTAACATATCCGTTGCTGAGCTGTGAAATATGGACAAGCCCATCACTCTTAATTCCAATATCCACAAAGGCACCAAAATCAATTACGTTCCGAACCGTACCTTGCAGCTCCATGCCTTCTACCAGATCCTCAATTTTCAATACATCTGTACGGAAGATTGGCAACGGCATTTCTTCACGCGGGTCACGACCCGGACGCTGCAAGCTGTCCAGAATGTCACGCAATGTAGGCACACCTACGTCCAGTTTCACAGCCAATTGCTCTGGCTGTTGCTCTGACAGTAATACCGACAGTTCCTTACTGCCCAGCTTGTCCAGTGCAACCTGAAGCTCCTTGAACAGCTGATCCACAACCTTGTAAGACTCAGGGTGAATAGGTGTACGATCCAATGGATTCTCGCCCTCACCAATACGCATAAATCCTACGCACTGCTCATAGGTTTTGGCACCCAGACGTGGCACCTTCTGAAGCTGACGGCGGTTCGTGAACCGGCCATTCTCTTCCCGGTACTTCACGATGTTTTTGGCAATCGTAGCGTTAACTCCAGCAACATATGACAGCAACGAAGGTGATGCCGTATTTACATCCACACCCACATGGTTAACTGCGGATTCCACGACAGCCTTCAAGCTTTCCTCCAGAACCTTCTGGGAAACGTCATGTTGATATTGACCCACGCCAATGGCTTTTGGATCAATCTTAACCAACTCCGCAAGCGGGTCTTGTACACGGCGTGCAATGGAAGCTGCACTGCGCTCCGCAACATCCAAATCCGGGAACTCTTCCTGGGCCAGCTTGGATGCAGAATAAACACTCGCGCCTGCTTCATTAACAATCAGGTACACAAGACTTTCATCACCGTTCTCCTGAATGATCTCGGCAACAAACTGCTCCGTTTCACGCGATCCGGTACCATTACCAATGACGATCAGTCCGATATCATATTGCTTGATCATGCGATGGAATACTTCGGCAGCTTCACGTTTCTTGTTGTGTGGTGGCGTTGGGTAGGTCACAGCCACTTCCAGCAACTTGCCCGTATCATCTACTACAGCCAGTTTACAACCGGTACGATAGGCCGGATCGACACCCAGCACACGTTTGCCATGAATCGGCGGTTGAAGCAGCAGGTTACGCAGATTGGCCGAGAATACCGATATAGCCTGATTTTCACCCTTTTCCGTGAGCTCTCCACGAACTTCGCGCTCGATGGAAGGCGCAATCAGCCGCTTGTATGCATCTTCAATCACATCACGCAGGATATCCTGCACGGCAGAAGCACCACGAATGATCTGTCCTTCCATATGGCGATGGGCTGGTTCTGCCTGTACGTCCAGGCCGACTTTCAGAATACTCTCACGTTCACCGCGATTAATCGCGAGAATACGGTGTGGAGGCATCTTTTTGGCTAGTTCGCGGTAATCATAATAATTCTCGTACACGGATTCCTCTTGAGCATCCTTCGCTTCTGAAGTCAACATCCCGTGATCCAAGGTGTACCGACGAATCCAGGCACGAATGGCAGCATCATCTGCGATGTTCTCAGCGAGAATGTCTTTGGCTCCCTGAAGTGCCGACTCCGCATCTTCTACACCCAGTTCAGCATTGATATATTTCGCAGCTTCCTGAAGTGCATCGCCTTGTTTCGGTTGACCCCAGATCCATACAGCAAGGGGTTCAAGACCTTTTTCTTTTGCCACGCTGGCACGAGTTTTCCGCTTCTGACGGTAAGGTCGATACAAGTCTTCCACTTCCTGCAGCTTCACAGCCTGCGTAATGGATTGCTTCAGTTCTCCGGTCAGCTTGCCCTGTTCCTCTATAATACGGATGACTTCCAATTTGCGATCCTCAAGATTGCGCAGATAAACAATGCGTTCTTCAATCGATCGCAGCTGGTTCTCATCCAGCTCTCCAGTCATTTCTTTACGGTAGCGGGCGATAAATGGAATCGTATTGCCTTCGTCCAGAAGCTCCGACGTTGTGCGGACCTGCTTCAAGGACAGTGACAGTTCCTTGGCTACCTGTTTGATGATTCGTTCATGGCGTTCTGCCTTTATTGTTTCTTCATTGGGTTCCAGAACCGTTTCCTGTTCAGACAAAATAAATCCCTCTTTCCTTCCTGAATCGTTCGTTACAATCATTTCAGGGCAGCTTTGCTGCTGTAATTACAGTATAGTTAAACCATTTGTTTCTTCCACTCTACCCTATATTATCACAAAATCACGTCCAGATTTCCATCAATCCTTGAGCATACAAGTTCTGACAGAATCATGTTATCCTCCAGCCTTCCCCATTACGTCAAAAAAAGACCGAAAAACGTCATCACGACGCTCCCCGGTCCTTCCTTTTTTTTAAAGCTTTAAATAAAATAGCAATCTAGACGCGCTCGAACCGGAACATCTCGCTCAGATAGTCTCCTGATGTGCTGCCTACCGAAATACCACCATACATCAAGGCATCGCCGGTAAAGGTCTCCGAGCCGCCTTTCAGACGGTAATCCGCATTAGGGTCCAATCCTTTCAGCTTCAGCCGCTGAAGTGGCGCATTGGGCTCAGAGAGCACGCGGAAGTAGAATACAACGGCTTCGCTTCCGTCTGGTGCAATAAACATCCACGCTGTCTCATTGCCTTCAAACGGACTGAGCAAGCGACGGAATGTTCCATATTGAACCGTTCCACGAATCTCTTTGTACAGCTCAACCTGGGCTTTCACGATGTCGTTCTCTTCCTCGGTGAATTTCGTCAAATCCAGCTCATACCCGAAGTTGCCCGACATCGCAACATGTCCCCGAATCTCAAGAGAAGTTATCCGGTTGACCTGATGATTCGGTACCGCTGAGATATGTGATCCCATCGAACTTACCGGGTACACAAGACTGGTACCGTATTGAATCCGCAGACGGGATATAGCATCCGTGTTATCACTTGTCCACGTCTGTGGCATGTAATACAGCATACCTGGATCGAAGCGGCCACCACCACCTGAACAACTCTCGAACAGAATATTCGGGAACGCCGAAGTGATTCGTTCCATGACGTCATACAATCCCAACATGTAACGATGCGCTGTCTCACGCTGTCTATCTGCCGGAAGCAACGCGGAACCCACTTCCGTCATATTCCGGTTCATATCCCATTTCACATAAGTAATTGGTGCAGAACCAAGTACGTCTGTTAACATGCGCACAATCTCATCACGTACATCCTGACGAGAGAAATCGAGTACCAATTGTTGACGTCCTTCTGTCCGGCGACGATCAGGCACATGCAGACACCAGTCTGGGTGCGCACGGTACAGCTCACTGTCTGGTGAGATCATTTCAGGCTCAAACCACAATCCGAACTGCATGTCCAGACCTGTTACCCGGTTAGCCAGATCATCCAGTCCCTGTGGCAATTTGTTCTTATCTACAATCCAGTCGCCCAGCGAGGAGTTGTCACTGTCCCGGTGTCCAAACCAGCCATCATCCAAAACAAACAGCTCAATACCCAGCTTCTGTCCAGCACGAGCGATCTGTTCAATCTTATCTGCATTGAATCCAAAGTAGGTTGCTTCCCAATTATTGACCAGAACCGGACGTTCCGCATTACGGAACTTACCACGCGCAAGACGCTCCCGATACAATTCGTGGTAGGACTGTGACATGCCGTCCAAACCTGCATCCGAGTATACCATAACCGTTTCAGGTGTCTGGAACGCTTCCTGTGGCTCCAACTTCCAGCTGAACTCAAACGGGTTGATCCCGAGCGATACACGGGTGGTGTGGAACTGATCCACTTCAGCCTGTGCGGTGAAGCTGCCACTATAAACGAGACTGAATCCGTAAACTTCACCTTGGTCTTCATCCGTGCCTGGTGTCATCAGCGCAATAAATGGATTCTGCTGGTGACTGCTTGAACCGCGACGGCTCTCAATCCCTTGCAGGCCTGACGCAAGCGGTCTGCGAACGATATCACGTTCCCGTGTCCATGCACCTGACAATTGCAACAATTCATAATCCGCATGCGGCAAATCAACAGAAGAACTGAGCGCACGCACCACATTCACTGAGGTAGCGCTCTCATTAACGATACGCATGGAGCGTGTAATCGCATTAAATGCCGTAAAGGCTGTATAAGAAAGCTCGATTTTGATACCAGCGACGCGGTCTTCCAACTCAATAACCAGTGTCTCTGCTTCGTCATCGGATTCAACATACGTTGCTGGCAATCCAGTAAGCGCTGTCTTTCCTTTGACCAATCGATGGCCTGTATACGTAAACTCCGAAACCGTTGAGCCATTCTCAAGTTCCAATTGGATTGCAGGATTACGGAAATCACTCGTGCCATACACTGGTAATTCTACTGGCAACGTATCGAACGAGATTGTACGATCCTCTGGTACCGGGTTCGGACTGAAAGATGCTCGTTCTGTACGAACATGCAACCAGCTCAGATCGGTGTCACGTAATTTTTTGCCATAATACAAATGCACCAAATATCCTGAAGGCAGTACCTGAAATACGTAACTGGCCTCACGGGTCTGTAAATGAAATTGAAGTTTCTCCTGATTGATGTAAATGCTCATATGTCTCCTCCACCTCTATATATATAGGTCTTTCGGGTAAACGGTTTCTCAGGTTTCATTATAGCGAAAAGATCGCCAATGTTCTACGCTTTCATCAAGCTTTAATCAAAAGAGCGCATAACAGCCCGAAGGTTGTCATACGCTCTTTTGGTTACAGTCTGAATTCAGTGTGTTCCCTTACAGGAACATCCATTGCCAACGGACGGCAGGGCAGCGTACAAGACGCTGGTTACTGCCTAAAAATCAATTAAACCAAGGCTGATCTGTAAGGCTTCGTTGACCAATTTCATGGTCTCCTCGTCCAGATGGGTAATCTTGTCAGTCAACCTCTGCTTATCAATCGTCCGTATTTGTTCGAGCAAAATAACCGAGTCCCGGTCAAAGCCATGTGCCGCCGCATCAATTTCAACATGCGTTGGCAGCTTTGCCTTCTGAATCTGGGCGGTGATAGCCGCCACAATACAAGTTGGACTGAACCGGTTGCCGATATCATTCTGGATCACCAGAACCGGCCTGACTCCACCTTGCTCGGAACCGACAACGGGAGAAAGATCCGCAAAAAAAACGTCACCACGTTTTACGATCAATGTCTACACCCCGCTAACTAAGCGGTCCAGAGTGCTGTCCGCATCTTCCTCCGCATGAAAGGCTTCGGATGCCATGGTCAGATTAATTTTTGCCATCTCCATGTACCCTCGCTGCATCGTTTCACGGATGTAACGTTTCTTACGCTCCGTTAAATACAGCTTCATAGCCTGCCTAATCAATTCGCTGCGGTTGGAATTCTCCAGCGCTACGATGCCATCCACTTCCTGCAAAAGATAATCAGGTAAACTGATCATGATCCGCTTGGTGTTCTGCAAGTTGGCCACCTTTCTTCCACCCCCACAAACCTTTCGCCATTGTGAACCAGTATTACGTTTTTCCAGAACTTTTATACAAAGGAATATATATGCCCCGAGTATATCAAGTATGCTGTACTCCATTATAAACACGGGGAACAATATTCGTACAGACCAAACATCTCAATTCAGGAATTAAATCCTTACCGTCATACATAATTCGAGATGCTCCGACAGTTTTCCTTCTGTTCTGAAAAAAAGTTTATTGGTAATGACGTCCAGTTTAACTATCAGGATGTCAAAAGTGGATTGATTCTGGCGACTACTGCTCCCCCGCGGGTATATACCCGCGGAATACGGTGCGCCATCATGCAGATCACTTCATAAGCAATCGTACCGAGCTGGGATGCCACCTCGTCTGCGGTTATAACGCCACCAGACTGATGACCGATGAGGACAACCTCTTCGCCGACTTGAATTTCTTCCGCCTCTTCCGCGAAAGATTGTAACGACACCATACACTGATCCATGCAGATCGTACCGACGACAGGGACGCGGCGGCCGCGTACAAGCACTTGTGCTTTACCTGTCAGCATTCTGGAGAATCCGTCTGCATATCCGATCGGCAGGGTCGCTATTCGTTCGTAACCTTGCGTAAAATAACGGGTTCCGTAACTGATCCCCCAATGGGGTGGCAGTGTTTTGACCAGAACCGCTTTTGTCTTCAGCGTCAATACCGGGGACAGCTTCACCACCTGATGATTCACCTCAGCCGAAGGATACAGTCCGTACAGGCTTATTCCCACACGTACCATGTCATAGGACAATTCCGGTGTATCAATGGCAGCGGCGCTGTTCGCCGTATGTATAATCGGGATGGAACATCCCTGATCCCTGAGCGCATGAACCACGCCTTGGAACCGTCTATACTGCTCCAGTGTATAGGTTTTGTCTTCTTCATCTGCTCTGGCAAAATGGGTAAACATGCCTTCCAGCATCACCTGATTGAGCGAAGCTACTTCCTGAATGAAAGCCAATGCCTCATCGCCAGGCAACAGGCCTAATCGGCCCATGCCGCTGTCGATTTTAATATGAACCTTCAGTTTGTTAGCGAATGTGCTCGCATCCAGATGTCGAATGGCGTCAAGCACTTCCCTGCTGAACAGTGTGACGGTCACATCATGTTGCCATGCAACAGCGATCCCTTCAGGCGGCGTATAACCCAATACCAGAATTGGAATCGTAATCCCATGTTGTCGCAGTTCCAGAGCTTCGTCAAGAAAAGCCACACTTAAGTAATCCACACCCACTCGTTCCAGTTCTCTAGCCGTCTCCACCGCTCCGTGTCCATAGGCATTGGCCTTCACACAGGCGAGGAATTTCATGCCCTGAGGCAATGCCTCGCGGAAAGCTTCTACGTTAGTACACAAATGATCCAAATTGATGTCCGCTTGGGTCGGCCGATATTGTCCTTGCACGTTAAGTCACCTTCTCTAATTATCTTAATCCGGCTCACGTCAGACTCCATCGTAATGCTCCAGCATGTGACTGTCAAATGAACCGAAGTTTCGCATTCAAAAACAGATGTAAGGTGCGCCGTTTGAGGAACAAATGCGAACACAGAAGAAGACCAATAAGCGAGATTGGCAGGGCTAAATTCCACTTTCCCACCCCAGCAAAATCTGCTTATATCGATTATTTACCCGGTTCCCTCTGCGTAGAAGCGCATTTTGCATTATTGGGTGTATTGAGTAAGAAAAACGGCGCCAGATGAATACCTGTCTTACATCAAAGCAAAGCACCGGAGAACGGGTCTCCGATGCTTCTTAGCATTCCTTATGTTTATGCTACTATTCGTTCATTCGTTCAAAAATCATTTGCCTGACTCTTCCTGCATCGATGTTGCAATGCGTACCATTTCGTTCTGAGGCAGGTCTGCACTGGTGATCCGATACTCTATACCATCTGTCATCCATGTCAGTGTCTGCAACGCATCTCCGCTGATCATCCCCAGTGTGAATCCAAGATCCACTACACTGGATGGAGCAAGCGATACGGCTCGATCCTGCGGTCTGGCTTCGAATATCGTGTAATTATATGTTCCTTCATAACGAAGCATAACCGAATAGTCCCCAGCCTCTTCCAGAATCTGATCATCCTTGAGCTGCACACCTTCTGGCGCATAAGTCGGCTGAATTACACCAAAACTGTCTGCCCCTTCCGGCTCTGCAAGCGTTGGTTCTTCGCCTTCCTGACCTGTTGCAGCACCCTCTGTACCTTGCTGCTCTGTGTCACCACCTACACCCGACTGTCCATCAGTAACGGCTCCATCAGGTTCAGGCGCTGTCTGAGGATTGGCAGGTTCTTTACCGCCCTCACCTGTTTGCTCCGCAGGAGTTACACCAGAATCCGTTCCTGTTTTGCCGCCTTCTTCTGTATTGGCTGTCATGTTACGTTGCATATCAAATGCATCTTTCTCAAATTCAGTCCCGAATTTGAAGGAGTCAAACTTCACATCCACAACCACATTGGCATTGGAGTCGGATACCTCCACCTGTTTAGGTGCGTAATCCGATTTGTTCAGCCAGATTTTCTGTCTGACAAGTGCGTGTGTATTATAATTGGCAGCTACATCAAAAACATAGCTCTCCTTCTCATCCGCAAACTGACGGGTTGTATCCCCCGTAATGCTCCGAATCAATGTTTCATAGAGATATACCTGTCCCTGATTATCTGGCCAATTGCTCTGAAAACGGAAGCTTTTGTTCTGGCTCGGCGTCAAAACAAACACGCCTTCATCGTTACGCAGTACAATCTGTGTTACATCCTTTTTGGCATTCGTTAACGCAATACGATAATAGGAAGGCTTCTGATGCCATACCTCGACCTTGTACTGCTGCGGCGTATCTCCGGTATGCAGCGTCATCACGCCTGCCCCCTGGTAACTTTCCATCTCTCCTACGACTTCGTTCAGATCTTTGACCACAGCTGCCGCATCCTTCTTCCCGCAGGCGGCAAGTAAGGCCGATAAGACCAATACCATGGCAAGCATCCATGATATTCGGCGCATGACATCATCCCCTTTAGCACATGTTTTCACTTCAGGATTGTGCTTGCAGCAGAACCCCTACTTGATTAGTACATGTTATGAGGGACTTGTTCGATATATGCGGACTAGTTTGACAAGCAATCGGTGAAGTCCGTTAATACGGCATTGCTACGCAAAATCAGTCTCGGGGAGGATGTTAACTTTATCCAGAAAAGGCATAGTGGATTGTAGGAAATTATTCGTTTATTGAATATTGGGAGGGGAAGGTATGACGACAACTAAGCTTCGTACATCACTGGAAGGACTGGATGAATTCATCGACGAGCAGCTTCGATTATGGAATGGTATCGGCACAGCGGTGGCTGTGATTCATAAGAATGAAGTCATCTGGCAAAAGGGCTACGGTTATCGTGACCTGGAGTCCAAACTTGAAGTTACCCCTAATACGTTGTTTGCCATCGGTTCAAGTACCAAAGCCTTTACCGCAGCAACCGCTGCTCTGCTTGTGGATCAGGGGATACTGGACTGGGATACCCCTGTGAAGTCGTATATGAAAGACTTCAAGATGTTCGATACGGTCGCAACAGAACGTCTCACTATTCGCGACATGTTGTGTCATCGCTCCGGTCTTCCAAGGCATGAGTTGGTATGGTACAACTCCCCACGCACAAGAGAAGAACTTGTTCGTACATTACAGTATCTGGAGCCAAATCAAGATTTCCGAAACAAATGGCAGTATCAGAACCTGATGTACATGACGGCAGGTTATCTGGTTGGACAATTGAAAGAAAATTCGTGGGAAGAGGTTGTTCAGAAGTCTCTATTTGACCCACTAGGTATGAACTCAAGCCTATTCTCTGTCGATGAGATGCAGCTTCAGACTGACTATGCCTGTCCTTATATAGAGAAAGATGGTCAGAATATTAGAACTCCTTTTCGAGCCATCGATACCATAGGACCCGCTGGTTCCATTAACAGTAATCTAGTCGATATGATTGCATGGCTTCAGTTCCAATTGCATTCAGGAGAATGGAAAGGAAAATCATTGATCTCTAAGGAACAGATGAAGATTATGCATAGTCCTCAGATGCCCAGTGATTCGCCGTTCATAAGCCAAGAACTGCCTGTGAGTACATATGGTCTGGGCTGGATGATTGAGCCATATCGTGGACATGCCATGATTCATCATGGTGGGGCTATTGATGGCTTCGCATCACAGGTTGCCTTTTTGCCAGAGGAGCAGATCGGGATCGTAGTACTGAGCAATACCAACGGAAGTGTTATTCCATATACGGTTGCTTTTCATATCATGGACCGACTGCTTGGATTGGAACCCGTCAATTGGAGTTCCAGAATGAGCAAATTAATGGGGAAAGCATCAGCAGAAACGGAGACTAATCCGGAGAATCCTTTGGAAGTACCTATTCAGCCAGACTCTGCCGTTGAGGAAAAAGTTGAAGAACCTCACATTACACCTTGTGATCGTCCTCTCATCACTTATGCAGGTATTTACACGAATCCTGGTTATGGCGAGATGTCTATTAAGGAAACATCGGACGGGTTACAAGCAACCTTTAACGCCATCGAAATGCCTATGGAATACACCGGAAAAGATACGTTTTCCGTCGAATTTGTGTTATTCGGTCTGAAGGTCACGTATACGTTCGCCCTGAATGAATCAGAAGTTGCACAATCCATCTCCATTCCTTTGTTGCTTGAACCGGGTACAAAGCCTATTGAATTCATTAGGGTTTCGTAAATGATCAAAACCTATATAAATTAAACTAATTAATGTTTACACTGGTCACTCTGATGGCAGAACAACCTTCTGATCGCTGTTATCCCCAGATTTCTTTGATTTCTTTTCATAAAGGGAAAATCCGGGGATAAAGGCGAACGCTCTGCTTCTTCAGGTTATTTCTGTCCTCTCCGTTTTGTATAAATGTTTAATTCAATTTATATAGAGAACACTTGCTTCATTTCCATTGTGGTAGCCAAACCTACCTACCACAACGGAATATACACCGGGTAACTCGCATCCTCTTCAGCGGCACCGGGATTTCTCTTCACCCACAATCTGCGAAGATCAGGCAGACCATAACCCGCAACACGATAATCTCGCAGCGATTCATGATGGGCGTGTTCCTCCCTGAAGCTGTACGCGGGCAGAAGCAACGCCTCCCGAATCAATCGATCTTCTAGCTGAATCAATCTATTCAACCGCTCCGCAGGTTCCTGGATCATGATCACTCGTCCACATTCCTGTTCCAGTTCATGTCTCCAGTAATCATTCATCGCAATCAGGAATAATGTGTTCTGAAAGGTATACATCGTCACCAGACTCAGCACGATATGATCATTGAACACTTCTCCCGTATAGATCAGATCACAATCCCTGAATCCATCTTGATAGACTGCATGAACCGGATCTCCCGCGATAATGTTAATATGTAGGCCAATCTGTTTACATCTCTCTGCAAACCAGACCATATCTGCCTCCATCTTCTCTCCTTCTTCCACCCACAGACTTAAACTCTGCCCTTGGTAAGAGCTACGACGCAATAATACTGAGGCCCGCGCCAGTGAGGTCTCGACAGAAAGTACTGTTTCAGGTGTGACCGAACCATCCGATTGTTCCGATTGCTGTTTCCATAGCTCCCTTTGATCCGCACCCTCCGTAAGATGTTGCTTCTGTACTCGTCCTCGAATCAGACTATAAGCAGCCTGCGTGTTCGGGCTTCCGAGTGCTTCCGACAACTCCTGCGCATTCAATAGCTGTTGAACAGCCCGGCGAAAATTCACATCATGCTGCGGCCCTTCCTTTTGCATATTAAACGTCATATACACTCCGCCCTGCATCTCATGCTGTACAGCACGAGGTTGTGCATCCGGAAATAAATCATGTTTGATGATGGACTCCGCTTTGCCCGAGTGGGGGAGCTGCCACACTTCAACACGATCCACATAAGCCCGCCCTTTGAAATAAGCAAGGAATACCTCAAGCACAAGCAGCTTCGAATCATGACGAGTCAACCGATAAGGTCCTGTGCCAATTGGATTAAGTGGGGTCATCTCCACATCTCTAGGCAGGATAGATGCACACATACTGCTCATTAGATCCAGGAACATGAAGTTGGGCTTATTCAACACAAAACGTACAGTCAACTGGTCATACGCTTCTATGCTCTCAATGGACCCAAACAAAGGCCTGCACGGGTTACTCTTGTCAGAGATAATGCGATCAAAGGTAAACTTGACGTCCTCGGCATCCAGTATCCTTCCATGATGAAAAGGTATGCCTTTGTGCAGATAAAAGGTCCATTCCCTTCCATCCGCATGACTCTCCCATGCCATAGCCAGACTCGGCTCACAGACTTGGCGTTCAGCATTATAACGAACCAAACGATCATAGACCTCTGCAATGATGAAAACTTCTCCCCACATCCCTGTTTGCGTTGGGTCGAGAGTCTTAAATGGTGTATTCTGCGGAATCCGCAATGTATCCACTCGGCCTCTGTCCCCATCATTCGAACGCAGACCGAATTGATGCTGCATTTGTTGCATCAAATGTTCTCGCATCGGTATTGGCAAGGTAGCGGCCAGTTCATAGGCATCCTCCATCCTGTTGCCATTCAGTAGATAGTCGAACCGTTCATGCGCCACTTCAAGCAACGGGACGTAAAATACCAGCATCGATTTTTTGCCTCTGCCACGCTGAGGGTTCCACCTGACCCATCCGTTCTCCTTGAATTTGTTCATAATGAGGTTCATGTTTCGCATCGTACAACATAAAAGATCGGCAAGTTCACCTACCGTTGTATGTACTTCTTGTTCATCATGCACATGTGGAAAGTTTAACCGCAGTTGAATGTAATGTTCTGATACGTCCATATATGCCCTACCTTCTTCTCATTCTAAATTTCTATCTTTTAATTTCCTTCCTCATTCTGCTAAAATACGAAATCTTCCTGGTTGCTTCTACAGTTTTTCTTCAGGTTTTCCTCCATTATACTCAGTAACATCAACATGACCAGTGGGAAGGAAGAAGAACGACTTATGAAATACGCCGATTTGCACCCTAACATCAGGATACGAATCATTACTGATTTTTTCACCGATTTGACCCAGAAGTCCATCATTCCATTCATGGCGATCTATCTGAGTGTTCAGATTGGCGCAGGTATGGCGGGGGTATTGCTGACGGTCAATATTGTAGCTTCCATGATTGTTGGATTGTGGGCAGGATATTGGTCTGATCGAATTGGACGGAAGAAGTTAATGGTGATTGCACAAACTCTGCAGGTAGTGGCCTTATTTTGTTTGGCCATCGCAAATTCACCGTGGATGGATTCGATCATTGTCACTTGTCTCATGTTTCTGCTCAGCAGTCTCAGTTCAGGGATCACAGTGCCGATTGCTAATGCCATGATTGTCGACGTGAGCAGTGAACATGAACGTCACTATGTATATGGATTGCAATATTGGACAACAAACGTTGCTGTAACCTTTGGCGCACTGATGGGCGGGCTATTTTTCGAATCATTTCGTTTCCTATTGTTCAGTCTGGTATGCCTAGAAAGTATAGCTACCCTGTTTATTTTGGTCTTCATGATTCGTGAAACAATGTATAAACGCGCATTAGGTTATGGCGATGCTCCCATCCAGAGGAACATACTGAAAACGTACTGGGCGGTCTTTCAGGACAAACGTTTCATGATATTTTTCACGGCTACGGTACTTGCAGTCTCCCTGGAATTTCAGTTGGATAAATACATCGCTGTTCGTCTAAAAAATGAATTCACCGCTCAACTGTTCGGCTCAGATATCTCAGGTTTGCATATGTTCAGCCTAATCATGGTCATCAACACCGTACTGGTCGCCTTGGTTGCCATTCCATTCTCCAAATGGATAGGTCGCTTCCAGTCCCGATCTATCATGACTGTCGGTATGCTCCTCTATACCGCAGGTTTCACCGTACTTGCTTTCAGCAACTGGGCCTGGTTACTTATCTTCTCCGCTATATTGCTGACCATTGGAGAATTGATGTACGCCCCTGTTCGTCTGGTCATGCTCGCGGGTATGATTCCAGATTCGGACCGTGCTGCCTATATGGCTGCTGACGGGTTGAGTTATAACGTTGCTGCCCTCCTCGGCAGTATTGGGTTAACTATTGGAGCCTTTCTGCCCTCCTATGCGATGGCTGGTCTGTATATCCTGATGGGGCTTGGAGCGCTCATCTTTTTCCGAATGTTACTTCGGAAGGCAGAGGAACAGAATCAACATCTGCCGTGTGCAGATGCATCTTGATTTCACTTTTCCGACAACTTTTCCGACAACAAAATAATCATCCAAGGGAGCCTGCCAGGCTCTCTTTTTCATGACCAATCTCATCGCATACAGGTAAATTATCTTTAACATTTTGTATATTATAGTTTACATTTAGTAAAATATCATGTACATTAGGTTCATGGAGGTGAGCAAGTGGAAGAATTACACAATCACGTTCGGGAGTTACGAGCCAGAGACCGGCTATCCCAAGCGGAACTGGCCAAACTCATTGGTGCATCCCGTCAAACCATTGCCCTGATTGAGCGTGGAGATTACTCTCCGTCGGTCGTTCTGGCACTAAAAATAGCACATGTATTTCGTGAACCTGTCGAAAAAATCTTTGAACTGAAAGGTGGAGATTAAAATGAAAAATTCATCATCCTCGTCCATTAAAAAGCGGTTGCGTCTTCCCTTGTATGCAGCAGGTGGCGCTGTAGTTGGTTTTCTCGGAGCTAGCGGAGTCAGTAAAGTCCCTTCTGACTTGAACTGGACGCTGTCCGTGTACTATGACTATGATCTTTTATTCGCAATACTGGCGGCTCTTGTGGTAGTTATGACGGTGTGGAACATCTTCAGTCTCTCCCGCACGCCATCTGTCCCTCCCATGGAAGATGATGCATATGGAGACTCCGATTCACTCATCTCTCCCGCAGAGCGCTCCCTCGGAAAAGCGATGATACTCAGCGGATTCAGTGTTATTCTTACGTTTACCTGGGCAGCACTTGCCTTGTCCTTGTATGCATCCAACCGAACCATGCCGAATTCTCCAGAACTGTTTAACCTCTTGAATCTTGTTGCTTCGTGCATCTCTATTATCATCGTTGTGGTCGTGCAAACTCTGACTGTGAAGCGATACAACCTTTATTTCCCTGATCGTGCGCTGGATTTGAACTCGCGCAATATGAAAAAAGATCACTTCGAGAAATTAGATGAAGGTGAGAAATGGATCGTGTATCGCGCAGCCTATCGTTCTTTTCAGATGATGAATGTACTTCTTGGTGTTGGAATGGTCTCTATGTTTCTATATTCGATGCTCTTTACCTTTGCTCCATTCCCAATTGTAATGCTCTCTGTGATCTGGATTGCCAACATTGGAATCTATTATCGTGAAACCTATCGTGCGAGTAATCAGTAATACATGGGTAAGTAACTATTTTGTAAATATTTTCATAAAGGAGTGTTTGCATGCATTTATCCAAACGAAAGACCCGTTTCAGGTTCACCTCCCTAACAGGAGCTTTCATGGCTGTGGTTCTGTCTCTCAGTCTATGGGTACCCGCAGTCCAGGCGGAGACAGCGACTCCAGTAGCTGCTGAACAAGGAAAGACGAAAGCGCTGACAACTGAATCGGCTACAGCATTTCTGGATTCATTCTTCGATTCACCTGAGGCAAAAGCCCATTATGTGGGAGCCTCCGTTGTTGTTGTGAAGGATGGCAAAGTTCTGGCGGAAAAAGGCTATGGCTTCTCCGATGTGGAGAGCAAGACAGCGATCGATCCGAAAAATACGGCCTTCCGTGTAGCCTCTGTCTCCAAAACGTTCACGTCTGCTGCTGTAATGCAGCTGGTGGAGCAAGGCAAGGTTGATCTGCAAGCTGATTTTCAGACCTATGTGAAAGGGCTCGAATTCGATAATCCTTTTGACAAACCTGTAACTGTGGAGAACCTGCTCACCCATACGACCGGATTCGAGATCCGTGATCCGCAGCAGGAAGACATCCATACTGATTTTGACAAGTACATAGCGATGGAGGATTACGCACAGCAACACATGCCTCCTGTCGTTCGAGAGCCTGGTAGCGCCTACATGTACGATAATTTTTCGTTTTTGCTGCTTGGCATGATTGTCGAGAATGTAAGCGGCGAGCCTTTTGAATCCTACATGCAACAGCATATCTTCAAACCGTTGGGAATGGATAACAGCAGTTTCGTGCTGGACAAAAAGTTCCAGAAGCAGCTTGCTACAGGCTATGATGCGGCACACAATCCGCTTGATCTGTACACCATCTCTCCAACACCAATGCCTCAAGGTGGCATGTTGTCTACCGCAGAAGACATCGGGAAGTTCATGATTGCGTTCCTGAATGATGGCGTGAAAGACAACGAGCGTATTCTCAAGGAATCCACAGTGAAAAGCATGGAACAGTACCGGTCTTCCATTCATCCACTGTTACCAAACACCACGTATGGATTCGAAGCTGCATTTCAGCTTCCCGGAGCAGGAAGTAATCCAAGTATCATTACAAAAGGAGGCGACCTGACCGGATTCAGCTCTTATCTCTTCCTTATTCCCGAGCAAAATACAGGCGTTTTCCTGACGTATAATCAAAATGGAGCACTTCGTAATCTGTTCTACCCGGCATTCATTCAAAGTTTCTTCCCGCAATATGCAGAGCCTGTACAGTTCAAGGAATACACGCCGCAATCCGCAGCTGAGCTACAACGCTTCACCGGATTGTACGCGGATTTACGAATTAGCACGATCGTCAGCTCCCTGAAAAATGAAGGTACAGAGCCTGGACAACTGAGCATTTCGGATGTTTTTCTGGGTCAACGCAACCTGATTCAAGTGGAAGATAATCTCTTCAAAGATGAATTGACTGGTCAATTCACAGCATTCAAAGAATATACAGATGGTACCACATACATGAAAGAACCTTATCTCAACCCTATGGGTTATGAGAAAAAAGGACAAAAGCCTATGGGCTTCCGGGATGTTCGTGAGAACAGTCCTTATGCTGAAGCCATCTATGCCATACAATCTCTTGGATATTATGAGAATGATGCTAACAAGTCTTTCCAACCAAAATCAGCTGTGACACGAGCTGAATTTATTGAGAACACGCTTAAACTGAGTGGATTGAAGCCCAGCAAAACAACACCTCCTGCAGGCACCGACTGGGCAGACCATGAAGCAGCCGGTTATATTCAACTTGGATATGAATTGGGTATGATTACGGGCGCAGATGAAACGCAGTTTAAACCGGATCAAGTGATTATCCGACAGGAAGCCATGGTCATGATGTGGAGAATTCTGCAACTGCAATATCCTAGTGAACTGTTCACAGATGTCAAACTTGCGGGACACACGGACCCATGGGCTGTACCAGCCGTTCAGATGATGGCGAAGCTTGGTATCCATGGACCTGAGGTAAAAGTGCTGGAAGATGGGTCCATTGATTTACTTTCCCGCAAACCTCTGATTCGTCAGGAAGAGGCTGCGATTATGTATGCGCTGCTTACCCAACCAACAGATCAAATCGTCGCTGAACTGATGGCTGCTCAGCAGCCGCAAGCTGAACCTGCTGAAGGAGCCGAGCCTGCAGAGGAGACATCTGAAACTGCGCCGGTTCCTGTACCAGCGCCGGTCCCTTCTGCAGCATCAGCACAATAAAAATAAAATATCTCATACCGATTAGATTTATCATGCTTATGACAAGAAAAACAGGCTTGTTCAGAAGGATACGATCCTTCTTGAACAAGCCTGTTTCGTTACTTTTCATAACTTATTATTATAGCGATCTGTTACTGAGTGATATCCGTCTCTATTCGATCAACGAAGATACATGGTGGTTCCCGTTGCGCTGATCAAACTTGGCTGCAGCGGTCTGAGCATGCTCCGCAAAGTAATCGGCCAGCTTGAGCAGATCGCCTGGATCGCCTTCATACGGGAAGGACGCTGGCAGACGCAATCGGTATTCTGGAGATTCTTCCGCCCAACGGCGAAGCAACGATGCTGCTCTGGCATAAAACAACATTTTGGCGTAAGGATCTTCATGATCCGCAGCGAACACCAGTGTTTCCTCCAGCACATCAATGCCTTTTGCAGGGTTCGTACGTGTGAGATAATCCATCTGTTCCGCAAAACTCTGCACAAAATCGTTCTGGCCTTTGATCAGGCGATATCCCTTGGTCTGATGTTTATCTGCTTCTGCAGTCCGTCCCAGACGGTATAGCGGCATCAAAATCTCTGACAAGGTCAGATGAGGAATCTCCGCGCAGCTCATACGCCCTTTCAGGATAGGCTGTGCCGCCTCCAACACCTTCTCATCGTCTCCTTTTAACAGGAAATATCGCATAATCTCATCCTGCTCACAGGCTTCGCAGTCACTCATAAAGTCACGGTCCATCGTTCTGAATCGATCATAACTGCGTCCCGCTTCCTCCAGCTCCCCAAAATCCATAAAGATCCGGAACCGATAATACCAGTATGAGCGTTCGCTGTAACCGTACGACTTGAAACGCCGTCCAAAATCCTCCAACAACTCCAGGATCTTCTCGCGTGATATTTCCGGGAAGTCGGGCATCTTGCCCAATATCCATTTGTACGACCACATTAATGTTTCTTCATCATATTCTTCGGGCTGTTGGTCGAACTTGCCCAGCTGCCAGGAAAAAGCAATCAAAGCTTTCATCGGATATCCACAGAAGGTGGCTACATCCACAATCTCTGAGCGTGCTTCGTACGCCTCCATAACCATGCCATTGACATCGGCAACTCTTGCCGCTTCCTCCAGCATACCAAGCTTCGCCGGACCATTGGGTAAGCCATAGGCCTCGTCCATCAATTCTTCAAAATCCATCTCTGTCTTCATCAGGCATCCCCCTTACGATCTGTATTTGCACGTAAACCCCAATCTATAAAACGAACAATGCCCTGATTTAACACTTCAAGCTCCTGTTTGCTCATCGCATAATGCCCCATCATCAGTGCATTGACATATAACATTTCAATGGCAATCGGTGTCATCTGATCATCCGGTGATGTCAGTACCCGCTGAATGATCGGATTACTCACGTTCAGATACAAGGTTGAGTATCCTGCTGAACTCATGCCAGAAGACAATGAACCCAGAACGGATGAGAACAATTCCGTGCTCTCCTCGCTTGCTTTTTCCAGTGCACGAAGTGTTGAAGATTCCTGAGACAGCGTGAACAACACCGGCAGATCCGATGGCTTGAAACCTTTCACCTCAGCCCGACAACGGAAGCGCTGTAAGGCAGAATCTGCGAGTCGCAATGCATCATAATATTGATTGCGTTCAGCGGGAGATACATCGGTGAAACTCATCGAAACCTGGTCCGGTTGTAGACGCTCCGTCTGTACATTATGCACAGCCATCGGCAATGTCTCCATCAACTCACCGTCATAGATATAACCACCATTAATCACCAGCATCGATTGTGCGGATGCTACATGGTGAATCTGACGGTACTCATCGACAGAAGACGTGAAATACAACTTCTCTCCTTCATCGATTAGCTCACCCAGTTCACGGTGACCCCTCGTGCTCTCAAATGGCAGCCAGCGATGAATCATGGCATAGAATGCCTGATCCTGTACAGCCAGTGCCTTCATGGACAAGGCATGCAGGCGAATCAGTTTCTGTAGCCGTTCCGTCTGACTCTCAGCCATGTCGGCCAGTCCCTTGCGAAGTGCGTCTCCAAGTTCGGAGCGAACTTCCTCCAGCTTTTCATTTTCATAAAAATGTTCCCGTGATGCCGTCGGTTGAAGCTCATCTGTCCAGATCAGGCATTTCACGAAGAAAGCCCATTCTGGCAAAATGTTCTCAGCCTTCTCCGAAATCAGCATTCTCTTCAGGTAAACCCGGTGAGAACGCTTGGCATTCAGATTAACCGCGTGTGGCAGTACAAAAGCAATACCCCCGGTACGGCCTGAAGCTGTCGTCAACGGAATGAAGTCCTGGAACTGCTCTCCAAGCAGCCGTTCACCAAATGCCAATACCTCCGCTCTGCGTGAGCGTGCGAGTGCAGGGTCCATCAGCCAGATCGGTGTCTCGCTGTTCACCACATGTTGCGCTCCGTCATGATCCAGCGTGACTGGATACGGTAATAACGCTCCGTAATAGAACAGAGCTTCTTTCACATAATCTGGTTCAAAGTAGTGCGCTGCGTCCGGTGTACAACGCAGATATACTTTGGTCCCCGGGGACAGCTGTGTATCCAACTGTCGAATCGTATAGGTGCCATCCGGCTTGCCCCGCCACTCCATCGAAGGGCCGCCCTTCGCGGATTGCGTCAGCATGACAATTTCGTGACTCACCATGAAACAGGATAACAACCCGATCCCGAAACGCCCGATAAACGAAGTCTCTCCATCCAGCAGCGCTTGCTGCCCCCTCTTCGAGGATTGTCCAATCATCGCCAGGAATTCATGGATGTCAGCTTCAGTCAAGCCGATGCCGTTGTCCTCCACCATCATGGTCAATTGCTCACCTGTTCCCGTCAGTTCAACACGCACTTCACCCTGATACCCTGGCTCCGCCTCCGTTCGTGCGGTAATCGCATCCGTCGCATTCTGCATCAGTTCTCGCAAGAACACTTTCGGACTGCTATATAGATGGTTGGATAAAATCTGGATCATCCCGCTCAGGTTCACTTGAAAACGATATTCATTGGATGCTGTCATGACTCACTCACCTTCCTCTAAGTCCAAACACAATATGTACCCATACGATGTAATCATATGGATGTGTTAGACGAATTCATTATGTAATCGTTAAAAACAGACGTTCCCGTGACAGGCACGCCTAAACATCACGTCAAGCCGCCCCTGGATAACCAAGACCGGCGTTATATGAATATTAAAGGCATTCATGAGACGTAAGGCCTTATCTTTCATTACCACGTTATGAATAGCAATGAAACGGATGTTCTACCCTAAAATAAGGATACATGTTACAAGACAGAGTGAAAACAAACCTGAGACCCGATTTCAGGCAGACTTCAGGGTAATTGTGCATCCTCCATTCGGGACTATTGAAGGAGGAAAATATCTTTTTTGTCGTCCATTTGAACGATATCAGCCTACCACACGTATAATCTCCAAACTCAGATCGGACGGTGAATATACATGATCGAAGTACGTAACATATCCAAGCAATTCAAGGTGCATCAAGCACTGCATGATGTCAGTTTCACAGTTAAACAAGGCAGTGTCACAGGGTTGATTGGACCCAACGGTTCGGGCAAAACCACACTGATCCGTATCATGAATGGTGTTTTGGGCGCTTCCGGTGGACAGGTAACCATTAACGGATTGGACGCCGCTCGTGAGGCGGAGAAAGTACTGGCCATGTGTGGCACCCTTACCGAACAAAGTGGATTATATGAAAATATGAGTGGGCGTGACAATCTGACTTTCTTCGCAGATGTTTTTGGCCTGAAGCATGCCAAGAAACGAATCGACGAGCTTGTAACTCTGTTCGAGTTACAGGATTATCAGCATCGAAAAGTCGGCACCTATAGCACAGGCATGAAGAAACGCTTGGGCCTTGCACGAGTACTCTTGCACCGTCCTTCCATCCTGTTTCTGGATGAGCCCACCAATGGCCTTGATCCGGATGGAATTCAGATGGTGCTGCGCATTATCCGTCAGTTAAATAAGGAAGAAAAGATGACGATTCTGGTCTCATCCCATGTGCTGTCCCAGCTGTCAGCCGTCTGTGATCATTATATTTTCATGGAAAAGGGGCGCATCGTTGAGGAAGGCACGGAACAGGAGATTGTTAGCCGGTACCTGTCCACGCCGAAGCTCGAAGTAGAAGCCGACATACCCGATGGATGGCACACGGCAACCGACTTTACACCTGAAATAATCTCCGCACATCAAGCAGTATTTCAGCTTACATCGCGTGAAGATATTCCATTACTGCTAAGGCAATTAACGGAGCATGGTCAAGTCTATCAGGCCCGCATCACGGGCAGTGATCTGGAAAGTATCTATTTTGCCATAAGGGAGGCACAACAACATGAATAACCGCCAAGCCGTACGTGCACTGGTACGCAAAGATATTAGGTCCGTCACAGCCAGCGTTCAGCTCTGGTTGCCCATGTTGATCGTCCCACTGATTATTGGAATCATTATGCCCTCTGCTCTCCTGTGGGCGGCCTCCAGAATGGAACTTCGTTCTCTGGGCAACATCAGCTTTCTACTCGAATCATTGGATGCGTTAACCCATGGTGGACAGATTCCTCAGCTTGCTTCCATGCCTACAGATAATCATCGTATTGTCTATTACTTGGCCATGTATATGTTCGCCCCCTTGTTTCTCATCATTCCGGTGATGGCCTCCAGTATTCTGACGGCCAATAGTTTCGCTGGTGAGAAGGAACGTAAGACGCTGGAAGGATTGTTGTTCACACCGATCAGTATGAACACTCTTTTTAAAGGCAAAGTGCTAGCTGCACTGATTCCTTCCATTCTATTATCCTGGGTTACTTTCCTGATCTACGGAATCATTGCCAATATTCTGATGTACCCCATGTTTGGAACGTTGATGTTTCCCAATCTGAACTGGATAATACTTGTCATCTGGGTTGTTCCCGCTTGCAGTCTTATGGTCATTTTATTGAACGTTCTGATCTCGGCCAAGGTCCGTGGGTTCCAGGAAGCCTATCAGCTCGGCGGATTAATTGTCCTTCCCCTCATCGCCTTAGTCGCTGGTCAAGCCAGTGGCATGCTGCTGATTGGTCCTTGGATGTTACTCATGATTGGAGCAGTGCTCCTGCTCATAAGTTTGGTTCTTCTTCGTCTGGTCACAGCGTGGAATAGTCGTCAGCAACTGGCGGAAAGTCAGATCTGAATGATGTGGAGTGTAACGAGGAAATTCAACAGATCACACTGTCGCTCCGCTATACAGATTGAGAAATAAATATACGCGGGTTATGATGTGGAGATATATGCTACGGGATGATTCTAGAGAGGAATGGAACAACTGTATGGAATCCAAACTACTTCAAAAATTAAAATATGCTTCACAATTAACGGCACAGGAGAAACATATTGTGGACTATATCCTGAACAATCCCGAAGTTGTATTTGATTCTACAGCCCATGAACTGGCTCAGCAGACCTATACAAGCTCATCCACTATTGTTCGCTTATGCAAAAAGCTGGGTACCAAGGGGTACCCAGACTTTCAGTTAAAGCTTGCTCTTGAATACCAACAGATACCTTCCGCGTTGCAGACGCAGGATCATGCAATTGCAGAACAAGGCAACGTGCTGGCTGCCATCGACTCGGTTCCTTACCTGTACCAGCAGGCGCTGGAGGATACCCGCCGGATGTTAAACGCTCCTGTTTTGCTACGAATCGCTAGCTGGGTCAAAGAATCCGTACGCATTGATGTCTATGGCAGTGATATGAATTATTATCTGGCTCAACAGGCTTGTACCAAGTGGAATGAACTCGGCATATCTGCGATTGCTCACAATAGTCCGAACATGCATTATTTGAACACGATGAATCCGAATAGCCTGACGCTGTCTTTTGTTATATCGCACACAGGTGAGAACCAATCCATGATTGAAGCCGCCAAAGTGCTCAATAGCAAACAGATGAAAGTCATCGCGGTCACGGGCAACAACCATTCAACCCTATCCAAGCATTGTGATGAAACGCTGCTGGCTTATGGATACAATGAACAATTAAGGCTATCCAAAATGTCTTCGATGGTCTCGGTACTCTACATTTTCGACATGTTATACATGGGGAGCATTAGCGATACGTATTAACGATTAAAGCTGGTCCGCTGCAAATACAATCGCGGCATCCTTACGTGCACTCATGAGTACACTCATCACAGACTGGCTGTGTTCGAGCAGTTCGTAACACCGTTTGTGATCCCCACTTGCATGGATGTCCCTAAACGCTTCCCACTCATAGTACAGCCAATTGGATTTGGTCTGCTCATTATACCCCTCAGCAGGCTCATTCCCGATCTGAAGCTTGATCTCCCGGCAACCGTTTGCTCCTCCCACAACCTGAAGATAACCTTTCTCGCCCTGAATGAGCACAAAGTTCATGCTGTTTGTGTCTTTGGCACCTACACATTCGGCAATAAAATCCGGATACTTGAGAACCACTACTCCTGATGTATCAATGCCGTTTGCATGCTGGTTCGCGGTATACGATACGGTATTCGGACTGCCAAACAGATTCATGACCAGATGAAGATTATAAATATTGATATCCATCAGCGCGCCACCAGAGAATTGTGGATTAAATACATTTGGTGTTTGCCCTGCAAGCAGATCATTGTATTTGCGCGAGTATTGACTGTAGTTACACTGGATGAGTTTGATCGGACCAAGCTTTGGTAGTTGCTCCTCTATGACTTTAATATTGGGCAGATGAATGTTGGAGATGGCTTCAAACAACAACAGATTCTTTTCTTTTGCAAATGCAATCAGCGTTTCTGCTTCCTGAAGCGTGGACGTGAACGGTTTTTCGCAGACGACATGTTTGCCATGTTGAAGTGCCTGATAGGCCTGTTCGTAATGCATGCTGTTTGGTGAAGCAATATATACGAGATCTACATTTGTATCTGAAAATAGAGATTCCAGGTCCGTATAGATGGTATCGACCCCATACTTACCCGCAAGCTCCTGTGCTGTCTCTCTCTTCCGGGAGTACATCGCTGTACACGTAACATCATCCAGTTCATTAATCGCAGCTAAAATGGCATCCACAATGGACCCTGTACCAATCGTTGCTATATTCATCATATCGTCTCGCTCCTGTCGTTGGTTGTTTGTCAGTTGGCTCTCTTCGCCGCTTCGATTCCGTCATGTAAAATATCCAATACATATAAAACCTCTTCATCCTTGACCGGTTTATCACCGTTATGTCGAATGGCTTGAAGCAGTTGATCATATAAAATGCCATAGTCTGTCGCTTCCGAAGGAACTTTCTCCGTATGTGATGTCCCCTCATCGTCCACATAACTAATCATACCCCAGTTATCCTCCGGTTCAGCTTGAATGGATACCCGGGTTCGTCCATCTCCATTTTTCGTTTGATGCCCACTGCTATATTTAACAAAGCTCCCTCGATCCCCGTGGACAATGAATTTTGGATGCTCGATCTTCACAAGCAGACTGCACTTAATCGTGGCCTTCATTCTTCCATATCGAAAATCAATATCGATGTAATCATCGGATTCACCCGGCGCGATCAAACTCCGAACATCATAATCAATTCGGTCAGCTACGCCATAGATGAAGATCAACTGATCGATGGTATGTACGGCCAAACCATGCAGCAGTCCAAATCCACTTCTGGCGTACTGTGGGTGAAAATAATCATAGTGGGACTGAATTTCAACAATATCCCCCAGTTTGCCGCTCTCAATCACTTTTTTCAATGTCAGAAAGTCACCATCAAATCTGCGATTTTGATTCGCCATGGCGATGAGATTTTTACGATTGGCTAGTTCAAAGATATCTTTGGCTTCCGCAGAAGTGGAGGCAAAAGGTTTCTCGACCAGCACATGTTTCCCGTTCTCCAATGCCAGCTTGGCGTATTCTACATGGCTATCCACATGGGTGGCGACAACAATCAATTCAATCTCATCATCTTGGAATATGTCTTCGAAATTGGTCGAAAAAGTAATCTCGGGATAAAGTAATTCACGCTCTGTATCGCCAACCCGGTCTTCCTCGCGACGGTATATTGTCTTCACCTTGATATTTTCTTTCTTGTCCAGATAAGGCAAATGATAATTCACCACTGCGTTCCCAAATCCGATGATCGCCATATTCAATTCCATAATCGCTCACTCCTCTGCTCTGGTTGAGAGTTATGTTATCACGATCAAGTCAGGCGGAGAATGCTTTGGGACGGGATTGGCAGCATCATGCGCAATTCGATTTCAGGTTTGAATGACTATGAAATTCAATTTCATCCTCTTCTTTTTTTCATGTTTGAGATCTAACATATCTTCCATAGTTTACCGATATAACATAAGGAATTAACGACATACATATAGAAGAACGAGGGGGACGATGAACGAATGAAAACAGGGTATACATACTTACAACGCACCATCTGTACATTGCTGTTATTTACACTCATTGCAGCAGTGACATTGGGAGGTGGAACCGCAGCCCAGGCAGCTTCACTCAGCCAATCCACAGTGTATTATGAATCTGACGGAGTTTTGTACAAAGTATCCGCGGATGGCAGCAATACAACAGAAGTATTAATTGATTTCCAAGGTGTAGACTTGCTCGCGGCAGGCTCTTATCTCTACTATACGCAGACTGCTTCTTCCACAACCTTACTTCGGGTTCCGAATGACGGGTCCAGCGATGCGGCAGAGACATTTGCTACAGATGTACTCAGCTATTATACGGATAACGGATTCATCTATTATCTGGATGCTACAGGTACCATTTATCGGGCGAATGGCAATAGTGACGCTTCATCTGTCACCAAGATTGCTGACAAGGCCGATACCGACTTTCCGTTTCTCCTGGTAACCAAAGGGCGTGCCTACTATAATGCGTTGGTTAATGGAAACACGTGGATCGTGTCCAAAACGTCCAACGGTTCTGGAGCTGTGCAGCGGATTGCCGCAGGCGCAGTGGAAGGACGTTATTTTACAAATCAAGCCAAAAACGAACTGCAACTGATGGTAAATACAGACCCGTACGAGGATTTCTATTCCACCAATGCTGTTGTCATGTATAAGGTGACTTACAACACTGGTAAGGCGACCGCTGTTAATCCCAAAGCCAAACTGGATGTGAATGCTGTATATTCCGGTGGTTGGGGAAACAATCTTTACGTGTATAACAAAGGAATCGTTCTCGACAGCAACAAGGATTACAATTATGCCAAAGGCAAAGCGTTTGCGTTAACGACTTCAGCCAAAACACTTCAACTTCATAACAAGAGCGTTCGTGAAGTAAGTGCCTTAGGTACAGACAAGGTTGTCCTTATTGATACAGACAAAAAGGCTTATGCCAAAACGGTCTCGGGCAACAAAGTGACCAAGTCTGCCAACCTGAACCTGAACAATGTAACGTATGTTGCGAATCAATTGACCAATGGTACAGCTACGGCTGCATACATCTCGGGCAACAACGGACTCTATTCGGTTAATACAGCTCTCAAGGTAACGAAACTTACCGGGGACGAATGGGATGCATTCCATATCAGAGATGATGTTGCGGGCCTCTTCTACATCAATGCCAAAGATCAATATCGCTTATATCACGTGCAAACGGGTGGAACAGGGAAAAAAGTAATGAGTGACGTTTTCCTCGACAATATTCTATTGGTGACACCGTACTAACATATATTGTTGATTCAGGCTTATAGCCATTCAACGGACTTGTCCATATCAAAAGGATTACCCGGTAGCCATAACGGCGCTTGGTAGTCCTTTTTTGGTTATCGAAAACTATTTTTTAAAAACATCTTCCATATGAGAATGATAATTGTTATCATTAAGAAAATAAGACAAAAGGATGGTCCGTATGACTGAACAGTTTCCCTTCATTGCTGAAACCTCATCTCTACCGCTCCTCTCCTCCATGTGCCGTGTGCGTCGTGGGGAGAATTTCCGTGTGCAAGGCAAGACGGTGTCACGGCCCATGCTCTGTCTTATTTTGCAAGGAGACGGTGTTCTGGTCCTGAATGATACAGTCTATACGGCGCAAGCAGGCAGCTTGTTTGTACTGAAGCCAGGAACAACCATTGAGGCCGCTGCACGCTCGAATGTGACCGAATGTATATTGCTCAGCATGGATACGGTTCGTTTGCAGCAAGTACGCGGGGAATGGAAAATGGCCTCCTCACCCGCCTTCCCGCTGGATTGGCAAACAGGCAGATTGCTGGTCCGTCACGAGCAGCAGGCTAAATTACGTTTCGAGCAACTCTATGAAACCTATCGCGGTCTTCAACCGGATCACTTTATCAGCATACATAGCCAGCTGCATGATCTGCTGCAGTTTCTCTCGGAGAACAGGCTGGAAGCCAATCATGAGAAAGTGGACCCTGCCTTGGAACGCAGTATTATGTATATGCGACGTTACATGAGTGAAGGAATTAGCATGGATCAGCTTGCCAAGATTGCTGGACTCACACCCAGCTCCTATTCCCGCAGTTTCAAGAAGGCCAAAGGCATGTCACCGACCGATTACCTGAATCGTTTACGTATAGAAGAAGCCAAAAAACAGCTGGCAGAGGAATCATGTGTCCTCAAAGACGTCGCGGTATCTGTCGGGTATGGCAATGAGTATTATTTTAGCCGCAAATTCAAACAAACCTTGGGGATTGCCCCCAGCGTATATATGAAAAGAGACCAACTTCGCGTAGCTACGGCATCTATTATGGGATTCCATGAGAACTTGGCCTCGCTTGGACTGCGCCCGGTAGCTGTGCTGGAAGGTGAAGGTGTGTTTGACCAAGAAACGGATGAATATGAACAAGAACGCCGATTAACCAGACAATTCGATCAACTTCGGCAGGCGAAGCCAGACTTGATCATCGGTGATTTTTACCATAAGCCCTATTACGATCGCCTGAAAAATATTGCACCCACCATCATCTTGGAGTCCACTGATGACTGGAAAGAGAACCATATTCGCATAGCCGAACTGGTTGGACGTGAGCAGCAGGCGTTGCTGAATTTCAAAGAACTAGAGTTTCGCAAGCTTGAAACAAGCCTGAACCTGCAACCCTATTTCGGACAAAAACGATTGACTCTGATGGAGGTTACGAATCAGTTCATTCGCTTACAAGGGACTGGCGAACATCCATTAAATCACTTGTTGTATGCTGAATTGGGACTCCAGCCTGCTCAGCTTGTATCTCCCGAAAGCTCCAGAAATGAGTATGTTGCGGATAGTATTCCCGTGCTGGACACGGATTACCTGTTGATCCATCGTGCTTCGCTTCAGCCTGCCAGTGAAAAGCTGTTCCGACGCATGAAACAGACAGCATCGTGGAATCGATCTCCTGCTGTATTGTATGGTAACGTTCACGATATCTCGAACTGGCAACGTTTATGCTGGACCCCGGCGGGCCGGTTGCAGATTCTGAACGAACTCGAAGAGATTGCTCAGCAGTCTGTAGTCTTTCCTCAGGCAGGTCTGATCGGACATTAGATGTGAACATAGGTCGATACGATGGGCAAGGTTATCTTTTACATCGTGTTTCTTCATTATAATTCAGTAAGATATTGCACAGGCCAAAGGGCCCTCTCCTATAACGGAAAGGGCCCTTTGCGTGTAATTATAAATGTTCCTTGATTTCTTCCTTCGGAACAAGCTTGTATATCTCTTCATTTTCCATGGTATCAATCAACCGATCCAACCATTTGTAATATGCTTCCGCTTGCAAAACTTTGTGTTTGTCTTCCATCAGGATGTGGATCAGTTCAGCATCCGCCTCTTCATCCAGATCTTCGAGTAATCGATTCAGTTCTTCAATTGATTTGCGTAGAACCTGAAGGTTACTCTCCACGGCTTTTCTCCACTTAATGGCAAAATAATCCGTAAACGTCTGATGCCAGTCATATTCCACTTCATATAGGTCTTTTCTGGAGCCCTTGCTCCACACTTTATTTACCATTTTCAAATCCAGCAGTGTTCGTACACCTGTACTCATACTCGTTTTGCTCATTTCCATTTCCCGTCCCATATCGTCAAGGGTCATTGGTTTGTCTGCAAAAAATAGCAATCCATATAAGTGTCCCGTCGACAGCGTAACGCCGTAAAGATCCATATTACGTCCAATGGCTTCAATGACGCGCTTACGAATCTTCAGCACGGTTGCCTGCTGTTCCTCTTGTAAATGGTCCAAGCCCATGCTTGCAACCTCCATTCTGAACATTCCACAGTCTTTGGCGAAATAATTGCAACACTTTAAAAGTCCTGCTTACATGGGAAAGCACTCGGCCGGACATCATATATGCCAGAGGGCTTTCATTCACCCAATGTATGAAAATGGGAACTTTACCAGGCTACAATTGCCTATGACTATCTTTTAACCAAAAAATTCAGCTTCAATTCAGCTCATTTTCTATTGTAGAAAAAGCGATATCAAATGTAAAGGAACCTTATTAGGCAGAATAAGGAGAATGACGGAGCATATGGGAGGAAAACTTTGTACAGTTTTTACTGTACAAACATTATGTACTGTTTATTCGGTTGCTATACGGGGTAAGTATTGTTAGAATACAAAACGTTACCCAGAAAGACGGGAAGCGAAGCAACAACTACCGGATTTCGTGGCTGGGCGCATAAGTGTATGGGCTTATGGATGCTGAAAGCCGTTCGAAGTGCACAACACATCAGAAGGGGTGAAAACATGACCATACTTGAAGTGAAAAACGTAAGTAAATTGTTTGGACCCCAAACCGAGCAAGGTCTGCAATTACTGGAGCAAGGTTGGGGTAAAGAAAAGTTGGCCAAAGAAAAACAGATAACGGTTGGTGTCAACCGGGTCAACATGGACATTAAAGAAGGCGAGATTTTCGTTATTATGGGACTGTCCGGGAGTGGTAAATCCACACTGGTTCGGATGTTCAATCGTCTGATTGAACCAACATCCGGAGAAATCCTGGTCCATGGTAAGGATCTACGCAAGATGAACAAAGAACAATTGCGCGAAGTGCGCCGGAAAACGATCAGCATGGTCTTCCAGAAGTTTGCGTTGTTCCCGCACCGTACCGTTCTTGATAATGTGGAGTATGGATTGGAAATACAAAAAGTAGATAAGGAAGTACGCCGGGAGAAAGCAAAAACCTCACTTGAGCTGGTTGGCCTTAAGGGCTGGGAAGACAAAATGCCAGATGAACTCAGTGGCGGGATGCAGCAACGTGTCGGCTTGGCGCGTGCACTTGCCAATGACCCGGAAGTACTGCTAATGGATGAAGCCTTCAGTGCACTTGATCCATTGATTCGTCGTGATATGCAAGATGAGTTGATCGAGCTTCAGGATAAAATGAAAAAGACGATTATTTTCATTACCCATGACTTGGACGAAGCGCTGCGCATCGGCGATCGTATTGCCCTTATGAAAGACGGCGCAGTTGTGCAGATCGGTACACCGGAAGAAATCATGATTCAACCGGCCAACTCATATGTGGCCCGCTTCGTCGAAGACGTGGATCTGTCCAAGGTCCTTACAGCATCTCACGTAATGCGCCGCCCTGAAACAATTACGCTTGATCGTGGTCCTCGTGTTGCCCTCGAATTAATGCGCGAACGTGGTATTTCCAACCTGTTTGTCATTGACCGTTCGATCAAACTACTTGGTGTTATTACAGCTGAAGATGCAACCCGTGCCATGCGCGAAAACAAATTGTTGAACGACATTCTGATCACGGACGGGCCGACGGTGTCGCCTGAGACCCTGATTCATGAATTGTTCGAGATTGTAAGTTCTGCCCATGTGCCGCTCGCTGTTGTTGGTGAGAATGGCCGTCTGCAAGGTGTTATCGTCCGCGGTGCCCTGCTGGGTGCGCTTAGCGGTGAAGTTGCAGTAAAGGAGGAACTTGTGAATGATTCCCAAAATACCACTAGCATCGTGGATTGAATCCATCGTTGACTGGATGAGCTCCTCGCTCTCCGGATTGTTTAATGTAATCTCTGTTGTTATTCAGGCAGTAGTCGGATTCTTCTCCGGGCTGTTCATGCTGCCGCATCCACTCTTGTTCATTGCTATATTGGGAGTTCTTGCGTTCCTCGTAGGTCGACTCCCACTGACACTATTTACGGTTATCGGGTTCTTGCTCGTAGATAACTTGGGATACTGGTCCCAATCGATGGACACACTCGGTCTGGTTATCACTTCAGGATTGGTTTCGATCCTGCTTGGTGTGCCTGTCGGAATCTGGCTTGCATACAGTAAAACTGCGGCGCGTATCATTACACCGCTGCTTGACTTCATGCAGACAATGCCTGCATTTGTCTACTTACTGCCTGCGGTCACATTCTTTAGTCTAGGTGTCGTTCCAGGTGTTATCGCGTCCGTTATATTTGCGATTCCGCCAACGATTCGTCTGACTCACCTGGGTATCAGACAGGTATCTGGCGAATTGGTTGAAGCAGCTGATGCATTCGGCTCAACTTCCATGCAAAAGTTGTTCAAAGTACAGCTTCCACTCGCTTTGCCTACCGTGATGTCGGGTATTAACCAGACCATCATGCTGTCACTGTCCATGGTTGTTATTGCATCCATGATTGGTGCACAAGGTATTGGTGCGGAAGTCTATCGTGCCGTAACACAACTGCAAATCGGTAAAGGTTTCGAAGCCGGTCTCGCCGTTGTTGTACTCGCGATTGTTCTGGACCGTTTTACACAAAATGTGTTTATGCCAGGTCGCAAAAAGACCTCACGCATTACAGCCAAGCAAAAAGCATGGATTACTGCTGCGGCAACATTCCTTGTGCTTGTAGCTGGTTTCTCACAATACTTTGTTGGTGGCACAACTTCCGCTGGTGGCAACAATTCAGCAGCCAATGCTGTAGGTGAAGAAGTAAATTATCAGATTATTGGTATCGATCCAGGGGCTGGCATCATGAAGTCCGCTGCAAAAGCGATCGAAGACTATAAACTGACTGACTGGACTCTGATTGAAGGCTCTGGTGCAGCCATGACTGCTACATTGGACAAAGCCATCAAAAATGAAGATCCAATCATTATTACAGGTTGGACTCCGCACTGGATGTTCAACAAATATGATCTGAAATATCTGGAAGATCCAGAAAAATCTTTCGGTGATGCTGAAGAAATTCACACCATCGCCCGTAAAGGTCTGAAAGAAGATCACCCTGTTGCGTTTGAATTCCTGTCCCGTTTCCAGTGGACATCGGATGAAATGGGTGAAATGATGACTGCCATTCAGGATGGCACATCCGCAGAAGAAGCAGCTAAAGCTTATGCTGAGAAACATGCTGATCAGATTGCTGAGTGGACCAAAGGTCTGACTCCAGTGAACGGTGATGCATTCAAACTGAGCTATGTGGCTTGGGATTCCGAAATCGCAAGTACGAACTTGCTGAAATATGTGATGGAAAACGAATTGGGTTATAAAGTTAACGCTCTACAAGTCGAAGCCGGACCAATGTGGACGGGTGTTGCCTCAGGCGACGTAGATGCCTCTCCAGCAGCTTGGCTGCCATTGACACACGCAGACTACTGGGAACGTTACAAAGACCAGGTGGACGATCTGGGTGCCAACATGACGGGTGTACGTACAGGCCTCGTGGTTCCTAGTTACATGACTGAAGTCAATTCGATTGCAGATCTGGAGACAGGTGCCGCTTCTTCCACTCCATCGGCAAGTGCAAATGTGGGTAAAGAAGTGAATCATCAAATTATTGGTATCGATCCAGGTGCCGGAATTATGAGATCCACAGCAAGTGCCATTGAGAAATACGGTTTGTCTGACTGGAAACTGGTTGAAGGTTCAGGAGCCGCAATGACAGCTACGCTGGATAAAGCTGTTAAGAATAAGGAGCCGATTATTGTTACTGGTTGGACACCACATTGGATGTTCAACGCTTACGACCTGAAATACCTGGAGGATCCGGAAGGTGTTTACGGTGAAGCCGAACAGATTCATACGATTGCCCGTAAAGGGTTAAAGGAAGACAAACCTGTCGCCTATGAATTCCTGGATCGCTTCTCTTGGACAACTGAAGAGATGGGTGAAATAATGATCGCTATTCAAAATGGAGAAGATGCTCAGCAAGCTGCTGCTACATATGCAGAGAAGCATAGTGACCAAATCGCTGAGTGGACCAAAGGTCTTACCCCGGTGAATGGCGAATCCATCAAACTAAGTTATGTGGCCTGGGACTCCGAAATTGCAAGTACCAACTTGCTGGAGTATGTTCTGAAGGAGAAACTCGGTTACAACGTAACTTCCCTTCAAGTTGAAATCGGTCCAATGTGGACGGGAATCGCCAACGGTGATGTAGATGCTACGCCAGCCGCATGGCTGCCACTTACTTCATCCGATTATTACAACAAGTATAAGGATCAGATCGATGATCTGGGTCCGAATATGGACGGTGCCAAAACTGGTCTGGTTGTACCAGCCTACATGGACATCAACTCCATTGCAGACTTAAAAGATAATTAAACCAGATTGAGTTGTATAAACCTGAATTTGGTAAAAAGACCACCGAAATTTTTCGGTGGTCTTTTTGAGTGTAACTTTTACTTGGTAATGTCTTCAAACCTAATCAAAGCCTGAATGTACCTGAAGTGCCGTTAAAGTGGATTTTCTCCCTTTTAATGAAAAGCTTCGCTCTGGATAGGATCAGGAGTAGAATACTCACTCACGGTTAGAGCAGAGCAAATACAAGCGCTAACGAATCGGAGACGTCTTATTCAAGGATATGAAGTGATTCCAGAAATCCAAAGAATCTGAGACACGCTATATCAGAATAAAACAGTCGTTTGCTGTGTTTTTGTCAGGGATTCCAGTTAATAACGTGTCTGATGTTCCTTACTTTGTAAAGAGAAGAACTAAAGGCGAAATAAGGCGTCCTGAGTTCCTTAGAAAATGGTCTCCCTTTCCCCAGGGTATAAAGGCTTGGGCTTCAAGACATTTTAAAAAGCTAATCTCCACATCCTAACTAACTTCGAAAATCTCAAGCATAAAGCTAAACGTACTAATCGTTACCTTCTACATTAAAGGGCTGTGAAACTGAATTATGTACTCAGGATCTGCAAATTCTTCTCTTTTCTTTTCTATTCTACACTTTACCAATCAGCAACAATAGTACACCAATGACAATCATGACTACACCAAGAATACCATATACCACTCTTGCGCCCTGCCGTCCAATGGTCTTCACAAAGATTCCTGCTCTAAAACTCTTCATAAACCAGTCCCAATTGTTGATACCACCAAGCAAACTAAAAATTCCTGCCGCTATGGCAAATAGTGCGATTAAAACGGGTTGATCTTGCATCTCGTCAACACTCCTTCAATATAATCCTGTCTACTATACCTTCACTTGGTGAAAATTAACAGGCATTAATTGGGCGTATCTCAAATCTCGCTGAAGTGCATCTTTCACCGCCTCTTCGCCCCCTGCTGCGTCACTTTCCCTTGACGTGCCCCGGCACGCCTGCAGAAAACTCCCTTGCTTGGAACGAAAGTTCGGCAAAATCTACTTCCTTCGGAGTTTTCAGACACGCCCTAGAAAAAAACAGCTTGCAGATGGAAGTCTGCAAGCTGTTCTGTTACGTCTGTATCATGCGTTTTATTGCTTTTGCAACTCGCTTGCCGACAATAGCAGAGTCACCACTTCAGCACGTGTGGCTTCAGCGAGGGGGTTAAACATATTTTTACCTGTTCCCTTCACCAGTCCTGCATCATATGCAGCAGCGATATATGGAACAGCCCACACCGGTACTTTATCTGCATCCGCAAAACTCAGTGCCGGATTCGACTGTACCGGGAGACCGAGTGCTCTAACAAGCATAACTGTCATCTCTACCCGCGATACTTTGCCCGATGAACGGAACGTATCATCCGTATACCCACTAATGATGCCTTGATCCACTGCCTGAGCAATAAAGGATTGTGCCCATGCAGGTATTCCCGCAGCATCCTTAAACGTCAATGCCTTGTTGCTGGCTGGAAGTTCAAATGCTCTCCCTAACATAACAATGAATTCGGCGCGTGTGGCTGGTGCATTCGGACGGAAATTACCATCCTGATACCCGTTCACAATTCCCCGGGAAATGGCCTGCTCAATGGCAGCAGCTGCCCAGTGATTTCCGATGTCCTTCAGGTCTACGACCGGAGTGGTTGGATTAGTACCTCCATTACCAGGAACGGTTGGCGTAGTTGGGTTTGTGGGATTGGTTGGTGTAGTCGGTGTGGTTGGGGTTACAGGCGTAGTAGGTGTTGTAGAACCTCCACCATTGTTACCACTGCCCGGATTACTTCCATTATTGCCGCCACCATTACCAGGATTGCTTCCATTACCGTCCCCCGGAAGTGGCGCTCCCTTCAGATCCGTACTACGTCCTTCCGTCTTTTGATCAACTGTACCTACACGGTCCAGATGTTCATGGAAGATTTCATAATCGACCAGATTTAATTCGTAGAATCGATTATCATCTTTCGCCATTCTCATAGCACGATAGAAGTCTCCACCGTTAGCCATGAATGAATTGGTTGCGACGATATAATACCCATTCGGATCGATATCCGTGTACGTACCATCTGCATTCTTAATCTGAACTTTGACTACACGTTGACCAACTTGGGTTACGGTGTTGGTTGTGGCATCAATTTTCTCGCCTGGTTTCGTGGAATCGTAGTAGAACCGCATGCCTGCCACTTGCGGGAAGCGCCCTTCTCCCGTTTCCACACCACTAACACCATTTTCCAGTGCGGCTGTGATTTCTTTACCTGTCATTTTCAAAGCAGACAGATTATTACCGAATGGCATCACAGACAGGAGATTGCCCAGCGTAATATCCCCTGTCTGGAATGAAGCTCGAATGCCACCGCCGTTCTGGATCGCCACGTATCCTTTGACGTCATTTTCCTGCACAATGGATTTCACTTTCTCCAGCATACCGTCTGTCATCAGGTTTCCTAAATTGGTTTCCTGTTTCCGCACAGTGCCCCGTTCTCCATCCAGGAAGACATTCGTTTTACCAATAACTTTTTTCTTGAATTGTTCCAGCTGAGGCGCATATTCTTTCAGCTTGTTTGCGGCTTCCACATCATCAGCATAGACGAATTGGCCGTTTGCATCTTTGGCATCCAGACTCAGCAATTTGCCGTTCCACTTTTTCAATACGCCTGCTTCATCAAACGTAACATCCAGTTGACCAAGAGAAACATCATATTCCCCAGTCTGCACAACCAAAGTTGGGTCCGCATGGGTATCCACCAAAACTGGTGCGTTCAGAATGGTGTGTGAATGACCACCTACCACAATGTCGATTCCTTCTACGGCTTCAGCCAATTTGAGATCCTCTGAGTAGCCCAGGTGAGTCAAAGCAATGATTTTATTGATACCTTCATTTTGCAGCATCTGCACGGTTGCTTGTGCACTTGCCTTATAATCTACAAACTTCAAGTCATCTCCCGGTGAAGAAAGAGATACCGTGTCCGGTGTTGTCAGTCCGAAAATACCGACTCGCTCACCATTCACTTCCGTAATAATCGCCGGATAGATTTCGGCTTTCTCACCCGGATTCCCGATGTGATTGTTGTACAAACCACTTAAATTCGCATCTTTTGAATAATCAATATTGGCACTCACAAACGGGAACTCTGCTTTTTCAATAAATGCTTTCAGTACGCTTGGACCTTTATCAAACTCATGATTACCAAAGGTCATGGCATCATATCCGATCATGTTCATGAATTCCAGATCAGCCAGACCGTTAAACAGATTGAAGTACAATGTACCCGAGAATACGTCCCCTGCATCCAGCACCAGGGTATTATCATTGCGTGTTTCCTTAATTGCCGTTACTCGGCGCGGGATGTTATCCAGATGCGCATGCGTGTCGTTTGTGTGCAGCACGCGAAGGTTGAAGTCCCCTTCTTCCACTGGATCTCCAATACTCAATTGTGCGAGCAGTGGATCATGGTCGCTCACTCGTCCATCTGCTGTCTCAAAATCGGCATTTACATGTACCACTTCGATGGCTGCTGTCTCAGTCAGATTTTTGCTCACCAGAATGTGATCCAGTGTCTGAGAGTTGCCGTCATAGATGTAGGAGTAACGCTGATTCTCTGGCAGTTCGTTTACCAGATTGTCCAGTTCATTACCTTCGACAATGTTCAATGTATTTGAGAATTGGAAGTCATTGAAATCACCGAGAACGGCGACATTTACGTCAGGGTCTTTGTTCAGTAACTCTTTCACAAATCCATTCACCAATGCAGCTTGTTTCGCCCGTTGAACTTCACTGCTTCGAGTGGCAGGCTGTATATTTCCAAAAGGTTTCAGGTCTCCGCCTTTGGAATTGAAGTGGTTGGCAATCACCACTACACGTTCACCATTAAATTCGAATTCAGCGGCAAGCGGTTTGCGGGAGCTGGCGAACGCCGCATCCCCTGGTGCAATACGACCCGGATTATTGGAGAGACTGCCGTCAGCGCCTACCTGAATTGCTGTTGTCGCACTTCCTTTAATTCCTTCTTTCAAGGACACACGTGCTTCATTATACAGAAACCCTACACGAATGTTGGCCCCTGGTGCTCCGCCATCCTTGTTATTTTCCGGAGCGATATCTGTGTATTTATACGTAGGACCACCTTTAGTTGCAATGGCATCGATTAGGGTTTGGAAACTAGCATCTGCAGCTGTTGCTCCACTGTCTGTTTCTCCATCATTATCTTGCACTTCCATAATGCCGATAATATCCGGATTTTTCAGATTATTGACAACAATTCCACCGATTTTAACAGCTCTGGCTGCATCCTTCTGGCTGAAATTTTCAACGTTGAAGGTCGCAATTGTTAGTTTGTCATTCGTAGGTTGAATTTTTGTTGTTGCTTGTTCGAGAGGGCTCGGTGTAATCGCTGGAAGATTACCTTCAGGAATCACTTTGAAGTTTCCATTCGAGTATGTCATAACCCCATTAACGGAGCCACTCAGCTTGTCCCCCGTTTTAACGGCCTGAGACGGTTTTTTATTGATGAACAGCCGTTGCGGATTAAGTGAGCTCTCAAACGGTTCTGCACCATCGCCTGTTAGAATAACACCGCCTGCAGGAGTGCGCAGCGCATTTTTTGTACCATTATCTACAACTACAGCGAGCCCCGGTTCACTGGAATATGGACCGATAATGATAGCATTATCGAGTTGGACTCTCATACCTTCTAAACTTTCATAAAAGTCAATGGCATCCTTATCTGGATTAAACTCACCAAATTGATCGGAATCAATTACGGTAGGAATCATTCGACCGTTTGCACCCAAAACCACAGGTTCAGGCAGATCTTTATTACTCTCTTCAACCGTAATTAATGTAGCTACAATCTCCGTTATTGCCAGCTCAGTCGTTGCTGTTGCATATTCTTTCACCTGTCCAGATACGCTTAACTTGTTACCTACCGTCATTCCATGTGAAGACTTATAGACCAGAATACCTTCAGATGTTCTGTCATCGTTATCTTCCATATCGGGAAGCTCCTGCATGTAGAAGGAAGTTGCATTTACAACATGAGTCACAATACCTTCAACATTTTGCACAGCCAAACCATCATATAAGGAATTATGGGAGGCCCCTTGAATATCGTGGATTCTGAGATTGTTCAGTTCCTGAAGAACCTTGTAAGTATAGGTATATACATTACTTGTATTCCCGCCAGACACTGCAATAGCTTTAATAACAATATCTTCATCTACTATAATCGGCCCAGTGTACCGCGTAGATGTTGATGTAGGGTTAGTGCCATTAACCGTATAATAAATTTCTGCTCCCGCCATTGGTGAGGATAAAGTCACTGTAGATCCTTTTACAATCCCCCCTGAAGGAACACTAGCTGTAACAGAAAGCAGATTTTCGACAACATCCGCTGCTGTGCGTGGGATTAATTCGAGACCATAGCTTGTGTGATAAGTCATGACGCCTGTCACTTTTTCGTATGTTTTGCCTATTGCCAGTGCAGTGGGGCTATTTTTGGCATAGATCGTGATCTCTCGACCATCCACATCTGTCGCAAAAAAGGTGGAACTGCTACTTCTTGTCACTGTGACCCCATTGACTTCGACAAGCATCCCTTCATAGTTGCCGCCCGTACCCTTGCCTCCGCCTTCAGCAGGCGCAAAGTCTTTGGATGTCAACGTAAGCGGTTCAGGAATTTCTTGTGTTTTATCCAAGATATTAATATAACCGCCTGGAAATCCTGGTTTATCCTTCTCTACCTGGAGTAGACCGTTATAAATGGTGAGTGGACCATACGCTTCAATCCGGTCACCTGGCTCAACAGTTGAATCTGTACCACGAATGACGATTCCGGCATTCTCATCCTGAATATATAGATTCGCCATTCCCCCGGATTCCTCTCGGTAGGTTACAATCCCTCGAACGGTAACCGAAGAGTTTTCAGGCTTGTTTCTGGCATCAGAGATTGAAATTGGAGTATTGTCAACGATCGTGTAATTAAATAAAGCAATTGCACTATCCAGTAAGCCCTCTTTATGTGCATAAGCTTCAATGTGCATAGCATCATTCACCGTGATGGGAACTGTGTAAGGAAGAAACGCATTTTCATCATTTAACTTGTAGTATACGGCAGCACCGACTGTAGTTGTTCCTAAAGTAACCTGTGTTCCTGCCGGAACGGCCCCTGAGGACGGATTAGCTGTGACATTAGCCACTTCCGTATCCGGTGTCTCATCAATCAGTTGAAAAGTTGTTGATGTAACGGATCGTATACCTTTAGAAGTGAAATATTGAGATAACGAACCGTTGTTAATACGTACTTTGGATTGATATAAGGAGGGATTGCTTTGTAGTCCGAACGTGCTGCGAGGAGCAGTTGTGGGTACTTGAACAGGCATCATTTTGCTAATATCTGTTTCGGCTGGACTATCAGCAATTGCAAAATTGGTGTTTACAGTAAAGGGGGGATTCAAATTTACACTTGGACCGTTGCTGTAGGTCCCGACAACATAACCTTCAACTGTGGCGGTTGATTCATCCGAACCAAGAGCGAGTGCCTCCGCAACTGTTAGCGGCTCATCAGCCGCTGCAACTTCGTTGTTGAATAAGCCAGCCGGTATGGCACCCGTAATCAGCAGAACTACAGCTAAGAATAATCTGAGCCAACTCTTTATTTGCTTACTTTGCATCTTTTTCCTACCCCCATGTTTTGAATTTTCAATCATTTGTTCAGACAGATTGTACATTAGTTCAAATATAAGATAACTGAATAACAGGCTTGTGTAAACAATATTTCTTCTTAATGAAAGAAAATAGAACACTAATATTACACATCCTAAACGAATCTCTATAATAATGAATAAATAGTACTGAATTTTGATTAAAAACATGTTATTAAGCCTACTAAAGTTATACAAATGTTAGATATACGGTTATTTAACGTCAATTAAATTAACATTTATACTGAATATATATACGAATTCGACATTTAGTGACAGTACTCATTTCTTTAAACCCACTAAAACCTGAGTCTTGAGACATGCATTTTCACATGAAAAACGATATGTACGGATCACTTTAGATCACCACATTAACTGAGTATAAAAGAGAACTATTAAGCGCAAAATCAGTATGAGTTAATGGAATGTTAATTATTACTTGATAATTAACAAAGACATATAACCACATCAAAAAAAACCACAAGAACATCTCCAATTACTCTCAGAGACTTTCTTGTGGGATAATATAAAATATGAAAAATGATACTAATTTCACTTTTTCGAAATGTTACAGACGGTTTTCAATATACTTCTGTGTCTGGTGTCAAAGTAATATTACTTCCATAGGGTTCAATTAATCCTTGTTGCTCCAAGTACTGGTCAACGTATCGATCTGCATTCAGTGAAGTTGAGCCGATCCAGTCTGAATATGTTTTTCCAAACATTTTATATAGTATGTCACTAGTATATTCATTACTTAATTCCCCAAAAACAGTATACAACTGTTTTACCGTATTTGTGTGTTTTTTCCCCTCTAAATCGGTCCATGTTACTTTTTTATTCAGATCTACCTTCCTTATATCCTTAGTATATATTTGTACATTTGACCCATTGACTTTGAAGTACACACGGATGCTTTTTTCGTAAGGATGACCCTTGAGAATGCTCCACCCTTTCATATCTCCAGTAGCTGGCACAGCATAAAGTTTCCCTTTTGTTGGAGTTGTTCCTGTTACACTGTTTTGTTTTTGAGGTTGTTCAATATTAATAGTCATTTTACCTTTACCAATGGATACTTGCATCTGCTTAGATTTAGAGTTATAAGTCACAGTTCCATCCAGAGCATCTGAGAGAACAGAAGCAGGAAACAAAGTTACGCCATTTTGAACAAGCAACGGGGACTTGAGAGTTAATGGCTCTCCATTTAACGTTGCTTTTGTTCCCGTTTTCGGGAGAGTTAGTTTGGTAGAACCAACTTTAATCTCGAAGGCGTCCTGTTGAGCAATGTAACTAACACTCCCTCCCAGTGCCTTGAATACCTCTTTCATCGGAACAAGAGTCACACCATTTTTTATGTATCCTCCATCAATTGCTTCATCCAAACTACCTGAAATAGTAACTGATCTTTCAACATTTTCGACTTTAACAGTAATTGTTGAAGAACCTACACCTATTACCTTTACCATCCCAGTGCTCAGCACTTGAAGTATATGAGGTTCACTGATCGTATAATCTGTTTTTGTAAGACCTGTATTTCTTCTGTAGTATGGATCGTTATCGCTATGTATTGAATTTTCGTCATCATACACAACAACTATATTAAGATTAATCTTACCACCGACCGAAACTGAAGTATTAGGGATGAGTTCAATATCTTTAACTTTAAGTTCCTCCGCATAAACACTTGAAACAAACAACAACATAAATGCCATCATTAGAACCGTTACTCTTTTCATTCACTTGTACTCCTTCTTATTTTTAATATTGTCCATTGCTTTTCATGAATCCATGTATTGGGATACCCCTTTCAGCTTCCTATTCTATTTTCGGAATCATTAACAAAAAATGTTAGTCTTTCTTTTTAGTAAAACAAAAAAATTGAATGCAGCTTAATCACTGCATTCAACACTGATATGAATTAAATTATTTCTTCACCGTGCTGTTATATTGCGCAATCTTGTCTGTAATTTGTTTGGCTGCTGCATCCAATGCTTCCTGTGGTGTACCTTGTCCATTCAGAACCGTTTCAATCGCTCCTTCGACAAGTTGTCTGGCTTCCGGGAATACTCCCATTAATGCCCCGGATGTTGCTGTCGAATCCGCGGAAGCGTGCAATTGATCGACTGCTGTCTGGAATTGCGGGTACTTCGCCATATTATCCTTTAATACTTGCTCATTGTAGGCTGCTGTCGTAATAGGGAAGTATCCTGTCGCAACACTCCAGTTCGCTTGTACCTCTGGTGTAGCCAAGTACTTGATGAATTCCCATGCCGCTAGTTGTTGTGCTTCTGATTTGTTATTCATAATGTACAAACTTGCTCCACCCACCACAACGCCGCCTTCTTTGGCATCCGCTGGACGAGGCAGGAAGCCTGTTCCCAGTTCAAACTTGCCACCTGAACCTTCTACGATTTTACGCAGGCCAGCCGTGGAATCCAGGGTCATACCGATTTGCTGGGCGGTAAATGCTGCTGTTGTATCGTCTGTGCTACGTCCCAGATTGGAGAGGGTTTTCTCGTCAATCATCTTTTTCCACCACGTTAATGTCTTCACTCCAGCTTCGGAGTTCAGCAGAGACTCTGTAGCTGCTTCAGTTCTTCCGTTTCCATTGTTTACATAATCTGCATTCTGGTTTGCAAAAAACTGTTCCATAAACCAGCCATAGATCGCCATGGATGCTCCTGGCTTACCGTCTTTCGCCAGTGCTTTTGCCGCTTGCTCAAACTCTTCATACGTCTTCGGCGGGTTCTCCGGGTCCAGACCTGCTGCTTTGAACATATCCTTGTTGTAGTACAGGATCGGGTTCGATGTGTTAAACGGCATAGCGTTCAACTTGCCATCGATGGTGTAATATCGGATGATATTTGGCTCCAGCTGGGACAGGTCAAACTGGTCCTTGTCGATGAACTGTTGTACTGGTGTAATCATGCCCGAATCGATCATGAACTTGCTACCGATCTCATAGACCTGGATAATGTCAGGACCGCTGTCTGAGCCCATGGATGCTTTGAGTTTATTCAGACTCTCATCGTACTTCCCTTGATAGATGGGTTTCACCTGAATGTCGGGATGGCTAGCGTTAAAGTCGGAAGCGAGTTGGTTAATGGCTTTCTCCCCTGCGCCAGACATGGAATGCCACCACGTCAATTGTGTTGTTTCGGCTGCGGCTGCTTCTGCTTGTGCTCCACTTGCCGGGCTGCTTGTTTCCGCTTTTGTTCCACAAGCGGAAATGACCAACATGAGTGCAGCCAGCATTAATGCAAATGTTCCTCTTTTTTTCAAACGAAATCGCTCTCCTTTTATATGGCTCGCGTACAATAAAATCTTGGGGATGACGCGGTGTGGCCGTTACGGTTACGAATCGTTCTTTTGATCGCTGTTATCCCCGGATTTCTTTCATCCCTTTCAAAGGGGGAAATCTGGGGATAAAGGCGAACGCTTTGCTTCTTCAGAATCGATTTCGTCCCCTCCACTACTACCGTCGTTCATTTCAACATTTTATTTGAAGCACGAGCCTCATTTTATTCGCTCCTGGTATCCAGACCTTAAGACCTGATACATGGTTTATTCAAAACCTCTAAATCAAAATCTTTAGATCAAAACCTTCAGAGCTTACACTTCAATTAAATAGTTTTAAAACCTTACTCCTTACCCCTTCAGCGCGCCTGCGGCCATTCCGCGGACAAGCTGTTTCAACCCGAAGATCAATAACAGTAAGGATGGTAGAATGACCATCGCTGTTCCGGCAAATACCAGATTCCACGCTGTGGATTCCTGGAACTCCAGCATCGAGATCCCGATCTGAGCGGTTCTCATTTCCGGTGTGTTTGTCACCAGCAGCGGCCAGAGATACGAATTGTACATGCTTAAGAATGAATAGATTGCCAGTGTACCAAGTGCCGGACGGGACAAAGGCAAGACATGCGATATGAAATAGCGAATATGACCACAACCATCGATCCTCGCTGCCTCGAACAGTTCCTTGGGTAGCTGCATGAAGAACTGTCTTAGCAGGAATGTACCAAACGCCGTTGCCAGAAACGGCACCGTAAGCCCTTGATAACTATCCAGCCAACCCCAACTGCGAACTGTCAGGTAGTTGGGGATCATCGTCACTTCCCATGGAATCATCATCGTTGTGACAAACATGCTGAAGATGACGTTTTTGCCTTTGAATTGCATTTTCGCAAAAGCATAGGCTGCCATACTCGCTGTAATCAATTGACCAAGTGTCGTCAGTCCTGCAACAAGGAAGGTATTGCCTATAAATCGACCAATCGGAACAATATCAAATACTTCGCTAAAGTTGGACAGATCGATAGAATTTGGAATGATATGCGGCGGATAAGCGCTCGCATCTTCCGGTGTCATGACGGCCATGAAAAAGGTGTACATCACCGGATACAGCACAAGCGCTGCACAGATCGTCAGTAATCCATACAACAGCGTTTTGGTCCAAGTCGCACTCATTGGTAATGCACTTTCCTTTCTACCCATTTGAACTGGATCAGGGTCAGCAGCATAATCACCACAAACAGGATCAGTGCCTGTGCACTACCTGTACCAAAGCGGAAATTAACAAAGGCTTCCTGATAGATGGAATATACAAAAACATTTGTACTGTCCATCGGACCACCCCGGGTTAGAATGTTGATTTGACCGAACGATTGAAAAGCACCAATGATCGATACGACCGTAACAAAAAATAACGTGGGTGACAGTAGTGGCATCGAGATTTTGCGAAATGTCAGCAATGGTCCTGCGCCGTCAATCTTGGCACTCTCGTAGATCTCATCCGGGATGCCTGCCAAACCACTGGATAGAATAATGTAGTTGAATCCAAGATTCATCCAGATCGTCATGATGGAGATCGAGATCAATGCCCAATCCGGGCTGGTAAGCCAGGGAATTGGGTCGATGCCTACTTTGCCAAGCAGATAATTCAGCATGCCCAGGGTCGGATGGAAGAGAAACTTCCAGATGACCGCTGACGAACCGACGGATAACACCACGGGCAGAGAGAACACAAACTGGAATATACGCATTCCCTTGAACCGGTTGTGAGTCAGTGCAGCCAGAATCAGAGCAGCCAACATACCTGTGGGGACTGTAAACAGCACAAATAGTAACGTCACTTTCATCCCTTGCATGAACAGTCCTGATTGGAACACGGCCTTGAAGTTATCCAGTCCTACATAAGCTGCAATCTGCCCCGTCGGATCTGTGGAATGCAGACTGAGGTACACGGACTTAAACATCGGGTAAAACAGAAACACTGCAAACAAAAGCAGCGATGGTGCCAGGAAACCATAGGCCAGCAGATTCTCCCGCATTCGCTGCACACGCAGCGAGGCTGTCCGGCGCGCACTCGTACCGGATACGCGCCGTTTGGCGGCGGGCAAGCTGATCCGGTTATCAAGCTCACTCATCGGATTTTCTTCCCCCTTGTTTCACGCATTCAGTGTGTGTGAAATGTTACATCAACTTCAGCACCACGTTATCTAGTGTACGAGTCGAATGTCACAGCAAAATTCATTCTGAATCAACGTAACGTTAATCATGGACAAGGGAGTTTACGCAAATGTGCATCCATTCGAAAGCGGTATCCAGACCTTATCTCATGACAAAAAACCGCAGGAACTCCCCTGTTTGGAGATATCCCTGCGGTTTGATGTGTAAATGGAATATGAACGTTTGCCTATTAATAAAAGCGACTCATTTTACAATAATCTGTAAATCTTCCAAACGAGGTGAAGCGAGTAATCCTTCGAGTTAACGATTAAGATGATATGGCACCGTGGTGACAATCACGTCTTTGTAATTGATCAGATAAGCCCGGATCATGAAGCTGGTCTGGTTGTGCAGTACATTTTGCCACCAGTGCTTGGTGATGAATTGTGGAATCAATATGGTGATGTGATCCGTCTCGGCCGTTTTCCACTCTACAGTATCAATGAATTTCTTCAGCGGCCCCATAATGCTACGGTATCTCGATTTGATCACAACCAGACGAACACCTGGATTCCACTCTTCCCACTTCTGCTCCATTTTGCGTATAGCCTCATCATCGAATCCAATGTACAGCGCGACCACGTGATCCGACATCGTCTGGGCGTAACTGATCGTATTCATGACAACCCGGGTAATGCCTGCAACAGGAATGACTATCGTATTGCCTTTTTTGGCTGGCTTATCAACCTGAATATCAATCCGCAGCTCATCGGCAATGTTGCAATAGTGACGGTGAATACGCATGAACACATAAACAACGAAAGGCAAAAAGATAAAGATGACCCATGTCTGCGTGAACTTGGTGAAAATAAAGATCAGGGTAATCGATAATGTAGTCAGCATACCGACCGTATTGACCAGCAACTTCATCTGCCAGCCAGACGGTTTGACTTTGATCCAGCGAATCATCATACCGAGCTGCGACAGAGTAAATGGAATGAACACCCCTACCGCATAGAGCGGAATCAGGCTTTCCGTATTTCCTTTGAACCCGACCACCAGCAGCGCAGACATCACACTGAGGAAAATGATCCCGTTTGAGAACCCAAGGCGGTCTCCTCTGACCATAAATGCATGCGGCATGTATTTATCCTTTGCCATCATGAAGGATAATAGTGGAAAAGCCGAATATGCTGTGTTGGCTGCCAGGAACAGGATTAGTGCCGTTACACCCTGGATGATAAAATACATCATGCCCCTGCCAAACGTCGCTTCAGCAATCTGGGAAATGACCGTTGCTTTGGGATCAGGCTTCACTCCGTATCCATAAGCCAGTAAGGTGATACCAATGAACATGGCTCCCAATATACAACCCATGAGCAGTAATGTACCTGCGGCATTTTTCTCGGCAGGCTGCTTGAAGTTCGGGATCGCGTTACTTACCGCTTCCACACCAGTCAAGGCCGAACATCCGGAGCTGAATGCTTTTAATAACAGAAACATACTCACATGGGATAGACTTGTTCCGAATTCAGGTGCAGCTGCTTCCATCCCCCCGGCAAGAAATTTGATTCCGCCCGAGATAATCAGAATTGCAATCGAAAAGATAAACAGATAGATGGGGATCGCCAGCACAGAAGCTGATTCCGTTACTCCCCGCAAATTCATAATCGTTAGAAAAACAATCATAATGAGTGCAATCACAACACTGTAATCATGCAGCATAGGAAAAGCCGACGTAATCGCATCCGTCCCTGCGGACGAACTTACTGCAACAGTCAAAATATAATCGACCAGCAGAGATCCTCCGGCAATCAGACTGGATGTTGTACCCAGGTTATCCTTGGCTACGATATAAGCGCCGCCCCCTGTTGGATAAGCAAATATCGTCTGGCGATAGGAAAAAATTAAAATGACGAGTAATCCCAGCACGGCGATGGAAATCGGAACGGAGTACCACAGGGCGGCGAATCCGGCCGCAACGAGCACCAGCAAAATCTGTTCCGTACCGTAGGCAACGGACGATAGGGCATCAGAGGACAGGATGGCGAGCGCCTTCCATTTCCCCAATTTTTCTCCATCCAGTTGAGCCGATTTCATTGGCTTGCCTATTAAGATTCTCTTCATTTTGCCAAGCATGATCATAACATCCTTCCGTCTCTCATCTGTGAAGCATTGTTATTATGCAAAATCGCAGAGCCGTTGACAATACGTCATTTCACCCGAATTTCGCCAGCGCGTGATAATGCATTCTACGATTCAATAATCGATAACAAAGCCATTCTTGTTTAGTATTTTGAACTATTTTGAACCAAAACGACGTTTGTTAGCCGAAAAACAGAAAATGGCCTTTGGTTCAGTGAACCAAAGACCACTTCCTGTATATAACGAATCAATATTCTCAATCAGAATCACTACGCGTCAGATCAACCTTTCAATTGTTGTTAACCTCGGATTAATTCGTTACACCTTCACGTCCAGAATGCCTGGACGAGGAGTAACACCAAACGCTTGTGCCAGTGTGGTCAGCTGTTCGTCCGTAATTCTCTGCCGGATCTCGTGACCAGCAACCAGCATATACACTTGGGCTGCCTTCTCGATGGTCTCAATCAGACCAAAAGCTTCGTCAATCGTTGTGCCTGTTCCAAAGATACCATGTTGCGGCCAGATGACCGCGTGGTATTCTTTCATTTTCTCAGCCGTTTCGCGGCCAATCTCGTTCGATCCAGGAATCATCCATGGAATAATGCCAATTCCATCCGGGAATACAACCACACACTCCGTGCACATCTGCCAGAGGGTCTTGGTGAATTTTGCTTCATCCAATTCGTGGATAAACGTCATGGCCAATACATGAGTGGCATGGTTGTGCATGACAACCCGGTGGTTGGGGTCCAGCTTCAAACGTTCAATATGGCTCATGAAATGTGTAGGCAACTCACTTGTTGGGTTTGCCCCCGACTTCAATCCCCAGAGCACTTCCAGCTCCTGACCATCTTGCGATACACGTAGCAACCCCAGGTTGCTCTCGGGATCAGCGAGTACATTTTTAAAATATTTGCCCGATGCCGTCACAATAAAATACTTGCCTGCTAGCTCTTGCACCGAAAATGCCGGTTTGATCTTGCGAATCACATGATGGATATCGATATATTGGGCTACTTCCTCTTCCTCCAGCAGATAGCTGACATTACCACCATTGCGCTCATCCCAGCCATTTTTCCACATATGTTGTGTAATCTCAGCCATCTCACGGACAAATGGAATATGGAAACCTGCAACCTGTGTTGTGTCATTCGTAAGGGTCACGTTCATGATCAATCTCTCCTTATATTGAAAATCATATGGCTTGCCACGTACATAGTAAGTTCTTTATTTCACATTCATTATACCTTTGTTTATCTTTGATAGTCAATAAAAAACACAGAAATATACTTTTATTTATTTTTGTTTAGTTTTGTTTATTTGAAAATAAAACAAAAAAAATACCCCACCGGCGTCCGGCGGGGTCAGTCACACATCTATTTAACACGAGAAGGGGTTTACAAGAGTTATCATACCTCCGCTACCTTAATAGAAGCTGAAAGCGAAATAAAAAAAGCATGAAAACATATATCCCCGGTGGACAGAAATTTGAGTGCCTTCTTTTCAGTCAGTACATCTATCTCTCTGTCCAAACGCTTTCGTCAATTCTAACATATACTATTCTAGCTTTTCTCAGGAAAAGACATTCATATAAAAGGAGATGAACCTATGGCAGTCCTTTCTACAGGCCCGATCGAGAACAATCTCTCCGGTGGCAGCAGGCCTACACAACAAGTCACCATCAAAATGGTCAACACCGATTCCATCAATACGTCCAATGTACTCATTCAAGGTTATTTCCTGAATGGAACGAGGACCTTATATGTGCTTCAATCCGTTAATCTGACCCCCGGGCAAGTCTTCTCTCAAACCTACTTTGCCAACCTGGATGGATACGAATATGTATTCACAACGGGTGGAGGCGCAGCTGCATTAACTGAAATTTCAGTGTGGGGAAAAGACAGCACCGGGCAAATTGTCACCGCACATCGCATTGTTTCGAATGAACTAGTTCTATAAAAGGGGGGAAACCAGATGCCCTCAATCCCTGTCCTTTGCTGGTCGAGGGTTTCTTATTTTCGCAGCACATACGATGGATGCATCTTTCCTGTCGGTTCATAACGTTCATCACCTGTATACTCAAATCCCAGCTTGATCAAGATGTGACGTGACACTTCATTATCCGGATGATGCCCGGCAAACAGTGCCTTCACGTTCATTTTGTCAAAGGCATAACCAATTGCCGCCCGTGCCGCTTCCTGCGCATACCCTTTGCCCCAGTGATCCCGGGTTAGATGAAATCCCAATTCATACATATCCTCTTCTGAAGAATACGGACGCAGGCCACAGCAACCGACAAACACCTCCGTCTCTTTCTCAAAAAGGGGCCAATATTGCACTCCCGCTTCCTTCTGCCTTTGAATCTCCTGTGTTAATCGCGCTTCTACTTCATCCTCACTCAGAAATCCCTTGCTGCTAATCCATTTGGCAACCTCATGATCGCCCCACAATGCAAACGCCAGCGCACGATCTCCTTCGTTCCAAGTCGCACATTCCAACCGTTCCGTTTCAAATAAGATTGTTCTGTTCATCATCCACTAACCTCCTGTATGCCAACACCAATCTGCGTGCCGCCTATACCTTAAATTAATCGAATGACCGTCAGGATAAACAACATTTATATTTGTATACGTTCATACCTTCTAATCACACTTATAATTGCTTAGCCAATTCCTCAAATTGATTGATGTGAGGCTTGATCTCTTTCTCTACACTTTTTATGAAGGAACTAAATTGCTTAGGATTATACTCATCTCCAACACCAACACTTTTATATATTTTTCCCTTTTGGTATGTAAACGAGAAGAAATAGTTATTCTTTAATCCATTCAAAATATTTCCGGCATCTCCCAAGATCTTAAGACTCATTTTCGAATCTTTGTAAGCAAAATAATATGGCGGATCATATTCTCCATTTCGTACATCATAGCCTGCAATCCACTGATCTTTTGCAAATGTCCCTGTTTGGATTCGCGATTCCAGCATATCTCCAGTCAATGCTATTTCGTTAACCTGAAGTTTACCTTTACCATCCTTTTTGTCATTCCTCCAGTTCCCATCATACTTGGACTCTGTAATACTGTCCTCTCCGCGTGTTATAACTTTATATACGCCGTGTCCCGAACGTTTCCCCTGTGCCCAGCTTCCTTTGTAGGTTTTGGTTTTCCCCCAGGTCATGGTTCCATTCCCGTGAGGTTTTCCATTTTTGGTCTCTCCATAATATATAGCCCCATTGCCATACTCCAGAGTAGCCAACTCAGTCGCAGCCTGAGCAACATGTGGTAACAGAATTACAGACAATACTAAGGTTATCCCCAAAATACAGATGAACATCTTTCTAAACATCAAATCTCCCTTTCTCTCGCTGTATAAGAAATTCATTCTTATAACAACCTATTAATCAAATAATAAGACTCTAGTATAATATCACTTTCAATCCAGAAGGTTCCACATAAAAAAAGAAGACCCCTGCCGACAAGATGTCCGACAGAGGCCATTCCAATCCAGTCCACATCAATTACAAATCTGCTGTGGCAAATTGAATTGTTCCGGAAGCTGCGCCGCCAAGGTTAGCTAACAAGGCAAAAACCAGAACTCCACCTGCAGAAATGGTAAGACTGCTGTTTACAGGAACAACGTAAGTGACTACTGGTGCATTAACACGTGTAATCACGAGAGATACCGGAAAAGGTCCAAAGTTGTTCACTGTAGCGCTGGCATTGGTGCCTCCAGCCAAGTTTTCGTAGTAAGACTTACCTACACCTGCTGGAAGATTGTAAAACTGTTGCGGTAAAAGGATGGCCATCGAAATCACCTCCTTTTGCTGTGATACGGTATTCTATGCTTGAAATCTATTAAAGCAACGGTGAATTACCAGCGTCATAATGTCCAATTTTGATAGACTTCATAGATTGATAGACGACTGTACGCAAAAAAAAGCCCCACCGGACCATCCGGTGAAGCCAACTAAGCTTACTTTAATATTACAGGTTTAATTACGCATACAGCATGAAAAAGTTTAGTTCATGGCCCTGCTGCTTGAGATAGTTATACAGCTGTGAACGGTGATGGAATACATGTGTTACCGTTTCAATCTGCCATTGAACCTGCAAGTGACCATGTTCCATATAAAAAGCTTTTGTTGAACGATTCAAAAAGTCATCTTCACTCAATCCCGTAATATAGGCTTTGTAGGATTCGAAATTGCTCCATAACGTTGCTTCAAGCTTCTCAATATCCTGAGTCCCCGACAGGCTATTCTCTACAAGCCCAACCTCAGCTTCACCTTTTTCCTGCATAATGGCAAGATCGGATGCGGTAATCTGGATAAAGTGATGCACAAGCTCCACCAATGAACGCATATTCTCCTGTGGACGATACGACCAATCCTCCGAACGGATCAAGCGAATTAACGAAGCCCCCGTCCGTACGCCTGTTTCCAATTCATTTAACAAGTGATCCCGAATCTGCAATGTTCCATTCATATATGATGTCTCCCTTATCTTTTATTCTCACGACTTCAGTATAACCGAAGGTGCTACAGATCTATTGTACAAATCGGACAACATTCTGCCATGCTCCCTGGCTGCCGTCAACGGAGTCTCTCCATAAAAATTGCGAAATTGCCGAATCAGATGGGCTTGGACAAAAAATCCATGATTCTGGGCAAGCATTGCCCAGTCTGCCGTGTTCCCCTGATGAATATCGCTCAACACACGATGAAAACGAACCACCTCACTGAATCGCTTGGGGCTGATTCCTACCCATTCCGAGAACTTGCGATGCAGCTGCCGCTCACTGATTACTTCACGCATCGCCAGCTCTTGGACACTCATACGTCCCCCATCTATAAAGATGCGGTGCAGCACGTTTTTCATCAAATTGTTCTCCGATGTGCTTGCCTGCACGGGAAACGGACTCAAGTACGCATTCATAACCTCTACTCGCTCTGCAAAACTATTCGTTTCGGCCATCCGTTCCTGAAGCTCGTTCAGCTTCTCCGGCCAACATTCCTGAAGGGCAATTCGCTTATCCGTAAACCACTCCAGAGGCATGCCATGGAAGACATGCGCTCCACCCGGGAAGAACCGGACACCAAAGGTGTAGTCTCCAGCAGGGGAACCATCATCGGATGGCTCAGGTACAGCAAACGGCTGTGTATAATTGCCACAGTAAGCATAGGAGTGCTCTGAACAGACTGGGTCGTATGTAATCAGCATGTCCGTGCAACCATCCGGCAATACCCGGGCAGGTGCCGTCGTCATCGATCGCTCTGGACCTTCTCTATTAGCAACATCCTCATGTGTGTTCGGAAGAGATCCTGATTCCCAATAACAGGCCACATAAGCCATCAAGCCGGCAGCAGGTATTTTCTCAACATAATAACTGTTAGGGTACGTTCCATTTATCTGAATAGGCTTAAACAACGGGTGCAGGCTGTGTTCCACAATTCCATCCTCCGATCACTAGAGTTGGTTACACATTATGTATTCATCTATCATACCACCAACCGAAGAAATGAAGAAAAAAAGTGCCCTACCGGAGGACAATCCGATAGGGCCAGTCACACATCTATTTAACACGAGAAGGGGTTTACAAGACTTATCTTACCTTCCCAACCTTAATGGAAACTGAAATTGGGATGAAAAAAACATCAATTTTTCTTATAGTGTATGTCCGAAAAGAACGTTTTTGAACAACCTCTTAAAGTGTCTTGATCAGTATGGACGCAATTAACACGGATGCTGTTGTGACCGTTGTGAATCCACCTACCAGCATCGGCGTTAAAATCTCATCGAGGATGGCTTTGCGTTCATTTTCATCACGTCCAACTGAACGGCTTACTTCCTCACAGATAATGTAGTCCCCCGGAAAACCGAATAGTGCAGTCAGTGCCACAGGCAGACCTTTAAGCGGGTCCCATTTGAACAGCTTGGAGCCAACAAATCCACCGATCAGCACCCCGATTACACCGATTGCGATAATGAACAACACTGGAATAATGGAACTAACCACCGCATCAAAAGTGATCGACTCCATACTTGTCATAACGACTACGATCAGACCTATCATGGCAATTCCCGATGTACTTGCTTTATCCAGAATACGAGATGGGAACAGTCCGATCAGATGTCCCAGAACCCCGAGCAACAGAGCCCAGATACTGTAGCTAAGTCCGGTTACATTGCCCAGATAAATGGAGAGACTACCCATAATGAACAAGAGCAACAGCAGGATAGGTGCGGTCTGGAATCGCTGTGGAAGGAATGTTTTGGCATTCTCTTCTTTAATGTTCACATGGCCTTCCCCTGCAACCTTGTTCTCAAAAGCACCCTGCTTCTGCAGTTTTAACGCATATCTGCGCAACATATTGGTTGCAATCGGCATCCCCACGAGGGAATGAATACCCAGAATAACAGCCGGAATCGTAATCAGATGACCCAGGTTCATCTCTTGCAGCTTCGTGGTTGTGATCAGATAAGAGATAATGCCACCGACAACCGGACTTGATCCGGCAACAGCCGTAGGATAACCATAGAACGGTGATACGATCAACAGGATCAGACCTGTCGCCGTGAGTGATGCGAACAGTGAGATCAGTATTGCTTTATATTGGGAACGTATTAATTTCAACGGTATTAATGTCCCCATGTGTACAATCAGCGGAGCCACCATGAGAGCCCCGAACGCCGTCAGAGCAGAACTGGAGACCACTCCTTTAGGAAATAACCCCGCCCAGTTCAGCAGCAAATATCCGATCAGAATAACAAGCAAGGAAGGAATTCGCGCTTTGGACCAGATCGAAACCAGTTCCCCTATAGCTAAAATAACAAGTAATACTGTGGCGATATATATCGGTTGACTAAACATGGTGGCTTCTCCCCATTCTCTATGTTGTCAGTTCAGTACACGTGGAACCATCTTTCTTATTTCAAGCGTTCACCTGATAAATAGACCTGTTCGATATTCTCTGTGTGTTCGAGCAGTCCAATATCCGTCAACGGATTTACATTCAATACCAGCAGATCAGCAGCTTTGCCAGGTTCAATCGTACCGATCTCCGCTTCCATCTGCATCGCTCTCGCCGCATCTCTTGTTGCAGCTACGATCGCTTCCATCGGCGTAAATCCAACATCTTCAACAAGCAATCGCAGTTCGAGTGCATTCCCGCCATGCTCAACAGGTGCACACGTGCAGAAGTCTGTCCCTACTGCGATGGTTACGCCTGCCTTACGCGCGATAATCATGTTCTCAATATGCTCCTGATATACACTTTTGGCTTTGCGAATACCAAATTCGGGAACACCGTATTTATGCCCTTCTTTGATGATCCGATGTACAATGGCTAGCGTTGGAACCAGAACCGCCTTTTGATCCAGCATCATGCCAATGCCTTCTTCATCAATGTAGATCCCGTGTTCAATGGTGCGTACGCCCGCTTCCAACGCATTTTTGATCCCCTGTGCACCTTGCGCATGTGCAGCCACATAAGACTGCACCGCTTCCGCTTCATACACGATTGCCTTCAGCTCATCCATGCGGAATTGTGACCAGCGAGGGTCATCTTTCTCCGAAAGTACCCCGCCTGTGGAACACACTTTAATGAAATCTGCCCCTTCACGGAACTGCGTGCGTGTTGCCTTAATGACTTCCGGAACGCCGTCACACACGGTGAAGATATTCAGTTCCGTTGGAATCATATGGATATCTGCATGCCCACCCGTCTGAGAGAGCATATGACGGGAAGTTTTAATCCGCGGCCCCTTCACCACACCTTCCTTGATCAGATCGCGAATGTATACAGCAACATGGCTACCCACATCCCTGACGGTTGTAAAACCCGCGTTGATCAGCTTCGGCAGATCCTGAAGTGCTCTCCCCATTTGAAGTTCATTGGCTTCCAGCGCCACCGCAGCCATATTCAGATTTTTGGCCCCGTGCACATGTACATGAGCATCGATTAATCCGGGCATCACCGTTTTGCCTGTTACATCAACAAGCTTGGCATTTTCCGGGATTGGAACGGCTGCCTTCGCACCCGCAGCTATGAATTTCCCGTTCTCAACCAGGACCACACTATCGGAAACAGGCTCTCCACCTTGTCCATCGATTAACAATGCACCTGTAAAAGCAGTAATTTGAGTCATCTGTACTCCACCTCATTTTCAGACTTGGTTGTAAGTTCAACTAAAGAATATTCACACTCCCACTCCGATGACAGAATAACCTTCCGATCGCTGTTATCCCCAGATTTTTTTGATTCCCTTCTCCAATGGGAAAATCCGGGGATAGCCTATGCTTCCGAAGTAGCTTTCTTGCGAAAGCTTTTAGGCGAACGCTTTGCTTCTTCACGTTATTTCTGTCCTCTCCGTTCTCGTGTAAAAAGTTAAGTTGAACTTAAATATTACGTGTACATGTTCGATTTACAGCTCTACTGTTGTACTACAATGAAATTGTATCGTGTTAAAGTTAATGACATTATATAAGTTGCAAATGTATAATGTCATTGTTGATAGCAACAGCATTTTAATATTAATTATGGTGATATACACAATACAAAATATAAATCACACAGCATAGTGAAGATCATGTTATATATGTAAGTACTTTTCCATGTGAACACGAAGGGGGGACGTTTGCTATGATTCATGAAGCGGTTCGCTCATTTATGGTTCAGGTCTTTGGAGCTGCTCCGTACGGAATCTGGATCAAGGATGAATACGATTTCCAGTGGAATAACTGGCTGCGTGAAGGAGAGGTACCTGAATATACAGATCAAGAACAGATCGAGTCTTCCTGGAAGATTCTCAGGTATACGTTTGTTTTTTTGTCCAATATCAACATTCGTGTGGTTATCGATACCCAGAAGCAACTTACTCTGCTACAGAGTGAACGTCTGGAGTCTTTGATTCGGGAAGGACTGCTGAAGCAGCAGATTGAGATGGAACGTGCGCACAATGATCGTTGGTTGACCGGACTGCGGGAGCTGACCTGTTCCCTGGAGCTGAACGACTTGTTACTCAAAATCATGGAGAATGCGCTGCATGTCATCCCCTCTCTTTCCTGCGGACTGTTCATGATGGTTGATCCGGACTCTGGCAAGATGATTCCTAGAGCCAAGGTCGGTTTTCAGGATAGTGTCTATCAGTATCAAGGCGAGCTGGATGAGGGAATTACGGGAAAGGTCTACGAGGAAGGCATTGGCCGAATGTATAGCACACCGGATGATGCCTTTAAGGATATGGGCAATGTCAGTCAGGAGAATGCGAATATCATTGTAAGTTCACTGCCAGACGGTATTATGGCTAAAGGACTTATCGCCGTTCCCGTGACCATGAACACCCACAAAATCGGGGTGATGCTGGTATACCAATTTGAACAAAACAGACGATTTGCCCCGCATGATCTGAATGTAATGCAGGGGTTTGCGGATCAGGCAGCCATTGCCATCTCCAACGCCACCATGTATTCAGAACTGCTGGAAACGAATAGATATCTCGTTAGCCGCAATGAAATCCATAATCAATTCACGGCACTTTCCATTGAACATGTGAGCCTCGGTCATATCATTGAGACGGTTGGATCGATGCTGAAGCTTCCCACCTATTATGTGGATATGGCGAGAAATGACTGGTACCCGCTCCTCCCGGAAAGTGTCTTGCTAAGTGAGCTCGATATTTATACCGCTCTAGACAGTCAGTTTAACCCTATCACCTTATCCGGTGGAAATGATCATAGCGATTATTACCTGTATCCCATTGTGAATGGATCTCTGGTGCTTGGCTGTTTTGCCATCCAGTTAGATCATCCATTAGGCCAGTTGGATCATGTGATTTTGGAACAAGGCGGAGCTATTGTAATGCTGGAGATGGTGAATACCTACTCACTCACCGAGATGTCCTATCGGAAAAACCATGATTTTTTCAGCGATCTCGTGCAATATCGAGAACCACAGCAGTTGGAGGCACGACTTTCCAGCTTTCAGTTGCCAGCCCATCAGTCCTTGTTCGTCGCACAATTGCAGCTCTATGGGGAACATCCTGATATGAAAACAACTGAAATTTGGGTGCGCAAGTTGATTGGCTTTATCGAAAAGGAACTAGGCACCCGTGAACATCTATTGTTCAGTGCACATCACAAAATTACGATTTTGGCTGCTGCATCCGAGCCCAAGGTCAGACACTGGATCATCAGCAGGCTGGAAACGGCTGTGGAGAAATGGACCACCTCCAAAACTCCTGCCCTATCCATCGGTATCGGTGGACTTTATCAAGGACTTGAGTATGTGTCCAAAAGCAATGATGAGGCTACACGCTCGTTGTCCTTTTTGCTGAAACAAAACAAAGCTGGCGTGATGCTCTACGAAGAAATCGGGATCAATCGGCTGTTTCTGAATCAGGAACCTTCCGATATCGAGAATTACATTCATGAAATTCTGTCCCCTCTTCAACAGCAAAAATCAGGAGAGCTTGAACTCACACTCAAAACCTATATTGCTGCGAATCGATCTGTGCAAGCCACAGCAGAACGTTTGCATATTCATACCAATACGTTGTATCTGCGCCTGCGCAAAATAGAGGAGATTCTAGGTATTGATCTGAACGATTCCGAGGGTTGGATGAAGGTGTATCTGGCATGTCATTTAAGCGAAGTATACTCTGTTGCTCCTACCGCGAGTGGAGCATTAAAATTGTAACTCCATCAATTCAGTCCGTGCAGTTTGCGAAAACGCTCTGGACTCATGCCTGTATGCCTTTTAAACATCGCACAGAAATAACTGGCATTCTCGTAACCCACCAGATCAGCAACTTCATATATTCGGAGCTCTCTATCACTGAACATAAGTTGTTTGCTCCGATTGATCCGTTCCTGGTTCACGTAAAATACAGGTCTGGTATGGAGCGCCTTCTGAAAAAGCCTGCACAAATATTGGGGAGATACCACCGCCACATCGGCCAGTTCCTTCAACGAAAGTGAACGGTCCAGATGTTCTGCGATATAACGCAGCACAGGCTTCAAACGCTCCAGTTCATCATTATAATTGGCGGATGCAATGAGTAGTGGCTTCAGATCCAGCAGCAGGGCATATAATTGTTTGGAGCATTCCACATCGTAATCTGCGTAATCCGTAGTATCCCCATTCTCTCCTCTAACCAGAAGTTGCTCCAGGCCACGCAGCAGCGTGGCTGTCCTGAGTCTGCATACGCGTGAACCGGTTATCCCCGCATAAGATAATAACTGGCTGGCTTCTCTCCCCTGAAACGAGACCCACGCCAGTTCCCAACGGTCACTGATGGGCATATATCGATGCGGGACATCGGGATACAGAAAGAAAACGTCACCCGGTCCAACGATATACTCGTCTTCTTGTATAATCAGTCTCCCCTGACCATGAATAATCTGGTGGATCTGATAATCCGGGAATCCCTCTGGACGCTCGGTTTCATATTGGTGTTCCCAGTAACCAACCGTGGTCATATAGATCGGCAGGCGAGCAGCTTCTTCTGTTTTACCAAAAAAAATCCGGGTATCCATCCAGTACACCACTTTCTTCATCGTTAGTTTCATATTGTGATATATATGGGCAATATTCTTTATTCTCTAAGTCATCATTCAATTCTATAATGACAATATTATAACATTTCAGAAGGAGTTGCTGTTATGCGAAAGAAACTGGTACACACCCCTCCGGCAAATGGATACCCGGAATGGAACAATAATCCCGAGACTTTTCAAGTAAACCGTCTACCCGCACATGCGTCTATGGTAGCGTTTCCATCTATAACAGAAGCATTGTCCAATGATTCCAGCGCATCGCCATGGTACGAATCACTGAATGGTCAATGGAAGTTTGCCTTTGCGGAGACACCGGAGCAACGGATTACATCCTTTTATGAGAACAACTATGATGCCAGTGACTGGGACGAGATCGCCGTTCCTTCCAACTGGCAGCTGCAAGGTTACGATTATCCCCACTATACAAATATGACGTATCCGTGGGTCGAGCGTGAGCCTGAATTGAAGCCACCATTTGCACCAACAACCTATAATCCTGTGGGTTCGTATATCCGTACGTTTACGGTTCCTGCAGACTGGAAAGACCGGCCGGTCCTGCTGCACTTTGAGGGCGTTGAATCTGCCTTTTATGTATGGGTCAACGGGGAACTCGTCGGTTATAGTGAAGACACGTTCACGCCCGCAGAATTCGATATCACTTCGTATCTAACGGAAGGTGAGAACAAGCTCGCTGTGGAGGTATATCGCTGGTGTGATGCGAGCTGGCTGGAGAATCAGGATTTCTGGCGGTTAAGCGGCATCTTCCGTGGTGTATACCTGCATTCACCTTCACCAGTTCAGATCGCCGATTTCTTTGTTCGTACTGAACTGGATGACGCGTATCAGGATGCGGAGCTACTGCTGGACCTGAAGTTATTTAATCATAATGCCGCGCAGACCCCTACCGGATTGTCCGTTCAGGCACAGCTCTATGATGCACAACAGCAGACTGTACTGAAGCAACCACTTACTGCAGCCGTTACTTTCCAGGGCGAGGATGAACTTTCATTCCAGTTGTCAGCAGAGGTTATGAAGCCGCTACTATGGAGCGCTGAGTCCCCTAACCTGTATACACTTGTGCTGTCCATTCAGGACGAATCAGGCGAAACACTGGAGGCTGTTCGCAGCCGGATCGGATTCCGCAAGTTTGAACTGAAGGACGGCCTGATGCAAATCAATGGCAAACGCATTGTGTTTAAAGGCGTCAATCGTCATGAATTTTCCCCGGATAAGGGTCGAGCCATTGGGCGGGAAGACATGATCCGTGACATCGAGTTGATGAAGTCCTATAACGTTAACGCCGTGCGCACATCCCATTATCCGAATCAGTCACTCTGGTACGAACTGTGTGATGAATATGGCCTCTATGTCATTGACGAAACGAATCTGGAAACTCACGGTACCTGGGAATATGGGCAAAAGGAAATGAACGAGAACAATATTCCCGCGAGCAAGCCCGAATGGCGTAATAACGTAATCGATCGCTGTAACTCGATGTTCCAGCGGGACAAAAACCATGCGTCCGTTATTATCTGGTCTCTGGGTAATGAATCCTTCGGCGGCGATAACTTCATCGCCATGTACGATTATCTGAAACAGGTCGATCCAACCCGTCTCGTTCATTATGAAGGCACCTTCCATTATCGCCCCTCCGATTCGGCAAGTGACATTGAATCGACGATGTATATCAGCCCACAAGATGTGGAGCAATACGCGCGCATGAAGGGTCCGAAAAAACCTTATATTATCTGCGAATACAGCCATGCCATGGGTAACTCTTGTGGAGGTCTGCATCTGTATTGGGATTTATTCGATAAATATGATGTGTTGCAGGGTGCATTCATCTGGGACTGGGTTGATCAGTCCATTCGTACCACTACGGCAGACGGTGTAGAATATTTCGCTTATGGCGGCGATTTCGGTGAATCTCCTCATGATGGCAATTTCTGCGGGAACGGACTCATTCTGGCGGATAAGACGGTTACACCGAAGCTGGAAGAAGTGAAGAAATGTTATCAGAACGTTCGTATGGAGGCTATTGATATAAAAGACGGCCTGCTGCGCATCCGAAACCAGTTCCTGTTCACGAATCTGAGCGAATATTCGCTCGTATGGACAGTAACACACGATGGTGTATCTGTAGAGAACGGTACGCTGGATATCGCAGTACCTCCTGGCGAATCGGCTGAAGTCCGTATCCCATATACGCCATCGTCCGATCTGTTCCACGAAGCGGTGCTGACTGTATCTCTGGTTACGAAAGTTGCAACCAAATGGGCAGGAACAGGTCATGAGATTGCCTGGGATCAGTTCATGGTATCTCCGAGATTGCGTCCAATAATCCAAGCGGTACACCAAGAGCAAGGCAATGCTCCGCAGGTACAAGATCTGCAAGATGAATTGAAAGTGGCTACAGGCCAAGTCACGTTGAGCTTCAATCCAGCTACTGGCGCTTTAACGTCTTATCAAATCAACAATCAAGAGCAATTGCTCGCACCTGTCCGGCCGAATTACTGGAGAGCCATGACAGACAATGATATGGGGAACCGCCTGAATGAGCGTTCTGCCTTCTGGAGAGATGCTCACGCTACCAACAGATTAATTCGTTTCGAGCACAATGCAGACGAGCAAGGCATTCTCGTGACGACCGATTATACGTGGGATCAACATCCGGGATGCACACTGTCCATCACATACCGAATTGATGCGGATGGTGTATTGGAAATCTGTCAATCCCTTATTCCAGGCGTAGGCTTACCTGATCTACCGGAATTCGGTATGCTGCTACAACTGAATAACCGCTTGGATACAATCTCTTGGTACGGCAGAGGCCCGCATGACAATTATGCAGACCGTCTAACCAGTGCACGTCTCGGCTATTACACAGGTGCGGTTCGAGATCAATTTGTTCCATATCTGAAACCACAAGAGTGTGGTAACAAAACGGATGTACGCTTCGCTGAAATAACGTCAACGGATGGTCAAAGTGGCCTGCATGTAGAAGCCACCATACCATTTGAAATCAATGCGTTGCCGTGGACACCGGAGGAACTGGAAGCAAACGACCATGTGTACAAATTACCTCAGAGCACACAGACTGTCGCCCGCATCAATTACAAACAAATGGGTGTTGGCGGAGATGACAGCTGGGGCGCACGTACCCACGCTGAATACACCTTGCCAGCCAACCGCGCGTATCACTTCACCTTTACGGTAAAACCTGTATAACATCAAGCAAGCACTGCCGGCATGCTGCCAGCAGTGCTTTTTTTGTATTCATACAATCTTACATTATTGAAAGATTCGTGAAAGATAGATACATAGGAGTTACAACCAACATTGATTATACTTTAAACCAACAAGATGCTGACAATGAATATATAAAATAAATGGAGGGGTTACAAATGGATCTAATACAGATTATAGGCAGAATATTGCCTATCTTAGCTATTGCATTGGCTGCGGGAGTTGTTGTAATCGGTATTACTTATTCCGTATATATTGCATACAAAAAAAGAGGGGGTAAACGAAGCATAGCCCGCAGGCAATTTATAGCGTCATTTTTGCTCTTGGGTTGGTTTGTTATTGTCATGACTTTAACCACATTTAGCAGAGGAGCTAATTATGAGGGTTGGATCAATTTAGAGCTATTCAGTGGCTATATAAATGCATGGAATCAATGGTCGTTGAGCGAATTCCAGCTCATCATTTTTAACATGTTGATGTTCGCACCACTCGGTTTCATACTTCCGCATATCGGAATGAAAACGCGTCACGTTAAGCCCGTGCTACTCATATCGCTGTTGGTAACGTTGGGTATCGAAATTTTTCAAATGAGCACCGGCAGGGGGATATTTGAACTTGATGATATTCTACATAATACACTAGGTAGTGTGGCAGGATATTTGTTGATGAGAGCGATCCTCGACAGTGTTGAGCAAAGAAAGATCACCTTAAGATCACTATGGAAGGCACTCTGCATACCACTAGTTTTTACGATGCTTTTTTCCAGTGCTTTTATCATTTATCACAACAAAGAACTTGGTAATCTCTCCATACGTCCAGCTATTTCTCAAAATATGAATCAAGTCGAAATCACGCTTAACACAAGGTTACCTGATGAGGCCGAGAAAGTGTCTCTTTATCGCAGTAGTGAAATTCACAACCTGGAATATGCCAAACGAGTTGCCTCTCTAATGAAGGATTATTTTGAATTACATCAGAAAGGTAGCATATCTATTGATGGATACAACCGAATTTGGACTTTTCTTGACAATACGGGAACAGAATATACCTTTAATTATGACGTCAGTAGCGGCACATGGTGGCTGGCATCTAATATCGAAGCAAGCACTCCTGTAAAACCGGAAGATTTAATCAAACAAGGACAAGAGTATGGCAGTTGGTTGACTCAGAATGACTTATTGCCTAAGAAAGCGATATTCAGCACGCAAAATGGAGACACGGTTCGATGGGATATCGAAAACACAGTTACAGATATCGCGAAGGGTGACAGCGATTATGATACCGGACTAATTATGATTGTCCCATCAGCAGAACCTATGATTCCTCAGAATTTATTTTACTCTATGAATAAAAATATTTATGTGCGAGTGGTTGATATTATCAGTCCGGCTGAAGCATACGAAGAAATTCCCAAGGGAAACTTTTCGATCTATAACAACTTAAAGAAAGGAGACAAACTACATGTGAACAAGTATGAACTGACTTACACCTATGACTCAAAAGGTTATTATCAGCCAGTTTATCGATTCGAAGGAGAGATTAATGGAGAGCATTGGGATGCTTTGATCCCAGCAGTAAAGAATTGATTTCAGCTTCTACGTGTCTTGATGCATGAGTTTGAAGTTTTTCATGAGAACATTATAATAAATGGGGTGCTAGAACGTTGAAATTATTTTGATTACGAGGTGAGAATTTGCAATATCCGTTTACCGCTCTTTTCATTCTTGGTTTTATCGCTTTCTTGGGATTTGTTGTTGGGATGATCCTATCTATTTGCAAAGGCAATAGGTTCCCGATCAGATATATTTTTCTAACGACGGCTTGTTTTGCGATTGCTTCAATAGGATTGTATGGCATGCTGACTTTATCTTCGAACCCTACTCAGTCTGAAATAGATCAGGCGGTGGAACACGAATCAAGTGACGCTACAACAGAAAAAAATCCGGCTACTTCACCCCAGATTAAACTTTCTGGCCTCCATATGACTACCGATGAATTTAAAAACAAGTTTAATGGCGCCGTAGGCAAATACCGACTGAATGGGTTGAGTATTACCCGCTTGAATATGAATAACTCTTCTGAGCAGGGCACTGGCGCTTTCGAGTATATATTCAATGATGAATTGCGCTTGGTTGGTGTAGTGAATGCAGATGAGAGCGTACAGGAAGTCCGGTTATATGGAACTGGTGATACGAGCGAACCAACGGGTGGAGTTTTTTTGACCGCTATCGCCACACTCATTCTCACAACCAATAGTGAGTACACGTATAACGATGCACAAGATGTCATCCAGGATATTGGTCTATTGGATCGCGATGTGAATCAGTCTGATTTTGATGAAGCGACGGTTCGAAACAGATTGGAATATCGCTTCAACGTACAGGATCATGATCACTCGACTTTTGAAATAACTGTTGCGAAATAAGATACGATTGTGCAAAAAGGCCGCTCCATGAAGGAACGGCCTAACGTATGATATATGTACTTTAGAAATGGTTTAATAGTTGCCACCAAACCAATGATGAACACCTCCCGAATGCGAGATTCACTCAAAAGTTACAGTCTCGCTTTGATTGTTCCAACTCATTTTAAAGGTAATCGGGTCTTTCGTTTTCTCCGCCTCAGTAACCGTTCCCGACATACTAAACGGTACCCCTTGTTCCTCAAGCGCTTTCCCCTGTTGTTTTATATTATTGCCGGTAAGGTCAAACACAAAATCTTTTATACGCTTTTCATCACCTATATAAGTAATCCTATAGCTCCCTGTCGATCTCTGAAGAGACACATCCCAGTTACCGCTTTTTCCATGTAGCCTATCATCCGCACCACAAGCTGAGACAATAGATAAAAGTAATATAACACAAAGAATGATTGGCAGTTTAAATAATTTCATAAAATCCCTCCTTTTAGGAATATACCCAAAAATGTGAGTTATGATATTTGCTAATCATTCCTAAGCATCTACTCTAGTATAATGTGTCTTACCTTTGAATCACATGACTAACGATCTTCTGAGCATCGTATTTAACCCATCCCAACAGTGCTGAACCCCGAGATGTTTGCCAAGGTAACCCTACAAAGTACAGCCCAGCAACCGGTGATACGCCTCTCTCGTGTATAATTACACCTTGGGCATCAAAAGCAGTATTGATATCGATCCAACTATCATTTCGTTTGAACCCAGTCGCCCAAATAATATTGTCTACTGCTGTCTCACTACCATCCTCATACAGGATGCGATCATCTATTGCATTAATGGCACGTGGGCGCAGGTTAATTTTGCCCTGGGTCATCAACTCTTTTAACTCATAGCCATAGACGTACTCTGGCTGATTTCGCAACCATTTTCCAACCATATGGTCTGCACTTGCACGTAATATTCCGAGCTTTTCAAAATACCAGAATATACTTCGTCTCATAATATGCAAAGGCCTAAAGGTAATATTTCGAGCTATGGATATGTATACGGTTTGTTTATCATCTGATGTTAACTCTACGGCGATTTGGGCACCTGAATTCCCTCCACCTACAACTACTGTTGTTCCAGGAAGCAATTGAGACATATTCTTATACTCTGATGAATGAAGCTGAATTACACTCTCGGATAATAATTTCGCAAAATGAGGCACATTCTTGGTCTGGAAAGGCCCCGTCGCAACGATAATATTGTGCGCTTCAATCATTCCATCATTGGTTTCAGCATAGTACACCTTATCTTGTTTCGAGAGACGCGAGATTTCACAGTTTAACTTTATAGGAAGATGCATTCTCTTGGCGTAACTTTCAAAATAATCTGCAATTTCATCTTTGCTTGGCAGGCCATTTTCATTCCCCCTAAGCGGCATTCCCGGTAACCCATCATACATTCGTGGAGTAAACAGATGCAAGGAATCGTACCGTTTACGCCAAGACTCCCCGACAGATGAGGCAGCGTCGACAATTAAAAAGGTTAACCCCGACCTCTGAAGATAGTAACCTGCTGCCAAGCCTGCTTGCCCAGCTCCGATAACCAATACATCATACATATGTCTCATCTCCAATATCATTTACGTATTAATATATGAGTACTTATTCATATGTATATTTTACTTAACAACTGTCAGTTTAGCAATAGATGCAAAGATCAGTACTTTTTTCAAGAAAATTTAATATTAAAAAGACTCCCTCACGGGAGCCTTTACTCATTGCAGCGTAGGTTGCATATAACTTAACTTTGATGCTAAGTATGATATGTTCTTTCGTTCGTTCGTTAGTTATTACCTGGTGTATCGATCAATGTCATCGATCGCAGATTGGTGCTCTCTTCTATGGTAATCTTCATGCTGACGAACGTCGTTCTTTAACTTTGCTAAGAATCCCCATCCCATAAAGGCAAGTAAAAGCACGGTAATCAGTGCATAAGCAAAGCTATATAGATTCATAAAAAAGTTGATAAATATTGCAGCGAGCATCAAGCCCAGAATCAACAATGTCCACTTTGTACCCTTTCTCAAATCATTTCCTCCTCAAGTCGTTACTGATTAAGCTCTCTATGTATCACAGTACATACGAAACCATAGGAACGAGGTTTCAATCACAAGGCTTCAAATCTGCATTTAGAGCGAATTACCGAATCTTTAATTAACATCAGTTCCCAGAGAAACATCTAATGTGCCAGACATCCCTTGCGCAGAAGAGGTACTTACATAATACAAACCCGTCGACAACGCTTTGTCACTATAATATGTATGCTCTTTTCCATCTGCTGGAACACTTCCAGACGTTATTGCGGTTCCACTAGTAGATCCTTTATTAATCGTGAACGTGAAGTGTTTCGAACCCGTGTTTTTAAAACTCACCTTCACATAACTAAATCCTGCCGGAATATCAAACCGATGCGTATTTGTAGTACCTGCGAAATTCTCATTATTAATTACTGTTAATGGAGTTGATGGAGTATTTATAGGTTCATTTGCTTTTACGAATCTTCCTTCAGAATTGGAAGTGAAATTATAAATTAAGATGATAACAGCAGTAGACAGCAAACCTGCCACTATCATTTTTCTAATATATTTAATGATATATGACCTCCATATCTCTTGATACTACTTTGATTATAAAATACTCAATAACACAAAAACCACTCCTTAATAATTTCTAAGAAGTGGTTTTTGTATTCATTTATAATTTGTAACAGTGACTGCTTCACAAATTCTTGTCACATCGTAACGAGAATTCACTCTGCCAGGCACATGGTGCTTTAAAGGTTTTTACACCTTTATTACATCATGCCGCCCATTCCACCCATTCCGCCCATGTCAGGCATTCCGCCACCAGCACCTGCAGGTTCTGGTTTGTCAGCGATAACTGCTTCAGTCGTCAGGAACATTGCTGCTACGGAAGCAGCGTTTTGCAATGCATAACGAGTTACTTTCGCAGGGTCAACGATACCAGCTTCGATCATATTAACCCACTCGCCAGTTGCAGCGTTGAAGCCGATTCCTGTTTGTTCTTTTTTCAGACGTTCCACGATTACGGAACCTTCTTCGCCAGCGTTAGCTGCGATTGTGCGGATTGGTGCTTCCAGAGCACGCAGGACGATGTTTACGCCTGTTTGCTCGTCACCGGACAGAGCTACAGCCGCAACCGCGCTATATACGTTCATGAGCGCTGTACCACCACCGGATACGATACCTTCTTCAACCGCAGCGCGAGTTGCGTTCAGGGCATCTTCGATGCGAAGTTTGCGTTCTTTCAATTCTGTTTCAGTAGCCGCACCAACTTTGATTACTGCTACACCGCCGGACAATTTAGCCAGACGCTCTTGCAGTTTCTCTTTGTCGAACTCGGAAGTTGTTTCTTCCAGTTGTGTACGGATTTGGCTAACACGTGCATCGATATCGGATTTGTTACCAGCACCGTCAACGATGATTGTGTTTTCTTTTGTTACGCGGATTTGACGAGCTGTACCCAGTTGTTCCACAACAGCGGATTTCAGGTCCAGACCCAGTTCTTCCGTGATCAATTGGCCACCAGTGAGGGCAGCGATGTCTTGCAGCATTGCTTTACGACGGTCACCAAATCCTGGAGCTTTAACAGCTACAGCATTGAATGTACCACGCAATTTGTTCACAACCAGCATAGCCAGTGCTTCGCCTTCGATATCTTCAGCGATCAATACCAGCGGTTTGCCTTGTTGAACGATTTTCTCAAGCAATGGCAAGATATCTTGCGTGCTGGAGATTTTTTTGTCAGTGATCAAGATGTACGGATTGTCCAAAACAGCTTCCATTTTGTCCGTATCAGTGATCATGTAAGGAGAGATGTATCCACGGTCGAATTGCATACCTTCAACCACTTCAAGCTCTGTAGCGAATCCTTTGGATTCTTCTACTGTGATTACGCCATCTTTACCTACTTTTTCCATAGCTTCAGCGATCAGTTCGCCTACTTCTTCGTCAGCTGCAGAGATTGCTGCAACTTGTGCGATGGATTGTTTGGAATCGATTGGTTTGGAGATGGATTGCAATTCAGCAACCGCAGCTTTAACCGCTTTGTCGATCCCTTTACGGATACCGATTGGGCTAGCGCCTGCAGTTACGTTTTTCAGACCTTCTGTGATCAGCGCTTGCGCCAATACAGTTGCTGTTGTAGTACCGTCACCGGCAACATCGTTCGTTTTCGTTGCTACTTCTTTAACCAGTTGTGCACCCATGTTCTCGAATGCATCTTCCAGTTCGATTTCTTTAGCAATGGTTACACCATCGTTAGTGATGAGCGGGCTTCCGAATTTTTTCTCCAGAACCACGTTGCGGCCTTTAGGACCGAGTGTTACTTTTACTGCATTAGCCAATGCGTCCACACCACGAAGCATGGAGCGACGAGCGTCTTCACTGAATTTAATGTCTTTAGCCATGTTAAGAAAACCTCCCTAGTTTTTGTTGGAAAATGGTCGTGCTATATGGTTCGGTTATCCGATTAAATTTGAATTAGTCGAGAATCGCGTGAATATCGCTCTCTTTCATAATCAAATATTCTTTACCTTCGAATTTGATTTCTGTACCGGCATATTTGGAGAAAATAACGCGATCTCCTTCTTTCACTTCCAGAGCTACACGTACGCCGTCTTTCAATACTCCAGCACCAACTGCAATGATTCTACCCTCTTGCGGTTTTTCTTTGGCGGAGTCCGGGAGTACGATCCCGAAAGAAGTTGTTTGCTCTTGCTCCAGTGGTTCTACCAATACGCGTTCACCTAAAGGTCTGATCATGAAAAATAGCCTCCTTTTGAAATTATATAACGTTACATTGTAGGTTGTAGCCATATGTATTAGCACTCGACAGTGTTCAGTGCTAACAACCAACTTTATGATACTCAACTTGAAGCATGATTTCAAGTCCTTTTGACGAATTCCTGCGAGAATTTACGTTGAATTTACACGAACATAACCAAATTACACCCGCTGCGCCTGGTTATATGTTGCAATTCACTAATCTTATTCTACGAAATTGTTTAGCCCTTCTGCAACGTTAGCGGACAGTCCCTTTCCCATTGTATCCATTGTTGAACATAATATGCCTGCTTGTCCTGTCGTGTTGGTCGGCAGTCTACAGAAATAGCCCGGATAAGAACACACCGTCTTCTCCGGGCACATTACAGCTTATCCTCATTCAGCCCACATGTTTCTTATCCTCGGCACGAACGTAGCGGGATTCGATCTCTTCATCGGCTGCAAGCTGCTTGCGATATACGATTGCGGATAATAACACACTGATCTCATATAACAGGAGCAAAGGAATCATCACCAGCAGATCAGATATAAAGTCTGGAGGTGTAATAACCACTGCAATGAAGATCAGAACAAAATAAGCAACTCTGCGCATCTTGCGAAGACGAATTGGATTCAGAATCCGCAGTCCTGTCAGAAACATAATAAGTAAAGGAAGTTCAAATAACAGAGACACAGGCAGCACAATGCCAAACAGGAAGCTGAAATACTGCTTCATCCCGTAGGTCTCCACAAGTCCCATCTTCTCCGTTATCGCTGTTGTGAAGGCGAGTGCCATCGGAAAAATAACATAATACGAGAAAGCCATACCTGTCAGAAATAAAAGAAACACATAGGGCACATACTTCAGCGTTGCTTTTCGTTCGCGCGGCTTTAGCCCTGGACTAACAAACTTCCAGATCTGATACACCGTAAACGGCAGCGTAATAATAAGTGAAAACAAACCGGCAATCTTCATGTAGATGCCAATCCCGTCCCAGAACGAGAAGGCATGTAACACAAAACCTTTTGCCGACTCTGCCTTGGTCAGATATTGGTATACCGGGTCCGCCACAAAAAATCCTGCAATCAGTCCCAGCACAAAAATACTTAATACGTAGATCAGCCGCTTCCGCAGCTCACTCAGATGTTCCGTAATCGACATTTCTTCCATTTGCTGCGTCATGCCTGCCCCCCATTATTGCCAGCTTAAAATACAAAACCCTTCCGGCAGGAAGGGATTTCTCTTTCATTGCCGTCAAGATTATTCCGGCAGGCGTTTATCAGCAGGCTTGTCTGCAGGTGTGCTCTCAGCCGCCAGCGGTTTCGCTTTCTCCTGCTCTTTGCGATTGGACGAGTCATCCTCAGAGATAATCTCGCGAGCGCCCTCTTTGAATTCACGGAAGGTACGCCCAACTGCACGTCCCAGTTCCGGAAGTTTGTTGGGTCCAAACAACAACAATGCAATCACGGCCAGCAAAATAAACCCCGTTGGTCCAATGGAACTAAACATTGATATTCCTCCTCGTCTCAAGCTTCGAAGATGCGCATATTCGGCCAGATGTTCATAGATGTCTCTGCTGCGTTCTTAATTTAAGCCCATCATACCATAGATGTAACCACTTACATAACCCGCAAAATTCACAAATAAGAGATGTCACTAGAACAATCTAACAACAGTCATGGCGAATCGGATATCCTTGCCCAGAGTCCATGCTCGATTATTGCTTGAACTGACCCGTAACCATCAGCAGCGCTTCCGGAAGCTGATCCATAATGGCAGCCAGATGTTCGTGCACACCCTTTGGCGTACCTGGCAGATTAACAATCAGCGTGCGTCCACGAATGCCACATACCCCACGGAACAGCATTGCAGAACGGTTTTTGCTCATTACACTGTACCGCATGGCCTCTGCCATCCCGGGAACTTCCCGCTCAATTACACGCCGGGTCGCTTCCGGAGTAATATCACGAATGGCCAGCTCCGTGCCACCGGTAGTCAGCACCAGATCGGCGTGAAAATAATCCGTCATCTCAATCAAAGCCGCAATAATCTCATCGGGTTCATCCGGAACGATACGGTACTCCACGATTTGACCACCCAGCTCTTCTTCCACCAGCTCCCGAATGACTTGTGCACTCGTATCCTCACGTTCCCCGCGGGCTCCTTTGTCACTGGCTGTCAGGATTGCTGTTCTCCACACCATAAAGATCACCCTTCTCCTCTATGAAAATAAATATTGCCTATCGGCTGTAATCACCGTTTTTGCCACCACTCTTGGAATTCAGCATGGTTGGACCGATAATCATATCTTTTTGCATGGCCTTGCACATGTCATAGACCGTCAGTGCTGCAGCTGAGGCAGCCGTGAGCGCCTCCATCTCAACACCCGTTTTGCCTTCGGTTTTGACAGTAACTTCAATGTGTAATTCATCCACTCCGTTATCATGAAAACGAATATCCACACCCGTCAGTGCCAGCGGATGGCACATCGGAATCCAGTCCGACGTTTTCTTCGCGCCTTGAATCCCGGCAATCTGAGCCACAGCCAGAACATCACCTTTACCGATTCGGCCCTCCCGAATCGCTTCCAGTGTATCTGGATTCATCGTCACCTTGGTTACGGCCACAGCCGTACGTACGGTAATTTCCTTACCCGAAATATCAACCATCCGGGCCCGCCCCTGTTCATTAAAATGGGTCAGTTTGCCACCCGAAGACTGGCCGTTGTTCACTTCTGAACTCAATCACATCACAACCCTTTATTCGATATGTAATATACCTTCGGTTGTTATCAACAGATCAATCCGCAGATCGAGCAGGTCCATCGGTATCTCCTCTTGTAGCTGACCCGGCAATACCATCGCAGCCATCAACGGTTTCTTGCCCGTCATCACACATGTTGCTGCAAGCGTCTCGGCAAAACGATCATAATAACCGCCACCATAACCAATACGCCCGCCATGAAGATCATAACCAAGCCCCGGTACCAATACGAGATCGATATCCGGCCAATCTTCAGACGTCAGGACTTCACAGGAATCCTTAGGTTCGGGTATCCCCCATATGCCTGGCTCCAGATCCTGTTCTCCGGTCACTCGCCGTAGCTCCATTCGGGGTGGATTCGCCAATACTTTTGGTGCAAGCATCACATCTCCATGGTTCCAGCCCTCTTGAAACAGAAAAGCTGTAGATGCTTCGCTTCCATAGGACAAATAACTGAATATAACGAGTGGTCTGTTCACGACCTTACTCTTGGCCTGTCTAAGGCGCTCCAGCTCCCGCTTCACTCCAGCGTTAATCTTAGTCATTGCCTGCTGACGCATGCTTGCATCCATCAAATCACGGCTCTGTCTCAGTCTGGATCGAAGCTGACTTTTCAGTTCCGCATGATCCTGCATATCCTTGAATAACCTCCTGTTGATAGGGAAGGTAGAAAAAAGCTCTCATTAAAAATGATTTATATGTTATGACCAGTTGTCATCTTGTTGAAATGGTTAAAATGATTCATTTTCTGCAAAATCCTCATGTAATAACATGCCTTCTTTCAGTTTATCATTGATTGATCAAAAAGACTACATGCCCCATGCGTTCCCAATCGGTGCAATTGCTCTGTATTTCATGTAAACTGGGATATAGTTGTCATATCAAGAACTGGACCTATGGAGGAACTTAATTTTATGCTGCTGCAAGTATCCGGAATTATCAAACGTTTTGGTGTCGATCCAATCCTGGACGGCGTGAACTTACAAATATTAGAACGCGAGCGCATCGGCCTCGTTGGTGTAAACGGTGCAGGAAAATCCACTTTGCTCAAAATCGTAGCCGGTGAAATGTCCTATGACGGAGGACAAATTTTCAAATCCAAAGAAACAACGCTTGGTTACCTGGCTCAGAACAGCGGGCTGCAATCCGACCGCACCATCTGGGAAGAAATGATGAACGTGTTTGCTCACCTGACACAGGCTGAAGCCGATTTACGTCAGATGGAACGCGACATTGCCGACCCTGCCCAGATGGATGACGAGAAAAAGTACGCGGACCTGCTGGAACGTTATGCGAAACGCTCCGACTGGTTCAAGGACCATGGCGGTTATGAGATGGAAACCCGCATTCGCAGCGTACTGCACGGGATGGGATTCGGCGAATTTTCGCCAGACACCCCCATAGCTACTCTGAGCGGCGGGCAGAAGACACGCCTTGCGCTAGCTCGTATTTTGCTTCAGGCACCTGATCTGCTCATGCTGGACGAGCCTACCAACTATCTCGATATCGCCACCCTTACTTGGTTGGAAGATTATCTAAGAGGTTATTCAGGCGCACTGCTCGTGGTATCCCATGACCGGTACTTCCTTGATCGACTCGTAACGACCATCGTTGAGATCGAACGGCACCGCTCCAAAAAATATACGGGCAATTACAGCCGTTATATGGAACTCAAAGCTGCCGAATATGAAACTCAGATGAAGCAATATGAGAAACAACAGGGCGAAATCTCGAAGATGGAAGATTTTGTTCAGAAAAATATCGTACGTGCTTCGACAACCAAACGGGCGCAAAGCCGCCGCAAAGCCCTCGACAAAATGGAGCGGCTTGATAAACCGATGGGAGATCTGAAAAAAGCCCATTTCTCCTTCGAAACCGCCGTTATGTCCGGCAAGGAAGTGCTTCGAGTGGATCAGCTGTCTGTCGCTTATGATGAGGCTTCTCCATTGTTCCGCAACGTCTCCTTCGATCTGCGGCGCGGGGAAACCGTTGCTCTGATTGGACCAAACGGTATTGGTAAATCCACCATGCTGAAGTGTCTGACCGGAAGTTTACGTCCGGTACATGGAGATATCCAATGGGGAACAAAAGTGCAGATTGGCTATTATGATCAGGAACAGACTGGCCTCAATCCGTCCAACACGGTTCTGGAAGAACTGTGGAGTGCCTATCCCGGGATGGAAGAAGCACGCATTCGGACCGTACTGGGGAACTTTTTGTTCAGCGGTGACGATGTACTCAAGAAGATCTCCTCCCTCAGCGGGGGTGAGAAGGCACGTGTGTCTCTCTCCAAGCTGATGCTGAAGGAAGCCAACATGCTCATTCTGGATGAGCCTACGAACCATCTCGACCTGTTTGCCAAAGAAGTGCTGGAAGCGGCATTAATGGATTATGAAGGCACCCTGCTGTTCATCTCCCATGACCGGTACTTCCTCAATAAAATGGCTGAACGGATAGTCGAGCTTCATCCAGGCGGCACGGAGCACTATCTCGGTAATTATGATGATTATGTGGAGAAAAAACAGGAGCTTGAGGACATCGCACGTGAAGCTGCTGAGGCACGTCAGGCTTCGGCCAAGAACTCGTCCAAATCCGATCTGAACACAGTCACAACCGAAAAATCCGGAGCGGCTTCATTCGAAGCGGAAAAACAGGCGAAGCGCGAAGAGCGTAACCGGCAACGCAAGCAAGAAGCTCTGGAACAACAGATTGCGGAGTTGGAAACGAAGATTACAGAGCTTGAGTCACAGATGGCTCTGCCTGAAATCTATCAGGATTACATGAAGCTGCAAGAACTCCAGCAACAATCGGAGGAACACAAAGCAGAACTCACCAAGGCATACGAGGACTGGGAAGAACTAGCTATGGAATAGTACGAATAGTACAGACTCAGACCATGGCTTGATCACTCCCATACAAGTATAGTTGTACCACCGGCTGATTCCTTATTGGGATCAGCTTTTTGTTTGTTGAGGACGAGTATTGAAGCCATGTACCTTATGTTCTGTATGTTCCTTGAGATTGAACTCTAACCCTGTTTTGGCTTTTGTCAAATTTACTCGAATGAAGAGAAATATTTTTTATCCCCCTTTGCCTCACACTTATCCACAAGAAAGCAAGATAGCAAGCACATTAATAAGCTTAATTATACAGCGGTAGAATAGCCTTTCACACACAAAAACCATATTTATCCACCAAGTTATCCACTTTATCCACAACTTTGTGGATAGTAAGGAGTCATTCTATCCCCTAAACCCTTTTCCTTTCGAAAACTATACTGGTTTGACTTTGCGGTAGTTACCCACAAATTACACTGGATATGTGGATAACTATAGTCACACCTTGACAAATGCATTCTCCTGCTACTCAATGCACCTCCATAATAAGACAAAAGCAGACCTTTGTTGTTCAAGGCCTGCCCGTCATTTATTTACTATATGCCATGCATATTTACATCGAATTGCAATTGCTACTATTGTCGCTGTAGATGCGATCTGGCAAAGATGTTTTACGCATGTGCTTCTTGTTCATGATGTTCGGAAGATTCCGCCTTCAGCCCAGCAGCATTACAAGCCGCTACATAAGCAAGACCGGCAGCCATGACGATATCATTATGTGTTGCCGTCCCCCGGAACTCACGCCCTGCACGCTCCACGGTAACTACAGCTTCTGCACTTGCACCTTCTCCCCCACTCAATGCATGCATCTCCATATCAACAAATGCAATATCATCGGAAATGCTCTGACCAATCGCACGAATGGTCGCATCCACGGGTCCACCGCCAACAGCGGAGTAAGATTGTTCTCCAGCGCTTGTGCGAATACGTACAGCGGCCATTCGATCCGTCATGCTGCCCGCCGTCACCTGCAATTCAACCAGTTCATAGTCCTGTGCAGGAATATTCATGGTCTGGCTAACCATCTGCAATAACTGGTCGTCACTGACCACTTTTTGCTGGTCTGCGGTTTCTTTGAACACCTCATACAATTGCTCCATCTGTTGCTCATCCGGCTCAAAACCATATTTGCGAACCCGATCCTTCAGGGCGTGACGACCGGAGTGTTTGCCCAAAATAATCATGCTGCGCGGAATACCCAGCGCTTCCGGGTCCATAATCTCATAGGTGTTCCGATTCTTCAGCAGACCATCCTGATGGATGCCAGATTCATGCTGGAACGCATTACGTCCCACCACTGGTTTGTTGTACGCAATCGGGAAGTGCATCGCCCGGCTAATCTGACGTGAAGTCTCATACAGCTGATTCAGCTTAATGTTCGTCGTTGCACCAATTGCGTCTCCCCGAGTCTCCAGCGCCATAATCAGCTCTTCCAGTGCACAGTTCCCCGTCCGTTCTCCGATACCATTGATGGTCACTTCAATCTGGGTAGCTCCATTGGCAATCGCAGCCAAGCTATTGGCTACGGCCAGGCCCAGATCATTGTGACAGTGGGCACTATAGCGAACCTGATCGCCACCTCTTGCACCCTCACGTACCCGGCGGAACATCTCGCCATACTCATGTGGCAGAGCATAACCAACGGTATCCGGCAGATTGATAATGGTGGCCCCTGCTTCAATGGCGACTTCAACCATTTCAATCAGATCATCCATCTTGGTGCGAGCAGCGTCCATGGCTGTGAACTCTACGATGTCCGTGAACTGTCGTGCATAAGACACCATCTCACGGGCCGTAGCCACTACTTCACTACGTGGACGACGCAGCTGATGCTCAATATGAATATCCGAAGAAGAGATAAACAGGTGAATTCGGCGCCGTGCTGCATCCGCTGTTGCTTGAACTGCAGCATCGATATCCCCTTTGACCGCCCGCGCGAATCCACAGATCTCCACGTTCTGCAACTGTCTCGAAATCGCCTGAACCGCCGCGAACTCACCTGGACTGGAGATCGGGAATCCAGGCTCAATGACGTCGATACCCAGAGAAGCCAGTTGGTGTGCCAGTTCAATCTTTTGCTCGGGTTGCAGACTTGCTCCTGGTGCCTGTTCTCCATCGCGCAGCGTTGTATCAAAAATCTCAATCATGCGTTTGTTATTAGTTGTTGTCATGTCCATCAACCTCCATCAAATTTTTATAAATATTTTCGTTACGATCCATGAGCCACAGAACACCCGCTAATCGCCGTCACTGTTGTTATATATTTTGTTTGTAAACGCGTATGTTATTTGTAGCTTAGTCCTTGGTAATCATTAAAGCCTGTTTAATTTTTAGTGCCTATACTTGATGTTCGATGTTCATTACTCGTTGCATATACTGCTTACCCTCATAACAGAGTGTACGTCGACTTACACCCTGACCTTCTGACTTTTCAATCTCCATATGGTTCTTCCCATGCCCACCCTGCTGCCGGCAGCAAACACAAATAACCCGCCATCTCATATAAGAGACGGCGGGTTATTATCCCCTCCGCGGTACCACTCTCGCTTGATGGGCCAGGCTTGCGCCAGACTCCATCCACCTCGTCGTCTCCGAGATCCAATGGATTGTGCATGTGCACACGACACCACTGGAATTCGGAGAAACACCCTATAACGGAGGTTAACCGTTGCTATGTAACACATGTTGTTGTCCATCAGGACAACTGGGCGATTGATATCGTCCCCACGCTTCCACAGCTCCGTTCCCGGGCGAGATTCGAATGATTCCAGCCACTGCGTCGCACCACCCCGCAGCTCTCTGAGCGCTTTATCGTTCTACTGCTCCCGTTCATCACATTTATAATATGACCTAACTTCATTCATCCTTATTTTGAAAATCAAAAAAAGCCTGCCACCTCATGCAATAATGCAAGAGACGACAGGCTGTTCACCTTCGCGGTACCACTCTTGTTGACTTCCTTCCTGTTCATTCAAGACAACCCCTGAATGCTTTCGCATATCCGGATCCCTTGAAGCAGCCTGAAAGCCCCCTCAGTTATCGTCAGTTGATCCTTGTAATAACGGTCCTACCGACAACGGCCCATTCACGGAGGCAACCCGTAACCATGTACTTTGGGCCATGATCGGCCTTCGGATTCTCCCAGGGAGTCACCGTGTTCCATCGTTCCGCTTCCAGGTGAGTTTCAGGTTTCCTTCGACTGCGTTGCACCATACCGCAGCTCTCTAAGACCGGGAATGACCTTACTATTCCTGTTCATCGCGTTTATCAGTTCAGGAATCTGAATTCCTGTTTAAATTTGTAACTAAATATACATTCTTTACATCCCAGCTGTCAACTCTTAATCTCAAACTGCCTGACTATACGGATTGAACGGACCATTCCTCCAGAGAAAGTCCAGGATCTGCCTTCGCATCAAATTCAGCAATTTCTCCCCGCTGCCATTTCAGATACGCAGCCGCTCCAATCATGGCCGCGTTATCCGTGCAATATTCCATTGGCGGGATTAACAGTTCAAGCCCTTCCTTCGTGCATCGCTCCTGTAATGCCAAGCGTAACCCCCGGTTAGCTGCAACACCACCACATAATAACAGTTGACGTGAACCATACTCACGAACTGCTCTAACGGCTTTCTCCACCAACACTTCAACAACAGCTTCCTGGAAACCACGTGCAACCGCAGACGGCTCCAAGGTTTCTCCGCGCATTTTGGCCTGGTTGAGCGCATTCAGTACAGCAGACTTCAGACCACTGAGACTGAAATCGTACGAACCTGCTTCCAGCCATACCCGTGGTAATGGCACTACGTCCTCCGCTTCAGATGCCATCCGGTCGACATGCGGGCCACCCGGATAAGGACAACCCAATGCACGTGCTACTTTGTCATACGCTTCGCCTACAGCATCATCACGTGTACGACCAATCAGTTTGAACTTACCCTCGGATTCCATATGCACAAGTTCTGTATGTCCACCAGATACGACCAGTGCCATCGCTGGATATTGCAGTTCATGAGTAAGTCGGTTGGCATAGATATGCCCGGCAATATGATGTGTGCCAATGAGCGGTTTGCCCAGTGCCATGGCCATCGTTTTGGCCGCAACAATACCCACCAGCAGTGCACCGACCAGCCCCGGACCTTGCGTCACGGCAATTGCACTTAGATCACGTGGACGAATGCCGGACTGTTCGATCGCCTGTTCCAGCATCAACGTAATGACTTCAACGTGTTTGCGTGAAGCCACTTCAGGTACAACACCACCAAATGCCTTATGCGTCTCGATCTGACTTGAGATCAGATTGGACAGCACTTCCCGTCCATCTTTGACTACTGCTACCGATGTTTCATCACAGCTTGTCTCCACCGCCAAAATGTAGGATGGTGCAGAATTTATTTTTTCATTGAGTTCGTTCATGAATCCAGTACGCTTCCTTCCTCTTCGCCGCTCCGGCCTGCAGACGGCAAGTTCGCCCACATAATCATCGCATCTTCCCCATTATCGGAGTAATACCCTTTACGAAGACCCGCCGATTCAAACCCTTTTTTCTGATATAAACGCTGTGCAATGCTGTTCGAGACTCTGACCTCCAGCGTCATTCGTTCCATCCCGAGATAAGCCGCTGTGCTCATTAATTCATCCAGTAACTTTTCGCCAAGCTTGCGTCCACGATACGCGCCTCTGACTGCAATATTGGTAATATGGGCTTCATCCATGATTGTCCACATACCTGCATAGCCAATGGCTTTTCCTTCTAATTCCATCACCATATATTTAGCAAAATGATTGTGTGTCAATTCATTTTGAAATGCTTCTTCCGTCCAGGGCAGGGTAAAGGCCTCATGTTCAATCTCCATCACATCGGGAATATCCGCGAGTGTCATGAACCTGAACTGAAGCGTTGCTTCCTGCTTATTATTCGCCACGTTGTCCATCTGCTTTCCCCTCCCCCTTCAGCTTTTGCGCAGAAGATTGGCTTCCGCTTCAGAAAGCTGGGTGTAGTTCGGCACCAGCGCATGCACGTCATCACGCTGACCTGCAAGCAGCGCGGCGGCGCCAAGGCGCCCCACCCAGCGGCCTTCCAGCTCATAAGGTACGAGCTGGAGCGCCGTTCCTGCGGGGCAGCGAAGCTCCGCCGCTGCCGCAGCATGAGGGCCCGTCTCGCCGACGATCCAGACGGCTGCGGGCCGCTCTTCCGGCGCCGCCTCCGCCATGCGGGCGGCGAGGGCTTCCAGCCATCCGTCCATCTTGCGGATGGCATCAGGCGCCAGACGCCGGGGCGCATCGCTCCCGGCGGAGGCAAACAGCGCGGTGCACGCTTGACCGCGCCGTGCATCCACAAGCGGAACGATCCAGTGGACAGGGGCAGCACTTGTGCTGCCCTGGTCCGCGGATGGCGTTCCGCCAGCCCCTGCTGCGGCATCCTCTGCCGCAGCTTCTGCCTTGGCGGCAAGGCCGCTGTGCCAGCCGCCCCAGGCGATGGCCTGAAGGCTGGACACCCCGGCTACGGGGATGTCCCATGCCCAGGCCAGTGTCTTCGCCGCGGTCACCGCAATGCGGATGCCCGTGTACGAGCCTGGGCCAACGCCAACGGCAATGCCGTCCAGTTGGCCAGGCTGTGTGTTGCTGGCGGCCAGCAGCTGCTCCATCACCGGTACAACATGTACCGAATGGTTGCGCTCAGCCCGTTCATTGCGCTCTTCCAGTAGCGCATGACCTTCCATCATCGCCGCTGCCATCACTGCGGTGGATGTATCCAACGCCAAAAACCGCTGACGCGGCTCTTTTTGTAAATCTTCCATCATCATTTGACTCCATTCTGTCTGAACTGTCGGCACATGGCTGCATAAGTCTCGCCGTACCCATCCAGTGTAATCGTTCGATCCTCCAGGCCCGTTGTTTCAATCTGCACATGCAAGTGCTCTTGCGGCAGCAATTCGGGAATGATACTTGACCACTCCACCAGACTGACTCCGGCTCCATAAAAATATTCATCAAGTCCAAGCTCATCCGCTTCTTCCAGCGAAATGCGATATACATCCATGTGATATAAAGGCAAACGCCCTTCGTACTCCTTGATTAACGTGAATGTGGGACTGCTTACCACATCACGCACACCCAAATGCCAGGCAAATTTCTGTGAAAATGCCGTTTTTCCCGCGCCCAAATCACCATCCAAAGCAATCACCATACCTTCGTTTGCCTGTCTGGCGAGTGCGGAAGCAAGTGCTTCTGTATCTGCAATGCCATGGGATTGATACACCCACTGCTCGTGCGTCTGATTCAATATTCGCCCCACCTTTGGCGGTCCAGCCGCCTGAGTTCACTTTGAACCTTATTATATCGGTCCCTTTCTTCCCCCGCAACATCCAAGGAGGCAAGCCGAAATATAAACATGCATGATTAGACGTGTCTCAAAACTCCCTTTCTTCGAAGTTTTCAGACACCCACCAGGAAAAACCAAAAACCGGCACCTTTCGGTACCGGCCATGCAAGGCATATATTTCAGCTTTTATTCATTCTCCAAATCCTCAATCATGTTACCTCTATCTACTCCTCCAAACGATCCACACGTACCGTCTGGGTATTTCCCGGTCTGCTGCCAACCTGAACGGTTGCCATGCCATTCGCTTCATCCACATTCTCGATCCAGACTGGATCTCCCTCCAGCGTAACGGCAATGGTATCCTTCGAATCATATATCGCTTTGGCGCGCTTTGCATCCATCATCTTATTCATACTCCCCTTCCGGATCATCATGTGATTCTCGAACCATGCTATCTGTTGTACTTTCACCAATATATCCGTTATCTTCCGTAACCTGTCCCCCACCTAACCCTTCATTCACCATCCGGTCAATGTCAAGCATGAAGGACTCCCGATCAAGGGGCAATTCTTCAGAAGTGACCGCTTCCCAATTCACATCTGTTGCTGGTGTATAAAATTCTTCAGCGCTTTCGGCTTCCCCAAGAGGATACGGAGAAAATGCATGCTTGTGTGCTTCTTCCTCATCACGTCTGTTCTTCAATATTGCACCTCCCGGCATATGCCCTGCGAGAATAACTACCTATCCCATGCCCATCTTCCCGTAGGAATTCAAGCATGTTTCTGTTATCATCCCCGAGTCTCGCCGAACCATACGAATTCGTTCGTCCATTAGACGATTATCCCTTGCGCCAGATGCCCATACTATTAAATATAAATCCGTGTTCAAAAAGTCCGGTTTCAGTACCGAGAAGATGGAATTTTTGAACAACCTCTAAAAGGTACCTCAATGAAAGGAGCCGATCTATGCATACCGTCTGGAAAGGTGCAATCAGTTTTGGCCTTGTGCATGTCCCTGTCAAAATGTTCTCGGCTACCGAAGACAAAGACATCTCCATGCGATACATCCATAAAGTCTGCGGCAGCCCGCTCGCTTATGTTCGTCAATGTCCATCCTGTGAAGTGGACGTCAAGTGGGAAGAGATTACCAAAGGCTATGAATATGAAAAAGGAAAGTTTGTACTCTTCGAGAAAGATGAATTGGAAGCGTTAAATGATTCCACCAGCAAAACCATTACCATACTGGATTTTGTCGACTTGACTGAGATTGACCCGATCTATTTTCAGAAAACATATTACCTATCGCCCGATCAGGCTGGGGGAAATGCCTACCAACTGTTGATGAACGCGATGCGGGATACCGGCAAAATTGGCATCGCCAAAATCTCCATTCGCTCGAAGAGCAGTCTGGCTGCCATACGCGTGCTGGAAGATTGCCTCTCCATGGAGACAATTTTCTATCCGGACGAGATTCGTCCTGTCTCCCAGGTGCCCAACTTGCCGGAAGTGCAGAACGTGAATGAAAAGGAACTTACGATGGCAAAGTTGCTGATTGATCAATTGTCCACGCCTTTTGAACCCGGTAAATACACCGATGACTATCGCAGCAAACTGCTGGATCTTATCCAGCACAAAGTGGCAGGCGAAGAAATTAAGATTGCTCCAGCCAAACCTGAAGCCAATGTGATGGATTTGATGGCTGCCTTGCAGGCAAGCATCGAGGCCGTGAAGCCTATTCCGGCTGACCCTGGAACAACAACGGCCAAGCCTAAGAAACGTGCACCGCGAAAAACGCCTGCTCAAGCGGTTGCCGGAGGTGAATCCGATACACCTGCTGCACCAACCAAAAGAAAAAAGGCCACACCCAAACCAAAAGTTTGACTGTCGCCCAGGCAAGACCGATTCCGTTATATAACTCATGTCATGATGTTTACTCCGATCCGGCTTCACAGTCGGATTTTTTTGTTTTACAGAACTATCGAAGCAGTTCTTGTCAATACAACTACAGCTATAATTGCAAAATACGATTGACGAAAGCTGATTTATATTTTATATTAACTTATGAAAAGTAACTTATTTATGAATATACAGTCACCCTGTAATTCTGCTTCAACAGTATGCAATTAAATAATCCGTTTTCAACGCATATACACAATCAAACGAGAACCCATATTATCTATTCTCAGGAGGAAACAATCATGAATACAACGTATCAAATCCCTGCGACAACCCATCTGGGTGAAGTGAGTCTGCGAATTATGAACCTAGAGCGTTCAATTAAGTTCTATACCGATGTCGTTGGATTGAAATTACTGGACCGTAGTGGCAAAGTGGCCACGTTGACAGCCGACGGAAAACAGTCCCTGCTGCGATTGGAAGAGCTCACCGATGGAATTACCCTGCCGGAACGCTCACACGCTGGCTTGTATCATTTCGCCATTCTGCTGCCTGACCGCAAGTCCCTGGGTCTATCTCTTCGTAATCTGGCTGCATCCGGTATCGATATCGGCCAAGGCGATCACTTGGTCAGCGAAGCCTTCTATATCTCCGATCCCGATCAGAACGGGATTGAGATCTACGCTGACCGTGCACGTGATACGTGGAAACGGGATAGCGACAATAACTACGTGATGGCAAGTGATCCTGTTGATGTGGAAAGCTTGTTTGCCATATCGGAGAATGAACCTTGGCAGGGTCTGCCTGCTGGCACCGTTATTGGTCACGTACATTTCCACGTCCGCAGCCTGGAAGAAGCCCGCAACTATTACACCGGCATACTCGGTTTTGATATCGTGGGTAACTTCGCGAACATGTCAGCACTATTTGTATCCGCAGGCGGTTATCATCATCATCTGGGACTTAATATCTGGGCAGGAGTGAATGCACCTGTTAATCCAGATAACGCTACAGGAATTGACTACTTCACCATTGTGTACGCCACAAACGAACAATTGGATCAGGCACTTGAACAATTGCGCCAATCCGGTGCAGTCGTTACACAAGTGGAGGGTAAATGGTTTACGGTAGACCCACAAAATATTCGTATCCGTCTGACAACTGCGAACTGATTTTGTTTAGGCGTTACCATATGTTTGCTTAACCTCATTTTATTAAGCCCGGGTAACTGATTTCTCTACATCACAGAGAGATCGGTAGCACGGGCTTTTTGAGTTGGCTTTTATAAAACTGGCACAATTGGTGCATTCTAACCAATACATAGACAAGATATGTTAAGGAGATACCTCATGATCGAAAAGGGACGTTTGACTGTTAGACAGCTCGCTTCACTCATGTTCCTGTGCACAATTGGGGAGCAGATTCTGGTCTTCCCTTCCATGATCACATCCTACGCTCATCAGGATGCCTGGTTATCAGCCTTGTTGGGAGTCGCAGGGGGCCTTGGCATACTCTTCATTATGCTTGTTGCCTACAAACTGCATCCCCGGTTGAATCTGATTCAAAATGCCCTTCGAACACTGGGACCCTGGATCGGAACCTTGTTTGGCTCTTTTTATCTCTTTTATTTCCTGCTTAGTACCTCAACGTTCATTAGGGAGATTGGCGATTTTATGTCTACCCAGATCTTGCCGGAATCTCCATTACTGATTCTGCATTTGGTTTTTATGTGTGCGCTTGTCTGGGGGCTTCTGTCTGGTCTGGAGAGCATTGGTAAAACTGCTGAGGTCTTTCTTCCTCTGATCGTGTTGTTTCTGCTTATTCTGACGGTATGTCTAATCCCCCATGTACATTTGGCCAACATCCAACCTGTGCTTGCACAAGGATTTCTTGATCCATTCAAAGGTTTTGTTGCTGTACTCACATATCCCTACTGTGAACTATGCATCTTTATGATGCTTTTTCCCTACACAAAAAAAGAGCCCCATCTGGAGAAGGACATCCTGTTAGCAGGAATGATTGGCGGATTGTTACTCACACTGACGCTCAGTATGTGTCTGCTCGTTATGGGACCATGGATGACCCAGCATCACTGGTTCGCTTCATTCATTCTTTCACAGAAAATCAATATCGGAAACTTTATGCAACGCATCGAAGCCTTCATAGCATCGGTCTGGATTATCGCTGTTTTCTTCAAAGCCGCTCTGTTCTTCTATGGTTTTGTCCTGGGCGTCGCTCACCTGTTTCGCTTGTCCAGTCACCGTTCTCTGATCCTGCCGGGTGCCATGCTTATTCTCGCCATGTCTATTCTAATCTCTCCGAACGAGAACTTTTATCTCAAGGTCGTTATTCCCTATTGGATTGATTGGGATCTGACCTGTGGCATAGCACTTCCTTTACTTCTAATTCTGGTGCAACATATGAAGTCCCGCTTCAAAAAAAATAGTAAAATTCCGAATTAACCTGCGCTAATTGGTGTACGAGAGAGGAGTTCCCCATGTTCAAACCGTTGATTCCGTTCGAACCTATATCCAGAGATACTTTGCCCACAGGTCCGCAATGGATTGCCCAGGTCAAGTGGGATGGAGTCCGCATGCTTGCCTATGAGGACGGGCATGAGCTGCGCCTGGTGAATCGAAGATTACATGATCGAACCGCACAGTATCCCGAGCTGGTAACACCACGCAATTTATGTTCAGGCTCCTCTTACATCTTGGATGGAGAAGTTATTGCGCTGGACCCGGACACCGGAAAACCTTCGTTTTATCACGTTCTGCGGCGGGACCGCATGAGCAGACCCGAAGGCATCGCCCAAGCCATACATCAGATTCCGGTCACATATATGGTATTTGATATCCTGTTCTATGAGGGGAAATGGGTGACGGATCAGCCTTTGGCAGATCGACAGCGCCTGTTGCACGAGGTTCTTAACACCGCTCCCCATGTTCAGGAGGTTACCAATACACTTGATGCCCCTTCCCTGCTTACGGTCATGAGACAACATCAGATGGAAGGCATTGTCTGCAAGGATCTCACCAGCAGTTATGGCATACAGGGCAAGGACCAGCGCTGGCAGAAGGTCAAAATCATGCATGATGTATATGCCATGATCGGGGGAGTCACGTACCGGAGCGGTATTGTGAATGCCGTCGCGGTTGGTGTATATGATGGGCCTGATTTTATCTATATTGGTCATGTTGGGACTGGCAAACTGAACTCCAATACGTGGCGGGAACTCACACATCAAGTCGAGCCTCTGATCAGGCAGGACAGGCCGTTCCATAATGTACCCGAGCGCAGTGCAGAGACCACCTGGGTCGAACCGCGAATAGGAGTCAAAGTGCAATATATGGAGCTAACTCATCATAATACTCTACGCCATCCCAGTATTCAGACCTTCGCGGATGTAACCCGTGAGGATTGTCTGGCGAACCAGCTTCTTCAATGAGTCAGTCCAAGATTGATTACACGTATAGGAGGTATTCCATATGGCCCCCAAGATCCAGGGAACCATCATAATAGAAGGCATAGAACTGACGGTCACGAACCCAGACAAGCTGTTATGGCCGGATGCGGGTGTCACCAAAGCCATCTATCTGCAAAAGCTGGCCGCTCTGGCTCCTTATCTGCTCACGTATACGAGCAATCGACTTCTCACCACAATAAGGTATCCTCACGGTGCTGGAGGGACATTTTTCTATCAAAAGAATGCCCCTGAGCCTGTACCAGATTATGTGCGGACTGAAGTTCACGACGGCATCCGCTATGTAGTCATGAATGGACTTCCCGAATTGTTATGGCTTGGCAATCTGGCCGCACTTGAATTTCATCCTTCACTGCATGCTGTGGGGAGCCATCTTCCCAGTGAATGGATGATTGATCTGGACCCCTCTCAGGAACATGAACCCCGGATCATGCAAGCTGCACTCATCGTTGGCGAAACCCTGACTTCCCTTGGTCTGAGGTCGATTCCCAAAACTTCGGGCGCAACAGGCGTTCAGATCATCGTTCCGATTATTCAAGGTGTAACCTTTGATGAATTACGAGATATCGGTTATTTTGTGGGCAAATATGTCACTCAAAAGCACCCGGATCTGTTCACACTGGAACGACTCAAAAAGGACCGTGGAGACCGCATTTATTTTGACTACCTCCAGCATTACGGTGGCAAGACCCTTGCCGCTCCCTATACACCACGTGCCAAATCCGGCGCCACTGTCTCCACACCCCTTACCTGGGAAGAGGTTAGAAGTAACGTCTCCATCCAGGATTACCATCTGATGAACATTATTGAACGTTTGAACAAAACCGGTGATTTAATCGCAGCTGTTGAACCCCAACCGGTAGAGCTCATTCTCAAACATTTGAAGAAAAAATAGCCGACTCCCTCATCACAAGGGTGTCGGCTATTATCATTCATGCGTATATAATTCGCTAATGGATACCTTTTTTCTTAAAACGTCCGCCCTTCACGTCATGAATGTTACCGATAGCCACAAAGGCTTGCGGGTCCCAATCTTCAACGATGGTCTTCAGCTTCGCTTCTTCCAAACGGGTGATCACGACAAAAATGATCTTTTTCTCGTCCCCGCTGAATCCGCCCTCTCCATCCAGGAAAGTTACACCACGACCAAGACGGTCTGTCAGGGCTGAACCGATATCACGATATTTCTCACTAATGATCCATACCGATTTGGACTGGTCAAGCCCTTCATTCACAATATCAATCATCTTCATCGCAATATAATATGCAATCATGGAATACAGGGCATTCGGCCAGCCGAATACAAATCCTGCACCTGCGAAAATAAACACGTTAATGAACAATACGATCTGTCCTACAGACAAAGGTGACTTCTCACTAAGCAAGATGGCCACAATCTCCGTACCATCCAGTGAACCGCCAGACCGAATGACAAGTCCAACACCCACACCCAGGATCAATCCGCCAAATACAGCTCCGAGCAAAGGCTCCCCTGGTGTTAATGCAGGAACATGGTGCAATAATGATGTCCCGATGGACATGACCACAATCCCCAGCAGCGTGGATAACGCAAATGTTTTACCAATCTGCTTGTAACCCAGAATCAGGAAAGGCAAGTTGAGCAAGGTCAGGAATACTCCGAGTGGCAAATTTGTAAGTTCTGACACCATAATTGAAATCCCCGTAATCCCACCATCAATAACACCATTCGGTACGAGAAACACTTCAAGCGATACAGCCATTAGTGCAGCACCGATCAGAATCATCACAATACGTTGCAGCAGCTTTAATGTAAACACCGAGCTTTTGACCCCGCGGTCAGCTTGCTTGGCTGTTAGTTCTTTCACTGTTACATTGGACATGGTATCCCCCCCGTTAAATCAGTGTGTGAATCCATTTTATAAATCATTTAAATACTCAGGGTGAATCTACATATGGAGAACAGCAAACTGCGTTCTATATGTACCCTGGCTATACAGCGCAAGCATCTAAAAGCGATATAAAATGGATTCAAAATGTTATTCATCCCGGTTTGCACTTTCAAAAGAGAGCAAAAGGGAGCCTGTTTTCCCGCAGACTCCCCTCCTTCGCCAAGACATGATTTATATATCTATTATATCATAAAAGATCAAATTTGCGCAAAATACTTAGCAAAAAGAAGATAAATTCACAAAAAGTGAACTTATCTTCAGAAATCTGCCCTAAATCGGCTAAAGAAGCGGTGAAAGCATCCGAGAAAGCATTTCTGCACCTTTTTGCCGTCGTGAACGCTTCTGAAATACCTCCCCATCGATCTGACTGCATTCCCCGAGATCACGTTCAAAGTCAGTGATCAAACGACGAATCGGAGAGGACTCGAACAGGACAGCCGTCAACTCAAAATTGCAAAAAAAACTGCGCATATCCATATTGGCCGTGCCTACCGTTGCTAGCAACTCATCCACAATCATCACTTTGGCATGTACAAAACCTTTGCGATATTGGAAAAACTCAACACCTGCTCGCAGTAACTCCTCTACGTATGAAAGGGACGCCAAATGAACAAGCTTTGAATCGGATTGATACGGAATGATAATTTTCACATCAACGCCACTGACAGCAGCTGTTTTGAGTGCCTCATACAGGGCAGGATCAGGAATAAAATAAGGGGTGGTAATGTAAATCCGGTCACAGGCTACCGAAATGGCCCCAAAACACATTTCCTGAATCGCATCCCAGTCCTGATCCGGCCCACTGGCCAGAATCTGAATTCGTTCTTCCCCGCTACAGATATGAGGTGGAAACAATTCCGCAAGCTGGGGTTCGGTAATTCGCTCACCGGAAGCCAATTTCCAGTCGTTAAGAAACGTACTTTGCAGGAAATATACAGCATCTCCCTCGATCTGCACATGTGTATCCCGCCAGAAACCCACCTCCGGATATTGTCCAAGGTAATCATCGCCTACATTGATGCCACCCACGAAGCCAACCTGTCCATCCACAACGACTATTTTACGGTGATTCCGGTAGTTGACTCTTCGGTCAATCGTGGCAATCAGTGGCGGTAGAAAATAATGAAACTCCACACCTGCATCCTGCAGTTTGCGGATAAAACTCCAGCTCATCTTGTGACTGCCGAGACCGTCACATATAAACCGAACCTTCACGCCCTCCTGTGCCTTGCGAATCATGACATCCTGAAACTTCGTACTGATCACATCATCACGGAAAATGTAAAATTCCACATGCAGATGGTGCTTTGCTTTTTCCATTTCCCTCAGCATTGCCGCAAATGCCTCTTCACCATTTGTGAGCACCGTACTGTGGTTACAACCTGTAATCGGGCTCTCCGACAGATGGGATAACAGGTTAAACAATCGATGCTGGTGACTGAAACGATCGCCCGGCATCTGTTCGACATCTCCAATGATGTGGGCTTGTTCCCAGATCGTTTCCTTCATTTCACGGAAGATGCGCGATCCACCCTTGCGGAGCTTTTTTCGTTTGTTATAATCCTGCGCCACAAAATAGTACACTACAAAACCGATCAAAGGCACGCAGAACAAAATAAACAGCCAAGCCACAGCTTTAGCCGGATTACGAAATTCCAGCAAAAGAATTGTGGCTGCCTGGAAAATAAATACGAGTAATATAATGACCAGCCAGAACATTCGGCTTCCTCCTCAAGTGGCAAGCTTCATGACCTTGCCTTTCTCTCACCTACACATCTTTGACGATTATGTATACAGCTAATCATAGATACCCAATGTACCCCCTATTCGTAACGTTTGCTTAGATAAAACTTTACATAAGCCGACGGAATACTTCATTCTGGAAATTCAAATTTCTACTTTGTTCATTGTATATTCTGACTGTGTTACCTTCTACATATCAGTTTAATGATGGAGCAGATTCGCATTGTGACGCCAATCTGCTCATTCCACCTTCCAGACTCTTCCTCATTTCTTTGTCTGGAGGTGGTCTTCTTACGTAAAATTAGATATAATAATCGTTAAAAACTTATTACTTAAAGGAGAACAGTAGTGAATGGACAGTGAGAGGTATGCGTTAAATTTAGTATTGGTTGCGATTTTGATAGGACTTTCGGCGTTTTTTGTCGCAGTGGAATTCGCTCTGGTACGGGTTAGACCGAGCCGGATCGACCAAATGATTGCAGAAGGAAACAAGCGTGCGCTGGCTGTTAAACAAGCCGTTGCCAATCTGGACGGATATTTGTCTGCCTGCCAGCTTGGAATCACGATCACATCTCTGGGACTGGGCTGGCTGGGAGAACCAACGGTAGAGAAGATTCTCCACCCTGTGTTCGAAAGCATGCAAATTCCTGAGGCGGTTTCTTCATTCTTATCGTTTGTTATTGCGTTTGCTTCCATCACGTATCTGCATGTTGTGGTTGGTGAACTCGCTCCAAAAACGATTGCAATCCGGAAAGCCGAGACTGTTGCGCTGCTAACGTCTACACCTATCATCTGGTTTAACCGAATTATGTATCCTTTTATCTGGCTGTTAAACGGCTCAGCGAACCAACTGGTAAAACTGTTCGGAATCAAACCTGCCTCTGAACATGAAGATGCACACTCCGAAGAAGAGTTGCAGATCATCATTAATGAAAGCTTTGAAAGTGGTAAAATCAACCAAGCCGAATTCGGTTATGTAAGCCGGATCTTTGCTTTTGATGAGATGTTAGCCAAAGAAATTATGGTACCCCGGACCGATATGGTCTGCCTTTATGTGAATAGAACAAACGAGGAAAACCTGGAGATCATTCGTGAAGAACAATACACACGTTTTCCAGTAGTGAATGAGAGTAAAGACGATATCATCGGTATCATTAATACGAAACAATTCTTCCTGGAACTATACGGAAACGATGAACCTGTCGATCTATCCTCCCTGATTCAGCCTGTATCGGCTGTTCACGAAACAACTCCTGTGAAGGACTTGCTCAAGAAAATGCAGAAGGATGGCGTACATATCGCCGTACTTGTCGACGAATATGGAGGAACTTCCGGAATTGTAACCATTGAGGATGTGCTTGAGCAGATTGTTGGTGAGATTCGCGACGAGTTCGACGCAGACGAAGTGGAAGATATTCAAGTCATCAATGAGAACTATGTCATTATGGATGGCAAGGTTTCCTTATCGAAGGTGAACGACATGTTTATGTCCAGCCTGGATGCAGATGAGTGGGACACCATTGGTGGATGGCTCTACAGCCATCGTCCCGAGATGAACGAACAGGAAGAATATGAGTTCGAGAATCTAATCTTTGTTTTGCTGGAAAAAGACAAGAATCGGTTCTACAAAGTGGCCGTTGTTCCCAAGGAACCACTGACCATGTCTGATTATACCGATGAAGACGAGAAAGAGTCCAATTGGTCTAAATAAAGCAAATTTAGAAATAAGAAGAGGAGCACTTGCCTATAATGGTAAGTGCTCCTTTTCTTATATTTCGCCCCATGTGTCACTTCCCCATGTTATCACTCGACCAAAGAATGGAACTCCCGTTTTAGTTTGATTTTAATACCCACTTCGCAATATCATCGATAATGGCTTTGGAGACATTAGATGGCTCAGCGTACTCTTGACCGATTGAAAGTCCATCATAGCTGGATAACAGATGATTTACCTTTGGATAGCTATTGTACGTTACATTGGAATGACCTTGAAGAGACGATTTCCAGGTTTGGAATTGATTCATAGACACTTGCACATCGTTTTCGCCTTGTATAACAAGCATAGGTGTATTTTGTGTTTTAGCCAGTTCCGCAGGTACATAATCTCTCTGCTCAAACCACCAATAAGCAGGTTGAAGTGGAAACGCCTCAGGAAGATGATCTACAGAATATTTTGGATCTTTAACCATCGCAGCCACATTTTTATAAAAATCAGCTTGCCCTTGAATGACATCCGTGTCTAAACCAAGCTGCTTCATCCGCTCTACCAATTCGTCCTGCTGCTCGGTAAGCACATCCGCAAAGCTACTACTTGGTGCAGCAAGCAGAATACTTCCTGCAATATCATGTTGTTTATCCTCAGCAATAATTAACGGCATTGCAAACCCGCCTTGACTATGTCCAGCTACAAAAATCGCTGTAGAATCAATATGTGCATTCTTTTTAAGCAATTCCACTGCATCGTTTACCTGATCTACGCTCTCTTGTTTTAATGTGAATTTAGGCTGTGAAGCCACCTTATAGGTATGCTCATACGTAACCTTATCGTATCTTAATACAGCAACTCCTTGTGAAGCCAAACCTACCGCAAGATCGCGAAACGGTTTTGCACCACCAATGGCAGCATCTTGATTGCTAGGCCCGGATCCTTGTACCAGAATGACAACCGGGAAAGGTCCCTCTCCCTTGGGCAAAGTTAATGTCCCTGGCAAAGCTAAATCACCCTGACCAACCGTAATGTCTTGTTCTGTATAGGCAGATGGGTCGTCGTAGCTTGGTTTTTGATACACATCTGGCGTAGCGGCGGCAATATGCAAATCATCCACAAGTCCGTTATGATTCATTCTGACCGTAATATTTAAACGAGTCAGCTCTGTTTTGAACGTATAGGTGACATTGCGATGCACTGTGTTATTTTCTACGTGTTTAGCTATGGCTTCACTTGTAATTTTGCCATTTTGTCCTTCTAAAGCTCCCCATAGCTGACTCAACAACGTGGGTGACAACACTCCACTCACAGAGGTATGAACATACTTGGCAGCCTCCTTGCCATCGCCCTCACTAATAAGGGAAATGAATATATCCTCAGGTTCTGCCTTCAGCGTCTCGGAAAGAAATGTCCCATCCATATAGGTAACTCCTTTCGTTAACTGAACAGGATTGTCTAAGGATATGGCTTGCCCATTCACCATCGCCTCGTTCTCTCCTACCTTAACTACAATCGTAAGCTCACTTTTTCGTATTGTGATTTCTCCTGTCTTTTGTTGCCAAGATACCTCTGCCCCATTCTTTTCTGCAATCTCACGAATAGGAACAAGATTTCCACTACCAGCGGATTTTTCAGCAGCTTCTGAGATGGATGTTACTGGAAGGATGAGACCTACGAAAGTAAGAGAAAGTAATAGCTTTTTCCAATTGTTCATTGTAATAACTCCTCCTAATAATTAATTTCATCTATTATATGCATAGCATTATGAGCCTTTATTGGCTTAGGACTATGCTTATAACAACAATAGCAATGATGAATAACAGCAGGACCCAAGATAGTGGACGAGCGAAGTTAATCGTCCAGCCTATTCCATAACGCTTTTCTATGGTTAAAGAAGGATCATTGGCATTGAAGTAAATAAAACCAAGCTTCCAATGATCATCGTCATTCACAGGCTGTTCTTTGGATCGTTCGCGATCTTCCTGATGATTCCGAATTTTCCCGCCGCCTTGTCTGCCTGTGAGAGACAGCCATACAACACCTAACACGATCACCACAGGAGTGATGAAGCTAATAGCTGTTAACAAGACCAGATTAGGGACGAACATATTGATCTGAATTAAGGCAAATAAAATGGTAAGAAGTAAGCCTGTTACAAGCGTAAATAGGGACCATTTACGGCGGAATTGAATATTTTCAGCAGCAAATTGGCCCGGATTAGACGTAGTAAGCTGTTGTTTGCTTGATTTAATACTCCAGTTAACCAACATCATAAGTGCAATGATTCCTAGCTGTACAAGATTAATAGCCAGTACCGAGAGGTAGGTTTTAGGCACACTGGAAGTGACATGGCCCTGAAGATCATATTTTATTGGAATGACGTTAGGGAGTGCCTTATAATTCAGGATCGAAATGATCGCAACGGCTGCAATAATAGCAATGTGAATGAGAAACCAATAGTTGGAATAGGTGAGTTTATTTTGGCGGAAGGTGGTATCGATTTTAACTCTTTGAGGTGCTTCTACAGTTGTAAGTGATCCTTTTATCTTTTTCATCTTGAAATGAAATAATATGTGTAGTGCTGCCCAGTACACAATAAATATCATTGTGCTAACACCGGTAATCATTGCGGTAGAATCTTCATTAGCAGATCGGAGAAAATACAGACAGACAAGTATAAGCATCCCGTTTCCGATCAGACTTACTGTAGCAAACGTACTTCTTAGCTTACGTAAGATGGGTGTGTAGTAATTATATTGACTTACCGTAACCCCAAAGCTAATGGTTTCCCTTGTCAGGTATGGTGTAAAGGATAGAAGTAAGGCTAATGGAGCAAAGATTAAAATGATAGGTAATATACTAAATAGTTGCATACATAACACACTCCCTTGATTCGTTATTCTCTGTTGTGACCCATCTTCACATCATCATACATTTGGTCTAACACCGCAGATAGTTCCTCTTTGGTCATTCCGCGACAGATCGCTTCGGCAATAATCGGTCTTAATTCGCTTTGCTGCTTTTTCAAAAAATCATCCGTTAAACCAGGCATTCCATCAGGGTTCACTACAACTCCCTTTTGTCTATGAACCAGGATGTATCCATCTTGCTTGAGTAATGTATAAGCCTTGTTGACGGTGTGAAGGTTAACACCGATATCTGCGGCCAAATTCCGAACTGAAGGTAACGCCTCACCTAGCTGTAACTCACCACTAGCAATGCCTTCAATAATTTGATAAACAAGTTGCGAATAGATAGGAAGTTCGGATTGCATATCCAGTTGAATAATCAAGAGTTCACCTTCTTTTTGTTATCTGTTATATATCAAGTATAACAGGTATAACATAAGTGAGCAATATGTATGAGAAAAAAGCCGCATAACAATGGCGAGGGCAAACTTACCTGACCCTTCACCATTGATATGCGGCTTATCCTGTTGAGCTTATCGATGTGATTCAAGAACAAACATTAGTAGTTACACATGACAGCGTTGTATTTCAAATTCCATTTAAGTTTCAGTCTTATCTTCGACAATCCGATAATGGATTTTGCGAACTATAATTTTCAGAATCATATATAGGGGAATCACGATGATCATACCCAAGATATTTCCCAGGTCAGCACCCACGAGCAAAAGGATAACGGTAGTCAGTGGATGAATATCGAGCTGTTTGCCATAGACATAAGGTGAGATCAGGTTATCCTGAATTTGCTGTGCGATTACAATGATGACCAGTGACCAGATCGCCATCGAAGGTGATTCGATAAACGCAACAATGACAACCGGAATAGCTGCCAGCAAAGCACCCACATAAGGGATGAAGTTCAGAATAATCGATACAACAGTCAGCAGCAATGCGTAAGGCAAACCTAAGATGAGAAAACCGATGTACATCAGAATCCCCAGGGCTACATTAACAATAACCCGGCCAACAATATAGTTGCTTAGTGCTTCATCAATCTCATGGACGGTTTCTTCCCCATCCTTTCGATAATGCCTTGGCAACAATAAGGTCAGATTCGTTCCAAACTTGCTGCCTTCCTTAAGCATGTAATACAACATGATCGGGAATGTTGCCAGAATAATAACCAGATTGGATACCACGGAGAATAACCCGGAGACATAATTGGTTACCTGAGTGATCCCTTGGCTCAGAACATCGGATAATCGTGAGAATAGATTGGAATCATCAGGCAGGTATCTGGATACAACATTGCTCTTTTCAAGTGCATTCAACTGATCGCTGAGTGAAGTAACCAACGCTGGAGCATTCTCCACGAAATTCATTAATTGTTCACGCAGGGAAGGCCATACAAGCACACTAAAACCTGCAAGTATTAATGCAATTACGACGTAAATAATCAGAACTGATAATGCACGCTTGATCTTATGCCTTTCCATATAATCGACGAGCGGACGCAGCAGATAATAGAAGAAACCGGCAATCAGCAGCGGAATGATGATGATGTGAATCAGTGAGGTCAGGGGGCTGAAAATAAAGTTCACTTTTTCCCCCAGATACACGATGAGCAGCAGCAGAATAATCGCTGTGCATATGCGGTAGAACTTGTTATTTATCAAGAAACGTGATCCCTCCATGCGCTGCTCTGCCAAAGTGACTGCGGCGTTCATATGTATATCTAGTCATTTACTTATGATACTAAGTACCCTTAAATGACAGTCATGCCACAGGCGATGTTGAATATACCCTTTTTTCTTTCCAAAACAGCATTGGAGCAAAAAAAAAAGCAGGCGTTAGCCTGCCACATCTCTTTTGCTGAATACAACCCAGGAAATCACCATGAAAATAACGTAATACACCGCCAGAACTGCAATAGAGAATCCCAGTGTCATTCCTGCACTTGGACCACCCATTAACGCAAAATCCGCCCCGGAGGTCATGTATTTGCTAAGATCCATGTTGTTGAATAGAACATACTTGGCCCACTCATAACGGACCGGATTGAATATGAGTGAGAAGATACTCTGTGAGAACATAATGAACAGGGATAATCCAATCGCAAGTGCACCTGAACGAAATACGGAGGACACCATAAAGGCAATCGCAAGCGTAATGAACAGATCAACGTACAAATATCCCCATAACGTCAGAGCATTCGTAGCCGGACTACTGCTTCCTCCCGGCGCATCATGCGAGAAAAGGATATAAGACGTTAGCATGGCCATCACGATGACCAGCAATGTACTGACAATACTGAAGCCAATGACGGTTAGATATTTGGAAGCGAGAACTTTGCTTCGTGACCATGGACGGATCAGCAATAGCTTAATGGTTCCCCACGTAAATTCGCCCGCAACCGATTCCGCTGCAATCACGACACAGAAGATCGTGTTCAGGAAAAACGTAATCTGGATGGTCGTTACAGCCGCTTCCCAGTACAACACTTCATTGGACCCCATGCCTTCTCGCAGTAACACTGGCATTAATAGCGAGATCAGCGCCAGAATCGATAACATGATCCAGGTACGGGGACGACGGAAAATTTTCATATTCTCATTCAATATCAGATTACCAAAACTACCCAATGCCTCCACCCCCAGTGACTTGCAAGAATTGTTCTTCCAGGGTGTGAGTCACGTTACGAATACCGTATACCTGAAACCCTTCGCTAACCAGCTTGGCATTGATATCCGGAATCTGCTCACGAGACACCCGCATCACCAGGACATTGCCCTGTACGACAGCACCCTGAATCAGATCCGCAGCACGATCTGCATCATTCAGCTCAAAAGCAACTTCGATTAATGCATCCGAACCGGCTTCAGCCCGAAGGTTTCTTACATCGATCAACTTGCCATTCTGGATGATGGCCACCGTATCACACATCAGCTCCATCTCTGACAACAAATGACTGGATACAAAGACTGTAATACCTTCCTCTTGGGTAAGCTGACGCAAATAATCTCTCAGTTCCCGTATACCCTGTGGGTCCAGACCATTAGTCGGCTCATCCAGTACAAGCAGCTTCGGTTTATGTAATATCGCTTGCGCGACACCCAGACGCTGGCGCATGCCCAGTGAATAGGTTTTGACCTTATCGTGAATACGGGCCGTAAGCCCCACACGCTCAATCGTCTCAGCAATACGTTCCTTCGTAACTCCCGGCGACATGCGGGCAAAGTGAACGAGATTCTGGTACCCGGTCAGAAACTTGTACATTTCCGGATTTTCCACAATAGCTCCTACCTGGGCTACCGCCTTCTCAAATTCATTCTTCACACTGTGTCCCGAGATGAAAATATCACCTTTACTGATGGACATCAGTCCAACCATCATCCGAATCGTTGTTGTTTTCCCCGCGCCATTAGGTCCTAAAAAACCAAAAACCTGCCCCGGAGAAATATCCAGAGTCAGGTCGCTGACCAATGATCGGGAGGATATGATTTTGCTGACGCCCTGAATCCGGACGACCGGCTCCTGCTGCATTCAATCCCCTCCTTCATGGACGAGCATATACTTCATGCCCGTTTCTCATATGCACATAGTGTATCATAATCTTTAGTATATTGTCCCGCAAACTGGGATTTCCCCTGACGTTTCGCTTCAACTACACACGCTTCACAGCATCCAAGCGGCATTTCACTCCGGTAGAATCCGGTGCGAAATACGTGATTGCCTCCATTGCCCTCTTCCTTCATTTCGACAGAGCTTCTAGCGACCGACACAATCATCCCACAACTGACACAGTAAAAGCGGCCCGTTTCGATCAATGATATTCCTTCCCCTCACAAGGAGCTTAGAAGTCCTTGTTATTTGTCGTTAGACGCTGAAAATTGATACATTTTGTATCTATCTCGTAATTTACTTGACACCGGGACTATTGTCAAGGCTTTACAGGCATAAAAACAAGAAAAACACAAAAAAAGCTCCATAAATGCGACAAAAGTCTCGCATTTACAGAGCTTCATGTAAGGTAAATGATACAATTCGGTGCAACGTATGGGTTAATATTATTTCCTGATCAGTCACTATTGTCGACCTGCGAGGTATCCTCATTTTTCTGATTTGGATAATACCAGAGTAATGTCCACTCATCGCCATCCTCTACAAGATAACAGGTCTGCACAATATCGAATTGGCCAAAGGTACCTGAGTACTTCTGGGTGACCTGGATTCTGTAGGCTTCAGAAAATGGCTTAACGCCATCGATCACCGTTACATCAAACTCGCGCTCCGGCTTTTCCATCTCCAGCTCAAACGTTTCCACGCCAAAGTGCTGCATAAATATATGTGCTCTGTTCTGTACGTAAGCACTCTTGGGAAACCGCTCTTTCATCAGGGGATGAAAGAGTTCCCATGAACTGCCGAAGTCACCCGTCTGCTCATATTTGTAAAACTCTTCGGCAACAGCAGCAGCTTCATCCGATGTATCTGCCTGAAACAAATACGGAATGGTTCTGGCAATCAACCACAGCAATAATACAATGATCGCGATGAACCCGATCTTTTTGAGCAAAACATTCCGGTTCCTTCTTCGCAGCATGTCCAGTCCTCCTTGTCCTACTCCATACTTATGATGGATGGCAGACAAGTAGAAGTTGAACGATACATCTAATTTCCTGGGAAATCACTCACTGTGAATGGAAGTACGCTTTCCCTTTCTGATCCTTCGGATAATGAACTGAATTCCTGCATATATGGCAATCCCACAGCAGCCGCCGAGCAAGTCTACTCCAACATCACGTATCGAGCTTGTCCGGTCCGGGCTGAACTGCTGAATATATTCATCAATGGAGGCTATAACAAACACCACAGCCAGAGCAGAAACGATACTGGTCACAAGGGATGTTCTTCTGTACCGCAGCCCGCCGTACACAAGCACGGCGAGCACAGCGTATACAAATAAGTGCGCACTCTTGCGAAAGATGAACTCTGCAAAATCATACGGCCTCTGCTTCAGCGAATACTCATACTCCCCGTAAGTGAATTGCACATCAGGAAGCGTAAAACCGATGTGCAATTTTTGAGACCATTTATGAAGCCAAGGCTGAATGTCTTGCTGTTGAGAGGATTGTGTGGACATGGACCAGATAACCAGAATCCAGATCACAATCAACAGCAGAGCAATGAGAAATCCGTACGTTCTTCGTACATGCTTTTGTCTCGTGCGCCCGGAGCCCTCCTCCATCATTTTGATCTTCACCACTTTCATATCTCTCTTGTTATTCTATTGATCCAACGTACATACCTCTGCCATTTGTACCTACATATACCTGACCATAGATTTGACGATCTGCCGCCATAATTTGCGGTTCATTGCCCAGCCCGATTCCATTACCTAAAGGACCTATATTGTTCCAGGTTACCCCCATATCATCTGAACGGAAGAATCCATTCACGTTATTTACGGTGCCATATACATAAACAGCTGGAACCAATCTGCCGGGCTGAGCTTTACCAAAGGCAAATAATTTGGAGTTCTGTACACCCTGGATCTTGGAAAATGTATTTCCCGAGTTCGTCGATGCATATAGTCCATCGGTTCCCAGACTCACCCATACATTATTCGCCACGCCAGGTGCAGCTTCAACTTTAATGAAGCTTGTATTGATATCCGTATTAACAGGAAGGCGAACCGTATTGGCTTTGGACCAGTTGGCACCAGCATCCGTTGAGCGATACATATAACCAGCAGCATACATATAAAATTTATATCCATTGATGCGATCGGCAGCCAGTGGATGATTATAGGCGAAGACCATATTTCCCCCGATAGCCTGAAAAGGGGCACCATTCATATTTTGCCATGTTGCGCCACGATTCGTGCTTCTGACCGGATTACCTGTCTGGGGGTAATAAACAATTACATTTGGATTAATGGCTGAATAGGCCACCCGCCCCAGTGTAGAACCTGCTGGAACGTTTACCGGCGTTACCGTAACTCCGTTATTGGAAGAGACAAATAAACGTGTGGTCGTACCATACCAGTCACTGCTTCCCAGAAATATCATGTAGTTCGGATTTGCCTCATGATAGTCAATACTCACAATTTCTCGCATACCTGCGAGCGGGATTTTATTAAGAGGAACATCGTTTACATTTTCATGTCTAAATCCGACTTGATCCGTTAAACCACTAAAGAATGAAACACCCTGAGGTGGTGTGGATGCAGTGAGTGCGACGACTTCTTCATGACCATCGGTAATGGCTTCCCAAGTACTCGCAGTACTACCGGTCAATCCATTGGTACCATTGATATTTTCCGTCTTGTACACGCCAAACCAGTCTGTAGCGTATACCGTGCCCGGGTTATGTGGGTCAAACTTGATACTGGATGTCGCTGAGAAAAACATGTTGGGTGTCCACCATGACGGTTTGGATACCAGCGTTTTGCTCACTGTTGTCCAACTCTGTCCGCCATTAACGGAACGATACAGTGGCAGATTATCTCCGCCTGTTCGAACGGCTGCCAGGATGTGATTATCATTATTGGGATCAATCGTGATTCCATAATAAGATGAGTAACTGGGGCTGGGTGTTATATTCGTCCACTGCACACCATTGAACTTGTAGACGCCCTGATTATCCGTGGTCACATACAACGTCCCGTTCTTCGCCACAGTCATACGTGCAGGATATTCGGGACTTCTTCCGGTAAGTTGCCAGGTGGTCTGCCCATTGCTTCTTGGTGCTTTGCTATACACACCAATGCCGCGAACCCCCGCATACACAACTTGACCTTGCTTCGTGACGGGATTCAATCCATAAGCTACACTTCGTATTCCCTCACCGGACAGCCCGCTAGGTACATCCCATACCTTGCTCCATGTTGCTGCCCCGTCACTGGAAGTGTACAATCCATCATATCGTGTACCAACATGCAGGTAATTGGAGTTCGTGGGATTGACGGCGATGCTCTCTCCCATGGCGCGATGGATATTTCCATTCGATTCATTCCGAAGATTAAGTCCGGTTCGAATCCAGGTTTCTCCCCGGTCTGTAGATTTCAGAATATCGCTCGGCCCCACATTCCCGTACTTCCCAGCAGCGATATACACGATATTAGGGTTTTGCTGATCCAGTGCAATCCCATCCACACCGTACAGATTGCTGTCCTCATCTCCGAAATGATCCAGTAGCGGGACCCAATCTCCTGAGGCTGCATCCAACCGATAGGCTCCTCCAACGTCAGTTCGAGCGTAAACCAGATCAGGCTCAGTCGGATGAATAACCACACCTGTAACGTACCCCCCACCACCAATAGGTATATTCTTCCATTGATAGTTTTGAGCTGATTGAACAACGTTTGTACTTGCAGGTATCATGAGCATATACATTAGGAGCACAATCAGAGATAATTTCAATAGCCTGGAGATACGCATCTGGTTCACCGCCCTATCCGATCATTTTAAATGTTCTTCAATCATCTGATGTATTCTGTCTCGCTCTGACTGTTCCACGATATAGTAATACACTCCGTCTATTTTCTTGCCCGTGCCTTTGATCTCAACAGACTCGATATGATTCAGCACCGGGCGGTAATTGGAGAACATCTGCTTCATTTCATCAAAGGTAACGTCAGTTCTCACGTGAGCACTCACTTCATCCAGCAACGTCTCCAGTTGCAACACGTTGGATACCTGAACCGTATTCTTCAGCACTTGTTTGATAATCTCCCGCTGACGGTCATTCCGCCCGAGATCCCCCTTCGGATCATCATAACGCATTCGCGAAAATCCCAAAGCTGCTGCACCATCCAGATGAATATTTCCTTGCTCGAACCGATAACCTTCATAGTCAAATGCAAACGGGTTATTCACATCCACCCCACCCACCATGTCGATGACCTGTGCAAAGCCCTCCATATTCACTTTCATGTAGTAATGTATGGGAACATCAAGCAATTGTTCCACCGTTTGCACAGACATGTTAACGCCCCCAAAAGCATAGGCATGGTTGATCTTATCCTCCGTGCCGTGACCAACAATATTCGTTCTGGTATCTCGGGGGATGTTAAACATAAGTGCGGATTGTTTCGCAGGATTAATACTTAATACAATCATGGTGTCGGAGCGCCCCCGATCATTGGAACGTTCATCCACACCCAGGATCAAAGCATTAAAAGGTTCTTCATTCTCCATGTCCACAGGGAAATCTCCCCCACCCCGCTGGTCAACAATAGATACCTGCTTGATGGGTTCCCGGGGTTCATACATTTGATCCGCCGCAGATTTAACATGCAGATACAGATACACCGAATATCCAATCATGACAACTGCAACAAGGGAAAGGGCACCTAATGTTATTTTGATCCCGCGTCTCATGTTATGGCCTCCGTTAGATGACTGCCGTTTTTCTTGCATCGATATTGGTTAGACCTGGACGACCAACGGAGTAGTATTGGAAGGACGTATCTTTAATCTGATCTGCTCCGTAGATGTTTCTTCCATCAATCAGGATGGGTTGATTCATATGCGCTGCCAAATCAGTCAGATTAACCTCCATGAACTCTTTCCATTCCGTCAGAACGCAGAGTGCATCAGCGCCTTCCGCCGCTTTCATGGCACGATCCTCCCACGTAATGGATGGGGAATCCACCTCTTTGCGGAAGTTCTCGGTCGCGATGGGGTCATATGCCCGAATCACTGCCCCCTGCTCAAGCAAACGCTGAATGATCTCAATTGCCGGAGCATCACGTACGTCATCGGTATCCGGCTTGAAGGCGAGCCCCCAGATGGCAATTTGCTTCCCTTCGAGTGAACCAAGTGCGTCTTCCAATTTGCGGATGACGTTGAAGCGTTGATCTTTGTTCACTTCCACCACGGACTTCAGCAATTTGAAGTCATAATCCACATTACCTGCAATTTGTATCAGAGCCTGTGTATCCTTAGGGAAACAGGAACCTCCGTAACCAATGCCTGCCTTGAGAAAGGAGGCACCGATTCGTCTGTCATAGCCCATGCCTTCGGCAACGCGGCTGACATCTGCTCCTACTTTTTCACAGATGTTAGAGATTTCGTTGATAAATGAGATCTTGGTTGCCAGAAAAGCGTTGGATGCATATTTAATCATTTCGGCCGAGCGAATATCCGTAACAATAATCTGATCGGTTAATGGCTGATGCAGCTCTTTCAACGTGGCGACTGCCCGCTCACTATGTGTCCCAATGACTATCCGGTCAGGATAGAGCGTATCCTGGACAGCGGTACCTTCTCGCAGGAACTCCGGTACCGATGCCATGTCGAATGGATGATTCGTCAAATTGCTGATCCATTCCTGAATACGATCGTTGGTTCCGACAGGAACAGTGCTTTTAGTCATTATTATTTTATAATTATCCATATAAGAACCTATTTCTCGCGCGACAAGCTCAATAAAACTCAGATTTGCTTCGCCATTAGGCAGGGATGGCGTACCCACCGCGATGATAATAATATCCGAACGACTGATGGCATCCTGAATGTTGGTGGTGAAGGACAGCCTTCCTGCTTTCATATTGGCATTCATGATATCCTTCAGACCCGGTTCATAGATCGGAACATGACCGTCCGTTAACATATTCACTTTTTCCAAATTGTTGTCTACACAGATCACGTTATTTCCCAGTTCCGAAAAACATACGCCCGATACCAAACCCACATACCCTGTGCCAATCACCGTAATATTCATTCCATAATCTCCCCCATGTCCTAATGTGTTGTTACGCGTGCTTCACATATGTCTGAACAATGTCCTGCCATTCGGTAGACACTCTAACGATATCTTCCTCAATCAGCTGGCTGCCGATCTGTACTTCAATGATCTCCAGTTCCGTAACGGCTCTGACGGAATGAAGCATACTCCGGTCAATGATCACCGTATCTCCTTGCCCGATCATTCGGCTCTTCCCATCCAGAATCAATTCCCCTGTTCCCGATACAACCGTCCATACCTCATTGCGAAGCAAATGGTATTGATAACTCAGATTTTTCCCGGCACTGATGCAGATTCGTTTGGTGAGAACCTCGCCGCCAGCTTCGTTTCTTGTATAATCCAGAACCCGGTAGCAACCCCACCTGCGCTCCTCATACATGGGGCGTTGATCCTCATTCTTCAAGATTTCCTTGATCCGTGGGCTGGCTTCTTTGTCACTGACCAGAATGCCATCCGGACTCACGGCGACCACCACATCTGACAAGCCCAATATGGCAACCGGAATGTTCAATTCATTGACCAAGTGGGTATTCAGGGAATCTCCCGTAATCCACCCTTTTCCTACTACCGAGCTTCCCATCTCTTCCGTGAGTGTGTTCCACGTGCCTAGATCTTTCCAGAAGCCGTTATACGGAATAGCGATAATCTGATTCGCCTTCTCGACAACCTGGTAATCAAAACTGATCTTGTTCAATCTTCCGTATTGCTTCAGCATTTCGTCATACTGGATCGGCAGTTCCATCTCAATGAGTAGATTAATCAAATAACCAAGTTTAAAAGCAAAAACCCCGCAATTCCATAATGCGGCCTGCTCAATCATGAGGACCGCATCGGATTCGCAGGGTTTCTCCTGGAACTTCGCTACATTCACGTATTCATTGTTATTTTCACTGGAAGATAGGGATTGCGGAATGATGTATCCGTACTTCTCTGACGGGTATGTCGGCACAACTCCCATCAAGGCCAGATCAGCACCAGACTTATCAAGCATCTCCGGTAAGGTTGCCAGCACTTCGAAGAATTCTTTTTCAACAAAGGGATCTACAGGCAACACTGCAATCGTCTCATTCAGACTCACACTCTCTACGGAATACAGATAAGAGGCTGCCAGCGCAATCGCTGGAAACGTATCTCTGCGCTCAGGCTCCACAACCAGTCTCACATCGTCTCCCAGCTGAGAAGTCAGAATCTCAACCTGTGGCAAACTGGTCGCAATAAGCGCCTCTGATGCAAGTCCGGCATGATTCAGCTGTCGCCATACCCGCTGTACCATGGATTCCGGATTCCCCTCAGGCCCATGGAGTACTTTAAGAAATTGCTTGGATCTGGAATCGTTGGATAACGGCCAGAGACGCTTGCCAGAACCGCCGGATAACAGAATACTTCTCATAGCGCTGCACCATCCGACAGCACAACCGTACTCGCTCCCTTGCTGGTCTCGGTTGGCTTGTTATATGTGCTGGTCTGATTGGATTCCAGTCTGCCTGCCGGATTGCTCTTGGTCCAAGCTGCATAATAATTTGAGTTCTTGCCGTATGAATTATCCAGCAGGATGTTCGGTTGATCCAGGAGACAGGCCAGAATATGTCCATGCAGACGGGATGTCGTGATGGTCTGGTATTGATTGAATTCCTTAATGGCCGTATGTACCATCCGATCAGAGTATTTGTACCACAACCAGCGGGCAAAAGAGCTGCCTTTCCCTGACTTCAACCGGGATGTAATCATGCGAATGATCTTCCGGTCTACCCGGTTGTACAATGTCTCCCAGTCTTTAAACGTGGCCTTGGGTCCACTGACGGATTCGTAATGCACCTGATTCTGAGTCTTCTCAATGTCTTTACGGAAGAAATACAACATCTCTGCCGTAGGCTTGCTCTTGGACTTCAAAGGCCACAACTGATGCGCCATATCGGGAGATAGATACACATTGGTTTGTTGAAATTCTTTACTGGCTATCTCATAAGATAAGGTGTCCCGAACAAAAAAGTGTACATCCTTATGACGATTGAATACTTGGGCTGTCTTCTTCAATTCAATATCACTCTTGTAAAACATCGTCTGTGGCAGAATGACAATCCGGTGATTCGGATGTTGTGCAATCATGCGTTCTCTCAATTTCTGATGGGCAGGGTACAGATCACCAAAGTTACCTCCCCCGTGCAACACGATCGTTATACCTTCCGGTACCTTGAGGGACAAAGGGCAATCCAGAATGCTGTATCTGGCACGTACATGAATATCATTGTCTCGGAAGAAAGCCTCAGTACCTTTCATAATCAACAAGTCACCACCATTGCTATGCACCGGGTAATCCAAATAATAGATTTCGGTACGCGGTGGAATGACCTTCAAAATCTGACGTAAATGTCCCTTCAACTCTTCCATTGGATGAATATTGTTAGTGCCCAGCATCTCCATCTCCTCCTTGGGTGACTCTTCTTCTTTTTTTGTTTAACCGTTCATAGAGAAACGGTATATCTTCCTTGTCATAGAACATGGCGGCAAACTTCACCTTAAATACAATCTTCATCGCAGCCACAGTAACCACCATTCGTACAATGGACCCGATCAATAAGGCAATTGCAATGCCGTTGAGCCCCCACAGCGGGGTGAATACAAAGAACAAAGCCACCGTCACCGAGAGTGCAATGAGCTGTCTGATCATCACAAGCCCTGGCCGACCAAGTGCATTAAATGCGGATGCCAGAATCCAGGAGCCACCACCAATGATGCATTCCACAGCCAAAATATAAAATGCGACACTCGCTTCCAGGAATTCGGAGCCAAACAGAAGACCCATCAGGTAGTTCCCCACAAACATGGTAGGTATAACAATGATCATCATGACCATGAGCGAGATGCGGAAGGCTCTACCGACTGTTCGAATAATCTGCTCTTGAGGCAATCCGGTCACTTTTGGGAAAACAACATTGCTAATCGCCGTCTGAACCGCATTGTAGATTCGGGATAACGCAAATACGACGGAATACAGTCCAAAATCACGCGGGGTGAGCAACGCCAAAATAATGATTTTATCAAACTGGGTATACAGCGTTCCTAACAATTCAACACCATACACCTTGCTGCCATAACCAAAAAGCTTCTTGGCTGAACTCTGGTCCACCCGATCCTTGAACCATCTCAGTCTCAATTCATTACGGTTAGCATAGATAGCCCACGCTACCACGGAGAAGCTGGTTACAAAATAGATCGCAGCCGCGAGCTGAATGCTCAGCATGCCCAGGCCCCATAACACAAAAAGCCCGCCTACATTAAACAGGGGGATCATTAACCGGATACCATTATATACAGCGAATTTCTCCCGACTCTGCGAGAGTGCTGATATGAGATTGATGACAATAAGTACCGGAACGGTAGCAATCGTATACCATCTGGATATCTGCACGACCTCTGGCGGAAAGCTGGAGAGCCAGAAAGGTAATCCAAACCAGGCCACAACACCAATGATGATGCACACCGGAACTTGAAAAAGAAAGCTTAACCGAACATACTGTGCACTCTTCTCGGTTGCGCTCTGTTTGATGTTATAAATAATAGAAGTTGGTAGTCCAAATCCGACCAATCCGGTTAAGAGCGCTGGCCAGAACAGGATGGCCGAGAATGCACCCTTTCCCTCTACGCCGAACATGCGTGACGTCAAAATGGAAGACAACATCGTCAGTGTCATGACCAGCAGATTGGTTCCACTTGTCTGGAATATGGCACTCATTAAGCCGTTTCCTCTGAATACTTTGCGAAGTGCAACTTGCGCCATAGCGATCCTCATCCCTTACTGTTTTGACGAAGCGACCCAACAATCATGCCGTTTCGGTAACATACTTTGGCAAGCTGACGTGTGAACCGATCTGCATTATAAATGTAGATCAGAGAGGTTGTGATCCCCTGGGCAAGCTTGATGCCATGTTTGGCCGTACGCACAACACCACGATCCTGATCCCGAATGGCATCACTCACACCCTGCCAATAGATTCGGCGCAGAAACCAGTTCTTTGTCGTTCGCTCTTTGGCTACTTTATGTTGTACCGCGCCGTACGGCGTGTAATATACCTTGAACTTTGTCCGTATTCTTGCAATCAATTCACTCTCTTCACTGGAGAGAAGGTTGTTCCCCACTCTTCCAAGATCTTCACGGAAGGGAGCCAGTTGATCAAAGACGGATAAACGAAAAGCCACATTTGCACCAAATGGAATATAAGGACTTTTCATTTCAGTGACTTCATCTGCAAAATCCAGAATGGTGAACAGCGACCTGTTCTCCGGTGGAATCCACATCGGCTCAGGTACTTCCCAGATCGGGTCAATCTTGCCACCGACACAACCGATATTTTCATTCATCTCAAACACGCTAACGATCTGGTGAATCCAGTCCCTGCAAGCAAAGGCATCATCGTCAAGAAACAGGATATATTCGCCGCGCGCCTCGTGAATGGCCCGATTGCGGGCTACAGACAAGCCTTGCTTTTCTTCCAACACATAACGGATCGAATGGTTCTCATGCTGCAAGATGGTTTGAAGTACAATTTCCCGTGTGTTGTCTTTCGAATTGTTATCAATGAGTATGATCTCATAGTCGCTGCTTGCATAATTCTGTTGTATTGCACTTCGTATGGCCTCTACCGCATCATGTGCACGGTTATACGTACAGATCGCGACGGTTACCTTCATCATTTCATCCCCATATTTTTCAATTAGGTCCACCCGTTCATCTGCACTAACTGGAGTACAGGGTAAGTGTCCTTTGGGCAATCACTGGCCAATCCAGCCGCTCCAACGCTTTGACAAAACCACTGCCTTCCTGAAACTCCGATTGTTTTAATCGGATCATATTCATTGCCTTGAGCAATCCATCCGGATCCGAAGGTTCATAGAGTACCGCACAATCTTCCGGCAGGTATTCCTCCAACAAGCCAATCCGTGGTGCCACCACCGGTTTACAGAAGGTCAATGCCAGAATCGCACTGCCAGAAGTTGCAATCTGTTTATAAGGAAGGATGATCGAATCGACTGCATCAAAATAGTCCGAATATTCATCATCTTCAATGAAATGAAAATGGGTATGAATATGTCCACTCTTGAGAAATTCATCTCCAAGGTCATAATCCTTCACCTTTTTACCGGCAATCAACAGATGGGCTTGTTCGGAATCCAGATCCTTGAATGCCTCCAGCAAATCATCCACGCCCTTATACGGCGACACCTGACCGAAGAACGCATACACATAACTATCCTCCGGGATGCCAAACCGGGAGCGGATATTCACGCCTTTACCCTGATACACTCCCTTGTAATGTCCATGCGGTATAACCTCGATCCGGCTGGAGTCAATCCCAAACGTCGAACAGATCTCAGAGATCAAGGGTTTACCCATGACAATCAGCTTGGAGCAATTTTGGACCAGTATTTTTCTCATCCAATAATCAAACCGCGTCTTGCCGCTGTTGTGAGGCCAGATGTTATGCACCGTCCAGAACAATTTGGCCCCACGCAAGCGTGCAAAACAAATCATCAATACATACAGAATGGACTTGATCACTGTTGTCAGCAGTGAAGAACCTCTGTAATAGAAGCTGGGCCAATGAAAATGCAGCACATCATTTTTTTTCAGTTTGAGTAGATCTCTTTTGGTAAACTGTTTCACTTCCCATCCTTTGTTCTCAATGGAATCGGATAACAGCTCATTGAATTTATTGTTCTCAATCATCTTGGGCAGCATATACACCGTCGGATTTTCCATCCAGGCACCTCTTACTTTAGTTTCATTCGCACAGGTTCCTCTGTATACGTTCCAACTGCGCGCCTTGCATGAAATCTCATTAGAAATCCTTGCAGCATAATTTTGGTATTACGCTTGAGCAGTACCCAATCTTTCCACCAGGGATACAGCGACAGTGCTTTTTTCAAATAAACGTTATTGCGAAGCGTATTTCTCGACCATTCCAGCATTCGATAATGGTGTAACTGACGGCGCTTCTGTTCCTTGGACATGTCATTGTAGTATTTCAAAATAATCTTGCGTTGGCCCTTGTACTTGGCCGTTGTAGAGGTTGAAATTCGTGGTCCACTGTGGATGTTGATATCCACCAGCGGTTCTTTCACATTCACGGCGATGTAGCCTCGTTTCAATATGCGCAGATAAAAGTCATAATCCTGAGCGGATGTCAGATTTTCATCGAATCGAACTTCACGGGCCAGTGAGGTAAGTACCATGATTTTGGACGTTTCCCCGATCCAGTTGAATGTAAGCAGATCCTCATACCGAATAACATCGCGAGGTTCCACCGACAATTTCCGTTTGACCACCTGATGCTGCTCATTCGTGTATGCGAGATACTTGCTGCAAAAGGTGAATGATTCCTGTGTACGCTCCAGCACTTCCGCCTGGTTTTTTATTTTGTCAGGCATCCATTCATCATCATCATCCAGGAAGGCAATGTACTTGCCATTGGCTTGGGATATCCCTACATTCCGTGCATGGTTGGCTCCTTTGGGATATGGAACCCGGATGTACCGAATCCGTGAATCTTCCCGGGTCCACGCCTGACAGATTTCTGGCGTCTGATCTTCTGAACCATCATCCACAATGAAAATCTCCAGATACGGATGTGTTTGCTCCCGTACACTTCTCAACGCATTTTTCAATAACTCGGCCCGGTTATGGGTCGTAATGATGCAAGATACCAAGGGGTTCATTTCATCACCTTTTCCTGTTCACTAGGATACCTTCACTTGAAGTGCATCATATATTCCTGACAATCTGCCCACGAGAAGATTCATATCGAACTTATCCGATATAATCGCTCTGTTATGTGAACCCATTCTTGCTCTAACCTCTTCATCCATGATGAGATATTCCAGCGCTGATGTCAGCCCGTGCACATCTCCCGGCTCGATTAACAGCCCATTATGACCGGATGTAATCACTTCGGGGATGCCTCCGACGGTGGTCGATATAATGGGCAAGCCACAATTCATTGCTTCAAGTATGGCCATAGGTAATCCCTCATGATAAGAAGGCAGGACCAGTAGATCCGCTTCCCGCATCAGCTTTTCCTTTTGCTCTCCGTTAATCCAGCCGAGTACATTGACACGATCCTCTATTCCATACTGCTGCACGATTGCTTTGACTTCTTCGACTTCACCATCCCCTGCCAGATTAAAGGTGGCAGTAACGCCCAGCGCCTTCAATTGCTGAATGGACTGAAGCAGATCGTAGACTCCTTTTCGCTCACCCAGTCTGCCCATGAAGAGAGCATTAACGGCTGCCTGTTGTTCTCTCGCAAACGGTTCTTTGACAAAGACCCCGTTATAAAGAACCTCAATCGCTGTCTCCGGCACAATCGTAGCAAAGTATTCTTTCCACGTCTGGGACAAGACAATCAACTTGTCTGCCTGATTCAGAATGTAGTGACAATACTTGCGCTGCAGAGCAAATTGATTGTAGAAATCATCAAAGCTGGCCGCATGAATATGCAGAATGACTGACTTTCGAAACAACTTTCGTGCCGTTAGCAGAAATAGAGACTTCCGATAAAAGCTCCCGTTATTCGCCATATGAATATGCACGATATCCGGCTTAAACGTGTACAGCTTCATCCAGAATTGAATGAATCCCCGTATAAAAATAAGCAGTCGTGAGAACACGCTGCCCGTGATATACGTTTCGACCCGCTGCATGGCGTACATTTCCGAGATGGAGGAATCCTCAATGTTTTTGATGACACTCACAATTCCGCCCATATCCTTCAAGGATGATCCAACAACCAATACTTTTGGTTTCATGATAGACTCCTTTTTTCATCGTTAATCTTCAGACCACTTACAGACTATTCACGTAATTTTTAATGGATGAGATCAGATCAGACTGTTTTCTTATATAGGGCTGGAACGTCAGCTCCTCTATGCAAGGAATTAGCTTTTGCAAATCAGCCTGACTCTCCGCGACGGCCACATAGCCGTTATCCTGAAAAACCTTGGAGATCTCAAGCTGATGGTCATCCACATGCTCGCCCCATTCTTTCCGGCGTGGAATGACGATCACCGGCTTGCCACGTTCGAGCGAATTCGTAATGGAGCCAACACCCGCATGAGAGATAATGCATCTGCTGCGCTCCACATATTCATTCATCTCTTCCTGCGTGAGGAAAGGAATCACAGTGAAATTTCGCGGCTTATACTCGGTATATCCGGATTGGGCAACAACCTCTTCTTCAATTATTCCTGCCTCAATCGCCTCATCAATAAGCTCAAACATCCGATTGAAGGGAAAACGCTGGGTTCCAACGATAGCAAATATCAAAATAAAGCCCCCCTGTACTTCGCATTGGGATAGCTATCCTGCAACGTTTCCCATTGGATGAAGAACTCATCCGAGATTTTGTACATCAATCTCCCGGTTGCGCTGGAGGAATAGATTTTGGCATAACTTTCGATATAAATCAGCTTGGCACCGAAGATTTTACCGATGAGGCAAAAAGGGTAGGTAGCTCCCGCCCCTGTTGTAATGATCACCTTTGGACGCTCACGCAGATATAGAAAGAACGACTTGATAATATTAGCCACAAAGATTAGCAAGAACATCGCATTTTTACGCTCTTGCTGCATTAAGAAGTATACTTTGCCCTGAGACGATTCTACTTTTCTGCTTTTATTCTTCTCGGTAATCAGGAAATAATCATGTTCTTCAACCGCAGGAATAATTTTGGTTAATTCATCAAAATGACCGCCTGTAGAACTGATCAAACAGACCTTCATGTTCTAATCTCCTTTGAAAAGGATACGTCCTTGGCTCTCTGTATCTGTATATCCACTTCTGCTTCAGCCACTGACTTGGAATGAACTCTATTTCCCGTAGCATATAACGCGTTCAGGAAGATACAGAATGGAGCAATCAGATGAACCGTGGACAGGGTATTGTCAAAAAAGGAATAGGTCAGGAAACCGATAATCATTCCGGCAAAATACAACCGGTTCATGCCGCTCAACCGGAAGTACACGGCCCGGAACACCAGCAGCAGCGCTAGAAACAACAGGATGGCTCCAACTAAACCTCCATCGTAATAAAAACGAATGTATTCATTATGCGGAACAACGAATCCAGAAAAGATACTTCCATCATTCGCTACGAGAGTTGAGCCGAGTCCACGTCCAAATATCGGATACTCATTTGCTTTGCCAATAAAATAATTCCAGGCTACATCCCTTCCCGACAAGCCTTTGCTCTCTGACCTCATCTCATAATTGTCCCACTGCGCTATCACCATATAGGCCACAGCGACAACAAACAGAATGAGAGGAATAATGGCACTGACTCTGCCTTTGATGAAGGCTTTCAGTTGATCAAAAAGATAGACCAGTATAATCGGAATAAGCGCAATAAGCGGCCCCCTTGTTCCCGTCTGGACCAGAATAACCAGATGTGTCAAGGTAAGCATGTAATACAGAACAACCTGATGGCCTTGCTTGATCTGAATCAGACAGACACAAATGGAGATAAAACACAACATGGCCAGATGCGCGGCGATGTTAGCTCCTTGTAACCGGGTTACACCCGACATCTCCAGGTTAGTAATGGACAATATGCCGGCGAGTTGCAGAATATAACCACCAGCCAGACTGAACAGCGGCAACCATGCGAGTACACGTATAATTCGTTGACTGATCTCTCTTGAAAAATGGGGCATCAGCAACAAAAAAGGAACAATGACTCCCAGAAAGGCCTTAAATGGATCGAGCGGACTAACCTTGCTGGGCAGATCAGATAGAAAATAACTTTCCACAAATAAAAACCCAATCGCCAGTGCAGGATAGATCAGATCTTTGCGAATACCAAAGCGTAAAAAAAGAGAGACCACAAAACCCAGAATCGCCAGCTTGTAGAAGGACAGCGAATCCAGTCCTGCCAGATGAATGCTAAATATTTTATCAATGGACAATGAAAAACTTACGATGAGAATCATAAAAATCCAGCTGGGCTGTTTAATATAAACGCCCAGCAGAATCACAGCTATGAGTGCAACAACCGAGACTAGCGGAAGATAGATTGCTGCGAAGACAATTACCAGCGAAAAAAGAATGATATTAAACGACTTCATATTTAATGCAGCAAGTATACCGGTCTTTTGCATATCTGCTATGCCACCTCAAAGCCAGAATCGTGTTTCAAAACGCATCCTTCGAACCTACCAGCACCTTGAACGTTCTGAAGATAATTTTGATATCCACCATCATGCTGCGCTCACGGGCATACGTCAGATCCAGCTCCACCATTTCCTCAAAACCAACACTATTTCGACCGCTGACTTGCCATAATCCCGTACATCCCGGGATCATCTGAAGGCGTTGTCTGTCATAGGAAGTGTAGTTCTTCACTTCTCTGGGCAGAGCCGGTCTGGGTCCAACGAGACTCATCTCTCCTCTGAATACGTTCCACAACTGAGGCAGTTCATCCAGGCTGGTTTTCCGAATGAACTTGCCAATCCGGGTAATGCGGGGATCATTTTTCATTTTGAACATATTTCCATTCACTTCATTCTGATCAATCAATTGTTCCAGCAGATCTTCTGCATTCGCAACCATGGACCTGAATTTGTACATATGAAACTCTTTTCCATTCTGTCCCACCCGTACCTGACGAAAAAAAACAGACCCCTGCGGGGCCTCGATTTTGATCAGTAATCCGATGACCGCAAACAAGGGGCACAAAATGATCAAACCTATGAAAGAACCCAGCAAATCGAGCATTCTTTTCATAAATAGATACACTTTATCCGCATTTTGTCCTGACATCGTTGATGCATTGTACCCCAGACTTGGGTCCATAACAATCTCCGCTTCCTTCGATTGGGGAGATGGACTCATTCAAACTCCCCCCCGGCTGCATGTTCTACCGACTCTTTTTCCAGAATCTGTTGCAGAGCTTGCAGCATTGGAATTCTAAGTTCCTGTTTTTGCAGAGCGAAATCGATGGTTGTCAAAATGAATCCCAGTTTCTCGCCCACGTCATAACGTACTCCCTCGAAATCGTAAGCATACACTCCTTGTGTCTCATTTAAGCGCTGAATCGCATCTGTTAATTGAATCTCTCCCCCTTGACCAATCTCTTGTTGCTCCAGATGATCAAAAATCTCTGGACTCAGTACGTATCTCCCCATAATCGCCAGGTTGGAAGGCGCTGTGCCTTGGGCAGGTTTCTCTACGAACCTGAGAACCTCTGTCAAACGGCCATCCGATTGAAGCGGGTCTACAATGCCGTATCTGTCTGTTTGTTCAGCAAGTACGGTCTGTACGCCAACAATGGAATGTTGAACCTGATCATATTGATCAATCAATTGTTTGGTGCATGGCACTTCCGATACGACGATGTCATCTCCGAGCAACACGGCAAAAGGTTCGTCACCGATAAAGTTACGTGCACACCAGACAGCATGACCAAGTCCTTTGGCCTCTTTTTGTCTTATGTAGTGGATATCCACGTTAGAAGATTTGCGGACCTCTTCAAGCAAGCCCAGTTTCCCTTTTTCCAGCAAGTTGTGCTCCAGTTCAAAAGCGTTGTCGAAATGATCTTCAATTGCCCGCTTCCCTTTACCGGTTACAATGATGATGTCTTCAATTCCAGAGGCAATGGCTTCCTCAACGATATACTGTATAGTTGGTTTGTCCACAATAGGGAGCATTTCTTTGGGCATCGCTTTTGTGGCTGGCAAAAATCGTGTACCTAGTCCAGCTGCAGGAATGATTGCTTTTCTCACTTTTTTCATAAATACCACCCTATCCTCTTTTTTTTTTTAGTTTGATAAAAGTTGAACCAGGGCATCTAACCCGTCCTCACGTCATACCTTCGACGATTAACGTCTAAGGTTCATTGAACCCACAGCATGACCGAGTGCCTACAGTGATAAAGGTGCAGTAGACATTACCTGTTTACTTGGGAGCATTGGATGGAAGATTTACTTCTCTCCGTAACCCACCGGAACTGCAACGTTTTTGATATTGTTCAGGATTGCGCCCAGGATTCGAGCATTCACATGCTCCAGAGCAGCCTTGGTCTTCTTCACCAGTTCCTTCTTGACCTTGCCCGAGTTCACGACCAACAGCACACCATCACACAGCGAACTCACAATGAGTGCATCCGTTACAGCGAGCACCGGCGGTGTATCAAACATGATGACATCATATTGATCCTCTAACTTCTCAATCAGCCTTTTCATCCGGTTGGAACCGATCATCTCGGAAGGGTTCGGCGGAATTGGGCCAGAAGTGAATAATTGGAGATTGTCGATGTAGCTCTCTCTAAGCACGTCTTCCACACTGTACTGATTAGACAGCACACTACTCAGACCGATATGATTGGGTACGGAAAACACCTGGTGCAAGGAAGGATTGCGCAGATCCGCATCGATCAGCAGAACTTTTTTGCCTTCCTGGGCATAGGTTACCGCCAGGTTGCTAATGGTTGTGGTCTTGCCTTCGCCGGATTCAGCGGAAGCCACCATGATTTTTTTGATATGACTGTCGATTGAGGAGAACTGGATGTTCGTCCGTAATTTACGGTATCCCTCCGAGATTTGAGATTTGGAGTTAAAATAGGTCACCAGACTGTTATTTTCATTGGTTTGCCGCGACATATTTGCCATCCCCCACTTTCTGTTGAGACACGTAATTTTTCGTATTTTTCAGATCATCTTTTTTCATTTTGGATATCACGGTAAGCACAGGCAGGCCCAGCTCTTTTTCAAGTTCAGTTTCGGATTTGAATGTGTCATCCAGATAATCCAGCAAGAATACAAGTGCAATCGCGAGCACAAGACCTGCGAACAGACTGACAATGATGCTTAATGTGGTTTTCATATTGATTGGAGATGCGTTACTATCCACTTTTGCTTCACTGAGGATAGCCACATTATCGATTTTCATAATTAGGGGGATTTGAGATTGGAACACGTTGGAGATGGCATTGACCGTTTTGGCGGCTTTTTCGTAGGTAGTCCCTTGTACAGTTATGCTCATCACTTGGGATTCGCTGGCTGTAGAGACGGAGGTGCTATTCATGAGTTGAGCAGAGGTTAAGCCTAAGTCCGGATACGTAGTAGCGACTTTATCCATAATGGCCGAAGATTTAATAATTTCTCTGTATGAGTTAATGAGTTTGATATTGGTTTGAATCATGCTAAAGTCCATCATCGCCTGGCCTTGAACGTTAGAGGTCTGGTTCACGATCAGTTTGGAACTTGCCTCATAGATGGGCTGGGTGAAGAAAATGCTTTTGACCCCTGCACCCACACCGGCTATCAAAGCAATTGCAACAATCAACCACAGTTTCTTTTGTAAGAGTCGAAAATATCCTTTCAGTTCCACTTTCATTCCTCCTATACGTTGTGATCTATCCTATGTAACTACCAGATGGACAGTAGCCATTTGCGAGGTTTCCAGCGTTCAGTGACCAGACACGAATTCGATAGAATGTGCGACGCATTCTCTGCCAGCCGCTTAACGGCTTCAGCTCCAAAACGACGCTCGATGGCCCGCTCTCCTTCACTTATGGCAAATGTCCTTTTGCACGTATCATGTGCATCTGATGAAATGAAATGAAACCCGTTTTCTTTACAAAAATGAAAACACCACTGCCGAACTTTCCGTCCGAAAAGCCCAGTGAAAGATTGAGCTGTGAGCTGACATAGTCCGCCCTGACTCAAGTAATCAGCCAACAACCTTGGCTTCTTCAAAATGACACGATTGCGTTCCGGATGAGCAATAATAGGGGTAATTCCCGCTATTCGTAATTCATGCAGTATCCTGGGGAACTGTGAGGGAATATGACCAAAGGGCAGTTCCAGCAACATGTAACGACTTCCGGCGAGTGTGCAGCACTTTCCTGCATATAAGTCTCCAATCAGGTTATCATGCACCCTGATCTCCTGTCCGGGACGGATCTCCAAGCGAATGTTACGTTTGCGAAGTTCTGCATGAAGCAGGTTCACGGCCTGATTGACCACCATCGGTTCATTGTTGTATTGCCCGTTCAGGTGATGCGGAGTAGCAATAATGGAGGTAATTCCTGAGGCTGCCGCCTTCTCAGCCATCGCAACGGACTGCTCCATTCGAACAGGACCATCATCTAGGCCGGATAATATGTGGCAGTGCATTTCAACCATATCCAAACTTCCTGAAATAGTATGAGCCCCCTCGCCCCTTTATTCATTGCGCAAATGCTTTTGGTGTTAAAGAACTAATGCATAACGCTATGAAATATAGTAAAATGGCGTTAAGTACATGTTTTGTTCAGAAAATGTTAAGAATCGACTTGGAATTATATGGTGAAATCAATGTAATGATAGGGTTTCTGCAGAGCCTTCTGCTCTGTTGCCTTTTCATACTGAAAACGGGAAACCGCGGGAAACTGAACTTCAGTAAGCATTGTGTTTAACTGTCCAGTTATATATAGTTTCTGTTCGTGCTGAATATGCAAGTTTGAATGATACATTGTGAGCTCTCCGAAGGGCTGTTTCCATTGCAACCTTGCGTGAAGTCTTACACATACATGATGATCTTCAACATCCAAACCAATGAGCATTTCTGATGATACTGGCAAGTTCAGGTCGCTCAGGAAGGTGATTGCTTGAGTGTCCATTCCAAGTAACAGAACAGGGCGTCTTTTGCGGTCTACCATTTTCCCATGAAACTCCTGAATGTACATATGGACATTTAATTTCATATCAGCCCATTCCTGAATTATTGAATACATGGTTTCATTCCTTTAGAATGGATTAGCCTACATGGACTGCCTCTACTTCCTTCTCACAGGTATATGGTCCAGGCAACAAGGAGATACTTAAAATATTCCAAATGATACATTTTGTAACTCCATACGTCCAATTTACGATACAATACGTATCATGTCAAGCGGTATTTGGACATGGTTCTTTTGATTTACGACAATTTGAGATGTCCTTAGACAGACCTATTTACAAATGGAAATGGGTTAAAGGAAACACATGAGGAGTTACTCTTTTGCAGGAAAGCTGCCCTGATCAAACACTTGGCTCAGGATTGTTTCAATATATATTTGATGTCGTTCAGGGGGAAATAGCTTATGAGCTACGGAAATCGCATTGCTGAATTACGGGAACAGCGGGGACTTACTCAAGAAGAACTTGCGAGCTCCATTCATATCACCAGAGCTGCTCTCTCCCACTACGAGAAGAACCGTCGTAAACCGGATTTCGAAGTGTTAACGAGACTTGCTGACATCTTTGAGGTGTCTATTGATTATCTTATAGGACGTACGAAGCAAAGCGATGTCGTGATGGATGAAGACGTACGTGAATTCGTTGATACCTTGGAGTTATCGGATAAGGAAGTGTTGGAACGCTTCGATCTGATGATTGATGGGAAGTCCTTAACAGAAGAAGAGGCACGTCGTTTTATTGCGTTTGTCCGAATGGAACGCAGTATGGACTAAACCCGAAAAGAGGACCCAGTTCCCGAGAGATAACCTCTCTGGCTTCTGGGCTTTTTTTGTGTCTTAATTCCCTTTCATTCCATGCTTGTCTATTGTGTCAAGGACGCTTGTTGTTGACGGAGGATACGAAATGGGTCCAACGCTCCGGGTCGATTCCGCATTGCAGTAAAACTTTCATGATGTCCATCTGGGTTGCTTCGACTGGTTTACCTGTCGGCCTACGATCGTCCCTGTTTGGATGCTTCATATTCATTCCGCTAACCTCTCTTATCTTTATACTTTCCCTGCCCTCCAAAACTAGCCTTATTATACTTGAGAACGTTCTTCGATGTTGTCGTCTCATGGCGATAACGTTTTTTGAAGGGGTTCTAATTTTGTCGAAAGCAAAATAGGAGCAATATGGTGCCGGAATGGCAACCACATTGCTCCTATTATTCTTAATACAACCTGTTCATGCACTTATACCTTTGAACAAGGAAGTTATTAACCTCCAGTACGTGCAAGTTCACGCATATTCGCTTCAAATGCTGCAAGCAGCGCTGCTTCTCCCGTCAAACCTGTTGCCTGAACCCGTTCGATCTGTTCTGTCATACGTTTGAAGTCCTTCGGAATAACCCGAACGAACTGATTCAGCGCATCTTGCCAGTTATCCAGAACGCGCTGACCGACAGCACTTCCTGTATTGGCAACATGACGTTGAATCATGCCTCGCAGATCTGCACTTTCGGCCACATCTTCGATACGCTCCAAAAGAACCATTTCCAGATTACAACGTTTCAGGAATGTGCCTTCCGGATCATACACATAGGCAATACCTCCGGACATCCCTGCTGCAAAGTTACGACCTGTATCGCCCAGTACAACGACACGTCCACCTGTCATATACTCACAACCATGGTCGCCTACACCTTCAACGATGACTTTGGCGCCCGAGTTACGTACAGCAAATCGCTCACCCGCAATACCACGGATATACGCTTCGCCGCTTGTTGCTCCGTAGAGAGCCGTGTTACCGATAATGATGTTATCTTCCGCCTCAAACGTTGCTTTCGGAGAAGGCATCACGATCAGTTTACCTCCGGACAGTCCTTTACCTACGTAGTCATTGGAATCCCCTTCAACGGTCAAGGTCATACCTTTAGGTACAAAGGCCCCAAAGCTTTGTCCGGCAGAGCCGACAAATTTGAATTTAACCGTATCTTCAGGCAATCCTGCGAGTCCATATTTGCGTGTGATCTCACTACCCAAAATGGTACCTACTGCACGGTTAACGTTTGTAATTGGAAGCACCGCTTCAACCGGTTGACCGGATTCAATAGCAGACTGTGCCAGTGGCAGCAATTGTTGCATATCCAGCGTTTCTTCCAATTGGTGATTCTGATGCTGTGTGCGGTAACGTGCAGAGCCTTCCGGCATTTCAGGCACGTGCAGCAATACAGACAGATCCACACCTTTTTTCTTCCAGTGATCTACGGCTTCTACCGTTTCGAGGCAATCTGTACGTCCGACCATCTCCTGAATAGTACGGAAACCAAGATCAGCCATGATCTCACGCACATCTTCAGCAACAAATCGCATGAAGTTAACCACATGAGCTGGATCACCCATATAATTTTTACGCAATTCCGGATTCTGTGTCGCTACACCAACCGGACAGGTATCCATCTGACAGACACGCATCATGATACAGCCAAGTGCAACGAGCGGTGCCGTAGAGAATCCATACTCTTCTGCTCCAAGCAAGGCAGCAATCGCCAGGTCACGGCCGTTAAGCATTTTGCCGTCTGTTTCGAGGACAACACGGTCACGCAGATTGTTCAGCATCAGCGTTTGATGTGTCTCTGCAAGACCTAGTTCCCAAGGCATACCTGCGTGGCGAATCGAACCTTGCGGTGATGCACCTGTACCACCGTCATAACCGCTGACGAGGATAATATCGGCACGGCCTTTGGCTACACCAGCTGCGATGGTACCCACGCCAACTTCCGATACCAGCTTCACGTTAATCTCAGCACGCGGATTGGCATTTTTCAAGTCATAGATCAACTCTGCCAGATCTTCGATTGAGTAGATATCGTGATGCGGTGGTGGCGAGATCAGACCTACACCCGGTGTAGATCCACGAACTTCAGCAACCCAAGGATACACTTTACGTCCTGGCAGCTGTCCGCCTTCACCTGGTTTAGCTCCCTGAGCCATTTTGATCTGAATCTCGTCGGCATTAACCAAATAGTTGGATGTAACACCAAAACGTCCAGATGCTACCTGTTTAATCGCACTGCGACGGGAATCCCCGTTGCTATCTTTAATGAAGCGAGCCGGATCTTCTCCACCTTCACCGGTATTGGATTTACCTCCAACACGGTTCATAGCGATGGCAAGATCTTCATGTGCCTCTTTACTGATCGAACCAAAGGACATTGCACCTGTTTTGAAACGACGCATGATATCTTCTACGGATTCAACTTCTTCGAGTGGAATGGAAGCTCCAACCGGTTTCAGCTTCAGCATGGAGCGAATGGTCAACAATTGATCATTCTCACCTTGTACAAGTTTGGAATATTTTTTATACAGCTTGTAATCCCCAGTGCGTACCGCATGTTGCAGGGTATGAATGGTTTGCGGATTGAACAGATGCTCTTCTCCGTCGTTACGCCATTGATAATCCCCACCGGAATCCAATACTTTATCGTTACCGTCTTTTTCAGTAAAGGCACGGTTATGATGTGTCAGCGCTTCGGCTGCCACTTCTTCCAGCCCAATTCCACCGATACGGGAAGGTGTCCAGGTAAAGTAACGGTCAACGAAGTCTGATTTCAGACCTACCGCTTCAAAGATTTGAGCTCCACGATACGATTGAATCGTAGAAATCCCCATTTTGGACAACACTTTAGTAACGCCTTTGGTAGCTGCTTTAATGTAGTTTTTCACTGCTTTCTCATGCGAGATACCACGCAGCAACCCTTGCTGAATCATGTCATCCAGCGTTTCAAAAGCCAGATAAGGGTTCACTGCACTTACACCGTAACCCAGCAGCAACGCGTAATGGTGAATATCACGCGGCTCTGCCGATTCGAGCATAATGCTGACTTTTGTTCTGGTTCCCTGGCGAATCAGATGGTGATGCAGACCTGCTACAGCAAGCAACGCAGGAATGGCAGCATTCTCTGCGTCCACACCGCGGTCAGACAGGATCAGAATGTTATGACCTTTGTCGATGACACGATCTGCAGCTTCGAAGAGCAAATCCATCGCTTTGCGAAGTCCTTCTGCTCCTTCCGCAGCGGTGAAGAAGATTGGAATCGTCATGGAGCGGAAGCCTGGGCGACGCACATGGCGAATCTTCGCAAAGTCTTCATTAGACAATACCGGTGTATCCAGACGGATCTGGCGACAACTCTCCGGTTCAGGGTTCAGCAAGTTGCGCTCAGGACCAATGGTTGTTGCCGTAGACGTTACAATCTCTTCACGGATTGCATCGATCGGCGGGTTGGTTACCTGGGCGAACATCTGTTTAAAGTAGTTGTACAGACGCTGCGGACGATCCGACAGCACAGCCAGCGGTGCATCATAACCCATCGAACCCGTAGCTTCCATACCTGTTGTTGCCATGGGCTCCAGGATTTTACGCAGTTCTTCAAATGTATAACCATATGCCAGCTGAAGCTGGGTCACGTTATCATGTTTTGGATCAGGAAGTTCCGGTGCTTCCGGCAACTCGCTCAGATCCATCAAATGCTCATCAAGCCAATCCTGATAAGGATTCTCGGCTGCGATGATTGCTTTTACTTCCTCATCCGCGATGATGCGGCCTTCTTGTGTATCCACAAGCAACATCCGACCTGGGCGCAGACGATCTTTGTACAGGATCTCTTCCGGCGCGATATCAAGTACCCCAACTTCGGAGGACAGGATAATACGGTCATCCTTGGTTACATAATAACGAGCTGGACGCAAACCGTTACGGTCAAGTGTTGCACCAATTTGCAAACCATCTGTAAAGGCCATTGCTGCTGGTCCATCCCAAGGCTCCATCATTGTGCTGTGATATTCATAAAATGCTTTTTTGGCAGGATCCATGCCCTCATCTGTGCTCCAAGGTTCAGGAACCATCATCATGGCCACGTGTGGCAGGGAACGGCCGCTCAGATACAGGAACTCCAGCGTGTTATCGAACATCGCTGTATCCGAACCGTCTGGATTGATGACCGGTTTTACTTTCGCGATGTCGTCACCGAACAACTCGCTCTCGAACAAGGACTGTCTAGCATGCATCCAGTTCACGTTACCACGCATCGTGTTGATCTCACCGTTGTGGATCATGAAGCGATACGGGTGGGCACGTTCCCAGCTTGGGAAGGTGTTTGTACTGAAACGGGAATGCACAAGTGCAATAGCCGATTCAACAAGGTCTTGCTGCAGATCCAGATAGAACTCTCCTACCTGTTCCGTTGTCAGCATGCCTTTATATACAATTTTGCGACAAGACAAGCTTGGAAGGTAGAATGAACCGCCTTCTGCTTCATCTGCCGAATAACGAATAGCCAGCTCAGCGCGTCTGCGAATAACATACAGCTTACGCTCGAATCCAAGCTCATCCTTCACATCTGCGGATCTTCCAATGAACACCTGACGTACATAAGGTTTCGCTGCAAGCGCAGAACGGCCAAGCATTTCATCAAAAGTAGGAACATCCCGGAAACCCAGGAACGTCTGTCCTTCTTCTTCAATAATCTTCTTAAGGCTCTCTTCATGTGCACTACGAATGGCAGGGTCTTGGGAAAGGAACAACATCCCTACGCCATAGAAACCCTGTTCTGGCAATGCAAAACCAAGACGTTCTGCTTCCTGTGCAAAATAGCGATGTGGAATCTGAATCAGGATACCTGCTCCGTCGCCGGAATTCGGTTCACTTCCCTGTCCTCCACGGTGCTCCATGTTACTGAGCATGGTCAGTGCCTGACTAACGATATCGTGTGAAGGTACTCCTTTGATGTTGGCAACAAAACCCATTCCGCATGCGTCTTTTTCGAACTGCGGGTCATACAGACCCTGTTTTGGAGGTAATCCGATGTGTCTCATGGAACGCAACCTTTCTATAATGAAGTATTTCGGAAAGATCAAGAACATAGGCAACAGGCAACAATGAAACGGGAGGAGCTGGCCTTTCGCTTGCGATAGAGCCTGCTAGATAGAAGAGGTGACAGCATGAGACTGTCAAAAATAATGCCCGCTATTGGGCAGAAGCCATTGAATGAGATGAGCTGATCCGGACGATCCGGCAAACAGCATGTATAAATCAACACGCAGCCGCTGGCACGGCTACTGAAATGGAGCGACGTTTTTTTGATATAGTTCTATTATTTTAACACCGACCTAACATCAGCGCAATTTAAACTTTTTAATACCTCTGATAAGAAATGTTTTGCAGTACAGCTTTACAGTAGTGACGTTTAAATTCATCTCTTTTTCGAATAATTATACACTTTTTATGCCAGAGTACAACTGAATTAAATTGCTGACAGAAGAAAATCGTTCCATGTGCGGCCTAGGTTTATCCATAATTCCACCAAATTTTCACTGCTTAAGCCAGCGAAAATTTACTTCTCTATGCATTTGTATACAAAATAGCCTGCAACCCCTTTTTGGGGCCACAGGCTATTTGCACTATTTGACTACTATATTGCATAATTTCACTACAAGAAAATAAAGTTTTTTTCAAAAATATGACCCTGCTGAAGATCAGGTTCGACTTATGCCGTCACAACTTGACCAGAATCAGCCTGTTCGACTTCTTTTTTCGGACGTCTGCCATTCCAGAGGAAGTAAGCAAGCGTCAGCAGAATGGATACACCTGCATAGATGCTAAGAATTCCTGCCTGATGCCACATCACATCCAGATTACCACTCGATACCACGGCTTTGAAGCCCATAATGCTGTGTGTCATTGGCAACCAAGGGCTAAATGCCTGAAGCCATGATGGAATCAGTTCTACCGGGAAGGTTCCTGCACTCGCCGCAAGTTGGAAGACCAGCAGCAGAATGACAACATACCGTCCAGGCAGATCCAGCCAGGTTACAAGTGCCTGAACAATCAACATGAAGGTCAGCCCCGTAATAATGGTAAACAGATAGAACAGCCCTACGCTGTGCGTCTCCAGTCCAAGACCATATAACATGAAGCTTGCCACGATAACCGATTGGAAAATGCTCACCGAGCCAAATACCAGTGTCCGGCTGACAAAACGATTCCAGCCTGTTGCACCAGGTACGGACGTTTCCCGCATTTTCAATACAATCGTGGAAATCAACGATCCTACAAACAGACCGATCGACAGGAAGAACGGTGTCAATCCTGTACCATAATTGCTTACGTTCTCTGCTGTGTTCTCCGAGGAGTTCACCGGTTCAGCGAACATGTTCACTACATCATCCGTTTTCTTAACTTCGGATGTTTTCTGTGCGGCATCATTCAGCTTGGTTTCAAGTTCACTTGAGCCATCTTTTAGTTCAGTAAGACCGTCAGCCAGTTTACCTGCTCCATCACCCAGTTGCTTGGAACCATCGGTTAGTGAACTAACGCCACCACTTAGTTTACCTACACCCGTTTGCAAAGCTGTTGTCCCTGAGCCCAGCTGCTTGGCACCATCTGCAAGCAATGTACCGCCACTTGCAGCATCGCCCAGCTTGCCGCTGAACTGCTTCAGGCCATCGGAGAGCTTCGCTCCTCCTTGACTAAGCTGTCCGGCACCAGCCAGCAATTGCTTCTGACCATCCACCAGTTGGTTCGCACCAGCAAGAAGTTGCTCCTGGCCTCCATGAAGCTCGACTGCACCCGCAGCCAGTTGCTGGTTGCCCTGATGCAGCTGATCTGCACCTTGCGCCAGCTTCTGCTCGCTCTCATGCAGTTGTGCACTGCCATCAGCGACAGCCTCACTTGCCGCAAGCAGCTTCTGTACATCCGCATTTTCGGCCAGTTCGGGGTTCGATGCAGCAAGCTGTTTCAATCCGGCGGCTACGCCCTGTGCACCATCAGCAACCTTGGAGCTGCCATCTACAGCCGATTGCAAGCCTGTTGCCAGTGTGCCGCTGCCCTGAACGGCACTTTGCAGACCATCCGACAGCTTCGCACTGCCCTGTTCTGACGATTTCAGGCCAGACTGCAACTTACTTGTGCCATCCAGTGAAGACTGGAGTCCGGTTTCCAACTTGGCGCTGCCATCCTTCAACTGATCTGCCCCGCTCTGAAGCTGGCTCGAAGCAGCTGCCTGAAGCTGTTGCAGACCGGATACAAGATTCGATGTTCCACTTTCAAGCTTGGTTGCCCCTGTGTGCAGCGCGTTAACACCATCACTTAACGGAGAAAGTCCTTCCTGAAGTTCAAGCGTTCCGGATGCAAGCTTCGCCAGGTTATCCTTGAGCTTAACAGCACCATCATCCAGTTTGCCTGCGCCGGTATTCAGTTCACCTGCCCCATCGCCTGCCTCAGCCAAGCCATCCGATACTTCGGAGAACTTGTCGAGCAATGTCTCTGCATAGGATTCCGTTACTTTGGCTGAGACTTTTGCTTTCAGGTCCTTAATAGCGGTCTTACCGATCTGTGCACCGACAAAGCTGTAATTGCCATTCGGTTCATAGATCAGATCAGCCGGCTCCGGCTTGTCATCGAGCAATGTTGTTGCTTGGGATGAGAAGTTCTCCGGAATCGTAATTTGCATATAATATTTGTCATTACTCATGCCTTCTTTGGCTTGGCTTGCACTGACAAAATCCCATTTGAAATCGGCATTTTTCTTCAGTTCATCCACCAGATCACTACCTACATGGAGGGATTTGCCCTCCAGCTCAGCACCTTTATCCAGATTAACAACGGCAACCGGCATCTCATCCACATGACCATACGGGTCCCAATATGCCGCCAGATAGATGCCACTATACAGGATCGGTATAAACATAATTGCAATAACAGGGATCAACACCTTCGGGTTTCTCACGGCCGATCCCACATCCTTGAAAAACACGGATAAAGATTTCATGTCATTTTCTCCCCTTAATCTCTCTGCTCCATGAGCAGGAATAACCATAATGAAATACAATGTCGCATTCCAGAAAACATACTGAAACACGAAGTGACTACTTTCCTCAAACGGTCACTTCAGGGCAAAAAAACAACCTGTCTTCCGACAAGCCTCCCTGCTTGATACGCATAAAAATCCTTATATTATAGTAGATTAAATTCGGATTACGTTACAGCAGCAATTCCTTCCATTAAGAAAAGGCGAAAGTAAGTCTTAATTTCCTCTTTGCTCAGCGGTTGATGTTGTTTGCTCCAGTCTGAGGTTAATGCAATATACAGGCGAATCATCATAAATGCGACGACTTGCGGATCACAATCTCGAATCTCTCCATTGTCTTTTGCTTTCTCAAGCTCCTTAGCCAGAAAGTCGGAGATTACTTTCTCCACCTTGTCCAAACCTTCCTTGGCCTGCAGCGTTCCAAAGTCCTTCAGCTCCTGAGATAACTTAACGAGCAGATCGTGATCACGACGAAACTCCAACAAGGCATCCAGTACTCGAAACAGATTATCGAAAAATGCACTTTCCTGATGCACTTCACGATGCGCGATGTTCTTCATTTCCTGAATCACTTCTACAAGGATCTGATCAAACAATTGTTCCTTATTGGTGAAAAACGTATAGATCGTTCCTTTGCCAACGTTCGCAATCTTGGCGACCTGATCCATCGTCGTTGCTTTGTATCCAAACATGGCAAACGACTGGGCTGCTGCATGAATAACCTGCTGTCTCCTGTCAATCGGAGCCATCTAATCCCTCCTTTAATCGCACTCATTGTTCAATCGCTCTACATAAATGACCAAAAATACAATTCAGTCATTCGGTCAAAAACTACAATACCACCTTCGAAAACAGATTGCAACCCTAACATTTTAAAAATTGTGTTAATATTTTTTAACCTAAATGCAGTGGAAACTCCTTCTGTCGTCGTCTATAGTGTAAGATGACTCAGATAATACGTATATATAATGAAGTTTAGGTTGTCTCATTGTAAGATATATGGTGTAAATATTCATAGAAGAAACATGATTTTGCGCTTCAATGTATATTCATGTAGTAACGCATTCCATAGCTAGAATAAACAATGAATATCTTCATTTTGAATTAAAACTTATGAATAAAGGTGAACTCATGCGAAAACCAAGAGTGCTCTTATTATCGGAAGGTTTCGGTACCGGTCACACTCAGGCCGCTCATGCGCTGGCACATGGCATCAAAAAAGTCAGTCCACATGTTCACAGTCGTGTCATTGAACTAGGCAAATTTTTGAACCCAACCGTAGCTCCACTAATTTTCTCTGCATATCGAAAAACACTATCGGTTCAACCCAAACTGGTCAGCCTGTTGTACCGCACACAGTACAACAAATCTTTAAATGGTTTTACCAAGCTGGCGTTGCACCGAATTTTCTATACACAGACGGCACAGGTCGTATCCCAACTGAAACCCGATGCGGTGATCTGTACCCATCCTTTTCCGAATGCTGTCATCTCCCGGCTCAAACGCCAGGGTCTGAATATCCCACTCTATACCGTTGTGACGGATTATGACGTGCACGGAACATGGATTAATCCGGAAGTGAACAAATATCTGGTCTCTACCCCTCAGGTCAAAGCTTTGCTTGAGATCCGTGGTGTCGATCCCTCCCATATTCAGATCACTGGAATCCCTGTGCATCCAGACTTCTGGGAAGCAGGAGATAAGGTGAAGCTACGGGAAGAGATGGGGCTTCAGAACATGCCTACGGCGCTACTTATGGGTGGTGGATGGGGACTTTCGTTTGATGAGGATCATATGAAAGCTCTCACGTCCTGGGCAGATCGTGTTCAATTGGTCTTCTGTCTAGGAAGCAATGAAAAAATGATCGCAAAAATGAAGGAAATGCCTTGCTTCCATCATCCGAATATTCGTATTCTGGGATATACACGGGAAGTAAGCAAACTGATGGATGTATCCGATGTGCTGATCACCAAGCCAGGTGGCATGACATGCACTGAAGCGCTGGCCAAGGGTCTACCGATGTTGTTCATTCCTCCGATTGCAGGTCAAGAGGAAGAGAACTGTGAATACTTTGTACAAGCCGGATACGGCCAGGTCATTCACTCTGCCGACGTGATCACCAATCGTTTCAGACAACTAGTGGAACAGGCGTCTACTCAAACTGAAAGCCCGCTGAACGTAGCACATATTTCAGGTAACCATTCGGCCTATGATCCGAAGTGCTGTGCTCAAGCTGTTCATAACTTATTGTTCCCGACTACGGCAGAAGTCACAACAACCTCCGTGGAGCGCTTCACAGCCGGAATTGCTGCCACGTCCTTGTCAGGTACCAGAATACCATTCTGACGCCTCTATGGACCTATAGAACAGCTCTCACGAGGTGTTATAGGGGACAAGACAATTGCTCACGATATACAAAGAAGGTTCCCTTCCAAATTTTTGGAAGGGAACCTTCTTTTATTTTCACTAATTCCACCGTATGATTTGGCTGAAAAAAGGGTAATTTAGAGTATAACGATATTTTAAATAACGAAATAAAACTACGATTCAGGCTTTTTAAAGGGCCGTGTGATGCACACACAGTTAACTACCCTGCCTGTTTGCAGAATTTACGGGTCGATTACTTGTAAAAAGTATGATGACCGATCGTTTTTACTTTTTTCTGCGAGCGGGCAACTGTCAGATCGTCGGCAAGCGTCAATGATAAGAAATAATACGTATCATCAGCAACTTCCTTCTTCCCGTTCAACGCAGCATTCACTGCTTTGATGCTGTCCTCGTTGGGAACCACACGTTTCATACGTCCGTTCGCTACAGGACTAAACTGGGATTTCTGATAGATGACCTTGTAAATGGTATCGGGAAAATTGGCTGACCGCAGCCGGTTTAAGACAACATTGGCAACTGCCACTTTGCCTTCGTACGGTTCACCTTCCGCTTCTGCCATGACGATTTTTTGCAGCAGATGCAGTTCTTTATCGGACACACTGTATGACCAGGTTGCGAGTTTCGAGTCTTCCTGGTTCAGAAGTTTGGTCCGTGTAAAGTATAGTTTTTGGGGGGGAGTTGTTACAGCAGCGACTTCTTTGGCACGTTTCACTTTGGCCAATTTCAGTGCAGCTTCTTTTTTGGCTTTGGCCGCAGCTACCGCTCTAGCTTTGTTCTTGGCCTTGGCTTCTTGCAGTTCCTGCTCTTCTTGAGCAGTCGTAAGCCAGTTCTTCGCTGGCAGAGATTCAGTCCACGCTACGGTTTGGGCAGACAGATTAGAAGACAGACTTGTCCCATCTTCCATCATACGCCTCTCTTCTTGCGTAGATGTTTGGTTATTTTGCACAGAAGCCGCAAGTTCGGTCATCTGTTTACTATCACTAGCTTCATTCCACTTCCCCGTCGCCTGAACGACATTTACCCCCACTATACATACAAGCAGCACTGATAACATCGGTGCTACCCAACGATTTTTGCTTATAATGTTCATTCGAAGATTCCTCCTGTCGAAACAATTCCCTTAACTAAGTAACCCAAAAAAAAGAATTTGAATAACGATGGCTAATATTACATAGGGATAAACGTTATGTCAATGTGATTTTATGGCATAAAAATGATTATCAGGAAAAAGCGAACGTATCCACGACCTCATACATTGGCGATTGGCCCAGCCTTGTCACATAAAGTACAATGTCCTCCACCATCCATGAATTAGCACCTGTGGAATGTTCCGGAAGCACTCCAGATACCCCTTTATTTTCATTACCTGGAAGCTGTCCCAGATATTTTCTGGCAATGGTAATGTGGGGAGCATAAGGTCTTAATTCAGCTTCATACCCAAGGGGCGAAGTCGCCTGCACGATTTGTTTTTGCAATGAAAACAAGTGCTCTATCTCTCCGCTAACACCTTTCCAAAGCACCTTAGGTGCTTCTTCAAGTCCAAATGTGCCCCAATCGGAAAGCTGAAGTTCAAACCGCTGAAATCCGCTTGCTGCTGAGCGCAATGCTTTTCGCAGGTGCCCGATGTCACTAACTAACGTATCCCCCAGAAATTGCAAGGTTATATGATAATCTCTATGATCTGTCCATTTACGAAAATCTAGCTTGTTCTGTACAAGCCTTGCATCCATCTGAAGAGACTGCTGAACAGCAACAGGAAGACGAATTGCCACAAACAATCTTTCCCGTCGGGATGAATGATCCTGATGTGATTGGTTATTCATTGCATACACCTCTCTAAAGTTCGCTCTATTATTTCATGACCATACATATCGTTTCAAGTTGGGTAAGTATAGAGTGACACAAATATAACCATTTGCAAATAAGGCTAGATTCCTGCATTTCCCACCTTAATGCACATCCAACACCAAATCTGATACACTTTAATTATCAAACTCATCAAACTATTTATCTCAGGAGGACCACACATTATGGGTAAAATTGTATGTTTTCCATCTCTATCCGAAGAACAGCAACAACGCATTCAGCATGCTGCACCGGGATACACCCTGAAATTCGGAAAAGCCAAGGAATTGGACCCTGCTGAGTTGAAAGAAGCTGAGATTATTCTCGGCTGGTCCCCACTCGTCACAGAACATGCATTGAAACAGGACAGCCTGTTGAAGTGGGTTCAGGTCTGGTCTGCCGGTGTGGACAATCTCCCCTTCGCAGATTTGCAACAAAAGAACGTTCAGGTCACCAGTGCAAATGGAGTTCACGCGATTCCAATCACCGAAATTATTCTGGGCATGATGTTATCCCACAGTCGCTGGCTGAGACAAGCTATGCTGCATCAACAGCAGGCCGAATGGAAAGCTCCTGCCAAACCACTGCCGGAACTGCATGGCAAAACAGCAGTCATCGTTGGTGTAGGTGAGATTGGCACAGAAACAGCCCGTATTCTCAAAGCCCTCGGCATGCGTACGATCGGAGTTCGCCGCTCAGGTAAGGATGTCCCCAATGTGGACCAAATGTACGACATGACCGGTTTACATGAAGCCTTGAGCCAGGGCGATTATGTAATTAACATTTTACCGCTAACTGATGAAACCAAACATATATATGATCAAACTGCATTTGAGCAGTTCCGATCCGGTGCCTGCTTCGTCAATGTCGGCCGTGGCCCCAGTGTGAATACGGAAGCGTTGCTGAATGCACTCCAAAACGGCCAGGTTGCCTTCGCCGCACTGGACGTGTTCGAAGAAGAACCTCTTCCTGCAGACCACCCGCTATGGGGCATGGATAACGTGTTAATTACGCCTCATATCGCAGGAAGTACAGAGCAATACGCGGATCGAGCAGTCGATATTTTCGTCAAAAATCTGGAAGCTTACGTCGCTGGCGATACCCTGCCGGTGAACCTTGTGGATTATAGTCATAAATATTAACACAAACACCCGTTCCCATGCAATATTGTGCAAATCAGATCAACGATATACATTGAACTAAAGAATATTTCTGTCCTCTACGTTCTCGTCTAAACAGTTAGTTCAATTGAAATGTACACAGTAAAAAGCTCTACCTCTGGTAAGTTTCCCTAGAGGTAGAGCTTTTGTTTTTTTACGCTTACATACATAGCCAAATATGACGTATAAACGTGCCTTTGTGTACTGTTCGGTACTCTTTTACAGTCCATCCCGCTTCCAACAAGTGCTCTTCTACCCACTCTGTGGAAACAACCACCGCCCGTTTTGCCAATCTGCGCAAACTCTCCAGCATGGCTCGTTGCTCAGCATCCGGAAGTACAGAGCAGAGATTATAAGGCATGTCCAGAATTGCTGCATCATACAGATCTTGCAGTTCATTCATATCCCCCAGTGTGATTCGATCTGAATCATATCCATAATGCGGCAGATTGATTCGCGCACCTCGGACAGCCAGAGGATTGAGATCGTTACCTTTTGCATCAATTCCCATGGATAAAGCCTCAATGACAACCGTTCCCATACCGCAGCACGGATCAAGTAATCGGTTGTTTTCCACGTTCGGAACAGCAATATTAACCAGCGCTCTCGCAAGCGTGATGCCAAATCCAGTTGAGTAATTTTGCGGCTTCTGCCGATGAACCTGCCATGATCGATCAGCTTCTGTCCACTGGCCCAAGATCCATTTTTCTCCTGTTCGGATTAGGCCGAAAGTCACCTTAGGTTGCTTCATCTGTGCCTTGCCTTTAATGCACATACCAACTTCTTTTTCCAGTTGGCGAGACTGTTCATAATCAGGGGCATGATCGCCTTCTTTCAGACAAACTACCTTAAATGTCTCTTCTGGCAACAGATGAATCTCTTTGGCAAGAGGAAGCAGATCAGTCACGCTGCCCCCTTCGCCGATCACGTCCAGTCTGCCGTGAATAAAAGGGCTGCGTCCAGGTGGAATACATCGTTCAGACCACACATAAGACCCCATATCCATACGGATCTCTGAACTCGGTTCAAGCAGCGTATTCAGCTCCAGCATGCATAATTCGCGCTCGTTCTCGTGGCAAGCAAAGGTGTAGAGGTGTTTCCCAGAAGTACCGTGTGTACCCAGTGTTTCATCAGGCAAAATCCTCCTCCCCTTCCTTCATTAATCATGTTTCTTCTATATAAATAGTAAGCTCATTGAAGACATATCAAATATCGGCTGTTACGAAAGCTTCAGGTAGTCATTGTATACAATGTTAGACCGCTAGACAACAAAAAATAAAAACACCCTCGTCCTGATCGGGACGAGAGTGCTCTTTAATTAGATCAAACCGGATATTTTCAATAAGCGTTCTACAATAGCTGCAACTTCGGCTCGTGTCATATTAGCTTTAGGTGCAAGCATAGCCTCGCTACGACCAGTAACAATTCCGGCAATCAGCACATTCTCGATGTCATCTGTTGCCCATGAAGAAGCTTTTACTGCATCTTCAAAAGCAAAGATTCCTCGTTTGGAACTATTCATAGCGAGCTTTTCATCCACCCCTGTGATCGTCATCGCTTTGGCGATGATCACCATCGCCTGCTCACGCGTAATTTTATCAGTGGGATGGAAGGTTCCATCTTTAAATCCATTAATCAGACCATAGTTGTACGCTGTTTGAATGGCAGAATTATACCAAGCCGCAGCACTTACATCGCTAAAGACTGTGCCACTGTCTTTCAGCTTCAAGCCAAGCCCCCTAACCATAACTGCTGCAAACTCAGCACGCGTAATGTCATCGTCAGGATTGAACAGCCCATTGCCTACTCCATTAATAACCAGTCGCGAGCCCATGTTATTCACTGAATCCTTGGCCCAATGCTTCGCTACATCTTCGAATTCAAGAGGGTTCCAGATGATGGAGTATGCACTGTTCGTTAAGCTGTTAATTGTGGCGTAATATTTCCCGTCATTTCGGATTACTTTCGTAGGAACATGGCGAACCGCTCCATCGGGCTCTACTACAATTCCGGTTGTAATCTGATTGGGATTAACTCCATCAGGTATGGCGATGGTACGTTCCACATAAGCATTAAAATGAGTTACAGGAATAACTTTATCACCATAAATTCCGCGTATTGAGAAATCAAGGGATGGAGCAACAAGCTTGAAGTTACCTTTATTGGCGGAACTTTGGACAACGTTCAACATATCGTCGTTCAAAGCACCCACTTCAACCTGGATTGTGACATCCTTGAGGTCGATCGTTTGACCGAGTTGCTTGGCAATCTCACCCACATTAATACGCAAAGCAGGAATGGTATAAGTTGCAAGCTCCGTTCTAATCTCAAGAATGGCTTGCTTTTCTTCCATACTTTTAATCATCTGTCCTGTCAACTCACCAATTATAATATCAGATTTATTCGAACTAAACGGAATCGTTATAACTGCCCCTTGGCCTTCACTGGCAAGTTTGCTTTCAAAGACAGACTGGTCAACCCTGATCGTTGTAACCTGTCGATTATTAACCGTCGTATCCGTAGCTACTCCGATTTTCTCCAAACGGCCGTTGATCCAAATATCCACACCCTTGCCGACTTCAGTTGGTGGGGTTGTTGAAGTTGGTTGCTGCGTCGTTGAATTCGATGGTACTGTTGATCCCCCTCCGCCACTGGAGGCAACAACGGGTATAACCGTATTTGAGTTAACCGAAGCTTCACTCGCTCCAACTGCATTTAATGCTTTTACAGTAAATCGATAGCCTGTTCCGTTCGTCAGGCCTGTTACCGTAATTGGACTGGATATCCCTGTTGCAACAATCTGACCAGATTGATCAAGGATTTGATACCCCGTAATCATACTTCCACCATTATTGGCAGGAGCAGTGAATGTGATAGTTGCTCTGCCATCTCCGGCTATAGCTGAAATATCCGTCGGTATTCCCGGTAACGTTTGTGGTGTTGCCTGCTTTTCATTAGAAAGCGCACTGTTCCCGCCCGCATAAACAGCTTTTATTACAAAATAATACGTTGTTCCGTTTGTTAAGCCTGTAACATCATATTCGAACACTGAATTACTCACGGAAGCAATTTCTGTTCCGTATGCGCCGGATTGAAGAGCTTGGTAGATTTTATAACCCGTTGCGCCATTTGAAGGGCTCCACTGCAAGCTGACTCGTGCATTTTGAACAACGGCCTCTGTTAAGAGGGGGGCTTCACCGATCGTCGGCGTGGAATCACTCACCGTCACAGTCAGCACTTGCGCCGCTCCTGCGCTAAAGTTGAACGTCAGGCTTGTCGTGCCCTCCGTCTGTTGCGCCAGATAGGCTTTGCTGATTGTCACCACGTTACCGGACAACGTGTAGTCTGTTCCAGCTGTCAGCGTTGTCGCTCCATTCGTGATGCTGCTCAGCGTGTTGCCGTTTAGCGTCAGAGTTACGCTCACATCTGCTTGCGCTGACGTTTCTTTATCAAAGCTTGCTGTTGTTTGGCTCAGACTGCTGTCTTCTGGTGCAGGTGGCGTGGAATCACTCACCGTCACAGTCAGCACTTGCGCCGCTCCCGCGCTAAAGTTGAACGTCAGGCTTGTCGTGCCCACCGTCTGCTGTGCCAGATAGGCTTTGCTGATCGTCACCACGTTACCAGACAACGTGTAGTCTGTTCCGGCTGTCAGCGTTGTTGCTCCATTCGTGATGCTGCTCAGCGTGTTGCCGTTCAGCGTCAGGGTCACACTCACATCTGCTTGCGCTGACGTTTCTTTATCAAAGTTCGCTGTTGTTTCGCTCAAACTGCTGTCTTCTGGTTCAGGTGGCGTGGAATCACTCACCGTCACAGTCAACACTTGCGCCGCTCCCGCGCTAAAGTTGAACGTCAGGCTTGTCGTGCCCTCCGTTTGTTGCGCCAGATAGGCTTTGCTGATTGTCACCACGTTACCGGACAACGTGTAGTCTGTTCCGGCTGTTAGCGTTGTTGCTCCATTCGTGATGCTGCTCAGCGTGTTGCCGTTCAGCGTCAGGGTCACACTCACATCTGCTTGCGCTGACGTTTCTTTATCAAAGTTCGCTGTTGTTTCGCTCAAACTGCTGTCTTCTGGTTCAGGTGGCGTGGAATCACTCACCGTCACAGTCAACACTTGCGCCGCTCCCGCGCTAAAGTTGAACGTCAGGCTTGTCGTGCCCACCGTCTGCTGTGCCAGATAGGCTTTGCTGATCGTCACCACGTTACCAGACAACGTGTAGTCTGTTCCGGCTGTCAGCGTTGTTGCTCCATTCGTGATGCTGCTCAGCGTGTTGCCGTTCAGCGTCAGGGTCACACTCACATCTGCTTGCGCTGACGTTTCTTTATCAAAGTTCGCTGTTGTTTCGCTCAAACTGCTGTCTTCTGGTTCAGGTGGCGTGGAATCACTCACCGTCACAGTCAACACTTGCGCCGCTCCCGCGCTAAAGTTGAACGTCAGGCTTGTCGTGCCCACCGTCTGCTGTGCCAGATAGGCTTTGCTGATCGTCACCACGTTACCAGACAACGTGTAGTCTGTTCCGGCTGTCAGCGTTGTTGCTCCATTCGTGATGCTGCTCAGCGTGTTGCCGTTCAGCGTCAGGGTCACACTCACATCTGCTTGCGCTGACGTTTCTTTATCAAAGTTCGCTGTTGTTTCGCTCAAACTGCTGTCTTCTGGTTCAGGTGGCGTGGAATCACTCACCGTCACAGTCAACACTTGCGCCGCTCCCGCGCTAAAGTTGAACGTCAGGCTTGTCGTGCCCTCCGTTTGTTGCGCCAGATAGGCTTTGCTGATTGTCACCACGTTACCGGACAACGTGTAGTCTGTTCCGGCTGTTAGCGTTGTTGCTCCATTCGTGATGCTGCTCAGCGTGTTGCCGTTCAGCGTCAGGGTCACACTCACATCTGCTTGCGCTGACGTTTCTTTATCAAAGTTCGCTGTACCTGGACTGATCGCCGATGAAGAAGTTACCGATGTCGCCAAGACCAGTTTGTTCGGCCCGGATACAACAATCTCATCGTTTACACTCATTAACGCAGATGCTCCCAGTGTGTTATCCAAACTAGATGAGGTATACCAAGTAACCCCGTCATCATTGGAATAATAAATATCATTGACCTTATAAGTGCTATTTGTAAGTAATGCATATAACGTGTTGTCTTTCTTCCCTATAAATGTTGATCCACCATACAACAAATATCCACCCGTGAACCGAGCAGAAGACCACGTCACCAGATCAGGGCTCGTACGCGTAATCACCTCGTAGGTTGATGAATCGTACCCTAGCAAGATATACTGACTTCCATCATAAATAATATTCCCCATAAAATCGGTGGTATTTGGATAATCGCCCGAACGATCTGTCCAATGAATTCCATCTGGTGAAGTTAGAATAGCCACTTCACTAATATTTCCATTGGAGTTATAAGAATTGCCTAAAGCCACAAATTCATTGTTAATATAGGTAACAGAGGATAGATAATTCAATAAACTGGATGGGACTGTCTGACTGGTCCATGTTACACCATCCATAGAAGTCTCAATAACCGCCTGATTGGAGACTGCACCTACAGTAACGAAGAGCCCAGCCCCGTATGCAATATCGGTCAAATATTCCGCACCCATCAAGCTGCTCTGAAGCCCCCAGTTGGTACCATCAGAAGAAGTAGCCAAGCTTGTCTCTCCATGATACGGTCCAGCAACTGCTACATACTTACCATTCCCCTGGGCTACAGATGTAAACGCATCCGCTTGTCCGGACATCTCCACCTTCGTCCATGAAGACAAATCAGTCGAAATCCAGATCGTTCCTTCTTTCCCTAACTGTCCAGCCGCAATATACTTGCTGCCATCAAATATAATTTCGTTAAAATTACCGCCCCATTTATACTTCCAGTCGGAGCCCGTATCCGAGACGCTCAATCCCTCGTTACCAAGCAAAAAATATTTGCCGTTTATATACTCTGCTTGCTGATCAACAAATTCTCTCTCGTAAGGCTGCAACGTCCAATTGATTGCATCCGTTGATGTATAAACTGCCCCATACTTGCTCCCCTCGCTACCAAACAGATAATACGTAGTTCCATCATAAAAACCTTTTCGCATCTGGTTGGTTCCAGTTGAAAAAGTCTGTTTAAATGGAGGACCCATTAGGGTGAATGTCACGAGATCCGTAGAGGTCCAGATGAATCCACTAATATCGGCCATAAAATAACGATCATTCATCCATTTCAGGAAATTGGCTCCATTAGCTGGAATAGAATCCGGAGTGTATGGCTGGATTGAAGTCCAGTCGGTACCCGTAGTTGTCGAATAAATCTTTCCTTCTTCACTGGAAAATGCTAACCGAGTTCCGTTATTCCCCACCGTCACCTGTGTAAGTTGTTTATCAGCACCTATTCCCGTTGGGGTAACGGTGGTCCAGTTCGTTCCATCCGTTGAAGTGAGATATCTACCTTTCGCAAGTGCATAAAAAGCCCCTGTACCGTTAAAGGTTAAAAATTCAATCCGGTATAACAGAAGATCCGTGCCCGAGGCACGTTGCGTCCAATCCTCCCCGTTAGCAGAACTGAGGATAACCCCATCACTACCGACAGTGACAAAGGCGCCATTACCATAAGCAACACCATAAAAAGTAAAACTGGAGGGATCTGTTACCCCGGTATAATTAATGTCCGCAATTGTTTTTACATTCTCCCAATGATCAGCATCGGCAGATTGAATAATCGTTCCCTTTTCGCCAACAGCGATATAGCGTCCGTTACCATATGCTGCATCTGACATCGAACCGGTAGGTAGCGTCTCTTTACTCTTCGTTACAAAGGAGTGAGGCACAGCAGGAGCAGCGTAAATATAAGGCGCACCGGCTTGAATCATCGTTAGAAAAGCAAGTAATACCATTCCTGTTCGTGAAAAAATCGATGACTTAAACCTTCTTGTCATAGTTCTTTGCCTCCATAATCATACTTATCAAATTCATATCAAATTCCAATTACACACTTCCACTGTCTCTTTTCCGCTTTACCCCATTCCAGAGTTGAAGTGAACGTAGACCTCCTTCCACCGGTAATTTCCTCCCCCTGTTTCTTGCACTTTTCGAAACCTCATACAACAGGTAGAATGATACACTTTTAAATTCGATAAAATTTTTAAGAATTCCTTTTAAAAATATATCGAAATCATATTTTTTTTGCATTTTTTTGTCGAATTACGATATATAAGCTGTTAATATCTACTTAATTTACTCCAGATACTTATTAAATTGGTTATTAAGGCCTATTTATTATAAAATTTCAGTCTTACGTTTTCCCTTCTATCGAATCAACTGACGGAAACTAACAGTTCATCAAAAAAACAAGGCCTCCCCTGTATTTGGGAAAACCTTGTTTTTGGAAACGACTTTATGTTTCTTTTATTATAAGAAGAAAGTTATATTTTTAATTTTTCAATGGATGTAAGCAAATCTTCCGATAATTCTTTCAGACTTTGAATGTTGCCGCTAATCGTTTCCATGGAACTTACTTGCTCTTCCGCCGATGCAGAAACTTCTTCCACACTCGCTGCCGATTGTTCCGAAACAGCGGAAATCTGCTGACTGAAATCATTCATTCGTCCGCTTGCTTCCTGCATGCCTGCCAGTCCATCTGTCATCGTGCTGATGACACCAACCATGCCTTCTACCGATTCGTTAATTGTACGGAAGAGTTGACCTGAAGCAAGCACATGTTCCTGACCCAGTTCGGTCTCCTGAACGCCTGTACGTAATTCCGAAACCACCCCTTGTGACTCTTGCTGAATATCCTCGGTAATCGCCGTGATCTCTTCGACCGAAGTCTGCACAGCCTCAGATAACTTCCGCACTTCTGATGCAACTACAGCGAATCCACGTCCACTCTCTCCCGCACGTGCTGCCTCAATAGAGGCATTCAATGCCAAAAGATTGGTTTGGCGTGCAATGTCATGAATGACCTGAACCAGTTTGGAAATATCTTCATTTTTACGATTCAACCGTTCCATCTTGTTCATGGAAGCCGAGACCGAACCGGAAATCTGTTGCATCTGCTGCACCGACTGTTCCATCGCCTTGCGACCATTCAGCCCTTGTTCCAGAACAAGATCCGACATGACGCGCAGCTGGCTGCCTTGTTCCGTATGATTTTGAATGTGATCATTCAACGCTTCAACCGTCCGGGCTGATTCCACGGCTGTCTCTGCCTGGCTCTCTGCGGCCTTGGCTGACTCTTCCATGGTCACAGCAATTTGGCGACTACCAATCTTAACCTCTTCTGAGGATATTGCCAGTTCCCCACTTTGCAGATTGACAGCTTCCGCAATTCGTCTGACGCTCAGAACCATGGAAGTCAGGTTACCTTTCATGTCATTCACCGCTTTGGCCAGAACACCGACTTCATCCTCATGTTTGGTATGTATGTCCTGAACATTCAATTGGCCTTCTGCAATCAGTTTCACCGCACTAATGACACGTAGCAGTGGTTTCACGACTTGTGAACGAATAATCGGAATGCTGATCGCTGTAATGACAATCATGACAAGAACACCGATAATGATGCTTAACCTACCATCCTGCACCGATCTGATCGTTTGGGCCGCCGCAAGATTGGACTGTTCCTGATTATATTCCACGAGATAATCGAGATCGACTTGCATGGTGTCAAAGGAATCAGCACCTTTATCAGCTACTTCCTTCGCCAGCTGTGTCTGACCCTCATCACTCAGCTTAATCGATTGCGTATTAATCTTGAGATATGCTTCCCACTTGTTCTTGAACGCAGTCCAGTGTTCGAGCTCTTCCGGAGACTTCTCCTGCTGATCATAGATTTTAATCGCCTGCGTCGTTTCACGAATATACTTGGTACGCTCTTCTGACAAGGATGCCTTGTCTGTTTCTTCCGCGTCAAAGTGACGATAACTTAGTGACAGGACATGCTCTGTGGTATAATTTAACCGGTTAATTTGCTGGATTGATGGCATCCAATTGTTCGTAATTTCATTAGTGTTGGTTTCAATTGAATTCATCCGGGTGACAATCGTGACACTCAAAATAATTAAACAGAGGATTAACAAGTAGAACGCGATGCTGATACGCAGACCGATACTCTTGATCTTAAATCTGCTGAACATATGATTTCCCCCTTGACCTCTTCGGTCATCCCGAATTCAGGTGCTTTTGTCATTGTTTTCCCCTTCTTTTGACCTCTTGCCAAAAGAGCTTATCTATATTATATCGATAGGAAAATAGACGTAAAGTATTATAACATTATTTTGTCATTAAGATGCTTGGTTTTGTAAAAGATTGTTGAATCTTGACAAAGTCCAAACCGAAGAGCTGCAGCATACGGTAAAGTCCCGATCTGCAGCTCTTCGGTTTGTTCGGATTTCAACGGCTAACATCATAAAGCGATCAGCCTAGTTCAGTATTGCTGTCTTATGCTCAGCCAGCAATCGATATGAATCCAACCTGCGCTCATAATCTGGTCCTGCCGTAACCAGAAGCAACCTCTCCGAATCCAGCCTGCGACTCACCTGTTGCAATCGAGCCCATACCTGCTCAGGTGTACCTGCATAGTGCCGTACCGATTCATTTTGATCACTAACGGCTTCATCACTCGTGTTAGAGACCGCGATACCACTTGAATTCGGCTCCGTTGAACGTTCTTTCCCATCCAGCTTGCGCCTCTCCACCATGTCACGACTCCAGTCCAAAGCATCCGTCTCTGACTCGGCACACAATACGCTCACTGCCACCATAACCTCAGGCACCTTCATCGTTGCACTGGGAATAAATCCTTCTCGGTATCGCCTTACAGCCTCTGTACCATCGGCATCACTCATGAATTGACCAAAGACATATCCCATGCCAAACCGTGCCGCAAATTCTGCACTCTTCACGTTAGTTCCCAACATCCAGAGTGATAACGGAAGCTTGGGAATCGGACGAGCTGTCACGGGATGATCCTCGTACATGTAGCGGTCTTCGAGCAGTTCCGTGAGTGCTGCGAGCGATTCAGGCAGCTTGGACACATGCTGCAAGTAATTGCCACTGAGTGCCATCGTGGCATGAGGTCCACCGCCAGGAGCACGTCCGAGCCCAAGCTCAATGCGCCCCGGATAGAGCGCAGCCAGCAGGCGGAACGACTCCGCAACCTTGAGCGGGCTATAATGCGGCAACAAGACCGCACCAGAGCCAAGTTGGATCTTTGTTGTCCTTGCTCCGATGTGGGATAACAGTACTTCGGGAGAGGCCGATGCCAATTCAGCCATATCATGATGCTCTGACGTCCAGTATCGTACGTATCCCCAAACCTCGGCATGTTGCGCAAGTGTCACCGATTGTTGAAGCGCCTGTTCCGCTGTGGCATCGTTTAACCTTGGAACAAGGTCAAGTACGCCCAGACTGAACGTCTCACTCATTCGCTTAGCCACGCGTCTCATCTCCCTTTATATCGGTTAATTTTAATCCAGATCGTAGATCGAACCCACCTTCAGACCGTAGAGTTCATTATATATTTTCTCGGCAAATGCATCCGTCATTCCTGCGATATAATCGATCACCATGTGTTCCCAAGTCCAGATTGGCTGGGCTTTGGCTTGATCCTTCTCATACCGCTGCAGCCAGTCGGATGGAATAATGGATTTGGACGTTTCCGGATCGAGGAATGCATCCCATAATCGCTTAATCATCCACTCACTGCGCTTCTGTAGCCGCTGTACACGCAGGTCACGAATCATGGTCACCCAGGCAAAACTCTTGAGCACACTCACCGTACGCAGCATGTCGAGGTCTTCAGCCCCTTCACGGACAAAGGTTACCTTCTTCCAGTCGCCATCGTCAATAACGCCCAGACTCCCTACAAAAAAGCTCACCCAGTAGGCTTTCACTTCACGACGGGTACGCGAGTAATCATGTTCGCAGAAAGGCATCTTTTCATTCCAGATGCGCAGGAACGAAGCGAGTACCTCTTCTACCTTTTGCCCAATCGCTTCTCGGGTCCATCCGTTCCAGAACAGATCCTCCAGCGTTGTAATTTTATCCACAATCAGTCGATTCACATGTGGATCTTGCAGGAAATGCTCATGTACTTCAATTTTGCCTGCTTTGATGCCATCCTCGAGGTCATGTGAGGAGTACGCAATATCGTCGCAAAGGTCCATCAGCTGTGCTTCCAGCGTCTTCTTGCCTGCCGGCACGTTCCAGCGATCACGGATCTCCCGAATATATTGCCACTCATGATGATACATGCCTTTTTTGCTCTCTGTCCCAGGGTACGGATACTTGTTGATTCCTAGTAATACCGCATCAGACAGGTTCAGTCCGTCGATATCTTCACGCTTCTCCAAGTGCATAATGAGACGGAAGTTATGCGCATTGCCTTCAAAATGCTCGTATTTCCGTTTTAACTCGGCACGGACTTCAGACTCCACCTTGGGAACTTTGGCGCTGCGGCTTTTTTTCATGATTTTCTTAGCCTCGGTGTTAATGAGGTCATCCAGAATGCCATCCAATACTTCTTCACCTTTATGTCCAAACGGCGGGTGACCGAAGTCATGTGCGATTGCAGCGCACTCCACCACTTCTGAATCAATAATAAGGCCGGGGTTGTCCGCACGGTCCCAATCCACCTCGGGGAAACGGCGAATCAGACTGCGGGCAGCCTCGCGTGCAATCTGTGCCACCTCCAGGGAATGGGTCAAACGAGTACGATAATAATCACCCGTTCCTGCGCCAAACACCTGCGATTTGCCCTGTAACCGACGGAAGGTCGGTGAATGAATGAGTCTCGAATAGTCCCGTTCATACGCTGCACGAGATCCATCCAATTTGGTTAATTCGGGATATTGTCTATGTTCTCTCAGATCGTTCCATTGCATGGGGATCACTCCTAGCCGACTGTCTCTATTTTGAGTGATTATACACAACATCTGTGGTTTCGAAAAGTAAAACCTGTCTGCGATTGTCATCTCTTCTTACATCAACTTGTAATGAACAGTCATCTTCTCTTATTATACCCTGCCAGACTATCATCCGTGCATCTAAATGACAATGATTCATATTAAACTCACACTATCGTGACTAATGATGAAAAAAAGTGACTTATACAGTTTGCGTAGCCGTTCCGGTTACGGATCGTTCTTATGATCGCTGTTGTCTCCAGGTTTTCTGAATTCCCTTTACTAAGGGAAAAACCCGGAGACAAAGGCGAACGCTTCGCTTCTTCAGAATCGATTCCGTCCCCTTCACTACTTTTGCTGTACTTAAAATACATAATGGTATTCACCAGTTATCTCGCTAAAATTGGAGTGAAGATCAAGTTCAACTTATAATAATATCATCATTAGCTTCAATGATAGTCTGTCTCCCCCGCGCCCTCCCCGTTGTGGGTAAAAACAAAAAAAACGACAGGTCTGAAACGCCCTGTCGGGGTGGAGATAGTGGGTGCAACCGTATTTTGTAGTTTCCAGGCTATATAAGCTCTGAGCCTTTCACCCGGAAACCGCATGGAACATTCAATCACTTTGATTCAGTGCACCGTTATTATATCACTGCGATATTGCGAAAGTTTACACCATAACCTTACAGATATCGTTGGTGAACTCTACTGGGTCCTGAATTGGCAATCCTTCGATCAGCAATGCCTGATGGTACAACAGGCTTGTGTAGAGGTTCAGTTTTTCCTGATCCTGCGCGAAAGCGTCTTTCAACGATTTGAAGACATCGTGATTTACGTTGATTTCCAGCACTTTGTCGGCTTGTACGTTTTCGCTGTTTGGCATAGCTTTCAGGATTTTCTCCATTTCAATCGTCAGCTCACCTTCGGTGGACAAACATACCGGGTGGCTTCTGAGACGTTTGGAAGCTTTAACCGCTTTGACTTTACCCGCCAATTGAGCTTGCATCGCTTCAAAGAGCTCTTTGTTGTCGTTGTCCTGAGCGTCCGTTTCTTCTTTGTCCGCGCTATCTTCGATGCCCAAGTCACCACTGGAGATGGATTTGAATTCTTTCTCCTTGTAGTTCGTGATCATCTTGATTGCAAACTCGTCGATGTCATCGGTAAAGTACAATACTTCGTACCCTTTCTCAAGAACACCCTCGATCTGTGGCAGCTTCTCAATACGGCTAATGGATTCACCGGATGCATAGTAGATGTACTTCTGATCTTCCGGCATTCTGGAGACGTATTCGTCCAGGCTAACGAGTTTGCTCTCTTTGGAAGACGTGAACAACAGCAGATCCTGCAATGTATCCTTATTCACACCATAGTCGCTGTATACGCCATATTTCAACTGACGTCCAAACGCTTGGTAGAACTTCTCGTAGTTCTCACGCTCGTCCTTCAACAGGCTTTGCAGTTGGCTCTTGATTTTGTTCTTAATGTTCTTCGCGATCAGGCTAAGCTGACGGTCATGTTGCAACATCTCACGGGAGATGTTCAGGGACAGGTCTTCGGAATCCACCATACCTTTGACAAATCCGAAGTAATCTGGCAACAGATCCCCACATTTATCCATGATCAGTACACCGTTGGAGTAGAGTTCAAGGCCTTTTTCATACTCTTTCGTATAGTAGTCAAACGGCGTGTTCTCCGGAATAAACAGGATTGCATTGTATACCACTGCGCCATCTGCGCTGATATGCAGGTGTTTGAGCGGTTTGTCAAAACCGTAGCGTTTTTCCATATAGAAGTTAGTGTAATCTTCTTCAGTCAATTCGCTTTTATTTTTACGCCAGATCGGCACCATGCTGTTCACGGTTTGTTCTTCTTGGTATTCCTCGAACTCGTTCTCCGTGCCCTCTTTCGGACGTTGACCCGTTACATCCATCTTGATCGGGTAGCGAATGAAATCTGAGTATTTCTTGATGATGGATCTCAGGCGGTACTCTTCCAAAAATTCGTCATACGAATCTTCTTCGGTATTTTCTTTGATCGTCAGGACGATCTCTGTACCTACAGAATCTTTCTCAGCTGGTGTGATCGTGTAACCATCCGCGCCTTCGGACTCCCATTTCCAAGCCTCGTCGCTGCCCAGCGTTTTACTTGTTACGGTCAGCTTGTCCGCCACCATAAATGCCGAGTAGAAACCAACCCCGAATTGTCCGATGATGTTGTGGCCGTCTTTTGCTTCATTTTCTTTCTTGAACGCCAGGGAACCACTCTTCGCGATCACGCCCAGATTGTTCTCCAGCTCTTCCTGCGTCATCCCGATTCCGGTATCCGTCAGTGTGAGCGTGCGGTTTTCTTTGTCGATTGTGAGCTTGATGAAGTAGTCCTCTTTGTTGAAAACGAGTGAATCGTCGGTTAGTGCTCTGTAATAAATTTTATCAATGGCGTCACTGGAGTTGGAGATCAATTCTCTCAAAAAGATTTCTCTTTGGGTGTAAATGGAGTTGATCATCATATCCAGCAAACGTTTGGATTCTGCCTGGAATTCTTTTTTAGCCATGAATGGTTGGACTCCTTTCAAATTGGGATATCGAATGATTGGATTGAAAATAGGAAGTAACTGAGATAATCCTGCGGCCATTAGTAGACTCAAAAACCTTGATCGCTCTAGTCCACAGATATGTGATTCACTCTAATGGCTCATTATAAAAAATAAGTGCATGACGTTCTGCAATATAGCCGTTCCGGTTACGAATCGTTTTTCGGATCGCTGTTATCCCCGTATTTCTTTGATTCCCTTTTTAAAAAGGGAGAAATCCGGTGATAAAGGCGAACGCTCTGCTTCCTCCAAATCGATTTCGTCCCCTGCACTATTTTTGCATCTGATCAGCGACTGATTTTTTAGGATAGAGATCATCAATGAAGTGATATCTTTTATTAAACGTGGAATGCCGCTTCAGGTCTGTTGTGCCCCTTTGGGATTCGCATGTCTGACTCAGGTTCAATATCTATTTTCAAAAACAGAATCATCCCATATGTAGGCGTATAGTAAAAACATCATTTGTTAGCACTCTAATGATCGGAGTGCTAAACCCTTCCTTTTATATAACATATGGGAAAATTGGGTGTCAATACGCAGGCGGTTATTTTAACAAAAAGATTGAATACCCCTTCAACTTTTGCACATCACCAATCATTTTAACGTAATCCCACAGGTAAAACAAAAGCCGCCTCGAACCAAAGTTCGAACCGGCATGGTGAAAGATTGATTGTGATGTGTCTGTTGATATAGTAGATAGCGTTAAAACATATTTCATCTAATGTACCTTGGAGTATCCTCGGGCTTACTGTGTTGAGACTGATGTATGGGTACGTTGGGATATTAGTATGTTGGTACCTTGGTATTGTGGTTGCTTGAATGTCTTGAGCAGCATGGCAGTCACGCGTTAACGAACCTCAGAGGCGTTAAATGGCCTTTTTAGGAGGATTTCGTAAGCTAACGAATTGTAGACACGCTAATTCTTACCTTTAGCCAACCTTTCGAGACTTTCCGAATGTTTTTCGCAAAATAGCGTGCGTGAAGTTCGTTAGATTGGAAAATTTGCTGGAAATCGTAAAATAGGACCTCGTAGGTTCGTTAGAGTTGAAGCAAAAGTTGGCGTTACAGCTGCAAATAGGATTGCGATAAAAATTAGTGCTTACGGTTTGTGTTAAAGTTGCCTTTGGCACGCATGCTGTGTTACGGAATAAGTTAGCGTTGTTAGAGCTAGAATTTCAAATCAAAGTTACAGCTTGAGTTCGAGCTTGGGTTATAAGTTTCAGTTTCGGTTTCAGTTTCGGTTTCGGTTTCGGTTTGAGTTTAAGCAGAAGTTAGCGTTACGGTTAGAGTCAGAGCCTTCTATTTTTTCGCCATTTTCGGATCAAGGGTATCGCGTAGTCCATCACCCATGAGGTTGAAGCCAAGCACGGTCAACATGATGGAAACGCCGGGGAAAATCAGCGTCCACGGGGCTTTTTGTATAAACTGACGGGAGTCCGACAGCATTTTGCCCCATTCCGGGTCGGGTGGTTGCGCACCCATGCCTAGAAATCCGAGTGCAGCGGCCTCGATGATCGCCGTCCCAATTCCAAGTGTACCCTGCACGATCAGCGGAGTAAGGCTGTTGGGCAAGATGTGACGAAACAAGATTCGCCCGTTGCCCGCTCCAAGTGTCCGTGCCGACGTTATGAATTCCTCCTGTCTCAAGCTAAGTACCCGTGAACGCACCAACCTTCCGTAGGTCGGGATGTTCACGATGGCGATGGCGAGCAGTGCATTTTGCAACGACGGGCCCAATATCGCCACAATGGCGATGGCTAGCAAAATCCCGGGAAATGCGAGCAAGATATCAAATAAACGCGAGATGAGCATGTCCGCCCATTTTCCATAAAATCCGGCAATCAGACCCAGCAGCGTGCCCGCAATAATGGAACCAATGACGGAGAAAAAGCCCACCCACAAGGAAATACGCGCCCCATGCAGCACTCTGGAAAAAACGTCACGCCCCAGATCATCGGTACCAAACCAATGCTCTGCCGAAGGGGCCTGAAGCCGATCCACCAGCACCTGTTCCTTGTAATCGTAAGGTGCAATGTATGGCGCGAGAAAGGCCAAAAGTATAAAAAATACGATAATAATCAGACCAGCAAGCGCAAGCCGATTTTTCCGAAACGTTCTCCACGCTTCCCGCCATGGACCGGATGTACTCGCTGTTGCAGCATCAATGGATGGTCCGGTATTGGTCGATAATTTGGCCATGCGGCGTCCCCTTTCCTGGAAATGAATATAACAAAAGATCAACGAGTTCTATTACACTCAAGCACTACGATTGCAGTATCATCTTCTGATCGCTGTTATCCCCAGATTATATTGATCCACCTATTTAAAGGCGAAAATCCGGTGATAAATGCGCAGCCTATGCTTCCGATGTAGCTTTCTTTTAGAAAGCTTTTAGCTTCGCTTCTGCAGATTGGTTCTTTATTGAGTCCCTATTTATAACTAATACGAGGATCAAACACGGCGTAGAGTAAATCTACAATCAGGTTGATCACCACGAAAAAGAACGCCACGATCAGAATGCCACTCTGGATCACTGGATAGTCCCGCGAACTAATTGCTTCATATATATAACGTCCCACGCCAGGCCAAGCAAAGATCGTTTCGGTCAACACCGCACCCCCGAGCAACGATCCAGTCTGGATGCCGATAACGGTAAGCACGGGTATAAACGCATTTTTAAGTGCATGTCCATATACGACAAAAAACGGCCCCAGTCCCTTCGCCTTTGCTGTACGAATATAATCGGAACTCATCACTTCCAGCATGCTGGAACGGGTCATCCGGGCAATAACAGCCATTGGAATCGTTCCCAGTGCAACACTTGGCAGAATCAAATGTTTCGTTACGGTCCACAACTGATTCCATTGTCCAGCAATCATCGTATCCAGCACATACAAGCCCGTAATGGCTTCCACCGGATCACGTGCATTCATTCGTCCAATGGATGGCAGCCACTGTAATTTGTTCGCAAACAGCCATTGTTCCATCAGACCTAGCCAGAAGATCGGCATCGATACACCCACTAGCGCAATGACCATGCAGCAATAATCAAACCAGGAGTTGTGCTTCCATGCACTGACAATCCCGGCATTCACCCCAATAATGACAGCAAACAACATACTTGCCATCGTTAATTCAAGGGTTGCTGTCAGATAAGGCACAATTTCCTGGGCAATAGGCACCTTGGTGCGGATGGACGTTCCCAAGTCTCCTTTGAGCAAATCGCCCAAGTAGGCGAAATATTGCTGGAACCAGGGTTTATCCAGACCGAGCTGGTCACGAAGGGCCTGCTTGGATTGTTCGGTTGCCTTTTGCCCAAGTATGGTCTCAGCGGGGTCACCCGGAATGGCGTGGATGATGGAAAAGACAATCAGGGTCATGCCCAGCAGTACGGGCAGCAACACAAGCACACGTTTGACAATATAGCTGTTCAATCCTGTTCACCTGCCTTCGACATATCGTGCAAAATAAAAAGCGCCGGCAGAAACGCATGCTTTGGATAGTTACGTCCGGATGTGGGGTCTGCCAAGCATTGCGTCTCACCAGCGCTTTGATAGAAAGAATGGTTAATGCGTTAGATGCATATTCAGATTCAATTTCCCTCTGCGCTATTCGAAGTAGGCACCAGCATAGGATTCACTGCCCAGCGGAGATGGTACAAAACCTTTCAGGTTTGATTTACCCGCCAAAATTGGCGTAGTGTGCACGAGTGGAATCCACGGTGCGTCTTCCTTGATAATCACCTGCGCTTGTTTGTACAGCTCGGCACGTTTCTCCTGGTCTGTTTCCTTCTGCGCATCGGTCAGCAACACATGCAACTCTTCGTTGACATAGAAGCTGCGGTTGTTGCCCGGAATGGCGTCTTTGTCGAGCAAGGTGTAGAGGAAGTTATCCGGGTCCCCGTTGTCACCCGTCCAGCCGAGCATATAGATATCGTCTTTCTCCCCGGCTTTGGCATCATCCAGATACGTCGCCCATTCTGGGGATTCAATGTTTGTGGTCACGCCAATTTTCTCAAAATCAGCCTGGATTGCTTCCGCAACCTTCTTGCCATCAGGCATATACGGGCGAGATACCGGCATGGCATAGAAGGTTACCGGATCAGGCAAACCGTCAGGGAAGCCAGCTTCGGCCAGTAGAGCTTTTGCTTTTTCCAGATCATATGGGTAATCCTCAATGGTATCGTTGTACCCCCACAGCGTTGGCGGCATCGGATTCACGGCAGGCTCAGCTTGTCCAGCAAAAAACGCATCAATAAGGGCCTGCTTGTTCACCGCATGATTGAGGGCTTGTCTGACTTTGACATTATCAAATGGTTTCTTCTTGAAGTTAAAGCCGATATACGCCACGTTGAACGGTGGACGCTCGATCTTCTGCAACTCGCTGTTGCCTTCAAGGATGGACAGATCGTCCGGGTTCAGGTCTTCCATGACATCAATCTCGCCGTTTTGCAGGGCATTGAAGCGAGCGGTGTTATCCGGAATGGAACGCACGATTACTTTGTTCAGCTTCGGCAGTCCTTCTTTCCAATAATCCGCGTTTTTCTCCAGGGTGATGGAGTCGTTACGCTTCCACTCTTTGAATACAAATGGGCCGGTGCCCACAGGCTCACTCTTAAAGTTTTCTTTTTTCTCCTGAATCGCGGTTGGGCTGGCAATGCCAAATGGCGTCATCGCAATATTTTGCAGGAAAGGCGCTTGTGGTTGGTTCAATGTGAACTCCACCGTAGTCTCGTCCGTCGCCGTCACTTCCTTGATCACACGTCCGTCCTCTGGACCAAACATGGAGTCATAATAATCGAAGGAATCTCCTTCGAATTTATATTCACTCGCCGGATCACCCCAGCGGTTAAAATTGAACACAACAGCCTCCGCATTGAAGTCAGTTCCATCATGGAATTTCACACCGGACTTCAGCTTAAACACATACTTGAGTCCATCCGCCGAAATCTCCCAGCTCTCTGCTAGTCCAGGAACGACCTCTGTTCCACCTTCCTTGTAGTCCAGCAATGAATCAAACACCTGATGTCCAATCTTCAGTGACTCCCCATCGGTTACAATCGCCGGGTCGAGTGCTACGGAATCCCCACCACGCCCCATAATCATCGTATCCTGCGCTTCCGTCACTTTGGCTGGTGGCTCGCTGCCTTCCGCCGGAGCAGGCGAATTCCCAGCCCCCTCATTGCTCGAGCAACCTGACAACACCAAGACGGTACTCAAAGCCAGAGTCAAAAAACCGGACATCCATTTCTTTCTCATTCGCATACGTACAACACCCTTCCCTGTCTCATAATGTGTGTGATACTGGCATGAAAAAACTTCAATGATAGCCATTGGTTCGGTGCTTGCTTGTATCAATGAAAGGCTTTAGGTGCCTGTGATACCTGAATTAAAGTTCCGGGAAAAGTAAGGCATGTATATAAACTGTAAAAACAGCATGGCAGACAGGTGAACAATATAAGTAAAAGTCAGATCACCATGCACATGGATTACGGATATGGACGATTACTTTTATAGAAAAAGAAAACGCACCCAACGAATGAAGTATCTTGCGAGATGAATCTATGCAATTGATTGAAATTGTTGCGATTTATTTGAACTAAGGTCAATTAGCAACAGCAAATGGTTAAGGACCGGTACGAGCAAGTTTAAGTCAGTGGATTGAAAATATAAGTAGGCATAAGGATATTACATAGCTGGCTACGCTATAAAGTCTGTTCCTTGAGCATGTCGACTTGGAGCATGGAGTGTGGGAACCCAATTAAGCATCGTTCGTTCGTTTGCAATACGTATGAAAGAAACTCAACATAGGCTAGGTTGCTTAGATGTGTAAGTTGTTTATGACGGTGGTTTTCTCTTGCAGATTGGATGTGTAAAACGTATGAACGAGTCATCTTGAGATGTTGGATTGTACAACAGGGAGACATTACAATAACTTCATATGTTATGGTTTTGTCATGATGAGGAGGATTGTGTAAATAAACTGTGGTAAAAAACAATTTCGTGTAACTTACTTTACATCACATTAATCAATTAGACAAGAGATTTACAGACATAAGTCTTCAACTTTATTATATGCGTTAATATTACTTACACAAAACACAAAAAAGGAACACAGTTCGACAAAAAGCGTCTTGTGTCCCTTCTCCATTCCATCCACATTCAGATAAAACCAATATTTTAATTTGCTAAGGATCAGCTCATTTTTTAAACAAACCTCTGCGATGCATCACGGTAATAAAACGGTAAAAATCATAACTCGCCCCATTATCAATGCTGAACAACGGATTCTTGGTGTCATATGCCAGCGCTGCATCCACAGCTGCTTTCGCCCATACTGGAACTTCCATTTGCTGACGCGCCTGCAGTTTATCAACCTGGGACTTAAGCGCATCAAACGCTGCTTTCTCTTCGACTGTCATCGGTTCGCCCCCTTTCGGTGGTTCGGTTGGTGGATTTGGGTTGGTTGGATTCGTTGGATTCGTTGGATTGGTTGGTTCCGGCGGTTTCGGGGTTGCTGCTGCGTATCTGGCTCTGAGCTGTGCCGCTGTTCCCTCGAATTCATTCATATCCACGTTTCCACTAATGCCATTCACCTTGCCCGAATCCGTGTACTGCCAGAACGTCCACCGCTTCCATGCCGGCTGGTCGTCTGGTACACGGGTGCTGCTGTAACGCGCGATCCACAGATCGTATGAGCTGAGTGATGTATCAAAATTCCCGGCAAATGAATTGCCCGTGTATATGATCGGTTTTACACCTGTCAGACGTTGTAATTCGGTTAAAAAAGCTTTGGCAACTGTATTCATCTGTGCTTTGCTCAGGTTGCCAGGGTTGTTCTCGTAGTCCATGACAGGTGGCAGTTGTAACGCCTTGGCGCCTCCAACTTTGTTAAGTGTATTGGCATAATGAGCTGCTTCTGCCTTGGCACCATCGGTAGATGTCGCACGGAAGAAATGGTACGTTCCGACCAGCATACCCGCCGCCAGTGCGCCTGTTACATTTTTCTGGTAATTCGGATCGGTATATGTCTGTCCCTCGGTTGCCTTGATGAACACAAATGTCATGCTACTTGCCTTCACCTTCGCCCAGTCAATATTGCCCTGGTATCGGGAGACGTCAATCCCTTGTGTGTTGCCCGAGCTTCTCGTTTGCATGTTTCTCACACCCTTTATGCGGCAAATTGCCGTTTGTATATAGTTAATGCGGTTGAGTTAGGAGTTGCTTGTGTGCGTGTCCCTGATGTGTTGGATATTACCAATTCATTCAATAGTAAATCCATAATGTATCTGTTAGACTACTTCTATTAGATAAAGACTCATTAATACAGATTGTAAAAACACTTCATTGGAGGTAAAGGATAATTGAAAAAGCTATTAACTGCCGTACTCAGTCTAACCGTTCTACTGTCTGCAACTTCAGCTGTTGTCATTCAGCCAAGCGTTGAGGCTGCTGCCAAAAAGAAAGAAAGTACATACCAAGAGAAGATGGCTTACTACAAAAAACAAATCAAAAAAATCAAAGGACAGATTGAAATCTTGCAGGCCAAAAGAGATTATCTTGAAACTTCTTCAGCAGCATACAGAGCTAGTCTCATGAAGGAAGACTCTTATCTGGAGCAGTTGATTTATTACAATACACTTATTGTTAAGCTAAACAAATAGTTAGTAAGAAGATTATACAGTCTATGAGTATCGGAAAATATTAAAGCACCCGGATCGGGTGCTTTTCTCATTCCAATTTTACTTCTATCCATTTTATCTTTATCTACATTACTAGAGAGCTGATTCACTACAAATGGTAATCATTTTTCTCAGCAGTTGGACTGCTATGCTCCGTTTTCTTTTCTAGCGACTTCGCATCTCCATTAGGGCTATTGATCCCCTTCTCGCTGTCTTCTGTTGGGGGACTAAAAGGTAAATGATTAGAAATGGTACCCTCTCCCGCCTTCCCCTTGAGTACTTCAATCGCCTGTCGGATTGCTGGCGGGATTGGAGCGCCCAACTTACCCCCATTTTCAATAATGGACAACAACTCATTAGCGATATAAAAAAAGGCGACCGCATCCCTGAACAAATGTCCGTCTCCCAGAACACCGTCCACCAGATGAGCCACCGATACCATTGCAAATATAAATACCTTCCGCGCAATACCGAACATTCCGACATTACTTTCTAACTTGCCAGTCATACCCGCCGCCGCGATACCGGTTAGGTAGTCAAGGATGACGAACACGAGTAGTACGCCGAGTACGCCTGACCAACCTCCAAAGAAGTAGGTTACTGAGCTGGTTAGGAGAGCGAGGAGCCATTTCCCTAGGTTTTCCTGTTGCATGGTTTCACCTCCTCAGATACTTAATTAAGTAAAAAAGCAAATCTATTTAATTAAGTTCGAGATTATATCCTCTAGTTTTTTTATACGCTCTTCAGGTGATTCATTTTTAAACTTATTTACAAAATTACTCTCGTTTAATGGAATTTTGTCCCCGATAATAATTTCCTTATCAGTAACTATGAAATCTATATTCTCTTCTTCGGTATTTAACCATACTAATGTCTCAAATTCACCTATAACTTCATTAGTAGTTATTTGTTGAATATTTTTTATAATCAAATTGACTTCCCTTGAATTAATCTCAAAAAAGTATGCGTTCATTCTTTATACCTCCTTATTGGAATAATTGAGCTCCTCCTGATTTGGTTATTGAACCTCCTCCTACTGAGTAATTATTAAGTATAAGTATGGATGAAGATATCCTTCCTCCGTAAGTGTTATTGGCACCTGTAATGTTATCAAAAACAGCGACGCATCCATCAGATAGATCAAAACACATAGACTGATTTGAAATTTTACAACTACTAGCATATAGACCTTGTATTCTTACAGCCCACAGTATACCAAATCCGGCCGTCGTTTTATTTACATAAAAAAATCTTAATTTACTGCAATTTTGAGCATATATACCATACAAGTTAGCGTTTACTATCTCTAATGGAACTTCATAATTTCCGTTAATAAGCACCTCAGCACTACAGTCATCTATACTGAAATAACCTTCTAATCTAATTCTTGGGTCAAATACAAAATATAATGGTGCACCATGAAATTCTTTTACTGTAATTTTTTCAGTGTAAGTTTCACTATTAGAAGTTGAACTGTTCTCAACTCTAATAGTTCTTACTCCTGCATTAAATTTTTTTAAAAAGTCTACTGCTGCCTGAATGGTAGAAAACTGTGCAGTCGATGTGTTTTTCCCAACTCGAACCGTAACTTCTCCACCCCGTAAATCAGCATCTCTTGAAACCTCATTCATAACAAAAGCACCTACTGAACTGACGTATATCACTTCATATACCACACTTGAATCAATGAAGTTGTTTGGCAAAGTGTAGTTTTTGAAATGCTCTGCTCTAAGATGATAATTTGTACCATTAATTTGTAGATAAGTTGGTGTATTCACTACTGAATTTGTTGTATTAAATTGAACTTTAAATGAGAATCCATTACTAACAGTTGGTGCGGAATTAAAGGCACAAACAAAAATGTTATTAGAGGATCGAACCGCTGCCGAAAATATATTGAGTGACTTTGAAACTTGGCTAATTTGGCTATCAGTATACATTTTTGCATTAGCCGTCCCTAAAGTGCTAGCCGCAATTCTCGCATCCCTAACAGCCTTCTCCGTAGCAGCCAAATCTTCACGGGTGCCATCAACTGCGTTGGACAGTTGGACGATACCCTTATCTGTTAAGGATGCATCATTAATAGCGATTTCCTCGACTTTCTGATCGGTGTATACCTTTACCTCTTCAATATCATCCCTTGTAGGTACTTTTTTCCATGGACCCCATCCGACATAATAGTTCCTTTGGAAAACTTGTAGGTTACTCGGTTCAAAGGTTGTTAGAGTTTGGACCACACCAGCATGTTTTTCTACTGTCAAATGAAAGGCTACTCCTACTGGAGAATTTGCTAAAGTTCCTACTGTGGCATTCGTTGGGCAATAATATTCCCCTTCTGTAATATAGCTATTTAGATCCGATTCCGCAGGTATAAGGATGGATTCTCGTGTCGCCATACCTGCATCAATCTTTTCAAAAATTCCGTTAATACTCTCCCGAGTCACATTCTCATTCCCCAAGGGAAGAGGTAATTTTAGTCGATCTGTTTCTTTTGGCATTACGCCCACACCTCCAGTTCATTCCACGTCAAGGACGCGGCATCGAGTTCGTCCCATGTCATTTGTTTGTTGTCCAGATCATCCCAGACCAGATAGCGATATTTATATTCCACGGCCATATGGGCCGGTTTCAATTCCTCAATCGCCCGTTTGAGATCGTCGATATTGGGCGGGATGCCCATCGTATCCACAAAGCTCACCGTAAAACTCCATGCTTCCGGTTGAAAAGTCACATCCACCTTGCCCCCGGCATATGCCTCAGCCACGTTCGCAACTTGTCTGCCCGAAAACTTCCCGGCACCACGCAGCTTGGACTCCACCACGGCACGCCGCTGCTCCACAGGTTTGAGACGATCCGTCTCAATGCCAAGCTCCTGCTCCCAGAAATCCAGCCCCCACGTAGCTGTACGAACAAAAAACTGCTCCAACGTCTCATCCAGCGCCTGGTATAGCATATCCATCTCGGTGCCTTTGGCCTGCATATCAGCCTGCATGACACGCGAAGTCTCGTAATACCTCGGCAAATACGAGAACAGCTCCCGTCCTTTCTCACTCGTCAGTCCAACATCTACAGTAGAAGGAGCACTCATGACCAGCATCCTCCTTTCCTTTCACATCATCATGGAGCTTCTCACTCACCAGATCCAATCCAGATTGGCGTATTTCTCCCAATCTCCCTTGGTCTCTGCACTCGCTAATAACTTCCTCATCCACCATCTGCCCAACACTACTCATTCACATCCACCGCCCCCAGCACGGCCACCTGACTCGCTGTCATCTCGATATTCTGGTCACTTACACCGTTCACGGTAAGCTCCGAATAGTCGATAATGGGCGGAATGTCCAGCAGGATCGCAGCAATGCGAGTGTAACGAACGAGCGGATCGGCAAAAGCCAACTGTTTCAGATACGCGGTCACCCCGCCCTCAATCAACGCCCTCACATCTGCCAGTGTGGCATCACTTGCCAGCGTCAGCTTCACCTGAATGTTCATCGGCACTTCCTCAGCTGGCATCACGGACACCACTGGCCCCGCGGGCGCAACACCTTCACCTTGCCCATCCTGCGTTGGATCTACGTACTTCTGTACGGCCGCCACCAGATCGGTACCCGCAGCACGTTTGTCCGTGTCCAGCAGATACAATCCCACCGTACCTGGTCCCTGCCATAACGGAATCACACGCGTTGCACCAACACCTGGCACTTCACTGGCCCATTGCACATATTGCGACTTGTTGCCGCTTGTCCCTTGGTTGCGGACTTTGGCATAAAAACGCTCCAGAAGCGCTGTATCTGCCTCAATATCCGCACCGCCTTTGATCACATCAACGTTCGTGACAGAAGTCACGCCACTTACAGGTGTAGACAGCACAGTTACCGTGCCCGCAGGCACATTGCTCTCTTTTCCAGCAACAAGCGCTCGCACGCCTACCACCCCAAAGCCCTCTGCATCAAGTTCCACACGTCCTACCGTCTCATATTCGAGCGAAGCTTCTGCAGATACTTCATCCGCGAGCGTAGCCACGACCGTTCCAGCAGGCACCACTTTCCCCGGCGTACCTATGAACCTCACAGCACCCTGAGCCGCCACCGCAGCTCGCCGTGTAATGCCATGCTCTCCCGCCCGCAGATCCAGCTCTTCCGAACGAAAATTCGGATCACTGCTCGCAGCCGTACTTGCAAACCCACGCCGCAGCAATTCCTGCGCCCACAAAGCCGCCTCAGACAGCATAAACGCTACCGGGGCCTCCGCATCCCACAGGAACGAACCCTCCGATTTATCCAGATCCGCGGGCAGACGATCCAGCATGCGCTGCATAATCTGTTCCTCCGTCTGGTCCTCCAAATAACGCGGAATCTCAGCCATCCCGTCAGATCACCTCACTTTCCAGAATAAACATCTCTTCCTGCACACTCGCCACCCGGCACGAGAACATGCACTGCTCCCGATTCCAACCAAACGTGAACTGGTCTACCGAATCCGTGCGTGGATCAGCCAGCAACGTCTCCGTCACCATCCTGGTAATTTCACTTTCCATCACGCCGCGACTATCACCATGACCCACCAAATCCTCCAGTTCCGAGCCATAGTTCCGGGAGTAAATCACATGTCTGTACCGCGGCGTCTTCACCGCCTTGATGCACCATTGCACCCAGGCTTCACGCCCACCAGCTGCAGCAACTTTGCCACTCGGAGTCAGTACAAAATCCCCCGCATCGTAATCGAATCGCCAGCTCCGCCCAAAGCGAACCTCTTCCGAAGTCGCCCCCGACAGATCCTCCTCATCTCCCCAGACCACACCCGTTTCCGGGAACAAACTAGGCATGCGCACTCACCACCTTACACAGCACCACAATGTCGTTACCGCCATTCACCCGCATCGCCAGTACGCGATCTCCCGCCTTCAATCCTTTACCAAGAGACCACACCGCTTCTTCCACTTCCTCTTCTTGCAAAAGAAACCGTCCCGTGCCCGTCGTTCCGCCGTTTGCCACGTCAGATATACCCGAGATCGCGCCAGTAGCCTCGCGCTCCGGCAATCCAAGCGTGCCCGGCAACTCGGCCACGAGATAATCCTGCACTTCGTGCTTGAAATCATCCAGCTTCACGCCGGATGAGGTCATCGTACCCAAAACCGCGCCCAGACCACTCACGGCCTGACGGGAATGTGTACTCATCGCACCCCGCATAACGTCGGCAAAATGCCCATACGGATCATCTTTATTCAAGGTAATACCTCCTTTTCACCAGCTCAGCCGTCCCCAGCTCCAACGTCATTGTTCCAGGCCCGGCAGACAGATCACGGCTTACCGACATGACGATCAACTTCAGCCCTTTTAACAACACTGCGTCCCCGGCGCGAATCGTATTGATATCCGGAGCGGAGATTGTAAACGTCTCCTGAATACCTGTGAGCTTGCTTTTTGCCAGCTTCTTCGCGGCGGCGGCTGTTTTCACCTGATCATCCTCGATCAGTTTTTGCAACGTACCTAGCTGCTCCGTATCACTCTGCTCAATCGCCAGCACTTTCGAAGGTACCTCTTTGCCACTACCACCGGACTCCGACGCTGCCATCACTTTAACTTTGGTAACCGCCCCTTCGAGCGTACGCATCTGGGTCAGATCAATTAGTCGATCAAGTTCATACACCTTCGCATTACTTCCGACCTGAAAGAGCTGTAACCCGCCGGGCGTCATCCGTGGATGGTACATGTCCCCGCCGGACTTTGCCGTTTCTTTCAGATCGGCAAACATCATCGAAAAGATTGTCTGTGAACGATACACGGCTTTTCCCAGCTTTGTCTTGGTTTCCGGCAATGTAGCGTATGGAATTTTCCACTCTTTGGCGTAGGTTTTGAGTCGTTGCGTAGCAGTCTGATCCTTCGGCAGCAGGAACTCATCCTCCGACTTTTCCAGATAAATCATCCGGTCGTACACCGTGAGAGACAGCCGCTTGGTGCCGCTGTTCGAGCTTTCTACCTCCCAGATCACCGCAGGATGCAACAGATGAACCATGGATTTTTCGCCAAAAGGAACCCCGCTAATCCGCACTACCATGCCCGGTGAGATCGAAGGCAGACCGGAAGACGCAGACACCGCCAGCCGGATGTTGGCCTGATAAGCAATCTGGTCGAGCGAGTCCTTCAGTGTAATCGTCTCCACCAGCTTGGTGATGTCATATTTGTCGTCGACAATGACCTTGTAGGTCATGGCATCACCAGCTTTTGTCCGGGCTTGATCCGGTTCGGATCACTCCCGATGATCTTTGCGTTAAGCTTGTAGATCTCGTTCCATTTGGAACTGCTGCCCAGCTCCAGCTTTGCTATTTTGGACAGGGAGTCACCAGATTTGACGGTGTAGGTCTTGCTGTTTTTTTTCAAATCGGTACGAGAACCTGACTTGCTCCCGGATGCCGCAGAGCCCACCTTTTCCACCTTGGAATCCCGCCATGTGCGCAGGGTCAGGTCGAAATAAATATCCCCTGTCTCCCCCCCACGAAAGCTCGAATTAAGCGAAACAATAAAAACAGGCACGTTCACGCCCGTCTCTGAAATGATGAAACGCAGCGGCTTTTTGGAGATCAGAAAGGTGTTCAACACATTCATCGCCACACGTGGATCCAGAAAAGATTTTTCATCCATGCAATAGGACGGATCAAATCTTTTTGGAAAAAAAGAAGAGAAGGTGATCTCCTTCACCTTCTCCCCTTGTGCAAAATCAAACTCGCCATGCTCCAACATATTGACCGTTTCATACCCTTTGGACCTGGAAATATTAACTTCTTCAGGGTTCACTGGGAATTGAAATGGAGTGTTGCCGTCCTTCAACGTAAATGACATTTTGTTAGGACCAACTTTATCTTCAAGTACTGACATATCTGCGGCCTCCTTTCTGCTTAGGCCATAATTGTTTTGCGATTTTGCATCGCACGACGGAACTCGTTAGAGATCCGTTGCCCCACCTGGTGAGAAACTGCGTCATAATCAATCGCATTTTCGCGCACGGTCACCTGCACCGCACCTGGTGGAATATTGATCGCAATCTGATTGGTAGTTTCGGTTTTGAAATCCTTCAAGTATCCGGACAGACTGCTCATCTGGTCTTCAGATATCTGTACCGTCATCGTGGACGATTTCCCATTCGTCTGCGCACCGTTACCAAGCGCCATCGCTTGGCTCTGCATCATGCTTGTTCCCATGAATCCAGCAGATGTAGGCTGACCGACTTTGCTGTTCATATAAGCCGTTGGGCCTGTCATGGTCAGTGTCGGTGGCATATAGGCAGGTGCCATCTGCGGGCCTGTTGCAACTGGAGACGGTGCAGCCACCGTTGCTGCCGAGACCGTCTTTTCTTCTTTTTTGGAACCAAATCCAAAGAAGCCGGATATGCCATCCGTGATTTTTTTTGTTTTCTCAGAAACATAATCAGCTGCACCCGACAATGCATCCCCTACACCCTCGGTAGCACTAGACATAAAGTTTCCAATATCCTTCGCTTTGTCTCCAATCCAGCCGCCTGCTGCACTTCCGGCCCAACCACCTACTGCACCACCAACCCATGTCCCGATGCCAGGCAAAAGAACGCTACCGATGGCGCTACCAATCGCAGTACCTGCTGTGCCGCCAATCATCGAACCCACAGCACGGCCACGCTCTTCCGGGGGTGCTGTCGCTACATTTGCCACATCAGCAAGCATGCTGATGGGTCCAAGCAACCTTTTTGCTCCTTTGGCAAAGCCACTACTTAAATTATCCATCAATCCATTACCAGCCAGCATGTCGGTTAAAGATCCCAATCCACCATCCGCAAATCCTAATCTACCGCTTCCTCGTATTCTTCTACCGCCTCCCCTATTACGGTTGCGATCGGCCGGAGGAGTTGGAGTATCAGGTACAGGATTGGGTACTGGTGATGGGCCCCGGTTCGAACGATTACTAGACCTTCTACCGCTTCGGTAATTTCGTCTTCCACGATCTGATCCACCACCATCCGCATTCGGTGAACGAACTCTACGGTTTTTGCCCATCTTTCCACCTGTGCAACAGCAGCATTTGGATGCTGGACTTCTGGTTGGATCTGATGCAGGACTTTCTTCTTTTTTCTTTTTGAACAAATTGATAATTTTACCAACTTTATCAATGATGTTATCAAAAATATCATTGAGGTTATTAAAAAATTCCATCCAAGTGTTAGCCTTATCAATCCAGCTATCTTCTTCTTTCGCATTGTTAGTGATATTTTTATTATTTTGAATCACGACAGCCATAGTTGGTCCAGTTGGCCCAGCTTTGCCCATCGCCACTTCGATCTTCTGCCGAACCTCAAGCGATACTGTGCCTGAAGCCGTTACCATCTGGTCTCTGAATCTATTCAGTTTAACCCATGCGCGATCCAGTGCCGGACTCAGCTTATCAATCAACCCAATCGTTGGTGTGATTCGCAGCCTGCTGATTCGCACAGCCATACTATAAATATGCTCCAACCTGCGTCCAGTCGTTCTCAGTTCATTGTTCACCTTAATCAGACTCTGATAACGAACTCTGCCCAGACGTTCGGTTGAGCGTTGGATCTGATCCAGATAACGAAGGGTTGTCCGCATTTCCGCATTAGATTTAGACAAACCTACAATCATTTCTGCCATTTTTTCACCTCCTGCCCTATTTCGTTATCGATTCATTTGCGAGGTTATTGCTGCCATCTCTTCTTCCGAGAACGCAATCAACAGCGAGCGCTCCCCGCGTGGCAAAGACCAGAACTCTCCGGGCCGGAGATGATGACGTACCCACATGTGATACAGGAACGTGGTCATCCCGCCGGAGTGAATCAGTTTTTTAGGTCTTCAATCTCCACACCAAAGCCGGACAGCTCCAGCACTTTATCACCTACGGCATCCAGTTCACCAGCCAGCAACATACGACGTACCGCCTGTTCGCCACCGGACAACTTCATGCGGCCGGTAATGCGTGTGTCACCCCAGCCGGACAATTCCAGGCTGCGGACTTTCAATTTCACCGTTGCTTCGGAAATGAGCAGCGCGTTAAATGTTTCGGTATCCACCTTTTCCTCGGTGCGGCCTTTGGTCGTTTTACGAATCGTACAGCGTTCGCGAATGTGATCCACTTTGGAAGACGTCAGTCCACGCAAGGTCAACAACAAATCCAGACGCTGAATCCGTACATTTTCTTCTGGCAAACGTTCTGCAGCTTCAAACAACTGGTCCAAAATTTGTTCTTCGGACATATTTTCATTCATACTCATCGGGGTTAATCTCCTTCTCATTTCACAAATGGGTTTATCTATGCCAGCTTCCAAGCCTGTAGAGACAACAAAGAGACCGAGATCATCTCGGCCTGCATTGGTGTCCATATGATATGAAGTAACTATGCAATCATGATTGAGCAAACTAGCTCAATCACTTGCCTATTTCAAAGTTTAGTTCGCCACGATCGGATTCAGCAATTCAAATCCTTCAAATGTAAAGCCCGTTTCCTCCGGTATTTCCTCACCCGCTGTCCAGTTGGCAAGCTGGATTTTATCCACCATGCAACCTCTCAGCAATACACTCTCATGTCCATACGATTCAGGGTCGTTCAGCTTGGAAATAATCTCGAATTTGGTGAAGCCGCGCTGGATCATATCCGAAGTGACTTTGTAGCCCGTCATCGTGCCTGTTCCTTTTTTCGCGCCATTCTTGTGCACCTTCCAGTCGTTACCAACCAGGTTCAGCTCACGCTTTTCAATCTCCACACTCGCTTCCAGCTTGTTAATGTTTGTCTGCCACACACCATCGATATGCAACTGACCATGGGTACCTAGAATTACTCTTGACGCATCCAACATATATTTTCCTCCTTGGGTTGGTTGAACTAATAAATATTACACGGTATAACTCCGCAGTCAGAACAATCTTCCGATCGCTGTTATCCCCAGATTTTTTTGATTCCTTTTCAAAAAGGGAAAATCCGGTGATAAAGGCGAGCGCTTCGCTTCTTCAGATTTTTTCTGCCCTCTCCGTTATCGTGTAAACCATCAGTTCAACATATAGTAATTATTCTAGAAACCTTATTGCACGTAAAATGTACCAAACAACTGCTCCATCACATCCGTCAGCTTCACATTCCATTGCAGGAATACTTGATCTGCTTCCGGTTTGAGAACTGGTGCCGCGCCATAATATGCCGGGTCAAGAATGACATCATAACCGTCAGCTTCAATCACATTGCTCTGTGCGAGCAGCGCCAAATAGGCCTTCATGGCACTAATCAGTGCCTGACGACCCTCTTCGGTATTGTTCACTTTACCGATATACGTATCTTCCGCAGAACGTTGCAGATCCGTGTTGATGGCATCCAACACACGAATGGAACGGATTTTTTTCCACGCATTATTCTGCCCAGCGGCCGGAGTTACCAGTGTATTTACACCGCGGAGGGCTTTCACCTGACGTCCATCATGGAAGAAAATAAATACACCATTCTGTACTGCCTGCTCCTGTTCTGCACGCGTCCAGCGACGTGTCACATCATCGAACGGAGTAGCTGCATAGGTTGTGGATTGGTTCAGACGTTGTCCGGCGATCAGACCTGCAACATAGGCGGATGTTTCCGCAGAGCTGTAGAATGCATCTCCAAAGCGCACGCCTGTACCGACATTAATCACACCTTCATGGTTCAGCGCAAGCGAACGTGATGCTGCTTTTTGTGCTGCTGTAGCAGAGGTATCGTCCGCTGCGGAACCGCCAAATACAGCCACCACCGGTTTACCTTCACGACGCACACGTTTCACCCATGCCGCAAAACTCGCAAGCAGAGGTGCATCTGCCGCCTGATCCAAAGCCAAGACGTCGAATTGCTCCCCTTCCAGCGCACCCTGTACTCCAATGTACTCCGCATTGGTCAGGTCATCGTTGCCACTTACGCCGCCTTTGAATGCCGCACCCGCAACGGTAGCAACAACGCCAGTACCATCGCCAATCGCCTGAGCCGTTACCCAGACATTTTGTTCATCCGCGTTAATCTCTTTTGCCAGAGATGCTGCTGTAATATCCGCTGTCAGGAGCGCATACAACATCCGGTTACCTTCAAAAAGGCGCACTTCATGCTTCGTATTATCAATCACACCTGGCTGGATGGTGACGTAGAATCCATTTGCACGATCTCCCGGATACTTCGCATCCAGTTGCAGCACATTGGCATCACTGCTGTCCTTCAAAGTAAGCGTAGCTACTTTGGCCGCAGCACTTGCTACCCGATAAGCGAGTAACTTCTTCGGACCACCCAACAAGGCAAGTTTCAAGGACGTATAAGCCGTACCGTTGTCCAGCACATTCGCCGCATAGATACGTTCAATCGCCGCTTCACTCCCTACCTCAACAAAAGTCCCTACCGGACCCCAGTTGGCCTTGATTGGCACAACGACCGTTCCCCGCGTACCTGCCTGAATGGCCGAAGATGCTGCCGCCTGAAAATTCATATATAATCCCGGAAGGACCGGACGATTCGTTTGCTCCCAAGTTCCACCTGCCATTATCCCTTCACCTTCGCTTTCATAAATTGGTTAATTCGTTCTTGCGTTTCTTCAATGGAAAACGTCTCTTGCGCCGCTTCGTACAGCGCACCGTACAGCACCTCTGCCTTAACGGCAAAGAGGGCTTCTGCATGATTCATCAGTTCTGCCTGTGTATACCGCGGGGCTGTCTGTTTGCTTTTTTTCACCGAGCTTGCCATGGCCATCTCACCTCATTTGTTGGACTTCTAATTTCGTGAATTGATGATCTTTAAGCTTGATCTATGAATTTTTGATCCTATGAATATGAAGCTATAATATTGAAGCTACATCTATCATTTCAAAGCTATAATCTGGAACCACCTTTATATAGATGGTTCCTCTCAATTAACGTTTACTCCATGCCTTTGCTATGGTGAATCTCACGAATCAAAGGTACATTCGTACCCGGACGACGAATCCGCTGTTGCAACGTCAGGCGAATCTGACCGTTCAGATAGGCATCTGCCTGTAAATCTGCCGTGACTTCATCCACTGTGATATATCGCGTGTTACCTTCGTGCTCTTCGCCACCCGTTTCAGTGATGGCAAGACGAGATTGCACTGCAAGTTGCTCTACCAACCGAGTAACGGTCTGGCGTGTTAACACCGAATGATCGGTGAGCACATGCCCAATCCACTGTTGTCGAACCTCCAATGCCGAAGTACCCGCCACAGACGTGCTGCATCCGGCCAATCGCCATAACACAGACGGCATCTCATATCCTCTAGGCCAGACATCACCATATACCGACCAGTTCGAGCCAAGCTCTTGCTGTGTCCAGCCTTGAAGCGCAGCTAACCACGCGTCCTCTGTTTCAGCGAGGACAGCTCCCGATTCTTCGGGAACATACACCCCAAACCGTAGACTACGTGTGTGCATTCCAGACCCTGCATCCACCCGATCACTATCTGAAGAACCCAGATAGATACAGGTGAATGCCCCATCTGCTTCATCCACCAGCCTTACCTGGTGTAACCCTTCGATTAGAAGGGCTGACCATGCTTCCACTTGTTCAGCGCCTCCATCTTCCGGACGAGCGTATGGTGAGATTTTGATGATCCGTCGATATCCCGCCCAAGCAGACTTCGGCACTTCTTCGGCAAACGCAACCACTGCACAAGGCCCGGTTAACACTGCGCCTGACGCAGGTACATCCAGTACATGACCATCCCAATCTGGAACAAGTACCGCGAGTTTCTGTTTCAGCGTTTTTTTAATGATCGTACTCATTTTACTGGTACTCACGGTAGTGCTAATTTCATTTCTCATAGACACATTCATTTCGCCCCCTTTGGCTGCAAGTTTGAGATCTGCCCACACGATGCAGCGACAGTGCAGCAGCAGTAGACTCCCCCTTTTAACTCAGAGTCTGTATTGCTATCGAACCAGTAACGGGACTACATTCACCGCATCAAAAAGACCGGCCACTTGGCCGGTCTGTACATTAGCGTATGTGCTTTCGGTGCGTCCCTTGCTACTAATCCGATAATACAATCTTACACTCTTTTTTTCCTAGCGCGGATGGTGTTCCGTACGACTTCGGTGCGATTAAGGGAGTCGTTCGGGTGGAAAAAAGACGATTCTGCAATCATCATTTTAACGAATAAATAATTAAGCATTAAGTTCAATGAATTGATAAATTTATCCAAATATATTAATATTTCATTATCAAATTCATTGTCTCTTACGTAAAAGAAGGAGAAATACCTATGAGTAAAACATTCAAGATCACTTCACTTGTCATCTTAGTATTTATACTCGGGATATCCTGCTGGGCTTACATCGGACTGCTTGGTAATCCGCTCAAGAAAAGTGATGCTGAACAACAGGTAACCACTTACCTGATTGAACAGAAAGGTTACTCACCCGAACAGCTTATCGAAGTACAAGGTACTTACTCCTCAAAAAGTTCTGAAGCACCTTACGGTGCCTCAGTAACATTCGCGGATGAACTCGAAGCGAAGTATCAATATATCATTTTTAACAACGGAGAGATTAAGCAGTACAGTCATACCAGTGATGATCCCAAGCATGAGGAGCCCATGGTGAGATAACCGTTTAGTTCAGCGTAACCTGCGGGTTCAACGTAATCTCAAATGCACGCCCCCAAATGAAATCAGGATTCGCATTTTCCAGCAGCACACTGCCATACGTCGCATAGGACAATTCGTCATCACAAATCTGCTTAATCGCTACATTGCCTGTCTGGAAGGCTGTTTTATTCGCAAGCGCCGTTGTGTAAGTTTGCATCAAATCACGGAGCAATGTTTGCAAATGGGCATAGTCTTCCTCTGAGTTGAACAGCAACATATTTTGATCCGAAAGGGTAGCCACGTTGGTATACAGCGCATGGGCTCGGGAATACGTACGGATGTCCGCAATCGCTACCGCTTTGTAATAATAATCCTTCAGGAAACGCTTAAACAACAGCGAGCCATGCGCATTCATTGCATCTCGCAACTTATGCGCATGCTTCTCTGTTGTAATTAACGCGTACCTCGACTGTCCCATGCCTACGGCAATACCGATCTTGTTGCCCGGTGTATTCCAAGCACTGTATCCCAGAACCCGCCCGGTATACGGACTGTTTAGCAACGCTTCAGCAACATCAACATTGGCTGGTCCTTTACCCACAAAATCAATCAATACCGAAGGCAGACCTTGCTCACTATTCAGCGTCAATTGCTCCAACGCAGCCTGCACCTGATCCAGAGCGGTAATGGCAATAATCTCAATGTCGATGCCCGTGTTCTCCCCGGAATTACCTGGGTGACCCTTCGTCATACGATCCAGTTCGGAGGCCATGTCAAACGGGACAACTTGATCGGCTGCTACAGCCACCAGCTGTTCATTTTCCAAGCCAGCACCCACATCCGTCACCACCTCCGGTTCAGGATATGCCGAATCCGCTACAAGCACACCACCTACAATATCCACATGACGAACCACATTCTCGTGTACATCCATGTATTCATACGTGTTAATGATGGAATTGCCATGAGGACCAAAATATTTCACTGCGTAACGTGTCCTCGCCCCACCTCGGAACAACTGGTTAGCCATGCGAGCAACCAAAGCGTGCCCCAGACCATCCGCATCCGGCAAGATGATAGCACGATCCGGATTTTGTCCATTGGTTCCACCCAGCCATTCATTGATCCGCGCTTCTACATATTTGATTTCATTGATCTGAACACCCTGCGTGTTTGCATCGTCGACGCCAACCGCAAGGAAATCGATATAACCTGTGCGAGCCAGCTGATCCAGAATGTATAGATTTGTTTTGAATTTATGTTGTCTTGTATTGTAATACTGTTCTTTATCAAAATAGGTCGTTGTCCCATATTCCGCCCCATCGGGGGACAGGTTATATCCTTCGATAATATCCTCAAACTCAGTGTATGTCTGACGAGGCTGCTGCATCAACGCACGGGACTCATTATATGCATCGAGCGCCAAGCCATCTGCAAACGAGGTTGTAGCCAAACGCATGATGGTGTCCATGACAAATACGGGTTTGCGTGGATATTTCTGCTTGATCACCCGGATCACATCCAGCAAACGCGTGGTCTCATCATCGTATTCTGGATAGGCGCCTCCTCCATCTTCGCGGAGCTGACGACTGCCAATCAGACCGCCATAAGCGAGCATATCGGATGAGATAATGAATCCGTCGACCTTGGCAGCATGTTTCAGAATAAAGTCGTGAATCTTGGACGGTTTGCCATACACCGGCGTGGAGGTGCCAAGCAGCGTTGTGCCATCTACGGTTTTCTCCGAGTCCAGACGATTCTTAATATCACTCAGGTTCGGTGTAACGATATGGATACCGGCTGCTTTCCCTTGCACAATCACATCATCCAGATTCGCTGGACGATCATCCAGTGGAACATACAATACTATTTTCATATCACGTAGCCTCCTGTTATCTATATAAGTTGAACTACAGAATATTTACACTTGCCACTTCGATGACAGAACAACCTTCCGATCGCTGTTATCCCCGGATTTTCTTGATCCACTTATATAAAGGTAGAAATCCGTGGATAAAGGCGCAGTGTATGCTTCCGAAGTAGCTTTCTTGCAGAAAGCTTTTAGCTCCGCTTCTTCAGGTTATTTCTGTCCTCTTCGTTCTCGTGTAAATCGTTAGTTCAACTTATATATCTAGTCTTTAATACCCGATCAAGGCAAGGATGCAATCACCGAATTAAAAAACCGGCCCCATGGCCGGTCTGTACTTTAGCGTATGAGCTGTCAGTGTGTCTTCCTTGCTGCTGATCCGATAATACCATTTTACCGCCTTTGCCCACTCGCGCTGATGGAAATCGGGATGAATTACGCATGAATGTGGTCGTCTCCGTGGCGGTTAAATGTCGGTTTCTCGCGAGAAAATCCTATCGACAATCCAACCAAACCCATCCTGATGATGTTTATATGACATAAGTAGCTTTCAAATCCTACGAACAATAAAGGATGGATATGACGATGAAAAAGAGGTATTTCTTCTATCTTTGGATTTCTGTCACCAGTTATATGGCGGGCCCAGCTATGTATGCGTTGGCGATGTACATCTTATATCAGGAAACAGATGTTATAACAACATCTCTCATTGGATGGACCGCGGCAACATTCTTATCCGTTGGTATCCTGTTTATCCTGATTACAGTCATCATGCTACGAGTGTTCAACATCTATTATTTCTGGCTGCAAACCCTGCTCTTCGAGTTGTTTTTCCTTGTCCTCGTCTATATGACCACTGTTCTTCTTGGGGCTGGCAACAGGGGACTGCCCAAGCTGTCCTTTCTATCTACACCCGAAGGCATCTCCTTATGGATGTTCTGGGGGAGTATTGCACTTATGAGTTCCTGGGGAATATGGGCAGCGCGTCAGCCCGTACAAAAATCACCATACATGCTGGTGTCCAGAGTCATGCTGATCCTTTTTATCCTTGAAATTTGGCCCCGTTAAAAAGGTACAGGATGCCCACAATTCGGTAAACCAGAATAATGCTTACAAGGGGTGTCCGTTATGACGGACACCCCTTGTAAAATGTATGTTTTATCTCACGCGATGATATAACGAAAGTTCTCCCATGTTTCCGGTACAGGCTCCCCGTTCTTCGCATGATGATAGAAGCTGAACGGGAATTTGAATATATGACCTCCGTTCCAGTCACGGGAACGTCTATCGGTGAGCCAATATTCCAGCTCATGGGGGAGCGCCACTGATCGTTCCGCCCGTTCTAGTGGTAGCAGGTCTACAGGTGATTGCAATGTCGGCATCTCCTGTTCAATATCCACATCTCGGCTTAAGCGTAGTGCCTTCACCATGGTAAGGAAAGGCGGGATGCCTTTGTGGAATAATGCCGGATAACCCAATTCATATAATATGTTAAGCGCATGTCCATAGGTCAGCATATGACCAATCAGATCATGATGCGCTTCCGCGTGATATATGGTCTGGAACGCACCAAGCTCATCCAGAATCAGACGTGACAACTGAACTGGATCTTCGATCTCAGGAAAACCGTCGCTTTTTTCCGGCTTCAGACTGCGAATTTCTTTCAGCGTTGTGTTCATCCAAGATCTTCCCGGGATGGTTCGATCGAATGAATCGATCAGTTCAACCAGCCGACCAATGTCCTCCGCAGTGCCCCATCCATCCAGTTCGCGAATAGCTTTCAGACTGATTGCCCCGTAGATGGCCTGGTGTCCAACCCAGTGCAGCTCTCCAATCGTTCGATCCAATGCGTCCGTAATACGCGCTTCGGCATCTTCCCTAGGCATCATCTCACCAATCGGAGAGGTCTGACCAGGGCTGATTCCATGCTGGCGAAGCATGGCTTTTGCTTCGGCGGTAACACTGCCGGCGGCAAGGGCAGTGAGACGATTTTCCCGTACCCAAAAATATGCCGCAATCGCACCCGCCCCATAATGGGCGTGCCACAGATCTCCTGTACGTTCCCGACTGGAAACGATAATCGCAAGTCCCTCTTCCAACAAACGTCGATCCAAGCTTGCCACCACCCTTCATCATATGTAAGCCGATCAGAGAAACTATATAAGTTGAACTAAGATCTGTCCTCTCCGTTATCGTGTAAATTTAGTTAAACTTATATATCCTAATGAATAAATAAAGCGTTTACTTCTATAACATGATGGAAATGCTCCACATATGCCCGTTTTGCCCCGGAATACAAAGTTTAGCCAATTCGAAGCTTGCCCACGCCACGGATGGATACTTCCAGGGGATAGATCTTTGCTTTTTGCTTGGAGAAAAACCATGTTCGATCCTTCTTCACCACAATAAATAAACCATGTACATCCCCTACAGGGGCAAAGGTTTCACTAACCTCACCCCAGCGCGTGAGTCCAATCTGCTGAAGCTCATTCACGGTAGACAGAACATCCTCCGTCACCAGTCCAATTTCACACACCTGTAATATGTCTTTAGCAGAGAAGTTATGGTCACTCTCGTTCTGAATACGATGATGAGCAATCAGCTCAATAATATTGCCTGCTGGATCTTCAAAATAGAGAGAATGAGAGTCCCAATTAGCAGAGTATGTCTCATCCCGATTTTTTTCCCTGCTTAAAACAACACGTGATGCTGCCCACTGCTTTGCTTCCTTGAACTGATTTGTCGGAATCAACCAGGCCACATGATAAAAGGGCTCATGATCTGTTTCACACGGTTTGAAAATCATCTTTGTCCCTCCAACCTGCAGGTTGAAGGCCTGATCTGTCGCATTGGACACCTCCATTCCCAACGTATCACGATAAAAATGCTTGAGGTCCTCCAGCCGTGTTGTATATAACTGCAATTCTTCGATCATCATACAGCCTTCTCCTGCAACTCCTCCCACTGACTCCATGGCACCATGCCAAGCTCAGGCTTCGCTTCATCCGGGAGCATGGCGATGAATTCAAGCGAGTGACCATCCGGATCGTTAAAATACACAGATACCGCAGGCATCCAGCCAAAGACGTACAGTTCACCGATATCATCATCCAGGAAGTTCTGTGTCTTGATTCCTTTGTTCTCCAAGTGAGCCACCGCATGTTTCATATCCTCCAGAGATACATGAAAAGCAAAGTGCTGACGCTTCACCTCGGAAGGATCCTTTTGCCACAATCCCAGCATGGCATTGCCTTTTCCACCAATCCAGTAGAAGGAGTTCCCACGTTCTTTCTGCCCATAAGCATGGGGTAAACCCAGGACCGTTTCATAGAAATGATGGGATCTCTCCAAATCCGTCACGTTTAGATGTGTTTCAAATATGCCTGTAATCATAATGCTCAACCTCTTTTCCTTTTTCTTTTCCCATTTTCATCTTCCTTGGTTCTCAACTCATCGTAGAATTCCGCGCATTCGTTAACGTCTGGGCCAGATTTAAAAACGATCCAATAACCCGCTGCACCCGTTCTTCTATATCCTGACTACCTTCGTACTCTTCATATCCGTCAAATGTCGCTTCGAATCGTCTGCGCTGCGCACCACCAATGGAGATCCACTCTTGGGCATTGATACCATGCAGATTGCGGACAATCGCTTGCAGTTGTAAAAGTGAACTTACCCCCACCGCTCCACCAGAGGAGCTGATGGACAGGACGGGCTTGCCGCTGAAATGAGCCTGACTCAGGTGATCCAGTGCATTTTTGAGCACACCGCTAATACTGCCGTGATACTCTGGTGTAGACAGGATGATGGCATCTGCCGCGAGCATACGTGTGTTCAGGTCTGCCAGATGTTCATGATCCGCCTGCTTTTCATCTGGTGCATAGAATGGAAGTGGTGTCTGATACAGATCAAACAGGCTAGCCTGATGTCCCTGACCGCGAATAATCTCCACAGCATACTCTCCCAGACGTGTACTGGTTGCATTGTTCCGATTGCTGCCTGCCAAAATAACAATCTTCATTCATGTCACTCTCCTTGGTTTTTTTTATTGTTTCAAACTCTAACGTTCCTTCAACCGATCCGTCTTTGGCTATCCTTATCTTACCTTTCTTTTGCATCCAAATCGTCAGCAGATAGACTTAACTTGAAATACCAAAAAACTCAACCTTTAGGTTGAGTTTATACGACTTAAGTATGAACATATGTCGGAATTGGTCACACGACCCAGCCATTTCTTACGGCATGAAGAGCCGCTTGTGTCCGATCCGCCAGACCCAGTTTGTCGAGCAGATGACTGACATGGGTTTTGACCGTTTTTTCGGTGATGACCAATTGAACTGCAATTTCCTTGTTGCTCAATCCTTGAGCAATCAGCCCCAATACCTCTTGTTCACGGCGAGTAAGCATATCCGGACCACCAAGGGATGTTTCATTTGATTTTCCAACCTGCTTTGGCTCCTGATGTTGACTATCTGCTGACTGATCTGCGGTTATATGCTTTGATAACTGATCGTTTATAGACCACTCGGATGAAGCCAGTACATGCATCAATTGACCTGCTGCGGCAGGATGCAATTCTACCTGACCTGCATGCACATTGCGAATGGCCACAGCCAGATCCTCCGGTTCAATATCCTTGAGTAGATATCCTTTCACCCCTGCACGCACAGCAGGAACGACATGATCCTGATCCGAAAACGATGTGAGCACAATAATTCGCGTTCCTGGCATTAATGCACGCAGCCGTCTGGCTGTTTCGATTCCGTCCATGACCGGCATATGCAGATCCATTAATACCACGTCAGGTTTTAACAATTCCGCCTGCGCCAGAGCTTCCTGCCCGTTCGATGCTTCACCAACAACTTCCATGTCTTGCTGTGTGGTCAAAAAAACGTGCAGCCCTCGTCTCACCATCGCATGATCATCTGCGAGCAATATCGTAATCGGCATCTCTTCTTCCCCCTGACTTTATACAGATTCGAACGGAAGTGGAATGACTGCCGTTACTGTTGTTCCCTTGCGGGGAGAACTCACTATTTCTAAGCTGCCCCCGAGCGATTGGGCCCGTTCCTTCATAATGGACAGGCCAAGCGAGCTTCCAGACGACACTTTTGGCCTGTTCGCACCACCTTTTCCCTGATCTGTGACGGTGAACACCACTTCATGATCACTTAACTTGAGGGTGACCTCAGCAGAAGAAACATCAGCGTGTTTCCGTACATTATTCAGCGCTTCCTGTCCGATTCGCCACAATGCTTCTTCTATATTACGCGGTAAAGACCGCGTTCCCGTGCGATTCATCACCACTTGAAGCCCCTGGCTGGTGCCGTATTCCTGTAGCGCATGGAGCAGCCCTGCTTCCAGTCCCGCGGGACGGAGCTGCATAATCAATGCGCGCATTTCCTTGAGAGCCTCCTGAGACAAAGCCCGAATATCCTTCATCGCTTCCGCTGCCGGGTGCAGCTGCTCGGAGCCGGATAACATACTTTCCGCGCCTTTAGCCGTTAACGACAGTGAAAATAAAACCTGATTAACCGAATCATGCAGATCGCGAGCCAACCGGTTCCTCTCTTCGAGTCGTGCCAGTTCGCGGCGATTCTCCGCCAGCTTCAGACTCTCCCATGAGGCAGCAATATGTTCAGCCACTGCCTCCAGCACTTCACGGTCCGCCTGCGCAGGAAATGCTGATCCTATTCCTATTCCGATTACCAGAATTCCCGTTTCCCCTGGCGTGTGGTACGGAAGGATGGCAGCAATTCCCGAGGCAATGGAATTCATAGTCTGGTCAGGCTCGCACAGGGTAAATATCTCAGCGATCTCTATTGCAGACAGAGATGTTACACGATGACTATTGATTACTCGGTTCATGTGGTTTGCCACTTCTGAAGATAACGGAGTACTTGATAACGTTCGAACCTCATCATCTACATAGGCTGCCTGCAAAACGAACATTCCGTTTTTCTGCTGAATAATTATAGCAAAAGGCCAATCATAATGCTGCCCAAGCAGCTGTACAACTTTTAAAGAAAAAGCCTCAGAATTGCTGCATTCGTTCACTGCAAGACCCAAGGCCGTGCTGAACTCCCCCAGCTTGGCATACAGATCAGCCCGTCGCTGCTCCGCACGATACAATCTCATCCGTTCTATCGCACTACCAATCTGGTATGCCACGCCCTGTAACAGTGCCAGTTCACTGTCACTGAAATGTTCCTTGGCTGGCGCAGCCACGTTGAGCAGGCCGAGCATCTTCTCACCTGACCTTAACGGGACGGTTGCATGGTGGGTAATATCATGGGTATCTCCCCATTGGAATTCCACCGCATCCTCCAGCCGTTTACAGTTAATGATGTTGACCGCATGATTCAGACGACCGTCCTTGAAGCGGTTCACACACCAGCAGGTACCCGTTCGCATGGGCTCCTTATCTTTACGCAGCAATGCCGGGGGCAGATTGTAATTTGAAACACAGGTATAGTCTCCACGTTCATTAATCAGAAACATCCAACCTGCCGTTAATCCGGTCAACTCCAGTAATTTGCCGACAACGGTATCCAGCATTAAGTTCAGATCATTGGACGTATTGAGCGTTTCCGCGATTGTCTTCAACGTGACCATTTCCTGCATTCCGACTTCTTCCGACATGGCAGACTTCTCTCCTTTGGCTGTGCCAACTGTGGTTTGTTCAACTATTGTACCCAATCCACCTTGGATATTAAAGGATCAACTTCTTCAATCACTCACTCAGCCCAGCTTCTGTCGCTCTTTGCGGGACACAGACAAAGGCTCCATATTAATCAGACCTCGATCTGACAGAGCCAGTGCCATTTTGTAGAAAGCACGTGTACGAATCTTCGTGTACGTATCCTTGCTGACAGGTGGATCAAACACATGGTTATACACTTTATAGTCAAACACATCATCGTCTTTCAGATATCGTTCACAGACGAGTACACGTTCCTTTTCACTCAGTCGGGACACAACAAAATCAATCGTATCGCAATATGCCTGACGTGCGCGCTGTACGTCCACATTGTAGATCGCCGTTCTCGCCGTGGAATCCCCCGTCACATTGGTTGCACCGTGGAAACGCTCGGCATAACTTGCCGTCACCATAACCTCTCGTTCTTCAAATGCAATGGTTTTATAGATTCGGTATTTCTCCAGCGCAGCCTCAACAGCTGTTTGCGTTTTGCGTCGGTCCAATTCGGGCAGCATCAATTCCATATTTATCTTCCTCCTTTAGTATTCTTCATATCACTCACTCTATCGTTCACGTCATGTTGTTTTGCAATCGTTCTTTGCTCGATGGCAAAACGCTCTTATTCATAGAGTTGTCCAGTTTCCTAAAAAAGTAACGACATTTTTTCAATTTTCCCCTGTTGCCTTTTGGAATCACTCCAAATCGGTATAATCCGGGGAATTACCTTCTTCAAAGAGTCACTTCTAAAATCCAACCTGTGTCATTGTTACATTTTGTTCGTATAGTGTTCGTATTTCTATTTGAGGATACCACTTTCTGGAGATCGGAGTAAACCTTCATTTTGGTTCGTTTTGACGATAAAATAAAACCTTCGCTCTCATTTCCTATGCCTTTTGGCATAATTGTTTCATATCTCTTTACCTAATGGTATATATACGTTATAGTACTGTTTAATTAATGAACTTCCGTACAAGTCATTTGATTTTTATAAGTTAAGATTTGGATTAGATATGCACGTTAACGGAGAGGACAGAAAGAACCTGAAGAAGCGAAGCGTTCGCCTTTATCACCGAAATTCCACCTATGAGGATATACATTCAGGAAATTCGGGGATAACAGCGATCGGAAGGTTGTTCTGTCATCGGAGTGATCTGTGCAGCACGAGCTCTCTTAATTTATAATTCAAGCACTTGTACGAATCGAAGGAGTTGGCATAATTGTGGAGCACGCTTTTGGTCCTTATATGAAACAACTGCGCGAGCAACAGGGATACAGCATCAATCAGCTCGCCGAAGCAGCTGGAATAAGCAACTCACAGATTTCACGTATCGAAAATGGGGTCCGGGGTGTGCCAAAACCAGCGACCATCCGCAAGATTTCAGATGCACTCTCGGTGCCTTATACAGAGATGATGAAGCAGGCTGGTTATATTGAACCAGGGAGTGCTGCTGAACTTCAGGACGTACCGGAATGGGCTACATACAAAGACCGTCGTGATTTCAAAAAGATGCTGGAGGACGATGATGATCTGATGTTTGACGGCATTCCACTCGATGAAGAGGACAAGAAACGAATCAAGGATGTACTGACAGGTCTGTTCTGGGAAGCCAAACAGATGAACAAACGCAAAAAGACAGACGAATCGGACAATCGCCCATGAGGCATGACCCACTGAATTTAATGAGGCAGCAGGTGAGATCATATGGATGACATCGTAACAAAGCTGATTCGAAAACACCGGACCAACTGCCCTTTCAGCATTGCCCGCGCGGTTGGAATACAGATTCGTTTCACCAATTTGGGGAAGTCCACCAAGGGACTCTACTTTCGCAAGCTCCGGCGCAGGTTTATCGTCATACACAATGATTTGCCGCCGGAATGGCAAAGGTTCGTGTGCGCACATGAGCTTGGTCATGACCGGCTTCATAAAGGAATTAATCGATTCTTTCTGGAGGAACATTCCTATTTTGCTCCAGGCAAGCTGGAAAGACAGGCTAACCGTTTTGCCATTCAGTTGCTAACCTCCGGAGTGATGCCTGAACCGGATGAATCTTTGGAGAAATTTTGTTTACGTACCGGACTGCCGCGTGAAGCGCAGCATTTTTTTTACACCATTTAAGAACATACGTTCCTTAAAGAGATTATATTTTCCAACAGCAGATTTACATGTCACTTTCAGGTTACGTATTTTTACGTAATTCGCGAGATTTCCTAATAATAGTCTGTTAAAATACTACGTGAGCTGTGTAAACGCTCAAGTAGATTATTATTTTGGGAGGTTTCGGATTCATATGAAAATCTGGAAGAATTACGTTTCACTTCTGCTAACGGTCTGTTTGCTGTTTGGCAGTGTAGGTATTGCCGCAGCTGCAACGGATACCACTCCGGGCACAGGTAAACACATTACCATTCTACATACGAATGATACGCATGCCCGTGCAGTTGAATCTTCACCTGCTATGGGTTTTGCCAAAGTAGCTGGAATCGCTGACAAATATCGTAGCGAAAACCCGAACACACTCTTGCTTGATGCTGGAGATGCTGTACATGGTACAACTTTTGCCACTATCGTGAATGGTGAGAGCATCGTGAAAGTCATGAATGAAATGGGATACCAAGCCATCGTACCCGGTAACCACGAATTCAACTATGGTTCAGATCGTCTGATCGAACTGGCGGACATGATGAACTTCCCTATGCTGAGTGCCAACGTGAAGAAAAAAGACGGAACACGTCTCTTCGATCCTTACCTCATTAAAGAGGTGGATGGTGTGAAGATTGGTATCATCGCTTTGACTACACCAGAAACGTTGTACAAAACGAATCCAAAAAACGTAGAAGGTCTTGATATTACAGATCCATCTGCGGAAGCCAAAGTTCTGGTAAACAAAATCCGCAGCAAAGTAGATGTTGTTGTTGTATTGGGACACCTTGGTCAAGATGCATCCAGCACGGATACTAGCTTTAAAGTTGTTAAAGAAGTCCCTGGCATCGACGTATTCATCGATGGTCACAGCCACACTGTACTGCAAGATGGCCTTGTATCCGATAATGGAACATTGATTGCAAGTGCAGGAGAATACACTAACTACGTTGGTGTCATCGATCTGTGGGTAGACGGTGGTAAAGTAACGAAGAAACAAGCAACATTAATTGATGAAACGGAAGCAAAAGACATCAAACCAAATGAGAAGGTTGCAACTCTCGTAAACTCCATTCAAAAAGAACAAGAACCTATCTTGAAAGAAGAAGTAGCCAATACAGCTATTCTGCTGGATGGTAAACGTGAACAGGTACGTGCAGGTGAAACTAACCTGGGTGACCTGCTTGCAGATGCCATTCGTGATGTCAGCAAAGCCGATATTGCATTGACTAACGGTGGTGGTATCCGTGCTTCCATCGAAAAAGGGATCGTAACCAAAGGTGATATCATCACAGTGCTTCCTTTTGGTAACCAAGTTGTAACGCTTGAAGTGAAAGGGTCCGATATTCTGGCAGCCCTTGAAGTCGGTGTAGCTTCCTACCCGGAACCAAGCGGTGGATTCCCACAAGTATCTGGTATCAAGTTCAAGATCGACACTTCCGCTGCTGAAGGTAGCCGTGTACATTCCGTAACCGTGGGCGATAAAGCCCTTGATCCGGAAGCAACATATACACTGGCAACCAATGATTTCACAGCTGTTGGTGGTGACGAATACACCATGTTCGCCAAATACCCAACTACGGGTATGTATGGCGCGCTGGACGAAGCATTGATCAATTACATGCAGAAGCTTGGCGCTGTAGACATCAAAACAGATGGTCGGATCAGTGAAGCGGTAAAACCTGCAGTAGAGCCGGAAACTCCGGCAACAGAAACACCAGCTCCAACCAAGCCAAAACCAGAAACACCAAAACCGGAAAAACCGTCTAAACCAACGCCAAGCAAACCAGCTCCAGCCAAACTGCATGTTGTGAAATCCGGAGACTCCCTGTACTCTATCTCCAAACAATACGGCACAACTTGGCAGGCATTGCAAAAGCTGAACAATATCAAAAATCCACACTGGATTTATCCAGGTCAACAATTGAAATTGCCTACAGCTTCTTAAGCTCAGCAAAGCAAAGTGCATATAGGCATGATCGCTTATAAGACGCAACATCATAATGGATTAATCTTGTCTTAACCAAAAGGGTGTCCCCCAAGCCAGATTACTGGTTGAGGGGACACCCTTTTGTATCTCTGTTCTTTAACATCAATCCACATCAGATACTTGAACATTTCCTGTGGACATATCCTGCTAATCCTGACAATCATCTGAGGCAAAAATAAATCCCAGCCAGGCCTTTACGGACCAACTTTATCATGTGCCTTCGACACCGAACTATATAAAAACTCTCAGGAATGACCGTGTTCATGCGGTTATTGTACATTTAATTTCGACATCTCTATCTTCTCAAAATTGCATACTTGCACATAGATTCGCCTGAGTATGATCATCTTCAAATCCTTAATCATAAAATCATTTGTATACTAAATACAACTATCCAAATATAGTTATTTCGTATGATATCACTCATAGAACCCTACCAAATTGCATGCCTATAGCCCTCTTTTTCATGCTCACATTAGAATTTCAGCAATCAAAATCAGCTACCGCATTATATTCGGTACTATTATATGAACTCATATAATTAGCGAGTCCCCTGAATTTAGGAAGTGAGCTGTTCCTTCACATAAAGCACAGCCTCCTGTGCGGTCAAAGCGATTCGTTTCGATTCACCTGATGCTGCAAGTGCGTGTGATCCCAGTTCGACCTGTCCTTCTGCTGCTCCTCGGCCAATAACGATCTGCACAGGCAATCCGATCAGCTCTGCATCCTTGAATTTCACACCCGGACGTTCATCCCGGTCATCAACCAATACGGTGAAACCGCCATCGATTAATTGTTGTTCCAGTTCGAGGGTGAGCTGACGCTGCTGCTCATCCTTCCAACTTACTGTAATCAGATGCACATCATAAGGCGCAACAGCGGCAGGCCATCTTATGCCATCATCTCCTGCATACTGCTCAGCTATTGCGGCCATCAGGCGGGATACGCCAATGCCGTAACATCCCATGACTGGCGCACACTGCCGACCATTACGATCCAGGAATGAAGCACCCATGGCATCACTATATTTTGTTCCCAATTTGAATATGTGTCCAACCTCAATACCTTTGGTAAACACAAGTGGTGATGCACATGTTGGACAAGCATCCCCTTCCGCAGCAAAGCGGATTCGTTCTACTCGCTCCAATGCAAAATCAATGCCTGGGCGTACGCCGGAAACGTGCACATCCACTTCATTGGCTCCTGTAATTGCACTTTTCATCACTGCCACGTCAGCGTCCACCATCATCGGCAGATTTAGTCCAATTGGACCCAGGAATCCTACCTTCAGATTTGGATGTGCCGCAATGGCTGCATCGTCTGCAAGGATCAGTTCCTCTGCCCCCAACACCTGCTTCAATGCGATGTCATTCAATTCATGATCTCCACGCACAAGCGCAGCGACGAGCTGACCATCCGCCACATAAAGCAGCGTTTTGATCATATGTTCAGCACCTTTGCCCACAAAAGTGGTTAACTCTGCGATCGTACGAACGCCAGGTGTGGAGATGCGTACTACGTTTTCCGCTCCTGAATGTTCATCCGTTTGAAGCGTGGAGTCTGCACTTGCAGAATCGGCTGGAACATCCAAGTTTCCTTCTTTTTTCTCCATATCTCCAGAAGTCTGATAACCCGCTTTCTCCAGATTTGCAGCATATCCACAATGTTTGCAGGTTACAATTGTGTCCTCACCCACATCAGCAAGAGCCATGAACTCGTGTGTTTCTCCTTGACCGCCAATCGTTCCTGCGTCAGCCTCAACACGGATATAGTCCAGACCACAACGCTCCAGAATGCGACTGTACGCTGTGTTCATCGCCTGATAAGTCCGATCAAGCTCTTTCCAGTCCGAAGCAAAAGAGTACGCATCCTTCATGATGAACTCACGTCCACGCAGCAATCCAAATCGAGGACGGCGTTCATCCCGGAACTTGGTTCCGATCTGGTACAGGGTGAATGGCAGCTTACGATACGAACTCACCTCGTCCCGCGCTAAAGCGGTTACGACTTCCTCATGTGTTGGTCCAAGAGCAAATTCCCGTGCATGACGATCCTTCAGACGCATCAATTCGGGACCATACTGTGTGTATCTTCCGGATTCTTCCCACAACTCCGCAGGCTGCATAATCGGCAGCAACACTTCCTGACACCCGGCACGATCCATCTCTTCACGAACGATCCGTTCAACATTTAACAATATACGCCGTCCAAGGGGCAGGTAACTGTAGATCCCTGCTGCCAGTTGGCGAATCATACCGGAACGCAGTAACCAGCGATGCCCTGCTGCATCTGCCTCCGCTGGCGCTTCACGTAATGTTGGGACAAGCATTTCACTTTGACGCATCATAACACACTCCTAATCTTCCTTTTTGTTATCAAAATACGGCGCATAAACAGCAAAAAGACACATCCGTCAAGGGACGAATGTGTCGTGGTACCACCCTTATTTAACTGCAAATTAATCCGTTCGCAACCTATGCGATCTGTAACATGCAGTCCTACGGGGCATAACGGGCCCTGCCGGCGGAGGTTGCAACCCTGTCTGGGCATTCTCTTCCGCAGCTCGCGAGGTAGGAATTTATGAAGCAGCTACAGGAACCTTGCACCACACTGTTCCCTCTCTGTTGAAGCTGGCTTGCACAATCATGTCCTCGTTATAACGCTGTTATCATTTTTGACCACATTAGTTCATTTACAAGTAATTGTCAACCAATTAGTCGAATACAACTCCAGAATAATACTCCACTACATCACGAATGAGCATAAACGCATCCCCATTGGTAAGATTGTTCTTGTCAGCAATACCAGCAAGCGTGTCGTCACTTATAAAGTTTTGTGTTTGCAAATGAGTAAGTGCCTGTTCAAGTGAAGTTTCCGTTTCTGAAGATCCCATTGCCAGACATAACATATACGCAGCCTGATCCAACGTTAAAGGTAGGGTTACGGCATTCTCCATATTTGCTAGAGCTTGGTCGGCACTGCCTGAGTAGGCTTCTGGAAACATCGCTTGCATTCTTTTCAATTTACTTAAAAATCGTTCTGGATTCATTCCTTTATCCAGTTCCCAACCATCGTTATTATAATTGCCTGAAGTCATATACATACTCGCTGCAGCCAGCAATCCCTTGTAATCCTTATGTTCCATATAATCAGGCTGTTCGAAACGATGTACTTTCAGATCCATCCCCTGATTCTCCAGCATCTTACGTAGTTCAGATGCTCGCTCTTCGGAAGTTGAGAGTTCGCGGAAGGACTCCTTATGGATATATGCCAGCTTGACCGCCGCTCCTGCTGCTTCCCCCTCTGCCATTCCCAGTGGGACAACTCTTGCACTACCGTGTGGGATTGTATCAAAACTTGCTGCACGTCCAACGACGAGCAAACCATCAACCTTTAGCGGTACAAGCGAGCGAAAGGGTACACCATATTGAATCGGACTCAACATAATCGTGCCGGGATTTCCAACACTTGTGCTCTGAATATCAATATCGTATGAACCGTATCCAATGGCATCCCAATGATCACGATTCTCCATGACATCAGCTAATGTTAATCGGTACTCGCCATAGATATGACGTGATTCCCTTACGTAAAGTTCGTTCGCTGTTCCAGCATATTGTAGCCCTGCAAATTCATCATAATTTTCCTTCAGAAAATCAACAATTAGTGGAGCTTCTTTACGCCCAATTTCCAGACCTTTTTTCACAGATATCGGATCTAACGGATCTACCCCAAAGATTTGCATTGTATTAATCAAGATTGTATCATCATTTTGTCTTCCGATATTCAGACTGCGAATCTTAATATGTTGTGGATTGGAGGATTCATATTTTCTAGCATCACCGTACCCCCAAGCACTCATCTTATCAACCCCGGTTCCCTCTCTTTCCCTAAACTTTTGCCATACCTCATCAGTAACACCGCTTAGCTTGAATACAAGCGTAGAGACCATTTTGGATTTACCATCTCCAATATCTTGTCTACCTATGGAATATGGAACTCCTGCAGCGGCTGCAATATCCGCATCTTGCGTCGCATCAATGATGGAGCGGGTTGAGATCTGAACAGTTGTTCCATCTTCTTTAGTTATGCTCATACCCGTTATTGTCGTGTGATCTCCCGTAGATTGTTCAGTAAGGGGAACTAATTCCTTAGCATTCATCAACAGGTCAATATTAGGTTCAGAACGAACCATCCGATAGAAAATGTTAGCCGCTGTATTGGTATCAAATGAACTACCCTCGATCTGGTCGAACCATTCCTGGAAAATGCCTTTGTTCAAAAAGTCAGGCTCCCGCAAACTACTCAATAACTGCGGTTGTTCAGGGGAATAATTTAGATCCAGCGTATTAAGTCCTCCCTCGGTCAACAAGCCTCCCAACATGTTGCGATCTCTTGCTTCCACCAGCAATACACGCATCCCATTACGAGCAGCTGATAAAGCAGCAGTAATACCTTCCGGATCCGTTCCAGCTACAATAACGTTATAGGAATCTTTCAGGTTTAGTGTAGATTGCACGTCCTCCAAAGGCTGCCATACATAATTATTATTAAATTTATAATTCTTGTTCCAAATATAGAATGCACCATATGCAGCGCTCATTAAAACAATAAACACACTGGCTGTAATTGCTGTTATTTTCAATTTTCTACTAATCAAAGAAACAAACCTCCATATGTACTTTAAATTCAATAGTACTAACTCATGATGTAATTTTCCTATGTTATACCAACAACCGACTAACTTTTTCTCCTTTCCTACATGAGTATGCTATAAATAATAAAAAACTCCCCAACACTTCAAACGGTGTTAGGAAGTTTTGATAATAAGACGGAAAATTCTACTTTTATGTTGCCATAAATACAAACAAAATATAGGAAAGTCCCTAACTTTCCTCATTATAACGACCACTTTTTGTGAAGTAAAGACTTACCAAAACCGGAAATGCATCATAAAGATCATTAAACACTCAGACTGTTCATTCACCCGAATACAATGAATTCTCTGGCGATGGCTGACATGGCAGCACGTTCCCTGTAATATAGAGAAATAGAAATCTATCACAGGTATTAATCGATAAAGGAGTTTGTCCTATGCCATATATCATATATGATCTTGAATTCACGGTAAGCCGCAATACTCGCTATTCTTCTGAAATTATTGATATCGGTGCCGTCAAAGTTACGGAAAGTGCAGATGGATTGGTCGTAACGGATACGTTCCATACGTATGTTCGTCCTTCCAATAAGTCTGTTCTGTCCACTGACACGATTCAGTTTACAGGTATCACGCAGAAAGATATTGATGCAGCCCCTCTTTTTCCGGCAGCATTGAACCAATTCATTGCCTGGATGGGAAGTGACGCCTATTACATGTGTTCCTGGGGACCGGATGACCGCAGCAAACTGATCTCTCATTGTCGCACCCATCAACTTGATGTGGCCTGGATCACCAATCATAACGATCTCCAGCAACAATGGTCCCGCACCGTTCGTAAAGAAGGCAAGTTCCGTCAACTCGGACTCGCTCAGGCTCTTGAAATCTGCGGAATTGAATTTGATGGTACCCAGCACCGTGCCTTGGATGATGCCATCAATACAGCCAAGGTGTTTATGCATCAATTTGACCGTTTCACTCTCGAAAACAACTGTGCAGCCGATGATGAGGGCATTACATCCAAGGTTGTCTATTCCAGCTCCACAGAAGATGAAGAGAAAGAATCACCTTTTGGCAATCTGGCAAGCCTTTTCAAAACCAAAGAGTAACCGTCCACAGTACGGTACTTATTGGTGTTTTAGCATCTTTGTTCTGCTTCAGATTGCATGCTAATCTCAACTTCTATTGTACATTTGTTGCCAGCTGTTCAGGCGTTCTTTCATCTTGATGCGGCAGATCTCAGGTTCGAGAATTTCCGCATCAGGTCCATATTTAGATATCCATACGAGAAATTCCTCAACATCACTTAATATGGCTTCAAATAACAGGCTACCTTCCGGTTCTATGGTTAAGATGGGGCGTATAAAGAATTGTTCCTGCATCACACGCTCTACAGCATGGGGTGCAAATCGAATTTTGAATGCAGTCCACTCCGTGCTTCCCTCGTATGCCCAAGGAATGCGGAAGTGGGATTGTATCAGATAATCCTCTTTGCGAAACGTGCGTGGCAATATCCGTATCTTTTGCAGCCGGCTCACCTGAAATATTCGAAGTTTCTCCGACAGGTGACAATACCCTAACAGCTCAAATCTGTATTCACGAGGGATAAGACAGTAAGGGTCTATACGTACGATCCCTTTTTTACCTTGAGACAGATACTCCCCTTCAATGATGTTCTGTGAAATGCCAGCCTGAAGCAGGGTAATCAGGGATTGATTCTGCGAATCGTTGTTTTCATTTTGCCATGCGGGCAATCCCGCTTTGAACAATCCACTAATTTGCTCCGACCATTCCACTCGTTCTGTTTTGTTTTTCTGACTCGAAGCAACCACTTTCTCATAAGCGCTCTCAAAAGCAGGTTTCAGCAAAGGACGAATGTTCTCCATAACTTCAGCAAGATGCATGAATGCTTGGGCTTCTTCATCAGACCAATTTAGCGGATACATGGCAAAATGGCTGATAAACATGTACCCTTGTCCGTGTCCCATATTGGCGATCGGGATATGCATTGCACTGAGGGCCTCCATGTCGCGGTATATCGTCCTTTCCGTTGTCTCGCATCGCTGGGCAAGCTCACGTGCCAGAATGCCCGGCTTGGCTTGCACTAGCGTGATAATGCGCATTAATCGGATTAGTCGGTCTGTCATTTTGCCGGACCCTCCACGATGTTGTTTCAATAAATTTGATACAACTCCATCCATAGTTTAATATGATATTGATACATACATTCGACCTTCTCCTAAACTTCACCTTCAAATATGTAGACTCTCTCTATACCGTTACCATCTGAAATCATCCCTATTCGCCTAATATCTTTTTTTCACGGTTATGATATCCGGTTGTAAACGTTATCTCATAGTGATAACGCAACTTTTCAACGATCTCGGCTTCCGCGTAATAGTCCAGATCTTGCTTCCGCGCAGCTTCAATTAACAACGCATCAGCATGGCGACGCAACATATTACTTCCCTCCTGAACCCGGCCTCTTTCGTAGGCGCGCAGGGCTTGTTTGATCAGGGGCACGGTTTCACTTAATTTGATCGTCTTCTCCACCTTGGGATCTTCCGGTTGTCGCAGCATGCCCAGATGACTGGTGTACTGAATATACAACTGTTCTCTTCGTAACAATACACGTTGACTTTGCTTCAACTTCCTTGTGCTCCAGTAGGCTGAACATACGGCAGCTTTTCCTGATACACGGGGTCCCATGACGAATTCAAGCAAAATTTGTTTACTCTCTCCCTTGTACATATCCCCAAGTCTCAATAACCAGCCAATATCCGTTTCTTTGGAACGACATCCATAGATGCCTTTTAGCTGTACTCCATATTCCGGTTTGAGCAAAAGTTCCAAATCTCTTGATACAATTTTGGGTGCTATTTTCCTAAGTCTTTTGGCAGGGGCACCGTTACGCCACTCTACCATCATATATACGGGGTCGGCTCCCCCTGTCGGTATGGCCTCTTTATTCCACGAATAAGATACTTCAAAGACTGAGTTCACTGGTAGTCTCTCCCCCGATTTATGTGTATTATCTTCTAAGTTATCAGGGTGAATGGACACTATATTGTCACGGAACACATGTTCTCATTAAATTTTTCCAATATATTAGTTTTATATCCCTAAATCCGTCTCAATACGACAATAAACGACGAAAAAGCCTGGCACTAGGCCAAGCTTATCAATCACTTATCTATGACAAGTCCCAAATTAAACAGTAGGATGATCGATTCCCATTTTGTGTAAATATTGTGCACCATCTGCTTCGGTTACCGGTGCATAGGTGACACTGTCAATGACCAGCTTACGCCCTACTGGCTCTCCATTAACAGTGATCATGATCGTTTTGGTTGATGTGTTTTGATCTGTTGTGTACATATGTTTCTACTCCTTCATGTTCACGATCTTATATTCAATCGGATATATTGGTATCGTTCATTAAATTGCGCATTTGTGAATAGCATGCACCCGGAACTGAAGTAAAAGATCTGTTAAAACGGTCCGGTGTGCTTGCCTATCGTTCTATTACCCCACAGATTTGTAAGTTAAACAGCCCTGTTCCTAAATAATTTTAGATATTTCGGGTAATAAAACGATATCATCTTGAACCCATCGTCCCGGTTTTGACGTATAATGTAAGAGCCGTATTTCAACAATAGACGACGAATTCGGCGATGGATCTATCTAACCGAAGAAAGAGGTGTTAACGATGCCAAAATCCATTCAGGGTTATTTCATTCGGGTGTTATTCACCACATGCATTCTATTTACCGTTTCGATCGCTTCGACAGTAAGTGCAGCCAGTGCCAATATTTTTACGGATATATACAGCGGATGGGAGCGAGTCTCCGAACTGCCCGGAGAAGTGAATGCTCTGCAGGAAAGTTATAAACAAACGATGGAGCAATTAAATCAAACGTCTGCTCAGTTGGGACAAGCCCAGGCCAATGTCGAAGCATTTAAGACCCAGAACGAACAACTGCTGGCTCAGAACCAGAAACTCACTGAAATGGTAAGTAAATTACAGGACGACCAGAATGCCAAAGCAGCTACCACCAAACGAATTCAGACGACGATCATCACTGTCGTTTCTCTCATATTGGGTTACTTTGTTCTGATTCGTGTGATGCGCTGGGGAATGCGTCGCCGTTCCGGCCGAGTATAAAAGAACAGGAGCAACTGCATGAACATACACCTGAACAATGCTGAAGCAGGCGGAGCTGGACAAGTTGTCACATTTTCACTCATTAAAGATGACCGCCTTCATATTTTGCATCCGCAGCAAATTGTGGCCTTCCGCGGTCCAAGTGGGAGTCGCAATGATAAATTCATGAATATTACGGGCATATATCGCAAAAAAAAGCTGATTAAATCCGAAATTACCGGACCTTGCCAATTTGTGGCTGCCCTGCCTCCCGGATTCACGATGAAGGAAGTGGAGCTCACGGAGGACAGTGATCTGCTCTATGACTTCCGCCACCTGTTCTTCTACTCTGATGGTGTAACCATGCATACCAAAATTCAGAAAATCAAAAACATGCTGATCACCCGTGATGCAGTGAAAATGAAATTTTCCGGCAAAGGCAAAATCGGATTGCTCACTCAAGGCCAGGTCTGCCAACAGGAGCTTCACCCAACAGCGCCGCTCTATGTGGATGCTGGCAGCATTATTGCCTATCCCGAAAATGCACATTTGGAACTCACCGTATATGGTAACAACCTTGCCAGTCAGCATATGAATTATCATTGGAAGATGACAGGACATGGATCTGTACTCTTTCAGGCTGGACGTGAGAATCACCGCTTGGAACAGGATCTTAACGATGAGGGACTGTTCAAACGAATTCTGAAAGAAGTGATCCCTTTCGGCAATGTATTGATCAAATAAGCTGTTAGTTGATGGAGCCGACCGATTAGCTGCCACTATGCTCCAGTGGGGTGGTCACCACGCGGTTTCATGTTATAATGGTTCAGACAATTGAAGAAGAAAATCCATGCCTGTGGCATGGGAGAGGTTCGCGAACTCCCTCTATAAGACTTGACCATGTGATGGTCAGTATAAGTCTTGCGTACACGTTACTTAACGGAATGTACGTAAAAAACTAAGGACACTTGCTCTTGCCTGCTTTTTTGAAGCGGTTATCGAGAAGGTGTGTTTTTTGATGGATGCCAGTTCATGAACTTCTCTGTTCTTCCGACACTCTATGCCTACGTGCATGGTTTGATCTCAAGAAGATAGAGAGGTTTTTTTATGTTGAACGAAGAAAAAGCAGTCGTTGTATTCAGCGGTGGTCAGGATAGCACCACGTGTCTGTTCTGGGCCAAACAACAGTTTGCCGAAGTCGAGGTTGTTACGTTTGATTACGGTCAGCGCCACAAGCAGGAGATTGAATGTGCAGCCGAGATTGCTCGTGATCTGGGTGTACAGCAAACGGTGCTCGATATGAGCCTGTTAAATCAGCTTGCCCCCAATGCGCTCACTCGCACGGATGTCGAGATTACGCATGAAGAAGGCGAACTGCCGAGTACATTTGTAGATGGACGGAATCTGCTGTTCCTCAGTTTTGCGGCCATTATGGCAAAGCAAAAAGGAGCACGTCACCTGGTTACAGGTGTATGCGAGACGGATTTCAGCGGATACCCGGATTGCCGGGATTCATTTGTGAAGTCGATTAATGTGACGCTTAATCTGTCGATGGACTATCCATTTGTCATTCATACCCCGCTCATGTGGCTGGACAAAGCCCAAACGTGGAAGATGGCCGATGATCTCGGTGCCTTTGATTATGTACGCGAGCGTACCCTGACCTGTTATAACGGCGTGATCGGCGATGGATGCGGAGAATGCCCTGCTTGCAAACTGCGCAAAGCCGGACTGGATCGCTATGTACAGCAACGTTCTGCTGCTGAATCGGCGGGAGTGGATGTACGATGAGAGAACCTGGAACATTCCGTATTGTAGAGCATCTGCAACGCATCGGAGAAGATATTCTTCCCACCCAGCTGCGCTATCACCGCAAACGTGTGCTTGTAAGCAAAGAATTTACCTTTGACGCAGCACATCACCTGCATTGTTATGAAGGCAAGTGCAAGAACCTGCACGGTCATACGTATAAAGTTATTTTTGGGATCAGCGGTTATCCGGGTGAAACCGGGCTGACGGTTGATTTTGGACATATCAAAGATATATGGAAAACTCAGATTGAGGGCTATCTGGATCATCAGTACCTCAACGAGACACTTCCTTTAATGAATACAACAGCTGAAAATATGGTCGTTTGGCTGTTCGAACAGATGGAACATGCGCTCCAGACGGAGCCCTATGCCGGGCTGACCGATGGTGGGCGAACGGAGTTTGTCCGACTCTTCGAGACACCAACCAGTTACGCGGAAGCGAGACGGGAGTGGATGATCGATGAGTAGTGTGACACACCAGATGAATGAGACGGGATCTCGCAAAGAGGCTCGTATTCCCGTGATGGAGATTTTTGGTCCAACGGTTCAAGGCGAAGGCATGGTCATCGGGCAAAAAACGATGTTTGTTCGCACCGCGGGCTGCGATTATCGCTGCTCCTGGTGCGACTCGGCCTTTACCTGGGACGGCAGTGGCAAGGACCAGATTCGGATGATTACGCCAGAGGATGTATGGGAAGAATTGCGCCGCGTTGGCGGCACCCGTTTCTCCCATGTCACCATCTCAGGCGGTAATCCCGCCCTGCTCGCTTCGCTGGGCGGATTGGTTGCCCTGCTGCGGGAGAACGGCATCCGCACTGCGGTGGAGACGCAGGGCTCCCGCTGGCAGCCTTGGCTGGCGGACATTGACGAAGTCACTGTCTCGCCCAAGCCACCCAGCTCCGGCATGGACACCGATTGGGCCGTGCTGGATGATCTGATCGAACGGCTGGCCGCTGGCTCGGTAGAAAGAAGCTATAGTCTGAAGATCGTGATCTTCGATGAGACAGACCTGGACTATGCCCGCCGTGTGCATGCACGGTATCCGGGCACGGATCTATTTTTACAAACCGGGAACCCGGATGTGACTTCTGCCGATACGCCAGATCTGGCGTCCTCGCTACTTGCTCGTTATGAGTGGCTGATTGACCAAGTTAGTGCATCTGATGACCTGAACAACGTTCGTGTGCTTCCGCAGCTTCATACGTTGGTATGGGGCAACAAACGCGGCGTGTGATGGCCAGTATGGGTGGAATGGGCGGCATGATGTAAGGATGAGGATGAAATGTCCTTAGAAAAAAAGAGAATTTAACAGGCAAAATGGCCTATTCATATATACCGCGAGGCTTTGGGCTTTGGCGGAAACAAGGAGCGTTTAATAACCGATGAGACAACCTGATGAGATGCAAGATGTGACGTTGCTGGGCAACCAGAACGTAAAATATACGTTTGAATATGATCCGGGCATTCTGGAGAGCTTTGATAACAAACATCCGTACCGCGATTATTTTGTAAAATTCAACTGCCCGGAGTTCACCAGCCTGTGCCCGATTACGGGTCAGCCGGACTTTGCGACGATCTATATCAGTTACATTCCTGATATCAAAATGGTCGAGAGTAAATCACTCAAGCTGTACCTGTTCAGCTTCCGTAACCATGGTGACTTCCACGAGGATTGTGTGAATATCATCATGAACGACCTGATCAAGCTGATGGACCCACGCTACATCGAAGTATGGGGCAAATTCACACCGCGCGGCGGCATTTCCATTGACCCTTACACGAACTATGGTAAGCCAGGAACGAAGTATGAGCAAATGGCTGAGCACCGCATGATGAATCATGATATGTATCCGGAGACAATTGATAATCGTTAATCCGTCAGGTTCATCTATTCTGTATAAGATAGAATCATAGAATGCCAAAAGCCGAACTCTGCTATATAAGTTGAACTAAAGATTATTTACACTGGCACTACGATGACAAAACAACCTTCCAATCGCTGTTATCCCCAGATTTTTTCCATTCCCTTTCCTAAAGGGGAAAATCCGGGGATGGCGTATGCTTCCGATGCAGCTTTCTTTCAGAAAGCTTTTAGGCAAACGCTTCGCTTTTTCAGGTTTTTTCTGTCCTCTCCGTTATCGTGTAAATGATTAATTCAGCTTATATAGCTTAAAAAGTTCGGCTTTTTAGTATAAACCTGTAGAACCTCCTTGTCTCAATCCTAAGCTTGGAGACACTTTCAAGTAGACTGATCGTCCTTTAGTTCTCTGACTTTTTTGACGTAATGTCTCAACATCAGCACACCAATGGATTGAAAGATGATAAATATGACGATAGCCACAGACAAAGATGCTGGGGCAACATATATAGACTGAAAGGTTATTACAGCCATATACAAAATAGTCATCACCAACTCACGTTTGGCGGATTCATAAGGTGATAAGGATTTCATATTCATCCCTGCTCTATCCTTCTTACACATAAACATGGGTCTTCTTACAGTAGATGCTAAAGTAATACGTTTATTTTGTAAATGTAATGCTATTAATAAACACCTCAGAAATAGGGTTGAATTCATCAACGTTTTCTCTTGTTCCCCTTGTCGGTCCAATCAATCTATCCTATTATGTAACAATATGCTTACACGCATAGAATACAACATCAGGCGCTGATCCCTCGTGACCGCGACCAAAGGAGAATTGTACATGTCTACACAAACCTCATTAACCAAGGACGCCACAGCGCGTTCGAAAGCCCCACCCGGATTGGATGCCCAAAGCACCGTATACCGGATACTCATTGCAATAAGTCTGGTTCATCTGTTCAATGATTCGATCCAGTCGGTCATTCCCGCCATTTTTCCGATTCTGAAAGACTCTATGCATCTCACGTATACTCAGATCGGATGGATCTCATTTGCTATCAACTTTACCGCATCCATTATGCAGCCTGTCGTAGGCTGGTTTGCTGATAAAAAACCGACGCCATCCATTCTACCTATAGGCATGGGTTTTACATTTACCGGCATGTTGCTGTTGGCCTTCGCTGACAGTTATATGGCTGTTCTGATTTCCGTTATCTTTGTCGGTCTGGGTTCCGCTGCTTTCCATCCAGAAGGTTCGCGTGTATCACACATGGCTGCCGGTCAACGCCGTGGACTGGCACAGTCCATCTTCCAGGTCGGTGGTAACGCCGGGCAATCTCTTGCCCCATTGCTCACACGCTGGATCTTTATCCCGTTTGGATTGTTTGGTGCCATTGGATTTACAGGCATTGCTGCCATGGGAATTGCAGTTCAAATCTACATAGCCCGTTGGTATGGACGTATGCTGCAATCGGGAGGATACCTGCGTAGACAGGCTGCTGCCCGTCGTGCACCCAATCCTGCTTTGCGCAAAAAGATTACTGCCGCCATTACGCTATTGATCTTGCTTGTCTTTGTTCGTTCCTGGTATATCGCTTCCATTGGCAGCTTCTATGCGTTTAATCTGAAAGATACCTTTGGATTGTCCACAGAGGACGCTCAGATCTATATCTTCTTGTTCCTTGCTGCCGGAGCACTTGGTACATTCTTCGGAGGCCCACTGGCGGATCGATTTGGCAAACGTAATCTGATCTTCCTTTCCATGGCTGGAGCTGCTCCGCTGGCACTGTTGCTGCCCTATGCGAATCTGTTCTGGACAGGCGTACTGCTAACCATTATTGGTTTTATCATGTTATCCAGCTTCTCAGTTACGGTTGTGTACGCACAGATGCTGATTCCGGGCAAAATCGGAACAGTTTCCGGTCTAATTACTGGTCTGGCATTTGGTATGGGAGGCCTGGGCGCACTCGTGCTGGGCAATTGGATTGATGTTTTCGGTGTATCACCCGTAATGCAGATGTGCAGCTTCCTGCCCCTGCTCGGGATCTTCACGTTCTTGCTTCCATCCGATAAATTGCTGAATATCTGGGCAAAAGAAAACGGTAGTGAAGAGTAAAAAATACATCAACAGGTGTCCATTTTTTATTCTATATTAGATCCAATCCTTACGTGGCAGCATCGCCCTTATAAGACGTTATCTTGCGCTAACGAACCTGAAAGCTTTTATTTGAACGAATACTGCTGGTTTCGCAATCTAAAGAATCTGAGCAACGCTATTCCCGAGAAAAAGGCCGAAAACCTTGGAATGTGCGTTGAAATGCAGAAATAACGTGTCTGAGATTCTTTAGAAATCGGGATTAGTGAAATATCGCCGAATAACGTCTGCTGAGTTGTTAGATTTCACTTTAGTCACCTGCATTTACAGTATGAATAAAATGTTTGAACCAAAACAAAAGGGTTCTTGCCAACTCTGTATTTACAGACTTGCAGGAACCCTTTTTTTATATTTGTTGTTCTCGTATTTAGCTTCAACCGTTTATTCCACGTCACACATGACAACGTTGCTACCTTGAGCTGTAATTAGTTCCTTCACATCTTCAAATTCAAGGAATACCGTTGCTGTATTTTCCATGGGATGAATTCCGATTTTCTGATCGACTAGATCCTTGTCAAAAACTACGGTCACGTTTTTCTGTATGTTATTAAACACTCCCATAGGGTTCACGTGCCCTTTTTCCAATCCGAGTAACTCCAACAAATCCTTTTCACTAGCAAAACTGAGTTTGCGGCTAGGTATCTTTTCGCTTAAACTTCTCAAATCAACGGACTTCGTTCCAGCAATCGTCACCAGATAATAGTTGCGCTTCTTGTCATCACGCAGAAACAGATTTTTAACAATACGTTCTGTATGTGGAATCTGATAAGAGAATATCTCCTCCATCGTGTATACTGCGGGATGTTCAATACTTTCGTAAACGATATTATTTCGATCTAAAAGATCATAGAAACCCTGTTTGTTTAACATAGCAAATTCATCTCTTTCAATATAAATATTCTTCTCTAAGACTACTTCTTCTGTAACCTTATTTCAAACGCTGAAGGATCAGCCGTTTTTTGTACAACATTTTGCCTGCTTCGGCTACATCTCGAATTGTATTTTTGTTGCTCACGGAACCAAACACCATGCCGGCAATCGGCACGAGTTGGAACAGCTTCTTCCAGCCAAAGGATTCACTGTAGGAGTTAAACACTTCCCGCCACCCCTGCATCTGCGATACCACCTCGATAGGCTTGTCCGGATCGTCGTAAGCGGCGAGTTCTTCAATAATGGCTTTCTTGCCCACAATATCGGCAGAAGAGAATTGCAGACATTTGACAATAAAGATACGCTCCAGCGGTTCATCTGGATCATAACCGTAACATAGTGCCATCTCCTGCAGTACCTTCAGAGAAAGCCCCATTACCATCGGAATATCTGCTGCAATGGTTACAATGCCACCAAAACCTGTAGCTGCTCCCTGAGCCGCGGCAAACTTCGTTCGACTCTCGGTAATGTTATCGGCTACCTGGTCCAGCACCTGAAGTGGCAGATTCTCCACACTATTAATTTTCGCTGTTCCCTCCGCTTCAGCTTCCTGCTCCAGACGATAGGTCGTGTCCATCATGGAATAACCGGACTTCTCTGCTTCCTCTTGCAGCAGCTTGGCTACTTTTTTCTTCTGTACGAGGAACTTGCCCCCATGCTGTACATACTGACCCACGTCGTTCAGGGAATCTCCAATCTTCTGTTTCAGCGCTTTAGGCATCACTTTATCCAACATCGCAAAGGGCAAACGCCCGATTTTATCCCATATAAACAAGTCCTTCTGTTGTTTTTCCCATTTCAAAATCTGTTCAAGTTCCTTATCCAACGCCTCGCGTGAATCCATATGTGATCCTCCTAATAGGTTCTGCATCGTAATCTGTATCTTTCTCATACGCAGAAATCATCGTTGTGGTTGCTTTGGGTTTTGTGTCCAGGACACATATGTTCAGGCTACTCTATCTTATCGTTCACATACAGAAGAGCCCTTAATCAGCATCACTCGCTAACTAAGGACTCTCGTATGAAAGGTTAAACGACCTCTTATTTTGCTTCCGCTACTGCGCTGCCATCCGGTGCCGGAACACCGAAATCAGGTGTGCCATCTTCACGCCAACGTATCACTTGGGCATGGGCGTGACGGTTCGGATCATACAAGGGATCACCCTCGATGTCTTTGTAATTACGGGCATGATAAATCAGAATATCGGTCTTTCCATCCGGTGACACCGTAAAGCTGTTATGGCCCGGACCGTATTGACCGTTCGCTTCACAAGTCTGGAATACCGGCTCGGGTGATTTCACCCAGCTGGCCGGATCAAGCAAGTCGGCATTTTCATCTGCGGTGAGCAGACCCATACAATAATTGTAATCGGTCGCGCTCGCCGAGTATCCAATGAATAACCTTCCATTACGATGCATCACAGCCGGGCCTTCATTCACCTTAAAGCCGATGATTTCCCAATCGTACTCAGGCGTAGAGATCATGACCTGTTCGCCGCGTAGCGTCCACGGGTTTTCCATTTCAGCAATGTACAGGTTCGAGTTGCCCACAATATCCGGATCTTTTTGTGCCCAGACCAGATAGCGTATTCCTTTATGTTCAAAGGTTGTTGCATCCAGCGCGAATGATTCCCACCGTGTGTGTATCTGTCCCTTTTCTACCCATTCTCCTTCGAGTGGATTCGCGGAATCGTTCTCCAAAACATACATCCGATGATCGAACAGTCCTTCGTTGGTCTCACTGGTGTGAGCCGCAGCGTAGTGTATGTACCATTTGCCATCGATAAAATGAATCTCCGGTGCCCAGATGTTGGCACTCATTGGCCCTGTGTCACGCTTCGTCCAAGCCGTTACTGGCTTGGCATCTCTTAACTCTTCCAAAGTCTCTGCTCGCCGGATCTCAATCCGGTCAAAGGCTGGTACGGAAGCGGAGAAGTAATAGTAACCATCTGTATGACGGTACACCCAAGGATCAGCGCGCTGCTCCAGAATGGGATTAGTAAATGTAATAGAATCAGTCATGGGAATGCTCCCCTTTCAAATGTTGTTTGACTCGAAGTTGAGATATGTAACCCAATTGCTAAAAAACGAAAACCTTTTTGGGTGGTGCACAGCGGACGTTCGGGGGTGGTAGGGCCTTGGTGCTCTCTTGTCCTCCGATTTCTTTTCCCACCGCTCCTGGCGGTTGAAATCGGATGCCAAACTCGCTCCTGCGGCTCCTTCCTCCCCCTCACTGCTTGTGCACCTTGGCGCAGCAGCTCGCTCTCACCGCGCTCGCTGGGTTACAACCTCACTTCGAGCCTTTTGTTGGCTCGGTCTTATGGGGTTGACCGCTTCGCAGGGTCAACTCTCCCCATGTCATGCTGGGCTGGCCGCAGAGCTATTGGCCAGATTTGTCGTGCACAGCGGACGTTCGGGGGTGGTAGGGCCTTGGCGCTCTCTTGTCCTCCGATTTCTTTTTCTATCGCTCCTGGCGGTTGAAATCGGATGCCAAACTCGCTCCTGCGGCTCCTTCCTCCCCCTTACTGCTTGTGCATCATCGGAGCGGCAGCTCGCTCTCACCGCGCTCGCTGGGTTACAACCTCACTTCGAGCCTTTTGTTGGCTCGGTCTTATGGGGTTGACCGCTTCGTACGGTCAATTCTCCCCATGTAATGCAGGGCTAGCCGCAGAGCTACTGGCCAGCTTTGTCATGCACAGCGGACGTTCGGGGGTGGTAGGGCCTTGGTGCTCTCTTGTCCTCCGATTTCTTTTCCACCGCTTCTGGCGGTTGAAATCGGATGCCAAACTCACTCCTGCGGCTCCTTCCTCCCCCTCACTGCTTGTGCACCATCGGAGCGGCAACTCGCTCTTACCGCGCCCGCTGGGTTACAACCTCACTCCGAGCCTTTTTGTTGGCTCGGTCTAATGGGGTCGACCGCTTCGCACGGTCGACTCTCCCCATGTAATGCTGGGCTGGCCGCAGAGCTATAGGCCAGCTTTGTCGTGCACAGCGGGCGTTCAGGAGTGGTAGGGCCTTGATGCTCTCTTGTCCTCCGATTTCTTTTTTCACCGCTCTTGGCGGTTGAAATCGGATGCCAAACTCGCTCCTGCGGCTCCTTCCTCCCCCTCTCTGCTTGTGCACCCTTAGAGCGGTAGCTCGCTTTTTTCGCGCTCGTTGGGTTAGAGCCTCACTTCGAGCCTTGAATGTAGCTCGGTAAATATAGTGTGGACCGCTTTGCCCTGAGCGACTCTCCCAACCAAGTGCACGGCTGGCCTATAATCTTGTGGCCAGCTGTGCAACCTCTGGGTCGACCCTTATTCCTCCACAGCGCTGATCTGCTTGCCCCAGACCGCCACGCCGCGGTCATTGAGGCCTGTCACCACCAGCGCGGGTTGGCTTCGCTCCCAGTCCCAGGACGGGAGCAGCTTCAGCTCTTCCGTGGAAGCTCCGCCCCATGGGCTTTCTTTCCACTTTAGTGTCAGTGTTTGTTTGTCATCAAACGTCCAGGTTCCTGAACCTTTTTCGCTTTGGATTTTTCCTTTGTCCGTTAGGGTATAAGGCACGGCTTGAATTTGCCCGTCCACGGACGGATCAATTGCCATGCCTTCCCACTCCCCGGCAATCATGGACTTCGGAACATCCTGTGCTGTTTCACCAGCGTAACGTTCAGGTGAAACGACAGGCCAACCGTCCTTCGTCCATAACATTTTGCGTACATGTAGATATGGCCAGTTTTTATCCGTCTCGCCCCGTGCATGATGCACGATGTAATAATCGTCTCCGTCCTTCAGAACGGAGTTATGTCCGGGCGCAACCCAGCCCTCGCCTTCTGTGAAGCGATAACCGCCGAGAATTTTGGTGCCGATCTCATATTGCGGCAGATACTCTGTATCCAGCATGTTATTGCCGTTTATGTCCGTATACGGTCCTGTGATTGAATCAGCACGCGCAACCCGCACGTTATAATCTTCGAACAAGGAATCATAGGAGACAAACAGATAATATTTTTTGAACTCCGGGTTATACACAATGTATGGACCTTCCACTGCACCCTCTTCAGTTGCACGATCCCGAGCAGCAATGCGAGTACCATAACCCTCGTCCTTGAATTTCCCGGTGTCGGGATCAAGTGGCGCAATGTAGATGCCGTCAAAGAATGAACCATATACCATCCACGAATTGCCCTCGGCATCCACAATGGGATTGGCATCAATCGCATTCAGTTTGTCCTGTTCATTCGCAGAAGTTTTCACAACGAGCCCTTCATCTGTCCAAGGACCTTCGGGAGATGAGGATGTCTGAAGACCAATAGCCGACTGGGTACTGCCAAAAGAAGAAGCCGAATAATACATCCGATAGGTGTCACCAGCCTGAATCACATCCGGTGCCCACAGATTGACTGCACCTGTCCAATCCAGCGCTTCTTGCGGAATACCGGGCAGAGCCTGACCTACCCATGTCCAGTTAATCAGATCATCTGATTTTCGTACCATGACACCGGGTTTCGCCTCTCCTGCTACACGAACGTCTGTGGAATAGACATAGTATCCCTGATCAGTTTTGATAATAGCTGGATCATGCGCATTGTTCACCGTCCAACGGGATTCATCATCCAGTATGGATGTGTCATACAGCTGAGTATCTTGAGGAGCTTCAGGAAAGACCGGACGGGACACCGTTTCTCCTGCTCCTTCTCCAGAACAACCAGTAGCTCCAACAATCAACAATAACAACATGGAAGCAACCACTCCTTTTCCTGAATTCGACCACCGTCGGAATTTCTTCCGCTGGTTCATCCCTTCACTCCTGAAATCGCAACCGACTCAATAATCTGTTTCTGGAAGATCAGGAAGATGATTAATACAGGTAACAGAGCCACAATCGACGCCGCCATAATAAGTGGGTAATCGGTTTGAATTGCATACGTGGCATTAAAGTTTGCTATAACGAGCTGTAACGTCTGCTTCTCCGGTGAATTCAGATAGATAATCGGTGCCAGATAATCGTTCCAGATGCCCATGAACCAGAGAATCAACTGTGCAGCAATCGCCGGTTTGATGAGTGGAAACGTAATACTGGAGTACAGCCGGAAGTAGGAACTTCCATCGATTTTGGCTGCCTCAATAATTGCATCAGGCACACTAAGCAGGTATTGGCGCAGGAAGAAGATCATGATTACGTTACCGAACAGGCCAGGAACAATCAGTGGTAACAGCGTATCCACCCAGCCCAACTTCGCAAACATGATGAATTGCGGGATCATGACTGTTGGATAAGGAATCATCATGGATGCCAGCAACGCGAGAAACAGTTTATTTTTGTGCGGGAATCTTAATTTGGCAAAGGCAAAGGCCGCGATACTGGACGTAAACGTACCCACCACCGTTACACTTACCGCAACGATGAGGCTGTTTTTGATCCCGCTGAGCAGCGGACCTGCTTCCCAGATTTCTTTATACTTTCCAAATTGGAATACTTCAGGTATCCATACAGGCGGAAGCGCGAACACATCTTGCTTCTCCTTCAATGACGTGGACAACATCCAGATCAGTGGTGCAATCATTGCAATTGCCCCAATCGCAAGTACGATAAAGATGATCGAGTTTGTTAATTTCCTCTTTTGACTGTAAGACATCTCCGGTTCACTCCTTTCCTTGACAATCAATCCCCATCATAGGCTGATTTTTCGTTCATTTTGAATTGCACCAGGGTAATGACAAAAATGAAAATACCAAGAATCATGGCCATCGCTGAGGCATAACCCATCTGCAAGTTACTGAAGGCTTTCTGCCAGATGTAGAAGACAATCGATGCCGAAGAATATTCAGGACCACCCGTAGGCGTCATAATGTTCATCTCGGTGAAGATCTGGGAACCACCAATGATATTTGTAACAATGAGGAAAAAAGTAACCGGCTTCACCATAGGCCAGGTGATGTTGCGGAAGATCTGGAACCCATTGGCTCCATCCAGCTCAGCCGCTTCGTAGTATGTACGTGATACACTTTGCAGTGCCGCCAAGTACAATAACATTGTGTATCCAAGACCCTTCCACACCGTCATAATAATCAGAGCGGGTTTGACCGTGTCTTTGTTCGCGAGCCAGTTTGGACCCTTGATACCAAACAGGTCAAGGAACTGGTTTACCAGACCGTAATCCCCGTTGTATGCCCAGTTCCACATGATGGACACCGCAGCGAGGGAAGAAATAACCGGAATGTAATAGATTACACGGAATGTCGTTGTGCCGGGAATTTTACGATTCAGACCCATTGCCAGCAACAAAGCCAACAACAGACCAATCGGGATACCGAGCATCAGGAAGAATGTATTAAACATCGCTTTATAGAAGAGGTCATCCGTGAGCAGATCCTTGAAGTTGGCCAAACCGATAAAATTCATCTGTCCCAGTCCATCCCAATCCGTAAAGGAGCCATAGAGGGAATAGAGGAATGGGAACATGACAAAGATTAGCAACCCAAGAATCGGAGGTAAAATAAACAGATATCCGTACAGCATCTCTTTGCGATACAAACTCGATTTCGTAATCACGGCGTTCACCCCTGTTTCTAGTATCAGCATGTGGCATTCTTCGATTGAACCTTGCCGATCAACGAATGCCACATGCCCGTATGGAATCCAATAAGTCCCAATACGAATGATGCCAGCAGCATGATTGCAGGCTGCCGGCATCGCCCTTTCCTATCTACTATTTCTGAGATTTCTTTTCTTGTTCAACCGCTTTGTCGAGCAGTTTCTGCATTTTCGGTTGTTGCTGCTTCACATAGTCTGCGGCTGTAATCTTGCCATCCAATACCGGCTGGATGTCCGTGAAGAACAGGTCATACCATTCCGCATTGTACGTGTAGTTACCTGGCAGTGCCCGGCCGTAATCCTCAACGATATCAATGAATTCCTGTTTGTTGGCTGGTTTTGTGGATGTATCTTTGGCCCACTCGTCCGCCATATCAAGCAAGTTCGGAATTTGTACCTTGGCATCTACCAGTTGCTGCATGCCTTCCTTCGAAGCCGTAAGGTAGTTCACCAATGCCGCTGCTTCTTCTGGATGTTTCGTTTTCGCGGATACTCCGATTCCCAGAGATCCAATCCACGTTGCCGATTTACCAGTAGATCCCGCAGGGAATGGCAGCAAATCATAATCGAAAGGTAATTTCTCAAATGTACTCATATCCCATGGGCCTACAGGGAAGAAAGCCATCTCACCTTTCATCCAGCGTTGGTACGTATCCAATGTTTGCGCTTCCTCAATGGAAGGTGTAATTTTGTATACGTTCTGCATATCCGCGAAGAATTGCAAGGCTTCAGCGAATTTCGGATCATCAATTGTTACCTTTGTTTTAGTCTCATCCAACCAATCCCCACCGTTGCTCCATACAAAGGATTGCAGGGCCCACTGTACGTTGAATCCAGTACCGTATACATCCGGTTTACCGTCCCCATTGGTATCTTTGGTCGCTTGCTGGTTCACCTTGATGAACTCTTCCCATGTGTATGGTTTATCCTTGTCAGGGAATGGAATGCCCTCTTTTTCAAACAACGTTTTGTTGTAGCCCAGTGCAAATGGCCCCAGATCCTTCGGCATACCGTAGATATCGCCCTGTCCTGCCATTTTTCCATCATAACGATACAGGTCCACGCCGTATTTCCAGATATTATCGAGATCCACATCCGGATTGTTTTCAATATACGAAGTGAGGTTCATCAGCACATTGCTGTTCACATACGCTTTCACGTCACCCGGATTGATATAAAATACGTCAGGCAAGCTGTTGCCTGTAATTGCCGCTCTTAGCTTGGTTGCATATTGATCCGCAGCCGTTACGATAATTTTGACTTTCACACCCGGATGATCTTCTTCAAATTTCTTGACCACCGCCTGGTATGCTTTCTGCTCGTCTGTACCGCCGCGGAACATAAACGTTAACTCCTTGTCCCCACTTGCACTGCTGCCTCCTCCGCAGCCCGCAAGTACCAGTGCACTTACCAGCATAAGAAGCATAAATGTGACCCAACTCTTTTTCTTTACCATCTGAACCCCTCCTGATCTGGACTTGTAACCGTATTCAATTGGATGAAATAAGATTTCTGTTGTTAAATTTATCAAATCCAGATCACTTTAGTCAACACTTTTATAAAACATTTTATATTTATATAAAATAAATCAGTATTTCGGCCATCCATTCGAGTCCCAAAGCAAGTCATTAATCAGCAATTTCGGATTGCCATTATCCTCTGCATCATAGGCGTGTCTTGCGATGACATTGCCGTTGTACACGTCCTGACCACCTGGACCTTTCCATTTCACATTGCCTGTATCCAATATCGTTCCGCCACCATTCAGCATATTAACACCGTTTTTGTCCACATAAGGGCCTGTTATACTGGTCGAACGTCCATAGACCATTTTGTAGGTACTGTTCACCCCTTGGCAGCAAGAATCGATGGAAGCAAACAGGTAATAGTAACCGCCACGATATACAATACTTGGTCCTTCAATAGCACCTCCGTTATTCGGGCGCGCAGCAATGGAAGTTATACTTCCCGTCGGTTTCATCGTATTTTTGTCCAGCTTGACAATCTTCAGACCGCTCCAGAAAGAACCGAAGGCCAGCCATGGATTGCCTGAAGCATCAATGACCAGATTCGGATCAATGGCATTATAATTATTGGCGGTCGTGGTTTGAAGCACCAATCCTTCGTCCTTCCACTGCCCTGCTCCAATGCTGTTCGCAGACGCAAGACCAATCGCAGACCGATTGGAGCCAAAGGTGGAGATCGAATAATAGAGCCATACTTTTCCGTTATACTGCTCTACGTCCGGTGCCCATACATCCAATCCGCTTTGTCCCGGAACGGCAGAAGCCCACCAGGATGGCTTACTTAAGAAGATTTGTGGAACACGATACCAGGACGATCCATTATCGGATTTCAATACTTGAATGCCCGGGCCGGTTGAAAAGGTGTACCAGGAACTGCCCTCTTTGATAATCGACGGATCATGAACAGCGGTATCTCCGGTCAGATTCCAGAACGCCGCCAAAGCTTTTGACTGACCTGCCAGCAGTAATACCATCACAAGTAATGCCGGTAACGCCAACCGTTTCCACTTAAACCTCTTCACATTGCTTAACTTTTCCAAACCAAACTCCACCTTTCCTGATCAAATGGTTAATTAGGTTCATGAAGTAATGAATCAATTTAGGTATAATAGGATTATAAAAGCGGTTACATTACATTTCAATGGTATATTTCAAATATATGTGAACTGATTAACACTTATTTTAACCGGAATAGTGAACAAAATATAGATTATATTTTCGTATTTGCGCTATACACAAGGGTTTTGACTTCTATTTCTCCACCCTTCCCTTCCATGAGGGAATGATTTATAATTATCTGAAATAAAACATATAAATGTGCAAATGTCTGTGTCGAAGACTTTGTTCAGAACGGGGAAAGGAAATCCACCTATGATTTATATTAAAGATCTGATGTCGGGTGTGAATATCTTCAAAGCGCTCAGTTCGGAAATCCGGATTCAGATCATCGAGCTGCTGGCCAAGAACCAAAGCCTTAATCTCAATGATCTCGCAACCAAGCTGGGACTGAGCAATGGTGCCATCACAATGCATATCAAGAAGCTTGAAGAGAGCGGATTGATCGAGATCAACACCGCCGTTGGCAAACATGGCATTCAGAAGATATGTTATCTCAATGAGGAAAAATTGATGGTTGATCTGCGTTCACAGGAGATTAACAATCGTTATGAGGTGGAAATTCAGGTCGGTCATTACAGCGATTATCAGGCTGCACCCACATGTGGTCTCGCTACACGGGACAGCATTGTTGGAGAGTTCGATGATCCGCGGTACTTTGCTGATCCACTGCGAATTGATGCGGAGATGATCTGGCTGGCTGAAGGTTATCTCGAGTATCGGATTCCAAACTATCTCAAACCTAATCAGTCCTTTAGCGAAATTCAGTTGTCGATGGAACTGGGATCGGAGGCCCCTGGCTTTTGTGACAATTACCCTTCGGATATTTACTTCTATGTCAATGGGATTGAGATTGGCTGCTGGACAAGTCCGGGGGATTTTGGCAATACACGCGGTACCTTTAATCCGGAATGGTGGCCTCCACACTTGAATCAGTACGGCATGCTGAAGCTGATCCGGATTACACAGGAAGGCAGCTATATCGACGGATGCCGCATCTCGGACGTAACGCTGGACCAGATTGGGCTGGATTACAAAAGCGATATTCATTTCCGCATTGCGGTTACGGACGGACCTTTGAACAAACGGGGCTTAACGATCTTTGGTAAAAATTTCGGAAACTATGGACAGAATCTGCTCGCTCGGGTTCTCTATAACGTGCAAGAAGAGTAGAGCCAGCTCTGTCTGTTAACTCGATATTAAGCTCAACCGATCTGCTAACATAACTGTTCAACACAACAGCAACAACAATGTGTCTTCAAAAGGGTGCTATCCAGCACTCTTTTTTTTCATCTCGCCTAAGAACTTATTTAACCAAGTTGAAACAAACATACTGGATGATATGACTTCTTATAGCCCCCTGCGATCCTCCATGTTGTTCAGCATGTCGTGATATAATAATGGCCTGTAATGACAAAATGGAATAACGGGCGGGGATACCTTTTGAAATTGGAGCGATTAATCTCAATCATATACAAATTGCTGAACAACGAAGTGTTGTCTGCTTCCACCTTGGCGGAAGAGTTTCAGGTGTCCCCAAGAACGATCTATCGGGATATTGATGTGATCTGTGCCGCCGGCTTCCCGGTCGTCTCCCATCAGGGACTCAAAGGCGGCTACGGCATGATGGACGGATACAAAATGGATAAAAGCTTGCTCGGTTCTTATGATGTGGATTCCCTGATCACGGTCCTGAGCAGTCTCTCCACGGTCTTTGAAGATGCACGTGCACAGGGTACAATTGAACGTCTGCAGACGATTGGACCGGAGCATCAGAACTCAAGTCTGTCTGTGGATCTGGAGACTCGCCGAACGGAACCCGATGCCCTTCCTCATCTGCGTAAAGGTATTACAGAACATCAGGTTGTCCGTTTTGACTACATCAATACAAAAAATGAACATACACCCCGCCATCTGGAACCAGTAAGGCTGCAATTCAAATATCGTAATTGGTATGTGTATGGATTTTGCCAGACACGGCAGGATTATCGCGAGTTCCGACTGTCCCGGATGATGAACGTACAACTGACATCGGAACACTTCCCACCCCATCTTGAGCTTCCTCAAGAGACGGTTGTATCAGATCCGTCATGGCAAGATCAGGTAAGTGATGTTGTATTTCGGGTGAATCCGGAAGGACTTGCGGAAGCCATGGATCATTTCCAACAGGCAGATAAGCAATTTCATGAGGATGGAAGTATGACGATGCGGATCCAGGTTCATCAACCGTTACAAGCCAGATGGCTTTGGTCGTTTCTGCTTAGTTTGGGAAGTGGTGCTGAGGTGCTTGAACCGATTGAATTACGAGGCATCCTGAAAGAACAACTTCGAAACGCACTTAAGCTCTATGAAGAAGTATGACACGCTGTTGTCATACTTCTTTTTTTATAATCATCTCAGTAAGTTAACCCAATCTATCGCGAAATTAAAGGAGACGATTATCAATGAATCATCCGGAGCAAATGTATAATTACCACGCATGGGCCACTCAAACCATCCTGGGCAGAATCAAGGAACTGCCCTCTTCCGTACTGAGTCAGGAAGTGAACAGTTCCTTTCCAACCATTGCTCACGCACTCAGCCATATCTACGCCGTAGATAAAATGTGGTACGAGGTATTGAATGGCACTGGCATGCCCGAGGCACTGCAAGCATGTATACCACTCAATAGTGAAATTCACGGTTCTGTGGATGAGTACATCAAACGTTTTACCGACCTGTCGGCACAATACAGTGAGTGGTTACGAGGCCAAGCGGATCTGGAGCAAACCATTCTACTCGATAATCCATTTGCCGGCGTTCGCGAAACCAGCTTATCGGAAATCGTATTCCATGCAGTTAACCACGGCACCTATCATCGAGGCAATGTTTCTACCATGCTGCGTCAATTAGGGCATGCCTCCATCATGAATGACTATTCACTCTTTTGGTATCAGGAACAGACTCAAGTATAGTTGACAATCGGATGGAACATGTACATTGTATCCCCGTGACGTCGAGGGATGAATTGAGAAATTGGTTGCGAGAGCATGGAAAAGTCGAGAAATCTTGCTGGGTAATGATAAGCATAAAACCCGTGCCAAATACCCTGCTGTATTTGGACTTGGTTGAGGAGGCGCTGTGCTTTGGCTGGATCGATGGAGTCAAAAAGAAAATATCCGAGACTCAATTAGCACAGAGATTATCTCCTAGGAGTAAACGTAGCTCATGGACTGAATTGAACAAGGAACGTGTCCGCCGTCTTGAAAAGTTGGGCTTGATGCATGACGAGGGGAGAAGGGTTCTTCCTGTTATGGATCAGAATGCTTTCATTATTGATGGCGTGATCGAACAAAAGCTGAAAGAAGACCATCAGGTTTATGCAAATTTCATGTCCTTTCCTACCCTGTATCAAAACGTTCGGATCGATACGATCCAAAGTGTTAAGAATCAGCCAGCATTATTCCAGAGCAGATTGGATAAGTTCATAACCAACACAAAGGAAAATAAAATGTACGGTCAATGGCATGACAACGGACGGCTCTTGAACTATTGAATTTTCCCTTTTCCCTGAGACAGCAGACAGGACCTCCCTATGAGGAGGCCCTGTTTTGCTTTTTTTATTCGGTCAGGTATTAATGATTCTGCCTGTATGTTTTGGGAGATTCGCCAAAAGCTTTCTTAAACTGGCGGGTGAAATAATTACTGTCGTTAAATCCACATTCATACGAAATTTCCGTGATGGACAGGTTCCCGTTTTTCAACAAATGACATGCCTTCTCCAGACGTAACTTCTGCAGATAAGAGATCGGGGTCATCTGATAATAGGATCGAAAAATCCGGTTCAGATGCCTTATTGAGATATTCGACTTCCCCGCAATATCTTCTAGCGACAGTGGCTCCAGATAATGATCTTCAATATATGAAATGGCATTTGCCAGATGCATCAGATTATTACCCTCAATGCCCTTCTCTTGCGTATCATATTGCCTCGACAAATAAACAACCATCTCGGTAAGACGTGAGATCAACATCGTCTGATACCCTTGCTGTTTACTCTGATACTCCTCAATCATGAACGATATCAGTGATTCTACATACTCCAGACTGGAAATGGATAACGCCAATTTACTCGGAAACGAGTGAATATTACGATAAAACGGTTCCAAAACAAACAGCGCCTGGAAGCCGTTAGATTTTTTCAGATCGGGCCCAGCCGAAGCAAGCATCTCAGGACTGAACATAATGTTACAGATCCTAAAATCATGAGGGTCTTTATACGCGTGATGGGTGTCGCCATTAATCACAAATGCGTTCCCTTTTTTAATAAAAAATTCCTCGGTGTTCACCACATGGGTTGCATGACCACTCAGAACAATGACAAGTTCCGTAAAGTCCACATGATTATGAAGTTCCATGTCTTGGTCGTGTCCACCATACTGAATGAAAAATGGAAACTGTTGATCTGAAGTAAACCATCTCAAATATGCATTACTCAAAAGCATTCCCCTCCGCAAACCATGTTGGGTTGAATGTCTATATCATGCTATTCGAGGACCGAAAAATCAAGGTTGGAAATGATTAAAGACGATATAATTCCCCTTGTAGCAAGGATACATTTCATACGTTCACGTTCAGATCCATATTAAACTCTCGAAATGAATAGGAGCATAAATGATGAAATATACCAATCCGGTGATTCCGGGGTTTTATCCAGATCCGAGTATCTGCCGTGTAGATGAAGACTATTATCTGGTAACCAGTACCTTTGAATATTTCCCTGGTGTGCCCATCTTCCACAGCAAAGACCTTGTGAACTGGCAACAGATCGGCCATGTCCTCACAACCACTGAGCAACTCCCTTTAGCGAACGCAGGCAGCTCTGGCGGCATTTTTGCCCCAACACTCCGGTACCATGATGGTTGGTTCTATATGACAACAACCAATGTCAGCGGCGGCGGAAATTTTTATGTACGTAGTGCCCAGCCCGAGGGACCATGGTCTGCTCCGATTTTTGTTGATCAGGGCGGCATTGATCCCTCTTTTCTCTTCGATGAAGATGGACATGTGTATTTTCAAACGGCCTGTAACGGCGATGAAGGTGAGGGCATCTATCAGTGCGAGATAGACATCACGACCGGAGCCAGACTAACCGATAGCCGATTGATCTGGACTGGAACCGGAGGAGCAGCCCCCGAAGCTCCCCACATGTATAAAATAAACGGCCTCTACTATCTGATGATCGCCGAAGGTGGAACCGAGTATGGTCATATGGAGACCATTGCTCGGAGCACAGAGCCATACGGACCATTTGATCCGTGTCCTCATAATCCGATTCTGTCCAATCGGAGCATGAAATCCAGCATTCATGCAACCGGTCATGCAGACCTTGTCCAGATCCAGGATGGAAGCTGGTGGGCCGTGTCTCTTGGCATTCGTCCAGCAGGTTACCCCATGCGGCACCATATGGGACGTGAAACGTTCCTGGCACCTGTCACTTGGACGGATACCGGTTGGCCGATGATCGGTGTGGACGGACATATTGAGCAGGAGATGACTGGGCCTTTGTTGGCTGAGCACCCTTGGTCACCTCAGGCTATTCGGGATGATTTTGACGAACCATCATTAGGCATGAACTGGATCTTCTTACGTAATCCAGTTCCGGGTAGTTGGACGCTCACTGAAAATCCCGGGCAACTCATCCTCCGAGGTCACTCGGTTTCACTGGATGATGGACAAAATCCAGCCTTTGTCGGGCGTCGATTGAGCCATTTCTTATGCAATATGGCAACCGAGCTACGTTATGAGCCAAATGTGAGCGGTGAGGAAGCTGGATTAACCTTATTTATGAATGATAAATATCATTACGATTTGGTTGTAACACGGATCGATGGGCAGAAGAAAATCATACTACGGCGAACCGTCGGCTCTCTGCGAACCGAGCAGGTGTTTGACTGTGACACGGGGCCGGTTGTATTACAAATCAAGGCTGACCGTAATCACTTCACGTTCCTCTACCAGCAAGGTTCATCCGATGCCATCGAAGTGGGTTCAGGGGAAACACATCTGTTATCTACCGAAGTAGCAAGTGGTTTCACAGGTGTGATGATCGCCATGTACGCTTATGCTCCATCGGGGGAGTGTACACCTGCAAGTTACGATTGGTTTGACTATGAACCTCTGGACGAATAATCGTTTTAACTCCTATATTCAGTAATAGAAAAATATAATATATGATAAGCTAAAATTATCCCCTTAAAGTAGATACTCTTTGAAAAGCCTTGTGTGGTAGCATAAGGAAATGAGTGAACTTTGAGGGGATTTTGCTATAGCTATATCTTTATTACGGATTGCACTTGAATTTATAAAAGAACCATTGCTTTATTAGAGAAGTTCTCCTAGTATTTTTAGAAGGAACACCCCAGCAGTTCCCATCTTGGCAATAACTTCACTGCCCATATGAGAGCGCTATCGCTGCAGCACGAAAGAAAAACGGGAGGTTGCAGATATGAAATGGAATCACTTCAAGTCCAAGCTTCTGTTTAAGTACACCCTATCCTATATCTCCATTTTCCTTATCCCTCTTGTTATTTTAACCATCATTATTTATCACAACGCTGTGGACACGCTCCGTTCAGAGATCGAGCAGACCAATGTTAATCAGCTCACTCAAGCCAAAACTGTCATTGATGATCGCATGAAGGAACTCCAAGACATCGCTTTTCGCATCGCCTACGATGAGCAGTTAACGCGGTATTGGACCCACCATCCGTACTATAGCCGGGAATCAATCGGCGCATTGGTCAAATACAAAGCCACCAGTTCCATTATCGATGAGTTATTCCTGTTCTTCCGCGGAGATGATAACATCTATTCTTCTCAAGGCTCTGAGAACCTGGATGTATTCACTGGCCGCTACAAATTTACTACGTGGAACAAAACAGACATGATCCGGGATTTGAATAACGTACAGTCTCCCACGATACGTCCAGCGGAACAGGTCGTCCAAGGAACCAGAATACCCAATTCCATGCTGGCCTACCTTGTACCGATTGCACCTAACAATACGCCCGCCCATGGAACCGTCATGTACCTGATTCACGAGTCCAATCTGACGGGCCTAATTGATTCCATCCTCAGCGACTATCACGGGATGACTTATATTTTCGATAATTACGGGCAAGTACTGGCAGCCAATTACAAGGGAGAAATCATATCCGAACAGGAAGTTAACGCTCTGTTTGCTCTTGAACCCGGAACGCACAGCATCTCCTTAAATCAAGAACCACATTCGGTTGTATCCGTTAAATCGGATGCGGGTTGGACTTATGTAACCGCTATGCCCAGCAACCAATTTTTTAGCCGAATCGTTCATATTCGCACCTTTGTTGTTCTCGTTTTCTCCTTCATGGTGGTGATGGGCACGTTCCTCGCCATTCTATTGGCTCGAAGACAATACCATCCGATTTCAGATCTAATGGAGTTCATTCGGATGAAGAATGTTCCTGATCCATCCTCCACCACTAACGAGCTGGAATGGATCAAGAAAACATTGCATGATTACAGTCAGCGCGTAGATCTTCAGGAGCCGTATGCTCGCAATCATATTTTGCTCATGTTGCTGAAGCACGGTCACACCGGAGATTTCCCATCTGAGTTTACGGATAAGCTTGGCATACGCTTTAACCGATCCCATTATTTTGTCATGATCATAGGCTGGGAAATGCATGCTTTTCCTATCGGTGATAACCCCGATCAACCTACTGTCATGCAGCTGATGAACGATGTGGAGCTGCCGGAGTTGTCTGCATATGCTTACGGCGTGGAGCTGCCACAGGCAGACCAATTGGCCCTTATCGTGGGATTCGATGCCGAAATAGAACATGAAGGTAGCCTGAATGCTCGTATGGAGCCTATTGTTGAAAAACTGCAATGGATGGTGACAGAACACACCGGGGTAGCGCCCGCAATCGGGATAGGCAATCGGTACATTTATCCGAAACAGCTGAATCAGTCCTACATTGAGGCCTCGACCGCTCTGGAAGCATCGATGCTGCATGGACAGGGCAGCAGTACATACTTTAACAACCTTTCCGGTTCCGATGTACAGGATTCTTCCTTCTGGGTCCCTAAGGATGTGTTATTAAAGCTGGTTCAGAGTTTAAAACAGGGCAGCTATGATGTGGCGGTTCAGATGGTGTCAACCGCGTTGAACAATTTGAAAGCTGAAATGCCATCTGTACCACTGCTGCGTTGCATCTGCTTTGATATTCTGAATACAATGCTCAAAACCGCCTCGGAGCTTGGCATCCATCATGTCGTTGATCAACTTCCAAGGATCACTTCCTACGACTCGTTGGAGGATTTGGAGAAAAAACTGAAAGGCCTTGCCGCCGAAATCTGTGCCCATGTCGAGGCGAAGAGTGAGACGGAAGAAAGCTCCCTGATGGATGAGATCGTTGCTTATATTGATGCCAATTTCTCGGACTATGACCTCAGTCTAGGTACGATTTCATCGAAATTCACGATCTCTTCATCCTATTTCAGTCGTTCTTTCAAAGAAAAGATCGGCATGAACTTTACCCAATATATCTGGCAGAAACGGATGGATGAGGTCATTCGACTACTGCTGCATACTACCGATCCGTTAAAAGATATCATCACGCGTGTCGGTTACCTGGATACACCAAACTTCATCCGCAAATTCAAAAAAGAGACGGGTTATACCCCAGGGCAATACCGTAAAATGCACCGTCCCAACGACTCCGCCGATTCCCCTGATGATGATGACGAGGAGTGTATCGGATAAGGGAGATATCGTCTCTATGATGGTTACATCTCAGAACAGTAAACAATGTATATGAGAGCGAGTAACCGTGCCTGATTCGTTAGACCAAAATAACGCTAACAAGGGTCCGTCCTATACGTCATGCTCATGACTATAGGACGGACCCTTCGTATGTTTTTAGTCCGTTTACACCATCTGACCCATTGGCTCCCTGAGGTGTTTATTCTATTTTTCCAGCAGAAAAATCTTGAAGCCCTTGATGCACTGCACCCAGCAAACGGTGAGTTGGATCACAGCCGTACTCCCAGAACATGATCCCGGCCAGACCTTGATCCTTTACGTATTCACATTTGCATTGAATCGATTCTTCATCATCATACGATATGAGGCTGGACCCATTAAACAGAAACGGTGCACAGGCTTCTTCATCCCAATAACGGGTGTACCCATCCTTGTTGATGTACTTCGCTTCCAGCTCGGCAAATGATGGTCCATATCCGCCTGTACTACCGGCCATTTGATGGAGTCCGTGGTTTCGGTCAGGAACCTCAGTCCAGATCCGTGAATAGAAGGCGGCACCGATCACAATTTTCTCCTTCGGAACGCCTGCGCGAACAAACAGGTTCACGGAAGCATCCGTACTGATTCGAAACAGATCTCCTGTTGGCGTGTACAGATTCGTATGATGTCCGGTCAGAACCTGAAAACCGCCGCGCATATCATAGGTCATCAACTGCACGTAGTCCAGGTACTGCTGCACCTCAACCATCTCTGTACCATCAACGTAGTATTGATCGGCCCCTGCCGCAATGGTGAGCAGATAATGACGACCATCCTCGGCTCCCTTGGCACTCAATGTCTCCCGGATCGTCTTGAGAAGCAAGGTGAAATTCCGTTTATCATCAGGGCTGGATGTAATATCGGCTTCACCGTAACAAGGATACTCCCAATCCAGATCGATCCCGTCAAAAGGATATTCCTCCAGCGCCCTAACCGCCGATGCAGCCATGCTCTCCCTCCCCGCCTGGGTTGAGGCGGCTTCGGAAAAACCGCCAGCGCTCCATCCGCCTACAGACAACAGCACTGTAAGATTCGGATGCTCCCGCTTGATGTGCTGGATCACATGGCCGTTTTTTAAATGCTCGGTGGTGATTGCATCATTCTTGACATGTCCGAAGGCTACGTTCAGATGTGTTAACTTCAAGAGATCCTCATGTGTCATGTCGGGGAGAACTGAATCAACAGCATAACCGGCAGCAATATATTTGGTCACTCTCTTCACTCCGATCCGTTCGATGATTGAGATATCGCAGCAGCAATCTGCAAGGCTTCCTTCCCGGTACCAATCTTGTACCCGGAAGCCAAATAACGAACTTGATGCTGAGTATCCAGCACAAACAGATGTGGATAACCCGCTTCGTGAGTTGCAGGCTTCGAAATGAAGCCGGACAAGGAAGCATAACTGGAATCTCGTACAAAAACCGTGCGTACAGGCAGTTTTGGATAACCAGCAGGGTCAAAGGCAGCGTTCCATTCCATATCTCCGATCATGAGTACGATGGGTATACCCAGCTTATCCAGCGGCTCTGCCAGCTCACACAGTTCACGAATCAGATGTTTGGTCGGTTCCCGCTCCGGTTCAATCCAGGTAGCAATGGCACCCTCCGATCCCAGAAGTTCCTCCAGTTCTACCTCTGAACCATCCAGACGGGTCAGTATACTTCCTGGTGCAAGTTTACCCAGTACAGGAATATCAAACTCAGTCTCGCGATAAGACAATACAACTTCAGTTGTATCTCCGGCGTTCACGGTAAAGTAAACGAAGCGTACTTTTGCCGTTCCATCGTTCAGACGAACGCCTGTCGTTAAGCGATAAGCGCCTGGTTCAACCTCATATGGCTCGCTGTAGACATCTGTACTGCCATAAGGATAAATCAACGTCTTGTAGACGCCATCTTCCAGACGGGCAAACGTAAAGTTCTCGAAATAGGATGCTTCAGGTGTATCCTGCGAAGCTTTTATATCCCTATGAAGTTGGAGCATTCCCCAGCTTGTGCTCTCCTGAGTTTGAGGTAAGGCGAGACTAAACACTGCATCCTCCCAGCCTCTGTCACTTAGATACTGTGGTTTCTGTGCGCTCGGATGTAATCGGGCCGGAATACCCAAACTGCGACATACAGCCACAAACAAAATATCCAGCGACTGAGAGTCTCCCTTCATTAGACTAAACGTCCCTATCGGATTCCCTTTACCTTTTAGATTAGGAAGATCTTCATAGTATTCGTATTCCTGTTCCAGCATTCGGGCAAGCGTCGAAGGGTTCTTCCTAAATGCTGCTGCGTCGTCCGCCGAAAAGGCATTCTGGAATACACCTCGATAAGGAACCAGCATCTCATTGGAAATCCGCGGACACAGGATGTATCTTACAAACGTATCTTCCGCCCATGTTCCTTGCTGCGAGAGTGCACCAATCAGATGATCGTCCAGCGTCTGGCGAAAGGTATCAATTAAATCTTTTTCATTCATCGACTCCAGCAACCGGAGCGGCCACTCACCGTATGAATTGGAGCACTCCTCTAGGAAAGCTGCAATTTCACGGCTGTTCCCCCGTGCCTTTTGGAGAATTCCCCACACTCGCACCGAGGGTAGTTCAATCCCTTTAGCTAGCGAGACAGCTTCCTCCTCACGCAGGAAAGTGTCCTCGTACCCGCTACGGATCTGCGCTCCTTCCTCCAGCCGACGATTGTGAATCTGGATCTTCTCTTCCGGTAACACAATCACGGCCTCTCCCTCCCTTTCCGGAGGAGGAACCATATCGAAATCTACAATCCCTGTAGGCTGCTCTGATGAGTTCAGCACAAGCTCTATAGCCTTGTTTTCCTGAGCCTTAAATAGGATCTCACTCCACTTGCCGCCGCTGACCGCACGAATCAAAAGGTCACCACAGCCAGTCTTAAAGGTCGCTTCCCCTTGTGCATCCGTCCTAATCTCGGCAATTGGATAAAATTCAGCCGTATTGTACAGCTCAAAACGGACGCTCGCGCCGGGTACGGGCTCTCCCTGCTCATTTTTCACCTTCACATAGATGTTGCGTGTTGGCGCATAGTTTTCAAGCAAATTAATTTCCGTATATCCCTTTTCGGAAAGCGTAATATCCTCTGGTCCGGGATAGTCGGCATAGATTCTCGTATTAATCAGCATGGCCCTGCGGGCTGGTGGACTGAACCACCCTTGGTTCAGACGGGCTTCCGGCTCACATGCCCCGATGTAATACCATTGACCATCTGCCCAAGCTTCTACCCAAGCATGATTGCTGTCACAGTGAGCCCAGCGCGGCGTATAGACCTGGCGGGCAGGTATGCCGATGCTGCGAAGAGCGGCCACCGCCAGCGTGGATTCTTCGCCGCATCGACCACGAGCATTGCGGATCATCGTCAGCGGGGATATCGTGCGCAGATCGCTACCTATATAGGTCGCTTTTTCATGACACCAGTAATTCGTCTCCAAGATGGCATCTGCCATGGATAAGTTCGTAGTCCGCTCGGCTAATTCGTCATACAATAAGCCGCGGTAATCTTCAATATTTTCCGTATTTATGCGATAAGGCAGTACAAAATGAAGGAACAAATGATCAGGAACGCGTTCTCCCCAAGGCACACGTTTACGGGTGTCCAAAGCCTGGCGCACATGGCTCAAGAACAAGTCCCCGTTATAATCAGCCATGTCGTTTACCGGCATATAGGCATAGACATACTTCAACGCCCAAGTCTCTTCTTGCGTTAGCTCCTGCTGAAAAATATGAAACAACTCCGTTTTGCGGGCCTCTGCAAAACGTACCTTCTCCTGGAACTTTTGCTCGATCCTCTCCAATGACTGTGCATCAAGGGAAAATACCAAGGTTTGGCTGGTCATCGCGTTATCACTCCTTCCACAGCTTTCCGTCTTCCCGAATACAGATCAAGGCCGTTCCGTCCGAAGACGGCGCAGTAATCTGGAACAGGCTGCGAGTCGTTTCAATAATAGGCTTACAGCTCAACAATTCCTCACCCAAAAGCAACTTCATATCTTGGGTAAATTCACCATGCTTTTCATAATAATTACGTTCACGGTAATAAAGCTTGCGAAGCTCCCATTTGATTCGTTCGTCTTCAGGCAACTCAAATGACTGATCCGTTCCGTCATCCGAGAATACAACATAACCCCATAACTCCGGGTAATGCATGTTGATAATGCCCATAGGTGACCACACCCAGTTGTCCTCGGGATAAGGTTTACCCGTCTCTGGATTCAATACCTTGCGGTACTCATCGTCCTGCACTTCCGTCTGCCACTCCACACGCGAGAAGTTGACACGCCAGAACTCACCCGGCGAAGGTGGACGGCTTCCCTCGGCACATTCCTTTAGACTGGCCCAGGGAATCGCAACTTCCACGCTCCATTTCCGGTTCTCTGCACCAGGTCTGTTCAGTTCCCCATCGATATATACGGCCGTCTTGAAACCCTTGATATCCCAACCGTTAACCGGAGGCCCACCATCCCGATACGGCTTCACTAATAACAGGTCCCATACCGTATTGAGTGCATTGATCTCGAACTCATAATATTGATGGGAATCCCCGTCGGGATCGATAAAAATTTCAAAGTCATTGTCATAAAAAATTACGGAATCACGCTCAGTCAGGGTAGCCCAGATCTGATCTTCAATCAGCTCGGCAGCAAAATAGAAATAGTCGTCATCCCACAGCATTTTTACCCGTGTCTGTTTCTCTGGCTTCGGACGAAGATCACCTTCGATATCAACAAATTCCTCCGTCCAATGAGCCGCATTCCAAAATGCCTTATCCACACGCCCATCTAACACCAGCGGTTCCTGCGCACGCTTGCATATATAATGTTTGGGAGCATACTCAATCCTGGGTTCAGGCACTCCACTTCGGTTCATATCACTCTCTCCAATTCGTAAGGGAGGGCATGCGTCTATCGGCACACGCCCTCCCCGTAATGGTTAGTTATGGGTGACAACGGCTCCAGAGCCGCCGTACATTTCCAGCTCCTCATTGAATTCGAGCTTAAGAACGGTCACCTGTTCATGTGTATCCTTCGAGGTCATCTTAATCCACGTTGTCCCAGGGATATTGAACCAAGGCACGCCCCCATGAATCTCATGATTAAGCTCTTTGCCCGAATGCAGCACGGTAATTTTCTTGATCGGATTGCAGAGCCCCTTGATGCACACATTCTCTTTTGGATCGTCATACACAAACAGGTAAAGCGTCTTTCGATCCTCGGATACGGTGCTTCCCCCCAGATAATAGCGAGGCATAATGCCTTCACCCGTTCCGAAGACGGCCTCTTCATGGGTTCGAATCCATGCTCCCAGCCCAAGCAGAATATCCTCCTGCCTCTGATCGATGGTGCCATCTTCACGCGGACCGATATCCAGCAACATATTACCGCCCATCGATATACAATCACAGAACATCCGAATGATCTGATTCAGGGATTTATATTTATGATCGGTTGGCACATAACCCCAAGATGTGTTAATCGTGGTACAGAACTCCCAGGGTCCCTCCGGTCTTGTAATCGGAATGCCCTGCTCCGGCGTTTTGTAATCCCCGTAACCTTGAAGGCGGGAGTTGATGATGATATCCGGGTTAAAAGATTGCAGATAATGCTTGAACTCCGGCAAATTCCACTGCTGTGCACTCCGTTCCCAGTCCCCATCAAACCACAGCAGATCCACCTTTCCGTAATTTGTTAAAATCTCACTCAGTTGATGGTTATTGAATTGCAGGAACTTCTGCCACTTTGCCTGATCCTGAACGCCGTCCACAGGACTTGAATGCCGGTTGACACTACTGAGATCCTCCGGTACTTTTCCACCTTCATACACGCTAGGATAATCCGGGTGTGACCAATCAATGAGCGAGTAATACATCCCCAGATGCATGCCCTTTTCCCGAATCGCTTCCGCATATTCCTTCACAATGTCCCGATTGGCTGGTGTCTGTTTGACGACGTTGAGATCGCTATATTGCGTATCCCATAGAGCAACGCCATCATGATGCTTCGTTGTTAACACGGCATACCGGGCACCAGACTTCTCAATCAGGTCCGCCCACTTCTCTGCATTGAATTCCGATGCCGTAAAACCATCCAACTGTTTCATATATTCTTCATAGGATATCCTGCCATTATAGAAGGACCAGGATTCCGCTACCCCGTCCACCGCATAGATGCCATAGTGGATGAATATCCCCAGTTTGGCTTCTTCAAACCATTTCTGCATAACGGTTCACACCTCCCCCGAGAATTCTTATATGCGAAAAATTTAATAAAGCTAACCTTATTGAAGCTAACTGCTGTCTTTCTGCATAAGATGTACCTCGATAGGCTTTATTGCCCCGAATTCCAGCGGTCATATGCCCCCTGATACAGTTCGATGATACGGTCACTGCCCATTTTCTTCATCTGTGTAATGTACTTATCCCAGTTCTCAAGTGGTTCCTGGCCGGTCACAAACTTCGCTTCCATCTGTTTAACGTACGTATCCAGGTCAGACAATAGAGCGGTTGCTTCGCTTTGCTCTTCATTCGTCAAATAAACGTTAGGAAATGGTGCTTTTCCGATAGGTACCAACTTCTCTTGATTTTGCTGGTCAATCCACTCATCAAATTCGGTGCGAAGACCCTTCGCTACATCCGGATCATTAATACCCGGTGTCAAGATACCAAAGTTCGGCGTGATTTTACCCCGGTATTCCTCGCGATCACCGCCGCCAGGAACAGGGAGCCACTCTTTAACGTGATTTTCCTTGTCTTTGAATTGCCATAACACACCTTCCGGACCTTGATTGAACAGAGTCGCACCTTCATAACTGTATAAGTAATCGATCCATCGCATCGTCGCCTCGGGTGACGGGTTGCTGCTCGTAATAGCAAAGGTACCGCGAGCCGACATGCCCGGATGTTTGCCGTATACCGGAGAATCTGCCACCTCGCTCTTCACCGGTGTCATCAGCGGATGATCCGTGCTAGGTTCACCGCCGAGTGTGAAGTATGGATGGTAATCGTTGAACAGTGCAAGTTTGTTGCTTTCACCTTTAGCTTTTTTCTGATCACCTGTTTGAGAGAAGGTCTCATGATCAAGCAAGTCTTCCTTCCACAAGCGGTTCATGAATGTAAGATAACCTTTGTAACCTTCTTCTTGATAAGGATAGTGAACTTTACCGTCCTTATCGGAATAGATGCCTTCGTTGTACATTCCCCAGAAGCCGAAGAAAAACATGCGAAGATCATCCAGTTTCACAGAAGTAAGCGGAATTTCATCTTGCTGGCCATTGCCATTAGGATCTTCTTCTTTTACACGCTTGAGATACGTATACAATTCTTCCGTAGTCTTGGGCTCTTCTACGTTAAGTGCCTTCAAGAATTCCCCGTTGTACCACATCGGACCTCTATACCATACGGCCGCTTTATCAATGAATGGGAGTGCATACATATGCCCATCAGGTGTTGTAAATGATTTGCGGACATCCGGGTTCTCATCGAGTATCTTTTTGATATTTGGGGCGTAACCTTCGTCAATGTATTTTTCCAACGGGATCAGGATGCCCTGGCTGCCATAAGTCACCTGCTCGGCAGGCTTGAGGTCCGCAGCATAGAACATATCCGGCAAGTCCCCACTCGCGAAAACCAGATTTTTTTTCGTTTCAAAGCTATCGATCGGTGAGAGCTGGTATTCCAGCTTGATGCCCGACAGTTTCTCCATTTCTTGCAGCACAGGCATCGTGCTCCAGTCGGCTACGCCCGCATCCTGGGACATAACCTTCAACGTTAACGTTTTGTCTACAATGGGGAAACCTTCTTTTTTGACTCCCTCAACTTTGGAGGTCGTGCTTCCGTCTTCATTGGTTGAACCACAAGCTGCAAGCAATGTTGCGAATAAGGTGAGACAGAGTGTAATGGATGAAGCCTTGCGAAGCTTTTTCATAACAACAACTCCCCTTGTTTAATGTGGTATATGGATTAAGATCATCCCTTAACGGAACCGATCATAACACCCTGTACAAAGTAACGCTGGAGGAATGGATACACCGCAATGACCGGTAGGGTGGCAACAATAATGACAGCATATTTGACCAGTGCAGCGATCTCCGCTTTGGTATTCATCGCGGTTGCTGAAGACGTATCGATAGCGCCTCCCCCCTGTGCCGCCATTTCCTGAAGCACCAGGATCTGGCGCAGAAAGAGCTGCAGTGGGTACTTGGAGGAATCATTCAGATAGATCATGGCACTGAAATAGCTGTTCCAGTGTCCAACTCCATAGAAGAGCGCCATCACTGCAATGATTGGCATGGAAAGCGGGAGCACAATCTTGATGAATAACCGGGTGTTGGTACACCCATCAATATGCGCCGCTTCCTGTAACTCCTTGGGAATGGTCGATTGGAAGAACGTCCGGCATACGATAATATTCCAGATGGATGCAGCTCCAGGCAGAATAAGCGCCCACATGCTGTTCACCATACCAAGATCCTTAACCAGCAGGTAACTCGGGACAAGCCCTCCGCCGAAGAACATCGTTACCATAAACATCGCCATGAAGAATCCACGTCCCACAAAATCCGAGCGGCTGAGCGCATAAGCTGCCGGTAGTGTAACAATCAGGTTAACGATGGTGCCTACAACGGTATAGATAATCGTATTTTTGTACCCAATCCAGATGTTGGTGTTCTCAAACACCCGGGCATAACCTTCAAACGTAATCCCTTTTGGAAGCAGCCACATCTCACCAGAGGCTACATATTTGGGATCACTGATTGAAGCACTGATGATGTATAACAGCGGATACAGCACAATGACGAGCGCTACCGTCAGATAGATGTAATTGCACAATAAGAACAATTTATCACTTCTGCTTTCTTTCACAGCGGATGACATATGTATTCCCTCCTTTTACCACAGGCTGTTTTCACTGGTGCGGCGTGCAATCTGATTCACGGTAATAAGCAGAATCGCATTAACTACGGAGTTGAACAACCCCACCGCCGTAGAGAAACTGTACTGCGCATCGACCAGACCGGATCGATAGACAAATGTTGAGATGACATCGGACGATCCCATATTCAGCGGATTTTGCAGCAGCAGGATTTTCTCGAATCCGACGCCCAGAATACTGCCCATATTCAGAATTAACAAGATGGTGATCGTAGGGATGATCGCTGGTATGTTAATATGCAAAATCCGTTTGAACCTGCTCGCACCATCCACCACAGCCGCTTCATGCAGTTGCGGGTCCACACCCGATAGAGCGGCAAGGTATATAATGGTGCCCCAGCCTGCACTTTGCCAGACTCCCGATAGTACGTAGACTGTTTTGAACCACGCAGGGTCCGTCAGGAATTGAGGTGACTGAAATCCAAGGGCCTGTACCAAATTGACAATCATGCCTGACGAGGGTGATAAAAAAGTAATGATCATCCCCGACATCACCACGACCGAAATGAAATGCGGTGCATACGTGACGGTCTGCACAGTACGCTTGAAGAAGGAATCCTTCACTTCATTGAACGCTAACGCCAGAATAATCGGCAGTGGAAAACCTATAGCCAGCTCATACAAGCTGATGCTAAGGGTATTCCATAATAAATCCCAGAAATAATACGAATTGAAGAAACGGATGAAATGATCGAATCCGACCCATGGGCTTCCTGTGACACCAAGCGTAGGGATAAAGTTTTTAAATGCAATTTGTATGCCGTACATCGGACCATAATGGAATATCAGAAAGTATAAAAAGGCTGGCGCAATAAACAGATACAACTCCCAGTTCCGAATCGTCCTTCTCCATAATTTATTTTTCTTACTGCTCGGATTGGTGTATACCGATAAGTTTTGCGATAAGGCGGACTTCCCATCTGGTTGCATCAGTTGTTTCCTCCTTTTTTGGTAACGCTTACATACCGAGTTTATGGTTCATTGCCTAATCCGTAAATATGCCATTTCAATCTTCACTTCTAAAATCACGGAATATACTGTTACAACAGGGGTTTACACTTTTGTTGCCAGCTTGTCATTGTCATTTCGGGGTTGTAAAACATGTAGAATTTGACCTATTCCCCTCCTATAGTTGTCATTGAGAGTTTCATTACATGAACTTGAAAGATGTCAGATCCAAACTTAGGTTAGAAAACAGACCTTAAAGTCAAAACCCACATATACGCATTGGACACGGTATTCAAGTCTACAAGCATCATACTGAATTCTAAGGATTGCAGGTTTCAAGGTTTTACCGATGTGATACAATGTGATATTATCTATCATACATCTCTCGCATACTACAAGCCTGTAATGGCTTGCCTTTATTCTATATTTCTCCTCCCTCTTTCGTATATATGTTGTTTTTATCTTGCCTGTAGGATACATAAACGCTTATAAATACTAGAAATATGAAGTCATATATGTAGATTTCGCACAAGGCGTAGAATCTGAAAACAGTAGATATTTCGGAAAAGACCATTAAAAAAAGCCATTCCGCTAACACGAAATGGCTTTACAACCTAAGCAGATATCCATTTCATTCATAAATAATGACATAATTAATTACACTACATGTAATATAAATGATCATATAAAAACCTGTGTACAGTTTCAACTCAAATAAAAAACCACTCTCCATACATGTATGGAGAGTGGTTTTGAAGATTCACATCCGTTTTAACCATGTTCAGTTTATAGGGTTTGCAGTGAATTTACTTACCAGAAGGTTGAGCTTCTGCTGTATACCCTGTTGGGATATCCGTTTCTGCAGTCACATTTGTGATAACCATCGGATACATCATGTCTGGATCAGGTTGAATAATGGAATAGAGCACGATCGCACGTCCATCCTTCTCCAATTTCACATCATCAATCTTCAATCCATAACCAGGGTGCGGCATTTCAGCAGTGAGTTTAACTTTGGTTGTTTTGTCATCAACCTTCGTCGTTGTTACTTCAGGTACAATCGCTTGTTGGCCTTCACCTGGAGTAGTTGGAGCTGGCTCTGTCGAGCCGCCATTGCCGTGTTTATCCACAAATTCAAGTGCATTGAAGATCATGCTTGCAGCCTCCATACGGGTAAGCGACTGATCTGGACGGAAGTTACCGTCCTTATCCAGTTCAATGATGTTCATGTTCAGCAAGTTCTGGACTGCAGATATGGCGTCCTTACCGATTTTATTTTCGTCCTTAACAAGATTATACTTCATGATGACTGGATAATTCCCGGTTGTGTTAATGCCTTCATGCAGCAAAATAACAAATTGCTCGCGTGTCATCTTGCCTTGGGGATTCAATTCTACCGGAATGGACAGTCCATTCTGAGTAGCGGCCTGCACCGCATCGGCATACCACGTATCCGGACTGATTTTATTCTGAGCGGATGCTTCCGCAAATTCATTTTTCAGACCAAATGCGTTCACAATCAGTTGAACACCCTGTGGCTCGGACAATGCGAGATCTGGACGGAACAGATCCGCTGTTACTCCGCTAACAATGCCTTTTGATTTCAATGAATCCACAATCGACTTCTGACCTTCATCCTTCACATCTGTGAAAGCAAATACCGATGCACCTCCTGCTGTCAAAGAAACGCAGAGCGCAAGTGTTGCAGCCAAACCTTTTTTATGTTTCATTTCCTGGCACCTCCATATGATTAGTAAAGCCTATTTTTTACCTCTTCATTCCTACAGACGGCATACCCACGAAAAATGTTTCAGTAATTTCGACATCTGGTGAATACAACACGGGAACACGGCATAGAGCTCCTTTCCGACGCCGCTAATCCGATCACCTGCTTTTTGCTAACTGGCTTCGTTGACATCCCATTGGATTAGCGCAAAAATAAGAATAGAGAAATCTATCGGATGACGGATAAACAACGAACTGGATCGCATACAGTAAGAGGGCACGACGCGCTAATAACAGGTGTCGGCCCTTTTCTTGACTCCACCTGCTGAACTGACTTCACCTATAACAAAAGGAGAACAACGCTTATGTCCAAGAAAGGATTACTTCGCGGTTATGTTGTGTCGAACTGGCCTGTTTATCTGGTTGCTGTTCTTCTGATTATTGCCTCCAATGTTGGGCAAGCATCCTTGCCCCGCATACTCGGCAGTTTCACGGATCAGTTGATGCAGAACACGCTTCAGATGCAGACGGTCGTAAGGTACAGCCTGTCTCTTTTGGCTATTGCCATCGGGTATAATCTGCTGTTCGGTACCGGGCAATTCATGATTATGAAGCTCGGTCGACGCTTCGAATTCATGACACGTGAGCGTATATTCAGTAAGTTTTCCGAACTTAGCGAACATTATTTCTCCAAACAGGGGAACGGAAAACTGCTCAGTTATGTCATGAATGACGTTACTTCCGTACGTGAAGCGATATCCAATGGTGTGACACTCATGACCAATGCCACCTTCCTGCTGTTGTCCTGCATTGTCATGATGCTGCTTAGCGGGATTCCGTTGACACTCATTCTAATCAGCGTTGTGCCTTTGCTGGCGATTCCATTTCTGGTCGTGTTTTTTGGTCCGCGGATTCGCAAGCGCTCTCGCGACGTGCAGGAAGCTCTTGCAACCATGACGGAATCGGCAGAAGAGCAGCTGGGTGGCATTCGCGTAACCAAGACGTTTGCCATTGAAGACAGTGCTCGTGCACGCTTTGGAACTACCGTCGATGCAATCAAGAGCAAACAGCTTCGACTGGTTCGCCTGTCTTCGTTGTTTCAGGCTTTGCTCCCACTGCTGGGAGCTATCTCATTGGTCGTTTCTCTGCTTGTCGGAGGTATTATGACCATGCAGAATTCTATTACACTCGGGAGTTTTGTCGCCTTAACCTTATATCTGCGCATGATCATGGGACCGCTTCAACAGATCGGCAATGTTATTAATACCGTTCAGCGCTCAGGCGCATCACTGGAGCGGGTGAATGACCTGCTCAGCGAAGTAGCGGATGTACGTGAACTTCCTGAAGCCACAGCGCTCCAAACCGTACAAGATATCACCATGGAGAATCTAACCTTCTCCTATCCTGGCAGTTCATCTCCTGCCCTCAAAAACATTCAACTCAATATCCGTGCCGGGCGAACGGTCGGTATTGTAGGCAAGACCGGCTCAGGTAAAAGTACCCTCGTTAAGCTATTGCTGCGTACATATGAACCACCTGAAGGAACAATTCGCATTAATGGTACCGATATTCGGCAGCTATCGCTGGAAAGTCTGAGATCACGCATCGCCTATGTCCCTCAGGATGGTTTCCTGTTTAGTACCACCATCCGGGATAACATCGCATTCAGCGACCGGGAAGTATCGCTGGATACAGTGGAACATAGTGCACGGCAAGCCATGATCTATGACAATATTGTCCGTTTTCCTGATCGCTTTGATACACTGCTTGGCGAACGCGGACTCACCCTGTCTGGTGGACAGCGTCAGCGAACGAGCCTGGCAAGAGGACTGATCAAACAAGCACAGTTACTTATTCTGGATGACAGCATGAGTGCGGTTGATGCCGTCACCGAGAGTGGTATTCTGCGCAGTTTGCGTGAAATCGGCAAGGGCAAGACCACATTGATTATCTCTCATCGCATCAGCGCGGTCCGTCATGCGGACGATATTATCGTGCTGGATGAAGGACGAGTCGCTGAACAGGGAACACATGCTCAGCTGATGGCTGCCAAGGGGTTATATGCGGCCACCTACCGTTTGCAGGAGGAGGGATTACATCATGTCTAACGCTAACCCTGAACTTCACCCAGATGCAGAGGCTGATCAGAGTAAACGAACTTCGTTTAAAGCGATGATGGCATACGCCAAACCGCATAAATGGGCTTTTGCGGGTATCTTCTTCTGTTCACTGCTTGGCATATCGGCAGATTTGTTACAACCCTATCTGGTGAAGATCGCCATCGATGATCATCTGGCCGTGGGCCAGACCAGTGTGGGCTTTCTCGTTCAGCTCGCAGCCATCTTTCTCGGGCTGGCTGTCATCAGTTTTATTTTTACCTATATCCAGAATAATCTGTTGCAGCACGTAGGACAGAACATTGTATCCCGGATCAGAAAGGACCTGTTCAAGCATATCTCCAAGATGTCCATGTCCTTCTTTGACCGTTTTCATATCGGCAGTCTGGTTACAAACGTATCCAGTGATACGGAAACCATCAGTAGCTTTTTCACTCAAGTACTGCTCAGTCTGATTCGGGATGGTATGATGCTGGTGCTCATTATCGTCTTTATGTTCCAACTTGATCCTGTGCTGGCGACATACTCCCTGATCGTTCTGCCTGTCATTGCGGTGGTTGCGGTATTATTCCGTAGTCGACTGCGGAAAGCTTATCAAAATGCCCGTACCCGTCTTTCCCGTTTGATCGCATTTACGGCGGAAAACTTGTCCGGCATGTTCCTGATTCAGGCTTTTCACCAGGAGGAAGAACAGAAGAAACGTTTCTCGGAACAGAATGCGCTCCATCTGAAAGCCAACATTGCTCAAGCCCGCTCCAATGTCATATTCAACCGGACGTTTGATATCCTTGGCAATGCGGCACTGGTCATGATGGTCTGGCTTGGAGGTCGCGCCGTACTGGGTGAGTCCCTGCAAGTCGGAGTATTGTATGCGTTTATCAGCTATATCCGCCAGTTCTTTCAACCGATTAACCAGATTACGATGCAATGGAATACATTCCAGTCCACGACCGTATCCATGGATCGCATCTGGAACATTCTGAATACACGGCCTGAAGTTGCCGATCCTGAGCCTAGGATAGCCTCCTCGCTGGAACCACAAAATGTGATGGGCCAGATTGATTTTAACGATGTGTCGTTTGGTTATCGGGCAGACCGGCCCTTGATCCAGCAGATGAACCTACACCTCTATCCGGGTGAAATGGTAGGTATCGTGGGCACAACGGGCGCTGGCAAAAGCACACTGATCTCCCTGCTCAATCGCTTCTATGATGTAAACAAGGGCAGTATTGAGATTGATGGTACCGATATCCGGCATCTACCGCAGGCTAAGCTTCATCGGATCGTGGGTCTGATTCAACAGGAACCATTCCTGTTCTCCGGTTCCATCATTGATAATGTGAGAATGTTTCGTGAGGATATTACGCGAGAGCAGGCGATTGAGGCCTGCAGGTTTGTCGGAGCACATGCCATGATTTCACGTTTGCCTCAAGGATATGATACGCATCTATCCGAACGCGGAAGCGGACTATCCGCCGGGGAGCGGCAGTTGATTTCATTTGCCCGGATCGTGGTGTTCCAGCCCCGAGTGCTCATCCTGGATGAGGCAACCGCCAATCTGGACTCACACACGGAACAGCTTGTGCAGCAGGCGCTGGAATCGGTATCCCAGGGACGCACCACCATTGTCATTGCCCATCGTCTGTCCACGGTGATGCATGCCGATCGAATTCTGGTGATGGAGAATGGTGAGATTGTGGAGGAAGGCCCGCACCAGGAACTAATCGCAGCCAAAGGCGTATATGCAGACTTGTACACCCATGCGCGTGATGCAGGTAAAAATTCAGCTATATCAGGGTAATGAACCTGAGTTATAGTAAATACAGAACGTTGAACATGCCGCTCTGCTCATGCAGGCGGCACGTTTGGCATATCGATCAGCATTGTTAGTTAGGAGGAACATCTATGCAACAACCCGAAACACCCAAGCGTGACCATCAGCAGATTCGTTACCAACGCAGCACAGCTCTGTGGAAGGGAAGTTTATGCTTCCTGTTCCTTCTCTTGTGCGTGAGCTTATTATGGATCATCGTGGACGGACAAGCCGAAAGACTGGAGACCATATACTATTCCATTGCAGCCGTGCTGGGTATGTGGTTGATCGGACCGCTATTCTTCATGTTTGTGTCACGACTAACCAGAACCCCTGCCGTGTTGTTATCCTGGGATGATGATGCGTTGAGCACGGGCAAACGGAAGATTCCATGGAGCAAGATTCGCAAAGTCGAACTCGCCTCACCTGCCCGCAGCAAGTGGCTCCTGTCTGCTTCTCCCATGATCGTTCTGTTCCTGAAGGACGGCACCCGGACTCATATTCAAACGGATCATCTACTCAGCAAAAAAGAGCTGAACCAGGCAGTGATTTTGCTTCAGAAGACTTTGCAGGAACAGCAGCAAAATGGTTGAGTATCAGCATGGATGAGGACAAACTTCAGCTTCCCACACATCATTGTGATTTCTCTACACCTATGGATAGGCTGACTTTGTAATTGCCGTAAGGCAGCAAGGCTTCAAGCAGTTGACCAAGTTGTTCTGTGGTGCTGGTCTGCACCCGCATCAGATAACAGCCTTCTCCGCTGACTCGATGGACTTCAACGATGTCCTCACGTTCAGCAATGAATGTACGAAAAGCAGCATGTCTGTCGCCGGAGTTCAAGAAAACTGTGACAAATGCTTGTAGGCCGAGGCCAAGGCGTTCCGGGTTCCATTTTACCGTATAACCTTCAATCACACCCAGATCTTGCAGCTTGCGCACTCTTGCACCAACGGCCTGTCCCGTGAGATGAACCTCTTCACCGATCTCTTTGTGAGAACGTTTGGCATCCTGAATCAGAATCTGCAAAACACGTATATCTGTGGCATCTATCATTTCATTCATCTTGCTTCAGCAATCCTTTCACGGTGAAATTAGCGTGGCCTAATTCCATTCATCATGTTATGTACGCCGTTAAACGGGTTGTATACCATATAAGGGTAATACTATTAAACAACTCGAAGGAGTGCAAATATAATGAAAATTCAATTGATTCGCAATGCTACACTGTGGCTGGAATATGGAGGGCTGAAGATTCTCGTTGATCCGATGTTGATGGACGCCGAAGTCATGCCTGCATTCCCGAACACACCCAATGAGTTACGTAATCCAAGAGTGAGCTTGCCCGAAACCGAAACGGATTATCTGAATCCGGATCTGTTGATTGTGACACACACCCATCTGGATCACTGGGATGAAGCAGCGGCGAAACAACTTGGCAAAGACATTCCTCTGATCTGCCAGCCTGGGGACGAGAATGTATTCCTGGGTGCCGGATTCACGAATGTAACAGCTGTAGGTGAAAAACATGAGCATCACTCTGTCCGATTCGCCCGTACATCCGGGCATCATGGCACAGGTGAAATCGGTGAACGTATGGGCGACGTGTCCGGTTTCGTACTTGAATCAGATGCAGAACCTGTCACCTATATTGCGGGGGATACGATCTGGTGTGAAGAACCTGCCGAGGCCATCCGCCAATATGCCCCTGAAGTCATAGTTGTGAATGCCGGAGGTGCACGCTTCGTGGAGGGTGATCCCATTACGATGGACGGGCCTGACGTTGTCGCCGTGAAGCGCCATGCGCCTTCTGCTCATGTCATCGCTGTGCACATGGATGCGATTAACCATTGTGTGGTATCACGCACGGATCTCGCCACTTATCTGGCAACCGAGCAGATGGATGGTCAGGTGCTCATTCCGCGTGATGGTGAAAGTTTTGAATTTTGAAGCGGAAGCTACGCTGAATCAAAGCAGAAGATAATTAACCTTTTCACATAGGTGGGTGGATTGTAACGAACTCAGCACACGCTATTAGTCTGTTTTTGGCTACTCTAATTTTCTAACGAATCCTAGACACGTTATTTCAGCTCTGGGCATGCTTTTCCGAGATTTACCCATCATTTTGTCAGGATAACATGTCTCCGATTCGTTAAATTTCTACTATAACGATAATCGGCACTATAAGGTGTCCTAGATTCGTTAGCGCGTATGCGTATGACAGGACCATGTACTTCATTTTCAACATACGCCGTTATCTAACTTATATCTACCTTGTCTGCCACATCATCACTCATGTCCCCACTCCTTCCCTTTTCCTATAAAATATAACGAAAAAAGCTGGATGCGATGAACTCGAACCCAGCTTTTTTGATTGAAGGAACACGCTAATCCGCTGTTCGCTGGCTTCCCTCTCAGGCATCAAGCCTGCCATTGCGCCCTCACGTGTCCTATCCCTTTACGCTTACGCTAATCCATTACTGAACTTTCAAACGGATCACGTTCCATGATGCTTTCGCCAAGCTCGCCGTAATCAGGGTCTCAGATACAACTGCACCCCCACGATTATGAGGAGCAACACGGTTCGGTTGTGCGGCTGTATTAGATGCTTTGAGGTCATCACTCTCCAGCACGATATGCTCGATCACGGTACACTTCCCGAAGCTGCGCAGGTCCACCTCGAGCGGAAGGGATTCTTCCAGATGACGGTTGACTGCGAATACAGTCACTTCACCCTGCTCTTCGTTATGAACTGCAATAGCTTCCAGATAAGGTACGTCTGTGATTTGTTTTGTATCGTATTTCGGAGACTGAATCAATGGCACCAATGCTGTTCCGCGCCCGAAGAGAGACGTATGCATGAATGGATAGAAGATCGTCTGTCTCCATGAACCACCGCCCGTATCTGTCATGATCGGTGCAATCACGTTAACGAGTTGTGCCAAACATGCCATTTTAACCCGATCCGCATGTTTGAGCATACTGATCAACATACAACCAACAAGCAGTGCATCCTCGTGGTTATAGATATCCTCCAGCTGTGGTGGGGCAATCTGCCAAGGGTCCATCTTCGAATCATTTTCATTGGAGTGATACCATACATTCCACTCATCAAAGGACAGATACATCGTCTTTTTGCTGCGCTTCTTCGCTTTGATATAATCACAAGTCGCCTTCACGGTATCGATAAAACGATCCATTTCAAGCGAGCGTGCCAGGAACGTTGGCGTATCTTGCTCTTGATTGCCGTAGTATTGATGCAAGGACAGATACTCCACGTGATCATACGTATGATCCAGCACCGTTGCTTCCCATTCCGGGAATGATGGCATATTCAGGTTTGAACTTCCGCAGGCTACCAGTTCAATCGTCGGGTCCGTCCACTTCATGACTTTTGCCGCTTCAACGGCTGCACGTCCATACTCTTCTGCCGTTTTGTGACCGATCTGCCAAGGGCCATCCATCTCATTGCCCAGACACCATGTTTTGATCGCATGTGGCTGCTTATATCCATGCTTGATGCGAAGATCACTATAATACGAACCTTCTGGATGGTTGCTGTACTCTACAATGTTACGTGCTGCATCGGCGCCCCGTGTTCCCAGATTAACGGCCATCATGACTTCAGAATTAGCCTGTTTCGCCCAGTCCACGAATTCGTTGAAGCCAAATTCATTGGTCTCAATCGTTCTCCAGGCCAGTTCTAGTCTGCGTTTGCGTTCTGACACAGGTCCAACCGAATCTTCCCAATTGTAACCGGATACAAAATTACCTCCAGGATAACGTACAATCGGTACATTCAACTCCTTGACCATCTCCAGCACATCTGTGCGGAAACCCTGTTCGTTCGCTGATGGATGCCCTGGCTCGTAAATCCCGCCATAGACTGCACGTCCCAGATGCTCAATAAATGATCCGTACAAGCGCTTATCCACTACACCAATAGTAAAATCTTTATCTACCGTCATTTTTGCTTTTTCCATAATGAATTTCAACTCCTTAAGATTAATATAAAAATTAATTGATATTCTATGGATCAACGTTCATATTTATATTAAAATCGATTATAGCCTTAATTTCAACCTGAATTTTGCAAAATGTTATTCTTTTTACTGAATTTATGTTTAACTTAATTCTATATAGAAAAAATGGAGGAACAACTGTGATCAGAGCAAATACCGATGCCGAATGGCTCCCCCTATATGAAGCACTTGCCAGTGAAGTCCGTCTACAGATCATCCGCCTTGTTGCAGAGACTCCGATGAATGTGAAAGACCTTGCTGCTTCACTAGGTCTGAGTAGTGCTATCGTGACTATGCATGTCCGCAAACTTCAGGATGTGGGCATTATTCAGTCCAAAATGATACGCAAAGACGGCGGCACACATAAAATGAACAGTCTTGCTGTAGACTGGATTGGCATCTCCATGCCGCAGGAAAGCGGGACAGCGCGCAAGCTGCACGAAGTTTCTGTACCTGTGGGACACTATACCCACTTTGACGTATATCCGACATGTGGTCTGGCTACGTCCAATCATGTTATCGGACAGTATGATGATCCTCGTTATTTTCTTGACCCCGAGCGGATGCATGCGCATATTCTGTGGTTTGGTCGTGGATTTGTGGAGTACAAAATTCCAAACTATATCTTATCCGGACAGCAGATCAATGCCATTGAATTGTCCCTCGAGATCGGGTCAGAAGCCCCTTCGGTTAATCCGAATTGGCCCTCGGATATTACATTCATGCTGAATGGCATCCAATTAGGGGAATGGACAAGCCCTGGGGATTCAGGCAACGGACGTGGCATGTTCACCCCGGAATGGTGGAGTGACAGTGTCAATCAATACGGCATGCTCAAGGTACTCCGAATTACCAATGAGGGTACGTTTATTGATGGACAACATCTATCCGACATTACACTCGCAGATATCCCGGTTGAACGCAACCAATGGACTCTTCGTCTTTCGGTGGAGGAAGATGCTCAACATGTGGGCGGGCTTACCTTATATGGCGAGGGATTCGGTAACTACAACCAGGACATCCTGTTCCGACTGTACTATCACGATTGAGTTTTTCAAAATAATAAATAACACAAAAACACCTCCCACTCGCCTGTCAAAGGCAGAATGGAAGGTGTTTTGTATGCATACGAACATGCGTGGATTATTTAAGAAGGTTCTTGTTCTAACCTACAGCGCACTACCACCAAACAGGAAGCGGTACTCCCAGTGTTTGCCGGAGATATCACTAGTTGTTACACCACCGCCAGCGTTAGAATAGGTGTGTAATACTTTTCCGTCGCCCAGGTAAATTCCTGTGTGAGTAATTGTTGCGGTAGATTTATTCACGCCGGAATACGATGATGCAGAGCTGCCTTTATACGACATGAAATACATCAGATCTCCGCGTTTCAGGTTTTTCCAGTTGGTCTGAACTGTACCCTTGGCTTTTACATAAGCTCCCTGTTTGCGGGAATCCGCTGGAAGCTTGATGCCCAGCGCATCGATGAAAGCCTGACGTACAAAGCTGGAACAGTCAAAAGTCGCTGTGCTGTTACGACTGGCTCCGAACTCATAAGGTGTTCCCAAGTATTTCATTCCCGCTGCAATCACTTTTTCTACAGATGCATTGCCGGTCACCGATGTACCACTATTCGAACCCGATCCGCTTGTGCCGCCACTAATCGCTTGTGTGTATTTGGATGAAGAAGATATGTAGCCTGTCCGGTTAGCAGAATCCTTAATCTTATACCAATCCGAACCGGATTGCTGAAGCACCGTTACCGTTTCCCCTTTAGCAACCAAGCGAACAATCTTCGCAGAAGAAGAAGGTGTTGTGCGTAGGTTTACGCCCCAAATTACTTTTACTTGTGAATTGTCAACAGCAGCTGCCGATACCTGTGCCGTTAGTGCTCCTGTCGTCAGACTTCCCATCAGCATCGTTGCTGTGACACTTGCCGTAATAATCGTTTTCTTCCAGTTCATGATGTCGAGTTCCCCCTGATGTTACAGAATTTTAACCTGGCTTGGTTCTCCCGGGCTTGCCCCATTGTAAACGGGCTATCCATAACGTTCATCAGTCGAAAGTCCTGTATTGATATAGGCACATTTGAGCACTAAGTATCAGGTTCTGTCCATGATCTGCTGGAAAAATTCACTGCTGATCCCTTCTTTTTGAAAGGTTAAATTATTGTAACTATTTGATAGGCTTGATTTTTCCGCGATACAAGAGCTAGGTCGTTTCTCATTCAGGGCATATGCCATATGACCTAGATTTTAATGTTTAAAATCGCAAATATGGTAAACATTACTATGATTCATTTGCCGATTACCGTTGCCCGAATTCACATTTTTGCCTCCAGCCTCAATACGGATCGATTTATCAGCAGTGTTCGTTTGATTATTTCGTATTTCATTTTTGCTTTTCCATAAAAAAAGAAAGCCAGGGATCTCTCCCCGGCTTAACCTGTATGATGAGTAACATCACTCTACAGCTAGTCGATCAACTCATTAAGGTTCAATTCCCCATACCTTGGCGCCATCCTGATAAGCTGTCACTTTCGTCCAGGCACTGAAGGCCGTTTGAGTGGAATCAAAGGAATAATCATTCGTTTGATCAAAATTCGTCCAGTTATTTTTCGAGAAACGTCCCTGGATGACTCCAGTCTCGGCACCCGCGGCCAAACTGCCTGCACCCGCTTTGAATCCAATCTCCAGATACGTATCTGCCGTGCCCTTGGCCGGATCTATCGAAACAAAATGCCCTTCCACATTACCGCTGCCAACCTGTGCATAATCACACCAGAAACTCAGATCAGCGGCACTATCCTTCGTGAAATAATACCGGACCTTCACTTTGCTCAAGTCGACAGCAGTTGTTCCTGTATTCTTCACATTGAACTGTGGAGTAATCGCATTGCCCGAAGTTCCTGAACTACCATTACGGTATTGTACTTCAAGCGTTCCCGTTGTGACAGGAGGTGCTAATGGGGTCAACACCAATACATTCGAATTCGTCTGACCACTCGTATTCATGGCTACGACTCTGTAATTATAAGCCGTACCATTCACCGCTGTAGCATCGGTATACGTCAGTGCAGTCAAACCAGTTGCCAGATCAGCATATGCTCCGGTGCCTACCGAACGTTGCACCTTATAACTTGCTGCACCAGTTGATGCTGTCCATGTCAGTACCGCCTGGGCATTGCCAGCCGTTCCAGTAAGGTTGAATACACCTGGCACAACGGTACCTGCCAATGGTGTTGCAGATGCCTGTGTCGACGGTACGGACTCGCCTACGGCATTCACCGCAGTGATGACATAATAATACGTTGTGCCGTTGGTCAAACCTGTGTCTGTGAATGTCGATCCTGTGACTCCTGTCGCTACAGGCGTATAAGGACCACCGTTCACTGTTGCACGTTTCACAGTATACGAGGCCGCACCAGCAGCTGCGTTCCAATTCAGTACCACTTGCTCGCTTCCTCCAGTTGCTGTTACGCCAGCAGGAGCAGCGGGTACTTCCACTTCCGGACTATCGGAATCTCCGAGGAGACGATCATACTCGCCGTACGCTGTAGCCATATCCACCTGTGACCAGAACCGGTGATACGTAAAGGTAGGTGCACCGTTTTCCCACTGCTTCGTGGTCGGGTTATACGACGTTTTGTACAGGTTATCCAGGTAAGCCCATGCCGGATCTTGCTTGATGGCCGGACGCAGATCGGAGTATCCAATGTATACGCCATTGCCGCCTTTCGCCGGATCGGAAGGTACACCTGCTGTACCTGGAATCGTGTTGCCTTGACCAAAGGTTCCTGACCAGTTCGCCGGGATATAGATCTCTTTGGCAAAGAAGCGGAAGTAGTCTTTACGTTCTTCTTCCGTAACAATCCCCACACCATCATTGTAATCCCAAGCTGTATCCAGCAGAGCCTCGGCCAAATCCTTGGCTTCTTGGCCTTCCGCGCTAAGTGTGCCGTTCTCTGCCTGTGTTCCCGCTGCGAAGAAGGTCAGAGCTTTAACGTAACTTCCCAGAACTCCTGTGTCCTGCACTGGATCTTTGGTCGTTACACGGAAGTTCGGATTTTCCGTAAACGAACTGAATCCGTTCCACTTGTCCGGTTGACCCTGCCATTCCTGACCACCCGGAATCCAGAACTCTCCCGGCGCCGGCGTTGTTGCTACCTGAACATTAGTTCCACCCAAAATGCGCTGTCCAGCCGCATTCAGATAATAACCTTGCGCATCGGTCACCGGACGCTCACCTACAAATACATAATCCTTACTCCAGTCGATCCACTTCGTGATTACTTTTTTGGCCATCTGGAAGTTCTCCGAGGTCAAATCACCGCTCTCCGCAAGAATATAGTACATCTCGGCTACACGCTCCAGCGGCCATGCCTGGAATCCAAACCAGGTGTTGGAATCCGGGTCACGATACACTGGTGCTTCTTGATAGGCCATGTCATAGAATGTACTTACGCCTGCCGGATAGGCTTTGTATGAACCATCCAGACTGTTCGTTGCTCCCCCGCCGATAGCTCCTTCATGGGATTGTAGCCAAGTGTAGAATTCCAACTGACGTTTCAGCGTAGCATTCCAATCTGCCTTCGCTGTTGCTGATTTCGGAATCAAGCCGCCAGCCGGATCAGACAAAGCATACGCTGCAACCGGGTTTTGATAAGCCTGATGGGTATGGCTCGCTCCAATGCGCCAAGCCCAATCCCCACCTTGACCCAAGCCACCGCCCCAAGACGTATACCAAGCCATGAGATACATGTTGGAATCCTTGCCTGTACCCGGAGTCGGTGTACCGCTCTTTGCACTTCCGATTTTCTGGAAGTATTTATCATACATGCCATAGCGCAGATAGTCCCCCATCTTCTTCGCTTTATCCAGATATTCCGGATTGTTGTATCCCATCTCCTTCGCCCAATACAGCACCTGTACAGCACGTGCATCGGCATCCGTTGCGTTTGTGTAACGCCATTGCGCTGACGGTACCTGATTTTCCTTTGTGAACAAGCTCATGAAACCTTCGTTTGCCTTACCAAAAGATTTATCATCCTGGGATGGATGCGGAATGGCTTCCCACACAGACTCCTGCTCGCCACGCTGGAACGTATTCACATAGGTAGCCGTGTGTGATGGATTCAACAGGTTGCCATATCCATACCAGTTATCCACATCGACCAGCCAGTGCATGAGATAGGTCTGATTGTCACCATAGGTCGCCTTAAGTTCGGCATCAATCGGGTCTTTACCCGCTGCATATTGACCATTAAGTTGCGATGGATATTGATCAGGAAAAGGTTTTTCCGCTGCATACGTAGCAGGGCTGTTTGGGTTGTATGAGCTCATCGTAGGCTGCTCTTCCTTGCCGTCACCTTCGTTGACCGGGATAATGTATTTCTCCATACTGTCCCAAGCTGCTTCCAGTTGGGACCAGTCTCCAGTGTAATGGCCATACATGGTTTCCAACCACAGCCAGTAACTGTATGCCTCTGACGTTGTCATATGACCATAATCCGGTGCCTCACTGAGCAGGGTCTCAATGGAATGATACGGTAGACCCTCTGGCGAAAAATATCCGTTCGCCGGATCTTTCAACTGATCATACAATTGCAAAAATCGGGCTTCATTAATGCTGTCTGCCTGAATCTCGATGGCCTGATCTGCGGCATGTGCTGTTTGCGGCCCTGCCCAGAGTCCGGTGTATCCGGTCAACATGACGGTTCCCGCCAGCATGGCTGTTAAACTTTTTTTCGCAGCTGATTTCAACATTAATATATACCTCCCTGGAATAGTGGAAATTGAATATAAACGCTGTTGGTCTGCCCATGCTGTCCTTCTGCCTATGATCTTGAGCTAGTTACGGCTCCAAGCCCCATACTTTGGTGTTTCCCTGATACCCAGTTACCTTGTTCCATGCGGCAAAAGCCGTCTTGGAAGCATCATAGGAATAATCATTACTTTGATCGAAATTGCTCCAGTTATTTTTGGAAAAGCGTGCCTGAATCACGCCGGTCTCTGCTCCAGCGGCCAAACTGCCTGCTCCCGACTTGAAGCTAATCTCCAGATACGTATCTGCGGTACCCTTCGCCGGATTCACTGCGACAAATGTACCTTCAACATTGGCCGTGCCCATTTCGGCATAATCACACCAGAAAGTCATTTGATCCGCACCATCCTTGGTGAAATAATATCGGATCTTTACGGTACTGAGATCAATCGCTTGTGTTCCGGTATTCTTCACGTTGAACTGCGGAGTCACCGCATTACTTGAATTCCCGGAACCTCCGCTGCGGTACTGCACTTCGAGTGTACCGGTCGTCACCGGAGGTGAAGTAGGTGTCAGTGCCAAGACATTGGACAGTGTCTGTCCGTTCGCATTCACAGCTGCAATCCGGTAATTGTACGTGGTACCATTCAGCGCTGTTGTATCGGTGTAAGTCAACACGGACAAACCGGTTGCCACATCTGCATATGTCCCGCCTGCCACCGAACGTTGTACCTTATAGCTAGTAGCGGCCGAGGCTGCTGTCCAGGTCAGGACCGACTGCGCATTGCCAGCTGTCCCACTTAAAGTCAGTGCTCCCGGCACCGTCGAAGCTACTTGCGGGGTAGCCGACACCTGTACAGAACCCGATGATTCCCCTGCTGAATTCACAGCAGTCACTACATAATAATAAGCCGTCCCGTTGGTCAGCCCCGTGTTTGTGTAGGTCAATCCATTAACCCCTGTCGCAACAGTTGTATATGGTCCTCCACTCACCTCGGAGCGCTTCACCGTATACGATTCAGCCCCGGATACAGCGGCCCAAGTCAGGTTAACCTGACTACTTCCCGCCACAGCCTGCACGCCAGCAGGTGCGCCTGGAACCGTGACTGGTGTAACACCAGGCTCCTGTCCATACACCTTCACCCCTGCATCATAGACTGGAAGGTATATGCTCTTCACAGGAGTGCCTGTGGTCAGCGTCTGGAACGAATGATCATTACTTGCATTCCATGCACCCTGTGGGCCTGTAATGCGGAACTGTACTTCTTTACGATAATTTCCTTCCCCACCTGGATAGATCTTGGTATTACCGAAGTTCGCCGTAATGGCATAGATATGCTGGGCTGCATTCACCACAATTGGTTGGGATACCGTCGCCCCCTCCGTGTAGGAGGTTGTCACTTGAACGTCCGATACAGTACGTCCAGCAGCATACACTTCACTCAAATCCAGGAAATACTTAAAAGAAAGTTGATCTCCCATTCGGGCAGGCCAAGCGGAACGATTATTCAGCTGTGCTCTGATTTCCGTATAATTGGCACCGGATGATTTGATGGCAGCCTCCACAAAGAACTCATCCCCCTTCACCTCAGGTGCAGGGAAGTTGGCAAGGGGCTGATGATTCTGACCAAACAATAGATTCATTTTTGCCAGTGCGCCGGTAAAACCAGCATTGTAATCGGTTGCGACTTCATTGCTCACATAATCCCCGATATCATCGGTATATCCATCGGATGCATCCGGTCCGCCGACCATGGCACCATACAGAATGTGGCGATGGTTAGCCGGGATATCTTCGTTATTAAGCCATGAACCGTGAGCGGTTCGATGATGCGGATGTTGAGGTGCGTTTTGTCCATATCCAACCACATAACTGCTCTGACGCGGGTTATCGCCTAAAATGTAGTTCATTTGTGAGACAGCGAAATCCTGATATCTTGATTTTTTCACAGGATCACTGACCCAGTCGGAGTATACAAAAGAAATAAAGGATGCATTCGCTGCATATCGGAGCGAGCCCCACTGATCCAGCCACGCCAGACCTCCTGGCGTATACTTGACTCGTGTCCCATTGACTCCAACCGTCCAATAATCCAGATTGCGCTCAGTCGACTGAATAAATCTCGTCGCCTCCGGCATGTTCAAACTGGACGTAATACGGGCAAGCAGGATCTGGGCACCATAATGTTTACTGTCCCAACCTTGTGTCCAGGTATACGGCCAATTGGCTGAGCCTCCGCTAGAAGACCACCGGTCCGTAGCTGCAATGGCTTTAGACAAGTAAGCGCTATCATTAGTAGCTAAATATAGCCATGCTCCGCCCCATGCCAGCTCGTCTTCGTATCCTGTCCACGAATTATAAAACGCTGCAGCATCAGTGATACAATCGGTGTATTTCCCCCGATATGTATCTGCGAAGTTATACAGCTCTTTTGCATGTTGGAGCAGTCTTGCCGAATAAGCCGGATCATCATCTGCAAATACAATCGATGACGCTGCCAGCGCTGCAGCCGTTTCTGCCGCCAGATCACTGCCCGGGCATGAAGCATCAATCTTGAACGAAGGACGGTTCATCTGCATGACTTCTGCGGGCCCCCACCAGGCATGGTCGGTATTGCCTGCCCCCACTTGTCCCCATAATTCATTTGGTTTCGTATGCGCTTTCATAAAATAGTCGGTCGCCCATCGGATATTATCCTTGATCTCCTCCAGTTGTCCGGCCTGTTCATATCCGTCGCTGTATTCCACGACAGACCAGGCGAGCATCGTTGCGGAAGCAGCCATCGGAAAACCAAACTTCACGTGATCTCCGGCATCATACCATCCCCCGGTCAGATCAACGCCTACATCAGCCCCATCCTGCATGCCTGAATTACCACGCCATTCGACCCGATTACTCGCCGGCAATGGACCCGAACGCTGTGCTTCATAGAAGTAAATGGCCTTTTGCAGTGCTTCAGCATAGTTTTGATTTCCGGCGGCCGCATCCGCCTTACGAATTCCTGTGCCCATCGATAAACTCCCTGCCAGTAGTCCTGCCGATAACGCGATCATGGCGACTCGTCTCCACCAGCTCCCTTTCATGTTCAACTATTCATCTCCTCTTCATCAATGTTCCGTATGCATTACTTTGGACTGCGAGTATATATTGCTCCTCTCCATGGTGTATTTCAGTGTAACTTCCACCATTAATTACCATTATAGTCTTTTGTTTAACTTGCTATATAAGCGTTGGTGACTTCTGAAATAACATTGTTGTGACCTCCTCTTCGTCAAGCGACAAAAAAAGCTGTTTCTCTGACGCATATGCGCGTTAGAGAAACAGCTTCTCGCCCTTGCTTTGATCAACACCACAGATCAAATGGCACTCTGACCATCTCGTCTGTATGTATCTGTACACCTTAGGTATCAGAACATCTCTTTCTTTGGTTACACTTTGAACTTGTTAATTTGCTCCTGCAGTTCTTCGGCCATTTTGGATAATGAACCTGCGGATGAAGCGATCTCTTCCATGGAAGCCAGTTGCTGCTGAGTTGCGGCAGATACATTATGAACCCCGCCCGCTGCCTCTCCGGCGATGTTGGAGATCTGACTTACATATCCTACAACCTCAGTTGTACTCGCCGACATTTCCTCTGAACCAGCGGATACTTCCTGGATCTCACCCGCTACTTTGTTGACCGCATCCGAGATCTGCTCGAACGCTTGTCCTGCCGCAGTAACCATCTCGATTCCTGCTTCTGTCTCGCTGCTGTTCACTTTGACTGCCTGAACAGCATGATCCGTATCTTTCTGAATCAATTGAACGAGATCCGTAATTCTTTGCGCAGATGTGGAAGATTCCTCAGCCAACTTACGCACTTCTCCGGCAACCACAGCGAAACCACGTCCATGCTCTCCTGCTCGTGCGGCTTCAATGGCTGCATTCAGTGCAAGCAGATTGGTCTGCCGGGCAATGTTGTTGATTACCTCGGTAATGGTTCCAATCTCTGCTGAACGTTCCCCCAGCCCTGTAACCAATTCAGTAAGCGAAGCAATAGAATTTCGAACAGAACCCATCTGTTCAACCGCTTGCTGAATAATCATATTTCCTTCGGAAGATTGATTCGCCGCATCTACAGCAGATACGGATACACTCTGAGCAAGCTCGGCAATCTGCTCTGATCCGAGAGCCATTTCATTCATCGCCTGTGAAGAACGCTTCACAATATCAACTTGATCCGACGTACCTACAGCCAGTTCTTCGACCGTTTGGGAGATCTGTTCCGAGGCTTGAGTATTTTGCTCTGCACTTGCAAGAAGCTCCTCCGATGAAGCGGCTACCTGTTCGGAAGTGATCGATACCGATTCAATCATGGAGCGCAAATTGCCACTCATGGTATTAAAGGAAGCTGCCAGCGTTCCCAATTCATCCTTGTTCTTAAGTACAATCGTCTCACCCGTGAGATCCCCATTGGCAATCGCCATCGCAGCTACATTCATCTTCTTAATTGGACGTGAGATGATACTTGCAATGTAGAAAGCAATGAACATCGCAACCAGGAAAGCAAAAATCGTTACTGCCAGAATCACATTAAATGTATTCTCTGCCAATTCAACAGATCCATTTGTTGCCGCATCCGATCCTTCATTGCCCAAGTTAATTAACTTGGCAAGTGTGTCGTTTGCTGTATACCACATAGGATAAGCTTCAGTATGAAGTCTGCTTGCTCCCGCATAATCGTTTTTCAGACCCAATTCGATGAATGCAGGCATTTTTGCGAGATAGGCTTCATAATTCGTACTGAAATCCTCATTATACAGCTTAAGTGCTTCTTCATTACTTCCAATGTACGTTTGCAGTTGTGCTCGTTCATCTTCAATCTTGTTGAGAAGTAGCTGCAACGCTTCATTCAGCTTAACCGATTCGTCTTCGTTCTGTTCAACGATGACTGCAAGCGCCAAACGCTCTACATCCGAAACATCGCCGTTCATCATGCCGAGCAGGCTGACACTCGGCATCCAAGTCTGATCCACATCATTCGCTTTGTTAGACATACTATGGATCTGGACTAACGCATATACACTTACAACAACCAACAGAGCCACGACTATGAGAAAACCAGTCAGTAACTTGCCTCGAATCGTTAACTTCAATATCCCCAACTTATTCCCCCGCGTGTCTTCCATGTGTCCCACTCCTCAAAATAATACATATTTATAATATATCGTCACCTATCGTCGTGAATTGTAGATGTTAGAATTCAATTTCTATAAATTTCATGTAACTTCGAACATAACACAAAAAAAGTCTCCCATCTTTGGCAGAACCAGAGATAAGAGACTTCTTTATTGAACAAAACTATTACGATTTCGCTCCATATTACGTTCAGACGTTAACGAAAAACACGTCGGTGTATGTTAATGAAAAAGTCGGGAATCGACTTGGTATAATTGCGGGTTGTAATCAGAACCACACTAAGCAGACTTCCGAGAATGAATCCTCCCAGAATATCTCCTGGATAATGCACACCAACATATACACGAGACACCCCTGTCAACACAGCGAGTAACAGCATCCATAACCCGAAGCGACCTCCAATGAAGAATGAAGCAGCCGCGAGAGCAAATACAAAGGAAGCATGTTTACTTGGAAAAGAAGGATCAGGTACATGGGCAACCAGCTGATGCACAGTCCCTTCTACAAAAGGTCTTGGATGACCCACTGCTGGTGATATCCCCCATTTGGCCAGAACTAGCGCTACAATGGAAGCCACACAGGCATAAAAAACAATTCGTTGTTTCGACGGATCGCCGAGAAACCATACGATAACGAGCAGTGCGATCATGACCCAAACCGCATACTCGGATGATGTGATCATAAACCAGTCCAGAAACGGTATTTGGTCTGCAAACTGATTAATCCAATTAAATAGTGATTGATTCATAACCGGCTTTTAATAACCCCATTACACAAAATAAGATTAGTTTTTACATAATAAATATTCACTAACTATTTGTCAAACAATCCTCACATTGACCGAAGTTACGAAATCAAAGAGGACATTTTACTTTCTTTTTGTTAAACTAGTTTGGGTTACATATCAGTTCAATCATAGAAAGGTGAAGATTATGCTTAAAAAATGGTTATGGGGTACAGCCCTGACCCTGGCACTTGCGGTTACAGGTATCGTTGTATATTACGGATATTCGATTGTTCATTTTGCCAATAGCATCTCCACTGCTTCCGGGACTTCATCCAACTCGTCCTCTTCCGGCACAGACAGCGATTCAGACACACCATCTACAACGATTCCCAGATGGGAGGGCCAGGAACGGGTGAACATTCTGCTCCTTGGTGGAGACTCAAGAGGTGACGATGCAGGACGCTCAGACTCGGTTATGGTCGCTTCCATTGATCCGGTCACCAAGAAAGCCCATCTATTCTCCGTACTGCGAGATACCTATGTAGCCATTCCGGGGCATGGCAAAAGCAGACTTAATGCAGCCTTTTCCTACGGGGGTGCGGAGCTGACCAAACAAACCGTAAGTGACCTGCTCGGTATTCCCATTCAGCATTATGTCTACACAGACTTTACAGGTTTCATGGCACTTGTTGATGCGGTAGGCGGTATTGAGATCGACGTGGAGAAAGACATGTATTACACCAGTAAAGCAGATAAACATATGTACGACATTGACTTGAAAAAAGGATTGCAGCATATGGACGGCAAGACCGCCCTGCAATATGTTCGGTTCCGGCATGATGCCACCTCGGATTTTACACGCACCGAACGGCAGCGGATCTTCATGACCGAGCTGGCCAAGAAAATGCAGAGTACCACGTCGCTCTTCAAAATCCCGGATATCCTGGAAGCCATCGCTCCATACATTGAGACAGACCTTAGTCCAACCCAGATGTTAAAACTCGCATCACTTGGCTTCGATATCCATGTGAACGATATTGATCAGCAGCAAATTCCACCGAACAAGCTACTCACCAATGAACTGGTCGGCTCAGCTCAGGTGCTGGGTGTTGATGTAACCAAACTCCAGTCCTACATTCAGAAACTGTTTGAAGAAGATGCCGCGTCCTCAGAGACCCCATCAACAGAGGAACAGAACTAAAAATAAGCATGAGATATATCAAAAGAAAAGACGGCCAAAGCCGTCTTTTTTTGTACCTATTTTCTCCATTTAATGCAGCCTTAATGTTTAACGGGTACCCTTATATGATGAACTCCGGTTCCTGGAGGGAGGATTACAATGTGAAAAAACCACGAATAGCGGAATGGACCGAACTGCGGGGCATTGCCTTTCTGGCGATTGTCATGCAGCATAGTATCGCTGAGTATATCTATCGCGCTGATATTGAACAACCGGATTCCATTATGCTGACCATGATTTATCATCTGACCCGATTTGGTACGCCAACGTTTGTATTTCTATCAGGTGTAATGTTGTTTTACCATCACCGTAACACTAAACCGGATTATCCTCGCTTCATTCGAAAGCGATTTGGCGATATCTATATGCCGTTTGTCGTATGGACACTGATCTACTGGCTTTCTGTCCGTATCTTCACCCCCGCGTTCTGGCTTACAGGTATACCGGATTTTCGCAGTCTGATTCGTGAACTGTTTGTCCCGCAGACAGGATACCATCTCTGGTTTGTCATTATGGTGTTTCAGTTCTATATTCTGTTCCCCCTGTTCCTGGCGGGAGCGAAAGCCATTCAGAGACGTATCCAGAACGCCAAGCGTTTCACACCCATGCAAGTCATGATGGGGCTAATTCTCTTTGCAGCAGCACTATATGCTCTGCTTATGCAATGGTCCTACTATAATATGGGGGGCTGGACAGAATCCATGTCCGAGCCTTGGTCAACGTTACTGCAATATCGCTCCTATTCATGGGTGATGTACTGGTTCTACTTTTTACTGGGTGCCGTATGTGCCTGGTCAGTGGATAGCTGGAGGAGTTGGACCACCAAGATCCTGCCATGGACGATCTGTCTGTTTATAGGGATGTATATATGGCTTGGTTACGATGTGCTGCGTGGGTCCGGGGATGTCGTTAATCTGAATATCTCCACCTATCTGAAACCAACTACATTCCTGATCATTATGGCTCAGATGTTTATGATGTATGGTTTCCTTGTACTAATGCGGGGCAAAGATACACGGTTTCAGCGCCTGTTATCCTGGATTGGCCGCTATTCATTTGGTGGATATCTGGTTCATGCACTGGTGATCTATGCGATCGCTTATGTAACCAGACCGCTTCAACTCAGTGGATGGCATCTGCCTGTAACGTTGCTATCGTTCCTTGTAACGGTTGTTATCGCTCTTGCAATCAGTTGGGCGCTGTCCAAGCTTCCTGGCTCACGTTTCACCGTAGGGTTAATGCGCAAACCACGTTTAACCCCCAATCCATCAGCTGCTGTGGGCAAAAAAAATTCACCTGAGCGAACTCCGTCACCCGGCCCAACTCGCAGTCCGGGAACGAGTGAGCCGTTTTAAAATAAAGAAGAGCGTCCCCTCACGGAGACGCTCTTCTTTATTTCACTTCGCTCGAAGTTGATCGTCCAGGAACAGGTTCCTGGGGACCCGGGGCTGGATGCACGTTGCCCTTCTGATTCACAAATCTCTTCAGATCACCCGTTAATTGTTCCTTCAGCTTGTCCACCAGCTGCGTTTCACTAATGCCTTTTGCCTGAGCAATCTCAGCCAGAGATTTCCCTCCCTGAAGCTGTTCGTGAAGTTGAGCAGGGGTGACTCCAATAAACCGGGCAATTTCGCCCTTATCTACCATGGAACGTTTGCCATGGTGGGCAAACTCGCGCCGCAAATCACGAAGCGGAGTATTGATGACCTTTTTCAACTTGGTATCCATGTCCGCCTTCGTGGCTGCAGCTTGTTCCTTGGTGAGACAGCCTTCTTCTACAGCTTGATCCAGACGCTGTGTGAGTGTAGGCTTCAACTTCTGCAATAACTGCTCCTCACTAAGCCCCTTGCGCTCTTTCGCAATCTGGGACAACGTCTTGCCAAGTTCCATCTGTTCTTTCAGATCCCGAAGTCCAATGCCAAGCAAGTCTGCCGTCTCACCAATCATGAACAGACCGTGTCCTGCCTGCATGCACGGCTTCGCTGGTTTAGCAGAGGAAGAAGCTTTTGACGCATCTTCATGTTCCTCAATCCGAACCGTTGAATCAGCGAATGCTACATGTCCTGTTGCTGCTGTTATGACTACGGCTGCCAATCCGGCTGCCATCCATGTTTTCCATTTCAATTTCATTTTTCTGCCGCCTTTCCGATGTCGAAATCCTGTGCCTTCCTAGTTTGAGCCTAAAATCCACTTTTTTATGCCATAAAATACAAAAAGTCATCATTTTTCTCACAATTGATCACAAAAAATCCTATTTTTTTCAGTTTATTTCCGCTATACTAAGTGTAACTTCATGATCTATATCAGTTGAACTACATATTATTTACACTGACACTACGCTGACAGAACAACCTTCCAATCGCTGTTATCCCCAGATTTTTTTGATTCCCTTTTTTCAAGGGAAAATACGGGGATAGCATATGCTTCCGAAGTAGCTTTCTTTCAGAAAGCTTTTAGGCGAACGCTTCGCTTTTTCAGGTTTTTTCTGTCCTCTCCGTTATCGTGTAAATGATTATTTCAACTAATATAGTTTAACAGTCCTGGATTACCTTATCGCAGGAAGGACGATATGTAATAATGCGGAAAGATTGGTTAGATCCGTTTAGATCCGATCTGGAGGTCGTGTTTGCTTCAGCGGAAGAACTCGTACGGAAATATCCCGAACCCTTGTCAGGACATGCATTAGAGCAGCTTCGTTCGGTTAATCCGCTGTTACGAGATTCGGGGCACAGCTACATCGGGTACATCATTCCACTTTGGATGCAACACTCAGATAAACTACCCCCAGAGAAAGCACACCAATTAAGTACAGCCTGCCTCATCCATATGTTATATTTTCTGAATCAGGACGACGTGATGGATGAACAACCGGAGAATGCCACATTGAAGTTATCCCTGGGTAATCTATATTACATGGATGCACTTCAATCTTACTCGGTATTATTCAATCTTTCCTCCACGTTCTGGGTCTATTTCAGACAATATGTAGTGGATTGGGCCGTGAGTGTTACGGGTGAGCACTCCATTGATTATTTCCAACAGAATCCCTTGTTGATTGCGCAAAAGGCTGCCCCTCTGCTCATTGGAGCTACTGGTGCACTGCTTCTGCTGAATCAGTCCGACCGGATCATCCCGGTGTGTTCTGCTATCAACATTACACTCATGACACTTCAAATGACCGATGACTTCACAGACACGCAACAAGATGCTGTGCATGCAAACTACAACAGCTACCTCTCCCACATATCCGCAGCACTGAATCACAACTATCCAGTTTATCCTCTAAGCGAACGTATACATGACAATGTATACAATACACAACTCATGAACTCTTACGTAGACATTGCTTATCACTATAATCGTACACTAACATCGTCTAACTTAGGAACATCGCATCTTGAGGCGTTTAATTCTAATTTATGCAGCACTTTAGTACAAGCTGTTCAGGACATTACACAACGGAAGAAACGGCTCCTCCATGGCGGGTTTCATCACTGGATTAGCGAGCAACAGTTGGGATTCTGAACATAAGGATGAAGCTGATTCAGTTTAATTTTAAATATGAAGGGAATGTTGACGATGATGGTATCAGAGAAAACGTTGCATGAGGATATTATTGAAAAGGCTTGGACTGACGAGCACTTCAGACAACAATTGCACTCCAATCCGAAGCAGGCGCTTCGTGAAGCTTTCGGTATCATAATCCCGGAACACATTCAGGTGCGTACCGTTGAGGAGCAGCAGAATGACTATGTTCTTGTCATACCTCCAAATCCTTCCAAAGTAAATTATGATGTGAATTGCGGACCTTGGAGAAGTTAAACCGGGTGAGTTATTGGTAATGTAAGAAATTAGGGGTAGGAACAAAAAAGCCGCTGTATCCTTCTGTGAGTTCGTCAATCGACGAACTCGGCAAAAGATACAACCGCTTCTGTTCCTACCCCTTTGGTGCTTGTAAAGCTGATCTGTCCTTGCATCGCTTCAACAATTCGGAATGTCACCATCATGCCGAGGCCTGTGCCTTTGATTTTATTGGAGAAATAAGGCTCGCCCAACCGGGAAAGTGCTTCCTCGTCCATTCCTTCTCCGTTATCCCTGACATGCACCTTAATCATTCCGTCCTGCTTGTACGCCCAGATATCAATCTGGCCTTGTCCCTGCAGAGCTTCAATACTGTTCTTAATAATATTGATAAAAGCCTGCTTGAACTTCGAGGAATTGCCTCGAATATATAGATCTGGCGGAATGTCAGTGGTGATTTTACCACCTTCCAGATTAGCCATCGGTACAAGAATGCCTTCAATATGATTGAACTCATCCGAGATATTGAGCGAGATAATATGGTCAAACTCAGGTTTGGCAAAGGTAAGAAAATCCGTTATGATGCCCGAAGCCCGATCAAGTTCTTCCAGTGCAATTCGCACATACCCCTTATTTTTGTTGTCTTCCTGTTCCGTCATAAGTTGCAAGAACCCTCTTGTCACCTGAAGTGGATTACGTACTTCATGGGCAACGGAAGCGGCCAGTTCGCTAATAATCTCCATCTTTTCGGATCGCTGCAACTCATTGTTGAACAGCTCCAGTTCCTTGGAATACTCTAAAACTTTGGTATGTTTTTCGGCAAAACGACTTCCGAGAATGGCAATCAACGAGATCACAAATGCAACCATGGACCATTTCCACCATAACAGATGATACGTTCCACTCCGCTGATAATACCACAACAGTTCAGCCACACTGATCAAGGCAAATGTACCGAATCCCGTCGCAAGCAGCATAGCTTCCCTATTTCGTTGCAGCGCTTTGGCGATGGTACCCACCAACAGGATTGTCAGCAGAATGACCAGCACCATGCCAACCACACGCTGTACGAGCAGATTGTAGAGGATCTCCCATTGCCCACCTGAAGTAACATAGATAAATAGAGAGAACACAGCGATAACTGAATATATGAATAGTATTTTTCGCAGTTTGGTGAAGATCCCATGCAGTCCTGGTCCGATAATCTGTTCAAAAAAATAACATAGCGCTGGCATACCCAGCAGCATCGCCAGATCAAAGACTACGGAATACAGGTCACCATATACCTGATAGAACGTATACAAAAATTGCGAGTACGTAATGATCATCGTGCCGATGGAACCCATTACGATGCATAGCGAGATCCATAATCCCTTATGGAACTTGCCAAGGAAGAACGTACAACTCAGCATCGTAATCGCTGTGAAAACAAAGGTCGCGCCCAAAATTACATCAATAAGTCCGTTATGAATATATTTCTCCTGTAACGCGGCATAAGGTCCAACCTGAACAGTACCTTGTATCCCCAGACGGCCTTTCTCATTTTGCGACCATACATAGAGCGTGTCACCTGAATTTTCGCTGGATAAGGGCAGCAACACAGCATTATTATCATAATTGTAATGGTAGTTCTCGTAGACCTTGCGGTCTTCCAGATAGATGACAATATGATTGCCTTTAATGTTCTCAAATCGAATGGCTGAACTTTCCTCACTCAATTCAGGGATGGTCAGGCGTGTCCATAAGGAATTCGATCGATCCGTATTGCTATACTCTAACTTATCGCTGCCCTGCTTTTCCCATATCTCGTCTGCTCCCTTAACCTCACTGATGAACCCTTGATCGTCAACGTTCCCCCATTTTACTTCCCATCCTGTAATGGATACAGGTTGCTGAACCGCTCCTGTAGTTGCAAAGACTATCCCATGTGGCATGCCTAGAATAATCAATACACTCATCCATAAGATGACGATAGCTTTGGGCACATTTTTCATTCACAGCACCTCAAAGTTCTAATTTTCCCTATCTTAAATTCTCTCATTTATCATTCGCCACCGTTTGTCACGTCACCTTCTTGAGATAAAATGAAATTTCACATTTAAGTCGATTTATAGTCTTATTTCCATTTTATTGTTAAAGTTATCCGATTAATCACGCAGGTCTTCGAACTGGTTCACTATCATTTCCCGTTCTTTCTGTTCAACTTGACTGCGAAATTCAAGCCACTGCTCTGTCTCCTCATCATCATAGATGGTCCATATGTCTGAGAAAAGGAAATCTCGTAACTGTACAACTTGCCCGGACCATATACCGCCTACCCAAAACAAACCATCCGGACGACGGATGACGGTACGGGAGAACCCGGGTGTGGACGCCTTTTGTCCGATACGGATGCGTGTGATCATATTGCCCAGTGTAAACCAGTCCACATGAAATTCCTCCCTTACATATTCAAGCTTCATCATAACATAGGCAAAACAGGAAAAGCTGTAAAAACGGTGGCTGCGATTCAATCCTTTGTTCCGGGTGTAATGGTTTCTCAAAGCAAACAAACACGCTAAGGAGATGATTACAATGAATGAGCCCCATCGTACGGTTGAGGTGGAACATAAGGATGTTCAGCATAAATCGGATTCAAGTATGGTCGCTTCCACATTTATTAAATATGCCGCATATATCATTATCTTTTTCGGATTCTTATACTTCTTGGTTAAATATGTATTCCCCAAATTCTAAGGCATTCATATCGTAGTGAACACCCGGAGATAATAACCTGTGCAAGATTACAACACTAGCGCTTTGGGTAACTACGGGGTAAGAAACATTTGGGCAACCGACAACGAAAGGAAGTGTTACTCATGTCTGACAAACCAATTAGTAACGAAGAGAGCGACCGCTATTATGACCGTTATCAGAGGTCCCGCGATATTCCGCCAGAAACGGAAGTCCCGGAAGGCGATATGGATACCTTTGATGAAGTTTCCGGCAGACGGATTGTAACGGAAGATTCGGATCTGGCCCCCGTAGCCGCAACCGCTGTGGACGAGCCGGAATTGGATTCACGTTTGGCTGAGACACCGCTGGAATCTGTACCGGATGCAGATCTTCTGCAACCGAACAGTCCGGTTGATCCTGCTGCACCCGATCCGGATGCGCTGCATGGTACCGATCTGCTTAATGGTGCTGGTGCGGATGCCAAACCAGAGAACGACATTCCACCACGACATTAACAGCTGTTATGACATCCTGAATGAGGAGGTGCATACACGATGAAGGAAGATCGCCAAAAGCATGTGCATGAACCGGATAATCTCGTGACCGAACGGGATATTGACCCGAATTTCGGACTGTTCACTGAGGACTCCTTCCCCGAAGCGCTTGAGGATGAGGATCAACGTGATGCGGTCGAGCATGCCATTCCTAAAGAGAAGGCTTCTCGTAAGCCCTCTTCAGATGACTAACTTATATAGATCCGTAGTAGACTTAAAAAAGATGACGTCTGTAATTTCACAGCGTCATCTTTTTTGTTACCTGTAAGTTCACTTACTCTTAGTGATTCAGCATCATCGCTTAGCGGAAACCTTACTTGTCACGGGCAGTTTGTGATCCAATCCTGACCACTTCGCTACAATCGCAGTGATGATCAGTGCAAGTCCATTAATAATAAATATCCAGCGTATCGGCAGCCAGCCCCCAAGTACACCACCAATAATCGGTCCCGCCATCGTCCCGATCTGGGCAGCGGATTGATTCAGACTAAAGGCCCTTCCCCGGAAACTCGATGCGGTAGCCTGCACAATCATGGCGTTAATTGCCGGAAATACAGCCGCAAAGAATAAACCGTACACAAATCTTAAAATGCCGAATGCTATATAACCTGTTGTAAAGAACTGCAGAAGATTCCCTACAGCCCCACCAACCAGTCCAATGATCAACACTTTACCGTATCCAATCCTTGAACCAATCTTGCCCCACCGCGGCGCCATAATAACTGTTGCTACCCCCACCGCTGAGAAAATAATACCCGAGCTGAGTGAGGCACGATCCGGCTGAACGCCCATCTCCATCACATAGACCGTCAATAGTGGCTCCAGAATCATGACGGAGAATGTACATATGCCCATCATGCCAAGCACCGTCATAAACAAACGATTCGCTCTCGCTTCACGAATGTCATCCATGACGTGGGAACGAGCTTTGTTCCGGTTGAAGTTCTCTTCTTTTACCCAGAAGGTTGCGATGATTGCTGAGACTAACACAACAATAGCCGAAAACAAAAATGCATTCCGGTTGCCATAATAATGACTCACCACGCCACCAATTAACGGTCCGATAATACCACCAGTGGCTCCTGCAGTGGACATAATACCAAGTGCATAACCAGTCTTCTCTTCAGGTGTATTCGTACCTACCAGGGCAATCGCAGCTGGAACAAACCCTGCAAGCAGACCCTGAAACAATCGAACAACAATCAGCGAATACGGGTCCTGCACGAAATAATTGATTAAATACAAGACGGCAAGGCTGTATCCCGACCGGATCAGCATGGGCTTGCGTCCGTATTTGTCAGCCAGTGATCCCCAGAACGGAGACACGAGTGCACTCGCAAGAAACGTAATGCCAAATGCCAATCCTGACCATAATTCCAGGTGATCACGAACCCCCAAGTCAGCACTTAGAAACAGGGGCAGAAATGGAATCGAGATCGAATACGCGGTGCTGCAAAAAAATACACCAATCCACAATATGACCAGATTGCGCTTCCACGAGAAGTTCATATACCCGCACGCCCTTTCCGTTACTGACGCCGGGACTGCCGTGTGTTGGAGCGGACGGAACAGACCCGTACGTCCCCGATGCGGAAGCATTTTCCTTATTTTACACCCATCATTCCATGAAGGCCATCCCTTGTTCACCATAAACACATGTATTACATTGCCATCCTGTCCACAAAAACGGTATGATAGTTGGGTAAATATCCAAATATGATTTTGGAGCAAATATATAATGCAGAGATGCAAGGAGGAACGTTTTCATGTCTTTACGGTGGAAAAAAAACACAGTAGTTTCGTTGGTTCTCGCGATGCTGCTTATCGTCATTAGTGGTTGTGGACGCCCTTCAAGTGGCGCTACAGAAACACCAGCTCCAGTTGAACCAACGGGCCCCAATCCGGTAGCTACCATTGAAATGGCAGATGGACAGAAGATTGTCATTGAGCTATATCCCGAAATCGCCCCCAATACGGTGAACAACTTCATCTCACTGGCGAATAAAGGGTTCTATGACGGCCTGATCTTTCACCGGGTCATTCCGGGCTTCATGATTCAGGGTGGTGATCCAAATGGTAACGGTTCAGGCGGCCCAGGTTATACGATCAAAGGGGAATTTACATCCAATGGTCATAAAAACCATCTGAATCATACGCGTGGGGTTATCTCCATGGCGCGTACAAATGATTTGGACTCCGCAGGCTCCCAATTCTTCATCATGTTAGCAGATGCTGATTATTTGGATAATGCATATGCTACTTTTGGTAAAGTGACCGAAGGTATGGAAGTTGTTGATGGTATTGCAGCTCAGGAAATCGGCGAAGCTGACAAACCGGTTTCCGATCAAGTTATGAAAAAAGTTACGGTAGACACCCACGGTCTGGAATATCCAGAGCCGGTAAAAATGCCTTAATGAACTTCCATGCCAAACGGATGATAATCCATGGTTATGACTTGTTAATGAAATCTAAACAAACAAAAGCTCTGTCCTTTGCGAATCTCGCAAGGCAGAGCTTTATTTTTTGATTTTAATGACAGCGGTTACATCTATGACTTTATAAAAAATGACCTCTTCCGGCATCATCCTCAATACATCCATCCCATCAAACGTAACCAGCCGATAATCGCAATCCATAACGGGCAGCTAAAGGCAACGCCCCATGCAAGCCCTTTCAGTAAACCACGGTTTACTTCCACGAACAACGACTCCTTTCTCCAGGGAATAGTCGCAGTATCGGTAATAGTATATGATTTTATACCCGTTTTCATTCGTCACGCAACCCTCGTTTTCCTGCTTTTGTTCCGCAGATTCATGGAATGCTTTACGGGAACCTGATATACTATGACTACTGTACGTTAAATGGAACCTGATTCATGTTTGGAAAGGAGATTTTCCTATGGCAAAATCCAAAAAACGCACTCCTGCTCCCAAAGCAGCAGTAGCACAGGATAAACCCACAACACTGAAGGATCTGCTTAGCAGTGATGTGCTGGAGAAGCTGAAAGCTCAGGCGGATGAAGCCAAGGCTGCCGAAGCGGCTCTTAAAGAGCAGGAACGTCAGCAAGCAGAAGAAGCTCGCCAAGCGGAGCAGAAGCGCCGGGATAACGACTTCGAATATTTGCTTAATAACAGCGCTATGGACTGGAAGAAACATAAGTAAACCAGGGCATGACCTAAGGGTGTCTTCTCACACATGCCAAAATAATATTACAGCAGACAGATCATGAAGATGATCTGTTCAAAGAACAGGGCCGCATTGCGGTCCTGTTCTTTTTGATAATACACATATGATTCACGCATCTTGAGCCGGGTATGTTAGAAGTAGAGCGTACAACGATAATCTAACTCATGGAGGGATCAGAGATGACAGAACAACGTTTGGAAGGCAAAGTCGCGATTGTAACCGGAGGTGGATCGGGGATTGGTCAGGCTACCGCTATTCGTTTCGCCGAGCATGGGGCCAAAGTGTACATGCTGGATCGCACACCCGAAAATGCGGAGGAAACCAAGCAGACGATTGAAAAGGCTGGCGGAGAAGCGTATGTGATCGAATGTGATATCTCCAAACCGGACAATGTGCAAAAGGCGATCAATCAGGCTGCGGCTGAAGCGGGTAAACTGGATATCATATTTGCGAATGCCGGCATTAACGGAACGATGGCCCCGATTGAAACGATGGAAATCGAGGACTGGGACCAGACGATGGAGATCAATATGCGCGGAACCTTCGCAACCGTCAAATATGCCATCCCCCATCTGAAAGAACACGGCGGAAGCATCATTATCACCAGTTCTATCAACGGTAACCGGGTCTTCTCAGGGATCGGTTTCTCTGCATACGCTTCCAGCAAAGCGGGACAAACTGCGTTTACGAAGATGGCTGCACTGGAGCTGGCTCGTTATAAGATCCGTGTAAACGCCGTCTGCCCAGGAGCCATCGATACCAACATCGATGATAACACCTACCCGTCGGATGATCTGAAAGAAGTACAGATTCCTGTTGAATTCCCTGAGGGTCATGAACATCCGCTCAAGGGCGAACCTGGAACGTCGAAGCAAGTGGCAAACCTCGTTCTGTTCCTTGCTTCCGATGAAGCCTCTCATGTTACAGGTACACGAATCTATGTGGATGGTGCGGAATCTCTGCTCCGTGGATAAAATATAAATATAAGTTGGCCCCCTTTCAGGGACAACGCCCAAACATCCCGCAAGCGATCTGATCCAGTCAGATTACTGCGGGATGTTTTATTTATAAGAAGTTTATAATCCTGCGCAGTTGCAACTACAAGGATTATCACTACACCGCGGAACTTTTACCTTTTTTCACACGATGCTTCAACCGGTCTGGAATGGCAAAGAGCAAAATGTACATTAGTGAGAACAAAACAAGCGCAAGTATCTCTTCCCCAAGGATGTACATGGGATACGGACCTAACATATCAAGCACCGAGGGTGTACTCGGCTTGTGTCTCAAAAACATATAATTCGCGTCAAGCATGACATCTACAACATATACGATTAATGCTGCCACATTCACAAATATCATCGAACCTGCTACAGATCTCCAGCTAGGTCGCAGCTGTTCCACCCAGGTCATGTAGAGTAAAGCCAGAATGATGCAGGCATGAGCGACGAAAAATTGAATGAATCGAAAATGTGCATAACCATAACCCAGATTAGGAGTCAGGATCGCCATAAGGGCTCCAGCAATGCCTGCAAACAGCAGTGCAGAATGTAACAGTCGACTGCGTGTCAGTAGTAACAACGCCGATAATAGCAGAGACAGACTGCATAGTTCGAGTGGCAGTGACGTCTGCAGGCTCCATATCCCTCCGTACACATACCAGAGCTGCAGCATGATTTCGCAGGCAAACATGATGCAGGCCAGAACAATCCGCAGTATGCGGCGTGCCCTCTCTGACCATGATCGAAGATGGTGTCGAAGCAAAAACAGCAGTACAATCATTGCTGTAATTACGCTAATGGAAACGATATGTGAAGTGGAGAACAGAATAAACGGCTCTGCGTCATAAGGGTCCAGCCATGGTGGATACGCCATGCATCTCTTCTCTCCTTTACAAGCATCTCACCAACATTATCTCTCTTTAATGTTAACTTTTTCATTTTGCCATTGAATGAAATTACTGTCCAGTTGGAATTCTAAATAAGCATTGTAATTTAAATATCTTTATGTTAAGATAAATTCAGAAACAAAACAAACGAAAAGTTAGTAACTTTCTTAATCGAAATAATACAAATACAGCACTCAACAAATGTTCAACTAAACATTTACATGATAACGGAGAGGACAGAAAAAACCTGAAGAAGCGGAGCGTTCGCCTAAAAGCTTTCTGAAAGAAAGCTACATCGGAAGCATATGCTATCCCCGGATTTCCCCTTTTAAAAAGGATCAAAAAATCTGGGGATAACAGCGATCGGAAGGTTGTTCTGTCATCGGAGTGCCAGTGTAAATAATCCTTAGTTGAACGTATAACCTAATTAGGAGGAATTATTATGCAAATCAAAGGACTTCACCACGTATCAGCTCTAACAGCACATGCCGATCAGAACTATCGTTTCTACACTAATATCATGGGTCTGCGCCTCATTAAAAAAACGGTCAACCAGGACGACGTGTCCGTCTACCATCTCTTCTATGGCGATGAGAAAGGTAATCCGGGTACCGAACTTACCTTCTTCGAGATTCCGATGGCCGGACAGACTCGTGAAGGGGTGAACAGCATATCTGGAACGTCACTGCGCGTTCCAAGTGATGCGGCACTTACGTACTGGCAGCAACGTTTTGACGAATTCGAAGTCCCACATGGAGAGATTGTTGAACGGGGTGGCCGTGCCACGCTCTCGTTCACAGACTTTGAAGGACAACGTCTGATTCTGGTCTCGGATGAAAACAATACAGGTGTCGCTGGTGGTAAACCATGGGATCAGAGCCCTGTACCTGCCGAGTATGGCATTGTAGGCCTAGGCCCTATCCATCTTACGGTAAAAGATGCTTCCCTTACCGCTCCGGTTCTTACCGAACTGCTCGGTTTCAGAGCTAAAGGAAGTTACCCTGCCTTTACTCCAGGTCAGCCTGATGTACTCGTTTTTGAATCCGGCGAAGGTGGCAGCGGCTCCGAGGTTCATGTTGAGGAACGGAATGACCTTGCCCAAGAGCGTCCTGGACGTGGCAGCGTACACCATGTTGCGTTCCGTGTGGATAATGAGGAAGAACTCAAACAATGGGTGGAACGGGTTCATAACTTCCAATTCCCTAACTCAGGGTTTGTAGATCGCTTCTACTTCCGCTCCCTATATTTCCGTGAAGCAAATGGTATTTTGTTCGAACTTGCAACCGATGGTCCGGGATTTGATACAGACGAAGAATTGGAGCATCTGGGTGAATCACTGGCGCTGCCTCCGTTTCTAGAAGGACGCCGCGCTGAGATTGAAGCGAACCTGAAACCACTGGATACCATGATCCGCTAATATTCGTAACAAAACAAAAATAAAAACGATGTTCACCAGGCAACTCTGAATAACGGATACGGTTCAGAAATTGCCTAGTGAATCATCGTTTTTTATGTTTATGTTTGCCTTGCCCCTTCTGTAACGTGGCAAACTTGCAGATTGTGTTTTACTTCGTCAGATACGATGTTGTGAGCGGTACAAACAGAGCCGAACCCGGATCTTCAGATACAATCTCGACATAGACAGCGTCTGTACCTTTAACATCCACATCCAGACTCATCATACCGTTTTCTGGAGTGATATTGAACTTTTTGAGTGTCGCGAGATCCTGATCATAGATATGAATCTCCTGATTTCCTGTTAGCGCGGCAAGTTCCAAGTGCAGAGAAGAATACTTTTTACCCGTATTAATCTGGATATCATCCCCCTGTTTCGTAGGATCATTATGCAGATAAACATCCTTGTAATCCTTGCCTTTATATGTGGTATCCTTAGGATCTTTGGTGTGCCAAGCAGTAGATCCCAGTACGGATGTTCCAAGTGCACTCAGCGTTACTTTTCCGTTGGTTACGGGCGCAGATCCATTCGTTCCGCCAATCAGGACGGATGAAGTTGCACTGTCATAAGTGATCTCTGTCCCAAGCAATGATCCCACAGCACGCACAGGCAAATAAGTCGTTCCGTTGTAAGTGATAGGCAACACCGTTTTACCATTGGCATCTTTGGCTGTCACCGTGGCACCATTCATTTTCAGCGTAATCTTGCTGTTTAGATAGGCTTTAATCTGTTCCAACCCTGTTGCTGCGAGTGCACCCGTCCCGATCCCAAGAGTTAATGTGCCTACCATCAAACCCAGTACAACCTTTTTCTTCATCAAAATCCCTCCTGAATGTTAAAATGATTTGTCCTTTATACATTTAAACCACTAAAGTGATAATGTCAATTGTTTCCTACGCTTTTAGTACACATTGCCTATTTCCGAGCAGCACAAAACGAGGCTGTATGTCCCGATTTTTTTCAGCCTCGCCCTGTTCCTTACTGTCCGCAAAGATAGAAAGGAAGATATTCTTATCAGATGCTCACTAACCCCCACACTTTGAGAACTACTTCCAATCCCCGCTGCACTACGATTTCAACAGAATGATATCAATCAAAAGATTCATAATATTCTTCTTCATACACTTCCATGCTGTACTTCAAATCTACAGCCTTCCACTCGCCATCTTGATACTCATAAGCAAATGTCAGATCACCAGCATATAAAGCTGCACCATAAGATCCTGCTGCTGATACGACAAGTTGGCCATCCTCCACACTGTAATAGGTTACTCCACCAAATCCCAACTCTTCGTTATATACGCCGCCACTCGTATCTCCCTCGATCCGTAAAGGTTCTGCTTGGACGCCATCAACGGCGACATCAACATCCACGCGGTCTGATCTAACCGTAACTTTCGACTTCACATGCTGTTTTGCAATCTCATCCAGAGATTGCATCTTCATCTCTTCCAGCGTTACCGGATCAATGATACGTGCTTGTCCCAAATAAATACCTGTTCCATGACCTTCCGTGTACAAAACGATTATTTCTTTCTGGCCGTCTCCATTCAGATCCAGCTCGTGCACTTCGGGTTTGTAAGACCCGCCTTCTCCCTGCCAATCACTAAATTCTCTTGTCTTGCCGTCCACTTCCAAAATCATTCCGTTGTATATATATCCTGAACCTTCAACTTTCATAGGGTATAATCTGACGTTCTCATTCTCTGGAGCTACCGAAACGTATTCATCTTTCACAGGAATGGATTCCTGTGTTGTCTTCGCTGTGTCATGCAGTTTATCTATATTGGAAGCCTCGACCTCTGCGGTCTGGCTGGATTGATCATCTATATTAAGCTGTTTTTGCGATTCATTCATGGTTCTGGCAGCCGAAGTTGTACTAATCGTAGCTACCGCCAAAATAATCATCAGCAGGATACCTGTCCAAGTTTTCAATATACTGGGCTCCTTTATCTGTTGTGATAATCCTATTATATCTTCATTTATCGCCTGCAAGTTGCGAATTTGTTAATCTTTCATAAAATAATCTTTACAAATTTCCGTTTTCACGAAAGAACGTTCGGCTTTAACCAGAATAAGCAAATTATCATACCAAAACTGTTCTCCAAAAACAAAAAAAATCCCGAACACAGCTTAAGGCTGCATTCGGAATGCTTTGGTTTTGTCCAATAACCGATCGGTTAATTGTCTCAGTTCTTCCGCCGAGGATGAAATCTCCTCCATGATGGCTGTCTCTTCGTGTGCGGCATCCATAATTCGTCTCGCCTCATCCGAGAACGATCCGGCTTTCCCCTGGATCTTCTTCACATGACCGTGCGTTTGTTCCACGCGACCAGTCTGTTCTGCAATCTTGGAACCGATATCATGCGCACCCTTCATAAATACTTCCACCGTTCCTGTCAGTTCATGCAACGTCTGATCCACAGAGACGGTCCGCTCCGATTCATTAACCACGAGACCATGCTGCTCATGAGACAGTTGGGCTGTCTCCCTGATCCGCTGCTGCACACGACTAATCAGCTCATTAATACGGTGTACCGATTCCTTACTTTCGTCTGCCAGCTTGCGGATCTGCTGCGCCACGACTGCAAAACCAGAACCTTCTTCGCCAGCTCGTGCAGCCTCAATGGAAGCATTCAGGGCAAGTAACCCTGTTTCCTCAGCGATGTTTTTGACAGATTGGGTAATTACCTCGATATCGGAGGCTTCCTTCTCCAGCAACAGCATAATGTCGCGGGAACGATTGTGCGACTCGGCCAGCTCGTCCATCCCTTTCATCAACGATGAGAAAGTCTGTTTTGTATGATCCACCGATCGTTCCATCTGACCGGACATCTCTGTCATGTCCATGGACTGGCTATGCATACGCTGGAAATCGTTCAGCATCTCATCCGCAGTGATCAGAGATTGATGGGAAGTAACCTTCTGCTCTTCTACGCCTACCGCAATATGATCTACCGCATCCGACATCATCTCGATCTGTTCGGCGGCCTGGGTAATCGCTTCACTCAGAGACTGTGCGTTCTGTGAAGTCGTTCTTGTACTGTCTGCAATATCATTTACAATACTTCGAAGGTTAGAAACCATTGCGCGAAAAGCATCATATAATACGGTAAGTTCATCTTGCGTGCGTCGCTGCGGAATTTCGGTTGTCAGATCACCCGCTGAAACCTGTTGCGCAGCCCGGGACAGGTGGACGATTGGACGAGTCAGCCAGCGTGAAGCAAACCATCCCAGAATCCCGTTCCAGCATACTCCCATGATCAGGATAATCGATATGTATACCCAATTCGGAATATCTAACGTAATCCAGTCTTTGACAAAAAATATAAAAAAGCCGCTAGTTCCGTAGGTAATAATCGAAATCAGTACCAGACCTGCGACAGTCTTTGCTCCTAAAGTCCATTTCATGTGCACACCCCGTAGTCCTTTTTTCCTATTTTACCAATCATGTACCAAATTTCATGTGATATACATCACTGAAACCGTTCTATTTCCCCCATACTTGCCGTTCATGCATGACTTCTCTACCATAAAGCGCATAATGTATAAGACAAGCTTGGCCGCCCCTCCCTTTCTTAAAAATTGAATAATATTCCATTTAAAATCCCTAATTTTATTTATTATCGGCACAAGAGGCCAAATGATTTAGATTGGCATCCATTTTGCTTAAATGATATACTGAGTGCGCTTCAGCAACGCTGGAGCCGAACTATTTTTATTGATGCCACTGGAGGCGAACGAGATGTCTACTATGTCCACACGGACGGAGAAAGATTTTATCGGTGAAAAAGAAATCCCGGCTTATGCTTATTACGGAATTCAGACGGTACGGGCCGTGGAAAACTTCCCGATTACCGGCGTTCCGGTACACCGGGAGCTGATCACGGCTCTGGCTGCGGTGAAGAAGGCAGCAGCGATTACCAACATGGAGTTGAAGATGCTGCCAAGCAAGATTGGCGAGGTGATCGTCATGGCGGCTGAAGAAATGATGAAAGGCCATCATCTGGATCATTTTATTGTAGACTCCATTCAGGGCGGTGCAGGCACCTCCATGAATATGAATATGAACGAAATTTTGGCCAACCGCGGGCTGGAACTGTTAACCAAAAGCAAGGGAGACTACTTCCATTGCAATCCCAATAATCATGTGAACATGTCCCAATCTACTAATGACGTGGTTCCTACAGCACTGCGCATTGCGGCGTACCAACTGTCGGAGACGTTACTCGCTACCATGAGAAGACTACAGGATGCGTTCCGTAAAAAAGAAGTGGAATTCAACGATGTGGTCAAGGTTGGCCGTACCCATCTTCAGGATGCCGTACCTATTCGCCTTGGACAAGAATTCGGAGCTTATGCCCGTGTAATCGGACGGGATATTGAGCGTCTTGAATTCGCCAATCGCCGCCTGCTTACCATTAACATGGGTGCAACTGCGGTAGGTACTGGACTTAATGCCAAACCCGAATATATCGTTAAGGTTACGGAACACCTGTCTGATGTTACCGGATTGCCCCTGCAAACTGCTGAGGATCTCGTGGATGCAACACAGAACACGGATGCCTATCTGGAACTTTCAGCGGCGCTGAAGGTATGTGCAGTCAGCCTGTCCAAAATCTGTAATGATATTCGCATGATGGCTTCAGGTCCACGTGCAGGATTCAATGAACTGCGCCTGCCACCACGTCAGCCAGGTTCGTCCATTATGCCGGGCAAAGTCAACCCGGTTATGGCGGAAGTCATTAACCAGGTATCCTTCCAGGTGATGGGGAACGACCATACGATCTGTATGGCGTGTGAAGCCGGTCAATTCGAGCTGAATGTCATGGGCCCAGTTATTGCGTTCAACTTGCTGCAATCGCTGAAAATTATGAATAACGGCATCGATGTGTTCACACGTTATGCAGTTGAAGAGATGGAAGCTAACCGTGAACGCTGCGAATTAATCATGAAGCAAAGTTTCAGTGTGGTTACGGCGTTGAATCCGCACTTAGGTTATAATGTGGCAGCTTCCATCGTGAAGGAAGCGCTCAAGACTGGACTTTCCTTGCAAGAGATTATTCTCGAACGCGGATTGCTGACACCGGAAGAACTGGAAGAGATTCTTCATCCGGAACAGATGACTACACCAGGGATTGCCGGAGAACACTTCTTGCGTAATATGGAACGTTTGTAGGTAATCAGGAAAACTGATGCAGCAACCCAAACACGAACGAATAATTAACAAGAACCCTCGCAGACCATTCATCCGGTTTGCGGGGGTTCTTGTATTCAGAGATGATAAGACGCCAGCTATTCAATTAAATCCACCGTTTACGCTCAAGGGAAGGCAGAATCTGAAGTTCCTCCCTGTACTTGGCAACCGTTCTGCGGGAGATGACAATCCCCTCCTCGGCCAGCAGTGTGGCCAAATGACTATCCGAGTATGGACGCTGAGCCTGTTCCATGCGAATGATTTCTTTTAATCTGCGTTTTACCGCTGATGCCGATGTTTTATCCCCTGACGTTGTACTGATTCCCGAGGCAAAAAAAGCCCTGAGTTCATATACACCATGTGGGGTCTCAATGTATTTACCGTTCACCGCACGACTTACCGTTGATTCATGCATGCCAATCTTCTCTGCAATAACACCCAGATTAAGCGGTTTTAGCCCGGATGGGCCTTTGACCAAAAAGTGCTTCTGCTCTTCCATCACTACCGCCAGCACACGCACTAAAGTCCTGCGCCGCAAGTGTACACTCCGAATGATAGCCCTCGCCTCTGCCGCTCGGGTTGCCCAGATTTCGTCAGGAGCCTCTTCCCTGATCCAGCGGAAGCACACTTCATTCATCGATACACGAGGGTTACCTGCTGCATGCAAACTATAATGGACCTCACCGTTACGCACCCCAACAATGGCATCCGGAATAATGTAATGTGGCCGTTCTGTACATCCGATGGATCGACAGGGCTTGGGATCGAGACGTGCAATATAGTCATAGGCAGTCTGAGCCTCTTGCGAAGTCATGCCTAATCGACGTCCTGTTCTACCTGGGTGAAAAGGAACCAGTGCTTCCAATCCGGCTTCCACCATACGTTCAGCGTACTGAACAGCCAATGGATCACGTCTGATCTGGAGCAACAGACATTCTTGCAGATTCCGCGCCCCTACACCAGCAGGGTCCAGCGATTGGAGAAGCTCCAGTCCCGCTGCAATCTTGCCCATCGGAAGCTCAAGTGTTGCTTGCACCTCTGCCAGTTCAACCGTCAGATAACCATCATGATTAACGCACCCTGCCAAATATACTGCCATATTTTCCAATTCGTCTGGAATTGTCATCACTCGAATTTGCGTAATCAGCAATTGTTCCAGAGTAGGTTCAGCACCTTTGGCCTGAAGCAGCGGATCGTAGGAATCATACCTGCGCTGATCCATTCGCCGCGGAATCCGGGCGAGGGGCGCAGCTTGTTCTTCCAGTTCAAGTACTGGATTTTCCTCTGCTGCGTCCAGCAAGTAACGAGTCAGATCCTGGCCAGACATGGTTAGCAAATGAAAGGATTGTTTCATCTCCGGCGTGATGGACAGCCGAATACGTTGTTCCTGCACCAACTGAACACCTAACATCCGTTACCCTCCTTATGCCTTCGGCAATAAGCATCTATGTTTCTTATACGAACAAAAGGATTTGCAGGGATAATAGCATACTATTCAAGCAAATGTAAGAAGTTTTTAGTCGGATCATGGGTTTCTGTCTAGTATTTCTCCGATACCAGCTTTGCCTGGGTAAACAACAACAGATAGTCTCTTCCACCTGCCTTGGAATCCGTGCCTGACATGTTGAATCCGCCAAATGGATGTGTGCCTACCAGTGCTCCGGTACATTTCCGGTTGAAATACAGATTACCCGCAAAGTATTCGCGTCTTGCCTGTTCCAGATGTTCACGATTACGTGAAATCACCGCGCCGGTCAGACCATAGTCTGTATTATTGGCGATATCCAATGCATCCTGGAAAGATTCTGCTTTGATGAACGCAAGCACAGGTCCAAAAATCTCATCCTGAGCAATTCGGGCTTTCGGGTCCACATCGGCAATTATGGTTGGTTCAATGAAATAACCTTCAACGTTCCCTGTACCGCCACCGTGCACAAGACGCCCCTCACCCTTGCCAATTTCAATATATTCCGTGATCTTTGCATATGCCTTGTCATCGATAACCGGCCCAACCTGACTGCCAACTTCGAGTGGACTGCCCATCGTCAGTTTCTGTGTCCGTTCAATCACTTTTTGCAATACTTCATCATATACATCCTTATGAATAATGGCACGGGAACACGCCGAACATTTCTGTCCTGAGAAACCAAATGCCGAAGCGGTAATGGACTCTGCCGCGAGTTCCAGATCACTGTCACTGTCTACTACGATGGAATCCTTGCCGCCCATCTCTGCAATGACCCGTTTAATCCACTTCTGACCTGGTGCTGTACATGCTGCACGTTCATTAATTCTCAGTCCTACGTCTCTGGAACCGGTGAAACTGATAAACCGGGTGAGCGCATGATCCACGAGATAATCGCCCACTTCACTGCCTGGTCCTGGTAAAAAGTTCACGACGCCATCCGGCAGGCCAACTTCTGCGAGCAGCTCCATAAACTTCGCTGCAATCACCGGAGTTGTGCTGGCAGGCTTTAATACCACCGTGTTGCCGGAGACCAGTGCAGCAGAGGTCATGCCTGCCATAATCGCCAGCGGGAAGTTCCAAGGTGGAATAACAACACCAACGCCCAGCGGTATATAACTCAGTTCATTATCTTCCCCTGCAATCCGCACGAGGGGCTGCGGTTCACTCAGTCGCTGCATATCCCGTGCATAAAATTCCATAAAATCAATGGCTTCCGCTGTATCCGCATCGGCTTCAGGCCAAGTCTTGCCGGCTTCATAAACCATCCATGCGGAGAACTCATGCTTGCGACGACGCATAATGGCAGCGGCTTTGTATAGATAACGAGCCCGTTCATTCGGGTCAGTATGTTTCCATGTGTGGAATGTCTCCGCCGCTGTCTGAATGGCCTTTTCGGCCAATTCCTGATCTGCCTGATGGATCGTTCCGACAACTTGATTTTTGGCTGCGGGATTCACGGAAGTTAACGTGCGGCTGCTTGTTATTTTTTGCCCACCAATAATAATCGGGTATTCCTGCCCAAGTTCAGCTTCTACCTGACGAAGTGCGTCTTCAAATGCTTCCTGGTTCGCCTGGACTGCAAAGGGTGTGAATGGTTCGTTAACAAAAGGGATATTCATCAATGATTCCTCCTTCAGGATGTGGGGTTCGCTGGCTGCTCGCCTGAATTATTTTGCATGTTACTCATCACCAAATATATGTAGCAAAATCCGTGCCAACTCCGGTTGAGATTGAAATATTTTTCACTGAAAAATAAAAAACATTGAATCTTGCTGGTTCTGGCACGTTTCTTGCTTGAATTAAGGATGCACAATGCTGAAGGAGGAAACGAAGATGAGTGTGGGAACGGAAATATATCGCAAAACCTTATTAACCGTGGCAGGCAACAAAGCAGTAGAGAACCTGTCCATTAGATATGGTAAGAAGCTGGCAGGCAAATTTATTGCAGGAAACACCTTGGAAGAAGCTCTCCAAGAGATCCACATACTCAATAATAAAGGCATTATGGCTACGCTCGATCACTTGGGCGAAGGTATCACCCGCATGAGCGAAGCGGCATTATACAGGGATGAGTATGTACGACTGGTAGAAGGCATTGCACGTGAAGGAGCAGACTCCAACGTCTCGCTGAAACCAACCCAGATGGGCCTCGCACTCGACCCGGAAGAGGGTTATCGAAATATCCGTACCGTTGCCGCACAAGCCAAATTGCATGATCTATTTGTTCGAATTGATATGGAGGATAGTCCATTTACTCAAGCGACGCTGGATATGGTTCGAAGACTGCACTCGGAAGGACTGCATAATACAGGCACAGTATTGCAAGCCTACCTGCATCGCACCGAAGAAGATACACGTGATATGATTCGGGAAGGCATTCGGCTTCGTCTGGTTAAAGGTGCTTACAAAGAACCCGGATCAGTCGCCTATCAGAATGCTTCTGAAGTCATTCATCAATTCAAAACGATGATTCGTAATCACCTCGATCAGGGTGTGTACACTGCAGTTGCCTCGCATGATGATCACATCATTAACTGGACGAAACAATACGCCAAGGATCGGGGAATTTCGCCGGATGCCTTTGAATTTCAGATGTTATATGGTCTGCGCATGAGCGAACAGGAACGTCTCGCCAAAGAAGGCTATCGCATTCGTTGTTACGTACCTTATGGCACCATGTGGTATCCGTACTATACCCGTCGTTTGGCTGAAAAACCGGCTAATCTCTGGATGGTCGTTAAGAATATGTTCCGATAGTTATTTTCCAGCTGTATCAATATATAAATAAAAAACAGCAAAAATAAAACCATGCTGCCTCTTTCTTTCTGGGCACATGGTTTTTTCTGTACAAACACTTTACCAGATCATCCAACTTTCCTTTTCTCCGGTTCTTCTCTTAATGTCTAAAAAATTAGCATCCCCAATTTTAAATGTCTATTTTTTTGGACACACCCATTTATTAATCAAAATTACAAGCTCGAAAAGGCTAACTGCTTAACTGTTGAATAAGAATAGAAGCATTAACATTTGTCTGTGTTCCACCTGCTAGTGTTTGCAGACCAACAGCTGATGCGCTGGAATGATTCCGCAATGTCAGCACATCACCGGGAGCAGCCGTAATAATGACCATGCCTGGATTCGGTTGAGTGCCAGCTCCTGAACCATAGACACTGCCACCTACAGGGGCTCCGTTTTGATAAAGGGTAAATTGGTTTGCCTGCACACCTGCAACGTTGAAAAACACCGCATAGTCCCCGGCATTACCAATAATAATCGCAGCGGTATTGGCCGTGTGAATAATACCGGTAAGATTTGCGTTGCTGTCGAAGATTACATCCGCTTCAATAGCTACAGTTTGAGCTGATGTATTAAAAATATAAGCGTACGAGGACAACCCTTGCCCTGCTGTACCGGTTGCTCCAGTGACACCTGTCGTTCCGGTTACTCCGGTGACGCCTGTTGTTCCGGTAACCCCAGTGCTTCCTGTTACTCCCGTAACGCCAGTGCCTCCTGTTACTCCTGTAACGCCCGTGGCTCCTGTTACTCCGGTGGCACCGGTGCTTCCCGTGATGCCCGTGATGCCCGTGATGCCCGTGATGCCCGTCGCTCCTGTCACTCCAGTAACTCCTGTGGTCCCTGTCACACCCGTAACTCCTGTGACGCCCGTGGTCCCTGTCACACCCGTTGTGCTCAGCGTTTCTCCCAACAACTCCTGGGATACCAATCGGTGAGCCGCGACTAATTCGCCTTCGCCATCTTTACCCCATACGGATATTTGTGCTTCTGGAGCAGCCGTGTCTGAGGTTGAAAATACAAACTCAAAAGCATCAAAATTCCCATTATAAACTTTGGTGATGACCTGATTAGGTGATACATTGAGCAGTTCTTCTACATATAATGTTCTGACTCCATTAAGGTAATAGCCCCGAAGAAGCACCGTGAACATTTCTGTCGCATTCCGGTTATCGATTTTGACCGTAACGGATTGAGTTGGTCGGATCCCCGTTATTCCTGAAATATTATTCTCAATGGGCCCAGTTGATAGAATGGCCATTTCATCACCCTCCTTTGATTCTTCTTCATGCGGATTGCCTTCATATAGCATTATTCAGAAGTTTCTTAGTGGTGTGGACAATTCATGTACTATATGAATAATCACTTCAACTGCCGTGTAGCAGATTGAGAGATAACAGTTTTAATCAAATAACTCGAATGTCAATTTAAATAACTCAACCCTCACCTAGATTATTGAATGGTCCATACAAATTAGCATTAATTTCTTTTAATAAAAATAAAAGGGAACTCCAGAAATGAAAATCCAACATTTATCTCTTCTGCGCCGACAACATGTATGCTTCATGTCAAAAAATATATACACACCTCATTTGGAAAGTTATAATGTGGGTAACCATCATTCTCCAGTCATTTCATAAGCAGATCACTTGTAAGTAACTTGTGTAAAAGAAGTTGTTTCCAAAAGTTATGTTCTAATTGAGGTGATACCGATGAAACATTTACTTCCAGAATTAATGTCTTTATTGCGTACGGATATGGATGTTCTGGATACAGACCTCTCCACACTTACCATTCCGTCATCAACATCGTTGGTAGATGCCTTCTCCTTATTCGACACATCTTCTTATCTATTCATTCAGGATGATGGACCCCTATTGGGATATATCGCCGTATCCGATGTTTTGCATGCCATGATGCATGCACATCGCCTAATAGAAGCTTATTTTGAGACCACACTGGAGACAGCGGGTTCAGCTCTGACATTAATTAATGAAGATGCCAAGGTGGCCTACTGGACAACTGGCGCGGAGCATGTTTTTTCGATCAGCAAAAAAGACATCATCGGACAACCCGCAGCGGACTTTTTTCCTCCAGATCGGCTACAGTCTCTCAAGACGTTATATACCGGCGAAACGGTCTATCGCAAACAGCATCAGCCACGGCCCGACCTGTTCGCCCTGATTAATGCTCGTCCTGTCCAACTGGATGGACATATTGTGGGTGCAGTTGCTGCCGAAGTGGATATAACAACCGAAATCCGATTACATCAGGAACTATTACATATGACCTCCAAAGTCCAGCATCTGGAGAAAGCCGTTGCTCGGCTACGGCCCGAATTAGATCCATTCGCCAGAATCAAGGGCAGCAGCTTGGTCATCAAGCAGTGCATGGAGACCATCCGCAAGATCAGTACCACCTCAGCTACTGTACTTATCCTCGGAGAGAGCGGCACAGGCAAGGAGTTATTCGCCAAAGCCATTCATGATCTTCGTGAATTGCAGACTGCACCGTTCATCGCTATTAACTGTGGGGCAATCCCTGCTTCCTTGTTTGAAAGTGAGTTATTCGGTTATGAGAAAGGCGCTTTCTCCGGAGCTGATCCCAAAGGCAAAAAGGGCAAGATTGAGCTTGCCGAAGGGGGGACTCTTTTTCTGGATGAGATCGGTGAGATGCCATTGGAATTGCAAGTGAAACTGCTTCGGGTGTTGCAGGAGAGGAGTTACTTTCCTGTGGGGGGAACGCGCATGAAACAGGCCAACTGCCGGATTATCGCTGCGACCAATCAGAATCTATTAAGTATGATTGCCCGCAATCAATTCCGGGAAGATCTCTACTATCGGCTGAATGTCATTAACCTTGTGATCCCTCCTTTGCGCATGCGCAAGGAAGATATATATGAATTAACCCAGACGTTCCTTCAAGAATTCTCATTGCTCTATAACCGTCATATTGAGTTGGTTCCACCTGAAGTGTTCAAGTTGCTGTTCCAGTATGATTGGCCAGGCAATGTACGTGAACTACGAAATGTGATCGAACGCCTGACCATTCTGACGACAGATGGTGAGGTGAAGCAGGAATACCTGCCTGATACCCTTACCTCCCTCATCATGCAAGAACAGTCCGAAGTTCAACTGAATTCTGGCATTCATTCACATGCCTACAGCAAAAATCAACAACGTCAGGATTTGGCGGGAGCAGAACCAGAACAAGAACCTCGAACGGTTGCAAATGCGGACGAATTAGATCATTCAGATGATTCCGAACTTGTCTCCAACGTTACCTACCAGCAAAAATTGGATACTTATGAGGCGAAACTTCTAATTCAATATCTGAAAGCAGCAGGTGGCAACAAACGAACACTCGCCAAACAACTCGGCATCTCCAGAGCAACGCTCTATAATCGCATGAAGAGGCTTGGTCTATGACCAGCCTCTTCTTGTCGTTATGATCGGTATGATGAACGAATAGAACCCTACAAAATCCGCGCCAAGCGAGTCAGCGCTGTTCTGAGATGGCGATAAAATGTCGCCCGACTCATGGAACACGTCTGGGCTGCGGCAGTTGGATTGCCAGCATGCGTCCAGTAGGCCGCGTATAACAGCATCTGATCCTGTGGAGATAGGCCATGTACTCTGCCTTCCAACAGATCCATGACATACAGCTGTAACTGGATTCCATCCTTTACTCCTCTAACCCTGCCAGCATATTCATGCAATTCTCCCGGGGAACGAAGATCCCCCAACATCTTGCGAACATCCTGTTCAGTCCAGATTACACCATCCACTTCCGTTGTTTCCGGCTGTATACGATCTTCTGTTGATTCCGGATCAAGCAGAGACATGACCCACTCTCCGAATTGCCCACTACGCAAATCCAAATCAAGTACGTCCGCCCGGTCCTCGAATCTGTCACAGACACGGGTGCGGGTTCTTCGCATCTGGAATCCAATGCTCTGCAAAAACAGTTTCAAATGAGGATTCGTTGCAACGAGTATCGCTCGCGCACCATCACCCAGTAGAGATAGTCGATCCAGTGCCATGTATCCCACCAGTTCTTCTCGTGTATAACCAGGCACATCATCTCTTGCCGCAGCCAGCAAAGCAAAGTGCGTATCACTCTGATCCGGGTCATTCTCAAGTTCCTGTGGTGTGAAACATTCATACATCTCATTTGGAAAATATTTTAGTAACAACTCACTACTCTCCCTATGTACAAGGATGGTAATGAACATGGCAATTGTCTCCCCAAGCTTGTCACGCATTAATACGATTCCTTCGGGATAACGATGTGCCAGTTCATCCAGGAAGGGACCATAGGATGCGGCTTGCCATGGTTCCACGCTGTACTCACACCATTGCTGTAACAGGCTGTGCAGAACGGGCAGATCCTCGCTTCTCATCGTTTCAAGAGGTGAGAACAAGGAATCACGGGACACATCTGCATACTTGCGGTATTGAAGCATGGATTCCTGACAGAGCAACAGCATCTTCCGGGCGATCTGGCGACGCTCATGTGGACCCGCCTGCTCATGCAGTGGTTTCAGCAGCTTCACAATCTTGATACGCATGGTCTGCAACCGATGAGGCTCACGCTGGCGAAAATCTCGTAGTAGATGTACTCTGGCCATATCATGCAGGGCAAGACCATCCGGGCCGGAACGGATAAACGACATCTGTCTCAGCATGTGGTACTCTTCTTTTGTCACGGTCATATCCAGTACTGATGATAATAATTCCTGATTGGCTGTCTCAAGCAGTGTTAGTACCTCCACTACGGGATGCAGACGGGGTGTCGTAAGTTCCAATAATAATCGAGCACTGATCATATGTGACAGTTCAGCCCATTCGGACTGCGGAAGATTCCTCCTCTGATCTGCAGCTTCTACAGCAAGGGCCAGCCCCAGCGGATGTCCATCGGTCATTCTCGTGATGGTACCTGCCATCCCTTGATTCAGAAAACCTGCCACCGTGATGTATTCCGTAATCTCATCAACTGTAAAATGTTGAAGCCGCATCTGTATAAATCTCTGATGTAATCGGGGATGTGTCCGCCAGGTGGATGCCAGTTCCGGGCGTGATGCAAGAATGACAAGTATCCCTCTTAACGGAAGTTTGGATACAAAGACTTCCATGAACCAGCTTTCTAACAGAGCGAGCTCTTCATAATTATCCACGGCCAGGACCAATCTCTTCTCAATCGATGAGTCTCTCAGCAGACTCAATGGCCGCGGGTATCCTTCACTATCCATTGTTTCCAATCCTAATGTAGAGGACAGATAATCCATAAAGACGGAAGGAGTCGCCCCACATGATCGACCATCCATCCAGATTGCCGTCGCACCTCGATCCCGAGAGACAGATAACATCTCTGAAAGCAAGGAAGATTTACCAATGCCTCCCATGCCCGTAATTGAAAATATGGTTAATGGGGCTTCCGGATGATTGAACCACCGCTCCAGTGTCTTCAGTTCCTTGGCTCGACCAATGAAACGTTTGCCATCCTCAACATATTTGTCGTATTGAGCCTCACTACTGTTTCCCATATATGTCCTCCGTACTAGATACTGGTACTTTTAATATATTTTTTGAATCAATTTCATAACTCAGTAAACTATCAATTTTGTAACTAGACATAGACAAATTGAATCGTTTTGATCTATATCTACCTTTGATTGAAGCAGCTGAAGGTATTATGAAATTGATTCTATTTTCTCACAAAATTGAGACTATATTGAGACGCGCAATTGCATGTGAAGTGATAGAATCTTGTTAAAAGCCAATTTATAGTAAATATTCAAAACAGCGGACATGGAAACGTTTAACACGGTATATAGACGCCTCCACGCTTTTTCTTAACTTAATGAATCATTCCGCCGATCAAGCACAGCCAACATGCATATGAGCATTTACTGATCTCGAATTCATGCTTCCCTTTCATACCCTACTACCAGCCCGATATTCCAGGAAAGGCGGATTTGTGTGAGAATAAACCTCGATATCTGTAATCTGAGCGGACAACTTGGAATCAATCCCAAACGACTTAATGAATGGCTGCACCAAAGTGGCATTTCAATGGAGGACAATGAAGCAGAACAGGAAGGACGTCCCGACCGGTCGTCACCCCCGTATCGGCTGGCTGCTCCTTCTTCATTATCACTGGCACCTTCCTCCGGTCAAACGAAGCTGTATCGGGGCCGACGCTCCACTTCCACCCTGCAACGCCTGCCTGCTTCATTACAACATACCCGGCGGATTAGTAAAAATTGCTAGACTGTGCACAAGGTAGTGTAAGATCGATGCACAGTCTGTGTTGCATCCCTTTCACCTCATCAAGAGGATTGCCACTGTCCATTCTCGATCATCGCGTGCGCGAGCAGCGCCATCTCCAGACAGATTCTTCTCCCTTGATCCATGTAACCTGGACCCATCAGTTCTTCCAGCTTCTCCAGTCTGTTGTACAACGTTTGCCGATGAATAAATAACTGGGCGGCCGCATCGCGCTTGGAACCAAAGTTCTGCAGGTAAGCATCCAACGTCTCCACCAATCGCAGGTGATGCGTTTGGTCATGTTCAATCAACATACCCAGGTGATCCTGGACAAAGGGTTGCAGAAAGGATTGGGGTAACGCCTTTAACATTTGATATATACCCATACGTTCGTAAAAGTGAACATGTTCCATCGGATCTACCGATCTCGAAACTTCGATCACCTGATAGGCCTCCTGAAGGCTCTCCGGCAGGCTGGTCAAACGGCTGCGTAACTTGCCAAATCCCACATGAATCATAACCTGCTTCAAGTTACGACTGGCAAACCGTTTCACGTCCTGGGCAATCCCTTCCAGCAATCGCAGCAGTTGATGACGTGCAGCAGCCGATACCGCTTCCTTCGCACAGCACAGATATACCTGATTGTTCTTCAGCATAATCAGGCTAGGCAGATTGTTCTTCTTGAGCAGGGAACGCAGCAGGACAAGAACATCCTGATGATTCGCTTCCATTCGCTCCCGGCCTGTACCCTTCAACCTATGCTCAATCTCTATAACCCCTCCAGCAAACCAATACTGTCCCTTCACCAGTAAACGAAGCCCCATTCGGGTCTGAGCCTGTTCCTCCTGATGGATGTTGCCATTCATCAGATCCTGGATCAGTTCATTCTGATTGCGGACCATCTTCTCTTCAAGAAACTGGGAACGAAGCGTAAGCGCTGCCGCCGCCTTCGCCGTATAATCGAGCAACAGCTTGAGATATTCCACTGGAGCTGCGGGATGCACAATCATGCCTACAGCCGAAAATACCTGGCCAAAACAGACGACCGGATGACACAACAGAGCCTTCTCTTCGTCCATGTGGAACCATAATTCGGTATCTGAATCATTCAAATCCAGATGTTCTACCTCTTGCTCATACCAGGTATAGATGGCCTGTTCCATCTCCGGAACAAGTTCGGGCACAAAACTGCCCGGCTCCATAGACGAAATGTACACCACCGGTTTGGCAGCGTACTCATGCAGCAGGTTCAGCACAGCAGACATATCCGTACTCTGTAATGTTCGTTGCTGAAGCTGACGGGAGTATGCTTCGAGACTTTTCAGCAGTTGATGCTGATGATTAATGAGCAGAGAGTGAATATCCTGTGTGATCTCGACAAAGCGGACCGGTTGTTCAAACACGATCAGCGGAAACTGGTGTCTGTCCGCCAGTTCAATCAGTTCTTCCGGGATTCCGTATATGCTGGTACCAAACTCCACACACAGCCCCGCTGCCTCACTGCCAATGAGCTGAAGCAGATACTCTTCGCGTCCTTCTTCCGATTGAAGCCACAGTCCAGTGGATAAAATAAGATCATGGGGGCTCACGAATGGAGATACATTGGTAATCTCCAACACATGAACCCAGCCAACCTGACGGTTCACTCCATCCTTCCCTGCCGCTAGTCGTGCTCGGCCAAATACCGGACGTGCAAGGATATCTTTGATCGTAAACACACGGTCATTTTGCAATGGCGATCCCTCTTCGTGTTATTTTTTCTTACATTATAATCCATGGACAAATGTCCTGAACAGTCTTTTTCGACAATATGTTGAGTTCAATTTCTAAAGATTAGACATCAAGTAAGGTGCAAAACGATTATCCAAGTCATAAACTTGTAGTATAAGCTAACAACCAATAAATGGACGAGGTGCATGGTGATGAGAATCGGAATTCCCAAAGAAATCAAGAATAATGAGAATCGTGTAGCAATGACTCCGGCCGGGGCTGCTGATTTCATCAGAGCCGGTCACCAGGTACTGATTGAACAAGACGCGGGGATCGGCAGTGGATTCACGGATCATGAATATCAAGCTGCGGGAGCCGAGATTCGGATGGATGCCAAGTCAGTGTGGACCGAGGCCGATATGATCATCAAGGTGAAAGAACCGCTTGCCAGTGAATATGGATATTTTCGTCCGGGACTGATTCTGTTCACCTACCTGCACCTCGCAGCGGAACCTGAGCTTGCAAAAGCACTTATTGCAAGTCGGGTAACGGCCATTGCGTATGAGACGCTGGAGGTCAACAGTACTCTACCCCTGCTAACACCTATGAGTGAAGTTGCAGGCCGCATGGCCTCCCAGATCGGAGCACAGTTATTGGAGAAGACGGAAGGTGGCAAGGGCATTCTGTTGTCCGGTGTACCCGGCGTCAGTCGGGGGAAAGTGGTCATTATCGGTGGCGGAACGGTGGGGACAAATGCAGCCAAAATTGCTATTGGTCTTGGCGCCGATGTGACCATCCTTGACCTGAATCTGAATCGTCTGCGCCAGTTGGATGATATCTTCGGCAATCAGATCCACACACTGGTATCCAGCCCGTCCAACATTGCAACAGCTGTTGCGGCGGCAGATCTGTTGATCTGTGCGGTGCTGATTCCGGGCGCCAAGGCGCCAACGCTTGTCAGCGAGCAAGTGGTGAAGACGATGGCACCGGGTTCGGTCATTGTGGATGTCGCGATTGATCAGGGCGGGATCGTTGAGACCATTGATCATATCACGACCCACGATGAACCGACCTATGTGAAACATGGCGTCGTGCATTACGCGGTGGCGAACATGCCGGGCGCCGTGCCGCGTACGTCCACGGTGGCGCTAACCAACGCCACCATGCCTTATGCGCTGCAGCTGGCCAACCATGGTGCAGCCGCCGTGATTCGCGGCAGTTCGTCCATTCGCAGCGCGGTCAACGCGCTGAATGGACACATCACGTATGAGGCGGTTGCCCGGGATCTCGGGCATGCCTATGTTCCTGCGGGTCAGGCGCTGGAGAATACCGCCGCTGTCCAGTAATCTTGATACGATCGTTCCACCCGGCGCCTTGTCGCCAGGCCTGTGGAACGTAATAGAAGCGCAAGTCGGGCAGATGATGTTCCCGGCTTGCGCTTCTTGTTTTTTTTCACATATGAAATAACTCATTAGTTGGTATAAGGCCTTTAGGTTGCTCCGGTTTTGGCGCTTCAGACTGCTCGCTCACTGCAAACTTCGCGGAAGTTGCAATCCCGACAGGACCGGTGGGAAGGCATCGCTGTAAAGTAGGTGACGTCCTTTGGACGGTTATAGTATTCATCCTCAACACAGGATCGCATCTCCTCGATGTAACGACCCACGTTCTCCTCCACCTTCCGGATATCCTCTTCTGTGGCTGTAAACTCTCGGTGTTTTCCGGTTAACAGGTACTCCACTCGCAGCTCAATCTGTTCCAACGGAACCCGGTAGTGCTCTCTCACATAGGATGCGTACAGCATTAACTGATCGGAGAAGTCATCTTCCTTGCCGGTCTTCCAGTCCACAATGACAATATTGCCGTTACTGCGACGATATAATAAATCCATCTTCACATAAACGCGTGTATCGTGCAGCATCATGGTATCCCATTTCTCGATCTCCAGAATGTCTGTACTTGCCCGGGACAAGTCCTCCCACGTAAGCGTCTGGTACAGGTTACTGACACAGGCCGAAGCCCGCTCCTTAATCGTGGCGATCCGGTCATTCAACGTATCATCCCCGTAATAAATCTCGGACAGCATCGTGCGATTCTTGGGGTTCAGCCGCCACTGATCCGCGTCCATCGATTCCACATACGCCTGATTCAGCAGCTTGCGTATGGTCTGTTCCAAAAAGTGTTCACGCGGTTTATCTTTGCCCTCTTCTCTGCTGCGTACCGCCGACTCACACATCCGATGCGCGAGGTCTCCGAAGACAAGATACAGATTGCTGAGCTGCTTCAGACGGTACAGACGAACCTGCATCTCATCAGCAGAGTCTGTCTTCCAACCGTTATGGGCACCGTAATAATGATAATAATATTTGCGCAGGCACTCATCGAACATACTCGCCCGCGACTGCGAATAAGACCACTGCGGGTATTGTGCCATAAGTAATCTGCCTTTCTGTATGCCGGATCTGCATGAGATCCCTTGATGCTCACAGTATAAAGCCCGGGCAACCTTGCCGCAAGCGCGCTTCCGTTATTTTCTTCTGACGCAACCGTTTCCGATTCGATCCGTATCGTTTATATAGTAACATCACCAAAAGATGAAATTGCGGAGCAGAACGCATAATATACTCTATAGAGGGCAGCGAATCTGGGACCTGGATGCTAGTACGGGTCTAGCCCGGGGCCAGTGCGGGCCCGGCGCTAACGAATCTCACACACCTTATCACGTGGATCATGAGGTTTTACGGAATCTAACGAACCCCAGACACGCTAATTAGTCTTATTCCGGTTGTAGAACGTGATTACTGCAAGCAAATGAGCCAATAGCGTGTCTCTGGTTCGTTACATTTTCTAAGCTGCCGATTTACGTGAAATAAGACTTACTCGGTTCGTTAGAAAATGATTATATGAAAAAAAATTGTACAGGCATATCCTAAAAGGAGGCACCACCCATGAATCGACCGGATTGGTTCCAGGCGGAAGAAGCATTACAACAGATCCAAGTCATCGGAAGCGACCGGAATGAGCTGGTGAACATCATCGGCGATGTAGAAGGTTTAAATTGCATTGGCACAGGTACAGACGCGGCTGTATTTACGTATGACGGCTTGCCGCAGTATGCCTTCAAGATGTACTCGGATCATGCCTTGGACAAACTCGAAAATGAAAAGCAGGTGTACGAACAGCTCAAAGGCCTGCCATACTTTCCTACCTATTACGGCAGTGGCCGGAACGTGCTCGTGATCAGTTTTGAACCCGGGGATACCTTGCTGGAATGTTTGGAAAAAGGAATCCCTGTCCCCGAGCAGGTGATGCTCGATGTGGACGCAGCGCGAGAAGCCGTTCGCAGCCGCGGGTTGAACCCTCGCGACATTCATCTGAAAAATGTAATTCTTCAGAACGGACGCGGGAAAGTAATTGACGTATCCGAGTATATTCAGGACGGCAATGACAATCGCTGGGAGCATCTGGTCTGGGCTTATCACAACATCTATCCGCGCATCAAAGGAACACCCATATCTCCACGCATGCTGCAAACGATCAAATGGGGATACAATCAGTTCGATCATGCCAACATCAAAATGGACGACCTCGCCAAGAAAGCCAATCGTTTGTTCTCCAGATTTATGAAATAAGCACGTTGTACACATAGAGGATTGTCTTGATATTATTGAATCAAAACCACCCGGATAACAGCCTTGAAGAGGCCTTTATCCGGGTGGTTTTTTGTAGATGTGCGTATTTGCGTATGGTTATTATTACGGTAATCACTGCGGTGTGCTCTACTTCTACTTCTACTTCTGCTTCTGCTTCTGCTTCTGCTTCTGCTTCTGCTCACAATTGCGACTGCGAGTTACTTAGTGTCACACTCATCTTTATAGACATTTTATTCGAGACTATTGCTAAACTGGTCGTGCTCAACCTTCTTTTCTTCCACGTCCCTGCGAGGGGGTCATCCCCTTGTATTGTTTGTATAACTTCGTAAAATAGTTCGCATTGTCGCAGCCAACTCTGGCGGCGATCTCTGTAATGGTCAGGCTACTGCCTTGCAGCAGTTGCTCTGCCTCACTCATCCTGCAACCGTTCACGTATTCCACAAAAGTACGTCCGGTCAGCTTTTTGAACATTTTGCAGAAGTGATACGCATTCAATCCCACATGACTCGCCGCTTCCGTAACAGACATCTTACCTGTGGGGTCCGCTTCAATCTGTGCAATCAACTGTTTGAAACGTTCGCGGTTGGGAAAATACGATCCGACCGATTTATCCGGTAGCTGCTGCGGCATAAAGGTTCGCGCAAGCAGGGTGAACAAGGCATGCAGCTTGGATTTCACTACGAGCTGATAAGCCGGGGGCTGTGACGCCATTTCCTCCACAGCTTCATTCAGCAAAGAATAATAGCCTGTGCAGGCTGTGTTTTCCTCTGCCGGTTTGACCGGGAATCTCACTCTTCCTTCCAAATACGGCGCGACATATTGCTCATGCACAGGATCATGAGTGAAATCATGGAACAGTGCACGGTTCACTACAACGGAATCATAATGCACATCCCCGTCATCCAGAGCATATCCAACATGCAATGTACCTCCAGGAATGATAATGACCTCACCTGCTCGAACCACATAAGGTTTGCTATCAATATGAAAAAGCGCACTTCCCTTGCGCATGATAATCAGTTCGAAATGTTCATGCCAATGCAAATACAGAATACATTCTTCAGCTTTCATATCTGAACACCGATTTTGGAACAGCTGAAATGGATGTGATTTATGGTCAATTCGGGTATTTTCGTGAAGCGCTTTCAGATCCAGCACGACTTCTTCCCCCTCTTCACAAGATCCGACTATTATTACACAAGATTGTTTAGAGCCATCCCGTTAATCCACGGCTATAATGAGTGTGTCACGAAGTACTATAAGCCAATATTGGAGTGAAATACAACCATGAATAAATCATTACGCATCGGTACCCTTGTAGGCGGGCAGGACGCCGTCCGCGTTATCCCGCAGATCATGCAACACGGCTTCGAATCATTTAACCTGACCTTCTGGCAAACAACTGGTGACCTGGACCTGGCAGAGACAGCCAAACGTGTCCGTGAAATCGTGGACGAACAAGGTATTGTCATCTCCGCGGTGAGTGTATTTGGTAACCCGCTCACAGGAGCCGGAGACAACGCCGATACATTGGCAAGTTGGGAGCGAGTGATCGATAATGCACAGCTCTTCGGTGCAGATATCGTCTCCGGGTTCACTGGAAGATTGACCGATCAACCCATTAACGAGTCCATCCCCCGGTTCAAGGAAGTATTTGGTGAACTGGCACGCCGGGCAGCAGACCGGGGTGTACGGATTGCTTTTGAAAACTGTGATATGGGAGGCACTTGGCAGACAGGCGACTGGAACATCGCACATAACCCAACGGCCTGGGAGATGATGTTTGATGCTGTTCCTGATGAAAATGTCGGCTTGGAGTGGGAGCCTTGCCATCAAATGTCCAGCCTGATTGATCCTATTCCACAGCTACGCAAATGGGCTCATAAAGTCTTCCACGTCCATGGCAAAGATGCCACGATCGCCTGGGATATTGTTAAGGAATACGGCGTGCATGGCCCACGTGAATTTGTCTGGCACCGCACTCCGGGCTTCGGGGATAACAACTGGGCAGACATCATCACCATTCTGCGCCAGAACGGTTATCAGGGCACGATTGATATTGAAGGCTGGCATGATCCCGTCTACAAAGACGAACTCGAAATGACCGGACAGGTGCATGCATTGCGATATTTGAAACAATGCCGCGGCGGCGATTTTGTGCCCAATCCGGTATAGGAAACCATGCGAGCTGTATAACACAATCCATACGAAGGAGATGAGAACATGACTCATCCTTATCGGGTAATTATCGCTGGCTGCGGTGCTATGGCAAACACGTGGGCGGACTATGCCTTGCAAAGGCCGGATACAGAAATCGTCGGACTGGTCGATCTGTATGAACAGACAGCCATTACTTTTGCTACGAGACATGGCCTCACCTGCCCTACGTTCACCGATATCCGTGAAGGCATTCAAGCGACTGGCGCGAATATCGTATTCGATGTCACGATTCCGGCGAGTCATTACGGCATTGCCATGACAGCCTTGAAGGAAGGATGTCATGTATTTGGCGAGAAACCACTAGCAGAGTCCTTCTCCGAATGCACAGACATTGTGCAAACCGCTCGCAGCACAGGACACATTCAAGCCGTCATGCAGAATCGTCGTTTCGATCCGCGTATCCGCGCCTACCAGCACCTCATTTCCGGCGGGGCTATAGGGCAGGTAGGTTACGCAGGAGCCGACTTCTTCCTCGGGCCACACTTCGGCGGATTCCGTGATCTGATGGATAGTCCGCTGCTGCTCGATATGGCGATACATACATTTGATCAGGCACGGTATATTCTCGGAGCCAACCCGATATCGGTATACTGCCATGAGTTCAATCCTCCAGGTTCCTGGTATCAGGGCAATGCGATGGCGTTATGTATATTTGAGATGTCTGACGGGTCCGTATTCAACTATCGCGGATCCTGGTGCGCAGAAGGTGTAGCCACATCATGGGAAGCAAGCTGGCGTGTAATCGGTGAAAAGGGAACCGCCATCTGGGATGGTCATGATGACATCTATGCTGAAGTAGTTGTTGCGCAAAACCTGGATGCTGACGGCAAACCATCCTTTTTCCAGCCAAGCGAGCGGATTGAAGCGGAACTGCCAATCATGGAGAAAACAGGACACCATGGCTGCCTAGAAGACATGTTCTCTGCACTGGAATCCGGCCGACTGCCTGAAACCGATTGCAGTGATAACCAGTTCAGCATGGCCATGGTCCTCGCATCCTTGGAAAGCGCCCGCACAGGACAGAAAGTGTTCATCGCTGACCTGCTGAAAAACACATAGCGAAGCGCCTGTGTTTTTCAATTAAACAAAGCCCAAACTGCAAAGTTCAGCAGTTTGGGCTTTCTTGTTTTTTTACCTACTTCCCTTGCCTATACAGGGTACAAAAAAGTTTCTGACAAAAACTCGAAGTAGTGTAGGGGACGAAATCGATTCTGAAGAAACGAAGTGCTCGCCTTTATCCCCGGATTTCGACTTTACACAAGTCGATCAGGAAATCCGGGGATAACAGCGATCAAAAGAACGATTCGTAACCGGAACGGCTGCTTCGCGATCAGTGAGCAATTTTTTGGAACTTTCATCATTTTAAAGAATTCCTTTTTTCATTGCCTTGTACACCAACTGTGAGAACAGGCTGTTGGACCAGGCAAACCATGGTCTGGTGAACGTGTTGGGATCATCGGCGTGGAAACCCTCATGCATATATCCGGTACCCGCATCTGTGTTCTCCAGTAATTCAATCATCTCCAGCATTTCCTCGTCATTGTCTGCGGTCAGACCCTGCATGGATAGCGCCATATGCCAGATGTATCCCGGAGGGGTATGGGGGCTACCAATACCTTTGGCTACCTGCCCTTCATAATAGAACGGATTTTCCTTACTCAGAATAAATCGACGTGTGTTCTGATACACCCTGTCTTCAATCGAAGCATATTCCATATACGGTATAGACATGAGTCCAGGTGTGCCCGCATCATCCATTAGACAAAAGTTACCGTAACCGTCCGTCTCATAGGCATAGATCTGTCCATACTCTGGATGACGATAAGTACCGTACAGAGAGATACCGTGTCGTATTTCTTCTTCCAAACGAGCCATCCGGCTTACCAGTTGTTCATCCCTGAACACCCACTTCGCGATCTCCCCCATCTGACGCAAGGTTACCGCAGCAAACATGTTCGCCGGAATATTATAATGAAAATCACAAGCATCATCACTCGGACGAAATCCGGACCAGATCATCCCCGTGTAATTCACAGGCATACCCAATCCTTCATTACGCAGCGTATCATGGGCAGGACAATTGCGCCGCATGAACCGGTAAGATGAACGCTCTGCGTGATGCTGCTCCGTCTCCCATAGTTGTACGATATTCTCCATCACTTTCTTGAAGCGCTCGTCGAATATATCCGTAAGTTCAGTCTCCCGCCAATATGTATAAGCCAGCTTCATGGAGAAACAAAGGGAATCCAGTTCAAACTTCCGTTCCCACACCCAAGGTGACATCTCCGTCTCATCATTAGCATCCCAATGCCATCCATTCGCCGTTTCATTGAATGCATTGGCATAGATATCCTTATCAGCGTAGAACGTATGACGTTTGATCAGCCCTCCAATGATACGCTGCAACTTCTCATTATTCTTCGCAAGTGGAACATAGTGCATGACCTGCTCTACGGAATCCCTTAACCACATGGCGGGAATATCTCCTGTAATCACAAAGGTTGTCCCATCATCGAGCAGCTTTGTGGTCGTTTCCAACGTATTAGGAAAACAATTGCGAAACTGAGCCAGCAACCTCGGTCGATGTTGCAAACGCTCGTCCGCCTCAGTCAGAATATCCTGCACAGCTTGCGGTAATTCCAGTTGCGGCATAGGGATTTTCGGTAATCTGAACTGTTCCATGGATGTCGTCTCCTTTGAATTGAGGTTTTATGTATAAGTTGACAAAAGATTATTTACACTGGCACTACGATGACAGAACAACTCTCCAATCGCTGTTATCCCAGATTTTTTCGATCCCCTTTCTCAAGGGGAAATCCGGTGATAAAGGCGAAGTTTATGCTTCCGATGCAGCTTTCTTGCCGAAAGCTTTTAGCTTCGCTTTGTCAATTTTTTTCTGTCCTCTCCGTTATCGTGTAAATGATTAGTTCAACTTATATAGATTGGTTTAGATTGACTATATGATCCTAACACTATTGTTATTTTTGTTATGATAAATTATAATAACATTATTATTTGTAAGTGTACTGTGTCAGAAGATGATCGTCAAATGAAGGAGTAATGATATGTCACGTAAAGTATCCATTCAGACGCTGGCTGACCAGCTCGGATTATCCAAATATGCCGTCTCCCGCGCACTCAGTGGCAAGACGGGTGTCAGTGAAGCGACACGCGCACGGGTACTCGAACTCGCTCGGGCTTTAGGATATCGCCAAAGTACTCCTGGTGCTACCAACAGTCCTGCTGCCGCAAACCATGCGGATCCTTCCGATCCACCGTTTGCTCTCATATGCATGAATCAGCTCAACCGCGGTGAACCTCACTACTGGCAACGTGTTCTGTCAGGCATGATCTCCGCCTGTAATGAGCGTGGTTGGCATCATGCCATTGTATCTCCCTCACTCGGAGTGACGGACGAGAACACCTCTCCCGAAAAAGCTATTGCTCCTCACTTGGACTGGGAACGTTGTGCCGGGATTATTGTCATGGGGGCTTTCCCGCATACGGTTCTGCAACGACTCTCTCAGACGGGTCGGCCTATTATTTTGGTAGATCATCAGGAACCCCTGCTGAATTGTGATACGATCAGCCATGATAATCTGGAAGCTGGCATCACTGTGGCTAGATATCTAATGTCTATGAATTGCCGACGGATTGGCCTCATCACAGATGATGGTCGTGCTGCCAGCTTTGCGCAGCGGAAGATCGGGATTGAGTTGGCCCTGAACCATTTCCATGTGGACACCAGTCATACGACCAGCTTCAGAGAATGGAATATTCCGTATGAGAACGGGGAATGGGTTAACCAATTGGCCACCAAAATTCAAAACATGCCAGATAACGAACGTCCTGACGCCTGGATCGGTGTTAATGATGATATCGCCTTGCAATGGATGCACAAACTACAGGAGATCGGTATCTCCACACCTAAAGATTGCCTTGTCATCGGTATCGACAATGTACATTCCGCAGTTACGTCTTCCCCGCCCCTAACCACGGTTAACCTGTGCAAAGAGGAACTTGGACAGCGAGCCGTAGAGGCTTTGCAACGCCGGATCGAACGCCCGGGGACACCGAAAGAAACGGTTATGTTATCGACTACGTTGATTCCAAGGGAATCGGCCTAATTCGGAAAGGGTAACCGCTCTTTTGAAGATGGATTCGTTAGGTACTCGCATTCCCGGTAAATCTGGTGCATACGAAAAAGGCCCCGCATACCATTATGCAGGGCCTTTTCGTATATTAGGCTTATACGCTTATATGTCTCTATACATCCACACTTAAATCAGTTGATCAATCCTTATATCATCCATTCAAAGCTTCATTTACTTCATGTCTGAGAATTGTACTACTGGTTATTTCAGCCAAGGCAAGCTATTGTACGACGGAAGATCCACTTCCCAATTCACATCGCGATACTCTCGGTTAACTGCGGTTCGTTTCAAAGTGAATTTCGTTCCATTTTCTTTTTTATAACCATGGATAATCAACCTGAGATCACTTACGATGTATTCTTCGTTTTTGTTAGGCTGATTCGTAGTTCCCATCACTTCAACGGGATACTCCTTTCCTTTATGATCTATAGCCACCCATTGATCTCCATTAATATCATTTTTGAAAGTCCCTGATCCCTCCAAAACAAGAGAAGAGGTCCCTTCAAAGTTTCTTTCAGGCAGCTTTAATGATTGCTGCACTGGCCAATAATTGTATTTGGAAAATAAAACTTCATCTCCAAACTGTTCAAACTGTAGTACGTAGGTGTAGTATTCAGCATTCTTACGCATCTTTTCCAAATCCACTTCCACGGACTTCTCCTCCCACACCGGAATCGTATATCCATCCAGAACAAAGCGAATGTTCTTCGCATCTACCGTAACATAAGCAGGGTCCCATGTCTCAGAAAACCTCATCTGACCATCATTATTCTCACTCAGTTTACTCATATCTCGGAACCGAAATTTGGCTTGACGGGCATTGGGTCTGTTCTCGTTAAAAATTCGATACTCATTCGTTTCTGGAATTTCGATATGATACATTAAATCCATATCGTCCGCCCAATTTTCTCCTACTTTGGCACGAAGTTGATCATCCAGACTGATGTTCATGTCAAGTCGGGTCCCATTTGGCGTACGTACAAGCTGTGTCATATCCAATTTCAAGCCATCAGGAGTGGTATAGGTGTTGTCCATGGGAGCTTCAACAGCCATTAATTTGGCTTTGGTCATATCGAAGTTGAATTGGAAGCTCCAATCCACCGTTGTATTACTTGGTGTAATTTTTCCAGTATCAAGATTATAATGATCAGGGATTTTTATATAACTTAATTCCCCCCGTACAAATACGTGATCTGGAATATCATCATTCAGTTGGAATACAAACCTTTGATACTTCCCACTGCTAAGTCTCGTATCTACAGCCATGGAAGCAACACTGTTCCCTTTTTCATCTGTAACATGAATTCTTCCCGCATCCAGATAAACAGCCGGTATCGCGCTGCCTTTAGGGTCGCTTTGTTCTGTTATAATAATAATTTGTGAACGATCCACTAGGACATCGCTAATCTTGAGCGTATACCCCTGATCTAGAATTTGAATATTCGGGTTAATTACAAGATCAAGTGGTTTCAGACGTTTGTAATCGTCCGTCAGATAAGCAGATCTTATCTCTTCTGGTACGGGTATGTCGGGAAGCCGCTGATCTACAGCATTTACCGTGGGTTGCGCCGGCTCTGCTGTACGGTCAAAAGCCAACCAGGCCCCTCCGGCAAAGATCACAACTGCCGCTGCAGCGATAGCCGTCCGGCGCATCCAATGCGCTCTCTTGGATTTTTTCACGAATGGATGCTCATCTTCTCCATTTTCCATGGACACCCCATCCAGCTTCTGCATGACCTTCAGCGTAAAATCTGCATCCGGTTCCTCACGGTACAGGTGCTCTTCCCACAACCGATCCTCATCCCTTGAAATAGGCTTCATACGTAGCTAAACCTCCTTTGCGTTCCATTTGCTTCCTCAGCGTTTTTTTCCCGCGATAAAGGGCGTTACGCACTTTGGTTGAACTCATGCCTGTAATATCTGCAATCTCTTCATAGCTCAACTCGTTTGTGTACTTTAGTAATAACACCAGGCGATACGATTCAGGTAACTGTTCGAGCTGTCGATATATTTCACGCTGCATCTCCTTATGCAGCACACGTTTTTCCGGTGTTTCATTACTGACAGGTTCGATCGCCTGATCGACCGGAGACATCACGGGTTTCTTTTCCCGTATAAAATCCCGCATCCGATTCACCGCAATGGTGTACACCCATGACGAGAAACGACTTCCCTCCCGCCGCGACGGGAGATAACGATAGATGCGAATGAACGTATCCTGAGCGAGATCCTGTGCATCCGGATGACTCGCGCCCATTCCGCGCATGATGCCGTAGACTTTATTTTTATATCGATCCACAAGCACGGAGAATAACTGCTTATCCCCTGCAACAATGCGCTGAATCAGCTCCTCCTCCGGTATCTGTTGAGTCATGTAATCCCCCTTCTCTACAGCTTCCATGCATGGTTCTGTACTATATAGACGGTAGCCGTTCCCGAAACCTCTCACTTTATCCAAAAAAAAGAATTCGCCCTTATCGGCGAAGCCGACTGGGTGAACTCTGCTTACTTGCCTCTTAATCTTCCCCGTTCTTCTCCGTGACAAAATCAGCAAGCTGTGAATAGATCGCCACAATCTCATCCATCGACATGCGCACGAGTCCACTGGACGACGGAGCGACGAACTCCTGAATTTCCAGGACGACTGGGTCGTCCTGGAATCCCCATTGCACTTTGGCACGTTTGCTGTACTGGGTGTATACCCCTTTCCCGACAAAACAGGCGATGTCCGGTCGGTATTCCTCCAGCTTTTGCCGTAAAATCTGTCGTCCTTCAGCGTACTCTTCCTTCGTAATATCTTCCATACCTCTGGTGGGACGGGCCACAATATTCGTGAATCCGTACCCAAGCTTCAGTAACTCTCCATCCTCTTGTGCATCATATAAACGCGGGGTTAATCCCGACCGTTCAAGAATGCGCCAGAAACGGTTTCCTTTGTAGGCATAATGATGACCCGTCTCTCCAGACGTAATGCTCGGATTGAAACCAATAAACAATATCGATAAACCAACATCCAGATGATCTGGAATCATGATGCAACACCTCCTGATGTTTTTTAGCCTATTCTCACGTTCGTGTGTGTATAAAATGATATAATGAGCAAAGCATTTTCGAAATCGGATTGAAATTTTCATGAAAAAGGAAGCTGAACTAATGATTGCAGACATCATGCTTGAAGTCGTCCTGCCCGTCTTTCTCCTGATCGCCGTCGGGTCCTGGATGCAAAAGGTGTTCAAGCTGGACTTGTACACACTCGCCAAAATCAATTTCTATTGTATTACCCCCGCAGCCGTCTTTATGAGCATGTACCACTCGGATATGTCGGGCGAACTGCTTGGGACCGTGACACTCTTTTACGCGATATATGTATTGATTCTCTATATTGTAGGTTCTGTATTTGCACGCTCGCTTCGGATGAATAAAGGCATGAAAGCTGCCTTCAACAACAGCATTATGCTGGATAACGCAGGCAACTATGGACTGCCTATCAATGCACTGGTATTCCGCGGCGATCCACTCGCCTCTTCCATTCAGGCGCTGGTCATGTCTTTACAGGCATTACTGACATTCACCTATGGCGTGTTGTCCATTCAGGGCGCGAAGCTCAAAGGTAATTACCGTGCGGTGATTATTGGTTTTCTAAAAATGCCTGTTCCATATGCGCTCTTGCTGGGGATTCTGTTCCACATGTGGAAGGTTCCCTTGCCTACGTTCCTGTCCATGCCACTAACCTATGCGCAGCAAAGTATGGTCGCTGTAGCGCTGTTGACACTCGGAGCACAGATTGTAAAATATCCAATTCGACTGTACCGTCTTGATGTGTATATTAGCACATTTTTGCGTCTCCTGATTGGCCCGGCTATCGGCATTTCAATTGTGCTTCTGCTTGGGTTGGAAGGTATCGCTGCACAGGCACTCATTATCGCTTCGGGTATGCCGACCGGTGTCAACGCATCCATCCTGGCGGAAGAATACGATAACGAACCCGATTTTGCAGCCCAGACGGTGCTGATCTCAACGCTCTTGAACATCATTACGATTACGGCACTGATCTCTTATGCCAAAACGTTCTGAAATTTAGATATGTAACGAATATATACATCTTTCTTGGAAAGACCTGTCTTCACATTGTGGAGATGGGTCTTTTTTCATTCATTATATTAAGCAAATGCCACAGCACCCTTTTTAGAATAGATAAATAGTCCCTTTATTCCCTGAAATAAGTATACGCTCGAAATTTATTATGCTAAGATTTAGGAGTTTCCAAAATTTGAATCTACATTTAGAAAGGAAGTCAGCATGAAAAAGCTAGTTATCATCATGTTCCTCTTGTCATCTCTCATCGCAGGCTCTACAGCTGCCAGTGCCAAAGGTTCCACCTTCAAGGATGTCACCCAAAACAAACACTCTTGGGCTATCGAATCCATTGAATTTATGAGTAAGAAGGGAATAATCAAAGGTTACCAAAATGGCACATTTAAACCCGATAATAGTGTGACCAAAGCAGAATTCATCACGATGTTTTCACAGTTATTTAATAAATACATAACGAACGATGACATGCCAACTCGAAAGTTTAAAGATGTTCCTGCTAGTCACTGGGCTTACAGTTCCACATCCAAAGCACTCTCACAGTTTACATATTCAACATATGCCATTAAGAAGGGAAACAACTACTTCTATCCTGATAACAAGCTCACTCGTATCGGAGTAGTAAACCTGCTACCTGTCTTATACGATGAGATTGATGACAGTCAAGAAGTCTACGACATTCTACACACGATGAAGGATATCCCCAAACGCGAGTATAGTGATGAACATTTGAAAGATGGACGCTTTAACTATGAAGTTGATGGGACCAATAAGGTCTACCCGTTACTTTTTGAAGGACTGGAACTTAGTGATGATCACTCAGCTTTGGTTGGTAGCAGTCTCGCAGCCTTACAAAAGAAAGGTATAATGACAGCAAATGAAGGCCTGTTTAATCCCAGAAAAACAATAACAAGAGCAGAAGCAGCAACTATTCTTCACAGGTTATATCTCGATTTACAAGCAGATGGTACACTTAAAAAATATTCAAGCAAATAGAACTTAAAAACACTCTGTATCCAGTCTACAACATGGGATACAGAGTGTTTTATTTTAACGAGTGTGTACTATGATTCAAACGTCGTTCGTTCCGGGAACTTGCCGCCTTCCCTGAATAAACATCGTACCAGTCGCTGCGCGGCTCGGTTAAAGAAAAAACTCGGGCTTACCCCATCCACCTGGACAGGTTCCAGTTCCCTCACACTTTCCTTGATCTTATTCATCTCAATGAGCCCCATCTTTCGCTCATTCGGTCCGAATCGATAAATAACCTTCTCATCGTCCTCCGTCTGTTTCACCAGCAGAATCACGGATGCCATACAGGTTACCCCCTATCGTTACGTTATGAGATTCCATTAATCACTTGCCTACTATAATTATTACCCAGATTCTAGGGGAAGGATATAGGACTTAAGTTAGTTATACCTAAATTAAATATCCTGATATAAAGATTCTCCGAAATGAGTCGTTAGGCTTACTAACCCCCCCCTTTCACGCTATCCTTTTGGATAGTCACTGTCATGAAAGTGCGTACTGCCCAAGTCGTTTTTCTCCGTTTATACTAACCTTATCTTGAATTCCAAAGGAGAGAAACTTATGACTACAGCTCAAATATATAGCCACGGTGTGCCCTGGGAAGAAGCATTTAGCGTTGCTCAGGGATACAGCATTAATGGTATGATCTACATTGCAGGCCAATTTTCGCATGATATGCAGGGAACGTTCATTGGTGTTGATGATATTGAAGCACAAGTTCGCCAGACACTGGATAACTTGGATCGCGTGCTCGCAGGATTTAACGTGACCAAGTCGAACATTGCTGAACTGGAGATTTTTTTGGTTCACCCGCAGGAGCATCTTGAGCCATGTGTTGCCGTGTATAAAGAGTACATTGGTACGCATCGTCCAGCTGTTACGATGGTTGGGACATCTGGACTCGCCTTCCCTCATCAACTGATTGAGATTCGCGCCGTGGCTCATACCAACTAACTGATCCAGGTCATGTCAAAAGTTACAGCACACAGCAAACGGACTGATGAGATGCTCGCTTTATTGAATTTCATACCTAAAAAAAGCAGGTTGGGATTAGATCCCAACCTGCTGCTTTTTATGCTTTTTTATTCTTTCACCTTCACCGTCAGCGTATTACCAGATGAAGTGAGGGATGCCCCAAGCCCTTCTACCAAAACTCTGAGGGGAATGTACGTCGTTCCCTTAATTTCTTTGGGTGCTGCCTGTAGGGTGACTTCTTTCCCGTTAACCTTCACCTTTTTACTGCCCAAGGTAAAGATTAGCTTGTACTTGTCTTTGGTAATGGTAATGGTTTGAGTCTTACTGTCCCAAGACGTTTTGGCTTTCATTGCTTTGGCCATCTCACGCAGGGGTACGAGATTTGTGTTATTCATTACAATTGGAGATTCAGTGAAAATAACCTTGGAACCATTCACCTTCACCTGAACAGAAGACGTTATATATTCTGGTTTAGGAGTGGCTTTCTTTTTGGTTGTCGTTGAAGACTTGTTACTTTTCTTGGTACTTCCTGAACTGGATGAACTTGAAGATGAAGATTTGGAACTCGAAGAGGAACCTCCGTTGTGATAGTGATATTCCCCTTGTTTCAGCCCCCATTTTGCACAGTTGGTACGACAGGTGTGCCCTCCACTCGAATCTGTTCTTCCTGGATGAGCAGACGCAACAGTAGCAAAAATCATGAACATGGCAAGCAAACTGCTTATTACTTTGATACGCATACGGATAACCTCCAGCAATTAGTTTAGCCAGAGTATCATACCATAATTACCCATACAATATAGGTGAATAACAAAATTTATTTTCACATAACAGTTCACAAACGCGGGTATACTCACTCCGACTCCATTGATAGCGTTGCCAACACACAACTTTCTTCCTCTTACCCCCGTTCGCCCCACACCTCTTGCAGTGCCAAACGGAAAATCCGGTCCAATTCTTCAAATTGAATAATCTGTTCATTCTCCATCTGGCCAGCCAGTCGTTCAAAATGCTCGATCTTCTCCGTTATGAAAGCCTGTATTGCGGGCAACTGCGGCTCCAGATCCAGTTCCTCGCCCGCCTTTTTCCGGCGCAGCAATTCATGAATCTCCGTATATAGCTGTGTATTTGCAGGTACAAGTTCTTGCACCAGCTCTTCAAATGCCATGGGTGGCATCGCATCATAACGTTCGATCCAGCCACAAGCCAGTAAGGGCCGAAGAACATAAAAATACTTTTTGATCCTCACCTGGTCCCCTTGTAAATAATCCCTGAAGTTCCCCTTTGCCATATTCAGATAATGATACATGCAGGACTTGGGCGAGAAGGTCAAAGGCGACAGCGCACGGATATGCTGTGCCACGTTATACTGTTCATCATACTGAATTGGGGATTGCAGCCACTCCAGCAGTGGTGGATTTGATTTGCGAAACAGTTTCAACGCCTTGCGCAGATCCCAACCATTGATATCGAGCTGGTCACTGATTGGGCGTTCGATAACATCCCTTTTATCCTCAATCGACAAGTACCATTCCAGCGGTCTCACATACAGAAAACGCACATCATAATCGCTGTCCTGAGAAGGAAACCCCCACGCCCGGCTGCCTGATTCACAGGCATAGATGATCCGTACCTGCTCCTCCTGTTCAATCTGCTTCAGCTGTTGTCTAATCGTATCTCTCATTTCTTCATGAACGTAGGTCATGGTCAGCCGCCTCCAAATTCCCTCAATTAAATCTCTATCTCTCTAACCCGGTTCGCGAGTGTATCATATCCTGCCACAGTCTCGGCAATATACGTCAATACCGTTTCACTCCAACCGTAGATGTAAAAGGTTTTGCCATCCCGTGGCGGTACCATTGCCTGCCGATAAGGTGCTATATCCACAATAAATGCCTTCAACTCCGGATTCATCATCCGGCGATATCGCTCAAGCTCGGCATATAACGGGCTGCCTTCATTCTGCTGTTCATCGGTGATCATAATGATCTGATCCACTTTTTCTCCGATATCCCGAAGTTCCCGCACCGGTCGACCCGTGTCTGTTCCACCTTGTGCTCGAATACGGTGAGCTTGGGAAAGAATGCTCTCATCCATCTTGGGACGAGCATCCTCAACCATATGGTCGAATAACCAGAACAGTGCGTTACCTCGTGTTTGTTTATAAAGCGCCAGTGCCAGCACCGAACCAATCCGCAAATAATCCCCTTGCATGGAACCGGAGCGATCCAGGAAAATAGCCGTTCTTCCCGGCAGCGTTGGCAGGTTGCCAATGGATAGCTCCACCGCTTGCCGCAAAGCATCCCGCAACTCTTCCCTCGCAATCATTTCATATGCACTGGCGAATCGGAAAGGTAAGATTCGCGACTTGCGCAGGGCTTCTGCATCCGTTAGACGACCTGTTACGTAATCGATATTTTTCGATTTTTCAAAAACACCTGCCCGATCCATTGCATTCAGATGGCGCAGCAACGCAAAGGTCGGCATCTGTGACATTAACGCCTCCCACACCGTACGTGTAGGTTGCATAATCGAGGTGACCACCGAATACGGCAGTTTACCTTTCTCGATCAGATGCATCCGACTTGCCGGGTTTGGGGTAGCTTTCAGCTTTTCCAGCGCCTGCAACTGCGGCAGTTCCGTAAGATCCACCTCATGCCCGCGCAAATAACGAAACAAGGCTTGCTGCTTCATATCTGTTGGCTTGGGGTGTGCTGTGGCGATCATATCGCCCAGACTATATCCACGTCCTCGCCCGTTGTATTTGATCGCCCAATATTCAGTAATGCCGTTCAAAAATTGACTCACCTGACGCTTCACCGCTCGACCGCCCTGCCCCCGACCTGTTCCTCTCAGAATAGTCAGAAAATCGGCCAAATCAGCCGGTGTCTGTACTACTTGGGAGAATACCTTTGCAAAATGATCCACATCCACTTTGGACAGCAGTGCCAGCCCATATAGAGGCTGCAACCGCATCAAACCTTCATTACGAGCATAGACCAGTGCCCGCGCCATAAACCCTGCATCGACCTCAGCCATCTCCTGATGACTGACCATCGCATCGTCCATCAGTTGCTGGGTATCTGCATAGAACGTATTGTTCAATGTATTGGTCATCAACATCTGTATATATTGTTCCTCTACCAATCGCTCATAGGCTCCGTAGCCCCCATGATTACGTGTCGTTGGCTGAGGTTGATTAAATAATTGTTTCGCTCTGCTCATCACTCATGACCTCCCGGTGTGAGTCTATTTGCTGTTCTTTTATAATAAAATGTTCCGAGGAAAAAGGTGGGAAGGTATAATACCCGCTCTACCGCTGAGCTACACCGCCATGAACGGCGGCGATTGGATTCGAACCAACGACCTGGTCGATTAACAGTCGAAGTAACCCTCCCTGGCGCCTCGGAACCTTGATCCACAGTGCTTGTTGCTGTCCCGCTTCACAACCTCATTATGCCTCACGCACCTACACACGAACATGGTAAAAGTATGACGACGACTCAATTTCTGAAATGAAGTCAATCTTCACAAGTTTAAAATGAAACCTGCCACTCATCCTGCTACAATGAAGGGATAACAAGGAGTGAATGTTCATGGCAAGAGAGAGTTTTGACAAAGAAATTCAGTTCTTACGCATGTTATCCCTAACAAGCGGTGCGTATAACCGCAAACAGTATGCCGAGCGGCTTGGCATATCCGTACATACCTTTGATAAAACCAATCGCAGATTAAAAGAAATCATGCAGACCGTCGCCGACCAACGCTCAGGTGCCGAAGCAAGCCGGGAAATGGCGGATCTCGTCCGCTTCCAGTATGGCGAATCCGCTGAACCAATGCTGCTCTTCCTCTTCCGCGCCAAGTCGATGAAAGAGACTGAAGTTCAGCGTCTTTCCGTCCTTTTGCATACCCTACAAGATACAGCCCTGACCGCGATGGAACTGTTGGACGCCTGCTGTGCTGATCTGCCGGAAGATCTAGCGTTACCTGACGAGAAAACCATTCGCTCTGATCTAAAGTATCTGGAAGAGGTTGGGGTTATTCGAAAAGAGCCAGGTGGCAGGCCATATCGATATGCTTTACAACAGGATGTCCTTACCCAATTAACTGTGGAGGAACAGCTGGAGTTGTATGATTTTGTGGATATGATGGCGAATACCCAAGTTCCTTCCGTACAGGGGTACTTATTGCGGGACAGTTTGAAAAAAGCCATTACGGTAAGTTTTCCGCAAGAAGAAGCTACCGAACCCTATATCTATAAGTATCACTATTATTCTCGTATTCTGGACGAAGCTCATCTCTACACGCTGCTTAGTGCGATTCGTCAGCGCAAACGTGTGCAGTTCCTATACTATTCACCGAAAAAACCATCCAGCTACAGTTCACAGAATACGAATCCACGCTTTGAACGGGAAGCAGATGGTCGATCCAATCGGATCGTGCCCCTTGAAGTGATTTATGACCATCAGTATGGTCGTTGGTATGTAATTGGATATCAGGGGCGCCGCGGCTTTGTTAAATTCCGGATGGAAGGCATAACCCAACTGGAGGAACAGGATTCAGTAGAAGAGGAATACATGCTCGAATTGAAGCAGCAGTGGACCGACATTAGTCGCTACAGTTGGCTCGTGGATACGGGGAATACCGTGACGGTTCAAGCACGCTTTTTCCACCCGGAGCGTGGTCAGCGCAACTTCATTCTGGATCGGGTTCGTCTGCAAGGTCAATGGGGCAAGATTATACCCGAAACGGATCATACCTTTCTCTACGAAATCCAGGTCAACGGTACCACCGAGATCAAACCGTGGTTACGGAGTTTTGGCTCAAGCTGCGAAATAATCGCACCTCAGAGACTACGCCAGGAGATGATCAAGGAATGGAAGGAGATTGCGGAATATTATGAACCTGTTCGAGAAGATGTTCAATTACCAGATGATGACGCGATTGAATGAAACCGGACTGTTCACCTGGACCTCACAGGAACGGGCCTGGCTTCGCATGATGCTGAATCATCCTGCTGCGAGAGAAGCACTGAGCCCTGTAACATTGGATAAAATGTACAACATGCTGAATGGTGAGCAGGACCTGAACCTTCAAGATTACCTGACCGAAAAAGCCAAAAGCGAAGAAAACAGTGTCTCTCACCCACTACTTCGACAGTTAAGGCTAATCATACTGCATCATCAGGGATTTCGAATGACAGGCCGCGTCCGTAATGGACGCACAAGCCATGATGAATTTGGTTTCCCGTATAAACTGGAGTATTCCATGGTCAAAAAAGAATGGTATGTGCTCTGGTACGCGCCTCGCTTCGACAAGCTCATGTCCACCAAGCTGCACAGCATCGTTACCGTGGAAGCCCAACCCGTTGAGCCGGATACCGCTTCGGGTTACACTGCCCGAATTGCTGCGATAACAGAGAAGCGTAAAACGACCATCACCATCGAGGTACTGCCCGAGTTCAATCAGGAACTGTCCCGAATCCTCTATGCCTTCTCCTGCTTTGAGAAACAGGTCGAGTACCTGGAAGCCGAGCAGACGTATCGGATCGAGCTGACCGTTCCGCGCAATGAGATGGATTATGTCTTATCCAAGATGCGTTTTCTAGGCAAACGGGTTCGAATCGCTGACCACACGATGCTGCGGGAGCGGATGTCCGAGACAGCTGCCAAGGCATTGGCCCGTTATGCGGAGACAGATCCTGACATGCATCCCGAACACTCCAATGAAGTTCAGCACCCCCAACGCGAGGAAAAACCTCTTGCAAAAGCCGATGGTCATTGATTTGGTCCCATACACGAAAAAAAGGTCTGGATAACCTTATCCAAACCTTTTTTCGCTATACCTACTTGCTCGTAAAAATGTCGTAAACTTATCAGCGGAAGTAATTCTACTCGATCCACTTACGTTGCTCCACCACTGCTGGCAGCTGAATTCCGCCTTTTGTTAATCGCATGCACGCCCATGACCACTGCAATTAATTCATACGTGTCCAGTTGTTCCGACTGGTTATCTAGTACAAATGCCCCCGAACTAAACCAGCCGCTGGTGCGACGGAAACTGGCCACGATGCGGCCACCACTGCCACTTATATCATATTCCTGCGAAAATGCTGGAGCAGACACATCATACGTACCGCGCGATCCTGCATCATACTCATACTTTTTGCTGAAGAAACTAAATCTCGCTCGCAATACGCCCAGATGTCTCCCATCGGCTGCAGTGATATCCCAACGATTGGTTAACATGCGGAATTTGCCACTGCAAACCAATCCCGAGTTATCTGATACATCGAGCGAAGAGCCAAAAACACTTTTCAAATCGAGATGCCCGGCCTGTTCCTGATTTGGATTCATGATCTCGGTGTAACCCGCATTAAAAAAGTTATCCCTAAAGTATAGTTCCATAACGATTGCTCCTTTCCCTTACATATCCTTTTGTTCTGTTTAACCTAATCTCGCATCGAGCACACAATATATCTATATATACGTATAATTAATGGTAGTGGATTCAAAATATGGATTAACACTGGATGTAAAAAAAACGAGCAACCCTGGTTGCTCGCATCATGTTCAAGTTATCCTGTCATCAGACTTCAACTTTTTTGTTGTTCAGGTAAATGGTTGCCCACACCAAGATAACGGCTACGATCATTTCAAATACAATGCTTACCCACATGCCGTCCGACCATAATACGCCATTGGCTGTGATTGCAATACCTGTACTTTCTTCCGTATACCGGAACATCTCATTTGGACTGAAGCGTCCAGTCGTAATAATATTCTCCAACCAGCCAATCAGATTAACGAGGACAAAGAATGCAACGATTCCGATCCATGGTCCCGTTTTCCAGCGGAAGCTGCCTGCAATCGAGATCGAAAGGAAGATAATGACGGTCATGAATACCATAACCCATGCGCTAAACAGCAACAAACTAATATAATCCGAAACATGCAGACCCGAAAGATCAATATTGCTAGCCATGTTCATTCTGAGCTTCATTGAAATATAGATGTAGGCATGAGTCGTAAAAATAATGACTAACCCCAACCCGCAAAGTAGTCCAAAGATCAAAGGAGACAACACATGTGATAGGCCCGTTACGGGTAACAGACGGCGATTATAAGAGCGGATATTGGACGTGTATGTTTTAATCATTTTCACATAAATAGCCACACCAACTCCAACATAACCCATAATGCCAAGCACAATCCCTGTGACCTCAGACACGAAAAGGGAAAGCCCTACTTGAGCGATAATCAAAATAACTAGCCCAGCCAGCAGTGTATTCCAGTTCCTTCTAAAGTCATACTTCAATAATGTCATCATTCCGCATAGACCTCCTTGAACATCTCATCCACACTTTTCCCATATTTCAGACGGAGCGTTTCCACTTCTTCCCGCATCACCAGTTGACCTTCACGAATGAAGACCACTTCATCAAAAATCCGTTCGATATCATTCACCAGATGTGTGGAGATGATCAGACTGCTCTCTTCATCATAGAACTTGACGATCGCATCCAGAATCTTGCCACGCGCAACCGGATCTACTCCGCCAATCGGTTCATCCAGCAAATACAGACGAGCCTTACGAGAAAGTGCCAGTGTTAGTTGTAGTCGTTCATTCATCCCTTTTGACAGATGCCGTACCCGGTCACTCTCGACAAGATTCATGAAGTCCAGCATCTCCCGTGCCTTCTCCTCATCAAAATCAGCATAGAAATCGCGATAGTACGAAATCGCATCCCGCACTCTCATCCACTTTTCGGTTAATGGACGATCCGGCATAAATGAAACCATTGACTTCGTCTCCAGCCCCACAGGCTTACCTGTGACTTGAATCGTTCCACTGCTCGGATGCAGCAAACCTGCAACCAGCTTCATGAGCGTACTTTTGCCACTGCCGTTGCTACCCAGCAGACCTACGATTCTCCCTGGAGCAATATCCAAAGTAATATTACTGAGCGCTTTCTTATTGCCATATGTTTTATTGATCTGGTTCAGTTCAAGGATGTTACTCATGCGTTGTTCCTCCCTTTCCTTCCGCAACGGCATCGGCTACGATGGATAAGATATCCTGCTCTTCAATCCCCAGTTCCTGCATTCCGGTCAGAAAACGTTCCAGTAATTCACCGGCCATCTCTTTTTTGATCGTCATAATCTTCCGCTCCTCACTGGTCACATATCTGCCCAAGCCCCGTTTGGTTTCGACCACTTCTTCCCGCTCAAGCTCCTGAAATGTCCGTTGTACTGTATTTGGATTGATCTGTAGTTCAGCCGCCAGTTCACGAACCGAAGGAATTTTGTCACCTGCCTGAAGTGTCCCGGTTACAATCTGTCTTTTGATGTACTGCATGATCTGCAGATATATCGGTAAGTTGTTATCAAATTCTATAGTCACAAAGCTCTCGCTCCTCTCTGTACTGGTGTGTTAGTTACATAGTACACTAGTGAAATAGTGTTGTAAAGCCCATTTGTTATAAATATATAATCGCTCAGTTGATGAGCAAGCTTTGGTTATCGAAATACATACAAAAAAAGAGCAGATCGTGAAGATCTGCTCTGCATAACTCATTAATCGTATTGTCATCTCATTCATATGCTTATCCGATAAAGTAGAACCAGCTACACGATATCTAAAGGTACCTTACCTTTAGGCGCAGGGAATGCCTCATCCAAACGGGTCCGTTCCTCTGGTGTCAAAACGATATTCACTGCTGCTGCATTGTCTGCCACATGATTCAGCTGTACCGCCTTGGGAATCGCCAGCACATCTCCGTCCCTGATCACCCAGGCTAATGCGATCTGCGAAGTCGTAACTCCTCGATCCTGCGCAATCTCCTGAATGACTGGATTCTCCAACAATTCACTGCGAAGTCTGCCACCCTGTGCCAGTGGACAATACGCCATTACAGGAACGCTACGTTCCCGCATCCATGGAAGCAGATCATGTTCAATACCACGCGAAGCTGCATGGTAAAGCACCTGATTCACCATGCACTGAGACCCCTCCGGCAGACTCCATAATTCCTGCATATCCCTTGTATCCAGGTTTGAGACACCCCACCGCAAAATTTTACCGGATTGCTTCAATTGTTCCAAGGCCTGAACCGTCTCTTCAAGTGGTACTCCTCCCCGCCAATGGAGCAAATACAGATCCAGACGATCTGTACCAAGACGCATGAGACTACGCTCACAAGCGGTAATCATCTGCTTGCGATCTGCATGATGGGGATATACTTTGGATACGAGAAAAACGTCATCACGCAGGCCCAAGATGGCCTTTCCCGTAACGACTTCTGCCCCACCTTCTGCATACATCTCCGCTGTATCAATCACGGTCATTCCAAGTTCAATACCGGAACGTAGTGCCCGTACTTCCTCTTCCTGGCTGGACTGCTTCTCTCCCATGTACCATGTGCCTTGTCCTATCGCAGGCAGGGCAGTTCCATCAGGAAGCAGAATCGTGCGTGTTTGATTACCATGCATCATCTATACTCCTCCATTCTGAAGACTTATGGACATTGTAACCTCTCTAACGACGATTATACGAATCATAAATCATGTTATCACTCACATGCCTCCAGTGGTTCATCATCATGATATACAACTGATCCAGTGACATTGTGAGGCTACTTTGGGCAACGCTGATGGTTGCATCGACCATATTGCTGTTGACCGTCATCAACTTGCGTTTCATCCCGTTCTGGCGATCCAGAAAGGCTTTCTCGTCCCGCAATTTGACCCCGATCATTTTCTGTCCCATCAATTCATACATAAAAATATTCTCAACATCTTTCCAGGCCACTGCTCCTCCTGCGGTATAAGAAGATGCATCCACAAACCCATCCTCATCGATTACAAAAGAAGGTTCCTTCTTAATCATCTTTACCAGACTGTAGCAAAAACATAGCCCAAAAAATAAAATGGAAAGAAGTCCAATCACATCCGAAAGGATGGAATCATTCGTAACTGAAGAACGATCAAAAATCAAAAAAAATCCGGCTGCCACAAAGAGTGCCGCCCCTGCCGTAAGCCACGCCATTCGTTTCCGGTTTGGATATTCTACATGCTGCTCATAGGATGTGCTCAACGTGACGTTCCTCCTCCATTGCGACTGAATCATACAAGTTCTATATAAACGAATGGTTATGAACCAAATACCTGAATGTTGAACAGGAATTGCATTGTACATTAAACCAAATTCACCAATGTTAAACATTAAATTAAGACCATTTTTCGTCATTTCTGCGCTTATTCAACATTAGGATTCGTCATCCTTCGAGCAAATCCTTTAACACACCTATATGAATTGAACTAAAGAATTTTCACACGGGTCACTCCGATGACAGAACAACCTTCCGATCGCTGTTATCCCCAGATTTTTCGATTCCACTTTTTCAAAGTGAAAATCCGGGGATAGCCTATGCTTCCGATGCAGCTTTCTTACAGAAAGCTTTTAGGCGAACGCTCCGCTTCTTCAGGTTATTTCTGTCCCCTCCGTTGTCACCCTTATTGTCCTGCCCCTAGCTTTCCGTTAATATAAATGGAAAGGTTAGGAAATTAACCAATTCTAATTCAGGGTGGGAGGACAAACAATGATGAGTCAGCGCGGCATAACATCGGAAGATCTTTATCAGATTACATGGGTTAACGATCCAACTCCGTCCCCTCAAGGCGGACAACTGGTATATGTAAGCCGGAAAACGAATGAAGCACGTGACGGTTATTGTTCTCACCTAAGACTGTTGCATCTGGGGAGTCAGAAGGACAGGCCCTTTACCTCTGGAGAGAAGGATCATTCCCCAGCCTGGTCGCCGGATGGGTCCCAGCTTGCTTTTATACGAGAGGTTGACGGAAAATCCCAAGTGTGGATTATCGCAGCTGATGGCGGAGAAGCACAGCAAATCAGTCACTTGAAACATGGCGTCAGTTCCCTGCTCTGGTCACCAGATGGTCATACTTTACTTGTGAAATCATCCGTGGATATGAGCGGACAAGAAGAATTAGAACCTACAGATCCTATAAACGATAAACCCAAACTGCTGCAAGAACATGTTGTAGACCGGATTCGAATGAAATCAGATGCAGGAGGATTATGGAACGGAAGACGTTCCCATCTCTTCACCATCGTGCCGATTGACGCGTACGCGGAAGCAACCCCGGTAACTACAGGTCATTATGACGTTGGAGACTACGCCTGGTCCCCGGATGGAACATCCATCGTATGGATCACGCAAATGCCTGAAGAAGGCGAGGACCATAATGATTACACACTGACTAATCATGTGTACCTTGCCAAAGCAGACGGATCGGATGTGCAGCAGTTAACCCCGGAAGGATATACGTTCAGCCGACTGGCCTTTGCACCGGATGGGCAATCCATTGCACTGCTCGCCAGTGACCATTCCTATGGAAATGCCACACTTGTGAAGCTGTACACCCTTCCAGTATCAGGTGGTGAACTCGTATGTCTGAGCACGGATTGGGACGTACAGTTGAATCACAGCATTGTTGGCGACATGCGATCACATCTGACAACTACGGGGCCAGTATTCAGCAGGGATGGTTCTTCAATCTTCTGTCTGGCGACTATCCATGGCAGTGTACGCATCGCCAAATTCGCACGAGACGACAGCAGTGCCGACTATATATGGCCTGACGAACGGGAGATTTATCAATTTGCGGAATTGGAAAACGGACAGATCGTTGCCGCTGTTGCCGATACACGAAATCCTGGTGATCTCTATATGTATGAACAACCGGAAGATTCCGGTGTAGAACCGATTCAGCTCACCCGCAGCAATCCACAGCTTGAGGATGAGATCTATCTCAGTACACCGGAAACCTTCTGGTTTAATTCCTCAGATGGCCTGCGTCTGCAAGGATGGATCATGAAACCTCATGGCATGGTCGACGGGGTCAAAATCCCGACCATTCTGGAGATTCATGGCGGCCCGCACATGATGTATGGTTTTACATTTATGCACGAGTTCCAGATTCTCGCCGCACAAGGCTACGCTGTTGTGTATATCAATCCACGTGGTGGCCTCGGATACGGGCAGCAGTTTGTAGACGCATGTCGCGGAGATTACGGCGGTGGAGATTATCGCGATCTTATGGAGAGCGTGGATTATGCCCTATCCCAATATGAGTTTATCGATGAATCCAGATTGGGCGTAACCGGAGGCAGTTATGGTGGCTTCATGACCAACTGGATTGTTGGACACACCGATCGCTTCAAAGCCGCTGTTACCCAACGTTCCATCTCCAACTGGTTATCTTTCTATGGCGTCAGTGACATTGGCTATTTCTTCACAGAGGATCAGATTGGTGGTAACGCGTGGGATGACACGGAAAAACTGTGGAAACATTCGCCACTCGCTTATGTCGGCAACGTGAGTACTCCGCTGCTCATTTTACATGGCGAACAGGATCTGCGGTGTCCGATTGAACAGGCTGAGCAATTATACATTGCGTTGAAACGACGCAAACAGACCACTCGTCTTGTTCGTTTCCCAGGTGCCAACCACGAGTTATCTCGTGGGGGTCACCCTCATCTGAGGGTACGGCGCCTGGAGCATATTGCCGGATGGTTTAACGAGTACCTGTAACGGACTGCTAGCTCAAAACATAAAACCAGATATAGATTCAACCCTAAAAGCCGTCAAATGAAATCTGTTATGATTTCAACGGACGGCTTTTGCTGTTCACCTTTTATAGAAGGAAAGATTACTCTTCGCCCCACACTACGGTGATTTCATTCAGATCCTTGTTGGTTGCAGACACCGAACCTGTGATCGTTACGGCATATTTGCCATCTTCACGACCCACAATACTGAAGCCGTCTGCCTGTATATCCTGAGTATTCTGACTCAAGTTTTTGGTCTGGTAATAGTCTTTGTAGGATGTTCCAACGGTTAGCAACGTTTCTTTCGTTGTGTACGTGAGCACTACTTTTTTGTCACCATCCATTATGTTCTCAATGAGACTTGTTGCCTTCGCATCCTTAGGTAATGGGAAATCTGCTGGCAGATACTTGGACTTCACACCTGCCGCCTGTGTGTTCGTGCCTGTAGATGGTTGCGATCCGCTGTTGCCTGTGGATGTTGATCCGCCAGAAGAGCTTGAAGAGCCGATGCTTACTTTATTGTTTTGGGAATCATACTTCACTTCGGTCTTCAACGCATCGGCAATCGAACGAACGGGGAGATATGTACTGCCTTGATATGTAATTGGCGCAAGCTTTTTGCCCTGGTCACCTGTCGGTGTAAATTTCTGTCCGTTCACTTCGATGGCGAGCCCATGGTTTAGATAAGCTTTGATCGTCTCCAGTTGTGTACCTGCATATACACCTGCCGATCCGGTTAACACCATGCCAAACACACCCGCAGCAATCAACCACTTTTTGCTTTTCATCCCTAAACGCCTCCTGAGTTCAAATGTCAGCCTTATGCATAATACGATTCAAGACGATCGCTCGATGTACGCGAAAGACTCATGTAGTTATGCTCATCATGTATGGGCACGAGCTTATTCGGATAACAGCCCGTTGTTCCACCAAATGTTAGCAATATAATAGCATCTAACAAGAGGTTGTAAACGATAAATGGACAAAACAGGACCAAGGGCGTACAAAAATAGTCTTTGTTGTATGCCTGCTCTTCTCTGGCTCGTTAAGTTGTTCTTATATGAATAAAGTCCTGAATTCCGGACCATACATATGAAGCAAATCATACACGCACAACAGTTGCGAAATTAATCAATGTATTAGATAATTATTTGTCGATTTGTGGTCGAAGGAACGGAACTCAAGGGGGATTAAATACGATGAATAACAATAACAGTACATTTGATCAGTCTATTAACCGGATCTCTACCGGATCAGAAAAATGGGATGCACTTGAGGATATCTTCGGCGTTGCTGATGCGCTTCCGATGTGGGTGGCCGATATGGATTTTGCTGCTCCACCATCCGTCATTCAGGCCCTGCAAACACGGATGGAGCACGGGATTTTTGGTTATACAGTACGGACTGAAGCGTATCATGCAGCTGTTGCAGACTGGATGGAACGGCGCCACAACTGGAAAATTAACGATGACTGGATCGTATTCACTCCAGGTATTGTGCCCGCACTCAGCATTGCTGTACAACGATTCACTCAGCCGGGAGATGCAGTGGTCATCCAAACTCCGGTGTATGCGCCCTTCTATGAAGTAGTACGTGGTCAAGGTCGTGAACTGATCACCAATCCTTTAGTAGAGAATAACGGTCATTACACGATGGATCTGGAACAACTGGAATCCAGCTTGCAGACCGGTCGGGTCAAAATGCTGATTCTGTGCAGTCCTCATAACCCGGTTGGACGGGTATGGACTCGTGAAGAGCTTGAAGGTCTTACGTCACTGTGTCTGCAATACAACGTACTGATGGTTTCAGATGAAATCCATGCCGATCTTGCTCATCAGCGCGGAACTCATACACCTCTGACCCTGATCTCGGACGCCGTCTCTGATCTAAGCATCATCTGCACGGCTCCAAGCAAAACGTTCAACATTCCTGGCCTCTGCACATCCAACATCATCATCCCCAATGCCAAGTTGCGGGAATCGTTCGCGCAGGGTGTAAAAACGATGGGACTTGCCAATATCAGCACATTGGGGGCTGTTGCAACCGAAGCTGCATACAACGGAGCCGAGGAATGGCTGGATGAGTGCATTGCCTATATCCGTGGAAATATGGAATATGTACAGCAATATGTTGCGGAACATATTCCTCAGATTAAAATGCATCTGCCCGAAGCGACCTATCTGTTATGGATGGATTTCCGGGAGCTGAATATCCCACATGCACAACTATGCAATATGCTTCTTCATGAAGCAGGGCTTGCTTTCAATGACGGGAGCTTCTTTGGAACAGAGGGTACAGGGTTCATGCGTATTAATGTAGCCTGTCCACGTTCTACGGTTGAAGAGGCGATGCGCAGGTTATCTGTGTTGTTAAGCAATGTGTCGGGCAAATAAGCTGCCAGTTACATCTATATGCGTTGCGAACAGAACGTGTACTGTTCGTTAAATGGTGAATATTTGTAAAATGGAAAAAGGGGTGCTCCCTAGTCAAGTCCATGACTCACATTCATGGTCAATGACTTCACAAGGGGCACCCCTTTTGTATTCGATCATTTTATTTATTCAAAACATAATTAAAATGATAATGACATCTTTATCGGCATCGGTGTAATTCTGTCGCACAATCTGTTCAGCAACTCCCGATCATGGCTTATGATCAATAGCCCCAGATCACGCTTTCGAGCCACTTCCATCACGGTATGCCAGATCTGTGCCTGAGTGATTGCATCCAGCATCGTTGTCATCTCATCTGCGATCACATAACGTGTCGCTGTACCGAGTGCTCGCGCCACACAGAATCGTTGCAGTTCTCCACCGGACAATTCACCCGGTCTGCGGTCCAGCCAATTCTGCTGAATACCTAAAGCTTCGAGCAGTTGTTCATCCTGCACAGCCGCCTCCTGAAGTACACGACGCATCCGCCAGCGTGGATTCACGGCTTTCTCCGGGTGCTGGAACACCAGCTGAACCTGACATACTCCTTTACGAGGGAGTGGTTTTCCATCCAAAAGTACTTGTCCTGCCACAGGTTCGGCATATCCTGCAAGGATGCGCCCAAGGCTTGTTTTGCCACAGCCACTCGGCCCCCACAAGCCAACGACTTCGCCCTGTTGCACCTGCATATTCATCTGCTGAAACACCCACGATTTCTGATCGTAACGGTAACTTACATTCCGTGCTTCAAGTGACATGGAAACACCTCACCTCTCCGCCTCGTATATTACGAAGCTGAGGACGTTCGCGGGTACATGCTGCGGTTGCTGCGCTACACCGGGGAGCAAATGAACATCCTGCTGCAATCTCTAGACCCGCCAATGGCTGGGAGCCAGGAAGTGGCTGAAATCCATTCTGTGGCAACGCATTCCAGAGGGCTTTCGTATATGGATGACGCAGACGTTCTCCAGTTCCCGTAAAATCATCTACCTGCGTCGTCTCTACATTGGTCCCCGCATAAAATACAGTGATGCGATCAGCTGCCGTCAGGGCTGTCGTGATATCATGGGTGATCCACAGGATACCTACGCCTTGATTTGCAAGCTTGCGAAATTGCTTCATCGTCTCGGCCAGTACTTCGGGATGAATGCCTGGTGTCGGCTCATCTGCAATGATCAGCTTGGCTTGACCCGTGGTCGCTGTCGCCATCAACACCCGCCTTGCCATCCCTCCGGACAACTCAAAAGGGTATTTCCCGCCTGTTCCTTGAGGAAGATGATAACGATCCGTCAGCTCCTGCTCCGTCTTTTTCAAGTGGGATCGAGTCATCAATCTGCGCTTCCTTCCCACATCTCGGGTCACTGGCTGAACTTGCCTTCCCACCTTCATCAACGGGTCCAAATAACTGACGGATTGTGGAATCAACATCAGCTCCTCACCACGCAGATGAAGCTGCCGCTTTGGAGTCAAAGGCTTGCCACTATAGCTTATTCTCCCCTCCAACCTGGCATTGGCAGGCAGGATGCCCACAATGGCCTGCGCCAGCACACTTTTACCCGATCCACTTGCACCTACAACAGCCACGATCTCGCCCTCGTTTATGGAAAGATCCAGATTCTGAATAACGTAAGTCTGTTCGTGTCCAAACCAACCACGAGCACGCCGAAATGACACCGATACTCCCTCAATATCAAGAAGAGCCATATTTACCTCACCTCCCTTGAACTACCTGTCCCCGTCATTGTCTTCAGACTGTTGCCCAATACATCAAACGCACGAACAACCAACAACAATGCCAGTCCCGGGAAAAAGGCGAGCCACCACATGCCAGCAGATAAATATCTCATCGACTCTGATAAAATAATTCCAATTGCCGGTTGTTGCGGGGACAACCCAAGCCCCAGAAACGTAATGGCTGCCTCATGCAGAATCGCATGGGGAAAGATTAGCAGCACGCCCACGAAAAGTTGTGGAACCAGATGTGGCAGCATATGCTGCACCGCAATTTGTAACCGTGATTGACCTAACTTATGTGAAATCTGAATATATTCTGCGGATTTCAGTTGAATCATCTCTGCTCGTACAATCCGGGCCAGATTCGGCCAGTGAGTCAGCGCAATCGCTGCCGCCACTCCTGCCAAACCTCCACCAAATACAAAGGCCAGCATAACCAGCGATACCAGATGAGGTACACTCAGGAACAGGTCGATAATCCATGAGATCACCCGGTCAGCAGCCTTGCTTGAAGCGGCAGCCAAACCCAATAACATCGCGATAAATCCGCCACCACATGCAGCAAGTAATCCCACTTGAATGCTGGTTGCCAATCCTTTTAATGTGCGCATGAACATATCTCTTCCGAGCCAATCTGTGCCAAATGGATGCGCCCAGGTTGGAGCCAGATTCCGATCCATTAATGAGGTTAGGGTAGAACCAGCGGGAAGTAGTCTACCCGTCAACCACACAACGGCAATCCAGATCACCGCAAGGCTTCCCCAGATCACCGCTCTTTGGCGAGGATTGCGGAAATTTTGGTCTCTGGCACCCACATAACCTTTTCTCGTTTGGCGTGTTGTTCCTGTTCCTTTTCCAGTCTCAGCTTGTAGTAACCCCGGATTAATGTTGAACCTTACCTCTGGAGTCTCCGTTTTCACTATTTGTATTTGGGCTTTTTCTGCCGTCTGCTCAGAGGAGCGTTCTACCGTCTGCTTCATGACATCAGCTCCTCCTTCATCCGCGGGTCAATCATACGATACAGAATGTCTGCAACCATATTACCTGTAAAAACAAAAATTGCACTGCACATCACAAGTCCAAGCAGCAGTGGAACATCTCCACGCAACCCCGCCTGAACCGTTGCCTGACCAAGGCCGGGGTATGAAAATACCTGTTCTGCAAGCACAGCCCCACCAAACATTTCACTGAACGAAGCAAACTGTAGTGTTATGGCTGGCAAAACAACATGTCTGAACCCATGTCGACGGAACAGCTGAAATCCACGCTCACCCCGCGCTCTCGCAAACAGAATATAATCTGACTCGAGCACATCCGTAAGCTTCTGCCGGGTATGCAAAGCAATAGAAGCTACCCCAGTCAAGCTGAGAGTCAACGCTGGCAGAATCATATGAATAGCCCGATCTCCCCATGTGACCTGATCAGCCGATATCCCTGCGGGTACCCCAAGGCCAACTGGCAGCCATCCGAGCCACACCCCAAATACCATCAGCAGCAACAGCGCAATCCAGAATACCGGCGTGGAGGCCAGCGTATAACAATACCAGCAGATCAGGCGATCCAGCTTCGAATCCCGTCTCATGGCAGCAACTACACCAAGAGTGAAACCAATGATGCCGGATAACATCCAAGCTACAGCCATAAGCGCGACAGAATTCATGAACCGTTCCTGAATAATATCCGCTACAGGCTGTCTGTAGATCATCGAAGTTCCCAGATCTCCCTGAATCAGCGCTTGTCCCCAAGTCAGCAATCGTTCCATGGGAGATTCATTCAATCCCCAACGTTCTTCGATTAAACTGCGCTGTTCGGCACTTACCCTGATCATGTCTCCACCAATATAAGCTTCGATCGGGTCCACAGGAGAGAATTGCATTAATATAAAAGACAACACACTGACCCCAACCAACAGAGATACAAGTCGCAACAATTTAAAACCAACAAATCTAGCCCATCCATTCCTGCCCGTCATCCAATCTCTCCCCAATTCAGGCTAAAGCTACCGCTGAGCTTCTTATTTCGTGCTGTTATCCCAGGACCATTCCTCCAGATTGGATGTCACCGGCCAGCCGTGACCATGGGGGTGGATCTGTTGCTCGCCAATGTTCAGGCCGTTCTTAACAAGATACAGATGATCTATATTTACGAGCCATGCCCAAGGTGCATCCCCCTGATAACTGAAACCTGTTGTGCCATCCCATTCCGCTTTCTGCCAGAAAGGCAATGCCTCTTCCTCACTGGTTGCCTGAAGGGCCTTCTCCATCCATGAATCCACGACAGGATTACTGTACAGTCCTACATTGTAATATCCTTCTCCCTTGTGGGTACTGCTATAGAGGTTATACGTTTCCAAAGGATCATGACTGCCCCAACCAAATAATACAGCGTTGGAGTAAGCCATCTTTTTTGTCTCTTCACGGCTTTTGCCTTCAACATTGATCTTAATTCCCGCCTGGGCAACCATATCCGCAGTAGCTAACGCCAGAGATTGTCTTGTTAAATCACCTGCAAAATAAAGCAGATTGAACTCGGCCTTAACGCCGTTTTTCTCAACGATACCATCACCATCCGCATCCACCCAGCCACCAGATGCCAGAATGCGCTTTGCTTCTTCGAGATTGGCATCCGTAAATACAGCATCTGCATTGCTCCAAGGCAGATCATCACTGACGGAATACGCTGGACGACCGTACCCTTCCAGTACGCCCTCAACCAAAGCCTCACGATCAATCACAACGTTCACCGCTTGGCGAATCGCCAGATCAGATGTCACATCATTCCCTGCGGGAAGACCATCTCCCGACTTGGCACCAGCAGGTTGCATGGGGAACATGATGCCCCGGTTATCTACGGTTTTCATGGCCTCTAATGTCATGCCATTCACCTGTTGTTTGCTAAACGCTGCCGGGATAGCAGCGATATCCACCGTACCTGCCTGCGCAGCGGCGTAGGCCGCATCTTCATCCAGATAGAGGAAGGTGAGTTTGTGGAATGCAGACTTGTTACCATAATATTCTTCATTGGCTTCCACGATGGCCTGTTGTCCTTTGTCCCACTGTACCAGCTTGTACGGCCCTGATCCGACCGGATGTTCCGCATAATCAGCACCATAGGCGTGTTCAGGTACAATGCCAAGTGTCGTCAGCAGACTGATAAATGTAGACTGCGGCGACTTCAATGTGAATACAACCGTGCTATCGTCAGGTGCCTGCACATCAGCCATATTCGTCAAATCAATCACAGATCCACTTTGAGCAGCCGTATCAAACGTAAATTTCACATCCTCAGCCGTTAGAGGCTCCCCATCCGAAAATTTCACATCATCCCGAAGTGTAACCGTCCAGATCAGCCCATCTTCACTAACCGAGTATGCCGTAGCCAGATCATTAACCAGTTGTAACTTGGCATCCCGCTTCAGCAAGGTACTCTGGAAAAGTGGTGACCCATATTGCCCCCATCCGGTTGTTGGATCAAACCCACCTTCCGGTTCGGTGCCAACGGCCAGCACCAATTCATCTTTGGTTAAGGCTGTACCTGATTGTCCATTCTCTGCTGATGAAGCTGTTGGCGCTGTGCCCTGTGCACAACCAGATAAACCAATGGAACATACAAGCAAGATGCCTAATCCTGTTCTAACTTTTCGCTCTCCCCATCTCCATGAAAATCTGCCCATTCTGGTCGTTCCCCCTCTAAAGTTGTACTTCACTCACTTATTTCGTGTTACTTTTTAGAGAAATTGTAGCACAAAATACAAATCATATGTCAACAAAGTTAACTTCATAATCCATATTTTTTCATATTTCAGAATTAATAATTAAATAGTTATATAGCCGAGCATTTGTAGCGTTCTATAGAGTCAGGTATTATAACAAACAAAAAAAAACAGACGGTTGGCATCTAACCAATAGTCTGTTTTTTAGATTTGCTATACTTTCATAGAAATTACACTCGTATTTGTCTTACTCCGCAGAGCGATGATGATGGTTGTGACCATGCTGCCCGGTACTTTGATTGTGATCCAGACTTTGATCCGGCTTGCCATCCTGATCATGACTCTGAGCATGAGCCAGTTTGTTGAGTTCATCCACATAAGTCACAGACAATTCTGCATACAATACCCCTTTTTGCACCTGGATCTGTTGATGCAGATGACGCAATCGCCCCAGATTCCCTCGTACGGCAATAACCTCCAGGCATTGGTCATGGTTCAGGTGTACGTGCATATTGGAAATGATGTCATGATGCGCCTCGTGCTGCAGCTCCATCAAACGAATGGGAAGATCACTGATATGGTGATCGTAGACCATCACAATGGTGCCGGCCACATCCTGGTCGGATTGTAATGCAGAAGGTTGCAGTAATGTTTTTCGAACAAGATCACGGAAAGCCTCGGATCGGTTTTTGTATCCCTGTTCCTCAATATACTGGTCAAACTGCTCAATCAGAGGTGTAGGAAACGCCACCCCGAACCGGGTCAAATCTTCTTTATCTGCCATGCTTCTCCTCCTGCGCCCTCATTTGCTTCGAGTGTACCACAGACTTGTCTGCTCATCGACTATACTGTTGCATGAATCGTACTGCCGAATGTATCGCCTGTTGTCCAGCGTCACTCTCCAGATCAAATTGATAATCATGTCCCAGTTTCTCTGACGAGTTCGAGAAAAACAAGGTTTCCACCTCAACATCAAGGCGCTTCAATACTTGTGCCAGCTCAATCGATTGACTGGTCAACGGGTCATTATTGCCTGAGGTAATAAATGCAGGCGGGTACGCTGCTGTGGCCTGAAGCACGGTCGACATTTCATGCAAACGGGGATAATCTTCGAATGTTTTGACTCCTGTATATGACCAGAGAAATGTCCGTATGAGTGGAAAACCTGTATTGGCTACCGTACTTAGATTGTATGGACCACAGTATAGAAGAACCCCACGCAACTCTTCCGGCTGGGCGGCTGGTGTTATATTCATCAGCTTGGCGAGAGAAGGATTCGTCACCACTGCCGCGGTCTGACTTGCAATCTGGGCACCTGCTGAATTGCCTGCGAGAAATATGTTTTCCGGGTCACCCTGATACTCACTGACATGGTTCTTCACGTAAGTCAAAGCCTGATTCGTCTGGATCACGGGAATGGGATATTTCGTATCCGGTGCGAGCGCATAATTTATACTGACCACAACGTAACCCTGCTTGGCTAATTGTACGGCATAATCTGCGATATCCTTTTTGTCACCCAAGACCCATCCTCCGCCATGAACCCACAACACAACAGGCAAAGGTTCCGATGTTACGGAAGGATAATAGATATCCAGCGTACTGTCATTACGCCCTTCGTCTGCATAGGGTACATCCACAACACGAGTTACGCCTTCCGAGATCATACGGTCCTTGCTGCTCGTATCTGGATTAGTAGTTTCAATTAATGATTTTAATAAAAATACAGCTATTTTGGGTGTCCATTGTGTACCAATCCCGATAAAACCTATGATCAAAATTAGTACAACGCTGGGAATCCAGTAACGTTTACGTTTAAAACCTTTTGCCCCCGTACGTTTCGTTTCCAACTTGGACTGCAATAGTTCCACCTCGTTCCATCATCTCATCGAAGCGTCTTTACATCTAAAGTTGTGTACGTTGCGGAGAGGACCGGGTTTCCTCTTATTTGGGTCTCTTGGCGATTTCCTGTCTGACTTTCACATATGTAGTGGATACTTTTTGCTCCAGTGTATAAATATTTTGTTTTGTACCTGCGCACTTCTCTGCTGCAGAAGCCAATGTGTTCAATGAGCTGAGTACACGTGACGTTTGGCCTTGCTTTGTACTCTGTTTGAACTGTTGTAGTGCGTTGGAATATCGTTCTTTAGCCAGACTCGCCTGTTTTTTAGCCGTTTGAATCTGTTTCTTCGCGGAGTCAGCCCCTGCCAGCATAGCTCGTAAACGTTTTATCTCAGCGCTCTTCCGTTTACGTGCTTCGGCAAGCTCCTTTTTCTTGATCCGAATGTCTTCTCTGGCAACCTGCACAACGGGTCTCAATGTGTCGGCCTGCGTACGGATCGCTGCACTCCATTCCTTATTTTTGATGGCTTTGGCTGCATCCAACTGTCTATTGACTGAACTATAGAGGGCGAATAGCGGTTCATATCGGGCTTGGGTTTGCTTTACCTTTTCAGCTAGAGCCGCGATCTTCGCATCATCGGTTTGTCTTATTTCTACACGTAATCGCTCCAATTCCACGGTATTGGCGGCATGAAGTGTCTTTATTTTTTGTTCCCAAGCCTGCTCTTGTGTCTTCCAGTTCCCCACTTTCTCGTATGCTCGTTGCAAGGTTAATTGGGTCTGTTTATCGGCTTTTTTCAGAACGGAATCCCATGCTTTCTGCGCTGTGACGCCAAGATCTATGCCCGCTGCCTCGGCTGTTGAAGTAAAATACATCGTGCCTACACTGAAAAAAATCACAAGCCCTATGAGCAGGCGTGATCCGAATATAAGAGGAGCGAATGATGACAATTGACCACGCAGGACTTTACTTTGATCCATCATGTGACTATGGCTACCTGCTATTGGAGAAGGGAATAGTATGTCACTCGTCTCCATTAAAGCTACATCTTCTGTAGCTATATCTTCTGTAGCTATATCTTCGATATGCTGTCGCCCCTTTTTTTCTTCCAATAGGCCGTCATGTTCTATGAAGTTATGTGAGTTTGTTCGTTCCAATAGGGAAGAACAACACTCCATTGCCTCCTGTTCATTTATCGTTTCCTTCCACGTTTCTGTTTGCATGCGTCTCTAACACCCTTTCTTCTAAAATATTTAGCAGAATAGCCAATGAAATCAGCGAACGACAAAAAAGCACCCGCAAGTCAGGCATTTGCCTGCTCTTACGGGTGCTTCCCTCATAAGCCGTTCCATATGAGATTCGATTGAACGAGTCGCTCGAACCTTTTCTTTTTCTAATATATTCCATTCGTTGTATCTGGTCAAGTCGTACTAGTTTAACCGGTCTAATATCAACCCTTCAAACAACGGGAGAACCCTTCCCGCATTTAATCAACAACGTATACAGCTCAACTTATTGATTGACCAAAATAGCTTTCATTGCCTCGGTCAGATCCTCTTCTTTCAGCATCATATAGATGTTCTCGCCACGAGTTACATTCAACTTGATCTGATAAATGGTATCTTTCTCTGTTAGATAACCAGACCGTTGACGTTTGAGCAAATCACTAATGATTTCTTTGTTTTTAGTCGCTATCTGTTTGTTACCACTTAGATTTCCATCGATATATTCTGGCTGCGGAGTAGTCCACTGAAGCCAACCCGGACTGTTAATCTCCTGCTTCGCAAACTGAGCCGAGACAATCTCATCTGCCTGAACAAGCAACTGGTCGTATAATTTGTTCTCCTTCAGCCAATCCAACACCCGATCATAGCTAGGTTTGATCTCAAAATTCCACATCTCTTTCGGTTGAAATGGATCTTTTGAAGACGAATCCTGATTCATCTCCGCGTAGGCAAACGACTGCCACGGGGAGCGCTGTTCTTCATAGGTCTGATCCAAAATGTCCTGTTTCAACAATGCTTTGAACTCACGGACTTGCTCCGGATTGCTAATATAAACCTTCCGGTATGAACTTATGGCAGAGCGAATGCCGAAACTTAATGCATCTTCATCGAGCTTATACGTTTCAAAGGCGACTCTTTTGTAATCCTGGGACTGTTTCAGAGCCTTTAATTCCTGATGGAATTCGGCTTCTGGAATGTAGTATTTACGTTTCATCACTTTGCCGTTATCCAGCTTGTAGTTAATTAATATAGACTCATCATTACGCATACCTGTATTAATCGGATCATCCAGTAAAGGAAGATCGGAATCCACAATTTTTTGATGAAGAGCGATAACTGCCCCCATGTATTCCGGATCATTAGAATAGAGGTGAGCATCGTCCTTTTTCTGACTGACACCGTTACTGTACGTATAACTCTCCCCACCAAGCTTGATGCTGTTCACCTTGCTCATTTCAGGCACTCGAGCGGCGTATCCATTCCAGTCGGCAATAGGTACGTACAGTATCAGACCAGCGATGATACCATATAGAATCAGCTTGGGTAGCAGCCTGCTGCTCCAGATCAGCCATGTTTTGCGAATAATCATCTCGGCAACGATATAACCTACAATTCCGCCGAGGATATATCCGAAGATTCCCCACCCAGCTGATCCTCTTGGAGCAATCATTGTAAAGTAACCTCCGCCAATCAGAACCAATGTAAACATCAATCCAAAGCGGAATATAGGTTTTATAAGTTTAAACGTAACTGCTTGAGTAGCAGATTCAACCTGTCTCTTCGCATAAAGTAAATAGGTTAGAGGAATAAACAGGATTGTAAATATAGCATAGATAATTAACTCCAGACGGATTACAGGGAGGTTACTGATCGAACCCACACGCAGGACAAGTGAGAGTTTCTCCGCATTAAAGCCCACTTCTTCAAAAGCATATCCGAGCAAATAATGCTGGAGATGAAGTGACATAATGAACCATACGACAACAGGTAACAAGACGAGTGCGTACACGGTGAGTCCCTGCAATACAGATTGACCAATACACATGCCGACCGCTACAGTTAGCATGAACATAAATAGCGAGTAGATACTCATGCTCAAGCCCCACATCCAGATTGTACTGCCATCGAACAAAAACGCAGGTTGATCCAGTACCGCCCATACCCAGCCGGTAATCGCAGTTGTAATCCAGATTGGAATCAGGATCATGGCATATCCGGTCAACAGATTAATCGTTAATAGATGTTTACGACGTAACGGCAAACTATGGAACAGATCCGAAGGTGCACCAGATTGAATGTACCGAAAAAGAAAGATTCCAGCCGCTACGGGCAGTGTGATAGCGAACAAAATCTGCACTTCACCATTGGCCTGAAACAAACTTGTAATCTGCTGTGGCACATCTCTGTACTCGGTAGCAATATATAAAGGTAACGAGAACAACAATGTGATGAGAAATAAAATGCCTATCCATCCATGCTGTCTGAAATTTTGGATCAGGATGCCCCGGTTACAGAACAATCGGTTGAATATCATACCCTGCGTCCTCCATTTCGTAAATAAAGATTTCTTCGAGCGTCAAAGGCAGTACATCCAGCAGATACGGATCATGTATACGGAATTGATCGGTTACCTGTTGTCGGTTGCCTTTGACAATGAACAGGGATACACTTCCCCGTTTCTCTTCATGTAAAATATCAATCTGCTCATCCATGGCTTTGGCATGGTCCGGGTGGCGGAAAGCGACTTGGATTTTATGCGTATCGGCCTTCAGATCATCAAGATCCTTCTCTACAATAATTCGGCCTTTGTGCATAATCGCCACATGGTCACACAGATCTTCGATCTCACGCAAGTTGTGGGACGAGATGACAATGGTCACCTGACGCTCAGCTGCTTCCTGGAACAGCAAGTTTTTGATCTGCTGACGCATGACCGGGTCAAGGCCATCAATCGGCTCATCCATCAGCAGCACTTCAGGCATACAGCTAAGTCCCAGCCATACGGCTGCCTGGCGGCGCATGCCTTTGGACATGCGATGCAGCTTGCGTTTTACATCCAGTTTGAACACGGTAGCCAGTTGCTTGAACCGCTCCTCATTCCAGCGTGGATATACCGAACGATAAAATGCAGCCATCTGAGTTATTGAAGATTGCGGGAAAAAGTAGGGCGAATCGGCCATAAAGATTGTGCGGCCTTTGAGATCCATATTTTCATAAATCTCATTATCTTCGATACGAACAGTCCCGCTGTCCTGACGGTAAATGCCAGCCATCATTTTGAGCAGCGATGTCTTGCCTGCCCCGTTGGAACCGAGCAAACCATAGATCGACCCCTTATGTATGTGCATCGTTACGCCATCCACTGCCTTTTCCTGTTCAAATGCTTTGACGACTTGATTCAGCTCAATCATGAGGCTCCTCCTTCTCTATACGGGCCATCGCTTCCTCAAACAAAAGCGTCATATCCGCTTTGGTCAAACCGGAATACGAAGCTTCTGCAATCAACTTCACCAGAGACTCTCTGATCTCATCTCTCATGGCTTCATTCGGATGTTCCACAGACGATGATACGAAGCTCCCTTTTCCCTTCAAAGAATAAATGTAACCTTCACGTTCAAGCTCGCGATACGCTTTCTGAATCGTATTTGGATTTACGGTCAGCTGCGTGGATAACGCACGAACGGAAGGAAGCTGCTCGTCGGGCTTTAGAATACCGTATACGATCATTTCTTTGACTTTGTCCACTAGTTGCTCGTAGATCGCCTTACGGCTGCGTACATCTAATTCGAACATCCCGCACCTCCTTTCTGTACATGTGTGAAATAACCTATCGGTTTTAAATGACTGTATCTGAGGTGTATGTGCAAATATCTAGGTGTAAAAAGGCGTTACCTAAGCTGTACAGCTGTAGTGCCGTACTATTCAACTCTTAGGTGTATTAACTGTACTACTATTATTAATACAGTTAAATCGAATTGTCAACCGTTGACTTTGACTTCTTGTTTTATTGGGAGTACGTTAATAAAGAGAGGTTATATGGTTTATTTGACATATATAATTTTGGGAAGCAGGTTCATTCCGGTTTAGGACGGTGATCGGATCAGGAGTGGCATTCACATGAAGTGAGGCAAAACGGCTATCTGAAGCGATGTGGCTAGATGTGGCTACTTGAAGAAGTGATGCGGCCAGCTACCCAAAACCTTTGCTTTACCGCTTTGACAGAATTACATGTAAAGGTTGTTCAGGTCTTTCCCCTTCCGTTATGATGGAGATGAAGTATTGTTCAATAATCACTGTATCTTGGTTACTTTTTTTGTGCACGTTTAACCTGATTGATTGTTAGGTCTGTTATGCGTTATATATGTTGTGTTGCGTTATAGATCTATTGTCTGAACAGTAGTTGGCTGTTCAGCAGGTAGCTAAATTAGAGTTAGCGAGACTATGTACTTGCTTTAAATTCTGGTCTGCACAAATGAGCTACTATATAGGGATCGGGTGTAGACTTGGCCAGTTATTTATTTGGTTTGTTGGTTTAAAATCCGAAGGTCCATGTATGATTAGCGTTGATTGAGTCGGGGCAGACTCCAGCCTTTTCAATCGTTTATCTGACCTTTTGGAGCGCCAACTCGTGCTGTCCGCACTGAGCATACATATTGTAGATATGTCTTTCAAAGGGTGGACACAGACATGAGAAAGCACTCTGGAGTTTGATTTTTACATATAGATCATTTGTAATTTTACGTCCGAAAAAATCTATATGTAGTGTGTTATTTTAAAGGATGGGTATAGTACCTTTTTAGAAAAAGTATCCACTCTTTGAAAGACAAAATGAAGATAAATGTCCTTTTGTAGTGGACAAAACTATGTCCGAATTCCATTTATATAAGTTGAACTATACATGTACACGGAAATATAGAAGGCAGTAATAACCCTAAGAAGTGTAGCTAAAAGCTTGCTGTAAGAAAGATATTATGGAGGCATAGGTTACGCTTCGAATACCTCACAAGGAGAATCCGAGATGAATGAACATAGACAGGATAAAGAGCAAAATAATGAACCCAACGCATCATTCGAAAATAATGGACACCACGGGGATTCAACTGGGGAAATAAACACTTCAGATATAAGTCCGGTACAAGCAAATTCATCACAACGTGTGTTAATTGTAACCGCGGTTGATGCGGAGAAAGATGCGGTCCTCCGTGGTTTGGGAGACACGGGCGCGGAACGATTTGACGTCATCGCAGCGGGCGTTGGCCCAGCCTCGGCCGCAGCAGGAACAGCCGCTACATTGGCATATGCCGTAGCGGCTGCAAGCACTAGGGCGTTAGCGCAGGGTTCCACTGCGCCAAGCCCATCCGATGTGGCACAGGCATCTGCCACATCTTCAAGGCCGGGGCCCCTTGCCGGAGCCGGATATTCACCAGCCTACATGCTGGTGATCAGTGCCGGCATCGGCGGCGGGTTCCCCGGCCGGGCAGACGTCGGCTCCCTCGTGGTAGCCGACGCCATGGTTGCTGCCGATCTGGGCTCGCAGACGCCAGATGGCTTCCTTAGTGTGGACGAGCTCGGATTCGGCTCGTCCATTGTGGCGGCGGACGCGGAGCTTGCCGCTCGCCTGCGCCATGAGCTACAGCGGGCTGGGCTCGCTGTCAGCGGAGGCACTGCGGTCACCGTGTCCACGGCGACCGGAACAGCGGAGACGGCCGCGGAGCTATTGCGCCGCGTACCGGATGCCGCCGCCGAAGGTATGGAAGGCTTCGGCGTGGCAACAGCTGCCCAGCAGTTCGGCGTGCCAGCACTCGAACTGCGGGCCATATCCAACGCGGTCGGTCCACGCGACCGCGACGCTTGGCGCATCAAGGATGCCCTCGATGCGCTTCAGGCTGCAAGTTCCATTTTACGGGAGGTTATTACATCATGAAAATTGCATTTTCCCCTTGTCCAAATGATACATTTATCTTTCACGCGTGGGTGCACGGATTGATCCCGGGCGCACCTGAGCTGGATGTCCGTTATGCTGATATTGATATTACCAATGGTCTGGCGGCAAATCCGGACGGACCCGACACACCTGAAGTGATGAAAATATCTTATGCAGCACTGCCATACGTGTTATCTGACTATGCTCTGCTTCCTGCTGGAGGCGCACTTGGCAGAGGATGTGGTCCTTTGGTTCTGACCGCAAATGGCACGACCGATCCAGCATATCTGTCTGGACGACGGGTTGCTGTGCCAAGTGAACGCTCGACAGCATATCTATTATTCCGTCTGTGGGCAGCGCAAAATGTTCCCGGCGGTGTAGGCGAGATTGTTGTCATGCCATTCGACCAGATCATGCCTGCTGTGCGAGACGGCAAGATTGATGCCGGACTTGTTATCCATGAAGCACGCTTCACGTACCAGAACTATGACCTCAAACTAATGACAGATCTTGGGAACTGGTGGGAAAGCGACACCGGCCTTCCGATCCCGCTTGGAGCGATCATCGCACGTCGCAACATGGACGCTCATGCCCTCGCCGGATGGGCACGCGCCTCCGTTGAATATGCATGGGCGCACCCGGATGAGTCGAGAGCATACGTTATGGAACATGCCCAAGAAATGGACCCTGACGTAGCTGCACAGCATATCGGACTGTATGTTAATGAGTTCAGCGCAAACCTGGGTGATGATGGTTACGGTGCAATCACTGCACTGCTTGGTCGTGCCATGAACGAAGGACTCGTTCCCGAGTTCGACCTTGATCTGTTGCGAATCTAACTTTACTTTAATTTGAGTTAGCTTCTCTTTGCTCTATATCTAAAGAACACAGCACATCTTATTTAGCCGAATAACGTGGTATGAGAATTCTAAAGAATCTCAGACACCGTATTCGGCTAAAATTCGTTCATATCGTCGACCAACTCGCATAATTCGCACAATAACGCTTCTACGATTCGTTAGAAATTGGTGTGTGCGTTTTTTCAGCGAATAGCGTGTGCTCGGTTCGTTTGAGTCCGCCCCGAGGTGTTCTGAGGAGTAAGCTTGGTAGAAACCTATTCGGGGTTCATTCATGGATACAAACCACTTAGCCAACCAGGGTGATGGCGGCGTCCTTGCGTCTTGTTTTTTTAGAGCTTGGTTACTTCCGGTTAATAAAGGTCGTATTCAGGAGGACACGAATCGGATTCTGTCCTTTATACTCCCCCGCACTTATTTCGCTGAATCACTATTTTCCAGCAAGATTGTATAAGCCTTACCGGGTTTGTGGTTTGCGGTTTGTGGTTTG